>NZ_UGTV01000015.1:0-1485000 GCF_900454865.1 Pasteurella canis | reverse complement strand
AACACGAAAGTGGACGTATAGGGTGTGATGCCTGCCCGGTGCTGGAAGGTTAATTGATGGTGTTATCGAAAGAGAAGCTCCTGATCGAAGCCCCAGTAAACGGCGGCCGTAACTATAACGGTCCTAAGGTAGCGAAATTCCTTGTCGGGTAAGTTCCGACCTGCACGAATGGCATAATGATGGCCAGGCTGTCTCCACCCGAGACTCAGTGAAATTGAAATCGCCGTGAAGATGCGGTGTACCCGCGGCTAGACGGAAAGACCCCGTGAACCTTTACTATAGCTTGACACTGAACATTGAATTTTGATGTGTAGGATAGGTGGGAGCCTTTGAAGATGACACGCCAGTGTTGTTGGAGGCGTCCTTGAAATACCACCCTTTAACGTTTGATGTTCTAACGAAGTGCCTGAAACGGGTACTCGGACAGTGTCTGGTGGGTAGTTTGACTGGGGCGGTCTCCTCCCAAAGCGTAACGGAGGAGCACGAAGGTTTGCTAATGACGGTCGGACATCGTCAGGTTAGTGCAATGGTATAAGCAAGCTTAACTGCGAGACAGACAAGTCGAGCAGGTGCGAAAGCAGGTCATAGTGATCCGGTGGTTCTGAATGGAAGGGCCATCGCTCAACGGATAAAAGGTACTCCGGGGATAACAGGCTGATACCGCCCAAGAGTTCATATCGACGGCGGTGTTTGGCACCTCGATGTCGGCTCATCACATCCTGGGGCTGAAGTAGGTCCCAAGGGTATGGCTGTTCGCCATTTAAAGTGGTACGCGAGCTGGGTTTAGAACGTCGTGAGACAGTTCGGTCCCTATCTGCCGTGGGCGTTGGATGATTGAAAGGGGCTGCTCCTAGTACGAGAGGACCGGAGTGGACGCATCACTGGTGTTCCAGTTGTCTCGCCAGAGGCATTGCTGGGTAGCTAAATGCGGAAGAGATAAGTGCTGAAAGCATCTAAGCACGAAACTTGCCTTAAGATGAGTCATCCCTGACTTAGAGTCAGTAAGGGTTGTTGTAGACTACGACGTAGATAGGTCTGGTGTGTAAGCGTTGCGAGACGTTGAGCTAACAGATACTAATTGCCCGAGAGGCTTAACTATACAACGCTCAAGTATTTTTAATACAAGACGACATGTTTCTGACTGTAGGGGTTGGAGAGAAAGGATAGTAGTTCAGCTTGTTGACAATTGAGAATCTTATACTGTACTGGATGAGGGTAGAGTATGAAGATGTGAAGAACGAGATGAGAGTAAATCATCAAACAGGATTATCTTGGCGGCGATAGTGCAGTGGACCCACCTAATTCCATGCCGAACTTAGAAGTGAAACGCTGTAACGCCGATGGTAGTGTGGGGCTTCCCCATGTGAGAGTAGGACACCGCCAGGTATTATTTCATTAATTGATTTCGGAATTAAGTGAATTAATGAAATAAAATTTTTTGGTAGCAATAGTGCAGCAGAACCACCTGAATCCATGCCGAACTCAGAAGTGAAATGTTGTAACGCCGATGGTAGTGTGGGGCTTCCCCATGTGAGAGTAGGTCACTACCAAATATAAATTGAGTGGAGCGGTAGTTCAGCTGGTTAGAATACCTGCCTGTCACGCAGGGGGTCGCGGGTTCGAGTCCCGTCCGTTCCGCCACTTATTTAGCGAATTAGGTTTCGCTTTCTTTCTAGGGGCGTAGTTCAATTGGTAGAGCACCGGTCTCCAAAACCGGGTGTTGGGAGTTCGAGCCTCTCCGCCCCTGCCATTCAATAATTCATTCTAATCTCATAAACTGTTTTTCTATAATATATTTACGACTAAGTTCTTATAGTAAGTAAGGTTTAGTTCAATATTTATATAAAATATATAATCTAAGATAATTCTCTTTTGAATGAGTTTTCCTAATAAATAAATCAGCAATATAATGATATTTTGCAGCTTTAAAATATTAATCAAATCTTTTAATCCATTTTTTAAATGAAAATTTAGTGTGTTTGTTCTTATAGTATCTTTATTGAATAAATATCGTTAGAGATTATTGAGTGAGATTTTTAATTGAGTATATGTTTATAAACCTAATGCTTGTTTAATTAATTGTGTTTTTACAAAGTCTAATTTATTTGTTGCGCTCAATCCGATACCTCTAATTAATTTTTTAATGGGATTATCCCCAGCGAAGAGATCTTTTAATCCTTGCATAGTAATCAGCATTTTCATAGCTTCTTTTTTGCATTGACGTTCATAGCCTCGCAAATAGCGATATTCACCGATATCCACATTAAGATCGAGATTGTTTTGAATAGTATTAGATAGTGTAACGACATCTTGAAAGCCTAGATTAACACCTAATCCAGCTAATGGGTGAATAGTATGGGCCGCATCACCGAGTAATACAATTCTATTTGCTGCAAAATCACGAGCATAGCGAGCAGTGAGTTGTATACTTCGACGCTCTCCTTGTAATTTACATAAGCCCAAATGCATATCAAAAGCTGCAGAAAGACTGCGATTAAATTCTTCCTTATCACATGTTGTTAATAGTGTTGCTTTCTCAGCAGGCAAAGACCATACAATAGAACTTAAATTATCTTGGTGTAATGGTAGAAACGCTAGAATACTATCTTTTGCAAAAACCTGTCTTGCACAGTGTTGATGTGGCTCCTCTGTTTGTACATTACAAACTAGTGCATGATGACCATAGTCACGAAAAATAAGAGGGATATCTGCTTGTTTTCTCAGCCAAGAATTTGCACCATCCGCACCAATTACAAGTTTTGTGGATAAAATTTGACCATTATTTAAAGTAAGAATCGCATTACTTTCTGTGATGCCCAAATCTTGCGGAAGTGCGGTAACAATTTCTACATTTTTCTGCTGTTTTACTTTTTCCCATAAGCAATGTTGAATTAAATGATTTTCTATAATATGTCCAAGATGAGGAAGACCTAAACTTTGCGTATTAAATTCAATATTAGCAAAACTATCCTTTTCCCAAACATACATGGAATTATATTCAGTGGCACGAAGTTGAGTAAGTTGTGACCACACATTCAGCTCAGTTAAGAGTTTTTGACTTGCAAGATTGATTGCACTTACGCGATTTGTAATCGAATCAGTCGTCACTTGATTAGGAAAACCTTCAATGAGAGCAATGCGCAATGGTTGTTTTTCAAGACTTGCAGCTAGCGCTAGACCGACCATTCCGCCACCAATAATAGTAATATCAAATGTTTTCATCTTATTTCCATCCTAAAGTCGGTTTAGCGAAATACTGACGTAATAAATGTGATTGTGAAAGCGCCATTAAACCTAATGTTCGCCCAATTTGTAATGGTAGTAGGTTATTAGCAAAAATAGACAATAGACTATCCGTTAAATTGATAATTTGTTGCTGATCTTGCTGACGTGCTCTTTCATAAGGCATTAAATTTTGATAGTCACCAATATCTTGTTTTGTTTTATAATTTGTCGCGACAAGCTTGGCTAATTGCATCACATCACGAATACCAAGATTAAAGCCTTGTCCTGCAATAGGGTGTAATGTTTGTGCAGCATTACCAATTAATGCAATACGTGGTTGAATATGTTGTTCTGCTTGATATAAATTTAGTGGATAAGCAAAGCGTTGTCCACATTGTAATAATTTACCTAGGCGCCAGCCAAACCGGTGTTGTAATGCGACAAGAAACTCAGTTTCACTACATTGCATTAATTTTTCTGGATTTTGTACACACCAAACAAGAGACATCAAATTATTTGACATGGGTAGAAGAGCGAGAGGACCTTCGTCAGTAAAGCGTTCAAAAGCCCGGTATTGGTGTGCTTGTTGTGGTAATACATTTGTAATAATAGCAGTTTGGTTATATTGGCGGACTAATTTTTGTGAAATCTTAGCTGCATTTGCTACTAATGATTGTGTACCATCTGCACCGACAAGTAGTTTTGTACATAAAGTGCGGTCATTTTTAAGTGAAATTTTTACTTGATTGGTATCGTATTCAATGTTTGTAATATCAACTGGTGAGAAGTAATCAATGTGCGGATATTGCTGCATTGCGTTGAGTAAAATTTTCCCTGCAACTTGTAATTCTATAACTCCACCTAATTGGGATAAATCGAATTCATGGGCACTAAACTCGGTTAAGCCACTGTGACCTTTATCTGAAACATGGATTTTTTTGATAGGTGTAACAATAGGCTGGAATTGTTGCCACAACGTTTGACCATTTGGTAGATTGATTTGTGTTAAACGTTGGCAACTACCATCAGATAAAGCAATGCAACGGGAATCAAAACCACTTTGTTTATGTTGGTGTGCAATTTGTTTTTCTAAAACTGCGACTTTGATTTTGCCAGCCGTTTGATCGCTGAGAGCAAGAGCCAATGTAGCGCCAGCCATTGCGCCACCAACAATAATGACATCGTAGTGTTTATCCAGAGACATTGCGCTATCCTATCACTTATTTGCCATTAATTTTTCAATATCGTCAATTTCTTTTGGTACAGCACTTGTTAGATTTTTATTACCATATTCAGTGATTAATAAATTATCTTCAATACGTACACCGATACCTTTATATTGTGCAGGCACATTAGCTTTTTCTGAAATGTATAAGCCAGGTTCAACTGTTAATACCATACCTACTTCTAATGGGCGGTCGCGAACTTTACTATTACGGTTATTATTGTGTTCATCTTTGCTATAACTACCAACATCATGTACATCTAAACCTAACCAATGCCCTAATCCATGCATATAGAATTGACGATAGGCTTCTGTTTCAATTAATTCTTTAATATCACCTTGTAAAATACCTAGTTTAACTAGCCCCTCTACTTTGATACGTACAACTTCTTCATTTGCTTGTTGGATTGAATTACCAGGTACAAGAAGCTCAAGAGCACGTTTTTGCGCATTGAGTACAATTTCATAAATATCACGCTGTGCTTGGCTGAATTTCCCATTAACAGGGAAGGTTCTTGTAATGTCTCCTGCATACATTGCAAATTCGCAGCCAGCATCAATTAATACTAATTCGCCTTCTTTTAAAGGCATGTCATTTTCAGTGTAATGTAAAATGCACGCATTTTCTCCCCCTGCAATAATAGAGTTATAAGATGGATTACGTGCACCAAAACGACTAAACTCATGTAAAATTTCATGTTCAATTTCATATTCTAAGCGATTTGGACGAGTTTTTTGCATCGCACGAATATGAGCAAGAGCACTGATTTGTCCAGCCTGTTGCATAAGAGCAATTTCATTCTCTGATTTAAATAAGCGCATTTCATCTAGCATCTCTTTCCAGCATAAAGCTTGGCTAAAATCGACCGCACTTTGTGTAAGTAATTCATCCCCCCAAGGATGAAGAGTTGGTAAGTGATAAATCGCATTAGTATTTTCTAAAATTTTAGGAAATTCAGCACTAAAGTCGTCGATCGAAAAAGCATGATCTAGAGAAAGTTTAGTTGGTGCATTTGTCACACCTAAACGGCGTCCATCCCATGTTTCTCGTAAAGGATCAGAAGGGCGAACGAAAATGATACTTTCTTGTTTGCCTGATTTTTTACGTAAGATGAGTACTGAATTGGGTTCATTAAAGCCTGTTAAGTACCAAAAATAACTATCTTGACGAAATGGATAAGCACAGTCATTACTACGGCGCTTTTCAATTTCAGAAAAAACAATAAATACAGAATCATCTTGCATTTGCTCAAAAACTTTATTACGGCGTTCAATAAATTCTTGTTGCGGAAGCGTAGCCATATAAGCTAAATCCATGTTTATTCTCCTTATAATGTGGATTAGTGTAATACAGTTTTTTGTTCAGTTTGGGCTGGTTGAAAATGAGTGAATAATAAGCAAGCAATGGTGCGCACATATTCAATGATTTCTTCCAAGGCTTCGCTTAATTCTTCTTTATCATCACTCTCATCATAACCTAATTGACAAATATCATGTAAGTCGTCGAGTGCTTCACCAATATCACCTTTTTCTTTATCTAGTTTGGGTTGAGCTAATCCTAGAGCTAATAAGAAATGATTTGCCCATTCTGATAAGCTATCTGCGCGGCTAAAAACATCATCCTCATTTTCAGGCAGCCATAGTTCAAAATCAAATCCATCAATGTCTGCTAATTTTTCACGAATTTGTTGATACAACTGGGTAACTTGTTGTAGCAAGGTATGCGGGTAAGCATGATTTTCGTTAGTAAATTGAAATAAGAGAGGTTGCCAGCTTTGATCTGTTACGCCACCACAAACTAAGCCACTTAAAAAACCATGGAGCTCGGCGCTAGAAAGTGCTATACCTGCATTTTTTAGATCTTGGGAAAATTCGGAATAAGACAACATTGATTCTGACCTTATAATTCTTTATTTAATAAGTGGGTATCAGTTTACCACTCTCATGCTATGCAACCAATAATTAGACGGATTTTTTTAGCTATGGCATAATAATACTTAAAATAATTAAGCTGAATGGAGGCGAGATGTCGTCTAAAAGTATTGAGTTACCTGTACTTGGGCAGGTTTTGCGTTTAAATTGTCCAGAAGAGCAGCATGAGGCGCTAAAGCAAGCAGCAAAAGTGCTTGATCTACGAGTGTCAGAGATGAAAGAACGTACAGGTATTTTACAATTAGAGCGAGTCTTGTCTATTGTTGCATTAAACTTAAGTTATGAATTATTACAGGAGCAACAAAAAACGACATCTATTGAAGATTTACTTAAAACAAGGATTCAGCAACTCGATCATTCTTTAGAAACTATTTTGACACAAAAATCGAGCAATTAATGCCTAATTAGTTGAACTGATAAACAAATAATGAATTAGCGCTAGTCAATAGACTTAAATTAAGTTAGTATAAAATAAAGATTACCTGAGGTGTTTGCCAGTGGGTTATGTCCCTGAGCCGATACTTTTATATTATGAATTGGTTTCTAATTGTTGGTGTGCATGCTTAGTTTTACTAAGAAGCCTAAAAATAGTTATAACTGATTCCCTTGAACCGTTGGGTTCAAGGACTGATGCCTACAGCGGCATCTCGGGTTCTTCATTTGATCAATTTCATGAATACCCATTCTCTCTTACGTCAAAAAATTCGTCGCCAAGTTAGGCAACTTCGTCAAAAGTTGACTACATTTGAACAAAAACAAGCTGAAATTATTGTTACCCAGAAAGCTTTGCAACTCATCGATCAAAAACAAGCACAGAATATTGCATTATATTTGGCTTTTGATGGTGAGATTTCGACTCAGTTATTGATTGAACATCTATGGGAACAAGGGAAGAATGTGTTTTTACCTGTATTACATCCATTTTGTGCAGGATATTTATTATTTTTAGGGTATCAGCCAAAAACATTAATGCAGAAAAATACATTCGGTATTTGGCAGCCAAAATTAAACGTGCAGCAAGTATTACCATTGAACGAGATAGATATTATTTTTGTTCCTTTAGTTGCTTTTGATCAGCAAGGAAATCGTCTCGGGATGGGGGGAGGATTTTATGATCGTACTTTACAAAATTGGCAACAGAAATCTTTTATTCCTATTGGGCTAGCACACCAATGTCAACAAGTCGAGCACTTACCACTAGCAAGCTGGGATATACCTTTAGCACAGATTCTAGTGGGATAAAAAATAGGATACCACTGAGAGTATCCCTATTTTAAAATGTTAAATTTATTGTGCTAATTGCACATTTGGTTCGGTAGGTTTTTCTACTTCGGCAAATGTTCTGCCTTTATTGGCTTCAATAATAGTTGCAGTTTGTGCTGCGAGCTCTTTTAGATTCATTTTCTCATAAGCCGTTTGCATTAATGGTAATGCTTCATAAGTAGCCTGTGTATCAGGATATTGCTGTAACATACCAACCACACGGTTTGCCACTGCTATATGAGCATCACGTTTGGCATAAAATTTGGCAATGGATAATTCATGACGAGCTAAACTTGCCTTGATATATGCCATGCGAGCGAGGGCATCTGGTGTATAAGGGCTATTAGGGAAATGTTGTACAAGTGTTTGGAAATTAGCAAATGCTGTTTTAATCGATGTGCTTTCACGCGTCGCTCGATCCACCTTGAATAAGTCTTGAATATAGTTGTCGCTTAATGCAGAGTTAGTCAAACCAGCCATGTAAAGAGCATAATCTAAATTACGGCTAGTAGGATATTGTTGTAAAAATCGATCAACTAAAATCAGAGTTTGTGTATAGTCTTGAGTTTTGTAATTTGCATAGATTAAGTTTAATAAAGTTTGCTCGCTATAATTACTGCCAGGGAAACGAGTATGTAGTGCATTTAAATAGCGGATAGCTTGTGAATAATCGCCATCTTGCAAATAAGTTTGACCAACATTATAAAGCTCTTGTTCCGGACGTTGTTCCACCTCTTTAGAGCCTGAACAGGCACTAATAGCAAATGCGGTTAAAGCAATAAGCGTGAATGATTTTAATTTACGCATTAGATAATCCTTATTTTTACGAGCAATGATAAATGAGTTACAATGACCCAATATTGTATATAACATTATTAAATAAGCAAACTCCATTAACGGATTTTTTTCTTTATGACACAAATTACTTTGTCGGCTGAAGTTCAGCTATCTCAAATGGGACAACGTTTAGACCAAACTTTAGCTGAATTGTTCCCTGACTACTCACGATCACGATTAAAGAGCTGGATTGAGGAGGGATTAGTCCACATGAATGGGCAGCCTGTAAACATTCCACGTACTAAAGTATATGGTGGGGAACATGTTGAAATTACGGTTGAAGTTGAAGATGATACGCGTTTTGAACCTGAGAATTTACCTCTCAATATTGTATATGAAGATGATGATATTTTAGTGATTAATAAACCAAAGGATTTAGTTGTACACCCTGGGGCTGGAAATCCATCGGGTACAGTATTAAATGCACTTTTGTATCATTATCCACAAATTGCAGAGGTACCACGTGCAGGGATTGTACATCGTTTAGACAAAGATACAACAGGCTTAATGGTTGTAGCAAAAACGATTCCTGCTCAAACAAAATTAGTGCGTGATTTACAAAAACGTAAAATTACTCGTGAGTATGAAGCGATTGCTTGTGGCATTATGACTAAAGGTGGTGTGGTTGAACAACCAATGGCACGTCATCCAACTAAGCGTACTCAAATGGCTGTGCATCCAATGGGGAAACCAGCAGTAACCCATTATCGTATTATGGAACGTTTTCGTAATTACACGCGGTTGCGCTTACGTTTGGAAACGGGGCGGACCCACCAAATTCGTGTGCATATGGCTTATATTGCTCATCCATTATTAGGTGATCAAACTTATGGTGGTCGCCCTCGTCCTCCTAAGCATGCAAGTGAAGAACTGATGTCGGTATTACGTGAGTTTAAAAGACAAGCATTACACGCGATTATGCTTCGTTTAGAACACCCTATTACTGGGGAGCTAATGGAGTGGCAGGCCCCATTACCCGCAGATTTTGTTGAGTTAGTTGATGTTTTAAAAGCAGATTATCAGTTACATAAAGATGATCTCGATTATTAAGTAGAAAAGAAGATGAGTCTGATTAAACCTAACTGGAATGGACCAGATACAGTTTCTGCTTTTAGTACCTTAAGGCAAGGTGGCGTTAGTTTACCACCTTATGATAGTTTCAATTTAGGTAGCCATGTTGGGGATGATCAAAATTCGGTGAGAACTAACCGCACTTTACTCATGGAAAGATTGCAGTTACCGCAAATGCCTGTTTTTTTAGAACAGATTCACAGTACTAAAGTTATCAAATTACCCATAACTAATACATCAAGTCTGACTGCAGATGCAGTTTATACAGATCAACCAAATCAAGTCTGTCTTGTGATGACAGCAGATTGTTTACCTGTTTTGTTGACGACTGAACAGGGTAATGAAGTTGCGGCAGTACATGCAGGTTGGCGAGGACTATGTAATGGTATTTTAGAGCAAACTGTCTCTCAGTTTCGCAGTCCTACAGAGCAAATCATTGCTTGGCTGGGACCTGCTATTGGTCCTAAAAAATTTCAAGTGGGGCAAGAAGTTGTTGAACAATTTTGTAAGCAAAATATGCAAGCAGGATTGGCATTTAAACAGGATCCTAATGAGTCAGGTAAGTATTTAGGAAATTTATATTTATTAGCAACACAACGTTTAAATCAACTAGGTATAACAAATATTAGTGGAGGGGAATATTGTACTTTTACTCAGCACGATCAATTTTTCTCTTATCGTCGTGAACGACAAACGGGGCGGATGGCAACGTTAATTTGGTTTGCTGATAAATAGCAATATTGATAAAAAGTGCGGTGAGAATATTGAAATTATCCACCGCACTTTTTTATAAGCGAATCAGTCGTCTTTATTAAAAGAGGATTCTGAATCCTAGATTGAGCTGATTATCTTTGAAATTTTGTTTACCTCGACGATGAGTAGTATCTGCCCAAAATTGTAGAGAGTCGTTCCATTGAGATTCAATCCCAGCTTTATATTCTAAGAGATGTTTTGTTCCTTGAATATGATTTATTACTCCATCCATTGTTATGCCATAAGTTTTTGTATTATGTAGCCAATTAAATACTAAATAAGGCTTAATATTGAATTGTTGGATTAATAAGTGACTGTCTAAACTTAATTTTATGCCTAGGCGAGTTTGTAAATTATGATTATTTAAACTATCAATAACAGTACCTTGTTTATCAATATATTGTTTAGCGCTAACACCTTGCCAAATCATTTGTGCTTGAGGTTGAAGTTCTAAACGATGTGCCCAATCACTGACACGATACTGTATTAATGGCAATCTATACCCTGTTTCAAGGGATGTGCTGAAACCACGAGAACGATAGGATTCATCTACTAAATCAGGATTAATGACTTGGTTTTTGAACCATTGATATTGTAGCCATCCATCAACATATAAACCCGAAGAATGATCAGTATTTTGATACCATGTGCTGTAAATGCCTAAGGCATAACCTTGTATTTTTGCTCGAGAAGGGCGGGTATGTAAGGATTCTATTTTGTTATGTTGTTTAGCATAACCAAACATTCCGCCGACTTTATAATGATTTGCCTTAATCATATCTTTGCCTAGTTGGATAATATATCGGCGTGCTTGAGTTTTGTTTTGTTGATCTTGCATTTGATTAGTTGTCGTCCCCTTAATTAAACGTAACCAAAGCGATTTGTCAGTAGATTGATTGATGAAATTATTGTGTGCTAAACGGTCTTCAAGGCGTAAATTAAATAAATGATTCGCCGCATATAAGTTATTGGCATAACCTGCCATTTCTGGTCGATAGCTCGGTGTACCATTAATATAGCTTGTTAGATACCAATTATCTTGGTTATTCTCATTCCGTTTTTCTAAGTGATAAACAAATGCGCCTTTTGAAAGATAATCATCAATTACAAAAGCATTATGAGTAGATTGCTGGGTTTCAATGATTTTGACATCATTTACTGCCTTTTCATCACTTTTGCCAATATGTTTGATTGCAAGGCGAGTTGTACCTTCTGCTTTACCATTAATGCGTAATTTATCTGTCAGATTTGTAGAACCATTAAAATCGGCAAATAAATGTAGTACACCATTGTCGCCACGGTAGTTCCCGTTGATAGTTAAATTTTTAAACATCAGTGTAGGTTCTTGATGTTCGAATGTGAAACTACCTTGGTTATTCGTCGAGCCATTTAATGCATAATCTGTTGTAAAATTAAACGTTGTACCTGTATTTAACTGAATATTCGGTGCAGTTAAACTGCCCTCTTTGAATGTTAATTTACCAGACTCAGCTTTGATTAATTGCTTAAAGCTAAATGGACCAGAGAGTGTCCATGTATCGCCACGCATGATAAAAGTATTAAAATTTTGAAATTTACTTTGATTATTAAATCTCCCTACTTCTTCACCAGAACCTTCTAAAATCAATTGACTATTGCTCGGATTTGCTTTGACAATGCCATTAATTTTTGAACCTGATTGAAGTGTGAGTTCTGATTTTTGTTTCCCGTCGAGAGTAATAGCTTGGTTACGTTTAGTAGAGTCTTGATTTGTAAATGACAATTCTCCACTATTTGTAAAAGAGACATTCTCACCTGACAATATAATAAGAGTTTTATCAGGATTTCCAGATAATATCTTATTGTTATTGTGCAACTTAATATTATTCGTATCTTGAATAAAAATTGCTGTATGCCCTTCAGATTTTATTATTCCACTGTTTTTTACTTCGACATTATTGGCATATCTAATTACTGTTGTAGGAACACTTGTACTTTTTGATGAGATTGTGCCTTCATTGTTGATTCTGCTTGATTTTCCATTATCTAACCAAATTGCAAAGCCACCATTCGCTGAAATAAGGGCATCTTTACCTAAATTATTCACTTCATAAACGACTTCAGTTGGTGCTTTGATTCTCCCTCCATCATTACGTTTAAAATAACTTGAGCAAACTCCACACTCATTATAGCCTCCACCTTCAGTACGAATTTCACCGTAGTTAGTAACATGTAATTTTTCTGTAATATTTCCCCACTGTGCATCAATAGCACTCGTCACACCACTACCTTGGCTAATGAGTTTGCCATAGTTGATTATTTCAGCACTAGTGGCATCCTGCCACTCAGGCACATAAATTTTATAACCTGAATTTTCTAGGTGTAGATAATTGATAAGATGATATTTCTTATTACTTTGCAGATTATCAAATTGGGTCGAATAAGATTTTGTTTTATTTCCATCAATGACAACTTTATGTGTATTTGTTGAGGCATCAATGGTTTCTGTTTTTGTACATCCCTCTCCACAACTAGCCACGGTTTCTGTAAAACCATGACTAGAATAAAGTAGTGCTGATAGTGTTAGAGAGATGAGAGAAACTTGTTTTTTCATTTATTAATACTCGGGTTATAGCGAAAATAGCATAACTTATTATTTTAAACCTTAATGAGTTAAAAATAAACAAAAAATCCATAAAGATTTTAGTGGATTTTTGTTTGCAAAGTGTAGGCAGTTTGAATATTAATGAATATGCGGAGATAAAAAAATATTGTAGAATTTGCCTCACTTGAACCGCATTATAAGTGCGGGCGTTTTTATCAGGATCTTATATGACAAAAAGTATCAAACTCGAATTAGAACAATTACGGAATACCTTACGCTATCATGAATATCAATATCATGTGCTGGATAGCCCTCAAATTCCTGATGCAGAATATGATCGTTTGTTTCATCAATTAAAAAATCTTGAAAAACAATATCCAGAGTTGATAACCACAGACTCACCAACACAACGTGTTGGGGCAAAACCTTTATCTGGGTTTACTGAAGTAAAGCATGAAATCCCTATGTTATCGTTAGATAATGCTTTTTCAGATGAAGAGCTTAAGGCATTTGTTAAGCGTATTGATGATCGTCTTATTGTATCACCAGAGCAATTGACCTTTTGTTGTGAGCCCAAACTTGATGGATTGGCTGTAAGTATTTTGTATGTCGAGGGTAAATTAGTACAAGCGGCGACGCGTGGAGATGGGACCACTGGCGAGGACATTACTTCTAATATTCGTACTATACGTAATATTCCCCTGCAATTATTAACAGAAAAGCCACCGAAACGTTTGGAAATACGTGGTGAAATATTTATGCCGCAGACAGGGTTTGAATTGTTAAATGAGAAAGCCTTAGCAAGAGGAGAAAAAACCTTTGCTAATCCGCGTAATGCAGCAGCAGGATCATTACGTCAATTAGATCCTAAAATTACTAGTCAACGTCCATTAGTACTTAATGCTTATGGGATTGGTATTGCAGAAGGGATCGAATTACCGACAACTCATTTCGAGCGTTTACAATGGCTTAAAACAATCGGGATTCCAGTGAATACGGAAGTTCAGTTGTGTCATGGTATAACACAGGTATTGGATTTTTATCGTCAAATTATGCAAAAACGCAGTAACTTAGGCTATGACATTGATGGAACAGTGATTAAAGTCAATGATATTGAGTTACAAGAAGAACTCGGTTTTATTTCGAAAGCACCACGTTGGGCGATTGCCTATAAGTTTCCTGCACAAGAAGAACTTACAATATTAAATAGTGTTGAGTTTCAGGTGGGAAGAACAGGTGCGATTACACCTGTCGCAAAATTATCTCCAGTATTTGTAGCGGGTGTGACAGTGAGTAATGCGACTTTACATAATGGTGATGAAATTGAGCGCTTAGATATTGCTATTGGCGATACAGTAATCATTCGTCGTGCTGGTGATGTGATCCCTCAAATTATAGGTGTTGTGCATGAGAAACGTCCTGCGGATGCTAAAAAAATTGAGTTTCCATCAAATTGCCCAGTATGTGATTCCATTATCGTACGTATTGAGGGTGAGGCTGTTGCGCGTTGTACAGGTGGTTTATTTTGTGCAGCACAACGTAAGGAAGCACTAAAACATTTTGTTTCGCGTAAAGCAATGGATATTGATGGTGTGGGTGCTAAACTCATCGAGCAATTAGTCGATCGTGAACAAATTCATACACCAGCAGATTTATTTAAGTTAGATCTTACTACATTAATGCGTCTAGAGCGCATGGGACCAAAATCTGCACAAAATGCATTAGACAGTTTGGAAAAAGCGAAAAAAACGACATTAGCCCGTTTTATTTTTGCATTAGGCATTCGTGAAGTGGGCGAAGCGACTGCACTAAACTTAGCGAATTATTTCAAATCATTAACCGCGTTAAAAGAAGCAAGTCTTGAACAATTACAGCAAGTTCAAGATGTTGGGGAGGTGGTTGCCAATCGTATTTTTGTATTCTGGCGTGAGCCACATAATGTCGCAGTTGTCGAAGACCTATTGGCGCAGGGGATTTATTGGGAAACTGTCGAGCTGAAAGAAGCAGACGATAATCCATTTAAAGAAAAAACAGTCGTTTTAACAGGCACTTTAACTCAAATGGGGCGGACAGAGGCTAAAGCATTATTGCAAAGTTTAGGTGCAAAGGTGAGTGGTAGTGTGTCCGCGAAAACAGATTTAGTGATAGCAGGTGAAAGTGCAGGATCTAAACTGACAAAAGCAAATGAGTTGAATGTACAAGTCATTGATGAGCAAACTTTCTTAGATTGGTCACAACCTTATCGTTAAGAAAAAAGAAAACCGCTTAAAATAGACGTTTAAGCGGTTTTTTATATGGGATATAACGCACTTCTCACTATCAAAGTGCGGTCAGTTTTTGAGAAATTAAGAAAGGTATTTTGCTTTTAATTCTTTTGCGAAAGCCACTTTCTCTGGTGTTAATTCTTTTGTCATTGGTTCACGGCAATAGCCAGATTCAACACCATCAAGTTTTAATAACTCTTTAATTGTTAGGTATAAACCATTAGATAAAATACCTTCGATTAAATCGTTAGTTACATGTTGAATTTCAAGAGCTTCTTTTAATTTGCCCGCTTGTGTTAATTCAAAAATTTGACGTGCACGGACACCATTTACGTTGAATGTACTACCGATTGCACCATCGACACCTAATGCTGCTGCAGGTAACATCATTTCGTCGAAACCAGCCCAAATTAAGTGATTTGGATAAGCTTTTTTCAAGCGTTCTAATAGATAGAAATCACCCGCTGTAAATTTCACACCTAATACTTTAGGGTTTTTATAAAGCTCACCGAATTGTTCAACACCAATGTTTACACCTGTTAAGAATGGAATAGAGTAAACGATCATGTAGTTACCTGTAGCTTCAATAATGCTATCGTAGTAGTGTTTGATTTCTGGGAAACTGAATTTGTAGTAGAAAGGTGTGACGGCAGATAAGCTATCATAACCTAATTCTGTTGCATATTTACCTAGCTCAATTGCTTCCTGTAAGTTGACGCTACCTACTTGTGCAATTAATGCAATTTGATCTTTTGCTTCATCTTTTGCAATACGGAAGATTTCTTTTTTCTCTTCTGTTGAAAGCATAAAGTTTTCACCCGTACTGCCACCAACATAAAGGCCATCGACTTTCATTTTGTCGATATTATAACGAACGATTTCGCGTAGGCCTTTTTCGTTGATTGAACCATCAGCGTTGAAAGAAACTAACAATGCGCTGAAGATACCTTTTAAGTTTTTCATTGGACACTCCTATAAATGTGTTATTTGACACGTTGTTCTAAAATGACATTAACTGTTTTTTGCTTCGTTTTAGTTGCTTTATCTTCAGTCGCTTGGACGATTAAAGTGTAAATCAAATCTAAGACAAAAAGTTGAGCAATTTTTGTTCCCATGGAATCACCTTGTAATTGCCCTTGACGATTACCATTAATCAACACGTGGTCAGCGGCATGGGTAATTGGTGAACGTAGGTTATGTGTGATAGCGATAGTTGTCGCTTCATTTTTTTTCGCAATATTAAGTGCTTGGATCACTTCTTTAGAGTAACCAGAGTGACTAATACCAATCACCACATCGCCTGGTTGCATCAGAGCGGCTTGCATATACATAAAGTGGTTATTCGAAGTAGAGTCCACTTGTAAGCCAATACGCATAAATTTATTTTTCGCATCTTCTGCAGTAATGCCTGAAGAGCCTACACCAAATAAGAAAATACGTTTTGCCTTCATCATCAAATTGACAATGGTTTCTAACTCATTGAAATCTAATAGATTCACTGTCTCTGAGATGACATTGGTTATAGTACTTTGTAATTTTGCGGCAATGCTTCTTGGATCATCGGAAGATGAGATATCCGTATCGAGTAAAGAATGGTATTGCTTTTCTCTAGTAGCTAATTCAATTGCAAGTTCTAATTTAAAGTCAGTGAAGCCTCTGAAGCCGAGTGTACGGCAGAAACGAATAAATGTTGCTTCACCGACATCAAGGTGTTTCGCAATATCAGAAAGAGAAGACTGACTGAGCAAATCTGGCGATGCAAGAATCGTTGCAGCAATTCTTTTTTCTGTTTTAGTAAGGCTATCGTGTAGCGCACCAATTGTATCTAAAATTTTTCCACTGACTAACATAGAGGCTCCTTAAAAGTGCGATCAAAATTACAGTAATTCTACTGGCACTTTCACCACAAGTTTCTTCAGACTGACCACTTGATTATCAACATTACAGCCAGGTTTATGTGGCTCATAAGGTAAGAACACGACAAACATATTAGGTTTTAAGGTCAATGTACTCTTATATTCAATTTCTGGTGTGAGTTGATAGTCATCTTTCTCATCATAGTCGGTATAATTAGTGAGTGTTGGATAAGCAACACTATATTCAATGTTTTCTTTGCCAGAAATCAATACTTGTACATCAATATATTGACGATGTAATTCTGCCTGTTTGCTTTCAGCTGCGGCTGTATCAAATGCCATGACATTCATATAAATTTGATCGGTAATATCATGACGACCTGTTTCTAATGCAGCTAAATCTAGCGTATTTAAATATTCACATACCTCAATGATGACTTTAGGTAGACCCAATCTAAAGTCATCACGAGTTAAATCACCAATAAACATAATCTTCTCCTATTTCAAATTGATACCTTGTTGTAGACAATCGCCTACCCACCAAGCTGCGCCAATTAACCCTGCATCTTGTCCATAACGAGCTTGTTCTACAGTGCAATGATAGAAATGTGGCATCGCATGTAAATATTGTTGGACTAAAGGTAAATAACCTTCAGCTAAGCCAACACTGCCACCAACGACCACTTTTTGTACATCTAAACCAATGACTAAATCTGCGATTAAATGAGAGATTGCTTTTGCTGAACGTTGAATAAGTGCGGTCGCTTTTTCATCATTTTTTCTAAATAGCTCGAAGGCTTCTTTGGGGGTGCAAGGCGGATTCCACTGGCTAGATACAGCTTCAATCGCACGTCCAGCAGCAACTGCCTCTACACAACCTACGCGACCACAACCGCAGAGAGGGCCATTCGGATCAGCTAGGGTATGCCCAATGTGACCTGCGACACCATTAGGTTCAGTCAGTAAACGGCGTTCTAAAATGATTCCTCCACCGACACCTGTTGATACAGTGATAAAGACGAAATTTTGGATTTTGTTTTTATCTTCATCTTTATATTCTGCACAGGCTGCTGCTTGTACATCATTGAGTAAACCAATAGGTTTATTTGTATGCTGTGCAATACTTTGTTTCAGCGGAAATTCAGCTAATCCCCCTAAATTCTTTGGATTAAGCGCAGTTAAGATACCATTATTAATAATGCCAGTTGAAGCAACAGCAACATAATCAAATTGTCCAGCATATTGTGCTAGGATTTGTGCCAAAGTCTCATGCATTGCATTTGCTGCATCTGCCTGTGGAGTAGAGATTTGTTGACGCTGCTCGATTTTGCCGTCAACAACAATTGCTGAGGCAATTTTAGTGCCACCAATATCCAATGCTAAACAACGCATAATTTCTCCTTTCTACTTAAAACTATTTGGCTGATTTAACCGCATCAGCAAACCAACTGACAATATGTTCTAGGCGTGTTAATGCAGAACCTACTGTGACAGAATAAGCACCAATTTCAATAGCGACTTTTGCTAATTCAGGTGTATTGTAACGCCCCTCAGCCATCACGCGGCAACCTGCAGCATTAAGATCTTTAACCAGTTGATAGTCTGGCTCTGAGGGGACCTCCCCCCCTGTATAACCTGACATTGTGCTACCAATGATTTCAACACCTAAGTTTTGGCAGTGCATACCCTCTTCAAAATTAGAACAGTCAGCCATCGCTAAACAACCTAACTCTTTAATCCGTTTTACAATTGCTTCGCGTGTGGTAGGGCGGATACGGTCAGTACCATCAAATGCAATAATATCTGCACCAGCAGCAGCTAAATCATCAATATCTTGTAAAAACGGGCTAATACGAACAGGACTATCATCTAGATCTCGCTTGACAATACCGATGATAGGAACATTAACAACTTTACGAGTCGCTTTGAGATTTTCAATACCTTCAATACGTAAACCAGCGGCACCACCAATCACAGAGGCTTGTGCCATAGCAGCAACAATTTCAGGTGAGTCCATAGGACCATCATCGACAGGTTGGCAAGAGGCAATTAATCCATATTTGATTTGTTCTAAAATTTGTTGATGTGATAATTTTGACATGTTAACTCCAGTCTTATTTTGTCAAAAGAAGATTGACTCCAATTTGTATAGATTAATCTTAGAATAAAAAAATAACAACTAAAATAATGAAAATTTGCGATCTCTGTCGCATATTTAGACACAAGTATTTTGTGGTTTTATTTCAGTGATTATTTCTTTTATTTAAAGACATTTTTAATGTTTATTGTTGTAAATATTTTTCTAATAAATTAGCCAGAACTTGATAACCTTCTTGATTGAAATGTAATCCATCAGTACATAAAGCTAAATTTAATTCATGGTCACTATTGCTAAAGACCGATTGTGTTTCAATATAAGTTACAGTCTCAGGGCAGTTTGCTTTTAAATAAGTGTTAAGTGTATTAATTTGTGTATTAGTGACCGTTGAAATAGCGTTTACTGGGGTAGCTTCTAATAAATAGTAGTGTGAATGTGGAGAGATAGTATGTAAATGATCCAGTATTTGATTCAACCACTCCATGACTTTAGCGGGAGAATACTCTTTTTCTTTACAAATATCGTTCACCCCTAAGAAAAGGAAGATATGTTTACCTAAATGAGTGATAAGTTTAGGTTTAATAATTACATCAAGATATTGTCGAGTACTTACGCCAGAAATACCTAAATTAGCGACACTTTGGTTTGCTAGAGTTGGTGTTCCATTAGGTAGGTCTTCCCACATATCAAATAATGAATGACCAATTAAACTAATGTCTGCTTTTTTTTTAAACTCATTAGATTTTATTTGATAGCGATGAAAAATATCTTGGTCACTTAGCATGGCTTTACTACCTATATTGAAATAAAACTCCAAGCATTATATAAAACATCGTTTTTTGGTAAACATTTTACATCGTTTTAGAGGGGAGAAATGTTCAATTTTGTGACGTAGCTATCATTTATGAAATAAAACTTCATTTTCTATATAAAAAATAGTTTTTTCACTTTAGAATGCAGACGTGTGAAATTTATTTCATCATTATTTTAACGTAATCCCAACGTAACCAATAGAGGAGAACTCATAATGAAATTTAAAAAACTACTACTCGCATCTTTATGTTTAGGCGTTTCGGCTTCTGTTTTTGCAGCAGATTACGATCTTAAATTCGGTATGGTAGCAGGCCCAAGCTCGAACGAATATAAAGCAGTAGAATTTTTTGCTAAAGAAGTGAAAGAAAAATCTAACGGCAAAATTGAGGTTGCGATTTTCCCTAGTGCGCAATTAGGTGATGACCGTGTTATGATTAAACAATTAAAAGACGGTGCATTAGATTTCACATTAGGTGAGTCAGCGCGTTTCCAAATTTACTTCCCTGAAGCAGAAGTATTTGCATTACCTTACATGATCCCAAATTTTGAAACAGCGAAGAAAGCATTATTAGATACAAAATTTGGTCAAGGTTTATTGAAAAAAATTGATAAAGAATTAAATGTAGAAGTATTATCTGTTGCTTATAATGGTACTCGCCAAACAACATCTAACCGTGCTATTAACAGCATTGATGATATGAAAGGCTTAAAACTACGTGTACCTAACGCAGCAACTAACCTTGCATATGCTAAATATGTTGGTGCAGCGCCAACGCCAATGGCATTCTCAGAAGTGTATTTAGCGCTTCAAACTAACTCTGTAGATGGTCAAGAGAACCCATTACCAACAATCCAAGCACAAAAATTCTATGAAGTACAAAAATACTTAGCGTTAACTAACCATATCTTAAATGACCAACTTTATCTTGTAAGTAATGAAACAATGTCTGATTTACCAGAAGACTTACAAAAAGTGGTTAAAGATGCGGCAGCTAAAGCAGCTGAGTACCATACTAAACTCTTCGTTGATGGTGAAAATAGCTTAGTTGAATTTTTCAAAGGTCAAGGCGTAACTGTAACTACACCAGATCTCAAACCATTTAAAGCAGCATTAACACCATACTATGATGAGTATCTCAAGAAAAATGGTGAAGTCGGTAAAATGGCTGTAGAAGAAATTTCTAATTTAACTAAATAAATGTGAGTAACCTTATCCCTATATTCTTAAGGGATAAGGTTCATTTTTATTGGGTTGTTGAGGTATCTATGAAAATAATAAATAAATTAGAAGAATGGATCGGTGGCGTGATGTTCATCGGAATCTTTCTGATTCTGTTAGCACAAATCGTTGCTCGTCAAATTTTTCATTCCCCATTTATTTGGAGTGAAGAACTCGCAAGATTGCTATTTATCTATGTCGGCTTATTGGGTATCAGTATGGGTATTCGTAGCCAGCAACATGTTTACATTGATTTTTTAACTAATTTTATGCCTGAGAAAGTGAGAAGAGTGACAAACTCTTTTGTACAAATTCTCATTTTTATTTCGATCATTATTTTTATCCATTTAGGTTTTAAAGTTTGGTTCGATTCTAGTTTTAAAATGGAAGCATTAACTGCTTTTGCCTCGGATTTAATTGGTCGAGAAACGATTATTTATGAAAAATGGATGTATGCCGCATTACCATTTATTTCTTGCTTAATGTTATTCCGCTTTTTCCAGGCACAAGCTGAAAACTATAGAAACAAATTAAGCTATATTCCAGTTATTGCTTTTATCATTAGTGCGGTCATTATTTTTGCAATTTTATTTATTGAACCAGATTGGTATAAAGTATTACGTATTTCTAACTATGTGAAATTTGGTAGTGATGCTGTTTATATTACTTTAGTTGTCTGGCTTATTATTATGTTTATAGGGACCCCTGTTGGTTGGTCACTATTCATTGCAACTTTACTTTATTTTGCAATGACACGTTGGAACATTGTTAACTCGGCATCATCAAAATTAACAGATAGTTTAAACAGCTTCCCATTATTAAGTGTACCGTTCTTTATTTTAACGGGTATTTTGATGAATACAGGGGGAATTACAGAGCGTATTTTTGATTTCGCACGTGCATTACTCGGTCATTATAGAGGCGGTATGGGGCATGTAAATATCGGTGCGAGTTTAATTTTCTCTGGTATGTCAGGTTCAGCGCTCGCTGATGCAGGCGGCTTGGGTCAATTAGAAATTAAAGCGATGCGTGATGCTGGATATGATGATGATATTTGTGGTGGTATTACCGCAGCTTCTTGTATTATCGGTCCACTTGTCCCCCCAAGTATTGCAATGATTATCTATGGTGTTATTGCTAACCAGTCAATTGCTAAATTATTTATTGCAGGCTTCGTACCAGGTGTATTAGTGACGATCGCGTTAATGATAATGAACTATTATGTGGCTAAAAAACGTGGTTATCCAAGAACACCAAAAGCGACTTTAGAACAACGTTGTCAAGCATTTAAAAAAGCAATTTGGGCAGTGTTAACACCAATATTGATTATCGGGGGAATTTTCTCTGGTTTATTTACTCCGACTGAAGCAGCGGTTATTGCAGCGTTTTATTCAATCATCATTGGTATGTTTGTATATAAAGAGTTAGACTTCAAAATGCTATTTAAAAGCTGTATTGAAGCAATGGCAATTACAGGGGTGACCGCACTTATGGTGATGACTGTGACCTTCTTCGGTGACATGATTGCACGTGAGCAAGTTGCAATGAAGATCGCAGAAGTCTTTGTAGCAGTTGCTGACTCACCAACAACAGTATTAGTAATGATCAACTTATTATTGTTATTCTTAGGGATGTTCATTGACGCGTTAGCATTGCAATTCTTAGTATTACCAATGTTAATTCCAATTGCGGTTCACTTTGGTATTGATTTGATTTTCTTTGGTGTAATGACGACGTTGAATATGATGATTGGTATTTTAACTCCACCAATGGGTATGGCGTTATTCGTAGTTGCTCGTGTAGGTAATATGCCAGTAAGTACTGTGGCGAAAGGGGTTTTACCATTCTTAGTCCCAATTTTTGTTACATTAGTATTGATTACGATTTTCCCACAAATTATCACCTTTATACCAAATCTTCTGATGCCTTAATGGCGTGAGGAAATGGAATTCAAAGCCAGTCGTGTTTGGCTGGCTTTAACTTAAAACTTGCCATTCAATGTTGTATCTGAATAGGTATTCATTCTTACTAACCTAACTAATTGAGGTAATAAAATGAAATTTACAAAAACAGCTTTATTTGCAGCTCTAGCAGCAACCGCTTTCGCAGCACAAGCAGGACAATATCCAGATTTACCAGAAGGCATTAAAGCGGGCGCTGGTGCATTAGTTGGTGATACCGTTTATGTGGGTTTAGGTGGCACTGGTACAACTAAATTCTATTCATTAAATCTTAAAGATCCAAAAGAGTGGAAAGAAATTGCTGAATTCCCAGGTGGTAAACGTAATCAACCTGTTGCTGCTGGTGTAAATGGTAAACTTTATGTGTTTGGTGGCTTCCAAGATACTGATGTTGCAAAAAATCAAATTATCAATGATGCATATGAATACAATCCTGCAGATAATACTTGGATGAAATTACCAACGCGTTCACCACGCTCAACTTCTGTTGGTGCGAGTGTTGCAGCAGATGGCGGCAAGATTTATTTCGTTGGTGGTGTAAACCATGAAATTTGGAATGGTTTATTCCAAGATGTCAAAGCAGCGGGTGGTGATAAAGAGAAAGAAAAAGCAATTTTTGATCCATATTTCAATTTACGCGCACAAGATTTCTTCTTCTCACCTGAAATTCTAAGTTATGAGCCAGCAAACAATGTATGGCGTAATGAGGGTTACTTCCCATATTCAGGTCGTGCAGGCGCAGCAGTGGCAATCAAAGATGGTAAATTGTTAGTTGTAAATGGCGAAGTAAAAGCAGGTTTACGCTCACCGGGCAGCGCAGTAGGAACTATTGGTAAAGATGGTGTTACTTGGAAAAAATTAGGTGATTTACCTGCACCAAAAGGTTATGACAAACAAGACGGTATTGCTGGTGGTATGGGCGGATATACTAACGGCCATTATATTGTCACAGGTGGTGCAAACTTCCCAGGCGCGCTTGCAAACTATGAAAAAGGTATCATGGATGCGCACCGTACAGGTGGTTTGAAGAAAACTTATCATAAAGATGTATATGCATTAGATGCAAAAAGTGGTAACTGGAAAATTGTCGGTGAGCTTCCTGCTAACATCGGCTATGGGCTAGCAGTTTCTTATAATAACAAAGTATTATTGATCGGTGGTGAAACTGATGGTGGTAAACCACTCACTTCAGTTCAGACAATGAGCTTTGATGGTAAAAAACTAACTGTAGAATAATTGTCGAATTGATCATAAACATGATCTTTTTATTTAAGGGCAAGCGAGTTGGCTTGCCTTTTTTATGTGGTTACGTTGTTAGTTTTTACAAATAATGGGATTGTCTCAAAGCATAAATCAGTCAACAACCATACTAAAAAGGTAGACATGCAGTCTACCTTGATTTTGTCTAAGCAGGATATATTGAGGTGTAAAATTTTTGTGTTTTCAACCGCACTTTGATCCTTAATTTAGAAACGTGTAGTCAAGTCAGTTAACCATGCAGGGCTTAATTCGACTAGCCAAATTTCAATTTGTTTGTCAAATCCAGTTAAGACTAATAAACCGACAACAAGTAGACTCCAACCCATGATTTTGCGCCCTTTCTGACCAGCATCGGCCAATTTCTCCCGTTTGTCACGGAAAAATTGACGAGAAAGGAGACCAATTGCAATTAATGGAATAACGGCACCTAAGCTAAAGATCACCATGACTAAAGCAACGCTTACAAGGGCTTCTCCTTGGCTAGCGAGTGCAATTGCTGCGCCTAATGTTGGACCAATACAAGGTGCCCAAACAATACCTAACAATATACCCACTAAAAATTGCCCAATAGCAGACTCAGGATTAAAGCCACTTAACCATGCTTCGCCACGACCACTTAATGCGGAAGTATAATGACTAAACAAGGCTTGTAAGCGATTGCTGAGTAACCAAAAGGCGACTAACAGCATTAATATTGCTGCCCCATAACGCAAATATTCACTATTTAAACCAAGTGCTAATCCAATAGAGGCAATAACTGTACCAACCAAAGTGAAAGAAATTGCCATACCAAAAGCAAGGGTAAATAAACCTATTTTACGTTTTGCCATCGCTGAAGAGGCAACGATAGGCAAAATAGGTAATACACAAGGTGAAAGCGTTGTCAGTAATCCTGCTAATAAGCTTAGTGCTAATACTGTTAGGCTAATATCCATATAAGCAACCTCATGAACTATTCAGATACCGTGATAAACTGACGTAAGCGCGATTCATTGGTTTCTGCAATACCACGGCGTAATTCTTTGCCTTCATTGAACAAAATTAACGTACTTTGACGCGTTACATTGAAGCGTTTAAGTACTTCTTTTTGCTGGTCGTAGTCAACTTTAAATACGCTGTAATCATTGAATTGCTCTTCTTGTAGCATTGGCTCTAAGATACTTAATTGACGTTTACAAGTTGGGCACCAATCAGCATAAACATCGACTAAAACGGGTTTATTCGTTTGCAGTGCAGCATCAAATGAAGCTTGCTCAAAAGGTTTAAAATCAACGGCTAGAATCTGAATTGACATGAATAATGTTGCAAGAAATACAAAAAGTTTTTTCATAAAATGCTCCTAAAGCGTGTTAAAAAATTAATGGGTATCATGATTAATTTAGACGAAAGATTATACAAATTATTACAGAAAATTTGATAAAAATGACCGCACTTTATAAAAAAGCCCAATACATAAGTATTGGGCTTGATAGCTAAGAAAGTTATTTATTGATTAGCAACCACTTTTCCGTCTAGATAATCAATCGTGACTAATTGATTAGGAAGTAACTTACCAGACAGAATTTGCTGTGCTAATGGGTTTTCAATTTCTTGTTGAATAGCACGTTTCAACGGTCTTGCACCATAAACTGGGTCATAACCTACTTCACTAATAAAGTCTAAACACGCATCTGTAAAGCGTAATTGATAGCCATGGCTTTCCATACGTTTGATCAAGCGAGCTAGTTGGATTGTCGCAATCTCACGAATGTTTTCTTTGCCTAATGGGTGGAAGACAACGCTTTCATCAATACGGTTGATAAATTCTGGGCGGAAATGTTGTCCTACGACAGACATCACTAAAGCTTTCATGCTGTCATAATCCATATCTTTGTTTTCTTGGATGAGATGTGAGCCTAAGTTAGAAGTCATAATCACAACGGTATTGCGGAAGTCAACAGTACGACCTTGACCATCAGTTAAACGTCCATCATCTAACACTTGTAATAAAATATTGAACACATCATGGTGTGCTTTTTCGACTTCATCAAGCAAAATCACCGAGTATGGGCGACGGCGTACAGCTTCTGTTAAATAGCCACCTTCTTCGTAACCAACGTAACCTGGAGGTGCACCAACTAAGCGAGATACGCTGTGTTTTTCCATAAATTCTGACATATCAATACGTACCATGGCGTTTTCATCATCAAATAAGAAGTTAGCCAATGTTTTACATAATTCCGTTTTACCTACGCCAGTTGGTCCTAAGAATAAGAAAGAACCAATAGGACGATTTGGATCTGATAATCCTGCACGACTACGGCGAATAGCATTCGCTACCGCTTCAATTGCTTCATGTTGACCAATCACTCGTTTATGTAACTCGTCCTCCATACGTAATAATTTTTCTTTCTCGCCTTCCATCATTTTTGCTACAGGGATGCCAGTCGCGCGAGAAAGCACTTCTGCAATTTCTTCATCGGTAACACGATAGCGGAGTAAGGTCATTTCTTTGCCCTCTGCTGATTCTGCTTGGGCTAATTGTTTTTCCAAAGTCGGAATAACACCATATTGCAACTCAGACATCTTAGCGAAATCGCTAGCACGACGCGCTTGTTCCATTTGAGTTTTTGCATTGTCTAATTCCGCTTTAATATGTTGCGTACCAGAAAGTGCAGCTTTTTCTGCTTTCCACACCTCTTCTAGTTCGGCATATTCACGTTCTTTTTCGCTCAATTCTTTTTCCAGCATATCTAAACGTTTACGGCTGGCATCATCGTCTTCTTTTTGTAACGCTTGTTGTTCCAATTTTAATTGGATAATGCGGCGTTCTAAACGATCCAATGGCTGTGGCTTTGAGTCAATTTCCATACGGATACTTGATGCAGCCTCATCTATTAAGTCAATCGCTTTATCTGGCAATTGGCGATCGGAGATATAACGGTGCGAAAGTGTTGCTGCCGCCACGATTGCAGGGTCAGTAATTTGTACGTGGTGGTGGATCTCATAACGTTCTTTTAAACCACGCAAGATCGCAATAGTGTCTTCTACTGTTGGTTCACCAACAAATACTTTTTGGAAACGGCGTTCTAGTGCGGCGTCTTTTTCGATATATTGACGATATTCATCTAAAGTTGTCGCGCCAACACAATGCAATTCCCCACGTGCTAAACTCGGTTTGAGTAAATTTCCAGCATCCATTGCCCCATCTGTTTTACCTGCACCGACCATTGTGTGAATTTCGTCGATGAATAAAATCACACGACCTTCTTCTTTCGCAAGTTCATTTAAAACTGCTTTTAAGCGCTCTTCAAATTCACCTCTATATTTCGCCCCTGCAATTAATGCGCCCATATCAAGTGAAAGTACCCGTTTATTTTTCAGACCCTCAGGCACTTCACCATTGATAATACGTTGTGCTAATCCTTCAACGATCGCAGTTTTACCAACCCCAGGCTCACCAATTAACACGGGGTTATTTTTAGTACGGCGTTGTAAGACTTGAATCGCTCGACGAATTTCCTCATCACGTCCAATCACAGGATCTAGTTTGCCGCTTTCAGCACGTGCGGTCAGATCGATTGTATATTTATCCAATGCTTGTCGACTTTCTTCTGCGTTTTGGTCATTGACATTTTGTCCTCCGCGCACTTGTTGAATAGCCTGTTGTAAATTTTCTTTTTTTACACCGCTCTTTCTGAATATTTCACCTAAGGTCTTGTCTTCTAGTGCAGCTAATAAAAAGATCTCAGATGAGATAAATTTGTCCTGACGTTGTTGGGCAAGTTTATCGCACAGGTTTAATAAATTAATTAAACTACGTGAAATCTGTATATCTCCACCATTTCCTGATACTTGCGGTAAACGATTCAGCTCACTATGTAATTCATTGCGTAATAAAGCTAAATTAGCGCCTGCTGCAGTTAAAATTGGAGCAATAGAGCCATCTTGTTGGTTTAATAAAGCCGTTAATAAATGAATAGGTTCAATAAATTGGTTATCTTTACCAATTGCTAGAGATTGTGCTTCGCTAATCGCTTGTTGAAACTTTGTCGTAAATTTTTCGATATTCATATTCCATGTCCTCTTTTGCATCTAAATTAAGTTAAAGGGCAATATCCCCTCGATTTACAAGGATTAAATAAGCGCATTTTTTAGTTTTTCAAGGGGGGATGTAGAATATTTTAAGAAATGCCTATTAAACTTTATTTTTTAATAGCTTGTATGAAATTTTGATGGCTTTTTAAACTTTTTATTAAAATCGCATTCTTATATCAGTGGCATTAAAATATGAATGAGCAATAAAACTATCGATATTATAATTCAAAAGCGGATTAATTTTCTTTCTGACTAAGATTATCTCGTTGAAGTTCTGTACTCTGTTTACTCATTTTCTCTGACTGTTATAATGCGAAGAATTAACAGTTTTTTATACAAGGATAGGAAATGCAGTTTTCCAAAATGCATGGTTTAGGTAACGATTTTATCGTCATTGATGCAGTTACTCAAAATTTATACTTTTCAGCAGACACAATTAAACGATTGGCGGATCGCCATCGAGGAATTGGGTTTGATCAAATGCTAGTTGTAGAGCCACCTTATGATCCAGATTTAGATTTCCATTATCGTATTTTTAATGCAGATGGAAGTGAAGTGGCACAATGTGGTAATGGAGCACGTTGCTTTGCTCGTTTTGTGATTTTAAAAGGATTAACAGATAAAAAAGAGATTACGGTTAGTACACAAACAGGCAAAATGATCTTGAATGTACTTGAAAATGAAAAAGTGCGAGTCAATATGGGGGAACCCATTTGGGAACCTGCCAAAATTCCATTTACAGCAAATAAATTTGAGAAAAATTATATTTTGCGGACGGATATTCAAACTGTGTTGTGTGGCGCTGTTTCGATGGGTAATCCTCATTGTGTTGTACAAGTTGATGATATTCTCAAAGCAAATGTAGAACAATTAGGACCATTATTAGAAAAACATGAGCGCTTTCCTGAACGTGTTAATGCTGGGTTTATGCAAGTAGTGAATCGGCGACATATTAAATTACGTGTTTATGAAAGAGGGGCTGGAGAAACACAAGCTTGTGGAAGTGGGGCTTGTGCGGCAGCAGCTGTAGGTATTATGCAAGGTTTGTTAGATAACAAAGTACAAGTGGATCTACCTGGTGGCAGTTTAACAATTGAATGGGAAGGCGTAGGAAAACCATTGTTTATGACTGGGGAAGCAACACACGTGTATGATGGAGTAATTAAATTATAGTTTTCTGTTACTTTTCTGTGCTTTCTGCAAGTACAGAAAAGTAGGTTGTTATCACAGCGAAACAGGAAATGAAAAAATAAGTGAATAAACATTATGCAAAATTTAACCCATACTCAAATAAGGGACTACCTCACTCAGCATCCAGATTTTTTTCTCGATCATCCCGAATTGCTTGATTACCTCAATCTTTATTACTCACAAAAAAATACGCTTTCGTTGGTAGAATTACAGCTTGAGCGTCAACGCCATCGAATTAAAGAACTTGAGGCAGAATTAGAAAAATTTACTCAATTAGCTATTCAAAATAGTGATATTTTCCTCGGGCTGTTGCCTTTACAACAACAGCTTTCACAAGCAAGCAACATCACAGAGGGGATCCAAAAACTGGATCTATGGGTAAAAAAATTTGAGTTACAGCAAGCCAAAATCCTGTTATTTACGGATGAATGGGAAAAACGAACGAGTTTAAGTGAGGAAGTGTGGCTCGATCGCAAAGCTTTTGAGATCGTGCGTTTGGAGCGTTTTGGGTTACGTCGTTTTTACCTTGGTCAAATGACGCATAAAGAAAAAACAATGTTATTTTTGCCAGAGGAGTTTCCAATTGGCTCAGTAGCGTGTTGCTTGCTTGGGTGTAAAACAGGACAGAAAGCCACTGCACTCTTGCTGTTTTCTGCGAGAGATGAGCGCCATTTTCATAATGGACAGGATACGGAATTTTTAAAACATCTAGTGGATATTGTAGAGCTACATTTAGGGCGCTGGGTAGATAATTTTAAACGCTAATGCGGAAGAAGGATAACGATCAGAATGCAAACACAGCTTGAAAAATATTGGAATTACCTACGTATTGAGCGTCAAGTGAGTCCTCATACACTGAGTAATTACCAACGTCAGCTGAATCGTATTGTGGAAATATTACTTGAAAATGGTATTACTGGTTGGCAATCTGTTTCTGCTAGTGTAGTTCGATTTATTTTAGCACAAAGCAAAAAAGAAGGCTTACATGAAAGAAGTTTAGCTTTGCGTTTGTCTGCATTACGTAAATTCTTATCCTACTTAGTGCAGCAAGGGGAGCTGTCTGTGAATCCTGCAACAGGCATTTCTGCACCGAAACAAGGACGTTATTTACCTAAAAATATTGATGCGGAACAAGTACAGAAATTACTCAGTAATGACAGTAAAGAACCCATTGATATTCGTGATAGAGCAATGCTTGAGCTACTTTATAGTTCTGGATTGCGTTTGTCTGAATTACAAGGGCTTAACTTAACAAGTATTAATACTCGAGTACGTGAGGTCCGTGTGATTGGTAAAGGGAATAAAGAGCGCATTGTGCCTTTTGGACGTTATGCTGCTCATGCATTGCAGCAATGGCTTAAAGTGCGGTTACTTTTTAATCCAAAAGATGAGGCATTATTTGTGAGTCAGCTTGGTAACCGTTTGACCCATCGATCTATTCAAAAACGCCTTGAAGTGTGGGGTATTAAACAAGGTTTAAACAGCCATCTAAATCCCCATAAATTACGTCATTCCTTTGCGACTCATATGCTTGAGGCTAGTTCGGATTTACGTGCAGTACAAGAACTATTAGGACACAGTAATTTATCGACAACACAGATTTATACCCATTTAAACTTTCAACATTTAGCGGAAGTATATGACTCTGCCCACCCACGCGCAAAGCGTAAAAATAGGAAAATGGAATGAAATTTTACCGCACTTTACAACCTTTTAAACTGATTAGCTTTGATTTGGACGATACGCTTTATGATAATACTGAAGTCATTCGTTTAGCAGAGCAGCACTTTTTGGCACAATTAAAACAAGAAAGCCAACTTCATGAGCTTACTACTGACATTTGGCGTGATTGGAAAAATAAAGTGGCGCAACAAAATTCGATTTTGAGTGAAGATGTAGTGGAATGGCGTATAGAAAGTATGCGACAACTTTTGGCTTATCATCAAAAAAGTGCGGTCGAAATGACACGAATTTTACAATCCGTAATGGATGTGTTTGTGGAATGGCGCCACAAAATTGAAGTGCCAAACCAAAGCCAGCAAGTGTTGAATACTTTAAAAGCCAAATATCCATTAGTCGCGATTACTAATGGTAATGTGGAACCACAACGTATTGGCTTGACACAGTTTGATTTAGTATTACGTGGTGGCGAACAGGGTCGAGCGAAGCCACACCAAGATTTATTTCACCAAACTGCTCAACAATTTGGTGTACAGCCCCAAGAAATTTTGCATGTAGGCGATAATTTAATTGCCGATATACAAGGCGCAATTCAAGCCAATTGTCAGGCAGTTTGGATTAATCAGTCTGGGAAAAACTTACGCGACTTTTCAGACGCAACATTGGTGCCAACAGTAGAAATTACAGATTTGACGCAATTGCTGTTGTTATCAGCATAATTCCTATCAAATAATAGGAGTGAAATGTGTTAAAAGAACGTGAAAACAGAATTCAATTATGGTTTGAAATGTGGTTACAGCAAAGGGATCTCGGTATAGTAGACATTTTTGCGGAGAATGTACTCTACATTGAAAGCTGGGGACCACAATATGTTAATCGAAAAATGCTTAAGCATTGGTTTGAAGAATGGAATCAGCGAGGAAAAGTTGTAAGCTGGGTGATAAAACAATATTTTCACAATGGAAATCAAACGGTTGTTGAATGGTGTTTTAAAGATGAGATGGATAATGGAAAAGTCGATATGTTTGACGGTATGTCACTTATTGAATGGAATGAAACTGGTCAGATCATCTTTGTAAAAGAATTTGGCTGTAAGCAAAACAATTATAACCCCTACGAAAAAGGCTTAGAACCACAATTTAGAGATGACCAAGTAGATTGGTTGTAATATTGAGTGCTTTTTAACATTTATTTTGTTTATTTAATATCTCAGATGCTACCTGTGAGTAATGGCTGATTGATATCTTGAACTAACTGTCTATATTATTTTTCATCAACCGCTTTTTTATTACACAGCCATAATCCAACGACAATTAAGCAAGCACTTACAATATGATAAGTATGCAGCTGTTCATTTAGAACTAAAATCCCGAATATTGCGGCAAATAGAGGTGTGGCATTAGTGAAAGCCGCGCCTTTTGCACCTCCTACAATTGAAATCCCATAATTCCAAAAGGCATAAGAAAGAATCGATGGTCCGATAATTAAATAACCAATAATCCAGTATTGGTGACTGCTGAGTGTAGAGATGAAATTCTGTTCTAACTGTAAGTATTGCCAAATAAAAACAGGTGTAAAAAGTAACATTGCGATACAGACTTGGGCTGTTAACATCATCGTATTAGGCAATGTGGCTGGTTTTAATCGAATAATACAACAATAAAGTGCCCAACTAATCGCAGAACCAATTGCCCATAGATCGCCTTGATTGATGTCGAGTTGGTATAAACGATTTAGCTCACCATGACTGAGTAACCAGAGTACTCCGGTAAAACTTGTTATCGCCCCTAATAAAAGCATAGGGCGAATTGGATCAGCAAAGATTAAACGATTTAAAAATAAGACAACAATCGGTACAACAGCCAGATAAATACTAGCATTCAGTGTAGTGGTTGTTTGTAAACCCTGATAGAGAAAAACAGGAAAAATTACGATACCTAACAGGGCAAGTGCGGTCAAAATTAACCAATTTTGACGAATAATCGGGAAAAATTGAGGTAAGTTTTTGCCAAAGAGGAGGAATAGAATAAAAGCAGCAGGTAACCAACGAGAGTAGTTTAACAGAATTGGAGCGATGTCATTGCTTAACATTTTACCAAAAAGGTAGTTGCCTCCCCAAAATAAGGTCGCTAAAACTAAGCAAAAATAACCGTATCCTTGTTTTTGTCTCATAAATTGCCACGTTTAATAATAATGCCAACATTTTTTGCCTGAGCGACGGCTTTAGGCTTGCTTAATTTTAAGCGTAATCCTTGAATACCAAAGCGTTGTTGTAATTGATCTGCCACTTCATAAGCTACACGTTCAATGAGTAAGAAGGATTTTGATTGAACATAATCAATAATAAACTCGCTCACTTCTGCATAGTTTAAACAATATTGTACATCGTCAGTTTCTGCCGCTTTGCTACTATCCCAAGCCATTTCAAGATCAAATACTAATTTTTGTTTAATTTGTTGTTCCCAGTCATAGACACCGATCTGAGCGAAAACAGTCAATTCTTCAATGAAAATGTGATCAATCATTCATTTATTCCTTCTGATCGAAAAATATAGTAGGCTTATGCTACCAAGTTTATGTACAATAGACGAACATATTTTTCCTCTTTGCCACTCTAAAGGACTAACTAATGAGCCTTTTCGCTATTTTCTATATGGTAGTTGCCTATTTATTAGGCTCTGTTTCAAGTGCGATTTTGTTATGTCGTTTAGCTGGTCTGCCTGATCCAAGAAACAGTGGTTCAAACAATCCTGGTGCAACGAATGTATTACGTATTGGTGGACGTTGGATTGCATTGGGGGTGTTATTATTTGATATGTTTAAAGGCATGCTACCTGTGTGGTTAGGGTATTATTTAGGACTCACTCACTTTGAGTTAGGTATGGTTGCGTTAGGTGCCTGTTTGGGACATATTTTCCCTATTTTCTTTAAGTTTAAAGGTGGTAAAGGCGTAGCTACTGCATTTGGCGCGATTGCACCTATTTCGTGGGGTGTAGCTGGATCTATGTTAGGTACATGGTTACTTGTCTTTTTAATCACTGGTTATTCTTCTTTAAGTGCGGTGTTAACAGCACTCATAGTTCCTTTTTATGTTTGGTGGTTTAAGCCTGAATTTACTTTTCCTGTGGCGTTAGTATGTTGTTTATTGATTTATCGCCACCACGATAATATTCAACGTTTATGGCGTGGGCAGGAAGATAAAGTATGGCATAAATTAAAAAAGCAAAATCAGTCTAGCAAAGAATAAGTAAGCAAAGTCATTTTAATTCTTTAATCAATGATTGATTGAGATTTAAAATAAAGAATCAGTTATAAAGACAAAACAGAGATTGAAAAAGCAGACTAATTAGTCTGCTTTTTTAGTTAAAGAGGAACAAAATTATGCTAATTGATAAGGGAGTGCAAAAGGTGTTAATTCAGTTTGCTCTGATAATCTGAATTGAGAGCCTTCTTCGATTTGATTATTCAACACCACTTGTAACCATAAAGTGCCTTCAAAATTAGCTACATTTATAATAGAACCTGTTTTACGCCAGTTTGTTTCCAATTGTATTTCAATTTCACTCCTCAATTCAGGGATGTCTTGGCTATGAGCAACAAAAGTGAACATTGCACGTTTATTTGCACCACGATATTTAGCTCGTGCTACAATCTCTTGTCCAATATAACAGCCTTTTTGGAAAGAAATCGCATTTTCTAGGCTCTGCAAATTTAACGCTTGTGGAATAAATTCTCCCTGTGTTTCTGTGCTTAACATGGGAATACCATCTTGAATGTCCAAAAGATCCCATGCTGGATGGGCTGCATTAGGGGTGATATCTAATGGCGTTGGATGGAGTAGTATCATTCTAGGTTGTTGGCTATTGAGGTGAAGACGAATCTTAGCTGGAACTTCATCACAGACATTAATAATTTTTTGACCTGCTAAACCAATGATGTGCCAATCAAGTTCTGTAAAAGTGACTTTTGAAAAGACAGCATATTTTTTGAGTTGTTCTAATGCGGTGGGCAATAGGTTTTTTTTAATTAGAAGGTAGAAACATTGTGCTTCTGTACGAATTAATCGAAATAGTGAAGTGACTTTACCTTTAGGATCACAATGGGCTGTCAGTGTTGAAGCGCCTTCAGCAAGTTGACTTACATCGCAAGTTAATTGTCCTTGTAAGAATTTTTCAGCATCTTCCCCTTTAATTTCAATTAAGGTGTATTGTTGTAAATCGCAAGCTATAAAATCTTGCATTTCCGTTAATAATGAATAAGTCATATCCTTTTTCCTTACTCTAAGTTTTGAATTTGTTCACGCATTTGTTCAATTAATACTTTTAATTCTACCGCAGAATTTGTCACTTCAGTATTAATTGATTTTGAGGCAAGAGTATTAGATTCACGGTTTAATTCTTGCATCATAAAGTCTAATTTACGACCAATTGCGCCTCCTTTTTGCAAAATGGCTTGCGTTTCTTTTACATGTAATTGCAGGCGATCTAACTCTTCTGCGACATCGACACGTTGTGCAACTAAAACCATTTCTTGCTCAAGTCGTTGCGGATCAGCTTGTAAATTAATTTCTTCAAAGCGTTGGAGTAGACGATCGCGTTGCCATTGTAAAATTTCTGGCATTTTTGACCGCACTTTGTCTGCTTCAATAGAAATAGTCGCTAAGCGTTGTTCAATTAACGCTTGTACTTTTTCACCTTCTCTAGCTCGCATAGCAATAAAATCCGCTAATAGAGTATCGAATCCTTGTAATAATTGCTGACTGATAAGATCAAGATCTTGTTCTGGAGCCTCTATGACACCAGGGTAACGTAAGATATCATTTGGGTTAATTTCTCCTTCGCCCGCTTGTTGTTTAATCCATTGCAACGATTGAATGACTTGTTGGGCTAAAGCTTTGTTTAAATTAAGTTCAGTTACAATTTGTTTTTTATTATCAATCCGTAATGAACATTCGATTTTACCGCGAGTGAGATTTTGGCGCAGTTTTTCACGCAATGTATTTTCTAGACCACGAAATTGTTCAGGTAAACGAAAAAATGTTTCTAAATAACGTTGGTTTACTGAACGAATTTCCCATACGGCATCACCCCAATCTTGTTTTATTTCAAGGCGAGCAAAGGCGGTCATACTATAGATCATGTGAATTCCTTAAGTGTTATGAAAAGATGAACGGCTAAACACGGCTATTGTACTTGTAAATTTCGTTTCTGTCAGTTTGTTTGCATGCTAAAATAACGCGAATTTTTTATCAGAATAGCAAATAATAAAGGAATAACTTATGCGTCCAAATGCACGTGCAAATAATCAGCCTCGTTCAATAAAAATAACTCGTCATTACACAAAACATGCTGAAGGTTCTGTGCTCGTCGAATTTGGTGAGACTAAAGTATTATGTACAGCAACAGTTGAAGAGTCAGTACCGCGTTTTTTAAAAGGTCAGAATCAAGGTTGGGTGACAGCAGAATATGGTATGTTACCACGTTCCACCCACAGTCGTATGCAACGTGAGGCAGCGAAAGGTAAACAGGGTGGGCGGACGATGGAGATCCAACGTTTAATTGCGCGGTCATTACGTGCGATGGTGGATTTAGAAGCATTAGGTGAGCGTTCTATTACGTTAGATTGCGATGTGATCCAAGCTGATGGTGGGACGCGAACAGCTTCGATTACGGGGGCTTGTGTTGCTTTATGTGATGCAATTAATACATTAGTTGAAAATGGCACTTTAAAAACGAATCCAATCAAAGGATTAGTTGCGGCAATTTCAGTGGGAATTGTAGAGGGTGAGGCAGTGTGTGACTTAGAATATGTTGAAGACTCTGCAGCAGAAACCGATATGAATGTCGTGATGATGGAAGATAGTAGAATGATCGAAGTACAGGGAACGGCAGAAGGTGAACCATTTAGCCATGAAGAGCTTTTAAAGTTACTTGAATTGGCGAAACAGGGTTGTGATGTGATTTTTGCAGCTCAGCGTCAAGCGTTAGCAGAATAAAAAGGATTTTGTAATGGAAGCCTATAAATTAGAATTTATCCAGTTTGCATTAAGTCGCCAAGTCTTGAAATTTGGTGAATTTACTCTGAAATCAGGGCGTATTAGCCCATATTTTTTTAATGCGGGTTTATTTAATACGGGTGCTGATTTAGCACGTTTAGGTGAGTTTTATGCAAAAGCTATTCAAGCCCATAGACCCGAGTATGATGTTATTTTTGGCCCCGCTTATAAAGGTATTCCAATTGCGACAACTCTGTCTGTCGCGTTATTTAATCAATTTCAAGTTGATAAACCTGTTTGTTTTAATCGTAAAGAGGCCAAAGATCATGGTGAGGGTGGTAATTTAATTGGTGCGCCTCTGCAAGGAAAAGTGTTATTAGTTGATGATGTGATTACTGCTGGGACAGCCATTCGCGAGTCGATGACATTAATTGCTGCCAATAATGCACAATTAAGTGCAGTACTTATTGCCTTAAACCGTAAAGAAAAAGGAAAAGGTGAGTTATCAGCCATTCAGGAAGTTGAACGAGATTATCAATGCCAAGTTTTATCTATTATTGATTTTGATGACTTGATGCTATTTATTGAACAAGAGGCGCAATATCAACAATATTTACCCGCTATGCGTATTTACCGAGAGCAATATGGGGTGAAATAAGCGAAAAGTGCGGTCTGTTTTAAGGAAATTTTAAGTATTATGAGCTAATTTAAAAATAGGATGCACTTTTGTCTATTTGGAGAAAAAGAATGAGTTTTATTGGTAAATTTTTAGGATTAATTATAGGTTGGAAGTTTGGCGGTTTTTTTGGTGCAATTTGTGGCGTTATTTTAGGCCATTTAGGCGATAAGAAACTGTATGAGCTTGGTACTGTCAATTCGAGTTTTTTTAAAAGTAAAATTACGCGGCAATCATTATTTATGCAAACGACATTTGCTGTGTTAGGTCATTTAAGTAAAGCCAAAGGGCGTGTCACGGAAAATGATATTCAATTGGCAACACATTTAATGCAGCAAATGCAACTCGATGACGCTAATCGTCGTTTAGCACAAGAGGCGTTTAACCGTGGTAAATCAACAGATTTCCCACTGCGCCAAGTGATTCGTGAGTTTCGCCTTGGTTGTGGACAACGAGCAGACTTGTTGCGAATGTTTTTACATGTACAAGTACAAGCTGCTTTTGCTGATGCACAGTTAGAGCAAGGTGAGAAAGAGGTGTTATATGTTGTTGCTGAGGAGCTAGGTTTATCACGTTTTCAGTTTGAGCAGATGTTAGCGATGGAGTTTGCAGCTCGTCAATTTACACGAAGAGGTTACCAACAACAAGGTTATCAAAGCGGTTACGGCTATCAACAACACGACCAACAAAGTTATGGTAGTTATCAATCACATTCTGGACCAACAGTCGAGGATGCATACAAAGTACTTGGTGTCACAGCAACAGATGATCAACAGACAGTAAAACGTGCATATCGTCGTTTGATGAACGAAAATCATCCCGATAAATTAGTAGCGAAGGGATTACCAAAAGAAATGCTGGACATGGCGAAAGAGAAAACACAGCAAATCCAAGCTGCTTATGATTTAATTTGTAAGACTAAAGGCTGGAAATAATGTTATTTTCAGCAAAAGACCGTATCCCACTTTTACTGACAATAATTATTGTATTGACTGGAATATGGTCAGGTATTGAACCTTTCTCGAGAGCAGTATGGTATGCAGAGGTGTTACCAGTATGTTTAATTTTAGGACTGCTTATCGTTACTTACCGAATTTTTCAATTCAGTCATCTTGCTTATTTTTTAATGAGCCTTTGGATGATTCTACATTTTATTGGCGCACATTATACCTTTGAACACGTCCCATTTGATTGGGCAAATTCTTACTTGTCTTGGTTAGGAGAGGAACGTAACCATTTTGATCGTATCGCTCACTATATTATTGGGTTTTATAGTTTTCCCATGGCTGAATGGTTATTACGTCGTAAATTATGTGGTCCTGTACTAGCAGGCTTTTTTTCTTTATTCTTTGTTATGAGTTTTGCCGCAGCTTATGAATTAATTGAGTGGCAATATGCAGTTATTGCTGGTGGCGAAGAAGGAATCGCATTTTTAGGATCACAAGGCGATAATTGGGATGCACAAAAGGATATTTTAGCAGACACCTTAGGGGCTATTACTGCCTTAGTATTGTTTTATTTGGTGAGAACGGACAAACAATGCGTGTAATTTTAGCACCAATGCAAGGAGTACTTGATCCTTTTGTTCGCCAGCTTCTCACTGAAGTTAATTCCTATGATTTATGCATTTCTGAATTTGTGCGTGTAGTTGATCAGCTTTTACCTACAAAAGTCTTTTATCGGCTTTGTCCCGAACTTTATCAACAAGGTTTCACCTCTTCAGGGACGCCTGTGCGTATTCAACTATTAGGGCAACATCCACAATGGCTAGGCGAAAATGCTGTTCGCGCAATTGAATTGGGTTCTCATGGGATTGATTTGAATTGTGGATGTCCTTCAAAAACTGTTAATGGCAGTCATGGTGGCGCATCATTATTAAAACAACCTGAGTTGATTTATCAAGCAACTCACGCATTACGTCAAGCAGTACCGCAACATTTACCTGTCAGTGTTAAAGTTCGTCTAGGTTGGGATAGTGTTGAACAGGCGTTTGAAATTGCTGACGCTGTACAGCAAGGTGGTGCAACAGAAATAACGATTCATGGGCGAACAAAAACAGATGGCTATCGTGCAGATCGTATTAATTGGGCGAAGATTAATGAGGTTAGGCAAAAATTGCGTATTCCAGTAATCGCGAATGGTGAGATTTGGAATTGGCAAGATGGACAAAATTGTTTGGCTGCAACAGGCTGTCATGATTTGATGATAGGACGTGGTGCACTGAATATCCCTAATTTAAGCACTGTAGTCAAATTCAATCAACCCAAAATGGTATGGGAGCAAGTCCAAAAAATATTGCAGAAATATGCACATACTGAGAACCAGTTTGATACAGGTTTCTATCATGTAGCACGGATTAAACAGTGGTTAGGTTATTTAAAACAAGCCTATCCAGAAGCGCATAGTTTATTTGAATTAATCAAGACTTGTCATGATGGGCAAGAGCTAAGAATAAAAATCGATGGAGCAATAATTAAATGAAATACCAATGGCTTTTCTTTGATGCAGATGAAACGTTATTTTCTTTCGATGCATTTGCAGGGTTACAAAAATTATTTTCTGATTATGGAGTTGATTTTAAACAAACGGATTTTGAGGAGTTTCAGCGCATAAATAAACCACTTTGGGTACAATATCAAAATGCAGAAATTACAGCAGAGCAATTGCAAGTAACACGCTTTGCTAGTTGGGCAGCTCGCCTCAATAAAAAACCTGTGGAATTAAATGATCATTATTTAATAGCAATGGCAGATATTTGTAAGCCGCTTGAACATGTTGTAGAAACTTTAGCGGTCTTAAAAGAGTATGCTAATTTAGGTATCATTACAAATGGATTTACAACCTTACAACGTTTACGCTTAGAAAAGACAGGATTAGCCGATTGGTTTGAATTTATTACTATTTCGGAGGAAGTAGGTATTGCGAAACCTGATCCTCGCATTTTTGAACATAGTTTAAATTTAGCGAATGTAACTGATCGTAGTCAAGTGCTCATGATTGGGGATAATTTGGAGTCGGATATTTTAGGTGGGCATAATGCACAGTTAGATACATGTTGGTTACATTATACTCGTGAAAATACAACAAATATTACCCCTACTTATAGCATTGGGCGTTTTGATGAATTGCTAAAAATTGTTTCTGTTGAGTAAGCTATTTTTATATAAGAGGAAAACAAAAGAGCGGTCTTTTTTGAGAAAATATCGAGTGTTGAGCAGTAAGCTGTACATTGACATTTGCTAAACCTAGTGTGATTTGTCAGCTAGGTTTAGCAGTGAATATTGTATACTGATTTCAAGCTGCTAGGAGTGCGTTTCTTTTTTGCAATAACTGAATTAGACATCCAATCCAAGTACTTTACGGCCATTGATACTCGCAATATTCACCATTGCGTCTAAATCAGGGAAACGACAACCTGCTGCTAGTAGACTAAGTTCTTGCCACATATCACCCTCACATAATGGCACCATGTAATCGCAAATATTATCCGTACCAATTGCAACTGTAATACCCTCAGGAATCATTTCATCTGCAGGTGTTAAGGCATTGTGGAAGGGCATTAAGTCTTCTTTGCGGTTACTGTCGATCCACGCCATTGGACAAGCAATCATCATCATTTGTGCCTGACGCATTTTTTCATATAAACGGTAACGGTAATCTTTAGAGTGAGCACCAATAGAAATACCATGAATAGCGACTACGCGACCTTCCATACCATGTTCGATTGTTTTATCACAAAGCTGTTCTGTTTCTTTTTCTTTAGGTGAATTGAATTGATCAACATGAACATGGCACATAATACCACGTGATTTCGCCGTATCTAACAATATGTCCATTGCATCTAAGCCTCTTCCATAATCCAACTCATCACGATAAGGTAAGCCACCGATCATATCCACCATTTCCGCCCCAATATCAAACCATTGTCTTGCGGTAGGTTCAATGACACCTTTCAATGTTTGGTTTGCAAATTTTAACGTAATATCGTGCTTATATACTTCACGTGCTTTATGTGCTGCAATAATTGCACGATCTTCACAAATAGGATCAATATCAACAAAAGTACCAAAGGCAGTAACACCTTGTGAGATCATTAATTCAATAGATTGGCAAAAACGCGCATAATAATCGTCCACACTGGATGTACGTTTGACCTCATCTACTAAGTCCCATTTTTGTTGCAAATTACTGGTATGATAAATGCTAATTTTTTCTGGAGTCATTGTGAAGGCGCGATCTGCATGTGCGTGCGCATTTACCCAGCCTCCTTTTTTAATAATTTCATCTCTAATATAAGTTTTAAAACTACGAACATGATTTTTCATAATAGCTCCGTGAAAATATCAACATGAGGAAGAAGTGAGGTGCCGTAGATATAAAAAAATCCCCAATAAATGAGGATTTTTTATTAATTAAAAATAGAAATGAAATCAGGCCACGAAAGTGACTGATAAAATAACTAACAATGTTATGAAAAATTCTCTGATTTTTAATTAATAACATTATGTCTATATCCTAAAAATTGCCCGCTAGTATAAAGTGTTAAACCTGAAAAATATAATTGGTTTTGGCTATTGGTTTATGGGTAAATTTATATTTATTTTTCTATAAACGAGCGCTCTTGATTGAATACCTCAAGGAATAATCCTAACGGTGGTCGCTGGGAAGATTCTTTTTGATAGTCACGATTGTATTTCTGATAATTACCTTGACGATCAATATGATATTGTGTGCTATCAGGGGAAATAATGACATTCCAACGGTGGTTAGAGACTAAAACCCAGTTTGCTTCTTGATTTAAATTAAATAAATCTCTACCTTGAGAGTAATCTGCAATCGGGTTTTGCACGTTGAAAATATGTTTCATGACTGCGGGCAATAAATCCATATGACTAGTTAACTTGTCAATTTTTTGTCTTGGTAATGAATGCCAATGAATAATCATCGGGACTTGGATTTCATCTCGTGCAAAGTAATGATAGCGTTCTTTTTTACTTAGATCGTTAAATTGATAGCCATGTTCAGCTGTAATTGCAACGAAAGTATTTGTTAAGTCAATCATTGGTAGTATCGAGGATAATAAGCGATCGATTTCAGCTAATTCTAATTTGTAATTTTCATATGATAAATTTGGGCGAATATCGAGGCTTAAATAAGCCGCAAAAGGCTTATTTTGTACGTTTGTTGCTGCCAGCCAAGTTTTAAATAACGCAGTTTCTGATTGATTATTTGTTTTACGTGTTGAGTGACCAAGAGTTGGGAATAATGCTTGGCGGAACAAGGTCGAGTTAAATTGTGTACTAGAAAATAAGCCTAGCTGGTAGTTTTCTTGCTTTAACTTTTCAACTAATACTGATGCCGTTTTATTGCTAAGTAAACTATCCATGTAATTTGCACTTAAACCATAAAACAAACCTGTGAGCCCAGTGTTATTAGTATTTCCACTACTATAATGATGAGTAAATTGAGTTGATTTTGCGGCAAATTGAGATAAGTAAGGCATTTGTACTTCTGTTATCGCATCATAGCGCAAACCCGAAATAGTAATTAGGAGCATGTTAGGTGTTTGACTATCCATAAACTGGAGAGGCTGTTTGGGATAATTGATTTTTAGTGCATCTAGTCGCCCTTGCTGCTCAATAATTTGGTCATACTCTTCTTTATTTAAAAAACCATGTTTTTCCAAGAATGAACGAGCAGTCATTGGATAAGACAATGGAAAATTAGAGCGTTGCATCGTAATAGGACGATAAATAAACGCATCAGCCCAAGCATACATTAAATGGGTAGCAATGAAGGAACAAACAAAGAATACACCTACAGCTTTAAGCCATTTTTGGCGTTCTAGACTTCGTAACTTTTGCCAAGACCAACGCGAAAATACCATTTGTACTAATAAAATGATTGGCATTGGTGCAAAGAAAATTTGCCAGGTACGCGAGAGTTCACCATTTTCAGGATTGACTAATAAATTCCATACCACTGTTGATAAGTGTAAATTGAAGCGTGAGAAAACCTCTGTATCAACCAATAATAAAGTTGCACCAATTGTGGTGAGAATAACCGTAATACCACGGAAAGTACGCTGATTTTTAATGATAAAACTGAGTGGGAAAACAATTAACAAATAAAGAGCAAAAACAACAAAGCTAAAATGCCCTAAAATACTAATGAAAAAATAAAGTTTACCCAGTAGTGTATCTGGCCAATCTATAATAAAGGCATAGCGTGTGCCAATAGCGATTGCCCATAAAATATTAAAGAAAGCAAACCAGTGACCCCAAGATATTTTTCTTGAAGTTTCTTCGCGATATTGTTTGTTTGCTTTAATCCACATTATCTTTACGATTTTTTGTCACTAACTGAATGCAATAGGGCATCTGAAAAAGCCTTGGCTAATGCAGTGCGTTGATTTATTCCGACACTACTCACTAGTAAATTAGTGACCATATTGCCAAGAACAACAAGGGATAAGTCAACTGGTGCTTGATGTTTTTCTAAAACAGCAATCATATCATTTAAAATCACATCTATTTGTTTATCTTGATATTTTGAGTTTTTTGCCATGCTGGTTTTGAACCATAAAATAAAATTTGTGTTATATCATAACCGATTATTTTGTATATCCCAGCATTTTTTCTTATTTATAGTTAAAAAAGTGCGGTTATAATATGGAGAAGTTTTTAAGGCAAAATAGTAAATTAGTTATGAGTATAAATGTGAACGAAATTGTGCTTCACCAGTTAATAAAGTCGAGTGAAGAAAATGCAGTAAAATTAAGCACTTTGTTACGTGAACAAGTACTTACAATTACACCAGAAGTCGAACAAATGATGTTGCAGTTACATCAAGCTTATCAAAACAAAAGTAAAGCTTATGGTGTATTTCAAGATACCTCCCTTTTTGCCCAAGATTTAAATCGTTTCCTCGAAAATGAGAATGAATTTCTTGAATTTAGTCAAAAATCTACCATACTTTTAGCGACAGAACTAAGTAAGTATCCATTTGCTGATAACGGTACTCTCGTCTTTTGTCGCTATAATTTTTTAGCAACAGATTATCTGTTTATTGCATTGTTAGATAGTCGTGCGAGTATGTTAGTGGATGAGCATTTGGATATTCATCGTACACAGTATCTTGATATCGCACAGTTTGATATTGCTGCGCGTATTAACCTGACAGAATTAAAATTAGATGCAAGATCAAATCGTTATTTAACATTTGTCAAAGGACGTGTGGGGCGTAAAATTGGCGATTTTTTTATGGATTTTTTGGGCGCTGATGAGGGATTAAATCCTCAAGTACAAAATCAATGTTTATTGCAGGCAGTCAGTGATTATTGTGAACAAGGGGAGTTGAGTAAAGAACAAACTCAAGCAGTGAAGAAACAAGTATTTGAATATTGCAAAGGACAGATGAGCTCAGGTGAAGAGATTGAATTAAGGGAACTTTCTGCCAATATGCCAACTCTAAACGAGCGTGCTTTTGTCGAGTTTGCTAATGAACAGGATTATGGTTTGGAGACAAGTATTCCACCTGTGCGTTCAGCATTAAAATCTTTAACAAAATTTTCAGGTTCAGGCAAAGGTATTACTATTAGTTTTGAAGCAGAATTAATTAATCATCGTATTTTTTGGGATGAAAATACGGATACGTTAACTATTAAAGGATTACCACCAAATTTACGTGACCAGTTACAACGGCAATTAAAAGAAGAGAATTGATTTGGCAATCTATTAAAGTTTCGGTATTATCGTTCATCATTTGCAGTGTATAAAAAGGTAAAAAAATTATGCAATTTAAGTCAGTTATTAGTGTTATCGTGCTTGCATTCAGTATTAGTGCTTGCTCTAGTATAGATAAAGTTGTTTATCGTATTGATGTACCACAAGGCAATTATTTAGAAGCTGCAACAGTTAACCAATTACAAGTGGGAATGAATGTACAACAAGTACAATATTTATTAGGTACTCCTGTATTAATCGACCCTTTTAATAATAACAAATGGTATTATGTATTTTTACAACAAAAAGCGTATCAAACACCTGAGCAGCGTACACTAATTGTTAATTTTGATAAACGTGGCTTAGTAACAAGTTTTGATTTAGATAAACCTTTACCAGATGAAAGTAAACCTGCAATTAATAATGCGATTATTCAAGCAGAAAATACAGCTGCGAAGCGTTGGTGGCAGTTTTGGAAATAATTAACTTATAAGTTGTAATATTTTATTTTATCGCGTGAGCGTATTTTTTCGATTGGCCAAAGTTGAGGATAATCTATGCCTAAGATTTTGTTAGTTGATGATGATGTTGAATTGATAGAGCTTCTTGCGGAGTTGTTGACCTTAGAAGGCTTTGAAATTGATATGGCAAATAATGGCTTACAAGCATTACAAAAACTCGATCTTAGCTATGATTTAGTCTTGCTTGATATTATGATGCCTGTGTTAAATGGCGTTGAAACGTTAAAGAGAATTCGTCAGGAATTTAGTGTTCCCGTTATTATGTTGACGGCACGTGGCGATGATATTGATCGTATTTTAGGTTTAGAGCTCGGCGCAGATGATTATATCCCGAAACCATTTAATGATCGTGAACTTGTTGCACGGATCAAAGCAATTTTACGTCGTACACACCAAGCAACACCTTTAGGTATTGTTGAATTAAAAGATAATCGTAGTGAGTTTATGTTCTGCGGTATTACACTTTATCCTGGACGGCAACAAGCTTTTTATAATGATAAAGATTTAGAGTTAACAGGTACAGAATTTGCGTTGTTACAAAAACTAGTCTTAAACTCGGGACAAATTCTTTCACGGGAATCTTTAAGTCTTGAGATTCTGGGTAAGCAACTCACACCATTCGATCGCGCAATTGACATGCATATGTCAAATTTGCGTAAAAAATTACCTCCTCGTATAGACGGCTCACCTTGGTTTAAAACATTAAGAGGTCGTGGTTATTTGTTAGTTTCAGAGAGATAAATAAAAAGGCTATTATTTAGATAATAGCCTTATGAGTATTCTATGCCATTTGCGAAAGAAAGTTATTTTAACACTATTTCATTCCGTATTTTTGCCTTTTTCTGGCTTACTTTTTCCTTGTTATCAATTCTAATTTTTTCAATTCCTTATTTTGATTCTCGTATTTATTCTGAATTAAGTGAAAAAGAGCTTTCTGCTTATCAACAAGAGATAATTACCTCTATTCGTCACAATCAAATTGCTCGAATTTTAGCAGGTGTTCCTCTTTCTCACACAGATCGCCTTGACGCGATTCGCCCTGTTTTAGTTGATGAAAGTGATGAGCGTAATATTTTGGGTGCATCTGCTGCTGAAATTCCACTTTTATCACAATTTATGTATTCTTCCTCTAATCCGACTAAACCACTGAAAAAGGTTTTTGGGGATGTTAGGATTGTTGGTCCTTTTTCCATTCAGTTAGGTGGTGAAGCAAATAAGTCTTATACGTTATATTTTATTGATCGCGTAAATGCGCAAAAAGAAATCATGAGCTTTGTTTTTGCTCACCCAGTGGTGCTTGTAGCATTGTTAATTTTAATTTCAACACCTTTATTGTGGTGGTTGGCACGAAGTATTGGTAAACCAATTAAGAATTTACAAATGTCTGCAAAAGCGGTCTCATTAGGTGACTTCAAAATAAATAAAGAGTTGGAAACTAAGGGGGCGCTTGAATTACGTCAAGTAGGACAAAGCTTTAACCAGATGACAGAATCATTAGAGGAACTACTGTCTAGTCAGCAAGTATTACTTTCTTCTATTTCTCATGAATTACGTACGCCATTAACGCGCTTACAACTGGCGCTAGCGTTATTGCGTCGTCGAGTGGGTGAAGAAAATAGCGAGATTCAGCGAATTGAGATTGAAGCGCGTCGTTTAGATAAAATGATTAATGATTTATTACTGTTATCTCGCCAACAATTAAATAGCCATGTTGTACGTGAAATTTTTCCTATTAACGAGTTGTGGGAAGAAGTATTGGAAGATGCTATTTTTGAAGCAGAACATCGTCATCTTCGTTTTACTGTGCGACAAAATGTCTCTCAACCATATAAGTATTATATAAATGGCAATAAAGGATTGTTGATTAGTGCAGTAGAAAATATTGTACGTAACGCTTTGAAATATACGCGTAGTGAAATAAAAGCCTCCATTTTCTTAAAAAAACAAGAGTTAATGATCATTATTGATGATGATGGGAGCGGATTAGATGAATCCGAATATGAAAAGATTTTTCAACCTTTTTATCGTGTCGATGAAACGAGAACTCGAGAGACTGGTGGGACAGGATTAGGGTTAGCTATCGTGGCAAATGTTGTTAAAGAACATCATGGTGCTGTTTGGGCAAGTGCAAGTCACTTAGGTGGATTATGTGTGAATTTACGTATTCCTTTATGGATTAATAGCTAATTAAAATGCCACAATATTGTGGCATTTTTTATAATTCAATTAAGTTTAGGTGTCGCGGCGAGAGTTTGGAGCTTACGTACAATTAAGTTCAATACTACACCATAAGCAGGAACAAATAATAAAATACCGATGACTAATTTGAATAAATAATCGACAAATCCTAATTCCATCCAGTGTACAGCCATAAAAGGATCGCTGCTTGCATAGAAAGCAATTGCGAAGAATAAGAACGTATCTGCCATTGAACCAAAAATCATTGAGCTTGTGGGGGCTATCCACCATGTTTTTAATTGACGTAAACGGTTGAATACTAATACATCAAGTAACTGACCAAATACATAAGCAAAAAAGCTGGCAATAGCAATACGGAACACAAATAAGTTGAATGTACTGAGTGCACTAATACCTTGATATTGACTATCAGAGAATAAAGTAGAAATGACATAACTAATAATCAGGGCGGGAATCATTACGACAAAAATAATCCATCTTGCTTCTTTTGCGCCAAATATACGTACAGTTAAATCTGTTGCTAAGAAGATAAATGGAAAAGTGACGGTTCCCCACGTACTGTGGAAACTAAAGTCTTTTGATGCGCCTAAAACACTTAGTGGTAGTGTAATTTCAAATGGGATTTGAACCAAGTAGTTACTTGCAGCAATAATAAAAATATGAAAAAAGCTTAAAACGATTAAAGCTCGACGAGTTTGTTGATCACTAAAGATCGAAAGTGAATGTTTCATTGTCATACCTTTTTGATTGTTAATTGGGGTGAGGGAACCCAAAAGTAAATAATAAATTGTCATTCGCTAATTTGCGAGGTCCACATCATACGGATTTCAGCTTAGAATGCAAGCGACTTTCAGAATTAAACATTTGCAGTCATAAAGAATCTCGTTACAATAAGTTCAATTTTAATAAATTAGGACAGTTATGTTTATTCTTTATACATTGATTGCATTAGCTGCTGGTGTAGCGCTGGCTTCTCAAGCCGCGATTAACTCACAGCTCGCTAAGGCAATGGGAAATGAGCCTTTAATTGCGACATTTATTTCTTTTAGTACTGGTGCACTTCTTTTACTAGTATTGACACTCATTAAAACAGATTTATTCGCAAATCTTTCTACTGTGACGCAGCATTCTTGGTGGAAATTTATTGGTGGTGCTTTAGGCGTTTTAGTCGTGTTTACCACAATATTATTATCCCCCAAAATGGGCATTACGAATATGTTGTTTTTTATTATTGTTGGGCAATTAATCACAGCGATGATTATTGATCATTATGGTCTTATTAATATGCCTGTACGTGAGGTGAATGTCTTTAAGTTAATTGGGTTAAGTATTGTCGGCTTAGGACTTGTGACTTTCTTTTTTGGTGATAAGCTAATGAAGCTCTGGAGTTAATTTAAGGCTGAAAAGTGCGGTGAGTATTGGTAAGAATTTGATTCTATTAAGACGGGATTATTTATAGAGGGTTAATCATGCAAAAAGTAACATTGAAAATTGAAGGAATGCATTGTGGTGGCTGTGTTAAAAGTGTCACTCGTATTTTACAAGAGTTTGATGGTGTTGAGATAGCTGAGGTTAATTTAGAATCAGCAAATGCTGAAGTTACGTTTGAACCAAGTCAAGTGAGTATTGAAGAGTTGATCGAAGCAGTTGAAAATGCTGGATTTGAAGCACAACAAGCCTAATATTTGTAATCAAAATAAATAGACTGATTTATCAGTCTATTTTTTTAGCAAAGCTAATGGCTCACTTATAGGATAAAAGATGCAACAAAAAATCACAATTCAAATCGAAGGAATGACTTGTCAAGCTTGCGCAAGTCGCATAGAGAAAGTGCTGAATAAAAAAACTTTTGTACAGCAGGCTTCAGTTAATTTTGCTAGCGAACAAGCGCAAGTCATCTTTGAAGATGATACACACTCAATACAAGATATTTTACAGATTATTCAAAACACAGGTTTTTCAGGGCGAGTGAAAACAGATGATGAAGCTATCGTAGTTGAAAAGCAAGCAAGTCATTGGCGGTTATGGCTTTTGCTGTTGATTAATATACCTTTTGCCATAGGCATGTTAGGTATGTTATTGGGTAAACATCATTGGATGCTACCTGCATGGTGGCAATGTGTTTTAGCGTCAATTGTCCAGTTTTGGTTAGCGATTCCTTTTTATAAAAGCGCATGGGGGAGTATTAAAGGAAGATTGGCTAATATGGATGTGTTAGTCAGTTTAGGGACGTTGAGTATTTATTTTTATTCCGTTTTTATGCTTCTTTATAGCGGTGAACATACGGGGCATAGTATGCCGCCTGTGTATTTTGAGGCAGGGGTTATGGTGTTAGGCTTCGTCAGTCTAGGAAAATTTTTAGAAGAACGTACCAAAAAGCACAGTTTAAATAGTTTAGGTTTATTGCTTAAGTTGACACCGAAACAAGTAAAAGTGTTTCGTGAACAACAATGGCAAGATATTGCATTGGATCAAGTACAAGTTGGTGAGCTATTGCGTGTGAATCAAGGGGAACGTATTGCGGCAGATGGTATTGTACAAAGTGGTAGTGGTTGGAGTGACGAAAGCCACTTGACGGGAGAGTCGAAACCTGAAATGAAAAATGCAGGGAGTAAAGTACTCGCGGGTTCAATATTAAGTGAAGGGACTTTAGTTTATAAAGCAGAGCAATTAGGTAGCCATACTTTATTAGGTGATATGATGAATGCCCTGTCAGATGCACAGGGAAGTAAAGCACCTATTGCACGTTTTGCTGATAAAGTTGCTGCTGTATTTGTGCCTGTGGTGATGAGTATTGCGTTATTGACTTTTATTTTAACTTACTGGATTGAAGAAAATGCAGTGACAGCTTTGATTCATGCGGTAGCCGTATTAGTGATTGCTTGTCCTTGTGCTTTAGGTTTAGCAACGCCAGCAGCGATTATGGTTGGTATGGGTAATGCAGTACAACGTGGGATTTGGTTCAAAGATGCGGCTGCGATGGAAGAAAGTGCGACTGTCAATGCAGTAGTATTAGATAAAACAGGTACGTTAACAGAAGGGAAACCACAGATTGTGACCTATTGGCTTGAGCAAGATATAGGTTATTCAGCAACAGAACTATTACGGATTGCTGCTTCGGTTGAACAACATGCCAATCATCCTTTGGCGAGAGCGATTGTACAACAAGCCAATGAGCAGCAATCGACTTTGTACAAAACAACACAAATTCAGACCGCACTTGGGGAAGGAATTCAAGCGAATGTCGAAGGGATTGGAGTTGTAAAAGTGGGGAAGCCAGATTACTGCCAATTATCACTACCCACATTGGCAGATCCTGTTTGGCAAATCGCAAGTATTGTTGCTGTGGCTGTGAATGAGCAACCTATTGGGGCATTTGCTCTTGCTGATAGTTTGAAAGCAGATTCGATAACTGCGATTGAGCGTTTAAGAAAACAAAATATTGATGTGTATATCATGAGTGGTGATCAACAAAGTGCGGTAGACTACATTGCTCAACAACTGGGTATTACCCAAGCGTATGGGAACTTATCGCCACGCGATAAAGCAGCCAAAATTCAGCAACTTAGAACGGAAGGTAAAGTTGTTGCTATGGTCGGCGATGGGATTAATGATGCGCCTGCACTAGCTATTGCGAATGTGAGCTTTGCAATGAAAAATGGTGCTGATGTTGCGGAACATACTGCTTCTGCAACGTTGATGCAACATTCTGTTAATCAGATGGTAGATGCGTTATTGGTTTCACAAGCTACTTTAAGAAATATTAAACAAAATCTCTTTTTTGCTTTCATTTACAATATATTAGGAATTCCACTCGCAGCGTTAGGCTTACTTAACCCGATTATTGCGGGGGCTGCAATGGCGCTGAGTTCAGTTTCTGTGTTAATGAACGCACTACGCTTAAAGTCGCTGAAACTGGAGCAATAGCAAAGGTTAATTGAGATTAAAAAGCCTATGGAATAACATTATTCGATAGGCTTTTTCTGTTATGTTAGTTATTAATTTTAGCAGATAAAATAACAAAGCGTAAATCATAGGGGTTATTTTCGTCTGCTTTACGCCATTCTTCATACTCAATTTGCCAATCCTGCCAGTCAATAGTCGGAAAATAAGTATCGCCTTCTAATTCAGTTTGGATTTCTGTGAGATAAAGTTTGTCTGCTTGTGGCAAATATTGTTTAAATAGTTCACCACCACCAATGAGCATAATTTCAGTGGCGTCGTTAATAAATTCTAGCGCACTTTCCAGACTATTTCGCCAAATAATGCCTTGATGTTGATAAGGTTGGCGTGAGAGCACAATGTTAGTTCTATTCGGTAATGGACGTCCAATACTTTCAAAAGTTTTACGTCCCATAATAACAGGTTTGCCAGTTGTATGTTTACGGAACCACGCTAAGTCAGCGGGCAGATGCCAAGGCATTTGGTTATCTTTTCCAATAACAGCATTTTTCGTCATCGCAACGATAAGGCTAAAAGTCATATAATTATCCTGTGATTCAACCAGAAAAGTACGTTTACTATAACATAATTTCAGTTGTAAAAAACGACGTTATCTTGTGAGGTTAGGTAAGATAAAATTAATGCTTTTTTTAGTTATTAATGGTAATTTAGCCACAATTTTAGACCCAAAAATAAGATGGTGCTTAATATGAAAATAGATAAAACGATCGTAGTAAAATTTGGTACTAGCACTCTGACACAAGGAACAGTAAAATTAAATTTACCCCACATGATGGAAATTGTGCGCCAACTTGCCCAATTACATCAAGCTGGTTTTCGTTTAGTCATTGTGACGTCTGGTGCAATTGCAGCAGGTCGCCATTATTTGAACCACCCTAAACTACCACCAACAATTGCCTCAAAGCAGCTTTTAGCTGCAGTTGGACAAAGCCAACTGATTCAAACATGGGAGAAACTCTTTGCTATTTATGATATTCATATTGGGCAAATTTTATTGACTCGGGCAGATATTGAAGATCGTGAGCGCTTCTTAAATGCGAGAGATACTTTGCGTGCTTTACTAGATAATCAAATTATTCCTGTGATTAATGAAAATGATGCAGTTGCAACTTCAGAAATTAAAGTGGGCGATAATGATAATTTATCTGCACTTGTCGCGATTTTAGTACAAGCTGAACAACTGTATTTATTAACTGATCAACAAGGTCTTTTTGATAGTGATCCACGCAAAAATCCAGCAGCAAAATTGATTCCAGAAGTGGATAAAATTACAGATCATATTCGTTCAATTGCAGGTGGTAGTGGAACAACATTAGGTACGGGGGGGATGTCCACAAAAATTAGTGCCGCAGATGTTGCAACGCGTTCAGGTATTGAAACGATTATAGCTCCAGGTAATCGCGCAAATGTCATTACTGATTTAGCTTATGGTGAAGGCATTGGAACAAAATTTACTGTTCAAGCGGATCGCTTAGAAGGGCGTAAACAATGGCTGTATGCTGCACCAGCTGCAGGCGTGATTACAATTGATGAAGGGGCAGAAAGTGCGGTATTGATTCAATATAAATCATTACTACCTGCGGGCATTGTTCATGTGGAGGGGCGTTTTTCGCGTGGTGAAGTAGTGAAAATTCGCACACGACAAGGTAAAGACATTGCGTTAGGTGTACCACGCTACAATAGTGATGCATTGCATTTATTGAAAGGCAAAAAATCGCAAGATATTGAGCAAATTTTAGGTTATGAATATGGCTCAGTTGCAGTACACCGAGATGATATGATTGTGCTATAAATTAGGATAAGACCATGAAGTGGATGAATTTACTATTCTTTAGTGTGCTAACATTTAACCTTGTTGGCTGTGCTCAACCGAGTGTTTTTACTCATCAACACATTGAAGCCCATAAACCGTTTTCAGTGACCCAAACAGAAAAACGTATTAATACGATGGCATGCCAAGATCAAGACGATTGGTATTTGGAGGGGTATCGTGTAGGTAAGTCGTTCCGTCAGCATAAACAAAAAATGCTTGCTCAACGTCGTTCCTATTGTGAACAGCAAACGCAACAAGCGATAGCAAAAGCGTTTTTGACTGCTTGGGAAAGTGGCTATCAGCAAGGTATAAAACGATAGGGAAACCAAAATAAAGCGGTGAATATCACCGCTTTATTTTTGTTATAGGATGTCTAATAATTCGACTTCAAAGATTAATGTGCTAAATGGCGGAATTGATGCACCTGCACCACGCTCACCATAAGCAAGGTTATGAGGGATGGTTAAACGCCATTTTGAACCAACAGGCATCATTGATAAGGCTTCAATCCAACCAGCAATCACACCGCTTACTGGGAACTCGGCAGGCTGACCACGTTTAACTGAGCTATCAAATACAGTACCATCAATTAAAGTACCTGTGTAGTGTACACGCACTTGATCTTGGCGACTTGGTACTGTGCCAGTACCTTCTACTAAGATTTCGTATTGTAAACCAGACTCTGTTGTATTAACGCCATCTTTTTGAGCATTATCAGCTAAAAATTGTTTACCTGCTGCTTCAATTTCTTTAAATTGAGCTTTCTGTGCTTCAGCCGCCTGCTGTTGTAATGTTTGTAAGGCTTGGCTAACTACGTTTAAATCTAATGCTGGTGGATTTTGATTTAATACATCAAAGAGACCTTTTGCAACGGCTTCTGCGTTGACATCAAGTTGGCTCTCTAATAATTGTTGACCAATTTGTAACCCGATACCGTAACTGCCTTGAGCAGAAACACTGTCTAATGAAACTTGTTCAAAAAATTGTTTACTCATTCTATTTTCCTATTATGGTTAAAAATTATTTTTGGTGCGCTAAAATTTCGCCCATGCGCACAGGGCTATCGACTTGTAGATGATCGGCAAGTTGTACATGATCTTTTTCAAATAAATTGATCACTGTTGATCCTAATTGAAACGCGCCCATTTCTTGTCCTTTCATTAAGTTAATTGCATTTTCTCCTTCATAAGTCCAAGTTGTCACTTGATTTGGACGAGGTGGGTTAATCACACCTGCCCACACTGTACTCATGCTGGCTGTAATTGTTGCGCCAACGAGAATTTGTACCATTTTGCCAAACGCAGTATCAAAGACGCAAATGAGACGTTCATTACGTGCAAAGAGATTAGGTACATGTTCGGCCAAGAAAGGATTCACAGAAAATAAATTGCCTGGCACATAAATCATTTGACGCAGAGTCGCATCACAAGGCATATGAACACGATGATAATCACGCGGCGAAAGATAAATAGTAGCAAATTCGCCATCTTTAAAGATATCGGTTAAGGTTTGGTTGCCTGCAAGTAAATCAGATAAACTGAAATAATGACCTTTGGCTTGTAGTAAAAGATCATGTGCAATGTGTCCAATTTGACTAATACGACCATCAGCAGGCAGACAAAGTGCGGTCGGATTTTGATTAATTGGACGTGCATTTTCTGCTAGAGGACGGATAAAAAATTCATTAAAACTGGTATAGTCACTGAACGCAGGTTTAGCGGCTTCAGTCATATTGACATCATATTTTTTAGCAAATAATTTGATGACAAAGTGAGTGACTGCACCCCATTGTTGTTTGGCAAACCATCCTGCAAGTTGTGTCAAATAAAGTTGAGGCATAACATATTGGAACGCAATTTTAATTCGCTGCCAATAACTCAGTTGAGATTTTTTTTCTAATATATTCATAGTGATAAATCATCTTTTAACGTTAGAATAAAAGGCTTTCAAACCTTAGCGCTGGGCGATTATAGCAAGTTATTCCGTTTATGTAAGTATCTGTGTTAATTTACAGCAGTTTACAGGACTTATTCATCGTGAATGGCAATTCACTTTTACATTTTAATTATCTATTTTGCTAGTTTGAGCATACAACCAAATGTCGTTTTGTATTTATGATTATTTGAAAATGATGATTTAGTGATTTGTAGCAATTATCAACCAAAGAAACCCAACATTTTATTTAGCACGGTATCTCCCTAATAACTTATTTGAAGTAATGGATTTTATTACAGTTTAGACAGGTAGAATAAGTTATCTTTCACTTGAAATGGAGTGTTTTTTTATCTAGCATAACCTTGCCTTTATTAAGGTTTAATGTTGTTTACACTATGTTATCAATTTATTTATTTGGGTTAAGGAGTTATGCAATGAAAATGTCAAAAATTTTTATGCTTACTTTTGGAGTATTCGCACTGACGGCTTGTAGTCAAACAATGCAATCCGCTGACAAGCATACTCATTGGGGTTATACGGGACATGAGTCGCCAGAACATTGGGCAACACTGTCACCAAAATTTGCAATTTGTACTGAAGGCAAAAGCCAATCGCCAGTGAATATTGTCAATGCGATTGATAGCAAGTTAGCCCCAATTAAAATTGACTATCATCCTTCTTCTGTGGAGATTGTCAATAATGGGCACACTATCCAAGTGGACTTCAAAGACGCTAATAATCTAATGCAATTAAATGGTCATACTTATACTTTAAAACAATTCCATTTCCATGTACCAAGTGAAAACCAAATTCGAGGCAAATCTTTCCCACTCGAAGCCCATTTTGTCCATGCAGATAAAGACGGTAATCTTGCGGTATTAGGTGTGCTTTATGTTTTATCGAGTGAAAATCAACGTTTAGCACCAATTTGGCATAATTTCCCACAAAAAGCAGGTGAGAAGCATACACTTGATATAGCATTTGACCCAACAAAATTGATTCCTAAAAAACGTGATTACTATCGTTTTAGTGGTTCGTTAACCACACCACCTTGCTCAGAAGGTGTCAACTGGTTAGTGTTAAAACAATATGATAACGTCAGCCAAGCGCAAGTAGATGCCTTCTCTACATTGATGAAAGGGCATAATAACCGTCCTATACAGCCAATTAATGCGCGTGTGATAGTTGAATAAATACCATAACTTTTTAGATTTAAAGCAAAAGTGAGGTCAGTTTTATTGCGAGTTTTAGTTTAAAGCTGCACAAAAAAACAAACCGCACTTGTTGTGCGGTTTGAACATCAGCGTTTTATAGCTTGTTATTTCTTAATTAATTTTGGAAGTTATTCTGCTTTTGTCGTTGATGTTGTAGTTTTTTGTTTCTCGGCAGCAAATACACCAGCCCATTTTTTGCCTGAGCCTGCCCCTGTAATATATTTATGCTCTTCTTTATTGTTTTCGGCATCTAGAAAATAAACGTTAAATTTAGCTTTATCATCTGATTCTATATTAGAATCTTTTCCTGTTGGTGTTACTGTTAAAGTATAATTGTCCGTATTCCTACTTCCATCGTCTGTAATATTAAATATAACAGTTCCATCTTTATCGGATTTGGTCACTGTACCTGTTGCGTTACCATTTTTATACGTTATGTTGATATCAGCATATTGAGGGGCGTGTTTATCTTTTGAAATAGTAGAGAGGCTAGAAAAAGGAATGTAAAGGAATCCTTGTTTTTTATAATATTTTGCATTGAAATCATCTGAGATGTTTTCTCTATTAATACGCTTTTTATTTATTCCCTGGATGATATCATAAACTTTTTTTGTTTCGTCATTTTGATATGAAACATTATATGAACGATAACCGTAATAAATGCTCCCATCTTCACTTTCGCCTAATAAAATAAACTCATAATTATTTTTTCCCTCTTTGTTTTTGCCCAATTTAAGAGAAATTTTACTAGTAGGAGGTATTGGGGATTCATAGATATTTTTAGGATCTTGAGCAGAATTTCGACAGTTACCATGAGAATCACATGTTTTGCCTTCCCAATTTCCTAGTCCCAATAGGTGTGGTGGAAGTGATGGATTTGGCGTATCACTTTGTGGTTTTTCTTCGGGCTTAGGTGTCTTTATAGATTGATTTTCTTTCTCTTTTTCCTTTCTCATATCTTTATTACTCATGTTATTTGAGTTAGTTGGATTTTCTGTTTTAGGTGGAATTTGAGGAGGGTTTACTTGCGTATTAGGTTTGTGGTTGTCTTTCATTGAATCTGGTATATCTGATTGCGTATTTTTAGATGAATTATTTGTATCTGTGTTATTCATCTCATCTTTTTTATCAGTCGGGTTCTCAGTATTCATTGATTGCTCAGGCTTAGAAGGCTTTTGCTCTTTTCCTGCTTCAGTTGAGTGATTTTGTGTTGAATTTTCTGTTTGCATTGAGGAAGAAGAGCTTTGTTCAGTATTATTTGGCTTTTCTTGTGGTGCTTTATCTTGCGAATTTGCTTGCGGTTTTGTTTGCGGAGCAGGTTTTTGTGATTGTTGAGGCTGTTTTGGTGTCTCTTTATTTACCGAGGTGTGATTATGGCTTCCACATGCAACAAAAAGTGTTGAGAGTGTGACGAGTAAACTCGTTTTAAATATTGATTTTTTCATAGTAAATATCCTTTTATCATAAATAAAACTGCACATCATTGTTATCCTTAATGATGTGGGCGTATTGTACCTATTTTTCAGAATAGTTGTATAGGGATTTTATACGTAGAAATTGAGGTTTATTTAATAAAATAGGCTATTTAATCATGCTTTGTTAATGTTGCTATTTTAATTTTGAATAATATTTAGACTTATTTGGTGCTTTTACCAACGTTGCGTTAAAAATAAGTCGGCAGGACAACGAATAACACACTCTTTTACTTTATGCTTGGTATTGGCATGTACAAAAAACAAACCGCACTTTTTTGTGCGGTTTGTTCGGTTAGTTTGCTTTAAAACAAGCGACAAAATGGTTATTTTGCCCTTTCAGTATCGGTTTATCTGCAATACAGTGTTGATCTGCTAATGGACAACGCGTTCGGAAAACACAGCCTGATGGCGGATTAATCGGCGAAGGTAAATCACCTTCCAGTAATTGGATTTGTTTATTACGCTCCAATTTCGGATCAGGAATAGGGACAGCAGACATTAAGGCTTTGGTATAAGGATGTTTAGTGTCGTGGTAGACCTGCTCATAGTCGCCAAGCTCAACAGCATTCCCTAAATACATCACTAAAACACGATCAGAAATGTGCTTCACAACTGCTAAATCATGTGCAATAAAAATGAGAGATAAGCCCATTTCACGTTGTAATGATTTTAATAAATTCACCACTTGCGCTTGAATTGATACATCTAATGCTGACACAGGTTCATCACAAATAATCAATTTAGGCTCAACAATTAAAGCACGTGCAATTCCAATACGTTGGCATTGACCGCCTGAAAATTCATGTGGATAGCGGTTGATTAAATTTGGTAGTAATCCTACTTTCATCATCATCGCACGCACTTTTTCTTTCACTTCTTCTTTCGTCAAGTGAGGTTGATAAATTTTTAGTGGCTCAGCAATGATACTGCCGATAGTCATACGTGGATTGAGTGATGCTAATGGATCTTGGAAAATCATTTGGATATCACTGCGTACAGCTTTCCATTCTTTGGCATTTTGTTGGGTTAAATCTTTACCTAGCCAAAGAATATTACCGCCAGAACTCTCCACTAAGCCTGTAATGGCTCGTGCTAAAGTGGATTTACCACAACCTGATTCCCCCACAACCCCTAGTGTTTCTCCTTCATATAAATGAAAAGAAACATTATTGACGGCCTTTAACGTTTGATGTTTAGTGAAAATCAAAGATTTTGTGTCTTTAATTTTGAAATGAACGCTTAAATCTTTGACCTCTAGGATAACTTTTCTCTCTACTGTCATTGTGCGTTTCCTCTAATTAACTGTTCTGCTGGCACAAAACAAGCGCGTAGGCGTTGATCTGGTAATAAGTCTAATTTTGGTGTTTTTAAGCATTGTTCTGTCGCATGAATGCAACGAGGTTGGAATGGACAACCGCTTGGTAATTGGAGTAAATTGGGTGGATTACCTGGAATTGTGATCAATTCTTCTTCTTGACCATCAACGCGTGGAACGGCACCAATTAATCCTTTTGAATAAGGGTGGCTTGGACTGTAGAAAATTTGTTCTGCGGTGCCGTATTCCATAGTACGCCCTGCATACATTACCAGTACATTGTCACAGATACCAGCTACTACCCCTAAATCATGGGTAATCATGATAATAGCAGTATTAAATTCTCTTTTAAGTTCATTTAATAGTGTCATTATTTGCGCTTGAACGGTGACATCTAATGCTGTAGTCGGTTCATCAGCAATCAATAGTTTTGGGCGACATAATAATGCCATCGCAATCATGACACGTTGACGCATACCGCCAGAAAACTCATGGGGGTACATATTCATACGTTTACGTGATTCTGGCATTTTTACCGCATCTAACATGCGTACAGATTCTTCAAATGCTGTTTTGCGATCCATACCTTTATGTAAAATCAGCACTTCCATTAATTGTTCGCCAATTTTCATATAAGGGTTGAGTGAAGTCATTGGATCTTGGAAGATCATCGCGATTTGTTCTGCACGTAAGCGATTAAGCTGTGCTTCTGGTAGGTTTAGAATTTCTTCACCATTGAATTTAGCAGAACCTGCAATACGTCCATTATCAGCAAGTAGTCCCATTAGGGCAAAGGCGGTCTGCGATTTACCTGAACCAGACTCACCTACAATCCCTAATGTTTCACCTGCATTTAAAGAAAAAGTTAAATTATTGACCGCAGTTACATCACCATCTGGGGTTTTAAACGTGACACGCAAGTCTTGTACATCGAGTAGTAAATTGTTTGTTGTCATTGTGTTCTCCAAAGGCATGTATTAGCGATCTTTCGGGTCAAGTGCATCACGCAAACCATCACCAATAAAGTTAAAACAAAATAGAGTAATCACTAAGAATAAGGCTGGGAATACTAATAACCAAGGCGCAGCTTCCATTGATTTAGCACCATCGTTTAGTAATCCACCCCAGCTGCTAAGTGGCTCTTGTGTTCCTAAGCCTAAGAAGCTTAAAAATGATTCAAATAAAATCATACCTGGTACGAGTAACGATGCATAAACAACCACCACACCAAGTACATTCGGTACGATATGACGCCAAACAATTTGACGAGAAGAAACGCCACATACAATAGCGGCTTCAATAAATTCTTTCTGTTTTAAACTTAAAGTTTGACCACGAACAATCCTTGCCATATCAAGCCAAGAGACCATTCCAATTGCCACGAAAATTAAGAAAATATTGCGGCCAAAGAAAGTGACTAACAAGATAACAAAGAACATGAAGGGAAATGAGTTGAGAATTTCTAGAAAACGCATCATGAACGTGTCCACTTTGCCACCAATATAGCCAGAAGTAGCGCCATATAATGTGCCAACTAATACGGCGATTAACGCACCAGCAATGCCTACTAATAATGAAATTCGTCCACCAATTGCGACTCGTACAAGTAAATCTCGCCCAGATGCATCTGTACCAAAGTAGTGCATACTTTCCCATTCTGGCGGCATAGAAATTGCGCCGAAATCCAGCTCATCATAAGGATACGGCATTAGCATTGGGGCGAAAATAACAAAAAGGCTAATACAAAATAAAATAAATAAACTCGTTAGTGCTGCTTTGTTATGGAAGAAACGACGGCGAGCGTCTTGCCATAAACTACGTCCTTCAACTGTTTCTAATGTTTCGACAACAGTTTCTAGCAGCTCAGTATCTTTTTGATTTTTTAACATTTTAAATTCCTGTCATAACTGCAAAATTAATAACGGATTTTTGGATCGATAACAGCATATAAGATATCGACAATCGCATTAAAGGCGATTGTTAATGCGCCTACTAAAATAGTGAGGCTTAAGACTAAAGAGTAATCACGGTTTAATGCGCCGTTAACGAAAAGTTGTCCAATTCCTGGGATACCAAAAATACTTTCAATGACCATTGAACCCGTGATGATACCGACAAATGCAGGTCCCATGTAAGAAATGACTGGCAGTAAAGCGGGACGTAATGCGTGTTTGGTTAAAATGCGACGCATTGGTAAGCCTTTGGCTTTAGCTGTGCGAATAAAGTTAGAATGGAGTACTTCAATCATTGAGCCACGAGTGATACGTGCAATGCTAGCAATATAGGATAAACATAACGCAATCATTGGCATGAGCATAAATTTAAATGCGCCACCTTCCCAACCACCAGATGGTAACCATTGTAATGAGATTGAAAAAATAAGGACAAGTAATGGCGCAACAACGAAACTAGGTATAACAACCCCCGTCATTGCAAATGTCATGATTAGATAGTCAACCCATTTGTTTTGTTTTAATGCGGCTATTGTACCTGCAGTGATACCTAATGTTAGCGCCACTAAAAAAGCAGAAAAACCTAGTTTAAAAGAAACGGGGAATGCCGCGGACACTAGTTGATTTACGGTATAATCTTTATATTTAAAAGAAGGGCCAAAATCACCATGAGCTAAATCTTTAAGGTAGATAATATATTGCTTATAGAGCGGTTCATTTAAGTGATACTTCGCTTCGATATTAGCGATGACTTCAGGTGGATAATTTTTTTCACTCGTAAATGGGCTACCTGGAGCCAATCGCATCATAAAAAATGAAATAGTAATCAAAATAAAAAGCGTTGGAATTGCCTGAAACAAACGACGAATAATCAATTTAAACATACAAGATAATCCAATTTAAAACACGCCAACGTGTAAAAAAACAAGAAAGTGCGGTCGATTTTACAAAAGTATTGACCGCACTATAAAGCAGTAGAGAAATTATTGCTTAATTAAATAAACATCTTTTAAGTAATAGTTTTTGCCAGGATGTTTAGTCGCAAAACCTTTCACATAAGGTTTTACCATACGAGGATCAACATAGTAATACATTGGTACTAATGCTGCATCTTTCTCTAGTTGTTGCTCAAGTTTAGCATAAACTTCAGCACGACCTTCGTCGCTTTCTACTTGGTAGGACGATGCTAACAATGCATCATATTCTGCGCTCTTATAGAAAGCAGTATTGTTGCTACTGGTTGATAAGAAATAATTTAAGAATGTTGTTGCTTCGTTATAGTCAGCGCACCAGCCAGCACGAGTAACATCATAGTTACCTTGGTGGCGTGAGTCTAAGTAGGTTTTCCATTCTTGGTTTTCTAACTTAATATTGACCGCACCATCAAGATTTTTCTTCCAGATAGATGTTGCAGCGATCGCAATTTTCTTATGGTTATCAGAGGTGTTATACAGTAAGTTGAAAGTTAATGGGTTCTTTTTATCGAAGCCAGCTTCTTTTAATAATTCAATTGCTTTTTTATTACGTTCTGCCTGTGGTAAGTTTACCCATTCTGGTGTTGCAATTTTTTCACCACCATTAATATAAGGTGGGGTAAAGCTATATGCAGGAACTTGACCTTGAGCAGTAACTTTTTCAGTAATAATGTTACGATCCATTGCCATGGATAATGCTTTTCTTACACGAACATCATTAAATGGCGCTTTTTTATGGTTGATTTCATATAAATAAGTACATAACACTGGTGGTGTATATACTTCATTTGGAAGTTCTGCTTTTAATTTAGCGAAAAGTTCTACTGGGAGTGCATGGTTTGTGATATCGAGATCCCCTGCACGGTAGCGCGAAACGTCAGTGTTTTCAGACGTAATTGGATATAATGTAACATGAGTTAATACAGTTTTTGCATTATCCCAATAATGATTATTTGGCACCATTTCTAATTTTTCATTAATGATCCAATTAGTAATTTTAAATGCACCATTACCAACGATATTTTTAAGATCGGTCCATTTATCTCCAAATTGTTCTACAACTTTTTTATTAACTGGTGCAAGCACATAGTGTTCTGTGAGCTTATCTGCATAAGGGACACTTTCAGAAAGCATAAGTTGTAGCGTATGTGAATCAAGCGCTTTTACACCTAAATCTGTTACTGGTTTTTTACCCGCAACAATATCTTCTGAATTTAAGAGTTTTAAATATTTTAAATAGCTAGAATAAGGTGATGCTGTTTTTGGATCAGCTAAGCGTTGGAAAGCAAACACAAAATCTTCTGCAGTAACTGGCTCACCATTTGACCATTTACCATCTTTACGAAGGTGGAATGTCCAAGTTTTGAAATCTGGACTATGTTCCCATTTTTCAGCAGCGCCTGGAATGATATGACCATCAGCATCAGAGATGACTAATGTCTCGAAAAGTTGACGTGCAACTAAGGCTTCTGGCGTGCCTTCTATTTTATGAGGATCAAGCGAGGCTGGATCTGAACCATTGTTCATTCTGAGTTCTTGCTTATCAGCAAGAGTTGTACCAGTAGGGACTTCAGCAGCGAAAGTACTTTGGCTCGCTAAAAGTGTTAATGCACTTGTTAATGCAATGTTAAGAAATGTTTTTTTCATTGTGTTTGTCATAATTTTACCTTTTTTGTGAGTAAAAGAAACTCTATTAATAAAGGAAAAATGTTGAGCTGTAAAGTCTTGAAAGTATTATTTTTGAACTATGATAGAATAATTTGATTTAGATTATTCGTTTTGGATTCTCTTTTGGAGTTTTTCTACAATATAGAGAATCACGCTTTATATAATTGTAAGTAAAGCATACTGAGAAATAAAAAAGCACTTTGTTAATGCTTATCGTGACATTCTGTTAAAAAATTATAATTTCCTTTGACTATTTTGTTCTCAAAAGGTAATATTCACGCCCTATGCAAAAGGTAAAATTACCCCTAACTGTTGACCCAGTTAAAGATGCTCAACGACGATTGGATTATGATGGTTATTATGCTATCAATCAATTGCAGCGACTTTCTGAGTCAGTAAGCAAAGTGCTCAGCGATGCACAGGTTAGATTATCGTTTTTTATTGATCCACAAAAATTAGTGGTTATGAAAGGTCAAGCAACTGTTGAAGTAGAACTTATTTGTCAGCGTTGTGAGAAACCTTTTATGCAAACTATTGACTGTACGTTTTGTTATAGTCCTGTGGCTAATTTGGATCAAGCCGATGTATTGCCCGAAATTTATGAGCCAATTGAATTTAATTCGTTTGGTGAAATAGATTTACTTGGTGTGATTGAAGATGAATTAATTTTAAGTCTGCCAATTGTGCCAATGCATTCATCTGAACACTGTGAAGTGTCCGTGGCTGAACAGGTTTTTGGCGAATTGCCCGAAGAGCTGGCAAAAAAACCGAACCCGTTCGCTGTATTAGCTAGTTTAAAGCAAAAGTAAATTTAGGAGTATAGCCAATGGCTGTTCAACAAAACAAAAAATCTCGTTCACGTCGTGATATGCGTCGTTCGCATGATGCCTTAACCACAGCAGCAGTATCAGTTGATAAAGCTAGTGGTGAAACTCATTTACGTCACCATGTAACTGCTGACGGTTACTATCGTGGTCGTAAAGTGATTAATAAGTAATTCTAGATTATTAGAAAAATAAGGTAATCACTTGAGTCGTCTAACCCTTGCGTTAGATGTGATGGGCGGGGACATAGGTCCCCGTATTACTATCCCCGCATCCATAATTGCGTTGGAAAAAGATCCAATGCTTTCTTTATTATTGTTTGGTGATAGCCAACAAATTCTGCCTTTACTTGAAAACCTACCTGTTTCGATTCAACAACGTTTAACAATTTGTCATTGCTCAAGAAAAATTGATAATGAGCACGGTATTTCTTATGCTTTAAGAAACAGTAAAGGTACATCTATGCGTTTAGCTATCGAAGCTGTACAAAAAGGTGAGGCGCAAGGATGTGTTAGTGCAGGTAATACTGCCGCACTAATGGGACTTTCAAAAATTTTATTGCAGCCCCTTAAAGGGATTCAGCGACCTGCATTAATTTCAGTGATACCGACAGTTGACGGTGAAAAAAGCGTGATGCTTGATCTTGGCGCCAATATTGACTGTGATGCAGAAAACTTATACCAATTTGCCTTGATGGGCAGCATTTTTGCTGAAAATAGTTTAAATTTAGTTTATCCAAGAATTGCTTTACTCAATATTGGTAGTGAAGATATTAAAGGGCATAAATCCATTCGAGATGCAGCAGTTTTGTTAGAAAATGATACTGCGCTTAATTATATTGGTTTTATTGAAGGTAACTTTTTGTTAAATGGAAAAGCAGATGTTATTGTAAGCGATGGATTTGCGGGTAATGTCGCCTTAAAAACACTTGAGGGCGCAGCTAAAAATGTAATTGCCTTATTGAAAGGTAAATCGAAGAATAGTTTACTGAAACCGATTTTTTCTTGGTTATTACGCCATTTATTTAAAGATAGCTATCAGCGTTTAAAACAAATTAACCCAGATGAATATAATGGCGCATCTCTAATTGGATTAACATCCGTTGTAGTGAAAAGTCATGGTGGGGCAAATGTTGATGCTTTTTCTTATGCCATTGCTGATGCTGCGCTTCAAGTACGTCAACAAATCCCCACAAAAATTTTAGCTGGTCTCGAAAAATACGAGTCATCTGAGCATATAAAAATAACAAGTGATTATTAATTTAATATAGCGACTTCGCTATTATTTTTTAACGAGATTTATTATGTACAGTAAAATCTTATCAACAGGTAGTTATTTACCCAAAAATATCCGTACTAATGCAGACCTAGAAAAAATGGTGGAAACCTCTGATGAATGGATTTCCGAACGTACAGGTATTAAAGAGCGTCGTATTGCTGAGGAGCATGAAACTGTGGCTTCGATGGGCTTTGAAGCTGCAAAAAAATGTTTAGATATGTCGCCTATGGATGTGAATGAAATTGACTTGATTATTGTTGCGACTACAAGCTCGACTCATGCATTTCCAAGTGCTGCTTGTCAAATTCAAAAAATGCTTGAAATTAAAGATGCGATTGCCTTTGATGTTGCAGCAGCTTGTTCGGGGTTTGTCTATGCATTAACAGTTGCAGATCAGTTTATTCGTACTGGAAAAGTTAATAAAGCGCTTGTCATTGGAGCTGATCTTTTCTCTCGTACTTTAAATCCAGAAGATCGCGGTACGATTATTTTATTTGGTGACGGAGCGGGTGCTGTTATTTTAGAGCGTTCTACGGAAGCTGGTATTATCTCTACTCACTTGCATGCGACAGGAGAAAATGCGGATGTATTAACTTTGGCTAATCAAGCACGAGGTGTCGAAAGTGACCCAGCATATTTAGAAATGCAAGGTAATGCTACTTTTAAAATTGCTGTACGTGAATTAGCAAATGTAGTAGAAGAAACACTTGAAGCAAATAATTTAGATAAAAAAGACATTGATTGGTTAGTTCCACATCAAGCTAATTTACGTATTATTGCGGCAACAGCAAAAAAATTAGAAATGGATATGTCACAAGTGGTTGTAACATTAGATCGACATGGCAATACTTCTGCAGGCAGTATTCCAAGTGCATTGGATGAGGCGGTGCGTGATGGACGTATTCAACGGGGGCAAATGTTATTATTAGAGGCTTTTGGTGGTGGTCTGACTTGGGGATCGGCATTAGTTAGGTTTTAATAATATTGTTCATTTATAAAAGTGCGGTCGATTTTAAAAAAGTTTTAAGCGTTTTAAAAACTAAGGAAAAAACATGAAAAAATTTGCAATGGTGTTTCCAGGACAAGGCTCACAAGCAGTTGGTATGTTATCTGAGCTTGCAGAACAATATCCTGTTGTGCAACAAACTTTTAAGCAGGCTTCTGATGTATTAGGTTATGATTTATGGCAGTTAGTGCAAAACGGACCAGTAGAAGAATTAAATAAAACTTGGCAAACTCAACCTGCATTATTAGCAGCTTCTGTCGCGATTTACCGTGTTTGGCAACAACAATATCCAAACTTAAAGCCTACATTAATGGCAGGACATAGCCTGGGAGAATATTCTGCGTTAGTTTGTGCGGATGTGATTGATTTTGAAGATGCCATTAAATTAGTAGAATTACGTGGTAAATTAATGCAGCAAGCCGTACCAGAGGGCACAGGGGCAATGTATGCTATTATTGGACTAGATAATGAAGCAATTATTAAAGCATGCGCGGACTCAGAGCAAGGTGAAGTTGTTTCAGCTGTAAACTTTAATTCTCCTGGTCAAGTAGTTATTGCAGGTGCAAAAGCAGCTGTTGAGCGTGCTGCTGTGGCTTGTAAAGAAGCGGGTGCAAAACGTGCTCTTCCTTTAGCTGTTAGTGTGCCTTCTCATTGTGCATTGATGAAACCAGCAGCCGATCAATTAGCGGTTTCTTTAGATAATATTGCAATTAAAACACCAACGACACATGTAATGAATAATGTAGATGTTGCAACAGAAACAGAAAGTTCACTCATTCGAAATGCACTTGTTCGTCAACTTTATAATCCCGTTCGTTGGACTGAAACTGTTGAGACAATGGCAAATGAAGGCGTAGAAGTGTTGGTGGAAATCGGGCCAAATAAAGTATTGACTGGTTTAACAAAACGTATTGTTGCAGATTTACAGGCAATTGCAGTGAATGATATTGCATCATTAAATGCAGTTGAAGAAGTGTTGGCTTAATTCATAAAAGGGGATATTTAATGCAAGGTAAAATCGCGTTAGTAACAGGGGCAACTCGAGGTATTGGACGAGCAATAGCGGAAGAATTAGCAGAGAAAGGCGCATTCGTGATTGGTACTGCGACATCAGAGAAAGGGGCAGAAAGTATTTCTGCTTATTTAGGTGAAAAAGGGAAAGGATTAGTTTTAAATGTCTCGGATCCCACTTCAATTGACGCCACATTAGAGAAAATTAAAGCAGATTTTGGTGATATTGAGATATTAGTCAATAATGCAGGCATCACTCGTGATAACTTATTGATGAGAATGAAAGATGAAGAATGGTTTGACATTATGCAAACTAATTTAACATCAGTGTACTATTTATCAAAAGCGATGTTACGCTCAATGATGAAAAAACGCTTTGGGCGTATTATTACTATTGGCTCTGTTGTGGGCTCAATGGGAAATCCTGGGCAAACTAACTATTGTGCAGCAAAAGCAGGTCTAATTGGCTTCAGTAAAGCACTTGCAAAAGAAGTAGCTTCTCGTGGTATTACCGTGAATGTGGTTTCACCTGGATTTATTGCAACAGATATGACAGAAGTCTTAACAGATGAGCAAAAAGTGGGTATTTTATCACAAGTGCCAGCAGGTCGTCTGGGCGAGCCAAAAGATATTGCTAAAGCAGTTTCGTTTTTAGCTTCAGAAGATGCTAGCTATATTACAGGTACAACTTTACATGTGAATGGCGGGATGTATACCAACTAATTGTACAAAATCAATTACTGATTTTAGGGGATAAAAGCGTAGCCAAAGGTTGAGGTTAATGTTAAAATCCTGATCGCAATGTAACTTGGTTACGCCACTTTAAGCGTAGATGAAGTAACGTAACTATATTTTTCACTGTATGTGTTTTTTTAAAATGGTTTTAAGGTTTGACCACCAACAAAAATTATTGTAACTTTGTAAAAAATATATACACTAACTAACTCGTCGCAGTGAGCGAAAAACTAAACTATAGGAAGAAACAAATGAGCATTGAAGAACGCGTAAAAAAAATCATCGTTGAGCAATTAGGCGTTAAAGAAGACGAAGTTAAATCTGAAGCCTCTTTCGTTGAAGATTTAGGTGCGGATTCTTTAGATACTGTTGAATTAGTGATGGCTTTAGAAGAAGAATTTGATATTGAAATTCCAGATGAAGAAGCAGAGAAAATTACAACAGTTCAATCTGCGATTGATTACGTTCAAAACAATCAATAATTCATATTTAGGCGGTTCTTATAACCGCCTAAATTTTTTCTTTTCTCGCCACTATTACCTCTTAATTTGATTTAAAGAATTTCCTATTTTTTTATCGTCACTTTGCTTTTTTGATTTAAACCAAATAATTGTTTTATTTTTTAAAAAAACACTTTAAAAGAAAGTGAAAAGGATTGTGTACAAATATAAATCAAGTATGATGATGCTAATATTTTTGTAACATTTTAGAGGTATATCTATGCTTTATTTTGAGTTTTTATTCCTATTACTCATGCTATATGTGGGTAGCCGTTTTGGTGGTATAGGATTGGGAGTAGTCTCTGGTATCGGATTAGTGATCGAGGTCTTTATTTTCCGTATGCCAGTTGGCAAGGCACCTGTTGATGTAATGTTAATTATTCTTTCTGTTGTTACTTGTGCTTCTATTTTAGAAGCTGCAGGCGGATTAAAATTCATGCTGCAAGTTGCAGAGCGAATTTTACGTAGCAACCCAAAACGCATTACATTACTTGGTCCTCTTGTCACTTATTTAATGACATTTATGCTTGGAACAGGTCACTCTGTGTATTCAATCATGCCAATTATTGGTGATGTTGCATTAAAAAATAAAATTCGACCAGAACGTCCAATGGCGGCAGCATCTGTTGCATCTCAGTTAGCGATTACGTCAAGTCCACTTTCTGCCGCAGTTGTCTTCTATTTGGGAAAAATTGTTGAACTGCCAGGCTTTGAACACGTTTCGTTATTAGATATTATTTCCGTCACGGTCCCAGCGACTTTAGTCGGTACTCTGGCTTTATCTTTATACAGTATGCGTCGTGGGAAGGAGTTAGAAAATGATCCAGAATATCAACGTCGCCTACAAGATCCAATCTGGCGTGATCGTATTCTAAACACGACAAGTACAACATTAAATGAAGAGCTGCCTCCAGCAGCAAAACAATCTGTTTATTTATTCTTGTTAGCGCTAGTCGTTATCGTCATTGTCGCAATGTTCCCTGACATTCGTACTATCGGTGAAGGCGATAAAGTCAAACCAATTTCAATGTCACTTATTATTCAAATGATGATGCTCTGTTTTGGTGGTATTATTTTATTAGTGACAAAAACAAATCCTCAGATTGTACCAAATGGTGTAGTGTTTAAATCAGGTATGGTAGCTGCTATTGCAATTTTTGGTATTGCATGGATGAGTGATACTTACTTTAAATTTGCAATGCCAGAGTTTAGAGAGGGGATTACTTCTATGGTAAGACATTACCCTTGGACTTTTGCACTTGCATTATTTGCGGTGTCCGTCGTGATTAATAGCCAAGCTGCAACAGCAGTGATGATGTTACCAGTTGGGCTTGAATTAGGTTTGCCTGTTGCATTATTAGTTGGTCTGATGCCTGCTACTTATGGTTATTTCTTTATTCCAAACTATCCATCAGATATTGCAACAGTGAACTTTGATGTGACAGGGACAACAAAAATAGGTAAATATTATTTCAACCATAGCTTTATGGTACCAGGGCTTATTGGTGTTGTAACGGCTTGCTGTGTTGGTTATGTGTTAGCTCAAATCATGATTTAATTAGTGTTTCTTATAAAAATGCGGTTAATTTAAAAAATTGACCGCATTTTTTCTATCATCTGATTATTTATTTCCCTTTATATATTTTTAAGGAATATGTATGTTTAGCTCATTAAGACAAATTTTCACAAAATTGATTGTACTTTTCTTTCTTATATTCAGTGTCAACACGATGGCTGTGGCAGGAACAGCAGATTCAGAGGAAAAATTAGACAAAATTGAAGAGCTTCTGCATTTTCGCGGGATAGAAGGACCATTAAAATTTCCTTTTCCTGGTGGTTTTTTTAATTTGACTAGTGATATGCTGTTTTTACCAGGGCTTTATGCTGATCAATTCATGGAACTTATTGGTAATCACTCGAATATAGGCCGTTTAGCTGTAGTGATAAAAAAAGATAATCCTTCTTGGGTTTTTGATATCGTCTATTCTGATATCGGTTATATCTCAGACAAAGAAGCAAAAACGTGGGATGTAGATGCGTTGTTTGAGAAACAGCTAAAAGGTGATAAAGAACGAAATGAAATTCGTCGCCAAAAAGGAATGCCTGAAATTGAGACTTTAGGTTGGGTTAAAAAACCAGTTTATGATGAGAAAAAACATCATCTAGGTTGGGCTATTAATTTGAAACCAATAGGGCCTAATGTAAGAGAAGAGACTGGCAATATTGTTAATTACAAGACCTATATACTTAGTCGTAGGGGGTATATTGAGGTATCATTCTTGAGCGGAGAATCAGAATTTGAGGCTGAAAAAGCAATCGCTGAGGAGTTGCTTGAAGGTATCCATTTTTATGAAGGAGAAGGGTATGAGGATTTTATACCAAAACAAGACAAAGTTGCTTGGTTTGGGATATCTACTTTAATTAGCGGTACATATGGTCGATTTGCGGAGAGAGAGGAGTTTCTCTTGATATTCGTGATCATTATTATTGGAGGCATATTGTTTGCGGTTGTTGCATTTAAACGATTTTTAGAGCGGAAAGCGTTAGTTCAACTAAATGGCAATGATATACTTGAGTAATAGAAAAGCCTCAAAATTAATTTTTGAGGCTTTAAAATTCAGGCGTTAAAACTATGAGCGTTTCATAATCTCAAAGAATTCATCATTTGTTTTTGCAACCATGAGTTTATCAATCAGAAATTCCATTGCTTCCACTTCACCCATCGGATTAAGAATTTTACGTAGAATCCACATTTTTTGTAGCTCGTCAGGCGTTGTGAGTAAATCCTCTTTACGTGTACCTGAACGGTTGAAGTCAATGGCTGGGAAAACTCGTTTTTCTGCGATTTTACGAGATAGATGTAATTCCATATTACCTGTACCTTTGAATTCTTCAAAGATAACCTCATCCATTTTAGACCCTGTATCTACTAGTGCTGTCGCAATAATCGTTAAGCTACCGCCTTCTTCTACATTACGTGCTGCACCGAAGAAACGTTTTGGACGATGTAATGCATTCGCATCCACACCACCAGAAAGAATCTTACCAGATGCGGGTGTGACAGTATTATATGCTCGTGCTAAACGTGTAATTGAGTCTAATAAAATAACCACATCTTTTTTATGCTCAACTGAGCGTTTAGCTTTCTCAATCACCATTTCAGCGACTTGCACATGACGAGTAGCTGGCTCATCAAAAGTTGAAGCGATTACTTCACCTTTTACTGAACGTTGCATTTCGGTTACTTCTTCAGGACGTTCGTCAATTAAAAGCACAATAAGCTCACATTCTGGGTAGTTGTGAGTAATGCTTTGTGCGATATTTTGCAGTAACATAGTTTTACCTGCTTTTGGTGGTGCAACGATAAGACCACGCTGACCTTTACCAATTGGGGAGGCTAAATCTAAGATACGTGCAGTTAAGTCTTCTGTTGAGCCATTTCCTCTCTCCATTTTTAGGCGAGAATTTGCATGTAATGGTGTTAAGTTTTCGAATAAAATTTTGCTACGTGAGACTTCAGGTCTATCGTCATTTACTTGATCGACTTTTAATAAAGCAAAATAACGCTCACCTTCTTTTGGCGGGCGAATTTTACCTTCAATTTTATCGCCTGTTTGTAAGTTAAAACGGCGGATTTGGCTTGGTGATACATAGATATCATCTGGTCCAGCAAGGTATGAACTGTCTGCTGAGCGTAAAAAGCCGAAACCATCTGGTAAAATTTCCAATACGCCACCACCAAAGATGTCTTCCCCACTTTTGGCATGTTGTTTTAAGATAGCAAAAACAATATCTTGTTTGCGTAAACGCGCTAAATTCTCTAAGCCCATTTGTCCTTCGCCGAGTTCGACGAGTTCAGAAACAGGTTTATTTTTAAGTTCTGTAAGATGCATAATATTTGAGGGTTGTTATTGATTTGATAAAAAGAATAAATGAATGAATATGTGATTTTTAGAATGTGCGTAAATTATCACTAAAACCCGTTACTGTCTAGTTTTAGGGCGAGGTTTTGTGAAAATAATTGAAAAAGTGCGGTCAATTTTTGGGGATTTTTCTAGTTCGTGCTATTCTTAGCACAATTTTTTTAAGAGATTTCTTATTTTTTATGCAAAATAATTATTTAACACAACTTCGTTTTGTTGATTTACCTTTAAATCATAAAGTTTTGAATGCATTACAGGAGAAAGGCTTTGATTATTGTACGCCAATTCAAGCACTTTCTTTGCCTATTAGTTTGTCTGGAAAAGATGTTGCGGGTCAGGCGCAAACAGGAACAGGGAAAACGATGGCATTTTTAACTGCCACTTTTCATCATTTATTAGAGCATGAAATATCTGACACGTCTTTCTCTCAGCCTCGAGCATTAATTTTAGCTCCCACGCGTGAATTAGCTGTTCAAATTAATAATGATGCTGAATTATTAGCTCAAGCAACAGGACTAAAAACAGCATTAGCTTATGGCGGTGATGGTTATGATAAGCAATTAAAAGCGATTGAAAAAGGTGTTGATATTTTAATAGGCACAACTGGGCGAGTGATTGATTATGTCAAGCAAGGCATTATTCGTTTAGACCAAATTCAAGTAGTAGTGTTAGATGAAGCAGATCGTATGTTTGATCTGGGGTTTATTAAAGATATTCGTTATTTGTTACGTAAATGTCCTCCGCCACAGCAGCGCTTAACCATGTTATTTTCAGCTACATTATCTTATAAAGTACGTGAGCTAGCGTTTGAGGACATGAATGATCCAGAATACATAGAAATAGAACCATTACAGAAAACGGGTCATCGCATTAAAGAAGAGCTATTTTATCCCTCTAATCAAGACAAAATGGCGTTGTTGTTGACACTATTAGAGGAAGAATGGCCTGAGCGTTGTATTATCTTTGCCAATACAAAATATCGTTGTGAAGACATCTGGCGTTATTTAGTTGCAGATGGTCATCGTGTCGGATTATTAACAGGTGATGTAGCACAGAAAAAACGTCTTTCATTATTAAAACAATTTACAGATGGGCAATTAGATATTTTGGTTGCTACAGATGTGGCTGCTCGAGGCTTGCATATTGCAGATGTCACACATGTCTTTAATTATGATTTACCTGATGATCGTGAAGACTATGTACATCGTATTGGACGCACGGGGCGTGCTGGTGAAAGTGGTGTCTCAATCAGTTTTGCTTGTGAAGAGTATGCAATGAATTTACCTGCAATTGAGGAATATATTGCACATAGTATTCCTGTCAGCCAATATGACGTGAATGCACTCTTAACATTGCCAAAGCCCTATAGAGCGAAGCGTAGTAGTTATTCAGCGAATAAAAATACGGTAAGTTCGTCAAATAAACGCCATCTAAAGCGGCATTTTAAATAAGTACATTAAAGGATATGAGTTTGAATACATTAACTGATTTTATTATTAATAAATTAGATGCTTTAAAAGCAATTGATATTCTACATCTTGATGTACGAGGCAAATCACCGATAACTGATGACATGGTGATTTGTACTGGTTCATCAAGTCGCCATGTGTCTTCTTTAGCACAAAATTTAATTACAGAATGTAAACGTGCTGGTTTTGAAACTTTTGCTGATGAAGGCTTAGATACAGCAGATTGGATTGTTGTCGATTTGGGGCAAACTATTGTCCATATTATGCAATCAGATAGTCGAGAAATCTATCAACTTGAAAAACTGTGGGGCTAGGTTGTGAAAATTCAACTGATTGCTGTTGGAACAAAAATGCCTGCTTGGGTCGCTCAAGGGTTTGAAGAATACCAGCGGCGTTTTCCCAAAGATATGCCATTTGAGCTGATTGAAATTACAGCGGGCAAACGTGGTAAAAATGCAGATATTAAGCGTATTTTGGAGCAAGAAGGTAAGGCGATGTTAGCGGCTTGTGGTAAAAGTCGGATTGTGACTCTAGATATTCCAGGTAAAGCTTGGAACACTGAGCAGTTAGCCACCCAGCTTGAAGCATGGAAAAATGATGGACGTGATGTATGCTTATTAATTGGTGGACCAGAAGGACTTTCACCAGAATGTAAAGCGGCTGCTGAACAAAGTTGGTCATTATCACCTTTAACGTTACCACATCCATTGGTTCGTATTGTCGTGGCAGAAAGTTTATATCGAGCTTGGTCTTTGACGACGAATCATCCTTATCATCGTGAATAATTCATTGACTCTGCTATGAAGTTGAAAAAATTGCTGTCACAACAACAAGATCTTATTCGAGATAATAAATCAGAACGCAATCTTTTTGCGCGTCGAGCATTAATCTCTTTTATCTTTGTATTAGTTTTATCCGCAATTTTGACTACGAATTTGTATCATTTACAGATTGTGAATTATGAAAGTTATCAAACTCGTTCAAATGGTAATCGGATTAAATTATTACCTTTGCCTCCTACTCGCGGACTGATTTACGATCGCTATGGTAAACTTTTAGCCGAAAATCTGACCTTCTTTGGCTTATATATTGTGCCTGAAAAAGTGGAAAATTTAGACCGCACTTTTGATGAGCTGAAGGCATTAGTTGGATTGACTGAAGAAGACATTGAATCATTCAAAAAAGAGCGTCGTCGTTCCTCTCGTTATACATCGATTTTATTGAAACCTCATTTAACAGAAGAGCAAATTGCGCGATTTTCAGTAAATCAGTACCGTTTTACTAGTTTAGAAATCAAACCTTATTTCAAACGGCATTATTTGTATGGTGAGCCTTTAACGCATATTTTGGGCTACGTTGCGAAAATTAACGATAAAGATGTAGAGCGTTTAAAAACAGAGGGTAAGTATACTAATTATGCAGGTACACATGATATTGGTAAACTAGGTATTGAACGTTATTATGAATCGCAATTACATGGTACGACAGGTTTTGAAGAAGTTGAAGTGAATAACCGCGGTAAAGTGATTCGTAAATTACGTGAACAACCTGCTATTGCAGGGAAAAGTATTCATTTGACGATTGATTTAGAGCTACAACGTTATATTACCGATTTATTAGGTAATCAAAAAGGTGCTGTTGTTGTGCTTGATCCTAAAGATAATAGTATTTTAGCGATGGTTTCTACGCCAAGCTATGACAATAATTTGTTTGTTGGTGGCATTTCAAGCGTGGATTATAAACGTTTATTAAATGACCCTAATCGACCTTTATATAGTCGTGTAACGCAAGGTGCTTATCCGCCAGCATCAACCGTTAAGCCTTTTATTGGTGTTGCAGCGTTACATGAAAATGTGATTACACAGAATATGACTATTTTTGATCCTGGCTATTGGATTTTACCAAATACGACAAAACGTTTTCGTGATTGGAAAAAAACTGGGCATGGTCATACGGATTTAAACAAGGCAATAGTCGAGTCTTCAGATACTTATTTTTATCAAACTGCCTATAATATGGGAATTGACCGTTTATCTGACTGGATGAAACGTTTTGGCTTTGGCATGCCTACAGGCATTGATATTCAAGAAGAAACAGCAGGTATTATGCCAGATCGTGAATGGAAGCAAAAACGACACAAAAGACCTTGGGTTCAAGGAGATACGATTTCAGTTGGCATTGGTCAAGGTTATTGGATTGCAACACCATTACAAGTTGCAAAAGCAACAAGTATTTTGATTAATAACGGCAAAGTGCATACGCCTCATTTGATGAGAAGTATTGAAGGAAGTGCGGTTGAATTTTATCGAGATCCTTTATTATATGAAGATATTACAGAGCCTAAGGCTGCTTATTGGGAGGCGGCTAAACGTGGTATGTATAATGTTGTTAATGCGGCACATGGGACAGGGCGTAAAGCCTTTGTTGGCACCAATTATCGTGTAGCAGGGAAATCGGGGACAGCACAAGTTTTTAGCTTAAAAGAAAATCAAACTTATGATGCAAGTGGATTAAAAAAAGAATTACATGACCATGCATGGTTTACTGCTTATGCACCTTATGAAGACCCTAAAATAGTAGTGGCAATTATTTTAGAGAATGCAGGGGGAGGTTCAAGTGTCGCAGCGCCTGTTGTACGACAAATTATGGACTATTATCTCAATCAACGTCTACCACAAATGAATCAGTTATCCGCTACGCCACAAACTGAATCAGAGGACACTGAATAATGCGCGAAAAAAATATTTGGCTTTCACTATGGCGTAAGTTACATATTGATCTATGGTTGTTAGTGGGACTTATTGCAATTACTGGCTATGGTTTATTAGTTTTATATAGTGCCTCTGGTGGTAATGAAGCGATGTTCCGTAATCGCTTGATTCAAGTTTGCTTAGGGTTTGCTGTAATGTTGATTATGGCACAATTTCCCCCAAAATTTTATCAACGTATTGCTCCCTTATTATTTGTTATTGGCATTGTTTTGTTAATTTTGGTTGATGCGATAGGGACTACAAGTAAAGGTGCACAGCGTTGGTTAGACTTAGGGCTATTTCGTTTCCAGCCCTCTGAAATTGTTAAGTTAGCTGTACCATTAATGGTGGCGGTCTATTTAGGCAAACGTCATCTTCCTCCCAAATTAAGCCATACATTTATTGCATTAATGTTGATTTTAGTTCCGACTTTACTTGTGGCGATTCAGCCTGACCTAGGCACCTCGATTTTAGTGAGTGCATCAGGATTATTTGTGGTTTTTTTAGCAGGCATGAGCTGGTGGCTAATCTTAGTCGCCCTTGTAGGATTGGCTGCATTTATTCCAATTATGTGGTTTTATCTTATGCATGATTATCAACGTACACGTGTATTGACATTATTTGATCCAGAGAAAGACCCTTTAGGTGCGGGTTTCCATATCTTGCAATCTAAAATTGCAATCGGATCAGGTGGTTTGAGTGGTAAAGGTTGGATGGAAGGGACACAATCTCAGCTTGAATTTCTACCTGAACCGCATACAGATTTCATTTTTGCTGTATTAAGTGAGGAATATGGCATGATTGGTTTTCTGGTGTTAATGGCAATCTATTTGTTTATCGTAGGTAGAGGATTAATCATTGGGCTAAATGCACAAAGTGCATTTGGGCGGATTCTAGTAGGAGCGATTACACTTATTTTTTTCATTTATGTTTTTGTGAATATTGGTATGGTAAGTGGTATTTTACCCGTCGTTGGTGTGCCCTTACCTTTATTTAGTTATGGAGGCACTTCATTTGTCACATTGATGGCTGGCTTTGGTTTGATTATGTCAATTCATACACATAAGGAACATTTTCTCAAGGGAACTAATTAGCATTTTGACCATCTTAGATTATGATTAAAAAATAACAGAATTAACTTATGATGAAACAACAAATTTTTCGAATATTGACCGCACTTTTTGCTGCGCTACTTGCGTTGAATGTGAATGCAGAAACAGCTAGGCAATTATTTGGTTTACAAGGACCAAACTTAACTTATCAACAACCTGAAATGAAATCTTATTCTTATTGGATAAAAGGTGTTGGCTACCGTACTCAAACAACGAATGAAGCCAAATCTTATTCAAGAGAAGGGGTCGCTAGCTTTTACCACCGAAAATTTCATGGTCGAAAAACATCAAATGGTGAAATTTACAATGAAAATTTATATACCGCAGCACATAAAACATTGCCAATAAATTCGTATGTTTTAGTGACAAATTTACGTAATAACCGTAAAGTAATCGTTCGTATAAATGATAGAGGACCTTTTGTTAAAGGCAGAATTATTGATTTATCACGTGCAGCTGCAAGAGAAATTGGGATTGTTGGTAGCGGGATAAGTAAAGTACGAGTTGAAATGTTCGCTGTCGATAGACAAGGTAAAATTAGTGGTCCAGCAACGAGTAGTTTAACTAAGTTAGCTAAAAATCAAGCTATACTAGCTCGTTTAGAGATGGATTCGATTGGCACTGCGATTAGTGAACCAATAGTAGATAAAACTACGTCGACAAAAAAATCTGTAGCGCATATAACGACATATAAAATTCGTGTCCTTAATTTTGATTCCAAGCAGCAAGCAGAATCTTTGATAGCACGTCTTGGACGTGATGACTTAAAATTAGAAATTATGCCAAATGAGGCAAAATTTGATATTTATTTTGGACCTTTTAGTGAGAAGTCACAAGTTGATGAATTAAAAACACAATTGAGAAAACTCAATTATTCCAAACCACTAATTGTATATACATTTAGTGATTAACTTAAATCAGGACACTGACAGTATGTTTAAGACAGTTGTAAAAAACACACAAGTTGCATTTATTGCAAGTTTATTTATTGCATCAAATGTTATTGCACAAGAGATTAATTATGGCATTGCCGCACCACAATTAAACGCACAGACATTTATTTTAATGGACTATAACTCTGGTGCTGTTCTTGCCTCATTAAATCCAGATCAACGTCAATATCCCGCTTCTTTAACTAAAATGATGACAAGTTATGTTGTTGGCGATGCATTAAAACAAGGCAAAATTAATAATACAGATATAGTGACTATTGGTGAAAGTGCATGGGGCAAAAATTTTCCAGGCTCTTCAAAAATGTTTTTAAATTTAAATCAGCAAGTTTCTGTTTCAGATTTAAACCGTGGTGTCATTATTGTGTCAGGTAATGATGCTTCAGTAGCGATTGCGGAACATGTTGCGGGTTCTGTTCCTGCATTCGTTAATGTAATGAATAAGTATGTTACTCAATTTGGTTTAAAAAACACTCATTTTACGACAGTGCATGGTTTAGATGATGATAACCAATATTCTTCAGCACGAGATATGGCTTTGATAGGTGCACATTTAATTCGTGATTTACCAGAAGAATACCAAATTTATGCTGAGAAAGACTTTACTTTCAATAAAATTAAACAAAGTAATCGTAATGGTTTACTTTGGGATAAAACTTTACAAGTTGATGGTATTAAAACAGGTCATACCGATAAAGCAGGTTATAACTTAGTTACTTCAGCAGTGAATGGTAATAACATGCGTTTAATTTCTGTAGTAATGGGCGTTCCGACGATTAAAGGTCGTGAGGTTGAAACTAAAAAGCTTTTACAGTGGGGATTTGCTAATTTTGAAACCTTTAAAACACTTGAAGCAGGTAAAGCTGTTTCTGAACAGACTGTGTACTATGGTGGTGAGAGTAATGTAGTATTAGGAATGTTACAGGATGCTTTTATTACAATTCCAAAAGGTAGACAAACAGATTTAAAAGCACGTTATGAGTTACATTCAAAATATTTAAAAGCGCCTTTAGCTAAAGGACAAGTTGTGGGCCAAGTCATATATCAGCTTGATGGTAAAGATGTCGCAAAAGTTGATTTGCAGGTTATGCAAGATGTGCAAGAGGGTGGCATATTTGGTAATGCTTGGGATTGGTTAGTTTTAACAGTAAAAAGCCTGTTTGATTAATATGATATTGTCCCGATTTTATAAATAAATTGAATATTTTTCTAACCGCACTTTCGCTGGGACGCTTAAAAGTGCGGTCACTTTCTGGTTAGTTTTAGGATATTGAAATGACAGACAAAACAATACAGTTAAATGATCTTCCGCAAGCAAAACTTAAAGATCTTTTAGAATTTCCATGCGCATTCACATTTAAAGTCGTTGGAAATAATCGTAGTGATTTAGTTGATGACGTAGTCGCAATGGTGCAAAAATACGCGAAGGGAGATTATAATCCCCGTCAGCAAATCAGTAGTAAGGGGACTTATAATTCAGTCTCTATTGATATAGTGGCAGAGAATATTGAGCAAGTAGAAACATTGTACGAAGAGCTTGCTAAGATTGATGGCGTCAGAATGGTCTTATAATCACGCATGATAAAACAAACAGAACTTGTCGTTCGTCAACTAGGGGTACAGGATTACCAAGATGTTTGGTATAAGATGCAAAAGTTTACTGATGAGCGCGATATAGATACACCAGATGAAATATGGTTAGTTGAACATCCGTCAGTTTTTACGCAAGGGCAGGCGGGGAAAGCAGAGCATCTTCTCCAGCAAACGACTATCCCTGTTATACAATCGGATCGAGGTGGGCAAATTACTTATCATGGTTTGGGCCAGCAAGTCATGTATGTATTAATTGATATTAAGCGCCAAAAAGCATTAGGTCATGATTTGAATGTGCGTCAATTAGTGACTACACTTGAGCAGACTGTAGTTCAAACCTTAGCAGATTATGGGATTAGGGCTTATGCGAAAGCCGATGCACCAGGTGTTTATATTGATGAAAAGAAAATCTGCTCGCTTGGTTTACGCATTCGTAAAGGTTGTTCCTTTCATGGGTTAGCGCTGAATATCAATATGGATTTATCACCTTTTCATTTCATTAATCCTTGTGGTTATGTAGGACTGGAAATGTGCCAACTAGCCGATTTTATTCAACCAGCTGAAGCAACTTGTGAACAAGTTGCACCAAAATTAGTTACACACTTTGCCCAATTATTAGGATATAATGCAACAAAATTTTAACATCTCAACAAAATTTGAAATTTTGCGAAAAACTGACCGCACTTTTTCAGATTGCGTGATTAGAGTAAGGAAGTCAAATGGGCACACCTTTTAAAATGGAACGTGGCGTAAAATACCGTGATGCAGCTAAAACGTCCATTATCCCAGTAAAGAATATCGATCCTAATCAAGAACTATTAAAAAAGCCTGAATGGATGAAAATTAAATTGCCAGCAAATTCGGAAAAAATTAATAGTATTAAAAATGGTATGCGTCGCCATGGATTACACTCTGTCTGTGAAGAAGCGTCTTGTCCAAATCTGCATGAGTGTTTTAATCATGGTACAGCAACTTTTATGATTTTAGGCGCGATTTGTACTCGCCGTTGCCCATTTTGTGATGTAGCACATGGCAAACCGTTACCACCAGATCCTGAAGAACCACGTAAATTAGCGGAAACTATACAAGATATGAAGTTACGTTATGTTGTGATTACCTCTGTGGATCGTGATGATTTGCCTGATCGTGGGGCTGGTCACTTTGCTGAATGTGTGAAAGAAATTCGTCAACTAAATCCAGATATTAAAATCGAAATTTTAGTGCCTGATTTTCGAGGTAGAATTGAACAAGCATTAGATAAATTGAAAGATAATCCGCCAGATGTCTTCAACCATAATTTAGAGAATGTGCCACGTTTATACCGAGAAATTAGACCTGGTGCAGATTATGAATGGTCATTAAAGCTATTACATGACTTTAAAGCGATGTTTCCACATATTCCAACAAAATCAGGGTTAATGGTTGGCTTGGGAGAAACAAATGAAGAAATTGTAGAAGTGATGCAAGATCTACGTAAAAATGGAGTGACGATGTTAACTTTGGGACAATACTTACAACCTAGCCGTCACCATCTACCTGTTGCACGTTATGTTCCACCAGCAGAGTTTGATGAATTTCGGGATAAAGCACAAGCGATGGGCTTTGAACATGCTGCTTGTGGTCCATTTGTACGCTCATCTTACCATGCTGATCTACAGGCTAAAGGCGAAATAGTGAAGTGATTTAGTGACAATAAAAATGGAAAGTAAAGAATACTTTCCATTTTTTATTGGTAGTGATTTGCAAAAATTATTGGATTGGATAAGCACGATTTAAATCATATTTAAATAGTACTAATGCCATGCCGATTAATAAAATATCTTTGAAAATAAAGCCATTAAAACCAAGTTGCGGTAATAAACTGACTGTGACAATAGCAGTAGCAAAAACTAAGAAACTACCTAGTAAGCCAATTTTAGGTCGACTAAAGCCTACTGCTAAACTCACATAAGCAATTGTTTCGACTACGCCTAATACATAGCTTGTGTTATGAAACCCTAATAGGTCATATAAGAAAGTTAACCAGCTATTTGCAATAATAGGTTTTAGCCCTTCAACTTCGAACTCAAACCATTTTGTGTTACCAAAGACAAAAAATAGAATAATTACGCTTAGACGCAGTACCACGATATCAATCTCTGATTGTTGGAATTTCTGGCGCCATATCTGCATTTCTCCTCCTTTAATAATCTATGAAGTCAAATTGTAATGATTAGACGAAGAAATATAATTCGTCTTACATAATATTTTCTTGAGAATATTAGTGGTAACTTAACTAGTTAAATTTGCAGGGTTTTTTAGTTTAAGTGAATAAAATAAACAGTGTGTCGTAGAATAAAATTAAGTGAATTTTTAATAGCTAAAATGGAAATACGGTAAGGGGTGACTTACCGTATTCTGTTTATTATTGATGAACTATGAAGACTAATACAATAAATTTACTACACCAGTTGTGAGTGCTGGAATATAAGTTACCATCATAAGAGAAGTGAGTAGTACAATAATAAACCAAACGTTATCTTTAGTTACACTCCAAATATCTTTTTTCGCGATAGATGAGGCAGTAATTAATACACTAGCAACAGGCGGTGTCTGCTGACCCACTGCAATATTGAGCGTTAAAATAATACCAAAATGAATTGGATCTATGCCTAATTGTGTAATAAGTGGCATAACAATTGGGACAACTAGTATGATTGCAGCTGCACCATGTAAAAACATACCAATAATAAATAACATGACATTTAACATCATTAAAACGATATATTTATTATCCGATATATTTAAAATAGCGGATGCCATTTGTTGCGGTACTTTTTGTTCAGTGAGAAATAGACCTAATACAGCTGAAGTCGCAACAAGTAACATTACAACAGAAGTACCATTTACGCTTTCTACTAATGCTTTGTAGACAGACTGAATTGTTAGCTCTTTGTAAATGAAAAATCCAATAATGAGGGCTAACAATACAGCTAAACCAGCAGCTTCTGTAGCTGTTGTAAAACCAGAGATAATTCCACCTAAGATAAGTACAGGGAGAGTTAATGCCCAAAATGCATTTTTAAATGCAATACATAATTTCTGTAAACTAAAGTTTTCTTCTCTTGGCAAATTATATTTCACTGCATAATAGTAACAGACTGCAAACATACCTAAAGAAGCAATTCCCCCAGATGCTAAACCAGCAATAAAGAGTTTAGAAATTGATACATCAGCCATAGCACCATAAATAATCATAGGTAAAGATGGCGGAATGATCACCGCTAGGGATGCAGAAGAAGAGGTAACAGCAGCAGAAAATGTTGACTTATAACCTCTTTTTTTCATTGCTGGTATCAGTATAGAACCAAGAGCAGCGACATCTGCAACAGAAGAGCCTGAGATTTCAGCAAAAATCATGGATACACCTACATTAACCATTGCTAGCCCACCTCTAACGAAGCCTATCAGTGCGTTAACAAAATTGATTAATCTGACTGAAATCCCACCTGTATTCATTAATGCACCTGCAAGAATAAATAATGGAATAGCAAGTAATGAGAAGTTTGAGGCCCCATCAAAAATAGATAATGCTACATTATAGATAGAATCAAAGCTATTAGTGATTAACATACCGATTAATGAGACGATACCGATAGCGACTGCAATTGGTACGTTGATCATAACAAGTAGAACAAGACCGATCAGAACTAAGAATGCAATCATTGTAGTTTCTCCCTTGCCATTTTAATATCTTCATTATTATCAACTTCTTTGAGTGCTTGTTCTATTTCTTCATCATCTTGAGTTTTTCCCTTGATGAGAGAACTAAGCGCTTTGGGAATAGATAAAATTTCTGCAATTATAAAGAGGATACAACCTATAGGTAACGCTGATTGAGCAACAGATAATGGAATAAAATCAAGGCTGGTTAAGGTTTCATCACCAAAAATAGAAAGAACATAAAAACCAGCCCAAGCTAATAAAATAAAGAATCCAATAATGAATATTTCTGTAATATAGAAAATAATTTTTTTCGTATTTATTGGTAATGAAGCAATGAAATTGCCAAATCCCATATGGCTTCGATTTAAAGCACTTAAGGCTGCTCCATAAAATGTCAACCAAGCAAGCAATATAGCGGAAATTTCATCATACCAATATAACGATTTCCCTAGGAATCGAGTAAAGATAGAGATGATGATAATTATTGTTAATGAACTTAAAATAAGTACGGAAATAATCGTTAGGATTCTTTTTGTCAAATTAAATAATGTCTCCATAAGAATATACTCCTAATGGCAATTTTATTTGATGGCATCCTTAATCTTATCTAATAATTCTTTTCCATTTGGCACTTCAGAAATGAATTCATCATAGATAGGTTGGCTTGCATCAATGAATGCTTGAATATTGGCACTATTAATCTTCATACCGCTGTCAGCCAATTTCTTTTCTAATTCTTTTTCACGTTTTTCAGCTTCAGCATATCCCCATGTTTGGGCCTCTTTTGCACCAGCTTCGATAATTTTCTGAACGTTTTCTGGTAACTTTTTGTATGAGTTTTTGCCTACAGTAAGATAAGCGGGTGAATAGACATGATTAGTGATACTCAAATACTGTTGTACCTCTTGTAATTTTGCTGCATAAATATTAGTCAGTGGGTTTTCTTGACCGTCAATAACACCTGTTCTTAAGCCAATAAATACATCACCAAATGGGATTGGGGTTGGATTGGCTCCCCATGTTTTAAACATTTTTAATCGCCAAGAACTACTTGGTGTACGAATTTTTAACCCTTTTAAATCTTCTGGATGGTTAATTGGATGATGATTATTAGTGATACTTCTAAAACCATTCTCCCATAGACCAATGATTTTATATCCTTTTTTTTCAACTTCAGGCGCGACTAGAGGATAAAAAACATGTTCCTCGATTTTACTCAGCTGTTGACGATTTGTGATCAAAAAAGGTAACTCAAAAATAGCCATTTGAGGAATATTAGTTGCTAGTGTTGATGAAAGAAGAGCGATATCAATTGTGCCTAATTTAAGTTTCTGTTGTGTATCTTTATCATTTCCGAGTTGACCAGAGCCAAAAAAATTTAATTGATAATCTAGTTTTGCTTCTGAAAGCTTTTGATTTGTGACATCAACAAAATATTTTGTTGTGTCATACTGAAGAGAGCCTAGACTTGCTGTTGTTGATACAACAAGGTCTTTAGCTAAAGAACTATTTGTGAGTAATATGGCTAAAGATGCAGTGATTGCTGCTTTTTTTAATAATGATGTTCTCATAATTACAGTCTCCATTAGTCGTTTTGTGTTTATCGAAGGATAAAACCAAATGAATCCTCGTTGTAAAAAAGCGCTTTAAATATATTGAATGTACTTCAATATAACCAAGGTTATTCATTTGTTCAATCTGTGTAATTTTGATTATGTGATCTTATTCACGTTTTTGGCTCATTAATTTTTAATTAGCAATAGATATAGAATTTTTTAAAAATTTTTTCTATTTAAATTCAAATATGTGATAAATATCACATCAAAAATAGAAAAATTTTGTTTTAATACATTTAACAAAAGTTAAGTTAATGTTCTTTTGAGCGTTTTATATATATTTAGGAGAATTAAGCATGACAAAATCTACAGTAGCATTGACTCTAGGTGATCCAGCAGGTATTGGACCAGAATTAGTCGCTAAACTATTAGCTAAAGAAAATGTTAGAGAAAAAGCTAATATAGTCTTGGTTGCAGATAAAGATGAATTAGAGAAAGGAATGGAAATTGCTCAAGAACGATTTATTTATGAAGAAGTGACATTTAATAATTTAGGTCAATATGAGTTTAAAGCGGGTGTTCCAGTTTTAATCTCTCATAAATCTTCTCATCCCTTACCTTTTGAGTATGGAAAAGCAACTGAACAAAGTGGTGTCTATATTTTAGAAACACTTAAGATTGCGTTGAATTTAGCCAAAATGGGATATGTACAAGCGATTTGTTTTGCACCTCTGAATAAACAAGCTATGCATAAAGGGGGCTTACGTTATCGTGATGAATTACACTGGTTTGCGGAGCAAACAGATTTTAATGATTTTGTTTGTGAATTAAATGTTGTCGATGATATTTGGGCTGCTCGAGTGACCTCCCATATCCCATTCAAAGATATTGTACCTAATTTATCTGTTAAAGCCGTATTTGATTGTATTCACTTGTTATATCGTTCTTTGGTTCAAGCGGGAGTCGAAAATCCAAAAATTGCTGTTCAAGCATTAAATCCACATGGTGGCGAAGGTGGTGTTTTTGGTGATGAAGAAATGACTATTATTCAGCCAGGTATGGAAAAAGCACGCCAAGCTGGTATTGATGTTTATGGTCCATTCCCAAGTGATACTACGATGCGTGAAGTAGAACGCTTAAAGATTAATGGTGTAGTATCGATGTATCATGATCAATTTTCTACTGCACTTAAAATTTTAGGTTTTGAGCGTGGTGTGACAGTTCAAGGTGGTATTCCAATTCCTATCACGACAGCTAATCATGGTACTGCATTTGATCTACATGGCAAAAATATTGCAATCCCAACTGCATTCGAGGCTGCGTTTAATATTGCAGTTCGAATGGGAACAGGTGTTTTAAATAAAAAGTAATCCTTGTTGAGGGCATAGAAATGGCAAGAAAACCTAAAAAATTACTAAATCATCCAAATGATGTTCCTGCAGAGCAATTGGAAGGGCTCTTATATGCTTGTGGTGGAAAATTATCTAAAGTAGATGGGTATAGCGGTGTAGTGCGTAAGGATATTGCTGAACAACAAGTTGTTGTTGTTACTGGCGGCGGAAGTGGTCATGAACCTATGTTTGCTGGTTTTGTTGGAAAAGGATTAGCTGATGCTGCTGCACTAGGCGAAATTTTTGCCTCACCGTCTCCTGATATTATTATCGAAACCACTAAAGCAGCCCAAAAAGGTCAAGGTGTACTTTTTGTTTATGGTAATTATGCTGGTGATAATATGAATTTTGATATTGCCGCAGAATTATTAGAAGAAGAGGGAATTGCAGTTAAAACAGTACGAGTAACAGATGATATTTCTGCTGCACCTATTGAGAGAATGTCTGAACGTCGAGGTGTTGCAGGAGATATGTATGTATTAAAAATTGCAGGTGCCGCAGTACAAGCAGGCTATGATCTTGATGCACTCCATAAAGTCACTAATAAAGCAAATTTTAATACCCGTACGATGGGGGTTGCCTTAGCGGCTTGCTCTATCCCTCAGACAGGTAAATTCAACTTTGAGCTTGCAGATGATGAGTTAGAACTAGGAATGGGTATCCATGGTGAAACTGGCGTGAGAAGACAAAAGTTAACAAGTGCGGATGAAATTAACCAAGAAATTGTTGAACGCATTTGTGCTGATATTGGACTTCAAGCTGGAGACAGAGTTTGTGTGACGATAAATAATCTAGGTGCAGCAACTTATACTGAGTTACTTATCTCAAATCGAAAAGTACATCAGGAACTAGAAAAACGTGGTATCCAAGTCTATGACACTTTAATTGGTTCGTTTTGTACTTCTCAAGAAATGTCAGGATATTCTGTAACACTTTTCCGCTTAGATGATGAACTACAAAAGTTATATGACTTACCTTGTGATGGCTTTGCTTGGAGAAAATAAGATGAATGTAATTGAAACAAAAGCATTATTGTTATATACCGCTGAAAAAATGATGGCGAGTGAGCCTACTTTGACTGAACTTGACCTCAAAATTGGTGATGGTGATCATGGTTTAGGTATGTTACGTGGATTTACTGCAGTAAGAGATCTTTTACAATCAGAGAGTTTTGAGCCAAAAGATATTGGTGATTTATTTTTAACAGCAGGAACAAAGATGATGTCGAGTATGGGCGGTGCGTCTGGTGCGATTTTCGGTACATTGTTTCGTGCTGGAGGTAAGGCGATTGCAGGTGAAAATGAATTTAATGCATCTGTTTTAGCAAGATTTCTTGCAGCAGGTTCAAGTGCAGTATTTACTCGAGGTGGTGCTAAACCTGGAGATAAAACGATGGTTGATGCACTTGTTGCAGCAGAGAAACAAGCTGAAAAAGTAAGTAATGAGGAGTTAAACAAAGCGCTATTAAGTGTCGCAAAAGCAGCAGAAGATGGTGCAGAAAGTACACGTAATCAAGTTGCCGTTTTTGGACGAGCAAAAAGTTTAGGTGAGCGATCATTAGGCTATGTCGATCCTGGCGCGGTGTCTATGTCATTAATTATTAAATATATGGCTGAGTTTGTGAATCAATAAGTTTTAAAATCCAGCTAATTAAAGAGTGGTAAATGACTGGAGTAATGTTTAAAAAATAAAAGCTTACTTATTGTCATTTCACTCTTTATTACGGCTAAACTTAAGATACAGATTATATAAATAAATTTACTAGTTTTATACTATGTGGAAATTATCTTTATTTTAATTGGAGTAAATGATGAATAACAAAATTAAATTAGCAGTAAATACCTCTATTTATGATGGCTATGATTTAGATGTTGCTTTTTCTTCAATTAAAAAATGTGGTTTTGATTTTTTTGAATTGGCATACAACCAAGGTTATGTGAGTAATTTAAATGATAGTTTATTTACTATTGAAAATGCTAATTATATTAATTCTTTAAAAGAAAAATATAAATTAGATACGCTTGCTTTAGGTTGTACAATGGATTTATCTACAGAAGGTTTATATTCAATTTTTCTGCCTCGTTTGAGATTTGCTAATTTAATTGGTGTGAAATATATAAACGTTTGTACTACTAAATTAATGAATAAAGAAAAATTAATTGAAAATCTTATTTCACTTAAACCGTTATTAGATGAGTTTGATTGTATATTATGTTTAGAAAATGCAGGTGATTATAATTTTAATGCTTTTACAACTTTAGACGATGGTATCGCGTTACTTAATATTTTAGGGTTCGAACGTTACGCACTAAATTTTGATCCAGGGAATATGGCAACCTATCAGCCTGATCTGGATATTCTTTCTCAGGCGATAAAATCGATAGATTATTGTCGTTATTTTCATATCAAAGATGTTGCATGTAAAGATGATAAGTTTAATTTTGTCACGATTGGTGAGGGTAGTATTAATTATTTACCAATTATTAATGAAATAATGAAAGAAAATATACCATGTAGTTTAGAAATTCCTCTTCGAATATATAGAGAATTAGATTCAACGCCAGTAAAGAAAGAAGAGCGTGTTTCTTTAGACTTAATAGAGAATGTTTTAGTTAAATCAAGAGAATATATTGATAATGCGATAAAAGGAACGGATTTAAAATGAACGAAGAAGAAATGGATTTATTAACAGAAATAGCTATATCTTATTATGAACATGAATTAACGCAAGAAGAGATTGCCAATAAATTTAATATATCTCGCGTTAAAATAGGACGTTTGTTAAAAAAAGCCCGACAAGAAGGTATTGTCGATATTAATGTGAAATATCATCCAATATTTACTTCAAAATTAGAACAGCGTTTAATTGACGAGTTTGGTATTCAACGAGCATTAATTGCGATTGATACTCAAAATGAATTAGAGCAGCGTAAGCAAGTTGCAGCATTAGTGAACGCTTATTTAGCGAGTACTTTAAGAGATGGTATGACAGTTGCTGTAGGGCAAGGCAGAAATGTTGCAGCTGTTGGGGAGTATATTGGTGTTCTTCCAGAACGAAATTGTAAGTTTATCTGTGGTATTGGTGGTACGCACCGTATTGGTTCACCAATCGATGCGGACCATATTTGCCGTAATCTGGCGCGTAAATTTAATGGTACAAACGAAACATTATATTCTCCTGCATATTTAGAAAAACCAGAATTTAGAGAAATATTTTTGCAAAATGGAGTAATAAAAGAAACGCTTGATAAAGCTCGTAAAGCGGATATTGCTTTAGTAGGCATCGGCGACATGAATGAGAATAGTTATATGGTACAGCTAGGTTGGTTTACTCCTCAGGAAATTACGATGGCACGTATGAATTTAGGTGTGGTCGGAGAAATTGCAGGCTATGGTTTTTTTAATTTCCAAGGTGAGCCAGCTGACACGGTCATGAATAATAGAGTAATAGGGTTAAGCCTTGAAGATTTAAGAAATATACCTTGTGTGATAGGTATTGCATCTGAAAATACAAAAGCAACAGCGATTTTAGGTGCACTAAGAACAGGGATCATCAATATTATTGCGACTACAGCGAGTAATATTAATACCATTTTAAGTTTAACTAAAAGTTGAAACATTGATAAGGAGCTCAAAAATGAAAATAGCGATTGGCTGTGATGATGCAGCTTATAATTTAAAAATTGAATTAATTCAATTTTTAAATTCGTTAGGCATTGAATGTGATGATTTTGGTGCGGGAGCTGGCGATACAACATTGTATCCAAATGTAGCTGAAAAAGTAGCAGTCGCAGTTGCTAAAGGTGAATATGATCGAGGCATCTTAACTTGCGGAACGGGTATTGGTATGTGTATTACTGCAAATAAAATCCCTGGTATTCGTGCGGCTGTTTGTCATGATATTTTTTCAGCAGAAAGAGCAAGAAAAAGTAATGATGCCCAGATTATTTGTTTTGGTGAACGTGTTATAGGCGTTGAGTTAGCTAAAGCATTGCTAAAAAGGTGGTTGGAGTGTGACTTTGCAGGAGGTGGTTCAGCACCTAAAGTTGCTCAAATTAACGAAATAGATTCTAAATATCATCGTTCTGCGTAGATATCAGAATCTAATCTGTCTTTATTTTAACGATAGGGTGTAACTTATGAAAAAACTAAACTTTATTTCTTCTGCAATCATTTTAACTGCATTTTCTGGCACAGCCATTGCAGCAGGTAATTACACATTTGCATTAAGCCATTATGGTTCACCGAGTGATACAGTAACTAAAGCAACAGAGTTGATGGCAAAAAGAGCTCATGAATTATCGAATGGGCGTATCACAATAAAATTACATCCTAATAGTGAGTTGGGAAATTCTGGGGCTCAAATTGATGGTGTTCGTATGGGAACTATTGATATTGTTGTCGTTGGAAATCCTTACTATACAACATTTAATGAAGAATTAAACTTATTAGACCTACCATTTTTATTTAGAGATGAGGCGCATGTAGAAAAAGTATTAGCGAGTGAAGTTGGAGATCATTTACTTGCTTCTTTTGAAAAAGTGGGTCTTAAAGGCTTAGCTTTTTATGAGGTTGGTTTTAGAGATATCACGAATAATAAACGAGCAATAAAAACAGTGACTGACTTATCTCATTTAAAATTAAGAACCACTCCTAACCCAGCGCATATTTCTGCATTTAAAGAATGGGGAGTTAATCCAACGCCAATGCCATTTAATGAGGTTTATTTCTCTTTAAAAACAGGCGTAATTGATGGACAAGAAAACCCAGTTCACCATATTTATAACAATAATTTACAAGAAGTACAAAAGTACCTTTCTCTTACACATCATGCCTATACTGCAGCGCCTATGACAATGAATTTAGATACATTTAATTCATTAGATAAGGAAGCTCAACAAATCTTATTGCAAGTGGCAAAAGAGGGGGCAGAATTAGAAAAAGCATTAAATATAGAGGAAAACAAGGTTTATCTTGGTAAATTGAAAGAGCAAGGGATGGAGATTGAATATTCACCAGATACCACTTCTTTCCAAGAAGGGGCAAAGAAAGCATGGAATGATTACGCGAAAAAATTTGGCGATAAATTAATTAATAAAACCGTTGAAACCAAATAATATAGTTAAATGGCTAGTGTTTAATAGATTAATACTAGCCATTTTAATATTTGAGAGGGAATTATGATTGAGCGTTATAATAAATTTATAAATAACACTTTCCTTTCTTTAGGATGTATATTTTTTGCCGTACTTGTTGTAATGACTTTTGTACAAGTTATTACTCGATATGTTGTCAATATATCCTTCCCTTGGGCTGAGGAATTTTTGCGTTTTTGTTATACCTATATGATTATATTTGGTATTTTGACTACAACTCAAATTCAAGTGCCATTATTAAGAATCATGATTTTTGAAAAGTTTAAATACGGTTGGATATTATCATCGTTGCTTTACTGTATTATGTTAATTTGCCTTTTCTTACTTATCAAAGGTGGCATAAAACTTTATACAATGAATATGAATAGCTATTACTCCGCATTTAAAATTTCTATTTCTTGGGTGTATGTGCCATTTATTATTTGTTTATCTTTAGAAGTAATTAGAATCATATTGGCTTCAATAGCATTAGTTCAAACTAAAAAAGTGAGGGATTTATAATGTCATTCATCATTTTATTAGGCACAATGTTTTTATTAACTGTTTTAGGTCTACCTTTATTTTATAGCATTATTTTCGCTTCAATTGTTACTTTATTTTATTTCTTGCCGAATATTCCCGTTACTATTGTTGCACAACAAGTGATGCAAGGATTGGATACTAATGCCTTACAAGCCCTTGCTTTTTTCTTCCTTGCTGGAGAGCTAATGAGTGTTGGGGGAATAACTAATCGTATTATTCGTTTTGTAACGTCAATCATCGGGCGTTGGAAAGGATCTCTCGCTTATATCAATATTTTTTCTAGTTTGTTTTTTGGATCAATAAGTGGTTCAGCAGTAGCATCAACAGCAGCTATTGGTAGTTCTCTTATCCCTGAAATGAAAAAAAGGGGCTATCCAGCGCCATTCTCAGCAGCATTGACTCAATCAGCTTCAATTATAGGTCCTATTATTCCACCTAGCGTTCCTATGATTGTTTTTGCAGCATTAGCGGGTGCTGGTGTTTCAGTTGGAAAAATGTTTATGTCAGGCATTATTCCAGGGTTAATGATAGCACTCACATTAATATTAATTACTTTTATTATTTCTAAATTGAAAGGATATGGTAATCAAGCTGTTGAATTTAGCCTCAAAGAAGTAAAAGAAAGTGCAAAAGATGCGATTTGGGCGTTACTTTGTCCAATCATCATCCTCTATGGGATAATTTCTGGGATTTTTACTGCGACTGAGGCTGGGGCTGTATCAGTTATTTATGCCTATTTAATTGGCACTTTTGTTTATAAAGAGCTAAATCTTGAGCGCCTTAAAAAAGCCTTTATTTCTTCTCTGAAAGGGACGATTACTGTTATGTTAATTGTGGGTGCATCTTCTATTTTTGCTTGGATGATAGCGCGTCTGCAAATTAGTCATCAAGTTGCTCATTGGGTATCTTCTGTCTGTGATAGTCCATTAGAAGCATTGATCTTAATTAATATCATTGTTCTCTTTATTGGTATGATCATGGATCCAACCGCAGCGCTTACTATACTTGTTCCTGTTTTTATGCCAATTGTCAATCAATTTGGCATTGCGCCAGTTCATTTTGGTCTTGTGATTATTTTGAATTTAATGATTGGTTTAGTCACGCCACCAGTAGGCTATTTGATTTTCCTGTCTGCTAATATTGCTGAATGTGAGCCAATGAAAGTATTAAAAGAAAGTATTCCGTTCTTATTATCATTGTTAGGCTTACTTGTATTATTAATTTTGGTACCTGAGTTTAGTACCTTCTTACCAGATTTACTATTTAAATAAGGAGTAAACGATGAGTAATTGGATAGATTTGTCAATGCCAATTTGTCGAGATCATGTTCGTTGGCAAACTCATATTGAGAAAAAAGGTAGCTTTGATGCGGGTGATTTATTTGAAGCAACGCAGTTACATGTTTCTTGTCATGCTTTCACTCATATGGATGCATTGAGCCATATTCAAAAAAATGCTTACAATATTTTAGATATTTCACCTGATGTATATATCGGGTTATTTCATGTTTTAGATTTATCCAAAGAGATTCAAGATAATTTTGCAATTACTGCTGAAGTATTAGCATCAATTTGGCCAGAAGGGGATGTAGAACGGATTATTTTTAAAACATGCTGGGATACTCATTATCATTATAATACAACTGATTTCTGGGGAAAATCGCCTTATATTACAGAAGATGGCGCAAAGTATTTATCTGAGAAAAACTTAAAATTAGTTACTTTTGACTTTCCTCAGGATTATCCTATCCGATCATGGCTGAATAATACGATAGAAAAACCTCTGTCAAAACATGTCACTCATCAACATTTGTTATTAAAAGGAGTGACATTGGTTGAATATATTTGTAATACAGACAAAATTACAAGCTCTCGCGTAGAGGGATTAATGTTGCCAATTGCAATTGAAAATGCAGATGGCGCGCCTTGCCGAGTGCTAGTCAAAAATATTTAAGGGGTAAGATGATGTCTAAAAAAGTTTATTTTGGTACTAATTTAAAAATGTATAAAGGGAATAACGATACGATTGACTATCTATCAGAATTATCTCAAGTGAGGCAACAACTTCCTTCAGAATATGATATTGAATTATTCGTTATTCCATCTTACATCGCATTAAAAGATGCTATTACGACTGTCACTAATAGTTCTAGTCAGCATGGGATTACGATTGGTGCACAAAATATGAATCCGCATGACAGAGGACAGTTCACAGGTGAAATTTCTCCAGTAATGTTAAAAGAGTTAGGTGTGCAATTAGTGATGATTGGACATTCTGAGCGACGTCATATTTTTAAAGAAAGTGATCAAGATGAAAATGAAAAAGTTGTGTCAGCTTTAAAACATGGTTTTAAAACATTATTGTGTATTGGTGAAACACTCACACAAAAAAATACTAATACTGCTGATGAAGCGTTGAGAGTACAACTAAAAGTCGGTCTACAATCTGTAGCGAATGATGCTATAGAAAATTTATGGATTGCTTATGAGCCAGTTTGGGCAATAGGAGAAAATGGGATCCCTGCAACATCAGACTATGCAAATGAAAAACATGGCGTAATTAAAGAATGTTTGTTTGAGTTATTTGGTGATGCAAGTAAAAAAATACCTGTTTTATATGGTGGGAGTGTTAACTTAGAGAACGCTAATGAATTGATTTTACAGTCTAATATTGATGGGCTATTTGTAGGACGCAGTGCTTGGGAAGCAAAAAACTTCCACTTATTAATGAAGAATGCATTAAACACATTATCAACTAAAAATGTTGAGAACGAGTTTACTGATGTCGCCCGCCAATTAATTAAACAACTTGGTGGTATTCAAAATATTAGTGCATTAAGTCATTGTGCGAGCCGTATACGTGTCATTATTAATAATGAAAGCCATATAAATAAGCCTGCTATTGAAAAAATAACTGGAGTAAATGGATTATTTTCTATCGCTAATCAATACCAAATTATTGTTGGACCTAAAGCAGTAGAAGGCGTGTATTGCGAAATGAAAAGATTACTTTAAATTTAATTTATGTTTGTAGAATGAGGAGAAAATTATGACTACACAACTTGACTCTCTCCGTAACATGACAGTTGTTGTTGCTGATACTGGTGACATTGAGGCGATTAAAAAATACCAACCAGAAGATGCGACAACAAACCCTTCTTTAATTTTAAGTGCATCAGCACTACCACAATATGCCTCATTAATTGATGATGCGATTGCCTATGCGAAAGCAAAAAGTGATTGCTCAAAACAGCAGTTAATCGATGCTGAAGATAAATTAGCGGTAAACATCGGTTTAGAAATTTTAAAAATCGTTCCAGGACGTATCTCAACAGAGGTAGACGCACGCCTTTCTTATGATACTGAAGCGACGATTGAAAAGGCGAAAAAATTAATCGCACTTTACAACGAAGCAGGGATTGGCAATGAACGTATTTTGATTAAAATCGCCTCAACATGGCAAGGTATTCGTGCAGCGGAGGTGTTGGAAAAACAAGGGATTAACTGTAATTTAACGCTGTTATTCTCAGAGGCGCAGGCACGAGCTTGTGCTGAAGCAGGTGTTTATTTAATTTCGCCATTTGTGGGTCGTATTTTAGACTGGTATAAAGCTAATAGTGATAAGAAAGAGTATGCACCAGCGGAAGACCCAGGTGTAATTTCGGTGACGAAAATCTACAACTACTACAAGCAACATGGTTATAGCACGATTGTGATGGGTGCGAGTTTCCGTAATGTAGGTGAGATTACCGAATTAGCGGGTTGTGACCGTTTAACGATTGCGCCAGCGCTGTTAAAAGAATTACAAGAAAACACGAGTACTCTTGAGCGTAAATTAAGTTATACGGGAGAAGTGAAGGCGAAGCCAGAGCCATTAACAGAAGCGGAGTTTTATTGGCAGCATAATAGTGATGCAATGGCGGTGGAAAAACTGGCGGAAGGTATTCGTAAGTTTGCAGCTGACCAAGAAAAATTAGAAGCGATGTTATTGGCAAAATTTTAACTTAATGAAGGTAGAAAAGGGAGAGGATAAAGAATGGCAACACGTAAAGAACTGGCAAATGCAATCCGTTTTCTGAGCATGGATGCGGTCCAAAAAGCAAAATCAGGTCACCCAGGTGCCCCGATGGGGATGGCAGATATTGCAGAAGTATTATGGCGTGATTTTTTAAAACATAATCCAACTAACCCAAGCTGGGTTGACCGTGACCGATTCATTCTGTCCAATGGGCATGGCTCTATGTTGATTTATAGTCTTTTGCATTTAACAGGCTATGACTTGTCTATCGATGACCTAAAACAATTCCGTCAATTACATTCTAAAACACCAGGTCACCCAGAATACGGCTATGCCCCTGGCGTTGAAACTACGACAGGACCGTTAGGGCAAGGTATCACTAATGCCGTAGGTTTTGCTCTGGCTGAAAAAACCCTTGCTCACCAATTTAACCGTCCAGGTCATGAGATTGTTGACCATTATACTTATGTCTTCTTGGGTGATGGTTGCTTAATGGAAGGGATTTCCCATGAGGCGTGCTCTCTAGCGGGTACATTGGGCTTAGGTAAATTAATTGCCTTTTATGATGATAATAATATCTCCATTGATGGTCATGTTGATGGCTGGTTCACAGATGATACACAAAAACGTTTTGAAGCTTATGGTTGGCATGTGATTCCTGCAATTGATGGGCATAATTCAGCACAAATCATTGATGCAGTAAAACAAGCACAAGCAGAAAAAGACAAACCGACTTTAATTATTTGTAAAACGATTATTGGTTTTGGTTCACCAAATAAAGCAAACTCACATGACAGTCATGGTGCACCATTAGGTGATGAAGAAATTGCTTTAACTCGTCAGGCATTAAATTGGTCACATGCACCGTTTGATATCCCAGCTGATATTTATGCGCAGTGGGATGCTAAAGACAAAGGGAATGTTGCACAGAAAGCTTGGGAAGAAAAATTTGCGGCTTATGAAAAAGCTTATCCTGAATTAGCGGCTGAGTTTACACGTCGTGTTAATGCTGAATTGCCTGCAAATTGGGCCGCAGAATCACAAGCATTTATTGAACAACTCCAAGCTAATCCAGCCAATATTGCTAGCCGTAAAGCCTCACAAAATGCCATTGAAGCTTATGCAAAATTATTACCTGAGTTTTTAGGTGGCTCAGCGGACTTAGCCAGCTCTAACTTAACCTTATGGTCTGGCTCAAAACCAATTCGTGCAGTTGAAAATGCAGATGGTAACTATATTAACTATGGTGTACGTGAATTTGGTATGTCGGCCATTATGAACGGCATTGCTTTACATGGTGGTTTTATTCCTTATGGCGCGACTTTCTTAATGTTTATGGAGTATGCACACAATGCGGTGCGTATGGCGGCATTAATGAAACAACGTTCATTATTTGTGTATACGCATGATTCAATTGGTTTAGGTGAAGATGGACCAACCCATCAACCAGTTGAACAAACCACTACATTACGTTTAATTCCAAACCTTGAGACATGGCGTCCTTGTGACCAAGTGGAATCTGCGGTGGCATGGAAAGCGGCGGTTGAACGTAAAGAGGGACCGAGTGCACTTATCTTTACTCGTCAAAATCTTGCTCAAATGACGCGTAATGCAGAGCAATTAGCCAATATTACCCGTGGTGGTTATGTGTTACGTCACTGCTGTGAAAAACAAAGCTGTCCTGATTTAATTCTTATTGCGACAGGTTCGGAAGTAGAGCTTGCGATGAAGGCGGCTGAGGTATTAGATGCGGAAGGGGTGAAAGTCCGTGTGGTCTCGATGCCAAGTACTAATGTGTTTGATAAACAAGATGCGGCGTATCGTGAGAGCGTATTACCAAGTAATGTGACGAAACGTGTAGCGATTGAAGCGGGGATTTCGGACTTCTGGTATAAATATGTAGGCTTTGAAGGTCGTGTTGTGGGGATGAATAGTTTTGGTGAATCTGCTCCTGCTGACCAATTGTTTAAGCTCTTTGGTTTTACTGTTGAAAATGTTGTCGCTAAAGCAAAAGAGATTTTGTAATTTCTTGTTTAATCTGCTTTTCTAGTAATAAAGAAAACATTTGATATAAGAAGAGGCTTCTATTGTTTTATCACAATAGAAGCCATATTTTATATTATAAGTCTACCAGCCCCAGCCAATACCAGCGCCAACATTGAAATGACCTTGTGTATTTGCACTACCTGATGCCTTAAATACAATTGGTGAATTGTCTGCCATGCGACTGATGCCAAATGCAGCTGCTGATTGACCTCTGTAGGAGCCTACTGCAACTGAAACCATCGACTGACCATTGCGGAAAGCTTGTGGTAAGTTTGCCATTGCTGTTGCTCCAGCAATCCCTGCTTTCAAGTCAGAGTTCATGCGGTTAAGTTTATTTTCAATATGCTGAAAATCAATTCTGAGATCCGCAACTTGTTCATGTACTTTACGAAGTTGAGCTACGTTAACTGCATCTGTGTCTTTTGTCCCTGCTGCAAGGTTATGTATTTGACGTGTAACTCTTGGTGTGGTGTCATTGCCCTCATTACCAACAGAAATACCCGCATGCGTTGATGTCCAAGTTGCATCTGTCTTATCTGCAGAGTTTGCTAAAAATCCAGTCTTGCCTTTTTCTATATCTGCTCTAGAGTTACTACCTAATGCAACAGCATCATCTTCAATTGAAATTGCTTTAGTACCCAAGCTTACAGAGTTGTTTACAGGACGTTTTGGACCGTTGATTGTATTTTTAGTAAGATCTGATTTCGGTTTATGATTCATTAAATATTCTACATCGGTAGCCGTACCAGCGCCATTCCCAATAGCAATATTGCTATTACCTTTTATACCAACACCAGCAGCATTTCCTGTAGCAATATTTCCATTTCCTTCAACATTTTGCCCAGAATATGCGCCGTTAGCAATATTAGCATTACCAGTTGTATTAACTCCAGTGTATGTGCCTGAACTAATATTGGAAGAGCCATTTACTTTTTGCCCTGTGCCATACCCATGAGCAAGATTAAATGAGCCACTTACTTCAGAGCCAGCTGCTCGTCCAATTGCAGTATTGTTATTTCCAGTTACGTTGTTACCAGCTTTGTATGCTATTGCAATATTGTTATTGCCTTTGACATGTCTACCAGCGTCACCAGAAATAGCCACATTGGTATTTCCAGTTACATTTGTACCTGCATTTGTGGAAATAGCTATATTATTTTTCCCTGATACGCTTGTACCTGCATTGTTACCCTCTTTAATATTTCCATTACTATCAGGTGCAGAGTAGCCAGTTGAAGCAATAAGAGTCAGAATACTTAGAGTAAAAATGTTATGTTTTTTGAGCATAAGATGTCCTTAATTAAAAAAAGAGTAAATTAGATTAATTATATGTAAATTTGTTTATGCATTAAGCAAAAAACGGGTTCATTATATACAAATTAATTTAATTTGGTATTCAAAGGTATACATTTGTATACATAATGCAAACATTTATTTACACTTATTTACTTTAATTTTTTTTCGTGTGGCTTTCTTATTTTTTGAATTTTATATAATTAAAGATTAATTTTTATGAATTTTTTTTAAGAAATATTTGACTTAGATAGAAAAAATATTTATTTATTTTTTTTATTTGGCGAAAGAGGATAGACCAGTTTATAGTTCTGATAATAGCTTTATTTTGAAAAGGAATAAGAATTTAATTGAACATATGATAGTTATTGAAGAAAAATATAGATATATGGCACGCCCTATTGGATTCGAACCAATGACCTACGGCTTAGAAGGCCGTTGCTCTATCCAGCTGAGCTAAGGGCGCATTTCAAATGGACATTTTTTTCAAACAAAGGAAAGTGGTCGGCGAGATAGGATTTGAACCTACGACCCACTGGTCCCAAACCAGTTGCGCTACCAAGCTGCGCTACTCGCCGATTAATGTGTAGCATTATAGTTTCCTTTTAATTACAGTCAATTAATTTTTTCTATTTTTCATTCAATCGTACAAATTAATCTCAATTTCACTTACATTTGAGCTATTTTTCTGACAAAATAGCAAACGTTTTCTTTCACTCAATCAAAGGACAAAACGAATGACTGCACAAGTGATTTCTGGTACAGAATTGTCAACTAAAATTAAGTCAGAAGTAGCGCAAAAAATAAAACAATATGTACAACAGGGAAAACGTGCACCTGGGTTAGCGGTAATCCTTGTTGGAACAGATCCAGCCTCACAAGTCTATGTCGGTAGTAAACGTAAAAGTTGCGCAGAAATTGGGATTCATTCTAAATCTTATGACTTGTCTGAAAATACTTCGGAAAATGAATTATTAACTTTAATTGACCAGCTTAATCAAGATGTTGAAATTGATGGTATTTTGGTACAGTTACCTTTACCAAAACATATTGATAGTACAAAAGTGATTGAGAGAATCACACCAGAAAAGGATGTTGATGGCTTTCATCCTTATAATGTCGGGCGTTTATGTCAGCGTATTCCTACATTACGAGCCTGTACCCCTTATGGCGTGATGAAATTGCTTGAAACCTCGGGTATTAATTTATATGGGCAGCATGCTGTGATAGTTGGAGCTTCAAATATTGTAGGGAGACCAATGGCATTAGAGTTATTGTTAGCGGGTTGTACCGTGACAGTGACACATCGTTTTACTAAAGATCTAGAAGCACATGTGCGTCAAGCCGATATTTTGGTTGTAGCAGTAGGCAAACCACAGTTTATTAATGGAGACTGGGTCAAAGAAGGTGCTGTGGTTATTGATGTTGGCATTAATCGTCTTGATGGCAAACTCGTTGGTGATGTGGAATACGCTGTAGCAGCAAAAAAAGCCAGCTATATTACGCCTGTTCCAGGCGGTGTTGGACCAATGACAGTAGCAATGTTGATGTTTAATACATTAACTGCCTATGAAAAGCAGATATAATCAGCAAATAGTACAAAAAAGTGCGGTCGATTTTGACCGCATTTTTTTGAAGTAGATTTACTATTATGCTGAATATGTAAACTTGTAGAATATCTTCGATAATAAAAAAAACGCTATTTCATCAATAGCGTATTTTTATCATTGAATGTTATCAGTTTTAAAGGTATAGGTTTTAAAACGGTTGTTTCTATATCATTTGGAAATGTAAATTATAAAACAATTTGAAATCAATCAATTAAATATTAACTTGTCAAAATTGAAGTGTGAACACGTAAAAATAAAGAATAAAAAGGCTAGATTTCAGATTTTATTTTTACACAATGTACTTGCTATGAGATACCAAGCAGACAATATTTGGTCATAGAGTCATTGAGTTTGATTATACCGTTTTTATACTTATTGCTCATAGTTGCTTACACCATTAACACTACACCTGATTATGGGCAACCATAAGATTGCTACATTATGATTGATCGAATGACCAAAACACAAAAATTATGAATTTTCTATTGAGAATAATATCGTGGAAGATATAGAAATGCTTGATATGCCAGAATCCCCACATAAAGAAACGCAAAAATCTGATGTAAAATATCACTTTCTAATTGATATACAAAGATTGAAGGGGTAATCTCTTTATTTGTAAGAAAAACACCGTTGTCAGACTTTGGAAACAGTGTTCTATTATTCAGAATAATTATTTCATAAGATAAAAGAGTGGTAATAATCAAGAATTTCACTTAAATCTCACTATCAATTCTTTCCCGAATTGTATTCATATATGCCTGTAAATCAATAGCAGGCACCGTCCCGATTGCTTGTTGTAAATAACGGGTTAATTGCATAAAGAAAGTGATTAATGAATTTTCAGGCTGACTAAATACTAATGATTGAAAAGTTCGATTATGATAATAATCATGAATGCGTTTGCTAAAATCTATTCTCTCATTGGTATCTTCTTCCCCTTGATATTGCACAAAGAAGCTACCATAATCCACAATACAACCCAAATCAATCCCCTCTAAATCAGTTAAAGATTTGATATGCTTTTCAATGGTATCATTGTTAGTATGTGTAAAAGAATTGGTTGTGGTTAAAATCCCACCAATAATCTTTGTTAATGGGCGAGCAGGTAGTTTTTGCCCAGAATTAATCATAGATGTTGATGTGCGGTCTAATTTTCTGACACTGGCAATTTTTTGACCTGCGTACTTAATGTAATTAATATCACCTACATTTCCCTGAATATCAGGTTTGACTTCAAAAACAGCATAAACGCCTTCGGCTGGAATGTATTTAAAGCCATTTTGATTAAAAATAAATGGTGTAAACCAATTATCATAAATAACAATATCAATTTGGTCACTAGTATTTCCGTGGTAATCAATCACAATTGCTTTATCTACACTATAACGATTTGGTAAATAATTTTGCAACCATTCAATCCAAGCATTTTCTAAGGCATCGCCTTTTGAACCTGGATGATGAATAAATTCACGATTGGTACTTAATTGGCTTTGCATTTGCCCTTGCATACCACGAAACAAGGCTGATAAATCAACATGATTCATAAACAATTAACCTACCTTTATCAAAAATAAAGAAATTAAAATCCAACAATTTATTGTTAGAAATACTTAAAATAAGCAAAACAGGATTATTCAGCTGAACTGTATTACAAGAAGCAATATTATTCATTGCTTGCAAATCCGTTAAACTATACCACGCTGATGCATTTGGATGACTATGCCATTCACCTATATAATATAAACCAGTTTCTTGAAATATCTTTTCAAAATCATGAATTTTTACATTTAATTCACGCCTAAATTCTACTGGTGAGCTGGCGTATTTATCAACCAATAAAAAATCTTTAATATACAATTTGGTAAAATCATCAGAATAATAACCCAACAAAAATCCACCATATTCATTTGGATAATGATGAATTGCGGTCTTCGTCATCAGTTTAATAAGTGGGCATTCAATACATAGTTGAAGATTTTTATATTTTTTTATAATCATTAAAACCTCTCAACCTTTAAATTGAGATTATCATCATATTGAATAGTAAAATTTTGATAATTATTCTTTTGAATCATTAAGTTAATTGTTTTTAATGATAGTTGAACCATAATGGCAATATCATTATACGATGCTTTAAAAGTTGGATTCCAACAGCCAATAGGATTATATAAATCCAAAGTATCATTCTCTAAAATATTATCAAACTGATGTCTAACAAAGCGGTAATGATTGGGTGAAACACCACATACCAATGCTTTTGCGTGATTTGTTATAGATAAATTCAATATAGTGCTGGTTAAATTTAACTTGCCTGTAAGATACATTAAATCATCATCGGTAGAACAATCAAAAATATAATCAAATTCTGAAAATTGCTCTGATAAAAAATTAAGATATACTGATGGAAGATCAAATTTAATATATTCTGTTGCCAAATGACGAATAGAACTCAACTCAACAAAAGGAGATACACTCCATAAAATACCTGCTAATTCATCTGTTTTATTGGTATAAGGCGGAAGAAAGTTATATTCTGAACGGCAAATATTCTCTGGTTCTTTAACATCATAATCAGCAATGGTAATATTCTTACAACCACCACGCACAAGTGTCTTAGCAACTTGACTTCCAATCGCTCCTAGCCCAATAATAAGCACTTTTTTATCGGTTAGATTTGGATGAAACGCACCTCGTCCGAAAAAATAATGATAGGATGAATTTTTTGAAATAACCCAGTTTATTTTCTTATCGCAAAGTTCATATATTCCTTGCGTATTTTTGAAAAATTGGTCTTTCAAATCAATCATCGCAACTTGCCAGTGGATGTTTTGATTTTTTGTATTATATCCAATAAAAATAGGTATATATTTTTGTTGAATAGAAAAAGTAATTTTCCAAATCTCACTTAACATTTCTTGGTTAAATAAGGATTTAAATTCTTGCCAATTTGAAAATGAAAATCTATCATAATTTGATGGTCTTTTACCAATAAAGACATAAATCCCTGATAAATCATTTTCCTTGTTTGAGTAAAACGATGACCATTGGCAATTTCTTTGGGTAATATTATGCGTAAAAGATTGCACTAAATAATGGTACATATCCTTATCTTTATATTTTGATTTTGTTAAGAAAGTGTTGGTAACAATACCAATCTCATTTTGAGAAAATGATTCATCAACATCTGTAAATTGAAAAGAAAAATATGTCTCTTTATAAGTACAATTTTCTGTGATTAGATGTTCATAATGCTCATCTTTTTCTTGGTTAATAACATATTTAACAATCCATTGTTTAATCGCTTGAAAATCCTGCTGTAATTTTTTGTGAAAAGTAATGCAATGTTGATTATGAAAACAAATTGCATTGTTCAACATTACATGGCTAAATTGTTTATACTCATCATCTTTTAGATAAAAGCCAATGGACTCACTATCACTGATTTTTAATGGGTAGGCTTGATCAATGATAATATTAAAATCAATAGGTTTATCTAATTCTTCAAAATCAAAAGTAATGTCAAAACTTACCTGCTCTTGTGAAAAGTGAAGGGCAGATAAATTTTGAATGTATGGAATGGATTGAATAGCTTGCTCTAATTCAATTTGCGAAAATTTCATATCAACCAAATCTTTGTGAAACTGGCGGTGTTGAAATTAAAACTGAACTTTTAAGACCATAAGCCTTATTCTCATCTTTATTATCTTCGGCAAATTTTTCATTTAATGGGAGATAAAACTCTATTTGCTTCTCATTTGATTCAATTTGTTCCAACATAGATTTTAATCTGAAAACCAACATATTTTTCTCAATATCATCTAGCGATAATGCCAAATCGTTATTGCTGTTGCCAGGGTCTTTGAGTGTAAAATTTTCGCTTTGAATATTATCAATAATATAATTTAGAACAGTTTTAAATTGTTCCCATAAGTTACCCTGTGGAGATGATTTTTCATAAGCCTTAATTACCAATAGTTCAATAAAAAAAGACTTGTATTTATATTGATGACAAGCTTTCCATATTTTTAGCAAGCGAATAACTTTTCTTTCATTTTCTTTGGCTTTAATGTGTTCAATTTGAGCATGAATATTGGTTTTAAGATATCCATCACTTTGTGTTTTATGTAAATTTAAGTTTTTTTCTACTGGAAATGAATCTTGACTTGTCTCTCTTGCAGGGACAACATCAATATTAATTTCATCTTCTTCATCAAAAGTCAAACCAATCGAAACACCTTGTTTTTTAATGGTCGTTTCATGCTGATATTTTTCAGTTAATTTTTCAAAAACATCTTCAAACATGTCTTCTAATGTTGAAAAAACATTGCGTTTAAATGGTACAACCAAATCCAAATCAAATTTGGTATTGATGGCGGTATGTTTTTTATACGAGCCAGAATTAAATGGCTCATAAATTTTACTACCATATTGTTCATTTAAAAATTGCTTAATCTCATCTCGTTTGGTGCGATATGTGTTAATCAACTCTTCAATATGTTTCATCCTGTAACTTTCTAGCACAGAGTTCAAGTAATCACTTTTATAGTTAGCCATAGTTAATCTCCATAAAATTTTCAGTACATAATAGATTATTTTGGGTTTTAATAAGCCCAAAATCGTTTTGCTTTTACTATATTGAGTCATGCTACAGGATTTCAAGCCTTAACAGATAGTAAAGATGCTTCTGATTAAAATATAAGGTGCTGTGCTAGATAACGACTAAAACTCGATTTGGGTTAAGATAGTCAAATAATAAATTTGTCGTCGCCAACTATTCAAGGCTGATTGGCTAACTCGCATCATTTTACACACTTGGGTAACACTGTGTTTTCCATCTAATACCATTTCAACACATTGCTTTTTATATTCAGGGGTAAACAATTTACCCATTTTGCAATTATCCATTTTGAGAAAGTTTATCAAAAAGAGTCTTTGGTTTGTTGAAATTGGTTAGACCATTACTGTAAAAAAAGAGAACCCTTATCAATAAAGGATTCTCCATCTTTATATAGATTTTATTTTACATTTTTAATTTATATGGAATTCAGAATGGAATATTATCTTCTTCAAAGCCCATGTCCATTGGTGGCTCACTTTGTGGTGCAGACTGTTGTGGACGGTTAGATTGTGAGCTAAAGTTATTACCATAGCTGCCACTAGTCGGCGAATTGTATTGTGGCGCAGAGGCTTGAGGTGCGTAACCACCTGCTTGTGGTCGATCATTGCGGCTGTCTAGCATTTGTAGTACATCGCCTTGAATCTCTGTTGTGTAGCGATCTTGACCATTTTGATCTTGCCATTTACGTGTTCTTAAGCGCCCTTCTACATACACTTTAGAGCCTTTACGTAAATACTCTCCAGCCACTTCAGCTTGACGACGATAGAATACGATGCGATGCCATTCTGTGATTTCACGGCGTTCGTTAGTATTTTTATCAATCCAGCTTTCGCTTGTTGCAACGCTAATATTCGCTACGGCGTCGCCATTTGGCATTGTGCGAATTTCAGGATCATTTCCTAAATTGCCCACAATGATTACTTTATTTACTCCAGCCATATAATCCTCTTTCTCATTTTGAATTGGGGTGAAAATTCTTATTATTTTGCCCTAAAATCACAAAAAAATCTATGCTTAAAACAAGTTTAACTGGATATTTGCACAGTTATTTGAGAATGTGCGATAATGATCGCAATTTGAACACTTTCTAATGGCTTTTTGTATTTATGGATAAAATTGAAGTACGTGGGGCGAGAACCCATAATTTAAAAAATATAAACTTAACAATTCCACGTGATAAATTAATTGTAATCACAGGGCTTTCAGGCTCAGGAAAGTCTTCTTTAGCATTTGATACTTTATATGCGGAAGGACAACGTCGTTATGTAGAGTCACTCTCTGCTTATGCGCGCCAATTTTTATCTTTAATGGAAAAGCCCGATGTGGATCACATTGAAGGTCTGTCTCCAGCTATTTCAATTGAGCAAAAATCTACTTCTCATAATCCGCGCTCTACTGTAGGGACAGTCACTGAAATCCATGATTATTTACGTTTGTTATTTGCAAGAGTTGGTGAGCCACGATGTCCAACACATCAAGTGGCGTTAACGGCACAAACGATTAGCCAAATGGTTGATAATGTGTTGAGTTTACCAGAAGACAGTCGAATGATGCTGCTTGCACCTGTAGTGAAAGAGCGTAAAGGTGAGCATATCAAGTTGCTTGAGCAAATTGCGTCACAAGGCTATATTCGTGCTCGAATCGATGGTGAGATTTGTGATTTATCCGATGCACCTAAATTAGAATTACATAAAAAACATACTATTGAGGTCGTGGTAGATCGCTTTAAAGTGCGTGCTGATTTATCTACAAGGTTGGCAGAATCTTTTGAAACGGCGTTGGAATTATCTGGTGGTACAGCTGTAGTGGCTTCAATGGATGATGATAATGCAGAGGAATTAGTATTTTCAGCAAATTTTGCTTGCCCACACTGTGGTTATTCTGTACCTGAATTGGAGCCTCGTTTATTTTCTTTTAACAATCCTGCTGGTGCCTGTCCCACTTGTGATGGTTTAGGTGTACAACAATATTTTGATGAAAATAGGATTGTACAAAATCCAAGTATTTCTTTGGCGAGTGGGGCCGTAAAAGGCTGGGATCGTCGTAATTTTTATTATTACCAAATGCTGACTTCGTTAGCAAAACATTATGATTTTGATATTGAGCTGCCGTTTGAGCAGCTTCCTAAAAAAATCAAAAATATTATTTTACATGGATCTGGTAAAGAGGAAATTGAATTTCAGTATATGAATGATCGTGGTGATGTTGTAGTCAGACACCATGCGTTTGAGGGCATTTTGAATAATATGTCACGCCGTTATAAAGAGACAGAGTCAATGTCGGTGCGTGAGGAATTAGCTAAAAATATTAGTACTTGCCCTTGCCATGATTGTAGTGGTTCTCGATTACGTCAAGAAGCCCGTCATGTGTATATTGGTAGTACAAATTTACCAGATGTAGCAGAAAAAAGTATTGGGGAAACATTACGTTTTTTCAATGAAATGAGTTTAACTGGGCAACGCGCACAAATTGCTGAAAAAATCTTAAAAGAAATTAAGGAGCGCTTGCAGTTCTTGGTGAATGTTGGATTAGACTATCTTTCTCTTTCTCGTTCAGCAGAAACATTGTCAGGCGGTGAAGCACAACGTATTCGTTTAGCCAGTCAAATTGGTGCAGGGTTAGTGGGGGTAATGTACGTCTTAGATGAGCCTTCGATTGGTTTACATCAACGTGATAATGAGCGCTTATTAAATACATTGACTCACCTACGTAATTTAGGCAACACAGTCATTGTCGTTGAACATGATGAAGACGCGATTATGGCAGCAGATCATATTATTGATATTGGTCCTGGTGCTGGCGTACATGGTGGTCAGGTTGTTGCAGAAGGTCCAGCGAAAGCGATTATGGCAAATCCAAATTCGATCACAGGTAAATTTTTATCTGGTATCGAGAAGATCGAAATTCCACCAAAACGAACCGCACTTGATAAGAACAAAGTGCTTAAATTAAATGGTGCGACAGGGAATAACTTAAAAGCTGTTAATTTAGAAATTCCTGTAGGGTTATTTACTTGTGTGACGGGAGTATCGGGCTCAGGCAAATCGACATTAATTAATGATACCCTGTTCCCTTTAGCGCAAAATGCTTTAAATCGTGCTGAAAATACACAATATTCGCCTTATCAATCAATTTCTGGTTTAGAATTTTTTGATAAAGTAATTGATATTGACCAAAGTCCAATTGGGCGTACACCACGATCAAATCCTGCAACTTATACAGGGTTATTTACGCCAATTCGTGAGCTATTTTCAGGTGTACCAGAGGCGAGAGCAAGAGGATATAACCCAGGACGTTTTAGTTTTAATGTGCGTGGTGGGCGTTGTGAAGCTTGTCAGGGCGATGGTGTAATTAAAGTAGAAATGCACTTTTTGCCTGATGTTTATGTGCCTTGTGAGCAATGTAAAGGTAAACGTTATAATCGTGAAACGTTAGAGATTCGTTATAAAGGTAAAACCATTCATCAAGTATTAGAGATGACGGTTGAAGAGGCGCGTGAGTTTTTTGATGCTATTCCACAAATTGCACGCAAGTTACAAACATTAATAGATGTTGGATTATCTTATATTCGCTTGGGACAATCTTCTACGACATTATCTGGTGGTGAAGCGCAACGAGTGAAACTGGCGACCGAATTATCAAAACGCGATACAGGAAAAACATTGTATGTACTTGATGAGCCAACAACAGGTTTGCATTTTGCTGATATTAAACAGCTATTAACAGTATTACATCGTTTGCGTGATCAGGGGAATACAATTGTTGTTATTGAACATAATCTAGACGTAATTAAAACAGCAGACTGGATAATTGATTTAGGGCCAGAAGGCGGGAGTGGTGGTGGTCAGATCATCGCGACAGGTACGCCAGAGCAGGTTGCCGAGGTACAAGGCTCACATACTGCACGATTCTTAAAAACTATTTTACAAAAAGGCTAAAAAATTAAGTCGCTTTACGTTAGAATAAAAAGGCTATTTAGCATTGTTTTATACTCAATTTAGGAGAGTGATATGAAAAAAACAGTATTAGCGCTTATGCTTTCATGTGGTGTGGCTGCATCAGCATTTGCTCATAGTCATGCAGCAGATCATAAGCATGATGGCAAGATGTTAGAAGTTAAAGTTGAACTACTTGATCCTGTTAAAGGTAACCAAGATGTAGGTAAAGTTGTGATTACTGAGTCAGCTTATGGTTTAGTATTTACGCCAGAATTAAAAGGCTTAACGGCTGGCTTACATGGTTTCCACATTCATCAAAATCCAAGCTGTGAAGCAAAAGAGAAAGATGGCAAGCTAGTTGCAGGTTTAGGCGCAGGTGGTCACTGGGATCCAAAAAATACAGGTAAACATGGTTACCCATGGTCAGATGATGCTCATTTAGGTGATTTACCTGCGTTGACTGTAAATGCAGATGGTACATCAACAAACCCAGTATTGGCACCTCGTTTAAAACATTTAGATGAAGTTAAAGGTCATTCATTAATGATTCATGCAGGTGGAGATAACCACTCAGATCACCCAGCGCCATTAGGCGGTGGTGGTCCACGTATGGCTTGTGGTGTTATCAACTAAGTTGAATTTTTATAAATCAAAAGCCTAGCGTTGTGCTAGGCTTTTTTATAGTTTAAAGTGCGGTCTGTTTTTGCAACGTTTTAGGCAAGCCGTTGGCGCACGATTTCAAATAGGCATACGCCTGTCGCGACAGAGACATTAAGTGAAGAAACCGATCCTGCCATCGGGATACTAATGAGCTGATCACAATGTTCACGAGTCAGGCGACGCATACCGTCACCTTCAGCTCCCATTACTAAAGCTAATCCGCCCGTTAATTTAGTTTGATATAAGGTTTCTGTTGCTTCACCTGCAGTACCGACTACCCAAATATGGTGTTGATGTTGTAAATCACGTAACGTCCGTGCAAGATTAGTCACTCGAATTAATGGCATGACTTCTGCCGCACCACAAGCAACTTTACGCGCAATTGAAGTGAGTTGTGCTGATTTATCTTTAGGGACGATAACCGCAGTGACACCAGCCGCATCTGCAGTACGTAAACAAGCACCTAAATTATGTGGATCTGTGATACCATCAAGCACTAATAATAGAGGATTGGTTTTATTCTCTAAAATCTTATCTAAATCGGCCTCATTGAGTTCTTTAGCTGGTTGAACACGTGCGATAATCCCCTGATGGACTTCACCATCTGCTTTTTTATCTAATGTTTGTCGATTTAAGAATTGTACTGAAATACCTAAACTATGTAATTCATTTAATAGCGGTTGTAAGCGTTTATCATCGCGTCCTTTTAAAACATAGACTTCAATTAAACGTTCTGGTGCATGATTTAAAAAGGCACTTACTGCATGAATGCCATAAATATTTTCACTCATTTATTTTCTCTTTTTAGCTGATTTTGGCTTTGTTTTCTTCGCTGCTGATTTATTTGATGTTTTCGATCTGCCGAGCGAATTTGGACTTCTTTTACTTTTGTTACGTTGTTTTTCGATACTTTCTGCATAACGTTGATTTTTCTTGATTTTGTCTTTTAATGTTTTTCCTTGGCGTAAAGGTTTACGTTCACTTGTGACTAAAGAAAAATCTACTTGACGTTGTTCAAGACTGACGGATTCTACTTTAATCCGTACTTTATCGCCTAGTCGGTAAATCATACCACTGTTTTCACCGATTAAACGTTGTTTAGATAAATCAAACTGGTAATAATCATTATCCAAAGTAGAAATATGGACGAGTCCATCAATAAATAAATCATCTAAACGTACAAATAAGCCAAAGCCTGTCACAGAAGAAATCACACCACTAAACTCTTCACCTACATGATCTTGCATGTATTCACATTTGAGCCAATCTGCAACGTCGCGAGTTGCATCATCAGCACGCCGTTCCGTCATTGAACAATGATCACCTAACAGATCCATTTCATCGAGGGAGTAATGATAACCACCTGTATCTGTTGTTTTCCGTTTTGATCCTTTTAGTTTAGCTAAAATGTATTTAATACCACGATGTAGCGTTAAGTCAGGATAACGACGAATTGGTGAAGTGAAATGTGCGTATTCTTCTAAAGCCAAGCCAAAATGACCGATGTTATCTGGCGAATAAACAGCCTGACTTAACGAGCGTAATAACATGGTTTGAATGAGCTCATGATCAGGACGTTGTCGTACTTGTTCTAATAATTCAGCATAGTCAGCGGTTGTTGGTTTTGAACCACCGCCTAGACCTAAGCCACATTCATTCAGAAAGCCACGAAAAGCGGTAATTTTTTCTTCACTTGGTCCCGCATGAATGCGGAATAAGGCTGGTTCTTGGTGTTTTTCAACAAAATTAGCGGCAGCGATATTAGCTAAAATCATACATTCTTCGATGATTTTATGTGCATCATTGCGAATAACAGGCTCAATACGTTCAATACGCCCCATTTCGTTAAAAACAAATTTACTTTCAATAGTCTCAAAATCAATAGCACCACGTTGATGTCTTGCTGTAACCAATGCTTGATACATTTTGTGTAATTCTTGTAGATGGGGAACAAGGTTTTGGTAGCGCTGGCATAGCTCTTCATCACCTTCGAGAATTCGTGCAACTTTAGTGTAAGTTAAACGGGCATGTGAATTCATAACCGCCTCATAAAACTCGTATCCCGTGATTTTACCTTTAGCTGAAACATTAAGCTCACAGACCATGCATAAACGATCAACTTGTGGATTGAGTGAGCAAAGCCCATTAGACAGGATCTCAGGTAGCATTGGTATAACACGATTTGGAAAGTATACAGAGTTACCGCGTGCATGTGCTTCTGTATCTAATGCAGTACGTAAGCGCACATAATAACTTACATCAGCGATAGCAACCCAAAGAGTCCAACCTCCGCCCCTTTTCTTTTGACAAAAAACGGCATCATCGAAATCACGTGCATCTTCGCCATCAATTGTGACTAATGGTAGTTGGCGTAAATCAATACGTCCTGCTTTTGCTTGTTCTGGTACTTCTTCATTAAGCTTTGCGGTTTGTTTTAAAACAGCATCAGGAAAAACATGTGGAATATCATGATTACGAATTGCAATTTCTACCTCCATACCTTTTGCCATATTTTCACCAAGTATCTCTGTGATCATGCCAACAGGTTGGCTGAATGTAGCTGTACGAGGTTTTAGATCCACGACAACAACTTGTCCCATACGTGCGCCTTGGCGATGTTCATTTGGAATTAAAATATCGCGATTAATACGACTATCATCTGGCACGACATAACCGATACCATCTTCAAGGAAAAATCGACCGACAATTTGTTTTTTACGTTGTTGTAATACGCGGACGATACGGACTTCTTGTCGACCACGGCGATCAAATCCACTTGGTTGTGCAAGAACATAATCACCATGCATAACACGTTGCATTTGGTTATTTGGGATAAACCAATCACTATCTTTACCTTCTACTTGAAGAAAACCATAACCATCTCGATGCCCTAAGACTGTTCCTTTCAGTAAATCTAATTTTTCAGGTAGGGCATAACGTTTACGTTTAGTAAAGACAAGTTGTCCATCATTTTCCATTGCTCGCAAACGGCGGCGCATAGCTTCTTGTTGTTCTTCTTGCTGAATTGAAAATGCCACAAGCAATTCTTCTTTTGAAACAGGCGCATTGTGCTGGCGAATAATGTCGAGGATAAATTCACGACTAGGTATAGGTGTTTCATATTTCGCTAGCTCCTCTTGATAGTTAGGATCTTGTGCTAACTTATTTTTTTGGATCTTTGACATAGCTTCTTCCTTTCTCAAATGAAAAAATGGCATTCGATACTGAAGTAAGTTTGACATCCTGCTGCTTTGAAAGCAAGTACAATACGAGTTAGCGAAAAAATCAGTGAGATATTATATTATTCAATAATCATGAAATCTGAAAACATGAGGGGATTTTCGATAATTTACAGAAAATTTTCTGTCATAAAGGTACATTTTTTGGTACATTTATGGCAATTTTTTTATTACTCAAACTTGAGTATTCATCATTCAATTTAGTTCGACGGAATTCTTATGTTATTCAAAAAAATTCGTGGTTTATTTTCAAATGATCTCTCAATTGATCTTGGTACCGCCAATACGCTGATTTATGTGAAAGGACAAGGTATCGTATTAGATGAGCCTTCTGTAGTTGCGATTCGTCAAGAGCGCTCAGGAGCATTGAAAAGCATCGCAGCAGTAGGTAAAGATGCTAAATTAATGTTAGGACGTACGCCAAAAAGTATTGCGGCTATTCGCCCAATGAAAGATGGTGTGATAGCAGATTTCTTTGTCACTGAAAAAATGTTGCAATATTTTATTAAGCAAGTGCACAGTGGTAATTTTATGCGCCCAAGCCCACGTGTTTTAGTTTGCGTGCCAGCAGGGGCGACTCAAGTTGAGCGACGTGCAATTAAAGAATCGGCAATTGGCGCAGGCGCACGCGAAGTTTATTTAATTGAAGAACCAATGGCAGCGGCAATTGGTGCTAAATTACCTGTATCGACGGCAACAGGTTCCATGGTCATTGATATTGGTGGTGGTACGACAGAAGTTGCTGTAATTTCATTAAATGGTATCGTTTATTCTTCTTCAGTACGTATCGGTGGCGATCGTTTTGATGAAGCTATTATTTCTTATGTACGTAAGACCTTTGGTTCAATTATCGGTGAGCCGACTGCAGAGCGTATTAAACAAGAAATTGGTACTGCTTGTATCCAAGAGGGTGATGAAATTCGTGAAATTGAAGTGCATGGTCATAATTTAGCAGAAGGTGCACCTCGTTCTTTCAAATTAACTTCTCGTGATGTGCTAGAGGCGATTCAACAACCTTTAAATGGTATTGTGGCTGCTGTACGTACAGCACTGGAAGAATGTCAGCCAGAACATGCGGCTGATATTTTTGAACGTGGAATGGTTTTAACAGGCGGTGGCGCACTCATTCGTAATATTGATGTATTACTTTCAAAAGAAACGGGCGTACCAGTTATCATTGCGGAAGATCCATTAACTTGTGTTGCACGCGGTGGTGGTGAGGCGCTTGAGATGATCGATATGCATGGTGGCGATATTTTTAGTGACGATATTTGATCTGATACAAAAGTGTGGTCTGTTGGACCGCACTTTTCCTCATCTTTTTATTACTGACATAATTAGTCTGATTTAGGTATGAAACCCATTTTTGGAAAGGCCCCCCCTTTAGGTCTTCGTTTAATTTTAGCTGTTATCGCATCTATTGCCTTAATTGTGTCTGATGGACAAACTAATGCGATGATTAAGGCGAGAAGTGTTATGGAAACAGCAGTGGGTGGATTATATTATCTTGCCAATACACCACGTACAGTATTAGATGGTGTTTCTGATAATCTTGTTGATACTAATAAGTTACAAATTGAAAATAAAGTATTACGTGAGCAGTTACGTGAGAAAAATGCAGATTTATTGTTGTTAGATCAACTTAAAGTAGAGAATCAACGTCTTCGTTTACTGTTGAACTCTCCTTTGCGTACTGATGAATACAAGAAAATTGCAGAAGTATTAACCGCAGAAACTGATGTCTATCGTAAGCAAGTTGTTATTAATCAAGGTGAGCGTGATGGCGCTTATGTTGGTCAACCAATTATTGATGAAAAAGGGATTGTTGGGCAAATCATTTCTGTAGGCGAAAGTACTAGCCGAGTCTTGTTATTAAGTGACGTCACACATTCTATTCCTGTGCAAGTCTTACGTAATGATGTACGTCTCATTGCAAGTGGAACTGGACGGAATGATGAGTTAACTTTAGATAATGTGCCTCGCTCAGTGGATATTGTAAAAGGGGATTTACTAGTTACTTCGGGATTAGGCGGTCGTTTTTTAGAGGGATACCCTGTTGCTATTGTAGAGTCAGTCTCACGTGATGGACAAAATTATTTTGCTACGGTTACAGCTAAACCATTAGCCTCTATAGAACGCTTACGTTATGTATTATTGTTATGGCCAACGAATGAGGAAATGAGGAAGGTCCAATCTATTTCACCTGAAGATATTCGCCGTACTGTACAACAACGTCTAGAAAATCAAGGTGTTGAGGCGGATAGAGTTAGAAAAACACTCGTAAAAGAAGATGCCGAAAATCATCTTATCGGGGATGAGGTGAATTCTATACTTGAGAATCCAGCTGAAAATAATCAATCATTACCTATACCAGAAGTACAGCAAGAGCAACAGCAAAGAGAGGAAGAGTAATGGAAAAGCGCTTTTTATTACAATGGTTAATTCTCATTTGTACTTTTATTGTAGCGTTAGTGATGGAAATTGCACCTTGGCCTGTGGATTTTCAGAATTTTAAACCTGCTTGGTTAGTTTTAGTATTATTATATTGGGCTCTTTCCGTGCCAAATAAAGTGAGTATTGGTACTGCGTTTGTGTTAGGTGTTGTTTGGGATTTAGTACTTGGCTCAATTTTAGGTGTACATGCACTCATTTTATCTATCTTTATTTATTTAGTTGCGTTAAACCATTTGATTTTACGTAATTTATCTTTGTGGATGCAAAGTTTGTTAGTCGTTTGTTTCGTATTTGCGATCAGAGTTGGGATTTTTCTTATTGAGTTACTTTTGCATAGTGCATCGTTCAATTGGCAGGAAATTTATGGTGCATTAGCTAGTGGTTTATTGTGGCCTTGGGTATTTTTATTACTTCGTCGTATTCGCCGTCAGTTACAATTGCGTTAATGAAGAACGATTGACACTGATGCAGTATTGAGCATTAAGCAAAACCACTTATGATAGTAATGTAATGTCTATTTACTTAAAATACAGATAAAAAACGGATATAAGCTCTTTCAACCTTTTTCAAAACAAGGTCTGAAGTATTCAGAAATAATTATTACCTACTTTTGCCTTTTTTCCACTCTATCTTGCCAAATAAATCTAATGAATTATCGACTAAACGTACATATTCTAATTCAATTTTCCATATTGAGAGCTGACGTATAAGTTGATGAGAGTAAGCCACCTCGTAAAGTGCTAAGCTATCTTCTGCTGCTTTTTCCTGAAGTTTTTTTAACTTTCATCGAATATAGAGTAAAGTCTATTAGCCCAAACAAGATATCTTTTGAGTAGACAAGTGTAGATAAATATTATTATTTGAATAAACTCAACAATTTGTTTTGCATATCTTGTTCTCAATTCTTTTTACGAAAGAAGTCGTGATCTGTTGATATGGCTTCACCTTATGGCTGAATTTTATAAAATAATACAAGAATATGTCTGTTCCTTATATTTTCTCATAAACCTTTGTGCCGTAAGGCAGAACTGAACGACTATAAAATAAGAGGGGTATAAAAGAGGTGATATAGGTTCACCTCTTTATATTTTTTACATTAGCGTAAAAAAGCAGGGATTTTACTTTCATATTCAGCAATCTTATTTTCATGCTGTAGCGTCAAACCAATATTATCTAACCCATTTAATAAGCAGTGACGACGGAAGCTATCAATTTCGAATCGGTAAACTTTACTATTTGCAGTCACTGTTTGCGCTTCTAAATCGACAGCAATCGTAGCTCCTTCATTTGCTACTACATATTGGAATAATTCATCGACTTCTTGTTCACTTAAACGAATAGGTAGCATTTGGTTATTTAAGCTATTACCGTAGAAAATATCAGCAAAGCTCGGTGCAATAATCACACGAATGCCATAATCATCTAATGCCCAAGGGGCGTGCTCACGGGAAGAACCACAACCAAAATTTTCACGCGCTAATAAAATACTTGCACCTTGATAACGAGGGAAGTTAAATACAAAATCTGGATTGGGTTGTTTTCCTTCTTCGTCTAAAAATCGCCACTCATGGAATAGATGAGCGCCAAAGCCAGTACGAGTAACTTTTTGTAAAAATTGTTTTGGGATAATGGCATCAGTATCTACATTTGATGCATCAAGTGGAATTGCGATACCAGTATGTTGTTTAAATTCTCTAGGCATATATTTTCTCTCTTAATTAAAGTGATCCTAGTCTTTTATGATTATCTGTTTAAAGAAAACCTGTTTATATTCAGATAAAAGCGAAAGTGCATTGTTTGAATATAAAATAAAAGTGCGGTACTTTTTTTAATATTTTCTTTTCTTCTTTCTTTTACTTTATTAAAGTGTAGGGAGATTAATTTAATTCGATATTGCGAATATCGACAAATTTGCCATAAACAGCCGCAGCCGCTGCCATAGCTGGACTGACTAGATGAGTGCGCCCACCACGTCCTTGACGTCCTTCAAAGTTACGATTACTGGTCGAAGCACAACGCTCTCCTGGCTCTAAGCGATCATTATTCATAGCTAAGCACATTGAACAACCTGGTAAACGCCATTCAAAACCAGCGTCGATAAAGATTTTGTCTAAGCCTTCTTTTTCAGCTTGTTCTCGTACTAAGCCTGAACCAGGTACAACAAGGGCTTGAACTCCAGCAGCAACTTTACGTCCTTTTGCGACTGCGGCCGCAGCACGTAGATCTTCGATACGTGAATTTGTGCAAGAGCCAATGAACACTTTGTCAATGCTAACCTCTGTTAACTTAATACTATGTGGTAAATCCATATAGGCTAATGCTTTTTCTGCAGATTGACGTTCTATCGGATCACGTATTTCTTGTGGATTTGGAATAGTTTGATCAATCCCAATAACTTGACCAGGATTGGTTCCCCAAGTAACCTGAGGCTGAATGTCACATGCATCTAACGTGACGACAGTATCAAATTCAGCATCTTCATCGCTATACAAATTTTTCCAGTAGGCAACAGCCGCATCCCAATCTTTACCTTTAGGTGCGTAAGGTTTATCTTTTAAATAGGCAAAAGTGGTCTCATCAGGTGCGATCAAACCTGATTTTGCGCCTAACTCAATAGCCATATTACACACTGTCATACGTCCTTCCATAGATAAGTCGCGGATCGCTTCGCCACAAAACTCAACTACATGCCCTGTACCACCACCCATTGTAGTTTTACCAATGATTGCCAATACAATATCTTTGGCAGTAATACCTTCTCCTACTTTACCTCGCACTTCAATTTTCATTTTTTTTGCACGAGCTTGTTTGATGGTCTGTGTCGCTAATACATGTTCGACTTCAGACGTACCAATCCCAAATGCTAATGCCCCAAAAGCGCCATGTGTTGCGGTGTGAGAGTCGCCACAGACAATCGTCATACCTGGTAGTGTTAAGCCCTGTTCTGGTCCCATGACATGCACAATACCTTGGTTAATATGGTTAATGTCGTAAAGCTTGATACCAAATTGCTCCGTATTTTTAGCTAATTCGACCATTTGAATCCGTCCCATTTCACCAGAACCTGCTAAATCACGGCTATCTGTAGGCACGTTATGATCCATCGTCGCAATGGTTTTACTTGGTTGGCGAACGATACGCCCCATCGCGCGTAAGCCATCAAAAGCTTGAGGTGAAGTCACTTCATGCACTAAATGACGATTAATATAAATTAAAGGTGTTTCGCCTTCTGCTTCATGGACAACGTGGGCATCAAAGAGTTTTTCGTATAGGGTTTTGCTCATTTTTTATTCCTTATTAGGGGGGCTTTCTATGTGTTATTCAAGAAAGCCAATCCAGCTAAGCCTTTTTCTTTTCTATTACATTGTTTAACGCAAAACGTATAAACTTGTTACGCTATACTCAAACAATATAACAGGTCCCAAAATTTAAATTCCTTCGATGGCTTAGAAGGGAGTTTTTGTTTTAAACAGTAAAAGTGCGGTCAACTTTATAACAATTTTATTTCACAGCTTGGGCGATTAAATCACCCATTTCTTTAGTCGAAATCGGTTTGCTTTCGTCCGCTAGGTCCATAGTACGGTAGCCTTCTGCGAGCACTTTTTTCACCGCATTCTCAATCGCTGTTGCTGCATCATCTAAGTTAAAACTATGACGTAGCATCATCGCAGCAGAAAGGATTTGTGCAATTGGATTTGCGATACCTTTTCCAGCAATATCGGGAGCAGAGCCGCCCGCAGGTTCATATAATCCAAAACCTTGTTCATTCAGACTAGCTGAAGGTAACATACCCATTGAGCCTGTAATCATGGCACATTCATCTGAAATAATGTCGCCAAAGATATTAGAACAGAGTAATACATCAAAAAACTCAGGCTGTTTGATCAATTGCATCGTCGCATTATCAATATAAATATGATCTAATTTCACATCAGGGTAATCTTTTGCGACCTCAGTCACCACTTCACGCCATAAGACTGAGCTTATTAATACATTCGCTTTATCGACAGAAGTGACATGCTTGCTACGTTTCATTGCTGTTTCAAACGCGACTCTTGCGATACGTTCAATTTCATAACGATGATATACTTCGGTATCAAATGCTTTTTCATTCGTGCCTTCACCTTCACGGCCTTTTGGTTGACCAAAGTAAATACCACCTGTTAATTCTCGGACTGTCACCATGTCAAAACCTTTGGCAGCAATGTCGGCGCGTAATGGACAAAATTTTTCTAAACCTTGATACAGGGTGGCTGGGCGTAAATTACAAAATAAAGCAAAATGTTTGCGTAACGGTAGTAAGGCACCCCGTTCAGGTTGCTGATTAGGGGGTAAATTTTCCCATTTCGGACCACCAACTGAACCAAATAAAATCGCATCGCTTTCTTCGCAACCTTTCAAGGTTTCAAGTGGTAATGGCGTGCCGTGATTATCAATGGCAATACCACCTACATCAAAAGTGCGGTAATTTAACTTGAAACTGTATTTTTGTTGTACGGCATCTAATACTTTGATGGCTTCTGCCATGATTTCTGGACCAATTCCATCGCCACTTAAGACGGCAATATTGAATGTTTGCATTTGTTTTTTCCTTTATTTGAGCAATTATTTAATTGTTATTGTTACTTTTTTGCGTTGTTATCTCAGTTGTGTTCGTTTTATTTATACAACTTTATTTTTCTAAAATTTTTTGTGCTCAGGCAGTTTACGTAAGGATAAACAGCCTGTTTACGAGCCGAAAAGTGCGGTGCTTTTTGCGAAAGTTTTTATACTCCTGCAATTTTATGTAATTTTAAATCTGCCACTTTTTGTGAGCGGTAAATTGCATTGATAGCATGGATTAATGCCCTAGCGGAAGATTCAACGATATCTGTGGCTAAGCCTACACCATGGAAACGTCTCCCGTTATGTTCGACGACGATATCCACTTGTCCTAAGGCTTCTGCACCTTCACCTTTAGCTGTTAAGTGATAGTTCAACATTTTCACATTTAAGCCCGTAATTGTTAAAATCGCGTTGTAAACCGCATCTACAGGGCCATTTCCGCCGTTTGAAACTTGACTGATTTTCTTACCATCTAATTCTACCTGTACAAAGGCTGAGGCTGGTAAATGGCTGATACATTGAGAAGTGATGACGTCTAAAGTTAAGCGATCCTCATCACCTTGTTGCATATCAATAAACGCTAATGCCTCTAAATCATAATCAAACACTTGTCCTTTTTTATCGGCTAATTTTAAGAAGGCATCATAAAGTTTATCTAAATCGTAGTCATGGTCTTGGTAGCCCATTTCTTGCATATGATTTTTCACTGCAGCACGGCCTGAGCGTGCAGTCAAATTTAATTTTTCTTTTTTCAAACCAATGGTCTCTGGTGACATAATTTCGTAGGTATTTTTATGTTTCACCATGCCGTCTTGATGGATACCTGATGAGTGAGCAAACGCATTAGAACCTACGATAGCTTTATTCGGCTGGATTGGCATATTACATAATTGACTCACCATTTGACTTACACGATGAATTTCTTGGGTATTGATACGCGTATCTAAACTATTGAACATATCTTGGCGTGTCTTGATTGCCATGACTACTTCTTCTAATGCCGTATTTCCCGCACGTTCACCAATGCCGTTAATCGTACATTCAATTTGTCTTGCGCCATATTGCACTGCGGTTAATGAATTGGCGGTAGCCATACCTAAGTCGTTATGGCAGTGTACTGAAATAATCGCTTTATCAATATTAGGTACACGGTTCATCACATTGTGAATAATGTCACCAAATTGAGTAGGCAACGTATAGCCAACTGTATCAGGGATATTGATAGTGGTTGCGCCAGCATGAATTGCAGCTTCTACAATACGACAAATGTTGTCAATTCCTGTACGCCCTGCATCTTCGCAAGAAAACTCTACATCATCAGTATAATTTCTCGCACGTTTCACAGCCTGGATCGCCATCTCAACGACATCATCAAACGTGCGACGCAATTTAGCCTCTACATGTAATGCTGAAGTAGCGATGAAAGTATGAATACGAAAAGCTTCCGCCACTTTTAACGCTTCAGCAGCCGCATCAATATCTTTATCCACAGCACGAGATAATGCACACACTCGACTGTTTTTGATGTGGCGAGCGATGGTTTGCACTGATTCGAAATCCCCCGAAGAAGAAACGGGAAAGCCTACCTCCATTACATCAACGCCTAAACGTTCTAAAGCCAAGGCAATTTGTAATTTTTCTTTTACTGTCAAACTGGCTTTTAAGGCTTGCTCGCCATCACGCAATGTAGTGTCAAAAATGATGATGTTGTTGTTTGCCATATTGTTGTCCTTGCTTTTATTTTTTTTGACTAAAGTGCGGTGTGTTTTTAGAAAATTTCAATAAAAAAACCCGCTTGTTTAATGCGGGTCAAATTTATTGGATTTTTTATTCACTATTTTTTATCCACAACTGAGCCGCACAACGAGTGTGAGAGCAGGAGGCTGAGAGATAAAGAAATAATGTTACACATAAAATCAAACTATTATTGGAAACTTGATAATCTTCATCTTACTGATAAAAAGCAGGCTGTCAAATAAAATTTTAGTATTTAATTTGTTTTTTGGTGTGTTTTTTATAATTTAATTAGTTTTAAATGCTGATTTATATTGTTTTATTGGGTTTAAATGCTTTTTTATTGGGGTTAAGGTCGGTTTTGTTCTAACTGTTTACTTAGATAATATACAAAATATTTGTTTTTATAGTTACAAAAAACTCACAAAAAAAGCGATCACTATTTTATATTTTTTGATCGCGTTTTAAATGATGATAACTATGAATCAATATTATTGGAAAGTGTTACATTGGCTCGGATCACCCGTATTTAAACCACGTTTAAACCATTGTAAACGTTGTGCTGATGTGCCATGCGTAAAACTATCAGGCACAACATAACCTTGACTACGTTTTTGTAAACGATCATCACCTACGGCTTCAGCTGCATTAAATGCTTTTTCAATGTCACCACTTTCAAATAAGCCTGTTTTGGTTGCTTGGTGAGCCCATACACCAGCAAAGCAGTCTGCTTGTAATTCTAATTTAATGGATAAGCGGTTTGCTTCGTTTTGGTTAGTTTGTTGACGTAGGCGATTGACTTGTGAAAGAATGCCTAACTGATTTTGAATATGGTGCCCGACCTCATGAGCAATTACATAAGCAAAAGCAGCTTCGCCACCTGCACCAAGCTTGTGTTTCATATCAGTATAAAAGGATAAATCAAGATAGATTTTATTATCATTTGGGCAGTAAAAGGGACCCATCGCAGATTGTCCTGTCCCACACGCAGTGTGTGTTACACCGCGATATAGCACCATAGTAGGCATTTGATAGCGTTGACTGTTTTGAGAAAAGTAGTTTCCCCACACAGTTTCTGTGTCAGCCAATACTACACGAGATAAGCTATTTAGCTCTTGTTTTTCCTGTGAGTTAAGCGAAGAAGATTGTTGCAAGCCGAGATCTGGTGTACTGACTAAGCCTGATAAGTCAATACCATAATAAGCACCAATCAGAAGAATGATTAAGCCTAAAATACCTGATTTTTTGCCACCACTACGATAGTGATTTTGCGAACGTCTATCTTCTACATTCGAACTTTCTCTACGGCCACGCCAACGCATACTAATGCCCTTTTATGAAATTAAAAACTAGCATTCTAGCGCAAATTGCTTAAAGTGCGGTCAAATTTAAGAAAGAATTTTCAAGTAGTGTAAATATTTTGCGTAACAATGGACTTCATCAAGTTATTTAGTTAAGGTGGTTAACGAGTATTTAATAACAATGAGGAATTTAACATGGGATTATTTGATTTTGTCGGTGAGATTGGTCGTAAACTTTTCTCAAAAAAAGAAGATGCAGCAGATGCAGTTGTTCAACATATTAAAGAGGACAACCCTGGTATTGAAGATGTTGTGGTAAAAGTTGAAGATGGTGTTGCGATTATTGAAGGTACGGCAGAGTCTGCGAGTGCACTAGAAAAAGTCATATTGATGGCGGGTAATGTTGCTGGTATTACTGAGGTGAAAGTTGATAATGTCACGATCAAAAATGGTGAAAGTTTAGCGAGTGAAGAGGAGTTTTATGTCATCCAAAAAGGTGATACCTTGTGGAAAATCGCGGAAAAAACTTATGGTAATGGTACAAAATACACAGCGATTGTCGAAGCAAACAAAGAGGTCATCAAAGATGCGGATAAAATTTTCCCAGGACAAAAAATCCGCTTACCAAAAGCCTTGTAATTAACGTATAAAACATAAGAAAGGAAAGCGCCAAAACGCTTTCCTTTCTTGCTTTGGTATAAAAAATGTACAAATATGCGTTTTTGTTTGGCATTTTCTCGACTGATGTGTTTTATCTCGCTATAATTCGTCGGTTATTTTTAACTTTAATTTTTACTAACGTGTTCGGTGTGTGCGTTCGCCGAGTGCAAATTCATTTTGAGGTAATATAATGTCATTTACTATTGAAACAACTCAAGGTCTTGAGCGTCGTGTTCAAATCACCGTTCCATCTGACACTGTTGAAGGCGCAGTACGTGAAGAATTAAAACGTGTTGCTAAAACTGCGCGTGTTGATGGTTTCCGTAAAGGTAAAGTACCACCACACATTATTGAAAAACGTTTTGGACCATCTGTCCGTCATGATGTATTAGGCGAATTATTACAAAACAACTTTTTCAATGTCATGATTGAGCAAAAAGTGAATCTTGCAGGTCGCCCATCTTTTGCAGTAGAACAATTTGAGACAGGTAAAGACTTAGTTTTCACTGCGACTTTCGAAGTATATCCAGAAGTAGAATTAAAAGGTTTAGAGCAAATCAAAGTTGAAAAACCTGTTGTTGAAATTACAGATGCAGATATCGAGAAAATGATCGAAGTATTACGTAAACAACAAGCAACTTGGGCAGAAAGCACAGAAGTAGCTAATGCGGAAGATCGTGTTGTGATCGATTTCGTTGGTTCTGTTGATGGTGAAGAGTTTGAAGGTGGTAAAGCAGAAGACTTCACTTTATTCATGGGACAAGGTCGTATGATCCCTGGCTTTGAAGACGGTATCGTTGGTCGTAAAGCGGGTGAGCAGTTCGATATTAATGTGACTTTCCCAGAAGAATACCATGCAGAGAACTTAAAAGGTAAGGCGGCTAAATTCGCGATCAACTTGAAAAAAGTTGAGGTGATGGTGTTACCAGAACTTACCGATGAGTTTGTTGCAAAATTTGGTCCAAATACGAAAACTGTTGATGATTTACGTAGTGAAATTCGTAAAAACATGCAGCGTGAACTCAAAAATGCATTAACTGCGAAAGTAAAAGGTCAAGTCATTGATGGTTTATTAGAACAGAATACACTTGAAGTGCCAGCTGCTGCGGTAGAACAAGAAATCGAGGTATTACGTGGTCAAGCTGCACAACGTTTTGGTGGTAATACTGAACAAGCAGCACAATTACCACGTGAGTTGTTTGAAGAACAAGCGAAACGTCGCGTACAAGTTGGTTTATTATTAGCAGAAGTTATTGCATCTAACGAATTAAAAGTAGATGAAGAACGCGCTAAAGCGATGATCGAAGAAATTGCTTCAGCTTATGAACAGCCAGCAGAAGTGATTGAATATTACAGCAAAAACAAAGAGTTAATGAATAATATTCGTAATGTTGTTTTAGAAGAACAAGCTGTTGATGCGGTACTTGCAAAAGCACAAGTAACTGAAAAAGCAGCTTCTTTTGATGAAGTTATGAATACTCAAGCGTAATTTATTGTCGTTTTAAATAGTTATTTTACATGAATTAAGTGCGGTCAGAATTTTAATGATTTTGACCGCACTTTTTTGTCATGGTGAAATATTCAAGTTAGAAAAATTTGAATTTTCAGGTAGAATAATTAGATGTGTTAATTTTATTAGATTGGATTGAAAGAGGTAAATATGAGTGTAATTCCTATGGTTGTAGAGCAAACTTCAAGAGGAGAACGTTCTTATGATATTTATTCACGTTTATTGAAAGAACGCGTCATTTTCTTAAGTGGCGAAGTAGAAGACCGTATGGCTAATTTGATTGTCGCTCAATTGTTATTCTTAGAATCAGAAGATCCAGAAAAAGATATCAATATTTACATTAATTCACCAGGCGGTTCTGTCACTGCTGGGATGGCGATTTACGATACTATGCAATTTGTTAAACCTGATATTCGTACACTTTGTGTTGGACAAGCTTGTTCAATGGGGGCATTCTTATTAGCGGGTGGTACGGCAGGTAAACGTGTTGCCTTACCTAATGCGCGAGTCATGATTCATCAGCCTCTAGGCGGTTTCCGTGGCCAAGCATCAGATATTCAAATTCATGCTCAAGAGATTTTAAAAATCAAACATACTTTGAATGAGCGTTTGGCATTTCATACAGGTCAAAGTATTGAACGTATTGAACGTGATACTGATCGAGATAATTTTATGTCTGCAGAAGAAGCAAAATTATATGGTTTGGTTGATGAAGTGTTAGAAAAACGATAAGAATTTAGGATAAAAAATGGAAAAAGACACTGAATTACATTGTTCTTTTTGCGGTAAAGAGCAAAAAGAAGTCAGTAAATTGATTGCGGGCACATCGGGTTATATTTGTAATGAGTGCATTGAATTGTGCCATCATATGTTGTTATCAGATGAAACAGAAGAAGCAAATCCAGAAGAATTTGAACAGCAAAAATTACCTACGCCACATGAGATTCGTGCACATTTAGACGATTATGTGATTGGCCAAGATTACGCTAAGAAAGTACTAGCGGTAGCAGTATATAATCACTATAAACGTTTACGCTCGGATAAAAAAATAACCGATGTAGAACTTGGTAAAAGTAATATTTTATTGATTGGACCGACAGGTAGCGGTAAAACTTTATTGGCAGAAACCATGGCGCGTATGTTAAATGTACCTTTTGCTATGGCGGATGCAACCACATTAACAGAGGCTGGTTATGTGGGTGAAGATGTGGAAAATGTATTACAAAAATTGGTACAAAGCTGTGATTATGATGTAGCGCGTGCAGAGCAAGGGATTATTTATATTGATGAGATTGATAAAATTACACGTAAGTCAGAAAATCCTTCAATTACACGCGATGTATCGGGTGAAGGCGTACAGCAAGCTTTATTGAAATTAATAGAAGGTACAGTCGCATCCATTCCACCACAAGGTGGGCGTAAACATCCACAGCAAGAAATGTTGCATGTAGATACATCAAAAATTTTATTTATTTGTGGTGGTGCATTTGCAGGGTTAGATAAGGTCATTGAAAAACGGGTGCATGTTGGCTCAGGGATTGGGTTCAGTGCAGAAGTTAAAGGCAAACAAGATAAAGCTACATTAAGTCAATTATTTGAACAAGTGGAACCAGATGATTTGATGAAATTTGGTTTAATTCCTGAGTTTATTGGTCGTTTACCAGTAGTCGCACCACTTGCTGAATTGGATGAAGAAGCGTTAGTGAAAATTTTGACTGAACCGAAGAATGCACTTATCAAACAGTATCAAGCATTATTTGGTTTAGAAGATGTAGAACTAGAGTTTACGCCACAGGCATTGACTGCGATGGCGAAGAAGGCCTTGGAGCGTAAAACAGGTGCTAGGGGACTTCGCTCTATTGTTGAGGCGATTTTGTTAGATACTATGTATGACTTACCTTCTTTAGAAAATCTAAATAAAGTGATCGTAGAAGAAACGACTATTACTGACAAACAACCGCCAACGTTAAAATATAAAAAATAAGTATTCAATCAAATAAAAGTGCGGTTAATCTCACCGCACTTTTTGTTTATTTACTTGATTTATTCAAAATTACCCTCATATTAGGCAAAATGTTCTAATTTAACTAAGAGAGTTCGGAATGAGCGTCAAAAAACAGAAACAAACCATTCCAGTATTACCATTACGTGATGTGGTCGTCTTTCCTTATATGGTGATGCCATTATTTGTCGGTAGAGCAAAATCAATTCGTAGCCTTGATGAGGCAATGGAAACTGGAAAACAATTGCTATTAGTTTCGCAAAAGCAAGCTGATTTAGAGGAGCCAACGGTTGATGATGTATATAAAGTTGGTACAGTTGCCAATATTATTCAGCTACTTAAATTACCAGATGGCACGGTAAAAGTATTAGTTGAAGGTCAACAACGAGCGACTATTAACCATTTAGAAGATGATGGTGAATTTTTCTCCGCAGAAATTACATTGATCGACACTGAATTTGGTGATGAGAAAGAATTGTCTGTTGTTAAGAATGCCACACTGGCTGAGTTTGAAAAATATGCAAAATTAAATAAAAAAGTACAGCCAGATGTCCATTCCGCATTAGAACGAATTGAGGAGTTTGATCGTTTAAGCGACACTTTAGCTGCGCATATGCCTGTTGCAGTAAAACATAAACAAAAAGTATTGGAAATTCCAAATGTCGTTGCTCGTTTTGAATATTTGCTCGGTTTAATGGAGTCTGAAACGGATTTACTGCAAGTAGAGAAACGTATCCGTGGCCGTGTAAAAGAGCAAATGGAAAAAACACAGCGCGATTACTATTTGAATGAGCAAATTAAAGCGATTCAAAAAGAGCTAGGTGAAACGGATAGCGTGGATGAAATTGAGCAACTCCGTCAAAAAATTGAAGACGCTAAGATGCCAGCTGAAGCAAAAGAAAAAGCAGAAGCTGAATTACAGAAATTGAAAATGATGTCACCAATGTCTGCTGAGGCAACTGTTGTACGTAGCTATATTGATTGGATGGTACAAGTGCCTTGGAATAAGCGTACAAAAGTGAAAAAAGATCTTGCGAAAGCGCAACAAGTGTTAGATGCCGATCATTATGGTTTAGAGCGTGTCAAAGAGCGTATTTTAGAATATCTTGCAGTACAAACACGTTTAAATCAAATCAAAGGACCTATTTTGTGTTTAGTAGGACCACCAGGTGTAGGGAAAACCTCACTGGGGCAATCTATTGCACAAGCAACGGGACGTAAATATGTACGTATGGCATTAGGAGGTGTGCGTGATGAGGCTGAGATTAGAGGTCACCGTAAAACCTATATCGGTGCGTTGCCAGGTAAATTGATTCAAAAGATGGCAAAGGTGGGCGTAAAAAACCCATTATTCTTGCTAGACGAAATTGATAAGATGAGTTCTGATATGCGAGGTGATCCTGCATCTGCCTTATTAGAAGTACTTGATCCTGAACAAAATACCACATTTAATGATCATTATTTAGAAGTAGATTATGATTTATCTGATGTAATGTTTGTTGCTACATCGAATTCAATGCGTATTCCAGCACCATTATTGGATCGTATGGAAGTTATTCGTCTTTCTGGTTATACCGAAGATGAAAAACTGAATATTGCAACGCGTCATTTACTCGCGAAGCAAATGGAACGTAATGGTTTAAAAACGGGTGAGCTTGAAATTGAAGAAAGTGCCATTCTTGATATTATTCGTTATTACACACGTGAAGCTGGTGTACGTAGTCTAGAACGAGAAATTTCAAAGATCTGCCGTAAAGCAGTAAAAAACTTATTACTGGATAAGAAGTTAAAATCAATCAAAGTAAGTGCGGTGAATTTATCTGAGTTTTTAGGGGTGAAACGCTTTGAGTTTGGTCGCGCAGATACACAAAATCGTGTTGGGGAAGTGACTGGATTAGCTTGGACAGAAGTTGGTGGTGATTTGTTGACTATTGAAACTGCATCAGTATTGGGTAAAGGAAAGCTCACTTATACTGGTTCATTAGGTGATGTGATGAAAGAATCAATTCAAGCTGCTATGACAGTTGTCCGTGCAAGAGCAGAAAAATTAGGTATTGCTTCGGACTTCCATGAAAAACGAGATATCCATATTCATGTGCCAGAAGGTGCAACACCGAAAGATGGGCCAAGTGCAGGTATTGCAATGTGTACAGCCTTGGTATCTTGTTTAACAGGGAACCCAGTGAAAGCGGATGTGGCGATGACGGGCGAAATTACGTTGCGCGGAAAAGTATTACCAATAGGAGGCTTGAAGGAAAAATTATTGGCGGCACATCGTGGCGGTATTAAGACCGTGATTATTCCGAAAGATAATGTAAAAGATCTAGAGGATATTCCTGATAATGCCAAAAATAATTTAACGATTCATGCCGTAGAAAGTATTGATGAAGTTTTAACTATTGCATTAGAAAATGCACCAACGGGAGTGGAGTTTGTCAAGCTCTCACCTGTGACAGCAGCTAAGGCAGTTCGTAAAAGCCGTTCAACTTCCCGTAAAAGTGCGGTCAATTAATTGATACTTTGTTAAATTAAGCCAAATTGTTATGATTTGGCTTAATTTTATTTTGCTCGTGCCAATAGAGGGACTTTCTATTATAATCGTAGGCATTTTCGGTTGATTAAAATAATATTTATAGGATAACAACAATGTTAATTGAAAAACTTCACAATATGACAAGCAGTTGGGTATCAAAGCTACTATTGGGTATCATTGCGGTCGCTTTCGTGTTAAGTGGTATTACTGGTTATGTCTTTACTCGTGTAGATACATCTGCAGTAAAAGTAAATGGTGAAGAAATCTCACAGCAAACTTTTTATCAACGTTATGAATCTGAATCAGAGCGTTTAAGACAACAACTTGGTGCACAATTTGCAGCCTTGTCAGGTTCACCAGAGTTTATTACTGGCTTAAGAGAAAGTGTATTAAATAATTTAATTAACCAAGAATTATTGCGTCAATATGCTGATGAGTTGAAGATTGGGATTAGTGATGAGCGTATAAAACAACAAATAGTAACTAGTCAAATTTTCCAAACAGATGGTAAGTTTGATAATAATTTATATCAAAGAATGCTGCAATTGAATGGGCTTACGCCTGATGCGTATGCCAATATTGTACGCGAAGCATTACGATTAGAGCAATTGCAAACAGGCTTAGCAGAAAGTGAATTTATCGTACCTGCTCAACAAGCACAATTGACAGAATTGTTTTTTCAAGCACGGAAAGTACGTTTAGCTTCATTTTCAGTAGAAGATGCAATGGCGAAGCAAACCGTATCTGAAGATGAAATTAAAGCTTATTATGAAGCTAATAAAAGCGCCTTTTTAGTACCTGAATTAGCGAAAGTACAGTATATTACATTAACGAGAGCTGATGTTGAGAAAAATATTCATGTTTCTGATGTAGAGATTGCACAATATTATCAAGATAATAAAGCACTTTATGTATCACAAGGGCAACAGCGTTTATCTCATATTCAAGTTGCAACTGAGGAAGAAGCCCAAGCAATTTATAAAGAGTTACAAGATGGTGCAAATTTTGCAGGTTTAGCTGGTGCACGCTCTTTAGATAAGATTTCAGCACAAAATGGTGGTGACCTAAGCTGGGCAAGTGCGGGGACTTTCCCGAAAGCTTTCGAAGATGCAGCGAATGCGCTCGCAGTTGGTCAATATAGTCAACCAGTAAAAGTTGATAATAACTATCACATTATCTTAGTAACTGAGCGTAAAGATGCCTCTGCTTTACCATTAGAGGTCGTAAAAACACAAATAGCAGATCAAATTCGTCAAAATTTAGTCAATAATCAGTATTTCTCAATTGAAAAGCAGATTGCTGAAAAAGCGTTTGAGCATCCAGAAGGATTAGAAAAAGCGGCTGAAGTAGCTGGTTTAAAAATTCAGCAAACTGATTATTTCTCAGCAAATGATGTGCCAGCTGAATTAAATTATCCAAATGTAGTAGCTGCGGTTTTCCACTCAGATATTTCTCAAGGTGGCGTAAATTCTGAACCGATGAATGTGGGAGAACAACATGCTGTAGTAGTGCGAGTGCTAGAGCATAAAGCAGAAGGAACTAGAACATTAGAAGACGCAAAAGCGGATATTACAGCTTATTTAACCCGTCAGAAAGCAGAAGAACTTGTATTGGCTGAGGCAACTAAAGCAGCAGAAGCCTTATCTGCTAATCCTAATGCAGCATTGCCATCAGGTATTGATTTTGCAGATGAAGAAAAATGGGTATTTGCGGATAATCGCGATCCTGCGTTGAATAATGTTATTTTCTCAATGCATCTTGATGCTGATAAACCAAGTTATACCGCAGCAAAGACAAGTAATGGTAATATTGTATTAGTTAAATTAAGTGCGATTGAACAGGGAGCTTTAACTGCATCTGAAAGTGAGATTTTTACACAACAAATTGCTCAAGCTCGCCAAGTTGAATTACAGAATAAACTGTTACAAGCCTTACGTGCTAAAGCAAAAATTGAAGTGAATGAGCAATTCTTTAAACAGACCGAAGAATAGTGATTACAGCAGATTTGAAAGCCTAGTGTTTGACTAGGCTTTTTTATTGTTTTAAAGTGCGGTTATTTTAACAAACTTTTTAAAATCAAGCATTATTGTGCTTGCCAGCCTAAACCAATCGCTTTATATAAAGAAATTAAGTTGGTAGCTTTAGCCAGTTGGTTATCTAATACTTTTTCCTCAAGAAGTAATTGATCTAATTTTGTTTGTAATGTGCGATCAAAAGTTTGCTCAGCATATTGAAATAGTTTTTGGCTATCTGCACTTTGTCGTTGTTTAGCCGTTAGAGCTTGTGTTAATAAATAAGATTGACGATTGAGGGCAAATTGTAATTGATAGCTACTATCGACTTCTGCTAGTGCTTTCAGTAAAGTTTGATCATATTGAAGTAAGGCTTGTTGCAGTCGTGCATCAGCCGCTTTAATATTAGCTTTTATGCGTCCAGCCGTAAAAATAGGTACTTGGATCCCCGCACTAATGAGATTTTGCCATGTATTTAAATGAGGTAAATTACTATCTAACTCAATATGTCCTGTTTGCCATAAAAATTGAATATTAAAGCGAGGTAATAAGTCAGCTTTCGCACTAGCCAATTTGGCTGCCCATATCTTGACATTTTCTGCTTGTGCTTGGATATCAGGGCGTTGGGCTAATAAGTCACTGGGGCGTCCACCTTGAGGAGGTGGTGGTAGGTGTGCCAGTACATCTACTTTTCTCATTTTTGCTAAATTTAAGCTAAATGTTTGAGGAACAGCACCAATCAAGACGGCAATTGCACGTTGGTATGCTTCTAGCTGTGCTTGTAACGTCGCATTCTTTGCCATGATTGCTTGTAGTTGACTAGTTACTTCGTCAAGTTCGTAGGCTGTCACTTGCCCAGCATTGAAACGCCCTTTGAGATAACGTTGTAAATCTTGTAGCGTGTCTAGTGTACGTTGTAACAACAATTGCTGTTTTACTGTATGTAGGGCTTTCAAATAGTAATGTGCAATTTCGCTAGTAATTAGCATTTGACTGCCATAAACTTGTTGTTGTGATGCCGCTACTGCGGCTTGAGCCGCGTCAGAGTCGCTCTGTTTTTGTCCAAAGATATCAGGTTCCCAAGCCATACTGACACCACCCATACTATTTTGGGGGCGCATATTAAACTGCTCAATATCTATATGTGCTTTCCCCAAATTACCAGTTGCTGCTAATTTAGGAAATAATGAGGCACGTGCTAGTTGAGCAATCGCTTGCGCTTCAGTTAGTTTACTTTGTGCAATTGCAATATCGTGGTTATGTGCTAATCCTCGTTGAATTAAATCTGTCAGTTGAGGATCACGCCAACTTTCCCACCATTGTTGTATAGCTTGTTGACCAGAATGGATAGTTTCTTGAGTGTATTTTGCTGGTAATGTGATCTGCGATGGCAAATCAATGTTTGTATTTTGACAGCTTGTTAACAATACGCTCAAAATAAGTGTAATAAGTGTTTTTTGCATAGTGTTTTTCCTTAGTTTTGGCGAGCTAGCATAATTCTAAAACGTAAAATAGCGATGAGAATAAATAATGCTCCCATCAATGTAATGATCAAAACACGTGGCCAGATTACATTCATACCCGCTCCCCGAAACAGCACATCTTGACCAATCGCAATAAATTGAGTTAAGGGGGAAAGTTGCATTATATATTGCACCAGTAGTGGCATATTTTCTAATGGTGATAAACTGCCAGAAAGTAAATAAAGGACGATATATACAGGTAAACAGAGTAGGCTAAATTGTGGCATTGTTGGAGCATGTGTAGCGAGATAAATACCGAGCCCCGCCATTGAAGAAAGGAATACTGCTTCAGTTGCAATAAATAATCCAATAGATCCATTAATGGGGACATCAATGAATTTATGCACAACAAAATATAAAGAAAGAAATGCGGCAATAAGGATGATAAGTCCATTAGCTAAAATTTTTGAAATAACAATTTCACTGGCACTTACAGGCATCACTAATAAATGTTCAATAGTGCCATGCTCTCTTTCGCGAATAACAGCAGCGCCCACAAGAATTAATGTCAGTAATGTTGAATTACCAGTGATTTGAGTCACTGGCATGTACCATTCTGTTTTTAAATTACTATTAAATAAGACATTTATTTTAGGCGTGATGAGGTCATAGTCTATTGGTGTTTTATTTAGATACTCAACAATTTGTTGTCTGATGATTTGTTGTAAATAGCTGGCACCTACGGCCGCCTGTGACATGGCTGTTGCATCAACTAATAGTTGTAGTTCAGGTTGTTTGTTCGCGAGTAAATCGGCAGTGAAATTGGCTGGGATAGTTAGTACAAAAATATACTCACCATTGTCCATAGCCGTATCTATTTGTTGTGGTTTGATTTCAACAACTTTATTAAATTGCGGTGGTAACATCGCATCTTGAATATGAAAAGAAAGCGCGCTGCGATCTTCATTTAAAATAGCCACTGAAGCATTTTTTACTTCAGTTGTAATACCTTTGGCAATTGAGTAAATTGTGACAGTAAACATCATGATGACAAGGATAAGTAGTGTGAAGTCACTAAAAAAGCTACGAATTTCTTTGCCACATAAGAAATAAACATTTTTTATCCATTGTTGCATGTTACTTCTCCTGTTTTTTTAAAAGCAGGCAAGTGATTGCTAAATAAGTTATAAAAAAGAGTAGTAGTATGAGATATAAATCGAAAAAACTACTAAAACCTAAACCTTTCGTAAAAGCACCCAAGCTAATTAAGTGATACCAACTAGTTGGAAAACCTACTCCCATCCAATAACCAATGCCAGTGATTGTTGAGCGGGGGTAAAGTAAACCTGAAAAGTTAATCGTTGGGATGACAGTAATAATAGCCGTAGCAAAAATAGCTGCAACTTGAGATTTAACAAAAGCAGAAATAAGTAAACCAAAAGCTGTTGCGGCTAATATGAGACAAAATGCCCCTAAGCTCATTGCCCAGAAAGATCCTGTTAGTGGGACTTTGATGACCCAAATTACGAGTGAAACGAGCATTAAATAGTTCAACATAGCTAAAAAAATATAAGGGAGCTGTTTACCAAGAACATATTGCAAAACACTGGCAGGGGAACTATAGAGATTCGTAATAGAACCGATTTCTTTTTCACGTACAACAGCAAGTGCTGTCATCATAGAGGGGATTAACATTAATGTAACCATGATTAATCCTGGTGAAATAGCATTAACACTACGGAAAGTTTGGTTATACATAAATCTAACTTCAAGATTAGCTATTTGAGGTAAGATGATGCCATTTTGTTGATAAAGTTGTTTTTGATATTGGAACAGAATTTGTTGTATATGAGCTACCATATTTTCGCCTGTAAAAGGCATAGAACCATCAACATAGAAAGCGATTTCTGGTTTACGTTGTTGTAAGAGATCGCGTCCAAAATTTGGCGGGATTTCAATCAGTAATCTTGCTTTTCCAGACTTCAAAAATTCATTTAAATTCGACCGCGCTTTAAGTGGTGTAAGAGCTTTGAAATAAGCTGAACCACTAAACTGTTCAATAAGTTGACGACTTTCATAACTTTGATCTTGATCGAGTACACTAAAGCTTAGTTCATTCGTATCAAACGAAATTCCCCAGCTACCAGTAAAAAGTAAAAGAATAGGACCTAAAATTGCGAAGACTAAGCGGATACGATCTCGCAGAATTTCTTTACTTTCACGTAGTGCAAATGTCCAGATATTACTCAACCAAGATAACACAGGATTAGGTGCAAGAGCTGCTGGACGCTTGTTCAATTGCTCTGTGACAGGCTGGTTTAGCGTAACTTGTAGTGATATTGGTTCAGCAGTTTGTTCTGCTAAAAAGCTGATAAATGCTTGCTCTAAAGTTTTTGCATTACGTTGTTGACATAATTGTTCGGGAGTACCTACCGCTAAGACTTTCCCCTTATGCATTAACGATATACGGTCACAACGTTGCGCCTCATTCATGAAATGAGTAGAGACAAAAATAGTCATTTTTTCTGATCGAGATAGTTGGACTAAGTATTGCCAAAACATATCACGTGCAGCAGGGTCAACACCTGAAGTAGGTTCATCAAGAATAAGTACTTTAGGGTGGTGTAAACATGCTGCAGCAAGTTGTAAACGTTGACGGATACCTAGTGATAATTCGCTAGGTAAGCTATCGGCAATATCATCTAGCTGAAATTGAGTTAATGCTTGGCTAACTGCTTTTCGTCCTTTTTCACCTTCAAGTTCATATAATCTAGCGTGTAAGATAAGATTTTGGCGTAATGTTAACTCTTCATAAAGTGAGAATGCTTGTGACATATACCCTACTTGTTTGCGTGTCTGCATATCACCTGAATCAATAGGGTTACCTAATAATGTTGCACTTCCTGCCGTAGCATCTAATAATCCAGTTAACATCTTCATTGTCGTACTTTTACCACATCCATTTGAGCCTAAAAAGCCAAAAATTTCACCCTGCGGAATGTGGAAGCTGACGTTATCTACCGCAGTAAAATCACCAAAAACTTTGGTTAATCCTTCTGCTTCAATCGCAAATGGCTGGGTAGGATCTGGTAAAAAAGGTGGGATTTGACTCGAATCCCAGTGTGTTTGTTTAGACTCTGGTAGTAATTTGATATAGGCTTGTTCAAGATTATTTGCTTGTGTTGCTTTTAGCACCTGTTGTGTTGGTGCGTGAAGTAGAATTTGTCCAGCATCCATTGCGATTAAATATTCAAATTGTTCAGCTTCTTCGATATAAGCAGTCGCGACAATGATAGTCATATCTTGATTTTCACTACGTAACTCATTGACTAATGTCCAAAACTGGCGGCGTGATAATGGATCAACTCCCGTAGTTGGCTCATCTAAAATTAATAGTTCGGGATCATGAACTAATGCACAGCATAAACTTAGCTTTTGTTTCATTCCTCCAGAAAGTTTGCCCGCAGCACGCTGTGCAAAAGGAGATAAGCCTGTAGCATGTAATAAGCGTGTAATACGTATCTGGCGTTGCTGTGTATTTAAGCCAAAAAGACGTGCATGAAATTCGATATTTTCATAAACAGAAAGAGTTGGATAAAGATTTTTACCCAAACCTTGAGGCATAAATGCGATTCGTTTCAGTAAAGATTCACGTTCAGTCTTATTTGCTTGATTTAAACCAAAGACCTCAATATGCCCTTGTTGAATGATCTTCACTCCAGCAATCAAAGACAATAATGTTGATTTTCCAACGCCATCAGGTCCGATTAACCCAACAGTGCATCCTATCGGCAGACTCAGGGACACACGATCAAGTGCCGTCATTTTTTGGTAAGAATGTGATACATTCACCAAACGAATAGCATCCATTGCGTACCTCTATTGTTATTTTGGTAGCTTAATTTGGAGTTCAGGCGTCCAGTCAGTAGTGTTGATACGGACGAAACCATTACCTGTCATACCGCCTTTTAGATAATTGGCGTATTGTTGTGCAATATCATCGGGAATTTGTAATTTGACTTTAAACATCAATTTTTCACGCTCAGTATCTGTTTCAACAAATTTAGGTGTGAATTGTGCTTCTGCGGCGACATAAGTTACTCTTGCAGGAAAAACTGCATCTAGTCCATCAAATACAATACGAGCTTCGGTATTGAGTGGAATTTGATTGACGATTGGTGCGGGGAGAAATATATTCATACTCGCATCAGTTAAATCGAGTAGGCTGACAACTTTATGTCCTGCAGGGATAACATGACCATTATCGACTAACTTATATTCAACTCGCCCTGCTTTTGGTGCTTTAATTTGTAAATCATTTAGCATTGATTTGACTTGTACGAGTTGTGCATTCGCTTGTGCAACAGCAGCTTCTGCTTCTGTTGTAGCAATTTCTAAAGCATGTAAATTTGCTTTTGCTACATCACGTAATGCGAGTCGTTTTTCTAGTTCTGTTTGTGAGATTAATTTGTTATGCCGCAATTGTGTTGCATTATCAAGATCAAGTTGTGCGGTTTTGAGTTGTTGCTGTTGTGCTTCAATTTGTGCTAGCGTACGTTTAACTACTTGTTGTGTTTGCAATTTTCTTGCTTCGGCAGTATCCACTTGTGCTTGGAGAGTGTCAGAGGAAAGACTAACAAGTAAAGTATCTTTTGTCACATATTCGCCTTCAGTGACAAAAACCTGATCAATTTTTCCTGCATATAAACTTGCAATGTCTAAGCGAGAAAATTCTAGACGCCCATTTGAATGGGCAAATTTAGTTGGCTCAATTTTTTGATGATATTGGTGCCAGTAGAAACCAATACCAATAGCAATAATTACGAGTAGAAAGCTTATTTTTTTCATTACGATCCCCTTATAACATAAAGATATGTAATGTGCTGGGAATTATAACATAAATTGAGTTTGAAGTGAAAAAATTGCTAGAATTTGACCGCTCTTTATGGTATAAAGCACCCCGTTATTTTGACTTTTAAAAAATAACATTCACATTTAATTTTTAACTTAGACATCACACACATATCTTCAGGGTAAATCGGGGTGCCAAACGGTCGATTTACTTGGTATGTGGAGGCTAAACCCCAATTTAAAGGAAAATATTATATGGCACAAGTTTCAATGCGCGATATGCTACAAGCTGGCGTTCACTTCGGTCACCAAACTCGTTACTGGAATCCAAAAATGAAACCATTCATTTTCGGACCACGCAACGGTGTACACATCATTAACTTAGAAAAAACAGTTCCTATGTTCAATGATGCGTTAGTTGAGTTAACGCGTATCGCAGGTAACAACGGTAAAATTTTATTCGTTGGTACAAAACGTGCAGCAACAGAAGCAGTTAAAGCAGCAGCATTAGACTGTCAACAATATTATGTAAACCACCGTTGGTTAGGTGGTATGTTGACTAACTGGAAAACAGTTCGTCAATCAATTAGACGTTTAAAAGATTTAGAAACTCAATCTCAAGATGGTACATTCGATAAATTAACGAAAAAAGAAGCGTTAATGCGTACTCGTGAGATGGAGAAACTTGAGTTAAGTCTTGGTGGTATCAAAGAGATGGGCGGTTTACCAGATGCATTATTTGTCATTGGTGCAGACCACGAGCACATCGCGGTAAAAGAAGCAAATAACTTAGGTATTCCAGTATTTGCTATCGTTGATACTAACTCAGATCCAGATGGTGTTGATTACGTTATCCCTGGTAACGATGATGCTGCACGTGCAATTCAACTATATCTTTCAGCAGCAGCAGCGGCAGTTAAAGAAGGTCGCAATCAAAATACTGTATCTGAAGAAAGTTTTGTTGCAGAATCTGAATAATTCAAGTAGATAAGGCGAAAGCCCTTATTATTAATCACAACGATTAATTGGTTAGCAGGGGGCTTGATTAAGTTCCCTGCTTTTTTATATCAAAGTGCATTTAAACACTTGCACGAAATAGAGTGGACAGAGGATTAAAAAATGGCTGAAATCACAGCATCATTAGTAAAAGAACTTCGTGAGCGTACTGGCGCGGGTATGATGGAATGTAAGAAAGCGTTAGTTGAAGCGAATGGTGATATTGAATTGGCAATTGATAACATGCGTAAATCGGGTCAAGCAAAAGCGGCTAAAAAAGCAGGCCGTGTAGCTGCAGAAGGTGTAATCCTTGCTCGTGTAGGTGCAGGTTTTGGTGTGTTAGTTGAAATGAACTGTGAAACTGACTTCGTTGCGAAAGATGCAGGTTTCTTAGGTTTAGCAAATGAAGTAGCTGATTTCGCATTAGCAAATAAAGGTGTAGCAATTGAAGCTCTTCAAGCACAGTTTGAGGAAAAACGTGCTGCATTAGTTGCTAAAATCGGTGAAAATATGAATATTCGTCGTGTTCAATTCTTAGATGGCGATGTTCTGGGTTCATACTTACATGGTGCTAAAATCGGTGTATTAGTTGCAGGTAAAAACGCAGACGACGAATTACTTAAAAAAGTTGCAATGCATGTTGCAGCAAGCCGTCCAGACTATGTTAACCCATCTGATGTTCCTGCTGATGTTGTTGAACATGAGCGTCAAATCCAAGTTGACATTGCTATGCAATCTGGTAAACCACGTGAAATTGCAGAAAAAATGGTTGAAGGTCGTATGAAGAAATTCACTGGTGAAGTTTCATTAACAGGTCAACCATTCGTGATGGATCCGTCTAAATCTGTCGGTGACTTCTTAAAAGAAAATGGTGCGGATGTCACTAACTTCATTCGTTTTGAAGTAGGTGAGGGTATCGAGAAAGTAGAATCTGACTTCGCAGCAGAAGTTGCCGCAATGCAAAAAATCTAATTTCTAAATTAAGGCGAGGTAACTCGCCTTTTCTTTATCGGAGAGATGGATATTAGCACTGACGTCTCTTTTGAGAACTTGATACAAAGTGCGGTCAAAAATAACGATAATTTGTTGCTTACAGAATAAAAAGAGGTACGAAATGAGCCAACCAATTTATAAACGAATCTTATTAAAACTCAGTGGTGAAGCATTACAAGGTGATGAAGGTTTCGGTATTGATCCTTCGATCTTAGATAGAATGGCATTAGAGATTAAAGAATTAGTTGCAATGGGCGTTGAAGTTGGGGTTGTTCTTGGCGGTGGTAATTTGTTCCGTGGCGCAAAACTCGCAAAAGCAGGTATGAATCGTGTTGTTGGTGACCATATGGGTATGCTGGCAACAGTGATGAATGGACTTGCTATGCGTGATGCATTGCACCGTGCAGAAGTTAATGCAAAATTGATGTCTGCTTTTCAATTAAATGGTATTTGTGATACATATAACTGGTCTGAAGCGATCAAAATGTTACGCGAAAAACGCGTTGTGATTTTTTCAGCAGGAACTGGGAGCCCATTTTTTACTACAGATTCAGCAGCTTGTTTACGTGGTATTGAAATTGAAGCTGATGTTGTATTAAAGGCGACTAAAGTTGATGGAGTATATAATTGCGATCCAACGAAAAACCCTGATGCGGTACTTTATAATAAACTCAATTATGCAGATGTCATTGAACAAGAACTACAAGTGATGGATTTAGCTGCATTTACTCTTGCACGTGACCATAATATGCCAATTCGTGTCTTTAATATGGGGAAATCAGGTGCATTGCGTCGTGTTATTTTAGGAGAAGTTGAAGGCACATTAATTTGTGACTAAAATGTTATCGTGATTTTTATATCAATTTAGATTAAACTTACAGCAAAGTGATTAATTCAGATTTATTGACTATAAAGAAGGAATTCTTGTGATTAATGAAATTAAAAAAGATACGCAAGCGCGTATGGAAAAAAGTTTAGAAACCTTTAAAAACCATATTTCTAAAGTACGTACCGGGCGTGCACAACCAAGTTTACTTGACGGTATTCAAGTAGAATATTATGGTTCGCCAACACCGTTACGCCAATTAGCGAACGTCGTTGCTGAAGATGCACGTACATTGGCTGTGACTGTATTTGATCGTAGTTTAATTAGTGCGGTAGAAAAAGCGATTTTAACGTCTGATTTAGGTTTAAATCCATCATCAGCAGGAACGACTATTCGTGTACCATTACCTCCATTAACAGAGGAACGTCGTCGTGATTTAATTAAGATCGTAAAAGGTGAAGCAGAACAAGGTAAAATTGCTGTACGTAACGTTCGTCGTGATGCGAATGATCAAATTAAAGCATTATTGAAAGATAAAGAAATTAGTGAAGATGAAGAACGTAAAGCACAAGATGAGATTCAAAAAATCACGGACACTTATGTAAAAAAAGTAGATGAAGTATTAGCAGATAAAGAAAAAGAATTATTGGATTTCTAAACTGTTTATTATAGATTAAAATAAAAGGCGCAGTGGTTCACTGCGTCTTTTATTATTTTGAAAAAGAAAATAGAGAGTTCTGATTAAAATTAGTTTAACACTCAAAGTGCGGTTTGGATTTTATGCAAAATAAACAAAATATCGTTGTATTAGGCTCAACAGGATCGATTGGAACTAGTACTTTATCCGTGATTGAACATAATCCTGAAAAATATCATGCTTTTGCATTAGTTGGTGGACGTAATGTAGAGTTGATGTTCCAACAATGTTTGAAGTTTCAACCGTATTTTGCGGCACTAGATGACAATAATGCCGCCAAACAGTTAGCTGAAAAATTACAGGCTCACCAAAGCTCAACAAAAGTAATCTCAGGTCAAGTTGCTATTTGTGAACTATCTGCTCATCCTGAGGTCGATATGGTTATGGCGGCAATTGTTGGTGCAGCAGGTCTATTGCCAACTTTATCTGCTATAAAAGCAGGTAAGCGTGTTTTATTGGCTAATAAAGAAGCTTTAGTGACTTGTGGTCAATTATTTATTGATGAAGTTCGCCGTAGTAATGCAAAATTGTTGCCAGTTGATAGTGAACATAATGCAATTTTTCAATCTCTACCACCAGAAGCCCAGCAGCAAATTGGCTATTGTTCTCTTCTTGAATTAGGTATTAGTAAAATTGTACTAACAGGGTCAGGCGGTCCTTTCCGCTATACAGAATTAAGTGAGTTTGCACATATTACGCCAGAACAAGCTGTGGCTCATCCAAATTGGTCTATGGGGAGAAAAATTTCAGTAGACTCTGCAACGATGATGAATAAAGGACTGGAATATATTGAGGCACGTTGGTTATTTAATGCTAAGGCTGATGAAATGGAAGTAATTATCCATCCTCAGTCTATTATTCACTCAATGGTGCGCTATATCGATGGCAGTGTAATCGCACAAATGGGGAATCCAGACATGAGAACGCCTATTGCTGAAACGATGGCGTATCCAAATCGGATTTTTGCTGGTGTTGAACCGTTAGATTTTTACCAGTTAAATGGTCTGACTTTCATTCAGCCAGATTATCAGCGTTATCCATGCTTAAAATTAGCGATAGATGCATTCGCTGCAGGTCAATATGCCACTACAGCAATGAATGCTGCAAATGAAATTGCAGTAGAAAGTTTTTTAAATTATCAGATAAAATTTAACGAAATTGCACAGGTAAATCAGCAGGTTGTGGATAATATAGTACCACAAAAAATTACATGTGTTGAAGATGTATTAGATGTTGATCAAAAAGCGCGAGAATTAGCAAAAACAATAATTTTAAGTTTTTAACATCACTATCCCTTATGGTATAGTGGCGGCAAAGCGCGGTCAGAGATTTTAAAATATATGATAGAACTTGATCCAAACAATATTCCACAACATGTTGCAATTATTATGGATGGAAATGGGCGTTGGGCTAAACAAAAAGGCAAAATGCGTATTTTTGGTCATAAAAATGGAATAAAAGCCGTGCGTGAAGCTGTATCTTATGCAGGTAAGATAGGAATAAAAGTCCTTACTCTCTATGCATTTAGTCGTGAAAACTGGACACGCCCAGAACAAGAGGTCAGTGCTTTAATGACTTTATTTATGCAGGCTTTGGATCTAGAAGTAAAAAAATTGCATAATAATAACATTAAGTTGAATATTCTTGGTGATGTCGCAGGATTTAGTGCTAACTTACAAAATAAGATCGCACGAGCGGAAAAATTAACAGAAAATAATTCTGCTTTAACATTAAATATTGCAGCAAATTATGGTGGTTGTTGGGATATTGTACAAGCAACACAAAATTTAGCACAACAAGTTAAAGATAATAAAATTGAAGTTTCAGAGATTAATGCAGAGTTATTACAACGTTGTTTAGTTACTAAAGAGCAGCCACAAGTAGATTTGCTGATTAGAACAAGTGGAGAACAACGAATTAGTAATTTTTTATTATGGCAAATTGCTTATGCTGAGCTTTATTTTTCAGATGTGCTTTGGCCAGATTTTAACGAAAAGGAATTTAATAAAGCGATTATTGCTTATCAACAACGCCATCGCCGTTTTGGTGGCTTAGAATAATAAGAGGATTACATTTTGCTTAAAGAACGTGTCTTGTCTGCAATTATTTTGATTGCAATTGTATTTGTTGCATTGTTTTTCTTTTCTCCTTTCTATTTAGCACTTGCTGTTGGTACGGTTGTCGTTCTTGGAGTTTGGGAATGGAGCCAATTTTTACACTTTAAACTACCTTTCTGGCGTTTAGGTATGACGGGGGTTGCAGCTGCATTTTTATTTTTATGGATTTATGGTGAAAGTCATTATCTGAATGCAGGACGTGTTTTTGAGGGTTATATCTCACTCATGCTTTTTTCTTCTGTGATATGGTGGGGAATTGCATTGAGTTTAGTTGTTACTTATCCTAAATCGGCAGTCAGTTGGGGAAAAAATAAATTACTGCAAGTTATATTTGCTTTTTTTACTCTTGTCCCTTTCTTAGTCGGCGTATTACGTTTACGTTTAGATCATTATGTTACCGATCAATATCATGGCTTAGTTCTTTTATTGTATGTCTTCATTTTAGTGTGGAGCGCTGATTCAGGTGCTTATTTTGCGGGACGTCAATTTGGTAAGAATAAATTAGCACCTAAAGTATCACCAGGTAAAAGTTGGGAAGGTGTCTTTGGTGGATTATTAACGGCGGGTTTATTGGCAACAGTTTTCATTCAATTTACTCAACAAAATTTATTATCAAACGTATCGACACCTGCTTTTATTCTACTTTCTGTTGCAACAGTTGCAGTATCTATTTTGGGTGACCTCACAGAAAGTATGTTTAAGCGTGAAAGTGGTATTAAGGATAGTAGTCAACTAATTCCAGGACATGGTGGAATTTTAGATCGTATCGATAGCTTAACTGCTGCTGTTCCGTTCTTTGCTTATTTTTATTTTTTTGTTATTTAGCATTTAGTTAGGAATAAAGAATTATGTCGTTTTTGTGGTCATTTGTTTCCTTTATTATTGTTATTGGTGTCTTAGTAGCAGTACATGAATATGGTCATTTTTGGGCTGCTAGAAAATGTGGTGTAAAAGTACACCGTTTTTCTATCGGATTTGGAAAAGTGTTATGGTCACGTAAAGATAAGTATGGGACGGAGTTTGCTTTGTCTGTTATCCCTTTGGGCGGTTATGTCAAAATGTTAGACGGTCGTAATGAAAATGTTCCTATGGAATTAAAATCACAGGCATTCGACCAAAAAACTGTAGCCCAACGCGCATTTGTGATTGCAGCTGGCCCTATTGCTAACTTTTTATTTGCAATTTTAGCTTATTTTACTATTTATACCGTTGGGATTCCTAGTGTAAGACCCGTAATCGCAGAAATCACTCCAAATTCTATTGCTGCTCAAGCACAGATTGAGCCACAGTTTGAGATTAGGGCGATTGATGGTAGTCGTGCTACTGATTGGGAAACAATTAATATGTTGTTAGCCACTAAATTAGGTAACCAACAAATTGTCCTCACTGTCTCGCCTTTCAGTTCTGATATTGAATATCAAAAAATACTTAATACATCAGGTTGGCGTTTTGATCCAGAAAAAGAAAGTGCAATAACAGCATTAGGTTTACAACCAGTTCGAACTAAAGTCGAAATGACTTTGTCTAAGGTCCAAACTGATTCCCCTGCATATAAAGCGGGTTTGAAAGTCGGCGATAAAATTTATGAAAACTCAAACCTCATTAGTTGGCAAGATTTTCTTCAGTTGGTACAAGCTGGCAAACCCTTTACAGTAAAGGTTGAGCGTGAAGGACAGTTTTTTTCAACACTACTTACACCAGAGCTAAATAAAAAAGGGAATTGGTATGTTGGTATTGCACCTACCGCTGATCCAATCTCTGATAAGTATCGAACAGAGCTAAAATATGATATTCTGGAAGCCTTACAAAAAGCGGTAGAGAAGACTGTCCAGCTTTCATGGTTAACGATTAAAGTAATCGGTAAATTGTTTACTGGTGATTTATCTTTGAATAATTTAGGTGGGCCAATTTCTATTGCAAAAGGTGCGGGTATATCCTCTGAAATTGGTTTTATTTATTATTTAGGCTTTATGGCACTTATCAGTGTTAATTTAGGCATTATGAATTTATTTCCTCTGCCTGTACTCGATGGAGGCCATTTAGTTTTTTTAGCAGCAGAAGCAGTACGTGGTAAACCGCTTTCTGAACGCATTCAAAACGTAAGTTATCGAATTGGGGCAGCATTATTAATTGCATTGATGAGCTTTGCCTTATTTAATGATTTTTTACGTTTATAATTCATTTTTTACTTACAGGATAACATTCACAATGAAAAAACTTTTAATTGCGAGCTTACTATTTGGTTCAGCCAGTGTATTTGCTGCGCCCTTTGTTGTTAAAGATATTCGTGTAGACGGTGTTCAAGTAGGCATGGAAGGGAATGTATTAGCCTCTCTCCCTGTCCGAGTTGGACAACGTGCAACAGATAATGATATTGCTAATGTCGTACGTAAATTATTTTTGACTGGTCAATATGATGATGTTAGAGCAACACGAGAAGGTAATACGTTAGTTGTGACTGTTATGCCAAAACCAATTATTGCAGACGTAGTCTTAGATGGTAATAAATCTATTCCTGATGACGCATTAAAGCAAAATTTAGATGCAAATGGTTTTAAAGTAGGCGATGTTTTAAATCGTGCAAAATTAGAAGAATTCCGTAAAGGTATTCTTGATCATTACCATAGTGTTGGCCGTTACAATGCAAAAGTAGATACGATTGTGAATACTCTACCAAATAATCGTGCTGAAGTTAAAATTCAAATTGTTGAAGATGATGTGGCTTTATTTAAAGATATTACATTTGAAGGCAATACTGTTTTTAGCACAGGTAAATTAGTTGATCAAATGGAGTTGCAAACTGATTCTTGGTGGAAACTTTTTGGTAATAAATTTGATCAAACTCAGTTTAACAAAGATCTTGAAACAATACGTAGCTACTACTTAGATCGTGGTTATGCACAGTTCCAAATCTTAGATACTGATATTCAATTAGATGAATCTAAAAAGGAAGCTCGTGTCAAAATAAAGGTTAAAGAAGGTGATTTATTTACTGTAAAAAATGCGCGTATTATTGGCGATGTTGGAGGCATGTCTGATGAGCTTACTCCTGTTCTAGAGACTATCCAAATCAATGGTCCTTTTCGCCGAGTTGATGTCGTAGATGTTGAGCAACGTATTAAAGCAAAATTAGGTGAAAGAGGTTATGCAACTGCACAAGTCAATGTACACCCTACTTTTGATGAACAAAATAAAACAATTTCATTAGATTTTATCGTTGAAGCAGGTAAAACCTATACTGTTCGTCAAATTCGTTTTGAAGGTAATACCGTTAGTGCTGATAGTACACTACGTCAAGAAATGCGTCAGCAAGAAGGTGCCTGGCTTTCTTCAGAGTTAGTTGAGTTAGGTAAATTACGTTTAGATCGTACAGGTTTCTTTGAAAGTGTTGAAACAAGAACCGAAGCTATTCCTGGCTCAGATCAAGTAGATGTAATTTATAAAGTGAAAGAGCGTAATACAGGTAGCATTAACTTTGGTATTGGTTATGGTACCGAAAGTGGTTTAAGTTATCAGGCAAGTATTAAACAAGATAATTTCTTGGGAATGGGTTCATCAATTAGTTTAGGTGGTTCACGCAATGATTATGGTACAACGATTAATTTAGGCTATAACGAACCATACTTTACTAAAGATGGCGTAAGCTTAGGTGGTAATGTCTTTTTTGAGGAATACGATAGCTCGAAAAGTAGCACTTCAGCTTCTTATGGGCGTACTACTTATGGTGGAAATTTAACACTAGGTTTTCCTGTAAACGAAAATAACTCTTATTATTTAGGCGTTGGCTATACTTATAATAAGTTAAAAAATGTTGTGCCTGAATATAATCGTGAGCTTTATTTATCTGCAATGAAATATGATAATTGGACATTTAAAGCACATGATTTTGATCTTTCTTTTGGATGGAATTATAACAGCTTAAACAGAGGCTATTTCCCAACTAAGGGGGTTAGAGCAAATGTAGGTGGACGAATTACTATTCCAGGATCAGATAACAAATATTATAAACTAAATGCTGAAGCACAAGGTTTTTACCCACTTGATCGTGAACATGGTTGGGTTGTTTCTAGCCGTATTAGTGCTTCTTTTGCGGATGGATTTGGTGATAAACGTCTACCATTTTATCAAAATTATAGTGCAGGCGGTATCGGAAGCTTACGTGGGTTTGCTTATGGTGCAATTGGACCGAATGCAATTTATTTAGGTAAAAATTGTCAAGGTTACTGTGTACCAAGTTCGGATATTATAGGTGGTAATGCCATGTTAACTGCAAGTGCGGAGTTAATTGTACCAACCCCATTTGTTGCTGATAAAAATCAAAATTCTGTAAGAACATCATTCTTCGTTGACGCCGCAAGTGTATGGAATACACGTTGGAAATCAGAAGATAAAGCAAAATTTGCTAATTTGAAATTACCAGACTATAGCGATCCAACACGTGTTCGTGCATCTGCAGGTGTGGCACTACAGTGGCAGTCACCAATTGGTCCTTTAGTCTTTTCTTATGCTAAACCAATTAAAAAATATCAAGGTGATGAAATTGAACAGTTCCAATTTAGTATTGGGGGAACATTCTAATAACATATTGGAACTTATGACAAAATTTGTAGTCTAAATAAATATCTGTGCCTTGAAATAAGAGCATAGAATATTATTTAATATTATTTACTTAATAGGAAAATGAACCAATGAAAAAAACATTAAAAGTAACCGCACTTTCTTTAGCTTTAGCATTTACTTCTTCTTTAGCTTTAGCAAGTGAGAATATTGCGTTTGTAAGCGGGGATTATTTATTCCAAAATCACCCTGACCGTAAAATGGTTGCTGAGAAATTAGAATCTGAGTTTAAAGAAAGAGTGGAGAAACTTGCAGAAAATAAAAAGCAAGTAGATGAAAAAATTGCTGCATCACAGAAAAAAGTAGAAGCAAAAATTGCTGCTTTACAAAAAGAGGCTCCAAAATTACGTAGTGCAGATATTAAAAAACGTGAAGATGAGATCAATAAGTTAGGAACCGCTGAACAAGAAGCAATCAACAAACTTGTTGTTGCTCATGATGAAGAAGTGAATAAGTATCAAGAAGATTACGCAAAACGTGAGCGTGAGGAAACTACAAAATTAGTCAATAGTATTCAAACAGCAGTAAATAATGTTGCTAAAGAGAAAAAATTCACATTAGTGTTAAATGAAAGCGCAGTAGTATTTGCAGATGATGCAAAAAATATTACTGAAGATGTTTTAAAAGCGATTCCTGCAACACAGGCTAAATAATGCGAGTCTATTCTATACAAGAATTAGCACAACAAATCGGCGCTACCATTCGTGGTAACGCCGATGTTGTTGTTGAAAGTATTGCACCTTTAGATAAAGCGAGTGATAAGCAACTTACTTTTATTTCCAACGCGAAATTTCGTACATTATTGTCTGAGTCAAAAGCAGCTGTTTTAGTCGTTTCAGAGGCAGATGTTGAATTTTGTGCAGAAGAGAGTAATTTGTTAATTGTTAAAGATCCTTATGTTGCTTATGCTGTTTTAGCACAATATATGGATAAAACGCCAAAGGCAGCTTCAAATATCGCTCCAACCGCTGTTATCTCTGAGACTGCGATATTAGGAGACAACGTATCAATTGGCGCAAATGCAGTGATTGAAGAGAACGTTGAACTAGGCGATAACGTAGTAATTGGTGCAAACTGTTTTATTGGTAAAAATACTAAAATTGGTGCACATACTCAGCTTTGGGCAAATGTCAGTGTTTACCATGATGTTGAAATTGGACAACATTGTTTAATTCAATCAGGAGCTGTCATTGGTAGTGATGGTTTTGGTTATGCAAATGATCGAGGGCGTTGGATTAAGATTCCGCAAGTTGGTCAAGTGATTATTGGCAACCATGTTGAAATTGGTGCCTGTACTTGTATTGATCGTGGTGCTCTTGATGCGACAGTCATTGAAGATAATGTAATTATTGATAATTTATGCCAAATTGCACATAACGTACATATTGGAACGGGTACTGCAGTTGCAGGTGGTGTGATTATGGCAGGTAGTTTGACTGTTGGGCGTTATTGTTTGATCGGTGGTGCTAGTGTAATAAATGGGCATATGGAAATTTGTGATCAAGTCACAATTACTGGAATGGGAATGGTGATGAGGCCTATTACTGAACCTGGTGTTTATTCTTCAGGAATTCCTTTACAAACAAATAAAGAATGGCGCAAAACAGCTGCATTGACTTTAGGAATAGATGGTATAAATAAACGTCTGAAAGCCTTAGAAAAGCAATTTGAGAAGAAGTAACGTAAAACGAACCGCACTTTTTTGCGGTTCGTTTTGTATTGGGCGGTTAAATACCGTATAATTCAGCTATTTTTATCATTTTATTTTTAATTAAAGGTACTATTGTGACAACTGAAAATACTGTAGTAAAAACCATTGAAGCAAATGAAATTATGACCTTACTGCCACATCGTTATCCGTTCTTACTTGTGGATCGTGTAATAGATTATGAAGCAGGTAAGTGGTTAAAAGCAGTAAAAAATGTGAGTGTAAATGAGCCTTGTTTTACGGGGCATTTCCCTGAACAGCCGATTTTCCCTGGTGTACTTATTTTAGAAGCAATGGCACAAGCGACAGGGGTGCTAGCTTGTATTACGCATCGTAAATTAGAAAATGAATTATATTACTTTGCGGCAATTGATAATGCGCGTTTTAAACGCCCAGTTTTACCAGGTGATCAAATGATTTTAGAGGTTCACTTTGTAAAAGAGCGTCGTGGAGTAACACGTTTTACAGGTGTTGCTACAGTGGATGGGCAAGTTGTCTGTGAAGCTGAATTAATGTGTGCTCGCCGCCCAGCATAATAAATAAGGAGTCAAGAATGATCCATTCAACAGCAAAAATTCATCCAACAGCTATTGTTGAAGATGGCGCTAAAATTGGTGAAGATGTTGTTATCGGTCCTTTCTGTATCGTTGGTGCAGATGTTGAGATTGGTCGCGGAACAGTTTTACATTCTCATGTTGTCGTTAAAGGCATTACTAAAATCGGTTATGATAACCAAATTTTTCAATTTGCAAGTATTGGCGATACTAACCAAGACTTAAAATATCAAGGCGAACCAACAAGAACGATTATCGGTAATCGTAACCGTATTCGTGAGAGCGTGACTATTCACCGTGGTACAATTCAAGGTGGTGGTGTCACTATTATTGGCGATGATAATTTATTAATGGTAAATGTACATGTCGCACATGACTGTCGGATTAAAAATCGTTGTATTTTAGCGAATAATGCTACTCTTGCGGGTCATGTTGAATTGGATGATTTTGTTATTGTAGGCGGGATGTCAGCTATTCATCAATTTGTCATTATAGGTGCCCATGTAATGCTAGGTGGTGGCTCAATGGTGAGTCAAGATGTTCCTCCTTATGTGATGGCACAAGGGAATCATGCAAAACCATTTGGCGTCAATATTGAAGGGTTAAAACGTCGGGGATTTGATAAACCGACATTACATGCTGTTCGTAATGTATATAAATTAATTTACCGCAGTGGTAAGACATTAGAAGAAGTGTTACCTGAAATTGAACAAGTAGCGGCGAAAGAATCGGCAATTAGTTTCTTTGTTGAATTTTTCAAACGTTCAACACGTGGAATTATTCGTTAATTCACTAAAATTTTACAAAAATCGACCGCACTTTTTCAGGTTAAAAGTGCGGTTATTTTTTATTTAGGATCTGAATATGGAACCATTAAAAAAATCAAATCCAACTATTGCAATTGTGGCAGGTGAAGTATCTGGTGATATTCTTGGCGCGGGACTCATTCGTAGTTTAAAAATTCATTATCCTAATGCCCGTTTTATTGGTATTGCTGGACAGCATATGTTAGCTGAAGGGTGTGAAACTTTAGTTGATATGGAAGAGCTTTCAGTAATGGGGCTCGCCGAAGTTGTAAAACATTTGCCTCGTTTATTAAAAATTCGTCGCCAGTTAATTCAAACGATGTTAGTCGAGAAACCTGATATTTTTATTGGTATTGATGCACCCGATTTTAATATTGATGTTGAATTAAAATTAAAGCAGCAGGGAATTAAAACTATTCATTATGTTAGCCCATCAGTTTGGGCGTGGAGACAAAATCGTATTTATAAAATAGCGAAAGCGACTAATTTAGTATTGGCTTTTTTACCTTTTGAGAAAGCATTTTATGATAATTTTGATGTACCTTGTCGTTTTATTGGCCATACTATGGCAGATGCAATTGCATTGAAGCCAAGTCGCTATGAAGCTTGTGAATTCTTACAGTTAGACGAGAAACAACGTTATGTTGCGATCTTAGTCGGTAGTCGTCGTTCAGAAGTCGATTTCTTAACAGCCCCTTTCTTACAAGCTGCTCAGCAATTAAAACAGCTGTATCCAGATTTACAGTTTTTGATCCCCTTAGTAAACACTAAACGTCGTCAGCAATTTGAACAGATTAAATCACAAGTGGCGCCAGAACTGGATGTCATTTTGCTAGATGGTAAAGCCCGTCAAGCTATGATAGTAGCAGAGGCAACGTTACTTGCTTCTGGAACTGCTGCTCTAGAAGCGATGTTATGTAAATCACCAATGGTTGTTGGATATCGGATGAAAAGCACAACTTATTTTCTTGCTAGACGTTTAGTTAAAACAGAATATGTTTCGCTGCCTAACTTATTAGCCAATGAAATGCTTGTACCTGAATTAATTCAAGAAGATTGCACTCCTGAGAAATTAGCTGAAAAGCTTTCTATCTATTTAAGTCAGGAAGCAAGTGCATTGCAACAACGTCATCAGCTAATCCAGCGCTTTATTGATTTACATAAGTTGATTCAATGTGATGCAGATCAACAAGCAGCTCAGGCAGTAGTAGATTTATTAGCAGAATAAGGAAGTAGTATGGAATTTAAATACCCTGTGGGAGTTGAGTTAATTGCAGGTGTTGATGAGGTAGGGCGAGGTCCTCTTGTTGGTCCAGTAGTTACAGCTGCTGTTATTTTAGATCCTAATAAGCGAATCGAGGGATTAAAAGATTCCAAGAAGTTATCTGAAAAAAAACGCTTATTGTTAGCAGAGGAAATTAAACAAAAAGCACTGGCTTGGAGCTTAGGGCGTGCAGAGCCTGAGGAAATTGATGAGCTGAATATTTTACATGCTACGATGCTAGCGATGCAAAGAGCGGTAGAAAATTTAAAAATTTCACCACACTTGGTTTTAGTTGATGGTAATCGTGTACCAAATTTAGAAATACCAGCACAAGCCATTGTGAAAGGTGATAGTCTTGTGGCAGAAATCAGTGCTGCTTCAATTTTGGCTAAAGTTGCGAGAGATCAGGAGATGAAAGAACTCGATCAACAATATCCACAATATGCGTTTGCACAACATAAAGGTTATCCAACCAAATTGCATTTAGAAAAACTTGCGGAATTTGGGCCTTTACCTCAGCATAGACGTAGCTTTGCCCCTGTGCGAAAACTATTCGATAATGTATAATTAATCAACAAGTTAACTAGGGGAGTGCATCGTGGATCTCAGCTTGCAAAATGAACTATGGGGAAGCCCATTATTCTGGGTATTAGCACTTTTATTGGGTGCCATTATATTATTTGTACGTAATAAAATCCGTATGGATGTGGTTGCTTTACTAGTGATAGTTGCATTTTCCTTAAGTGGGATTTTGACAGTTAATGAAGTACTAGCAGGCTTTAGTGATCCAAATGTCATTTTAATTGCGTTGTTGTTTATTGTTGGAGAAGGGATAGTACGAACAGGAATTGCTTACCAAGTAAGTGAGTGGCTATTGAAAGCCTCTAACAATAATGAAACGAAAGTACTGATTTTATTGATGTTGGCTGTTGCAATTTTAGGGTCATTTATGAGCTCAACAGGAATTGTTGCCATTTTCATTCCTGTGGTATTAGTCATTTGTCAGCAAATGAACATTTCTCCAAAACGTCTTATGATGCCGCTGAGTGTGGCAGGTCTTATTAGTGGCATGATGACTTTAATTGCTACAGCGCCTAATCTTGTAGTCAATGCTGAATTAATCCGTAATACAGAGTTTCGTTTTAAATTTTTTGATTTTACGCCTATAGGGTTAGTTGTACTTACTATGGGGATTTTGTATATGTTAGTGGCACGTCGTTGGCTCACTGAACCTAATGAAACTACAACAAAAGATACAAGTAGACGTTCTATGAACGATCTGATTGATGAATATGGCTTGCGTGAGCGGACCAAACGTCTTGTGGTCAAAAAAGGCTCTGTATTTATTGGTAAAACCTTAGATGAATTGCATTTACGTTCTAGTTATGGCTTAAACGTCCTAGCAATTGAGCGTTGGAAACGCTTCAGACCAAGTTTTATTGCCGCATTAGGGACATCTGAAGTGCGTGAGAAAGATATTTTATTGATGGATATTAGTGATCCAGATCTCGATCTTGAACAATTTTGTCAAGAAAACCAGTTAGAAATGGCTGAAATTAGAACACAGAATTTTTCTCAGCAAGCAAAATCTATTGGCATGGCCGAAATTACCTTAGTGCCTGATTCGGATTGTATTGGTAAGACGACTGCAGAATTACGTTTCCGTTCACAATTTGGTTTAAATGTTGTTGGTGTAAAACGTGATGGTGAAGTACTTACGGGGAATTTTTCTGAAGTAAGCTATTCTTTAGGTGATCTAATTTTAGTAGTTGGTGATTGGAAGGCGATTGAGCAAATGCAACATCATACTAAAGATTTTTATGTTCTCAATTATCCGTTAGAAATAGAACGGGCTGTACCTGCTGCAAGCCAAGCACCACATGCAGTATTTTCAATTTTGACAATGGTCGTATTGATGGTAACAGGCGTTGTCCCCAATGTGATTGCTGCGTTGATTGCTTGTTTAATGCTAGGTTATTTTCGTTGTGTTGATGGTAAAAGTGCTTATGAATCTATTCATTGGTCTAGCTTAGTCCTCATTGTCGGCATGATGCCATTTTCTATTGCTTTACAAAAAACGGGTGGGGTAGATTTAGCTGTAAAATTAATGCTAGAGGCGGTAGGCGGATTGGGATTACATGCTGTGTTAGTCAGCTTATTCTTGCTTTGTGCTGCAGTGAGTTTATTTATTTCTAATACTGCAACTGCTATTTTAATGGCGCCTATTGCAATTACGATTGCCCATCAATTACAGGTTTCACCTATGCCATTTGCTATGATTATTGCTGTAGCGGCCTCTGCGGCATTTATGACCCCCGTTTCCTCGCCTGTCAATACAATGGTGCTTGGTCCAGGTGGCTATAAGTTTGCAGACTTTGTTAAAGTTGGGGTGCCTTTTACTTTATTAGTGATGGTAGTGAGTGTATTTTTAATTCCTTTATTGTTTCCGTTCTAAGTAGAGGAGGGAAAAATGAGTATTTATGATTTAAAGCCAAAATTTCAAAATATACTGCGCCCTTCAGTAGTTAAATTAGCAAATCGAGGTGTGACGGCTAATCAAGTGACTTTGCTTGCTTGCGCTATTTCAGTCGTGTTAGGGATCTTATTAAGCACCCTAGCTTCGGTACATTGGTTGTTTATTTTGATCCCAATTTGGTTATTCGTACGAATGGCATTGAATGCGATTGATGGCATGCTGGCACGTGAGTTTAATCAAAAATCACGTTTGGGTGGTTATTTAAATGAAGTAACGGATGTGGTTTCTGATGCTGCGTTATATTTGCCATTTGCACTCATTGCACCTTTCGATCCTCTATTAATTGGTTTGATTATTTGGTTGGCTGCGCTCACTGAATTTTGTGGTGTGTTAGGGCAAGTTCAGGGACAAACACGTCGTTATGATGGCCCGTTAGGTAAAAGTGACCGAGCTTTTTTATTTGGACTACTTGGTTTAGTGTATACTTTTTTACCACAATTACCTGATTGGTTATATTGGGTAGCTTGGGGTGTGATTGTATTGCTCGTACTAACTTGTGTGAAACGTGTTCGAAGTGGATTAGCTGAGCTACCTCGATTTAACTCAGCAGACAATCTTCAAAAAGCGGCTGCATTTGATACGCCAACTAGTATACAACAAGGAGAAGACAATGCTCGCTAAACTTATCGATTTTATTCTCTGTCGCTTTACTTCTTTTATTACAGGGGTTCGAGCGCAAAAAAATATCTCACAACAAACAAACGGTAAAAATCGTTTGTATTATGCCAATCATAATAGTCATGGCGATTTTATTTTATTGTGGGTATCTCTACCCTATGAGGTGCGTAAAAATACGCGACCTGTTGCAGGAGCTGATTACTGGAGTAAAGGCAAAGTACGTCGCTTCTTAGCTGAGAAAGTATTTAATATGTTATTGATCGAGCGTGGTGGTAATGATCCTAAAGCGATTACAGATAAGATCAGTGAAGTACTGCAAGAAAGTTCGTTGATTATTTTCCCTGAGGGCACCCGTAAAACCGATGATGATGTCCAGCTACAACCGTTTAAAAGTGGATTATATCATGTTGCTAAACAGAATCCTGATTTAGAACTGATACCTGTTTGGATTAGTAATATGCATAATGTGTTACCAAAAGGTTTTATGCTACCTATTCCATTGTTGTGTGATTTATATTTGGGTGAACCATTATGTTATCAACAAGGTGAGGAAAAGGGCGATTTTTTAATGCGTGCAGAAAAAGCCTTGTTAGCATTAAACCCAAAGCATAAAGGAGAATAAAATGGAAATGTGGCAACTCTTCTGGGGATTAATTTTTACACTTATTATTGCATCATCTATTGGCTATGCACTTAAATGGAAAGTAGGCTTTTCAACACCACATACTGTGATTGATAATCTCAATGCACGTATTAATGCATGGTGGGTAATGATTTTAATCATTTTTACTGCCGCTTTTATGGGTTTTTATGGTGTCATTGCTTTATTTTTCTTAATTTCTTTTATGGCATTACGTGAGTTCCTCTCTTTGATTTATATTCGTCGTGGTGATCATCTTGCGTTAGCTGCGTGTTTTTATGTGATATTGCCTGTGCAATATTATTTTATCGCGATTGATTGGTTTAGTATGTTTACTATTTTTATTCCTGTCTATGCGTTCCTATTTTTACCGATTTTATCTGCGTTGTTAGGCGATGCATCACATTTCTTAGATCGCTCAACTAAAGTACAGTGGGCGATTATGATTTCTGTTTTTTGTATTTCACATATTCCCGCTATTTTAACGTTAGACATTGCAGGCTTTGAAGGTAAGCATTTGTTACTGATGATTTTCTTAATCTTAGTCGTACAAGCAAGTGATGTGCTGCAATATGTTTGGGGCAAATTGTTTGGTAAACATAAAATTGCTCCAACATTATCACCATCAAAAACAGTCGAAGGCTTTGTTGGCGGTGTGATTAGTGCATCAATTCTAGGTGGATTACTATATTGGTTAACACCGTTTACGCCTATTCAAGCTATCTTAATTAGCTTATTAATTTGCTTGATGGGCTTTTTAGGCGGGCTGGTTATGTCTGCGATTAAACGCAGTATGGGAGTCAAGGATTGGGGGAACATGATTAGTGGGCATGGAGGAATGTTAGATAGGATGGATAGCCTATGTTTTGCTGCACCAATTTTTTTTCATGTTGTCAGATATTATTGGGTTTAATGATAAAAAGAGGGAAAAATGACCGCACTTTTAAAGATTGGTTTAGTTTCAGTGTCTGATCGTGCCTCGCAAGGGGTTTATCAAGATCAAGGGATCCCAGAATTACAGTCATGGTTAGCCAAGGCATTATGTGAGCCATTCGAGGTTGAAACACGTTTGATTCCAGATGAGCAAGAACAAATTGAAAAAACTTTATGTGAGTTAGTAGATGACTGCCATTGTCATTTAGTCTTGACAACAGGTGGAACAGGTCCAGCAAAACGTGATGTAACCCCTGATGCAACTTTAGCCGTAGCGGATCGTGAAATGCCAGGTTTTGGGGAGCAAATGCGTCAAGTTAGCTTACATTTTGTACCAACTGCAATTTTGTCACGCCAAGCGGGAGTTATTCGCAAAAATAGTTTGATTTTAAATTTACCAGGTCAACCTAAAGCAATTAAGGAAACGTTGGAAGGGGTCAAAGATGAGCATGGTAAAGTGATTGTGAAAGGCATTTTTAGCGCTGTACCTTATTGTTTACAACTGATTGATGGCATTTATATTGATACTAAACCCGAAGTGATTGAAAGTTTTAGACCGAAATCGGCACGCCGTGAAAGCTACTAAAGTGCGGTCAGAAATAGGAAAGTTTTATGAAAAAAATCGAAGCAATTATTAAACCTTTCAAACTTGATGATGTGCGTGAAAGTTTGTCAGATATTGGTATTACGGGAATGACAGTCACCGAAGTGCGTGGTTTTGGTCGGCAAAAAGGGCATACTGAGCTATATCGTGGTGCAGAATATATGGTAGATTTCCTGCCAAAAGTGAAAATGGAAATCATCGTGCCAGATGAGCAAGTTGAACAATGCATTGAAGCGATCATTGAAACTGCACAAACTGGCAAAATTGGTGACGGCAAGATTTTTGTTTATGATGTTGAGCGTGTTATCCGTATCCGTACTGGTGAAGAAAATGAGGATGCAATTTAAATGATCAAAGTGGATTCTCCGATCTTAAAAGTATTAGTTGCTTTAGCATCAATTGTGATTATTTTAGCAGGGGTGAAAGTTGCTAGTGAAATTGCGATCCCGTTCTTATTATCACTTTTTATCGCCATTATTTGTTCTCCTATTATTCGATTTATGACGAATAGAAAAGTACCTCATTGGTTGGCGATTACATTGCTTCTCATTATGATTTTATTTGTGTTTTTCTTCTTATTAGGTTTGATTAATAGTACTGCACGAGAATTTACACAATCTATTCCACAATATCGTCTTTTATTATCCGAACGTATTGCCAGTGTCATTATTTTAGCCAAGAAATGGAATATTCCTTTGGATCTTTCTGTTGAGCGAGCAATGGAATATATGGATCCTAGTGTCATTATGAATTTAGTGAGTAGTACATTACTGAGTTTTTCAGGGGTTGTAACTAATGTATTTGTATTATTTCTAGTTGTTATTTTTATGTTAAGTGAGGCACCATTTGCAAAACATAAATTAGCGCTAGTTTTTAGCTCTGATGTACGGAATATTCATCGTGAAGAACATCATATCAACCGTATTTTACAAGGTGTGATTAGTTATCTGGGAGTAAAAACTTTAACTAGTTTATTAACAGGGATTTGTGTTTATATTCTACTTGAACTCACTGATGTACAATATGCGATTTTATGGGCAACCCTAAGTTTTATCTTAAATTATATTCCCAATATCGGCTCAATCATTGCTGCAGTACCCATCGTTGTGCAAGCCTTACTACTCAATGGTTTTCCTACTGGATTAGGTGTTGCTATTGGCGTTGGAGCAATCAATATGATTGTGGGTAATATTCTTGAGCCTAAAATGATGGGGCGTACGTTAGGTTTATCTACTCTTGTGGTTTTCCTTTCTTTGTTATTCTGGGGCTGGTTGTTGGGTACAGTAGGAATGTTGCTTTCTGTACCACTTACAATGGTACTAAAAATTGCCCTTGAAGCGAGCCCTGAAACAGTTAAATATGCAATTTTATTAGGTGATGTAAAAGATATTAATCGGGAAATTATCGATGCGAAACAAGAAGCTGCTGAGCGAATGAAAGAGCAAGCTGAATGGGAAGAAAACGCGGAAGAAATCGCAGAAGCGATCGCCACCGCAAAAGAAGAAGCGAAAAACGAAGCCATCGCAGGTGTTATCGCTGAAGCAAAAGCCGAAATCGAAGCGGAAATCCAAGCCATCGCCAAAGCCGCAGATCAAAAATAACACTATTTTAAGTGAGAATTGAATTTCAATTTGATAATCAAAATCAGCATAAAAGTGCGGTCAGTTTAAAAAGAGTTTTAATACTCATAAAAAACTTACCGCACTTTTTTCTTTCTCGATCGAGATCGCAAAAAAGTGCGGTGTTTTTTTACAGAGTTTGGCGAAATTGCTAGATTAATGCGTACTAACTCTGTACAATCGCAACTCATTTTTTAGAGGCGATTATCAATGCCGCAATGTGTAACAACGAGGCTTTATGTTAGAACAACAAACTTGTGCTGAAAATGCAGTAAACACTGTTGATGTGTCTGCAGGACCAGCGAAAAAAATCAATTTAATGAACTTAACGCGCCAACAAATGCGTGAGTTTTTCAAAGAGTTGGGTGAAAAACCTTTTCGTGCCGATCAATTAGTAAAATGGATTTATCATTTTGGCGAAGATAACTTCGACAATATGACTAATATTAACAAAAAGTTAAGAGATAAATTAAAACAAGTTGCTGAAATTAAAGCACCAGAAGTGGCGGTGGAACAACGCTCTGCGGATGGTACGATCAAATGGGCAATGCAAGTGGGCGATCAGCAAGTGGAAACCGTATATATTCCAGAAGCGGATCGTGCGACATTATGTGTATCTTCACAAGTGGGCTGTGCGCTAGCTTGCACTTTCTGTTCAACAGCACAACAAGGTTTTAACCGCAACTTAACGGTATCTGAAATTATCGGTCAGGTATGGCGGGCATCAAAAATCATTGGTAACTTTGGTGTGACAGGTGTGCGACCAATCACTAACGTGGTCATGATGGGAATGGGAGAGCCGCTGTTAAACGTGGCAAACGTAGTGCCGGCAATGGAAATTATGCTTGATGATTTTGCTTATGGTTTATCAAAACGTCGTGTCACACTTTCAACTTCGGGTGTTGTCCCTGCTTTAGATAAATTAAGTGAAATGATTGATGTCGCATTGGCTATTTCGTTACATGCACCAAATGATGAGCTACGTGATGAAATTGTACCTATCAATAAAAAATATAATATCAAAACATTAATTGATTCTGTAAATCGTTATCTCAGTGTTTCTAATGCAAACCACGGCAAAGTGACGATTGAATATGTGATGTTAGATCACGTGAATGATTCTGTTGAACACGCACATCAGCTTGCACAAGTATTGAAAAATACACCTTGTAAGATCAATTTAATCCCGTGGAATCCGTTTCCACAAGCACCTTATGCGAAAAGCTCAAATACGCGCATTGACCGTTTCCAAAAAACATTAATGGAATATGGTTTTACAGTGATTGTACGTAAGACTCGTGGTGATGATATTGATGCGGCTTGTGGTCAGTTAGCGGGTGATGTGATTGACCGCACGAAACGTACTGCGCAGAAAAAGCAATTTGGACAAGAAATTGAGGTACGTAATCACTAAGTAAGTCAACGTATCAAAATATAAAAGGAGAAAAAATGACTCGCAATTTTAAATTATGGATAGTAAATGTTTTTTCTCTTTTTCTTTTTGCCTGTGTTTCTCAAACATATACAACAGTATTTAATAAGCAGTTGGCAGCAAAAGCACGTATTGAACTAGGATTAGGTTATCTAGCCGAACATCAATTTACACAAGCTAAGCTCAATTTCGATAAAGCATTGTCTTATGCACCTCATTATTATTTAGTACATTCTGCGTTAGCGTATTTTTATCAGGAACAAGGTGCATTTGAGTTAGCGAACCAATCCTATTTAAATGCGATTAACTTAGATCATCAGCAAGGTGATGTATTGAATAATTATGGTGTTTTTTTGTGTAAACAAGGCGCGTTTGAGCAAGCTTATAAGCAATTCCATGATGCTTTAAACATAAAACATTATTATCAACAAGCAGATACTTATGAAAATTTAATCCTCTGTGCGTTTTCTGCAAAAGATAGTGAACGTTATCAACATAATTTACTGTTATTAGCAAAAATTGATGCGGCTAGAGCACAAAGACTTCTTCGTTTATTAGCATACAATTAGTAAATTTTCTAAAAACCTAGATTAGGTATAGTTATCTATATAATTACTATTGCAAAAGGCATCTTACAACTTTAAACTTTACCTTTTGAATTTTGTATAACTCGATGGTGCTAAATGAATACTGCGACAAATAATATTGGACCTAACGAACCGACTCTCGGTGAGCAATTTCGTCAAGCTCGTGAGGCCCTCAATCTATCTCTTGAAGACGTGTCTAAAAAAATTGCACTTAAACCCTCGATTCTACAATTAATTGAAAATAATGAATTAGTACAAAGTGCTATTCCTGCCGCTTTTATGAAAGGCTACGTGCGCAGTTATGCAAAATTTTTGAAACTACCAGAGTCAGTCTGGGTTCATGCCCGTTTTGGTGAAGATTATAAAAATGATTTAGGTAAAAATGCACGAGCTACTAGAGCTGTTAATCATTATTCCTCACATAACCATTGGATTGGTTGGCTAAGCCTATTAGTGCTCCTAGTTGTTGCTGGGATGACGGGTCTTTGGTGGTGGGAAAACTACAAACAATCTAATGCTGAACGTGATAATTTAGTGCAGAGTTATGTTGAAACTACACCAAAAGCGTTCCCTATTGAAAGTTATACAACTACAACTTCTGCTATTTCAGCTAGCCCCCCTGTAGAGATTGGCTCAGAAACAGTAGCAATTTCCTCAATAGAAACTCCTATGCACTCAGTGAGTATGCCTGTAGATAACACACAAGATATTCAACCAATCACGTCTGCTGGTGTGTTAAAAGCAGAAATGGATAAATTAGATGAAAAAGCAGATAAGACTATCGTAGATAATGAGCTTATTTTAACAGAGCAAAATGAACTTTATATTGAGGTAACAGGTCCTTGTTGGATTAGTGTGCAAAATGAGCAAGGTAAAGTGCTTGCACAAAAAGAATATAAAGAGGGCGATACATTAAGCTTTAATGATAATATTACTTATTCGCTTATTATTGGTGCACCAAGCCATGTGAAGATTACTTATAAAGGAGAAGTCTATCCTTTAAAAGTAGATGGGCGAGTAGCAAGATTTAAATTACCACAATTGCAATAATGTGGAACATAGGGTAGCAAAGCAAAATGTTAGCAAAACCAACTATTAAACGCAGAGAATCAAGCAAAATTTATGTCGGTAGTGTGCCTATTGGTGGTGATGCTCCTATTGCAGTACAGTCGATGACAAATACTCGTACAACTGATGTAGAGGCAACTGTTGCACAAATTAAAGCCCTTGAACGTGTTGGAGCAGATATTGTACGTGTTTCGGTACCAACGATGGATGCGGCTGAAGCATTTAAATTGATTAAGCAACAAGTGAATGTACCTTTAGTAGCCGATATTCATTTTGATTATCGTATTGCATTAAAAGTCGCTGAGTATGGAGTGGATTGTTTACGTATTAATCCAGGTAATATCGGTCGAGAGGATCGTATTCGAGCAGTAGTAGATTGTGCTCGTGATAATAATATCCCTATTCGTATTGGTGTAAATGCTGGCTCCCTTGAAAAAGATTTACAAGAAAAGTATGGCGAACCAACACCAGAGGCATTATTAGAATCTGCATTACGTCATGTTGAGATTTTGGATCGCTTAAACTTTGATCAATTTAAGGTGAGTGTTAAAGCCTCGGATGTTTTTTTAGCAGTTGAATCTTATCGTTTATTAGCAAAAGCAATTAAACAACCATTACACTTAGGAATTACAGAAGCTGGTGGTGCACGTGCTGGTGCAGTAAAAAGTGCGGTTGGGTTAGGTATGCTTTTAGCTGAGGGCATAGGTGATACTTTACGTGTATCATTAGCAGCAGATCCAGTAGAGGAGATCAAAGTTGGTTTTGATATTTTGAAATCGCTCAGAATACGTTCACGTGGTATCAACTTTATTGCTTGTCCTACTTGCTCACGTCAAGAATTTGATGTTATTGGTACTGTAAATGCACTAGAGCAGCGTCTTGAAGATATTACTACACCAATGGATGTATCCATTATCGGTTGTGTGGTAAATGGACCAGGTGAGGCTCTCGTCTCTGATTTAGGTGTGACAGGCGGTAATAAGAAAAGTGGTTACTATTTAGATGGTGAACGTCAAAAAGAACGTTTTGATAATGATGATTTGATAAACCAATTAGAAGCGAAAATTCGTGCGCGTGTTGCCGCACAAGATCCAAAAAATAGGATTATTTAAAATAACAAGAGAAAAAGTAGGACATATTATTGTGGCAAAAACAATTCAAGCAATTCGTGGTATGAATGACTGTTCACCGACTGAAAGCCCATTATGGCAATGGGTAGAAGGAAAAGTGCGGTCAGTTTTACAAAATTATGGTTATTCCGAAGTTCGTATGCCTATTGTAGAAAGTACACCTTTATTTGCGCGTGCGATTGGTGAAGTAACTGATGTCGTGTCTAAAGAAATGTATACGTTTTGGGATAATGATGAACAGCTGACTTTACGTCCAGAAGGAACGGCAGGTTGTGTGCGTGCAGCTATTGAACATGGTTGGATTTATAATAATGAACAACGCTTATGGTATATGGGACCAATGTTTCGCCATGAGCGCCCTCAAAAGGGACGTTATCGCCAATTCCATCAAGCGGGCGTTGAAGTGTTTGGTATCGCTAATCCAGAAATTGATGCGGAGTTAATTATCTTGACAGCACGGTTATGGCGTGAGTTGGGGATTTCTGAGCATGTTACTTTGCAGCTAAACTCTATTGGCTCATTAGAAGCCCGTAAAAATTATCGTTCAGCATTAGTGGTATTTTTACAACAATATGTTGATTTACTCAGCGATGAAGAAAAAGAACGTTTAGAAAAAAATCCATTACGGATTCTGGACACTAAAAATCAAGCATTGCAAGAAGTACTAAATGATGCGCCTAAATTATTAGATTATTTAGATGACGAGAGTCGTGAGCACTTTACTCAATTATGTAGCCTACTTGATGCTGTGGGTATTCAATATGAAATAAATCCAAAGTTAGTTCGTGGCCTTGATTATTATAATAAAACTGTATTCGAATGGGTGACTTCTGCATTAGGTGCACAAGGCACGGTTTGTGGTGGTGGGCGTTATGATGGTTTGGTCGAACAGCTCGGTGGTCATGCTGCTTGTGGCGTTGGTTTTGCAATGGGCTTAGAACGTTTGGTTTTATTAGTTCAAGAGGTCAATGCAGCAATTGAACTACCAAAAGCAGTAGATATTTATCTCGTGTATCAAGGTGAAGGGACAACACTAGCAGCTTTTCAATTAGCTGAAACAATTCGTACAGCATTACCACATTTACGTACAATGTTACATTGCAGCGGTGGCAACTTTAAAAAGCAATTTAAACGTGCAGATAAAAGCGGGGCGACACTAGCATTAGTCATTGGGGAAAGTGAAGTGCAAAACCAGCAAGTTGTAGTGAAGGATTTACTCAGTGGCACAGAACAACAAACACTTGCATTGGTTGATGTTGTTGATTACATTAAGAATCATTTTTAAGCAAGAGGAAAGAATAAAATGGCTTATACACCAGAAGAAGAACAAGAGCTAAATGAAATTAAGGCGTGGTGGGCAGAAAATTATAAAACCCTAATTGCTTCAGTTGTTGTTGCCTTTGCGGGGGTGTTTGGTTGGAATTATTGGCAAAGTTATCAAATCAATAAGACTCAACAAATGTCATCACTTTATGAGCAGGTGGTTTATAGTTCACAAGATATTGCAACTAAAAGTGCGCAAATTGACCAATTTGTACAGGCGAATCATAAAACAAGTTATGCTGTTTTAGCTTTATTGGAAAAGGCAAAATTAGAGGTTGAAAAGAAAGATTTTGTCCAAGCAGAGCAATCGTTGAAGCAAGCATTAGCACAATCCACGGATCAAACACTATCTTCAATTAGTGCTCTACGTCTAGCCTCAGTACAATTTCAACAACAAGCATTTGATGCTGCGCTAGAAAGTTTGAAGCTAGTGAAAGAAACAAGTTGGGATAGCCGAAAAAGTTTATTAACTGGTGATATTTTATTGGCGAAAGGTGATAAAGTTGCGGCAAAAGCTAGTTATGAACAAGCTTTACAGCATGCGTCTAATTTAGAGGCACAATGGCTACAAGTGCGGTTGAATAATTTGTAGTTTTCATTATGTTGAAAAAATCCCCAAATTTTTTTGGGGATTTTTTATGAGATAAAATCCCATTCACATTTTGTACTGTTTTTATGCTATATTGCCATTTTTTGTATTGTAAGAATAAATTAATAAAAAATGGACATGCAGTTTTATTTACCTCTTGAACACCATCAACTTTCCGTTCCTTATCAATCTCTTTCTAGACGCATTCGCGTGTTATTGCCAAAAAATTATGCACTAAATTTAAGTCAATATTATCCAGTTGTTTATATGCATGATGGACAAAATGTGTTTTATAGTAAAGAGTCTTTTAGTGCACACTCATGGAAGACAATTCCTTTAGTTAAAAATAATGTTGAGTTAGCCGATATGATTATAGTTGGCATTGATAATGATGGTGCTAATAGAGTAAATGAATATTCTACTTGGCAATTTGATTCAAATGTCTATTCAGGAAAAGATAATATTGGTGGAAAAGGTAAAGAGTATGCAGATTTTATTATTCAGGTTGTTATACCCTTTATAAATAGCACGTATCGTACTAAACCCCAGAAAGAGTATACTGCAATGATAGGTAGCTCATTAGGTGGCAATATTACTCAGTTTATGGGGGTAGAGTACGCAAGTTATATTGGACGTTTAGGTATTTTCTCATCTGCTAGCTGGCTAACACCAAAAGACTTTCAAATTTATTTTGATAGCCGTGATTTAGATTTTAGCCAAAAGATTTATATTCAAGTAGGGACACAAGAAGGTGATGATACAGATAGTCAGTTTACGACAGATAATATAAAGCAATTGTATATTGATGCATCATTAAGTTATTATCAAACTTTATTAAAAAAAGGAATGCCAATAGATCAAATAAAGCTTGAAATTATTGCAAACGGTATTCATTCAGAAACACAATGGGCACAACATCTTCCAGATTGTTTATCTTTTTTAAGTAAGGATTGGTAATATGCATTTTGAACATTTAAGCCACTATAGTGGTCATCTCCAGAGAGAGATGAAGTTAAATCGCTATGGTCATACAGGTCTACCTATTTTAGTTTTTCCCAGTTCGGGTGGCACACATAATGAATACGCTGATTTTGGTATGATTGACGCTTGTCGGGATTTTATTAATCAGGGTAAAGTGCAGTTTTTTACTTTATCGAGCGTGGATAGTGAAAGCTGGTTAGCCAATTGGAAATCACCTCATGATCGTGCTCAAATGCATACTGCTTATGAAAAATACTTAATTGAAGAAGCCATTCCTTTTATTAAACATCATACGCAATTTTTTGACTCAATGATGGCGACAGGATGTAGCATGGGTGGTTTTCATGCAGTAAATGCCTTTTTACAACATCCTGATGTATTCAGCAAAGTCATTGCTTTAAGTGGTGTCTATGATGTACGTTATTTTGTTGGTGATTATGGTGATGACTCACTAGTCTATCGGAATTCTCCTAGCCAAAATGTGTGGTTACAGCAAGATGAGTGGTTTTTAAATCAATATCGTGAGGCGGATATTATTATTTGTACAGGTCTTGGTGCTTGGGAACAAGATGGCTTGCCTTCATTTTATGAATTACAAAAAGCATTTGCTGCGAAGCATATTCCTGCATGGTTCGATATTTGGGGGCATGATGTTGCGCATGATTGGGATTGGTGGCGTATCCAAATGCCTTATTTCTTAAGTAAACTTCACTTTTAGGAGTGTTCTATGAATTACATCGTCATGTCACCTTATTATCCACCTAATTTCCAAACATTTTCTATCAAAATGCATGAGTTAGGTATCAATGTATTGGGAATAGGGCAAGAGCCTTATGAGCAGTTACCTGAAAATTTACGTGCTTCTTTAACTGAATATTTTAGAGTCAATAATCTTGAAGATATTGATGAAGTAAAAAGAGCTGTCGCTTTTTTATTTTATAAACATGGTCCGATTGATCGTATCGAATCGCAGAATGAACATTGGCTCAACAATGATGTATTGTTGCGAGAGCAGTTTAATGTTGTTGGTTTGAAATCAGATGACTTGTTAAAAACAAAGCGCAAGTCAGAGATGAAGAAAATTTTTCAGTCTATCCCTGTGCCTGTTGTAGAAGGTGCATTAGTTAGGACGGAAAAAGAACTTGATAATGCAGTGAAAAAGTTAGGATTACCATTGATTGCGAAGCCTGATATTGGTGTAGGCGCAGGCGGTACATTTAAATTGGCATCAAAACAGGATGTTATTGCGTTTAAACAGCAATGGCAAGGATTGGATTATTTTTTAGAGCCTTTTGTCGAAGGGGATATTATTACATATGATGGCTTATTAGATCAGTATGGAAATATTCTATTTGAAACGAGTTTAGTTTATACCATTAGTCCAATGGAGTTATTTAAGAGAGAACATGATATTGGTTATTATGTTGTTAAAGCGCCAGATGAAAAGTTAAGAAAATATGGTAAAGCTATTACACAAGCTTTTGGTATGAAAGAGCGTTTTTTCCATTTGGAGTTTTTTAGATTACCAAATGATGAATATGTTGTGATTGAATACAATAATCGTCCACCAGGTTCTTATATTCTGGATATCTATAATATGGCATATCAAATTGACTTATATAAAGAATATGGTAAGGCTGTATTAGGTAATCAAGAAAAAGTGGTTGTATTCGATGAAACAGTCTGTGTTGCTCAATCAAGGCGTTACGATATTCATTATTCTTATTCTGAGCAGGAGCTTTATCAAAAATATGGGCAATATATTATCGCAAAACTTGAAACACCAAGAGCTTTTGCTGATTTACAAGGAGATGTTGTTTATATTGTTAAAGCAGAGAGCCAAACATTAGCCAATGAAGTTATGCAAGCAATTTATTTACGTGCTTGAAATTAAAATAGAATGCCCAAATATTTTTGGGCATTGTTATTTTTGAGTATTCTTTTTATTTAAGATTATACTATTAGTAATTCGCTTCCTAACTCCCTTCCTCTTTTTAATTAGCCAGTATGGCATAAATCATATTATAAATATTATTTTTTGTTTAAAAATCAATCATTTTGATTGATAAATGATCTTTAAGATGATAAAAATATCTATATTTCATAAAAAATTAAATTTATATATATTATTGGAATAGTGGTTGGAAAAAGAGGATATTTAAGTATGAATCGAATTTTTAAATCTAAATGGTGTGCAGTAAAACAAAGTTATGTAGCATGTTCAGAATTATCTAAACGAGCAGGTAAAATAGCTGGTGGTGGAATGATTTTATTGGCAGCATCGAGCATAGTAAATGCAACGAATAACTTACCTATTACCATATCTACGACAGGAGAAGTCACAGGGAAAAAGTATGATCAAACTCTAAATAATAGTTTCTTCAATATTAATAACGGTGCTGTTGCAACGCTCAAGGGTGATATGAGTTTTAATGTCAAGGCGAATGGTGATAATGAAACACGCATTGATGTGACAAATGGTAGTCTCGTAACAGAAGATAAGCTGTCGATTATGATCACACCTGAAGCATCAGTAAAGCATTCTCGACCAAAAGGTATGATTATTCGTGGTGATTCTAATAGTCGGATTAAAGATTTGAATGTGGACGTCACCTTAGCTAGTGAAGAAGATAAAGATAATGGAACACCAGATAGTAACGCCTCTTATGGTGTGGCATTAGGCTATGATTCTCAAGGTGGAGAAAATGGTAAATATGCTCGGCTAATTGTAGATAATGCTGATATTAGTGTTACTAATACTGTCAATACTGTACAGGGGAGTAAAACTGTTACGAAGTCTGTTTTAGTTTTTCCTATAACAGCAAAAGTTATTTTTGGTCATCAACTATCAGGGTTGAAGATTTATAGAAAAAATGGTGCAACACCTGAATTTATTTCAAATGGTAAGTTAAATATTAATGTGACAGATAGTAGTACAGCTAAAGCAGGCGACTATTTAGTTGGAGTGTATATTTCCGGAAATGGGTCGAAAGCAGTATTTAATGGTGATACGACAATTAGCGTAAAAGCAAATGGTATTAACTCTGCAGGGATCAAAATTGGTAAGCCAATCGAGAAAAGTGTTGAAACAGGTGAAAAAGGTGCCAGTGTCATTTCTCATGGTAAGCTTATAGTCGATACTACAATGACAAAAGAATCAGCAGCGGTTCGTCTTTTTGGACAAAACTCTAAGTTTGAAATTACAGGAGAAAAAACAGATCAAGCATCTGAAATTAAGTCAGGTAATTCTGCTATTGTATTTGACACACAGGACTATAAAACATTTGCGGATGTAACGTTTGCAGGAAGAATAGAAACCTCTCGTAATGAAAATAATACAGATAATAGTGTGAAGCTCAAAAATACTATTTTGACGACTACATCTGTAACAGACTCATTAATTAAAGTTAAAGCAGAAAGAGTAAGAGACCAGAGTTTTGGTCAACAAGGTCGATTTTCAGATCAATTAACGCATGGTAATTTTAATGTCAAGAATGCGACTTTTACTTTATCTGGAGAAAAATCATTCGCCAGTGCAGCAGAACAAGGATGGTTGGTTGAAGTGCAGGGACAACGCAATATTTCATCTGATCTTAATGTGGATATCTCCGATAAAGCTGTTGTTGAAGGATTAATGTATAAAGCACTGTCCTCTAAACTTAATGTTAATGTAGATACTAATGCCGTTTGGAATTTGAAGAAGAAGAAAGGCGATATTACGACTTCTGTTGTGAATAACTTAACTTTATCAAATCAAGCGATCTTGGATGCAGGTAAATATCTCACAGAGGCTGATAAAGCACATTATACTTTGAAACTTAGTAGTGACAGTACAAGAAGTGATGGCTTGTTAACCAATTCTGGTACTATCACTATGGATAATAACTCCCACAATGATGTATTAACTTTAGAAGGGAATTATACTGCTAAATCAGGTGCTACTTTAAGAGTTAATACTTTATGGAATACACCAGGAGATGAAAACGGCATTAACTCGAAATCCGATTTACTTGAAATAAAAGGCTTTGCTTCTGGAAAAACACAAGTCTTTGCAAGAACTGTGAATACACATCAACAAGATTTGATTGATGGGAGTATTGGTAGTATAAAAAATGACTTGAATACTCATAGTGCACCTATTGTCCGTATTTATAATCCAATAGAAAGTGAACATCATGCTTTTGTTGGTACGGCGAGAACAACTGGCGCAGGTCAGTTACAGTTGAAAGAAGTAGATAAAATGGATCCAACAGGAGGTCAAAGGGTACGTGAGTATGTATGGACTTTAACAGTTGCAAATACGGCTCAGCCAATTTTAGATTCAACAGTTGCAGCTTACACACAAATGCCTCTAGTCAATTTAGAACAAAGCTATATGACAGTAGGAACATTACATAGTCGCCGTGGAGAAAACCAAATATTTAATTGGGATTATAGTAATGATATTTCAGGTCAAAGTTGGGGACGTATAAGAGGTTCGCACTTACACGCTAAAGGTAAAACACGTTTAGCTTATGACACAGATATGTTAAGTGCTCAAATTGGCTATGACTTTGCACTACAAAGAACAAATGATAAGGGATATCGTTTAACAGGTGTTTATGCAGCATATACACGAGCAAATGCTGATTTCTTCGATCATTTACGTGCAGAACATGCATTAATATTAGAAGATAAATACACTGGTAAAGGGAAAGCAACAGGCTGGGCACTTGGTATAAATCATACACGTTATGCAGAGAACGGTAGTTATCTTGACTTAGTTGGTCAATTGACTTTTTTGAGTAATAAATATACATCTCGTGAATTGTATAGTGCAAAAAATAAAGGAACAAGTTATCTAGTTTCAGCAGAAGTAGGTCGCCCGTTTGTATTAAATAAACATGAGAGAAACCAAGCTAATTGGTTAATTGAACCACAAGCTCAATTGAGTTATCAATACCTTGATATGGCAGGTTTTAATGATAATCAACGCCAAGTTGAACAAGGTAATATACATAGTTTACGTGGTCGTTTAGGAGCAAGACTGGCATATAATCAACCTGCAGGCTATGAGAATTCTCAGACAAAAACTTTCTATTTAACAGCAAATTTATTACATGATCTTAATCATGCGAAGTCAGTCAAGATCGGTAAAGACAAGATACGTGATAAATATGAGAAAACTTGGTGGGATATTGGTTTAGGTATTCAACATCCAATTAGTCAAAAAGTGTATGTTTATATTGATGTAAGTTATAAAGGTAGTTTTACGGGAGAAAGAAAGCATGAAGGGTATCGTGGCGGAGTAGGCTTAAAATATAACTGGTGATTAATGTTAAATAAGGGGGAATATTTCTCTCTTATTTATCAAGCTAAAAAATGAATTTAATAACTTTAACTTTGGTTTCATTAACCATGTTAGTTTATCAGGCTTATGATCACTTTGTGATGTAAGCTATCAATAATGTGATAACGAAATAAAAAAAGCAACGTATGACAATGTTGCTTTTTTATTTTATATAATATGCGTAAGGCTTAAAGAAAAAACATATCATGAATCAAGAAAAAGAGAATATGATATCGGAGATAACTTATCAAGCATGCATTGTGCTGTTGCTTATTTTTATAGTTTTTTGATAGCAGTATGAAAAATAGGGCTTTATTAAGCCAATCGAATAATAGTATTTTATATTTGAATAATTATTTAATAGTTTTCAGGTTTTAGTATGGCATTACAAATCGGTATTGATTTAGGTACAACAAATAGTTTAATTGTACAATTTATAGAGGGAGAAACGCGTTTAATTCCTAATCGATTAGGTCATTATTTAACGCCGTCAGTGATTAGTGTTAGCGATGACGACTCTCTTTTAGTGGGCTTACCTGCACGTGAACGCTTATCAACTAACCCTCATTTAAGTGCGGCTGCATTTAAACGTTTTATGGGCACGGATAAAGTCTTTTATTTAGGAAAGAGAAAATTTCGTGCAGAAGAATTATCGGCGCTGATTTTAAGAAGCTTGAAAGAAGATGCAGAAGCGTTTTTAGGCGAAGAAGTCACGGATGTTGTCATTACAGTACCAGCTTATTTTAATGCAATTCAGCGCCAAGCGACGAAAGCCGCGGCACAAATGGCTGGATTAAACGTATTACGTTTGCTTAATGAACCTACTGCGGCAGGCTTAGCGTATAATTTACAAGAAAAGCCAGATGATACTCGCTTTATGATTTACGACTTAGGTGGCGGTACATTTGATGTTTCAATTCTAGATTATTTTGATGGTGTGGTACAAGTATCGGCGAGTGCGGGTGACAATCATCTTGGTGGTGAGGATTTTGTACAAGTTGTTTATCATTGTTTCCTTCAACGTTGTCAAACCTTGACAGAAAAAGAGCGCGCGACAATTACTGAAAATAAAGCTCTCTGGCAATTATTTGAAAGTGCTAAACGTACATTAAGCCAAGAAAAATTTGTTGATATTACTTTAGTGATAGATGAAAGAGAACATTCTGCGAGAGTGACTTTTGATGAATTTTATCAAGCATCACAAGGTTTATTAGCACGTTTACGTAAACCTTTAGAAAGAGCGCTACGTGATGCTAAATTACGTCCGAGCCAAATTGATGGCATTATTCTTGTAGGTGGTGCGACAAGAATGCCAATGGTTCGCCATATGATTGGTCAGCTGTTTCAACGGATTCCACAAGCTAGTATTCACCCTGATGAGGCGATTGCTCGTGGTGCTGCCGTACAAGCGGCTTTAATTGCGCGTCATGCCAGTGTAGAAGAGGTTGTCCTGACGGATGTGATGCCTTTTTCCTTGGGGACAAATACGGTGAAAGAGTTTGATGGGCGGAATATTGGTGGACAATTTGCCCCTATTATTGAGCGTAACATGCCTGTTCCTGTTTCTCGTGTGCAGACTTTTAGTACCGTGTTTGATAATCAAACTCAAATTCACTTTGAAATTTTGCAAGGTGAGTCACCATTAGCAAAAGAAAATTTACAGTTAGGTGAAATGAGTATCCATGTCCCCGCAAAACCTGCAGGGGAAGTGCTAGTAGATGTGCGTTTTAGTTATGATTCTAATGGGCTATTGGAAGTGGATATTAGTAATCAAGAGTTAAATTTGCAAGTATCGGATATTTTTCAACAAAATGCACAAAGTTTAACAGCAGAGGAAATCGAGCAATCTCGTCAAAAATTGACCGCACTTAAAGTACATCCACGTGATCAAGCACAAAATGTTTACTTATTGGAAAAAGCAAAACGTCTATATGAAGAATATCTTGGTGAAAATCGCCAGATTATCAGTGAGCATATGGGCTATTTTTTGGCTGTACTTGATAGCCAAGATGAAATTCAAATTCGTCGAGCACAAAAACATTTTAGTGAATTTCTATCCCGTTATGATGGTGGCTGGTTGTTATAAGTAAGTTGGTGGTGATTTTTTATGAACTGTTGGGCTATCTTAAATATTGAGCCGACGAGTGATGAGCGCGCTATTCGTCGCGCTTATGCTAAGCAAGTCAAAATAACACGTCCTGACGAGGATGCACAAGGCTATCAACAATTACGAGAAGCATTTGATGAAGCATTATCTATTGCACACTATTACCAAGAGCAAGAAGAGTGGGGGTGGGAGGATAGTGCTGAAGATGTTATTCCATCAGATGCATTACCTCAACCTGTTGTTGTGGCTGAGCAACAAATCGCTACGCTAGAGCACCTAACAAGCAACCTATTAGATGCTACAACAAGTCAAGATGAAGTTCTTACTCCTATTCAAGCGCCAAATCTTGATACTTGTAAGCAGGTTGATGAACAGTTAGTTCTAACCCAAGATGAATCTGCCCTTGGGTCAACTTCGCCAACAGAGACACAAAATGTCCATACGTTTGTTAATCAACAGACTATGAATATTAGCTTAATCTCCGTAGAGCATGCACTAGCTGATATTCAACAACGTTTTGAGCAAAAAGGGGCAAAAGGGTTAGTTGCTGATTGGGAACAGATTCAAGCACAGTTAGCCCGTTTACCTTTGGAGGATAGCAATCATGCTTCTTGGTTATTATGGCAATTTTTAAAAGATAATTTAATTACAAATCCTTATTTATGGACCCAGTGGTCAAATTATTTTAATTGGCATGATGATTATCAAGTTGATAATTTTTTATCTTTTGATGAACAAGAACAATTAAGAGAGTATTTATTTATTGCAGATTTAGTTAGTGATAGTTCTTTTGGTGTTGAGGAATATCCAGTAGCCAAGAAATTGATGAGTCAAATAGCCAAAGGGCGTCATTTTTTACTCAATGTTTTTTATACTTTTTTGGTCTACCCATTCTTGTGTTATGAGCAACCAAAGGGATATCGTTTTTTATTTGATGAATATAATTTCGCTTTTTTAAAAATACATCAACGTAGTAAATATTTAAGAGTGCTACTGAGAGCTTATCTGATGTATGTTTTATGTTTTTTACCTATTCAAGCTCAATCTGGTTTTACAGCTCAAGTGCTTTCGATGAGTATTTTATTTTTATTGATGATGGGGTTATTTGCCATTTTTGCTCCAATAGTATTGTATTTTGCACCAAAAAATCAGTCTTTTAGGTTGGTTGTAGGCGTGATATTGCCTATATTACTGTTGATACCTCTCTATTTTCAGCAATTAGATAGCTTTATTATGCAACAACCATTGTTATGTTTTGTCATGGTGTGTTTTTTGTGGGGTTGTATCGATAATGAACTAGGTTGGCACAAGTTTGGTTATAACTTAGCGACATTAGGATTATTTTGGTTATTTGGTTTGCAAGGGCAAAATAGCGGGTTAGATGGTTTTCTTATGATGTTGGGGCTAATTTGGTTGAATAGTAATTTATTTTTGACTCAATATTATCCTGCTATTTATATGTATTTATATGACAAGATGAAGACTCCTTTTTTACAATTACCTAAAAAATTTACTGAGCTGCCTTTGTTTGTGTTGAGTAGCCTAATCAGTATACTATTATGGTTCTGTTTATTGCCATCATTGGTGGGAAATTGGTTAGCAAGGACACATGATAGAGGTAGTCTTTTTGAGATTGTTGTAATTGCGCTATTGATATTAGCTACTTTGAGTCAATTCACTGACTATGCATTATTTTTATTTTATCCAGTATTATTATGTCTTTATCTATTCCAACTGGCTATCAAGAAAGTCGTTTTTTATTTGTGGGATTGAAAATAATAAATAAGGAAAACGCATGATGAATAAAATTAAACTCCCTCCTCCTGTTGTATTTATAGGCTGTGCAACCGCAATGGGATATGTGCCTGCTTTAATGACTTTTCCACAGTGGATCTGGTTGATAGCAAGTTTAGTTTTTGCGAGTATGTTAATCGCAGGTATGAGTTTGTGGCAATTTTTACAGGCGAGAACAACAGTGAGTCCACTTGCATTAGAACAGACCTCTACATTAGTTGTCGCTGGTGTCTATAAAATTAGTCGTAATCCAATGTACTTGAGTTTAGCTTTGTTGTTATTAGCTTGGGCGCTCTGGTTGGGTAGTTTAAGTGCGGTCATTTTTTTCATTCTTTTTATTGTAGTGATGACAAAGTGGCAAATTAAACAAGAAGAACAAGTGTTAGAGCAGCTATTTGGACAAACTTATTTAGATTATAAACAGAAAGTAAGACGCTGGTTATAAAATGAAAGAATGGAATAAAAAAGCAAAGTGACTTGAACGCACTTTGCTTTTTTGTTTGTAGTAATAGATTATTTAGTTAAATCAACTTGATAAACTGCAAATCCAATTTCATCTGTGCCTACTCGTTTTACTGCGTATTGTGCTTTTTCCTCAATAAATTGTTTTGCTTTTTCACTTGGAGATGTTTCAAAACGAATATCCAGTTTGGCTTTTGTATTAATTGGCGCGATACGCCAGTTTTTATCTGCGCTAGGGCGAACCTGTCCATGTGTTTTACTTTCAGATGTAATGTAATTAGCCAAAATTTGACGGTTTTCATCTGGTGCTGCAAAGACAATATGGCTATCGCCTGTGCCAGGGAATTTAGCACCATAAGCACGATAATTGTTGGTTGCAATTAAGAATTCTGCTTTTGGATCAACTGGTTTACCTTGGTAAGTTAAATTAATGACACGATGTGATTTATCATTAATTAATTTACAATCACCATCATAACGTGCTGGTTGAGTGATATCGAATTGATATTGCACACCGTCAATTACATCAAAATTGTAAGTACGGAAACCTGTCCAATCTAATAAACTTTGTGGTTGTTCATTATTTGGATCGATTTGTTTGAACATACCAGCGCTACATTCCAACCATTCTTTTAACTCCGCACCAGTAACTTTTACTACAACGAGTGTGTTTGGGTAGAGATACAAGTCTGCTGCATTACGGAAAGTCAAATCGCCTTTATCGACTTCAGTATAACCTGTAGGATCATTCTTACGACCACCTGCTTTAAATGGTGCTCCCGCACTTAAAACAGGTAGTCCAGTTAATTCTGGTAAACCTTTTACTACATTTTCAACATAGGCTTTTTGTGCTTGGTTAACAATTTGAACCGTTGGATCATCCTGTACTAAGGCTAAATAGCTGTACATATTATCATCTGCTTTACCAATAGGCTGTGACACAAATTCACGAGTGGCTTGGTGAACAGGTGCTAAAAGTGCGCTGATTTCTGGATGGTTTTCAACAGTAGCTTTTTTGTTTTCTGCATCATAAATAGGGCGTAATTCTGCTTTACCATCAGTGACTAACCATTTGCCATTTACTTGTGATAAGGTTAAATCAACGACACTAATGTTGTTGCCCCAGTAACCAGCCATACTTTCTGGTACACCTTTAACTGTTCCTTTTGCGATATCAACATTAGGTGACTTTGCAAATTCTTTATTTGGGAATAATCGATGTGCGTGACCGAAAATAATCGCATCTAACCCTTTTACATCAGCAAGGTGGAATGCGGCATTTTCCTCACCTTCTTGGTATGGTTCATCAGATGGACCCGTGTGGGCGAGTGCAACAATAATGTCAGCCCCTTTTTGTTTAACAATTGGTACATATTTTTCTGCTGTTTTCTTGATGTCATGTGCTAGTACTTTACCATCAAGATTTGCTTTATCCCAAATCATAACTTGTGGTGGCACAAAACCAATATAGCCAATTTTGAGCATGTGTTTTTTACCATTGCTATCAACGACTTCTTTTTCTTGGATAAAATAAGGTTGATAACGTGGCTCATTAGAATCTGCTTTGACAACGTTAGCATTAATAATAGGGAATTTTGCTTGACGGATTGAGTCATCAAGATAATCTAATCCATAGTTAAATTCATGGTTACCTAAGGTTCCTACGTCATATTGCATTGCATTTAATGCATCAATAGCGGGGTTTGATTTACCTTCTTTGTAACCTTTAGCTGCTTGATAATCTGCGATTGGGTTCCCTTGAATTAAGTCGCCATTATCAACTAATACACTATTTGGAACCTCGTTACGTGCTTGTTTGATTAATGATGCGGTGCGAGTAAAGCCAAACTTTTCGGTTGGTGCATCTTTGTAATAGTCAAAATCAGTTAAGAAACTGTGTACATCTGTTGTGGCAATAACGCGTAATGAAACCGAATTTTGCGCAGCAGCAGATACATATTTAGAGGCAGTAAAAGTTAAAATACTGCAAGCACCTAATTGTAGAAAACGTCTTCTATCCATAATGACTCCTTAATGTAGAAATGAGAAAAATTAGGGGGTATTCATTCTAGAGAAATTACAGTGACTTCTCTAGTGATTTCTAACCAGAGAATGTGATCTGACTCATAAAATAGAGAAAAAGTGCGGTTTATTTTTATCAGATTTTGTTATAAAAATCCCCTCAATTGAGGGGATTCGCGATAAACTAGTTTGAGCAGTTACAATGTTCTGCTTTCTTAGCAAAACGTTCTGCAACAAAATCCCAGTTTACTACATGCCAAAATTCTTTAATGTAGTCTGGGCGACGATTTTGAAATTTTAAGTAGTAAGCGTGTTCCCAAACATCTAAGCCTAAAAGTGGGTAACCTTCACAACCTGCAATTTCTTTACCCATAATAGGCGAGTCTTGGTTTGCTGTTGAAACAACTGCTAATTTTCCATCGGCTTGTAAAACTAACCAAGCCCAACCAGAACCAAAACGTGTTGCAGCTGCTTTTTCAAATTCTGCTTGAAAAGCTTCAACAGAACCAAAATCGCGAACGATAGCCTCTTTTAAAGGGCCTTGCAAAGTAGTACCTTTTTTTAGACTTTTCCAGAATAAACTGTGGTTTAAATGACCACCTGCGTTATTACGTAATGCTGTAAATTTATCTGCAGGTACTTGTGATAGTTTGCTTAATAATTCACCAGGGCAAGCACTAGCGAACTCAGGTAAATTTTCTAATGCCGCATTTGCATTATTTACATAAGCTTGGTGGTGCTTAGAATGGTGAATTTCCATTGTCATTGCATCAAAATGTGGTTCTAATGCATCGTAGGCATAGCCTAATTCAGGTAGAGTGTAAGCCATAGTAATTTCCTTAATTGCGTAGAAGTAATATAAATAAAAGGCAATACTGCCAAGAAGGTAACAATATTTTAACAGAAAAATTGATTGAGATCATTATTTCTCTGTTTTTTTAACAAAAAGAGAAGAGCAGATTAAAACTATCTGCTCTATGATTTTTATATATAACTAGGCGCAACGAGAATCGACATTCGCAGCAGCAATTGCAACCATGTTAATAATACGTCGTACTGAAGAGGCCGCAGTAAGAATATGTACTGGTTTCTTCATTCCCATTAAAATTGGTCCTACTGTAATTGGTGTTGCTGTACCCTGTAGTAAGTTTAAACTAATACGCGCAGCTTCCATATTTGGCATAACAAGTAAGTTTGCCGCGCCTTTTAATGGGCTATCAGGCATCGTTTCGTGACGTAGCTTTTCATTTAACGCCACATCACAATGCATTTCACCATCAATGATTAATTCTGGTGCTTTTTCTTTTACTAATGCTAAAACTTCGCGCATTTTGACCGCACTTGGGTCATCAAATGTACCAAAATTAGAATGTGATACCAGTGCAATTTTAGGCTCAATACCAAAACGACTTACCTCGTTTGCAGCCATAATCGTAATTTCAGCAAGCTCTTGTGCAGTTGGATTTTGGTTAACAAAAGTATCTGTGATAAATAAATTACCAGTTGGTAAAACTAACCCATTTACTGTCGCAGGTGTTGGTACACAAGGCTGGACTCCAATGACTTCTTTGATGTTACTTAAGTGAGATGCGTAAGGACCAACTAGACCGCATAACATCGCATCTGCTTTCCCTAATTCAAGTAACACGGAGCCAATGACGGTTGGATTATGAAGCATTTTACGTTGTGCACCCGCTGGAGTAATCCCTTTACGCTTGAGTAAGTTGTAATACTCATGACAACACTCTTCAAAGTAAGGGTTATTTTCAATATCTACTAATTCAAAATCACGTCCTTCTTGGAGCTGTAAACCAAGTTGTTTAATTTTTTGTTTAATTACACTTGGTCGTCCTAATAGAATTGGTGTTGCAATCCCTAAAGTGGCGATCTCTTGTACTGCGTGTAAGACTCGAGATTCTTCTCCATCTGTTAATAATACACGTTTTTTGTTTTGCTTCGCTTGGGCAAAAACAGGTTTCATGAATAGGTTCGTTTTGTAAACAAACTGTGTCAGTTTTTCAATATAAGCATCAAAATCTTCAATTGGGCGTGTTGCTACCCCTGAGTCCATTGCTGCTTTTGCCACAGCTGGTGCGATTTTGACTATCAGACGTGGATCGAATGGCTTTGGAATAAGGTATTCTGGTCCAAAGGACAATTCTGTTTCACCGTAAGCAGATGTCACCACTTCGCTTTGCTCTGCTAGAGCAAGATCGGCTATTGCATGGACTGCTGCGAGTTTCATTTCCTCATTAATGGCAGTTGCACTGACATCTAATGCACCGCGAAAAATGAATGGGAAGCACAGAACGTTGTTGACTTGATTTGGGTAGTCAGAGCGACCTGTGCAGACAATGGCATCTGGACGCACTGCTTTTGCCAGTGGTGGTAGAATTTCTGGATCTGGGTTGGCGAGTGCAAGAATTAATGGATTTGCTGCCATAGTTTTGACCATATCTTGTGTTAACGTACCTGCAGCAGAACAACCTAAGAAAATATCTGCATCATTAATCACTTCGGCTAAAGTACGCTTACCATTATCTTCAATCGCGTAAAGTTTTTTCGTTTCATCCATTCGCTCATCGCGTCCATGGAAAATGACACCTTTAGAATCACATACCACAATGTTTTCACGTGGTAAGCCAAGGCTCACTAATAGATTTAAGCAAGCAATAGATGCGGCGCCAGCACCAGAGGCGACTAATTTAACTTTAGCGATATCTTTTTTCACAATGCGTAAACCATTTAGTACGGCTGCTGAGCTAATAATTGCGGTACCATGTTGATCATCATGAAACACAGGAATTTTCATGCGCTCACGTAACTTTTGTTCAATGTAAAAACATTCAGGTGCTTTAATATCTTCTAAATTGATCCCGCCAAAAGTAGGTTCAAGTGAGGCGATAATATCAACAAGTTTATCTGGATCACTTTCATCAATCTCGATATCAAAAACATTCACACCAGCAAATTTTTTGAATAGCACGCCTTTGCCTTCCATAACAGGTTTACCAGCAAGTGCACCGATATTACCTAGACCTAAGACTGCACTACCATTCGAAATAACTGCTACTAAATTACCACGTGATGTATAGCGATAAGAGGCAGCAGGATCGGCTTGAATTTCAAGGCAAGGCACAGCAACACCCGGCGAATAGGCTAATGCTAAATCCCGTTGTGTCGCAAGAGATTTAGTCGGTGTGACTTCAATTTTTCCAGGTGTTGGATATTCGTGGAAATCCAGTGCGGCTTGACGTAATTGTGCATCCATAAAACAGTCCTCTTGTTGAGATATAAAAATAATTAAGACTATTTATTATAAAGAAAATCAAAAGAAAAAATGTGATATAAAACACAGTATTGGTATTTTAGTTACAAAGAGTGATTGCTTATTTTGGTTGAATAACTCGCTTTAAAAGTGAAACGTAGTAGAATACTTGAGTTTAAGACTTGGATTATTTGGATAAACAATGCGATTAGATAAGTTTTTAGCTGAAAATACGGGATTGACTCGCTCACAAGCAAATAAAGCTTTAAAACAAAGTGCGGTCATGATAAATGGAAAAGTAGAAAAAAATGGCGCAGTAAAAATTATGCCTCAAGATGAAATTTATTTTGAAGGCGAATTATTAACTTGGGTAGAAGAAGGGCAATATATTATGTTGTACAAACCCCAAGGGTATATCTGTTCACATGATGAGGGTGATTATCCAAGTATTTATCAGTTTTTTGATTATCCACTTTCAAGTAAATTACATAGTGCTGGTCGATTAGATGTTGATACGACAGGGCTTGTATTATTGACAGATGATGGTCAGTGGTCCCACCGTATCACTTCACCAAAGCATCATTGTGAGAAAACCTATCTTGTTACATTAGCGGATCCAGTAGAGAATCATTATCAGCAATCTTGTCAGCAAGGTATTTTATTACGTGGTGAGAAAGTCGCGACTAAACCTGCCAAATTAGAAATTCTGGATGATTATCAGGTAAATTTAACAATTAGCGAAGGGCGTTATCATCAAGTAAAACGTATGTTTGCGGCTTTAGGTAATAAGGTGGTTAATTTACACCGTTGGAAAATTGGCGATATTGAATTAGACGAAAATTTGGCAGAAGGTGAGTATCGTTCACTTTCCGAACAAGAAATAAATAGTTTTAATAAAGGATAATATGTTAACTGAACAAAAGCCTATAAAAGCAGGTGCGATTTTTATCATTACATTAGGGATTTTATCCATGCTGCCACCTTTAGGGGTGGATATGTACCTTCCTGCTTTTTTACTGATTGCGAAAGATTTAAATGTCACGCCTGAACAAGTTCAACATACTTTGACATTTTTTGCCGCGGGGATGGCAATTGGGCAACTTTTTTGGGGACCTGTAGGAGATAGCTATGGACGTAAACCGATTATTTTACTAGGTGTGCTCGTAAGTGCCCTTGCAGCACTGATTTTAACTCATATTTATTCAATTGGTCAGTTTACAGGATTTCGTTTTATACAAGGTTTTTTTGGTGCAGCGCCAGTAGTCTTAGTTGGGGCGATTCTACGTGATTTATTTCATAAAAATGAATTATCTAGGATCATGTCATCAATTACCTTGGTTTTTATGTTAGCACCTTTATTAGCACCGATTATTGGCGGTCATTTAGTTTCTTGGTTCCATTGGCATTCTATTTTTTATGTTATCAGTTTTATGGGATTTTTATCCTGTTTATTAGTCTTCGTGATCATTCCCGAAACACATCACAAAGCACAGCGGATCCCCCTTAGGTTAGGTGTTGTTGGACGAAACTTTTTAACACTTTGTCAGCAAAGAGAAGTGTTAGGTTATATGTTTGCTTCTGCTTTTGGTTTTGGTGGTCTATTTGCTTTGATTACGGCAGGTTCAATCGTTTATGTCGGGCTTTATGGTATACCTGTCGATCAATTTGGCTATTTCTTTATGTTTAATATTGCTGTTATGACAGTCGGATCTTTCATTAATGGTCGTATTGTTAATAAAGTAGGGACTGAAGTGATGCTTAGAGCGGGTTTGCTTATTCAATTTATCGCGGCTATTGGCTTGATCATGGTTTCTCTTTTTGATCTTGGTTTTTGGCTTATGACATTTTGTTTAGCTATTTTTGCAGGACAAAACCCCTTAATTTCATCTAATGCTATGGCATCTATTTTAGAAAAGTTTCCCAAAATGGCTGGTACAGCCAATTCTGTTGTTGGTAGTGTACGGTTTGGTACGGGAGCAATAGTTGGTTCTCTAGTCGCTTTGATGCCAATGAAAAGCGCTGCACCGATGTTATTAACTATGGCATGTTGTAGCATCGCAGCGGTCAGTTGCTATTATTTTTTAATTTATCGACATTCTAAAGATTAAAATGACAAAGCTCACTATTAAAGATATTGCACGTTTAAGTGGTGTTGGAAAATCTACTGTATCACGAGTGTTGAATAATGATTCCAAAGTCAGTGAGGCAACGCGTCAGCGTGTACAACATGTTATTGCACAGTATGGTTTTCAGCCTTCAAAATCAGCTCGGGCAATGCGTGGTGTGACTGATCGCGTAATAGGCATTATCGTCACACGTTTATCCTCGACTGCTGAGAATCAAGTGTTATCAAGTATTCTACCTTTACTTTATGGGCAACAATGCGAACCTATTATTGTTGAAAGTCAATTTAAGCCTGAATTAGTGAAAGAACATTTAGCCTTTTTCCAGAAACGTGGTGTAGATGGGGTGATTTTATTTGCATTTAGTGAGTTAGATGAGAGAGATTTAGAGGGATGGCAGCATAATATGGTCGTTATTGCGAGGAATTATACGACTTTCTCCTCTATTTACTATGATGATACAAAAGCAGTACGTTTGCTGATGTCTCACCTTTATGAACAAGGACATCGTCAGATTAGTTATTTAGGCGTGAACGATCAAGATACAACTACTGGTTATGCTCGTCATCAAGCATATTTACATTTTTGTCAACAATACAGCTTACAACCTTGCTCTTTACAAGGTGAATTAGGGTATGAATGGGCATATAATCATACAAGTGCGGTTATTTTTCCTGAAGTTTCCGCTCTTGTTTGTGCGACTGATACTTTAGCGATTGGCGCACTAAAATATCTGCAAGAGCAACAACTATCACATATTCAAGTATGTGGAGTCGGCAAAAGTCGATTGTTACAGTTCTTATTTCCTAAGGTTTTAAGTGTTGATTTAGGGTTTGATCAAGTAGGCGAAGTTGCAGTGAAACAATTATTTGCTTTATTGGCACATCAACCTATTCAACACGATTGTCTTGATTGTCGACTAGTGATTTGATGTCTTTATTAATCTTTTTATTCAATTTGTGATCTTGATCTCATTTATATGTCTCTTTTATGGGAACGTTCCCATTGATTGAATAATTAACATATTTATAATAGGAAATAATTTATGCTTTCTCCCATTGATGAAAAAAGAGGCTATTTTATGGCAAAAATTGATCCAAGTGCAGTAGATAAAATTATTGAATATGTTGGTGGTCGTGACAACATTACAGCAGTAAACCTGTTTTGATTTACTGTTTTTCGGATTAGTATATTCCACAAGACAAATTGAGATTTGAGAAATCATTGGTTGTTATCAAATTCAATGCTGAAGTTCTAACTTCCTATTCAGACACAGAATAATCTGTTATACCAAATCTATTGCCAAACGGGTCTTCAAATTCAGCAGCATATCCTGTTCGTATTTTAAAAGGTTCAGACAGAAATTCAACTCCATTTTCTTTTAATTTTTGATACTCAGATTTCACATCATCTACTTCAAACCATATCGTTTGTTTCATGTCTTTGAATTTTTTTGTGTCCTTTAATATTATTGCTGCCTCTTCGCCATCAACATTGAATGCTATCATTCCCATATCTGAAAAGTCAAACTTTACTTTTAATCCTAAGTTATTTTCATAATATTTCTTTGCCATTTCAATGTCATCAACGGGAACAAAAAAGTTATCATATTTTTTCATTTTAAACTCCTTTTTATCATTTTAAATAAGATTCATTTACACTTTCAACCAGAAAATCTACTCAATAAATTTACTTGCCAGTTTATATACTTGTTTCATTTCTTTGCTGTCCAAAGACCAGCTATAGAGTTCGTTTTTTATTAACTCTGGAAATTTCTTGCTGATATCTCTTAAAGCATTACCGACAGATTTTCTAACATATTCACTCGTATCCTCTTTTAAGTCAGCAATTCTTTCAATAGCTTCATTCGGATTTTCCTTGAAATACGGTCTGCTTGTCCATATTCTAAGTCCTTCCGTAACAGCTCTCCTTGTATTAGGGTGGTTACTTTTCAACCATTCATCAATAATTGGCAGAGCTTTTTCGTATCCTATTTTTTTGCAAAATTCGTCAAATGCTTTTGCTAATACTTCTTGAACTCTCCAATTATCATCTTTAGAAACTTCATCTCTCATAAATGTCAAAATTTCTTCATCTGCTGATAAATATCCAAAGAGAAACACACCGTACATTCTAACTTGATAAACATTGGATTTATAAGCTAAAAATGCCAATTTTTTACTTTGCTCATTATCATTAGATTTATAATCAGCAAAGGCTCTTTTCTCTTGCTCTTTAAATCCATTTTCTATCAAAGAAAATTCTTTTTCCAAACTCATAATATACTCTTTCAAATAGCCTCGCCACCTCACAAAAATCAACTTTGTTTATCTATATTGATTAATATTATAGCATTTTTTAGGGATTTTTTCTACTGCCAGATTTCCTACTCACTCGCTACTATTCCCCATTAGAATGCATTACTTTGAACAACTTATCTTGAAATGTTTCTTTGCTCTTTTTATCAAAATATATTTCTGTTACAAAGGTCTTTCCATTTATCTTCTTTGTGAGAATACCATCAGGCTTTTGGGGTGTCACTCGTTCTTCGTTGGTCTGTGGTTTTTGTTTTTCGGTCATTTAATCCTCCTTTTACTTGCACAAAAAAAGATTTCCCATGCTTAGGAAACCTCTTTTCATATTGCTTGATATTTCGTTTTGGTTTTTGATGTTAGGTTGTTGCTTGTCGTTTCTTTTTTGCTCGGTATTCTCTTGCTTTTTCTTTTTCATACTCTCGGCATTTTTCAATATTTTTGGCTCGGTATTCTTTGTAATATTCCCTACGATATGCTCGTGCTTTTTCTTTCTTAGCTTCTTCGATTTCTTCCCTCATCTGTATCATTTCTTGTTCTGTAGGTTCTATCTGTTTTGTGAGTTCATTTTCAAATTTTCCGATATAGTTGAAATAGACTTCGATTCGCTGAACGGCATATTTTGCTCTTTTGACATCGGCTCGATATTTCCCAGTGCGTTATCTTCATAGAGCTTATTCATTACTCTTTCTATCTGTTCCAGTCTATCTGTGATTTGTGGGATACGCTTTTTCTGTTTCCCTACTTCTTCGGTCTGTTCTTTGGCAATACTGTTTTTTACCAGTGCTTCAAACTCTGATTTGTTTGTGAATGAAAACTTGCCTATCTTTCGTAAAACCTCTTTGAGCATTTCCATGACATCATCAACATCAATACGGTGGGGAGAATGGCATTTGGGGTGTTTGGCTTTGCCTTTGGCATATTCACTGCAATAGGTTACATGCTGTATTTTATCGTTCTTGTGTATGGTGCGAATGTGCATTTTCGTACCGCAGTCTTTACAGTACATCAATCCCGATAATGGGTGAATTTCACCATCTTCGTTCGGTCTTTTGACAGGTGCGTTTTTCAATATCCGCTGTACATTTTCATAGGTGGCTCGGTCGATGATTGGCTCATGTACATCGGGGGTGATTTGCCACTTATCTTTATCGACATAGTGGTTTCGCTTATCTTTGTAATGCTTTTCGGTTTTGAAGTTGACTACATCGCCACAATACTCCTGCCTTTGCAGTATGCGTGTTAGGGTTGCTTTATTCCAGCTATAGCGATTTTCTTCATTGAGTGTTCTGCTTTTTGCGGTTCCTCTGTCTTGGAGTTTCATATAAAAGGTTGGGGTTAGTATTTCTTTTTCTTTCAGATAAACGGCTATCTGATTGCGGTTTTTCCCCTCCATAAAAAGCGTAAAAATGAGTTTTACCACTTCGGCAGCTTCTTTATCGACGATCCAAAAATCTTTGTTGTTCGGGTCTTTGATATAGCCGTACGGGGCTTCTGTTGCAACGGGCTTTCCGCATGCTCCTTTGGTCTTAATGCTTGTTTTGACTTTCTTGCTGATAATCATAGCTCAACTTTCCATCGATGGTTTGTTGAAGGTGAGGACCCAAATAGCGAATATCACGACTATTATATTTGGCGTGAGAGTCCAACCAATTGGAAGTCAAAATTTGGCGGTTCAGCATGGAAATGGTCTGACAAAGCACAAAAATATTATTTGCATTTATTTGCACCCGAGCAGGCGGATTTAAATTGGGAAAATCCGAAATTACGTGAAGAATTATTTGATATTTGTAAATTCTGGGCTGAGAAAGGCATTGATGGCTTGCGCTTAGATGTGGTGAATTTAATTTCAAAACCTGAACAATTTGAAGATGACTACGAAGGAGATGGGCGCCGTTTTTATACGGATGGACCTAAAATTCACCAATATCTACAGTTATTAAATCAACATGCACTCACTCCTTATGGCTTAATGACAGTTGGAGAGATGTCTTCGACAACCTTAGAAAACTGTCAAAAATATGCCAATTTAGCAGGCACAGAACTCTCGATGACTTTTAATTTTCATCATTTGAAAGTCGATTATCCAGATGGGGAAAAATGGACTTATGCTCAACCTGATTATGTACAATTGAAATCTATTTTTAATTATTGGCAACAAGGTATGTATGGCAAAGCTTGGAATGCCTTGTTCTGGTGTAATCATGACCAACCACGTATTGTGTCACGCTTTGGTAATGAAGCACAATGGCATCAAGAGTCAGCAAAAATGCTAGCTATGTTATTACACGGCTTGCAAGGAACACCTTATATTTATCAAGGTGAAGAATTTGGTATGACAAATCCAAATTTCACTACTATTGAGCAATATCGTGATGTAGAAAGTTTAAATGCTTATGCAGAATTACAGAAAAAAGGCATTGATGAAACATTGATTATGCAAATTTTGGCACAAAAATCGCGTGATAATAGCCGAACACCAATGCAGTGGGATGACTCGGTACAGGCTGGATTTACAACAGGTGAGCCTTGGATTGAAGTGGCAAAAAACTTTTTAAAAATCAATGCAAAATCTGCTCTGGCAGACAAAAATTCAGTGTTTTATACCTACAAAAGCTTGATCGCATTACGTAAGAAACTGCCAATTTTAACAGAAGGTGATTATCAAGATTTAGCCCCTGAGCATCCTTTATTGTGGTGTTATCAACGCCAGACTTTAGATGCAAAATTACTTGTATTGGCTAATTTAAGTGAGGTAGAGCAGATATTTGAATTGCCTCCCGAGTGGTGTCATAAGGAAGTGATGTGTTTGATGAATAATTATGGAGACTATAGAATTGAAACTAGCAACGTTACGTTAATGCCTTACCAAGCAGTCTATCTTTATCAATAATTAAAGAAATAAAAAAGTGAAAAATAAGCTATTTTTCACTTTTTTCTCACTGATAAAATGTGTTTTAAACGGACCGCACTTTAGGATATTAGCAATACGATTTTTTTGTTATTTTAATTTTTCAGGTACTCTAGGAGCAATTAATCGTTTAAGTTTTGTACCCTCAAGATTAATATGGCCAAATCGAGGATGGTTGTTATTCCAGTCTTCTACCGCTTGTTTTAAGGTTTCTGCTTTGTCCGCAACAAAATTCCACCAAATCACAGTGGGATGTGGGAGCGGTTCTCCTCCTAATAACATGAGATGGCAGCCTTCTTCCCCTTCTAAAGTAAATGTCCCATGTTCATCACAAGCAGTTAATACAGCAAGTTCATCTTGTTGGTATTCTTCACCATTAACACATAACCTACCGCCAATCACTAGCGCACCATATTCCCAACCTTTTTCTACTTTTACTGTCAGCGAGGTCTTTTTAGTAAACTGTACATCTAAGCCTAATAATGGGCTAAATTGCGTTGTGGGTGCCGTATGACCAGCAAAGCTACCTGTTGTTAAGATAAAATTAATGCCCTCTTCAGACCACTCTGGTAGTGTCGAGTAATGTTCAAAATTCGGTTTAATTTCTTGATTCATTGGTAATGCAATCCAAAGTTGTACCGCGTGCAAATCTTTGATGTTTTCAGGTGTTTGCTCTGTATGGCAAATACCATAATTGTTCGTTCCTGCCGTCATTAAATTGACTTGTTTAGGGCGAATTAATTGACGAAAACCTAAACTATCTTGATGCCATACCTCACCAGAGAGCATCCATGTAAACGTTTGTAGGTTTGTATGAGGATGTGAGCCGACTTGTAAACCATCTGATTCTTGTGAAAATTCAGCAGGACCAGCATGATCTAAAAAACACCATGCACCAATTGTTTTTTTGCTTGATTTGGGTAAAAGTCGAGCAACAGGGATTCCACCAACATCTTTCGTCAGTGCTGTAAACTTATCAATGCTCATGAACAATCTCCTTATTTTATGAAAGTGACAAAATTAGCGGCAAATTTAGCTAAGAATCCAGCTGTACGTTCATTTGTAACTTGTCCTTCTTCACTCAATGCAGTATGTGCTTGACTTAAATAGACTTCAGCACTCAGTACATTACAGCCTAGTGCTTGAAGGATTTGACGTGTATGTAAACCAGAATTAATACCGCCGTATGAACCAGGAGAGGCAGTTGCAACGGCGACTTTTTTACCCACCCATACATTTTGTCCAGATGGTCTGCTGCCAATATCAAGTAAGTTTTTGAGAGCAGCAGGTACGCTACGGTTATGCTCAGGTGTGACGATTAATACGGCATCTGCTGTTTTTAATTGTTCACGTACACGCTCATAAACAGGGATAGTGATGCTGTCAAGATCTTGTGTATAAAGAGGTAGATCCTGAATTTGTACAACATCACATTGTATATTTTCTGGAAATTGTTCCACGATAAATCGTGCGATCTTATGTGTCATCGATTTTTGACTAATACTGCCTAATACTAATGCAATTTTCATAATTCCTTCCTTAAATTCAACGGTTAAACTTTTGAGTGTTCATATTTTGCAGTTCTTACATTGGATACAAGACATATCGATAGAAAGAGTAAGCAAGTGATGAGAAACGACTAATTTAACATATCGACACAAAATCACATAGACAGATAACGTTTTGATAGAAAGCGTATTATGTTAATAGACATAGCCAGACATTTATAAGCAAGAAAAAGGTGCTTGTTTTTATACAATAATCAGCAGTTATTTTGTGAGAAAAGTGCGGTTTATTTTTAGTTTGTTTATTTAAGCTGTTTAACCTGTATGTGCATTTTTTTAGTAAAAAAGCTAGAATACGCACACTTTTCATTGAATATATTGTAGGAGAAAAAGATGGCAGCTGAAGGAGCCAGTAGCTTAGTGCAAGTCGTCGCATTATTAGGGGCGGCAGTAATTGCAGTACCTTTATTTAAGCGTTTAGGATTAGGATCTGTATTAGGTTATTTAGCCGCGGGACTTATTATTGGTCCATTTGGTTTTGGTTTATTTACGGATCCACAAGCAATTTTACATATTGCTGAATTAGGTGTTGTCATCTTTCTATTCGTCATTGGGCTTGAGATGCACCCTTCACATTTATGGCATCTACGCAAGCAAATTTTTGGTTTAGGTAGCTTACAGGTTATTTTGGCTGCGGCATTATTAACAGGGGTAGGTGTTGCATTTGGTTTTTCATTGCCCATTTCTTTTGTTAGTGCTTCAGGTTTTGTGTTGACATCAACAGCGATAGTCATGTCTGAATTAGCAGAACGTAATCAACTCTCTACTTCAAGTGGGCAAAAAATTGTTTCCGTATTATTATTTGAAGATTTACTTATCGTTCCATTACTTGCAATTGTTTCTTTTCTTTCTCCTATTCATACTGAAAGTGATAAGCCTTTATGGCAAAGCATCGGTATTTCTTTACTTTCAATTGTGATTTTAGTTGTCATTGGGCGTTGGTTATTAAACCCACTATTCAAAGTTTTAGCACGTTATAAAGCGAGAGAAGTAATGACAGCTGCAGCTCTATTAGTTGTATTAGGTTCAGCGTTATTAATGGAATGGGGTGGACTTTCAATGGCAATGGGCGCTTTTTTAGCTGGCGTATTGTTATCTGAATCTAGTTTCCGTCATCAATTAGAAGCAGATGTCGAGCCTTTCAGAGGTTTACTACTAGGTTTATTTTTTCTAGGCGTAGGTATGGCGTTAGATTTGGCAGTTGTCGCAGACAATTTGCTGCTGATCTTATCAGGTGTAATTATTTTAATGATCGTGAAATTTGCCACAATTTATGGTGTGGCACGTATTGCAAAAAGCGATCATCAAGAGGCGATTGATCGTGCTTTTTTAATGGCACAAGGTGGTGAATTTGCCTTTGTACTTTACTCTGCAGCAACTTCGCAGGGTGTATTAAGTGAAGTGGATAATGCGAATATGACAACAATTGTTGTACTTTCGATGGCAATTACACCATTATTACTAATTTTACAGCAAAAATTTTTACAACCTAAAGTAAAAACATTGCGTGAAGCTGACAATGTTGATGAGAAGCATTCTGTATTATTAGTTGGAATGGGGCGTTTTGGGCAAGTTATTAACCGTATTTTGCAGTTTAGTGGTTATAAAGTAACAATTATTGACATAGATGAAACGACTATTTCAGGTATCAATAAATATGGAATTAAAGCTTATTTTGGCGATGCAAGTCGTCCAGAGCTCTTGTTAAAGGCGGGGATTGAAGACGCTAAAGTATTAGTGGTTGCAATTGATAATCCAGAACAAACATTGCGAATTGTAGAATTTGCCAAAGAAGTTAATCCGAATATTAAACTTGTTGTTCGTTCTTATGATCGAGTACATACTTTTAGGCTATATGGTAAAGGTGTAGATGATATCATCCGTGAAACCTTTGATTCTGCAGTTCGTTCAGGTAAACGCACATTAGAATATTTAGGTATGCCAAAAGAAACGGCTGAGAAAGTGGGTGAGCTTTATTTTAGAATGGATCGTAATGGTATGGGGAAAATGGCGAGTTTATATGATCCAGAATTATCACTCTTTGCGAATGAGGCTATGCTAGAAGAAGGGAAGTTACAAGACCAGAAAATTGCAGAAATGATACAAATATTACTCGAAGAAGAAAAAATAAAGTGAGCAACGAGACTCTCAATTAGTAAATCAATTTTGTCTGAATAAATAAAATTGCCTATTGAATAAATAGGCAATTTTTTTGTTATAAATCATAACTTTTGTTCTAAATCAATAAACCCTATCATACACCTCTAAAGAGGTATCTGTTTCTAAGTACAATCACTACGCCAAGTACATTGCTTATGATAGAATGCGAACCATTAATAGGTGGAATTGATTAATTATGCAAAAAACATATCAATTAAAGACAGAAAAGCTAGCTTGTCAGCGAGGTGACAAAATATTATTTACAGCATTAAGTTTAACTGTGAATAGTGGCGATTTTGTACAGATTGAAGGGCATAATGGTATTGGTAAAACGAGCTTATTACGTATTTTAGTTGGGTTGGCGCAACAACTTGAAGGACATGTTTTTTGGAATAATGAGCTGATTCAAAAACAGCGTGAAGAGTATCAATATAATTTACTCTATTTAGGTCATCATTCAGGAATTAAACCAGAACTCACCGCTTGGGAAAATTTGAAATTCTACCAGCATATTAGTGCTTGTGAACAAGGAGAAGAAATATTGTGGCAAGTGCTAGAAACTGTTGGATTATTGGGGCGTGAAGATATTCCAGCTGCCCAGCTTTCGGCTGGTCAACAACGACGCATTGCATTAGCGCGATTATGGCTGTCTAAAGCGCCGCTGTGGATTTTAGATGAGCCTTTTACCGCAATTGATAAAAAAGGTGTACAAGTGCTAACAGCGCTTTTTGAACAGCATGTTCAACAAGGGGGGATTGTGATTTTCACCAGTCATCAAGATGTACAAAGTCATTTATTAACTAAAGTGCAGTTAGAAAACTATAAATTTATGGATTAAACTTTTTGTGAAGCAGATAGTTCATTAAACAAACAAATTAGAGCAGAATAATTAAGTAACTATATGATATTCATTCAAATCATCAAACGAGAACTCCATATTGCAATGCGCAAACAAGCGGAAATTTTAAATCCACTGTGGTTCTTTTTGATTGTGATTACGCTGTTTCCTTTGGTGATAGGACCTGATCCTAAATTATTGTCGCGTATTGCACCTGGAATTGCATGGGTTGCTGCACTGTTGTCTGCATTACTCTCCTTTGAGCGTTTATTCCGAGATGATTTTGTGGATGGCTCTTTGGAACAATTAATGCTGACAGCGCAGCCGCTTGCATTAACAGCTCTAGTCAAAGTCATTGCGCACTGGCTATTAACTGGACTACCTTTAATTTTATTATCACCGATTGCAGCATTGCTTCTTTCATTAGAGATTCACATTTGGTGGGCATTAGTATTAACCTTGTTAATTGGTACACCCGTTTTAAGTTGCTTAGGGGCGATTGGAGTCGCTTTAACAGTCGGATTACGTAAAGGCGGTGTGTTATTAAGTTTATTAGTTATACCTTTATTTATCCCTGTGTTAATTTTTTCGGCTTCGACTCTTGAAGCCGCGAGTTTGAGTATGCCATATCATGGACAACTCGCCATTTTAGGTGCAATTTTAGCTGGCGCGATAACTTTATCACCTTTTGCTATTGCCGCTGCATTGCGAATTAGTTTAGATCAATAAAAGGATTGCTTTATGTGGAAGTGGTTACACTCTTATGCGAAATCAGAAACGCAATATTACTTGTGTGGTAAATTTTTGCCAGTTACTGCCATTTTAACCGCACTTTTACTCATTACAGGTATCGTTTGGGGTCTCGCTTTTGCACCAGCAGATTATCAGCAAGGGAATAGTTTTCGTATTATGTATGTTCATGTACCGACTGCAATTTGGTCCATGGGGGTATATGGCTCAATGGCGATTGCAGCATTCATTGCATTAGTCTGGCAAATTAAGCAAGCGCACTTAGCAATGATCGCAATGGCACCTATTGGTGCATTATTTACGTTCTTGGCTTTAGTGACGGGGGCAGTTTGGGGTAAACCTATGTGGGGAACTTGGTGGGTTTGGGATGCTCGATTGACTTCTGAATTAATTCTATTCTTCTTATATTTAGGTGTGATGGCGTTGTATTCCGCATTTCAAGATCGTGCTGTTGGGGCGAAAGCGGCAGGGATTTTATGCTTAGTTGGTGTAATTAATTTACCGATTATCCATTTCTCAGTTGAGTGGTGGAATACGTTACACCAAGGAGCCAGTATTACGAAATTTGAGAAGCCATCCATTGCAACGCCTATGCTAATTCCATTAGTTTTATGTATTTTTGGTTTTATGATGCTTTATATTTGGTTAACATTAATTCGTTATCGTACAGCTTTAGTGAAGGAAGAAAGTAAACGTCCTTGGGTACAAGCACTAGCGAATAATCTGAAGTAACTGTTGGGGGAAAAGATGTTTTTTGAAACTTGGCATGATTTTTTCAATATGGGTGGTTATGGCTTTTATGTCTGGCTTGCTTATGGGATTAGTTTTGTTTCAGTGGTACTTTTGATTGTACAAAGCATAAAAGAACGCAAGTCTATTTTAAAAGATGTTATTCGTGAGCAACAACGTCAAGCCCGTTTGCAAAAAGATGATTCAAGAGGTGTACTATGAATCCAAGACGTAAATCAAGAATGGCTATTATTCTTTTTGTTTTAATTGGTGTGTCTGTTGCTTCAGGTTTAATTTTATATGCATTGCGACAAAATATTGATTTATTCTACACACCAACTGAAATTGTGTATGGGAAAGAAGAAGACAGTAATAAAAAACCACAAGTCGGTCAACGTTTACGTGTCGGTGGTATGGTTGTGACAGGTAGTGTTGAGCGTGATCCAACAAGTTTAAAAGTTAAATTTGATCTTAATGATATAGGTCCTTCCATTACAGTGGAATATGAAGGGATTTTGCCTGATTTATTCCGTGAAGGGCAGGGCATTGTAGCTCAAGGGGTGTTGAAAGCACCAACTATTTTAGTTGCAACGGAAGTTTTGGCAAAACATGATGAAAATTATGTTCCACCTGAATTAGATGCACAAATGCAAAAAGTGCACAAACCAATGGGCATTTCTGATCTTAAAGGCGAAAGTGAGCGGGATCGCCAAGAAAAAGCATATGAATATAAAACTGGACAAGAAGGTCAAAAATGATCGCTGAATTAGGAAATTATGCTTTAGCTTTAAGTTTTGCCATTGCTGTATTGGTGGCAATTTTTCCTTTATGGGGCGCTGAAAAAGGCAATGCTCAATTAATGTCATTAGCTCGCCCTATGACTTATGGTTTATTCATTAGCTTGACAGTGGCTTTCATTGCACTGTCTTATTTATTCGCAGTAAATGATTTTTCTGTTCAATATGTAGTAAATAATTCGAATACAAATTTACCTTTACATTACCGTTTATCCGCAGTTTGGGGATCGCATGAGGGATCGCTTTTATTATGGATTTGGTTGCTGACATTATGGGGCGCGGCAGTTGCTTTATTTAGTAAGCAATTACCTCAAGAAGCGGTTGCTCGTGTGTTAGGTATTATGGGGATTATCAGTATTGGGTTCCTTATTTTTGTATTATTTACGTCTAATCCATTTAATCGTACATTTCCTGATTTTCCTGTTGATGGCAAAGAGTTAAATCCATTATTACAAGATGTTGGATTGATTTTCCATCCACCATTACTTTATATGGGATATGTAGGTTTCTCTGTGGCATTTGCTTTTGCTATTGCCTCTTTAATGACAGGCAAACTAGATACCGCTTGGGCAAGGTGGTCTCGCCCTTGGACGATGGCAGCTTGGGTCTTTTTAACTTTAGGTATCGTATTAGGCTCTTGGTGGGCATATTATGAACTTGGCTGGGGCGGCTGGTGGTTTTGGGACCCTGTTGAAAATGCTTCTTTCATGCCTTGGATTGCGGGAACAGCATTATTACATTCACTGGCTGTAACTGAGAAGCGTGGCTCTTTTAAGGCATGGACCGTATTATTAGCAATTTTAGCTTTCTCGCTATGTTTATTAGGCACATTCCTTGTGCGTTCAGGTATTTTAGTTTCAGTACATGCTTTTGCTTCCGACCCAACTCGTGGCTTGTATATTCTCGCTTATTTAATTGTCGTTATCGGCGGTTCTCTTGCTCTATACGCTTATAAAGGGAGTCAAATTCGCTCAAGGGAGAATGCAGAACGTTATTCACGTGAAAGTATGTTGTTATTGAATAATATTTTATTAATGACCGCACTTTCAGTGGTGTTCTTAGGAACACTGCTTCCTTTAGTACATAAACAATTAGGATTAGGTACGATTTCTATTGGCGCCCCATTCTTTGATCAAATGTTTCTGATTATTATGATCCCATTTTCCCTATTACTTGGGATTGGACCTTTAGTAAAATGGAGACGCGATGAGTTTTCAGCGATCCGCATGCCTGTCTTGTTGAGTCTACTTATCATGTTAATAGCAGGTTTCACTTTGCCTTACTTTTTGCATGATCGTGTTACAGTAAGTGCAGTATTAGGATGTATGATGGTCGTGTTTATTGTGCTATTGAGTTTATATGAATTACATCAGCGTGCGACCCATCGTTCAACTTTCTTGATTGGTTTAACTAAGCTTTCGCGTTCTCATTGGGGAATGGTATTAGCACATTTAGGCGTGGCTATGTCTGTGTGGGGAATTGCTTTTAGCCAAAACTATAGTGTAGAACGTGATGTACGTATGAATGTGGGTGATACAGTACAAATTGCAGATTACCACTTTACTTTTCAAGGAATTACTGAAGCGAATGGACCTAACTACTTAGGGGGTAAGGCTCAAGTAGATATTAAGAAAGATGGAAAGGTCGAGGCGATCTTATTTGCGGAAAAACGGTTTTATACAGTAAGTAAAATGACAATGACAGAGGCGGCGATTGATTGGGGATTTAGTCGCGATCTGTATGTCGCGCTAGGTGAAAGTTTAGGTGATGGTTCTTGGGCATTACGTTTATATTATAAGCCGTTTATTCGTTGGATTTGGTTTGGCGGTGTATTCATGGTACTCGGTGGATTGCTATGTATGTTTGATCGTCGCTATCGTTTTTCTAAATTATTAAAAAAGGGTGAAGAATGAATAAAAAACGTTATCTTCCCTTAGCGTTGTTCTGCATCTTAGTGATTGCATTTGCAGTTCAATTGCAACGTAATGCACAAGGTGATGATCCTAAAGCTTTAGAATCTGCTTTAGTCGGTAAACCAGTACCAATAAAAGTGGCAGCTGATTTACTAGAAGAGAAGCAGCATAGCGCTGATATTTTTCAGCAAGACAAGCCAATTTTGTTAAATGTTTGGGCAACTTGGTGTCCTACTTGTTATGCAGAGCATCAATATCTGAACTATTTAGCACAACAAGGCATAACAATTATTGGTTTAGATTATAAAGATAAAACAGACAAAGCGATTAAATGGTTGAAAGATTTAGGTAATCCTTATCAAGTTGTACTTAAAGATGAGAAAGGTTCATTAGGATTGGATCTCGGTGTTTATGGCGCACCTGAAACTTTTATTATTGATGGCAAAGGTATTATTCATTATCGCCATGCTGGTGATGTGAATGAAAAAGTTTGGCATGAAAAATTGCAACCCATTTATCAAAAATTAATGGAGACAAAATAATGAGGAAACTGACCGCTCTTTTCTTGTTGTTGCTAAGTTTCTCTAGCTTTGCTGCGATAGATGCATTTAATTTTAGCTCAGCAGAGCAAGAAAAAGATTATCATGCTTTAACACAAGAATTACGTTGCCCACAATGTCAAAACAATAATATTGCAGATTCAAATGCGACTATTGCTGTTGATATGCGTCATAAAGTACTTGAATTATTACAAAAAGGACATTCCAAGCAAGAAATTGTTGATTATATGGTTGACCGTTATGGTCATTTTGTAACCTATGATCCGCCATTGACTGTTGCGACTATTGCACTATGGGTTATTCCTGCCATGTTGGTTATTTTCGGTGTAGTTATATTGTTTCGTCGTCAACCTAAAGCGACACAAAGTACAGTGACTACTGCCCCCCTTTTGAGTGATGATGAGAAACAGCGTTTACATAATTTATTAAAAGAGAAAAAATCATGAATTTTTGGTTAAGTGTAGTGGGATTAACACTAATTGTGGCATTAATTTGTTTTTATCCACTTTTTAAAGCCATAAAACCAGCTCGTAAAACAGGACAGGCAGTAAAACGTGATGAATTAAATAAAGCATTGTATTTCCAGCGGTTAGCAGAAATTGAACGGGATGAAGCACAAGGGCTATTATCTAATGCAGAACAGTTAAAGATAGAACTACAACAGTCTTTGTTAGAAGATATTCCAGTTGAAGCTCAAGATGAGTCAATAGTACAGAAACGCTATGGTAAATTATGGTTTATTTCTGGATTTCTGGCGTTAAGTATTTTAGCCACAATGACCTATTTAAGTGTTGGTTCATGGAAAGCCGAAGAAATGTTGGGAAAAACCTACCAAAAATTACCGCACTTTTATGAGCGTTTGAAAGATGAGCAGAATAACCCATTGAATGAGACTGAATTACAACAGTTTTCTACGGCACTACGCTTACATTTACAAAAAGTCCCACAAGATGCTAAGAGTTGGTGGTTGTTAGGGCAGATTGCAATGAATACCAATAAAGCACAACTTGCCTTAGATAGCTATGCTAGGGCAAACAAACTTGAACCTGAAAATAATGAATATAAATTATCTTATGCTCGTATTTTAATGTTTTCAGAAGATCCAACAGATAAGTCTCAGGGGGATAATTTACTGAAAGAGGTTATTCGCCAAGATCATAGTAATCTTGAAGCTTTAGGTTTACTTGCTTTTCGTTACTTTGAAGTGGAAGATTATAAAATGGCTGCAGTGACTTGGTCTATGATGCTACGTTTACTGGCAGAAGACGATCCTAGAAGAGCATTAATTGAGCGTAGTATTCACTCAGCAAGAGCTTCACAGGAAGCACAAGAGGCTGAAAAACGTGAAAAACTTGTACCTCATCAATAAACATTTGATGGCTACTTATGATATTGAATTAACCATTTCGTATTTTAGGACAAGTAACAATTGAGAACTTCTCTCATTTTACATTTACTATGAAAGGCGTATAATTACTCACATTTTTAAAAAGGAAAACCATGAAGTCGCCATTTATCGGCTTTCATCATGTTGCAATTATTACCTCTGATTATCGTAAGTCGAAGCAGTTTTATACTGAAGTTTTAGGGGCAGAAATAATTAACGAAACTTATCGTGCTGAACGGAATAGCTATAAGTTAGATTTAAAGTTCAGTGATGGTAGCCAGATTGAGTTATTTTCTTTTCCCAATCCTCCTTTACGTTTAACAAATCCAGAAGCATCTGGTTTACGTCATTTGGCTTTCAGTGTAAAAGATATTGAGGGGACCGTGATATTTTTGCAGCAGAATGGCATTCTCTGTGAACCAATTAGGATAGATCCTATCACAAGTAAACGTTTTACTTTTTTTCGTGATCCAGATGGTTTACCTTTAGAAATATATGAAAAGTGAGATGAAAATGCATTTAAAAGTATTAATGTTAGGAAGTTTGCTACTATCGAGTGTAAGTTTTGCTGAATCTTGGTCTATTCGTATTTCTGAAAATTCTTTTACTAAGACTTATGGTTCGTCAGAAGAATCAACGCCGCACGAAGAGCGTTCTTTATTAGATATTCATAATGAAAAACCGACACATATTGCTTATGTTAATCGAGGTGCTACTCATAAATTAAATCCAAGTATGGATATAAAAGATGCAAAAGCATTGGCTGCAAGTATCGAGTTTGAAGTTTTTCAAATTAATGAAACTAAATCATCGCATACTATTTTTGAGTCAGGTGCTGGAATTTGCAGTGGTTTTAATTCTAAAGTTGGTGTGGATGTCACTGATGCAACGACATATTATGTTGTACCTGTTAATAAGACAGAATATTATACCAACATTGCTACAGCGACAGTTTCATCAAAAGCAGATGCTAAAAATATGCAATATGTCCCATTATTTTATATTCAAGATCCTAAATTAGCGCAAAAAGTGCAAACTGAAGAACATAAACAAGGTAAAAATTTAGCAGATCAAAATATTCAGCAACGTAAAAATATGCTATCTGGTGTCATTTGTCGTTAAATAATAGAAGGAGCAATTTATGATAAGAGTCGCTATATTATTCGTGATTGCATTATTGGTGGGCTGTACACAAAAGCTTGAACAAACAAATGTACAAATGGACTTGAAAACTTTAGAACAATATAACCAACGAGTGAAAAGTGGTGACACAGTAGCCGCGAGTGAAAAGCAAGCCTATTCAAAAGATATTCAGTCCCCTTTGAATGCCAGTGATAATCGTCCTAACGTTGAACCTCGTCCAAAATACCAACAGCCATCCGTTATACTAGTGCCAAGCGTAGGCTACCATTATACTCGTTGGAACTAAACTTTCCATTTCTTTTAAAGACCGTATAAAGTGCGGTCTTTTCTTATAAATTTAAAATTTCTTTCACAAAGGGAATAGTTAACTTACGTTTTGCTTGTAAAGAGGCATGGTCTAGTTTTTTTAACGCATTAAATAAAGTGTGCATATCTCGTTCTAGGCGTTTAAGCAGAAAATTTGCTACTTCATCGGACAGATCAATGCCACGTTGGTGTGCATTTTGTTTTAAAACGTGAATTTTTTGTTGATCGTTTAATGGATTAAGTTGGTAACTTTCTCCCCAGCGTAAACGAGATGCCAGATCGGGTAAATTTACACAGAGTGCTGTTGGTGATTGGCTTGCACTAATCACTAAAATGGTTTTACCAACGGTTTTAATTCTATTAAAAAGATCAAAAATAGCGAGTTCCCATTCAGGTATTGTTATAACTGAATGTAGATTATCTAGACAAACTAATTGTTGATATTCTAGATTTTCGAGTACGGCAGGAGAGAAATAGTGTGATTTTTCTAACGGCACATACATAGCAGGACGCTGTTGAATGAAAAATTCATTAGTGATTGCCTTTAATAAATGGCTTTTACCACTACCTTGCTCTCCCCAAATATAGAAAAATTGCTGTTCTGGTTGTGTAAAATTTTTACGCAGTGAATTGAGCAACAACAAATTATTGTCGGGATAAAAATTTTCTAAAGTTTCATCATCAAGTTGATGAATAGGTAGCGGTAGCTGAAAATGATCTAACAAAAAATAGCCTATTTAATGCGGAGAATGAATGTTAAGAGTAAACGAAAAAGGAAGGGTTAAGCAAGACTTAACCCAGATTTTATTTATTGATTATCTTCAGTAAAGGTGTTTTTTGCTTTTGGTAGAATTAAATTCAGTAAGATTGCAACAACCGCACACAAGCTGATCCCTTTTAGTGACACTTCTCCGAAGTTTACAAACATACCACCAATGCCAAATGTCATGACGACAGAGATAATACAGAGATTGCGTGCTTCAGTGACATCCACTTTACCACGAATAAGTGTACTCATTCCTACTACTGCGATGGAGCCAAATACTAACATCATAATTCCACCCATTACAATCGTTGGGATAGTTGATAAAAAGGCACCAACTTTACCACAGAATGAGATTGCAATTGCCCAAATAGCTGCCCAAGTCATAATATTTGGATTAAAATTACGGGTTAACATAACCGCACCAGTGACTTCCGCATAAGTTGTATTTGGTGGACCGCCTAAGAATGCAGCTGCACTTGTCGCGACGCCATCACCCAGTAACGTGCGGTGTAGCCCTGGTTTCTGTAAGAAATCTTTGCCAGTAACAGAGCTAATTGCCATAATGCCACCAACATGTTCAACAGCAGGTGCGATAGCAATTGGTAATAAATATAAAATAGCTTCAAGTTTGAATTCTGGTGTTGTAATTTCAGGGACACTAAACCAAGGTGCATCGAGAACGGGTTGGAAATTGATTAAGCCTAGGAAGAGGCATAGCATGTAACCTACTGTGATACCAAACATAATTGGAATCAGTTTCATAATGCCTTTAGCAAAAACAGCTACGCATAATGTCGTTAATAATGTAGCCATTGATACAAAAACAGCATCATTATATTCATAGGGGCTATTTTTTCCCAATGCCATATCTACTGCAACAGGCGCTAATCCCATTCCAATGATGATGATGACGGGTCCTACTACTACAGGTGGGAAAACGCGTTGTAAGGCACCTGCCCCCTTTAATTTTACTAATGTACTAAGGGCAAAATACACCATACCTGTAAAGACTAACCCCCCCATTGTTGTAGCGATACCCCAAGTAGCAACGCCATACTGGATAGGTGCGATAAAGGCAAAAGAAGACGCTAGAAAAATAGGTACCTGCCGACCTGTACAAAATTGGAAGAGGAGTGTACCTATGCCTGCTGTTAATAAGGCAGTATTCGTATTTAAACCCGTAATAAGTGGGACTAACACAAGGGCACCAAATGCGACGAAAAGCATTTGTAGACCGACGAAAGCTTGTTTGGCTTGATTTTGTTCTATTGCTTGAATTGTTTGATTTTGATTTGTCATTTAAGTTTCAACTCTCTGTCTGAATTAACTTTTAATTTACAGCGACGTAAATTACATGGAAAAAAGCAGCATTTGATATGCTGCTATATTTGAATTATTTGGTACCAAAAATTTTATCACCTGCATCACCTAGACCTGGGATAATATAACCCTGTTCATTTAAATGACTATCTATTGAGGCAGTGTAAAGTTCGATATCAGGGTGAGCATTTTCGAGGGCTTTTATACCTTCTGGTGCCGCAACAAGAACTAAGACTTTAATATGTTTACAGCCTTTTTCTTTTAATAAATTAATCGTGGCAATCATTGAACCACCAGTTGCTAACATTGGATCAACAACGATGGCTAAACGTTCTTCTAAATCACTGGCTAATTTTTGGAAATAAGGAACAGGCTCAAGGGTTTGTTCATCACGATACATTCCAACTACACTAATACGTGCACTCGGGACATGCTCTAATACACCATCCATCATCCCTAGACCTGCACGTAAAATAGGAACAACAGTGACTTTTTTACCTTTTATTTGATCGATTTCAACAGGACCACACCAACCATCAATAATGACTTTTTCTGTTTCTAAATCTGAGGTTGCTTCATAAGTGAGTAAACTACCAACTTCCGTGGCTAACTCACGAAATTTTTTAGTATTGATATCAGCAGAACGCATTAAACCAAGTTTATGCTTCACAAGAGGATGCTGTACTTGTACTAATTTCATTGTATGCTCCTTTATTTACAATAATTAAAAACAAAATCGTCAAATTTTAAAACAGAATTAATAAAATTAATAGTAACTATACGATCTAATTTTAGATTTTTTCGATATAAAAAACGGTCTGAATACAGACCGCACTTTTCATCATTATTTTATTCCTCTGTAGCATAGCCTTGTTTTGGTAAACATTGACTATCTAAAAAAGCCTTCCCATCGATTAATGAAAGTCGATCTTCTACAAACCATTTTACTACTAAAGGATAGATGCGTAGTTCTTGCTCTTTTACACGTTCTTCAATATCAGCAATGCAGTCATTGTCAAAAATAGGTACTTTAGCTTGCAGGATAATTGTTCCGCCATCGACTTCTTCATTGACAAAATGCACTGTCGTACCATGTTCCTGCTCACCAGCATCTAAAGCTTGTTGATAAGTATGTAATCCTGGATATTTAGGTAATAGAGAAGGATGGATATTGAGAATTCGTCCTGCAAAGCGTTGAGTAAATTCTGCACTCAAAATTTTCATATAACCCGCAAGAACGATTAAATCTGCTTGGACAGATTCAATATAGTGGGCTATTTGGCGATCCATGGCTAGATTACTTTCAAATTCTTGACGTAGAAAAACTTTGCTCGGTATTGCCGCACTTTTAGCACGTTGTAAGCCAAATGCATCAGCTTTATTACTGATAACTGAAACAATTTGTGCTGGAATCATGCCTGATTTACAGGCATCAATTAATGCCTGTAAATTAGTACCTTGACCAGAAATTAAAACAACAATTTTCTTCATTAGCGAATAATCACTTGTGCTTCATCTTGGGCAGCAGGCTCAATTTGACCGATTAGCCAAGCGTTTTCACCTGATTGTTTTAATAGGGTTAACGCAGTTTCAACATCTTGTTGTGGTAGCGCAATAATCATACCTACGCCACAGTTAAATGTGCGATACATTTCGTGTGTATCAATATTGCCTTTTTCTTGGAGCCATTTAAAAATCGGTTGCCATTGCCAGCTTGCCTCATTAATTACTGCTTTGACATTATTTGGCAGTACACGTGGAATATTTTCCCAGAACCCGCCACCTGTTAAATGTGAAATTGCGTGAACATCAACTCGTTTAATTAATTCTAAGATAGATTTTACATAGATTTTAGTTGGTGCCAGCACTTGATCGGCTAAGGATTTTCCTGCAAGTTGCTCCTCAGCTGGATTAATACCCGCTACTTCTATTACTTTACGAATTAAAGAATAGCCGTTAGAATGTGGACCGCTAGAGCCTAGAGCAATTAGAGCATCGCCTGCTGTTACTTTAGTTCCATCAATAATCTCAGATTTTTCAACTACACCGACACAAAATCCAGCTAAGTCATAGTCTCCTTTATGATACATGCCTGGCATTTCTGCTGTTTCACCACCGACAAGGGCACAGCCAGACTGTTCACAACCATTTGCAATCCCTTTAATAACACTTGCAGCGACATCGACATCTAATTTGCCTGTCGCATAATAATCAAGGAAAAAGAGTGGTTCAGCACCTTGTACAACTAAGTCATTAACACACATTGCGACGAGATCAATACCAATGCTGTCGTGACGATTTAAATCAATTGCTAAACGTAATTTAGTACCGACACCATCTGTACCTGATACTAAAATCGGTTCTTTATAGTTATTTGGTATAGCACAAAGTGCACCAAAACCGCCTAATCCACCGATGACTTCTGGACGGGTAGTCCGCTTTACATCAGCTTTAATTTTTTCAACAAGTGCATTACCTGCATTAATATCCACACCCGCATCTTTATAACTTAATGATTGTTTGCTCACGATGATTTCCTATACAGTAAGAGACGATAAAATTGAATATAATGAATTGTATCATGCTTAGGCAAACGTTTGCGATAGTTGTTTATAATTTTCTTGCGTTGAAACGACTAACTGCTATTACTCTAAAAATAGAGAAAGTGCTTTTGTCGATAGGATTCTCTCGTTAGAATAAGAAAAGTATGTTTTGCTAAGTGTTTTTTCTCAACAGAAATGATTTAACAAAGAGGGAATCATGAAGAAATTATTGTTTATTATTTTTGCTATTTTGAGCTTCAGTGCATGTACTCAACGACCAGTAGAAGAAAAAATTCAACCTGAAAATATAAATCTAACGCTACCTTCATTAGTTAAATCTGGTTTTGTGCGTTTAAAAGAAGATCAATTTATTGATACTTATACTGTAAAGAAAGTACCAGGAAATGAGAATTTAGTTTCTTTTGATTTAGTCGAAAATCTTCCTCAGAGTGTTTATGCGTATCCTGAACAACCTCTACAATATGCGAAATCATTGCGCAAAGTTTTTCTAGTTAATTGTGAAAGCCATGGCTTAACTTTAGTGAATAGTGCTTATTATACAGAATTTTGGGGAGATGGTACCAAATCACCAATTACCATTCACAATACATCGTTAGCTAGATTGTATAAAAATTCTCCTTACCGAATTTTAGGACAGGTTGTTTGTACTGGTATTTATCAGCACTAAATTACTTGTTTTCTATTCTAAAATAGAGAAGAAATGCAGCTAGCACTGGCTGCATTTTATATAATTTTATCCATAAAAAATAATTTTATTGATTTTTTGTTTTTATGTAGCATAAAAAAACAAATACCTCTAAATAGTTATTTTGATTTGTTCTTGAAAAAATGTTACTGAAACATGTTTTTCCTTGTGATTAACATTTGTCACATACCTATTTAGAGGTATTATGTATGCTACAAATTTTTCCTTTCTAATTGTTCTTATTAAAATTTTTGATCCAAAGCAATAAATCATCAAATACCTAAGCAAATCTCATGGTTATTTGTTATTTTTAGCCTGAATTAGATCTTTTTTTATCAATTATCATGTTGTTTTTAATGATAAAAATTCTCATTAACAATGTTGTGGTGGTTGATGATTTTTATGAGTATTTGTAGACACAAGTCATCTTAAGGTTAAACCTGTTTTATGGAGTAATTATCGTGAACGCATTCAAAAAAAGCCTACTCATTGCTATTTCAGTTGCATTGGGTTTATCAGTTGTGCCAAGCGCAATAGCTGAATATAAACCAATTGCACAGCCAGTTGAGCCAGCAAATCCAAATTTGAAGATTGAATCTAGGAATGATCTCTTTAAATCACAATTCCCAAAACAATATGAAAGTTGGGCTAATACCGCTCAATCTACTGATCTTGATTCGGTGAATTATGAAGATCCACGCGTTGTTGTGTTATGGGCGGGTTATGCTTTTGCTAAAGATTACAATAAACCTCGTGGTCACTTTTATGCTGTTACTGATGTACGCAATATTTTACGTACAGGTTCGCCTATGACACCTGATGCAGGCCCAATGCCAATGGCGTGTTGGGCATGTAAAAGTCCAGATGTACCGCGCTTGATTGCAGAGCGTGGTGAGGCGGGTTATTTCGGTGCTACTTGGGCGAGTGGGGGTGCTGAAGTTGTGAATCCAATTGGTTGTGCTGATTGCCATGACACTACATCAAAAGACTTTGCAGAAGGCAAACCAGCACTGCGTATTGCGCGTCCATATGTGTTACGTGCCTTAGAAAAAATTGATCATAAATTTGAAACTTCTGATAAAACAGATCAACGAGCCGCGCTTTGTGCAAACTGTCATGTAGAATACTATTTTGCGGGCGATTTAAAACAAGTCACTTTCCCTTGGGATAATGGTGTTACAGTAGATGCAATGGAAAAATATTATGATGATATTGGTTTTGTCGATTGGACTCATGCTGTATCAAAAGCCCCTATGTTAAAGGCACAGCACCCAGATTATGAAACATGGATGTTAGGCGTACATGGAAAGAATGGGGTCACTTGTATTGATTGCCATATGCCAAAAGTACAGGCTGCAGATGGTAGAGTATACACAGATCACCAAATAGGTAATCCATTTAACGCATTTGAGCATACTTGTGCAAATTGCCACGATCAAAGTAAAGAAAAATTAAAAGAAATTGTGAAATCACGTAAAGCAGAAATTAAAGATGTGATGTTACGTCTAGAAGATCAGCTTGTTGCAGCACATTTTGAAGCAAAAGCCGCTTGGGAAGCTGGTGCAACAAAAGAAGAAATGAAAGATGCTTTACAATCTATTCGTCATGCACAGTGGCGTTGGGACTACTCTGCAGCAGGACATGGCGGTCATATTCATGCGCCTGATGTGTTACTAAAAGTACTTGGCACAGGTTTAGATCGTGCAGCAGATGCAAGAACTCAATTAGTGAGAGTATTGGCGAAACACGGTATTACTGAGCCGATTGTATTACCTAATATTTCAACTCCTGAAGATGCGTGGAAAGCAACGGGGGTGGATATTGAGAAAGATCGTAAAGCAAAAGCAGAATTCCTCAAAACTGTTGTTCCTCAATGGGATAAAGAAGCACGTGAAAAGGGCTTACTTCCAGCAGAGAAATAAACAGAAATTTTGTAAAAAAATGACCGCACTTTTATGTGCAAGCATGAGATAAAGTGCGGTGCTTTTAACACTACTTTTGAGGGAATAAAAATGAGCTTAAATTCCGTTTTAAAACAAGGAATAGCGATTGTGCTTGGATTAGCTGCACTAGGCTTTATTTCTGTTGCAAATGCAGACACGGCTAAAAATAGTGAAGTTAGTCCGCTCATTTATGAGCCACAATTAGAAAACCAACGTGATCCAAACCAATATTGTGCTAAGTGTCATAAATTAGAAGCAAATGATAGTCAGTCAGGTGGAGATCTTCACTTTGGTAAATTCCTTGGAACACACTTATCTGAAAAAAATCCTAATACAGGTAAACCAATCACTTGCGTAAATTGTCACGGTAATATTTCAGAAGATCACCGTCGTGGAGCAAAAGACGTGATGCGTTTTCATGGTGATATTTTTGGTGATAAACAGCCAATGTATACTGTACAAGAACAAAATCAAGTGTGCTTTGCTTGCCACCAACCCAAAAAACTACAGGAAAAACTGTGGGCACATGATGTACATGCCATGAAATTGCCTTGTGCAAGCTGCCATACTTTACATCCTGCTAATGATAAAATGTCAGGCATCCCACAAAAAGAACAAGTGAAACTTTGTGTAGATTGCCATGGTGAACAGCAAAAACGTATAGAGGCGTTAAAATCGCCACATATTTATGCGACCGAACAAAAGGATAAAAAATGACAGTTTGCTCACGCCGAAACTTTGTTTCTGGCATGGGAGCATTAATCCTCATGACGGGAACATCAATTAAATCAGTGGGACACCAGATTAGCGATGAGAAAAAGCCAATTCGTTATGCAATGTTACATGATGAAACTGCTTGTATTGGCTGTACTGCATGTATGGATGCTTGTCGCGAAACAAACCAAGTTCCAGAGGGTGTTTCACGTTTGGAGATTATCCGTAGTAAACCTTATGGCGAATTTCCAAATGCGGAATATGAGTTTTTCCGCCATTCTTGTCAACATTGTAGTAATGCACCTTGTGTTCATGTATGTCCAACAGGCGCATCTTTTGTTGATCCAGAAACTGGCATTGTCGATGTGCACAAAGACTTATGTGTAGGCTGTCAGTATTGTATTGCCGTGTGCCCATATCGTGTCCGTTTCATTCATCCAGTGTATAAATCTGCAGATAAATGTAATTTCTGCCGTGATACTAATCTTGCACAAGGGAAACAACCTGCTTGTGTTGAGTCTTGCCCGACGAAGGCATTAACTTTTGGAGATATGAATGATCCAAACAGTGAAATCGTGCAAAAAGTAAAAGAAAAACAAGTCTATCGTACAAAAGTAGAGTTGGGAACGGATCCAAATCTTTACCATGTACCTGCGAAAAGAGGGGAGCTCAGACGATGAACAGTCCATTTCATTTCCCGTCTTTAGTATGGGATCATACCATTGCAGTTTATTTGTTTTTGCTTGGGATCTCCGCAGGGGCAACAATGTTAGCAGTGCTGTTAAAACGAGTGATACTCGTCGGACAAGACCCTGCCGAAAACAATGTTATTCGCTGTACAGCTTGGCTGGCGCCATTGAGTATTATTGTTGGTTTAGTGATTTTAATTTTCCACCTAACTAAACCTTGGACATTCTGGTATCTGATGTTTAATTACAGCACAACATCCATTATGTCGATGGGAGTCATGTTATTCCAAGTATATATGCTGTTCTTAATTATTTGGCTAGCTATTATTTTCCATAAGTTAGTGGCAAATTTAATTGAGAAATATGCTAAGCCTTTGGTGTTTGTGAATACACTTATTGCGATTGTAGCGAAGTTTACAGATTTAATAGAGATTATTTTAATCCTATTATCTGTACTGTTGGGGGCTTATACTGGCTTTTTATTATCTGCTTTAATAAGTTATCCAATGCTGAATAACCCCGTGTTACCAATTTTATTTTTAGCATCTGGTACTTCGTCTGGTATTGCTGCCTTGATTTTCTGTAGTTTACTTTTTACTAAAGAAGAAACGCATTCTAAATCACTCGCCTTCTTACATAAGGTTGAACTGCCTGTGATTTATATTGAAATCTTCTTACTTGCTGCCTTCTTTATTGGTTTATATTTAGGTGGTGGGCAGAAAACTGTTGCATTTGAGACCGCTCTTTTAGGTGGTTTCTGGGCAAATGTATTTTGGTTTGGTGTTGTCGGGATTGGTTTAGTATTACCACTTTTCCTTAATGTAGTGGCAACGGATAACTTAAAACATAATAAAGGCTTTATGCTACTGGTTTCTTGCTTAGGATTAATCGGCGTGCTATGTTTGCGCTTCTTTATTCTCTACGCAGGTCAAATGACATTAGCATAATGTCGCCAGAATGAGTAATAAGGGCGGATTCCCTTGCGCTACATGGGGTTCGCCTTTTTAATTTATTGACTTAATATTTCATTTCTCTAGAGTCATGAGCTGAATATATGATCCCTGAACTTGGTTTTTATGCACTGATTATTGCTACTTTTACGGCATTATTGCTCGCAATAGTGCCACATATCGGTATTTTTCAAGCTAAGCCAACTAGGATTAGTTTGGCATGGAATTTGAGTTATTTACTTGGGATTTTCACTGCGATTGCTTTAGTCAGTTTAGTTTATTCATTTGCGGTAGATGACTTTTCTGTGCAATACGTTGCTCATCATTCTAACTCCCAATTACCGCTGTTTTTTAAGCTATCAGCAACATGGGGAGGACATGAAGGCTCCATGTTATTTTGGCTGTTTGCCTTAACGCTTTGGACAATGCTGTTTGCTTTTGCTAGCCGAAAGTTGGACCCTTTTATTTCAGCACGTACTTTGTCCGTTTTGGGCTTGATTTGTTTAGGTTTTTGTTGCTTTATTCTCTTTTTCTCTAATCCATTTGAGCGTGTTTTTCCACAAGCTTTGGAAGGACGTGATCTTAATCCCATGTTGCAGGACGTTGGGTTAATTTTTCATCCACCCTTATTGTATTTAGGCTATGTAGGTTTCGCGGTTAATTTTGCGATTACGATTTCCGCATTATTAAGTGGACACTTAGATGCCGCGTTAGCTCGTATGATGCGACCTTGGGTGCTCGTTTCTTGGTTATTTCTTACTTTAGGCATTGTATTAGGTTCATGGTGGGCATATTACGAATTAGGCTGGGGAGGCTGGTGGTTTTGGGATCCTGTAGAAAACGCATCGTTAATGCCTTGGTTATTAGGATTAGCCTTATTACATAGCCTTTCTATTACTGAACAGCGCGGTATTTTTAACTATTGGACTATTTTATTTTCTTTACTCGCCTTCTCATTCAGCTTACTTGGTACATTCATTGTGCGTTCTGGTGTTTTGACTTCAGTACATGCCTTTGCTGTTGATAGTGAACGTGGAATTGCTTTACTTATATTATTCTTTTTACTGACAGTCAGTGCATTGACTTTATTTGCATTACGCGTAAATTTAAAACAAAGTGCGGTGCGTTTTGGCCTAATTTCAAAAGAAAACGCCATTCTATTACTGAATATTTTGCTGACTATTGCAACATTAAGCGTATTTCTTGGCACTTTTTATCCCATCTTATTTACTGCTTTTCAGTGGGGATCAATTTCAGTTGGGGCACCTTATTTTAATACGATCTTTTTACCACTATTTATTATTATCATACTTGCGATGATCGCTGTTTTATCATTACGCTGGAAAACTTATTATCGACCTGCTTTATTGAAACGTAGTTTATTATTGATACCCGCTTTATTTATTGCTTATTTCATGATTAAGCAATATGTTCAAGCTGATGAAGGACTGCATTTTAATCTGACTGCTTATATTTTATTAAGTTTAAGTATATGGTTGTTATTTGCGACAGTTTGGACGAGTTGGTATAAGCTGTCTTTACGACAATTAGCAATGGTAATCGCGCATTTAGGTGTGGCTATCACCGCGATAGGCGCTATTATGAGTAGTTATTATAGTAGTGAAATTGGTGTGCGTCTTGCACCAAATCAACGGCAACAACTGGGCGAATATCAATTTCATTACCTTGGTTTTAAAAATGAAATTGGTCCTAATTATACTAGTGAAAAAGCTGAATTTTTGGTTTATAAAAACCAGCAAAGATACGCAACGATTTATCCAGAACGACGCTATTATGATGTACGCACTATGAATATGAGTGAAGTCGGTATTGAATGGGGCTGGTTTGGTGATGTGTATATTGTCATGGGAGATAAGCTAGGTGAAGGGGAGTTCACTTTTCGCTTACAATATAAGCCCTTTATTCGCTGGCTATGGTTTGGCGGTATCTTAATGGCACTAGGCGCTTTATTCGCAACATTGGCGTTATGGCGCTCAAAACACATATAGACTAAAGACATGCTAAGCAAGAAAAATCTTATGCAACATAGTAATATGAAAAGGCTCCTTTTATTTTCACCTCTTTTTGTCATTTTAGCGGTTTGCTTATTACTATTTATCGGTTTACAGCAAGATCCGAAAAAAATTGTATCTGCCTTGATTGGTAAGCCTATACCTGAATTTTATCAAACAAATTTATTAAAAACGGAACAAGTTTTAACGAATAAAGATTTACCTCATGGCACCTTTTTATTAAATGTGTGGGGGAGTTGGTGTAGTTATTGTAAGCAAGAACACCCCTTTTTAATGGAGCTAGCTAAGTCTATCAAGATTGTTGGGTTAAATTACCGTGATCGAGCCCCACATGCTGTAGCGATGTTAACTCAAATGGGCAATCCTTTTATCTTAACGATTAATGATAGTAAAGGTGAGCTGGCGTTAAGTTTAGGTGTAGATGGTGCGCCCGAAACCTATTTAATTGATCAATATGGCATTGTTCGCTATCGATACTCTGGGCCATTAAATCCACAAGTATGGCAGCAATGGTTTGTACCAGAATTGCATAAACTAGAGGCAAAATAATGAAAAAGTGCGGTTGGTTTTGGGGGAGTTTTCTCTTGTTTATGGTTACGTTTGTCCAAGCAAACATAGTGGATACTTATGTATTTAAAAGTAGCGAAGATCGTGTGCGTGCTGTTGAGTTAGCTAAATCATTACGTTGCCCGCAATGCCAAAACCAAAACTTAGTTGAGTCAAATTCACCGATTGCTCATGACTTACGTATTGAAGTGTATAAAATGGTGGATGAAGGGCAAACGAATCAGCAAATTATTGATAATATGACCACAAGGTTTGGTCATTTTGTGTTGTATAAGCCACCATTTCAATGGACAACGCTTATTTTATGGGGATTACCATTTACATTGTTACTTTTGGCTATCCTGTTGATGTTAAGGTCTATACATCGTCGTGCGATAAGTGAAAGAGAAAAGGAAACAATAGAATTGGCGATCGAACAACAGAAAGCATTACAACAATTGTTGAAACAAGTCGAGCAAACAGGAAAAGAAAAATGATGTGGTGGGGATTATTGATTTTTGCGGTGATTATTATTGTGGTAAGTAGTTTGCCTTTCGCAAAATGGAAAGATTGGCAATGTAATTATCGCCAGCAGAAAAATGTCGCTTTGTATCGCGAACAAATGTCAATGAATCCAAGCCAAGAATTAGCTCAAGAGTTTGCAGAGCGTCTATTAGATGATGAAAAACTGTTGCAAAATCGACTGCGCTTTGAACAATTATCTGTACACAAGTCAAACATGTTTTTCACTAAGGCGATGTTATTGATTGTACTATGTTTATTGCTATTACCTGCATTGTATTATTTTTCTCTTGATCGTTATCAAGCAGTACAACAAGGGGAACAAGCATTTTTACAGCAACAGATGCGTTTGATGGAACAAGCAATGTCACAACAAAATGAAGATAAAATCCTACAAATTCAACAGAAATTACGTCAAGATCCAAATCATGCAGAGAATTGGTTCGCTTTAGGGCAAGCTTATATGGAGAATAATGAGTTTGGGCATGCGTTAATTGCCTATCGAAATGCGGAACAACTAATCGGCTCTCAGCCGTATATTTTAGGTGCAATTGCTACTGCGATTTATTACCAGTCAAATCAACAGATTACTTTACCAATTCAAGAGTTATTGCAACAGGCATTAAATCAAGATCCACTAGATACCGCGAGCTTATCTTTGATCGCAACAAACGCATTTGTAGAAAAAAACTATCAACAAGCCGCAAAAATCTGGCAAAAAATGTTAGACTCAGAGCGTTCAAATTTAGATCGTAAAACCTTGATCCAACGTATTCAGATGGCTGAGCTGTTACAGCAGTCAAAATAACGCAATATATTCACTGGTTATTATAGATAATCAGGCTAAGCTTAAAAAATCAGCGCATCTATATTTCACTTATGCGTATTTAGTTCTCTAAACAACTATAGGCAATATTTTAATTGTACTCAACAACATGGACAACTATTCAGAAATTATCATTACTGGTGCAGGTGCGGCAGGTTTATTCTGTGCCGCTCAAAGTGCTAAACTCGGTAAACAGGTCACTCTTTTAGATAATGGGAAAAAAATCGGGCGTAAAATTTTGATGTCTGGCGGTGGTTTTTGTAACTTCACTAATCTTGATGTCACACCACAACATTATCTTTCTCAAAACCCACATTTCGTTAAATCTGCACTAGCCCGTTATACTCAATGGGATTTTATTGCAATGGTTGTGGAATACGGTATTGCTTACCATGAGAAAGAGTTAGGGCAATTATTTACTGATGAAGGTTCAGAAAAGATTGTTGAAATGCTGGAGACAGAATGTAACAAAAATCAAGTTAAGATTCAATTACGTCAACAGATTACACATGTTGAACAACTCGCAGATCCTGATAAAGCTCGCTTTAAACTCATAGCAAATGGGCAAAACTGGTATTGTCACTCATTAGTGATTGCCTCAGGAGGATTATCAATGCCAGGACTTGGCGCTTCGCCATTTGGTTATCATATTGCGGAACAATTTGGACTGTCAGTTATTGCACCACGAGCCAGCCTTGTGCCCTTTACTTGGCGTGAAAATGATAAATTTTATACCGCTCTTTCAGGCATTGCTCTCCCTATTACTGCCACAGCAAAATGTGGTAAATCTTTTACTAACAATATGTTATTTACACATCGTGGTCTTTCTGGTCCCGCTATTCTACAAATTTCCAATTACTGGCACCCCAATGAAGCAATAGAAATTGATTTGTTGCCTTATCAGAATATTCGAGAGTTTTTACAACAATTGCGTGTTACTTCACCAAAATTGCAGCTTAAAAATGCTTTAGTAAAAGTGTTACCAAAGAAGTTGATTGAGTTATGGTTGGAGCAGCAACTGATTCAGGATCAAGTGATTGCTGATATGAATAAAATAAGCTTACAACAGCTTGAAGATTTCATTCATCATTGGCAATTCATCCCAAATGGCACTGAAGGCTATCGAACCGCGGAGGTCACAATGGGAGGGATCGATACTCAGCAAATTTCCTCTAAAACCATGGAGTGTCATCAAGTCAAAGGGCTCTATTTTATTGGAGAAGTGCTTGATGTGACAGGATGGTTAGGTGGTTATAACTTTCAATGGGCTTGGAGCTCAGCTTACGCTTGTGCAATAGCGTTGTCTGATGCTTAATTCAATAGAAATCTTTAATTAATTTTAGTTTTTTAATAGCTGATTTCAATTGAATTGATAGATTGAGTTCAAAAGGTAAGTCGATATAATGCCATCAAAATTTAAAGGATGAAGAGAAGTCCCTTTATTATTTTGTAATCCGTTGTACTTCTACTCACAATCTAAAATTATAAGGAGTTATATTATGTCTAAATGTCCATTTGATCATGGTTCAGCGACTTTAACTAACGCAGCTGGTGTTCCTGTTGTTGATAACGATAATACAATGTCAGCAGGTGCCAAAGGCCCATTACTTTTACAAGATGTTTGGTATCAAGAAAAATTAGCACACTTTGCACGTGAGCGTATTCCTGAGCGTGTTGTTCATGCAAAAGGTTCTGCTGCTTATGGTACATTCAAAGTAACACATGATATTACTAAATATACGAAAGCAGATTTATTTAGTCATGTTGGTAAAGAAACACAAGTTTTATTACGTTTTTCAACTGTGGCAGGTGAACGTGGTGCAGCTGATGCTGAGCGTGATGTACGTGGTTTTGCATTAAAATTCTATACAGAACAAGGTAACTGGGATTTAGTCGGTAATAATACTCCAGTATTCTTTATCCGTGATCCATTGAAATTCCCTGATTTTATTCATACACAAAAACGTAATCCGCAAACTAATATGCGTGATGCAAATGCAGCATGGGATTTCTGGTCACGTCATCCAGAATCATTACACCAAGTTATGATTCTTTTTAGTGATCGTGGTATTCCAAGTGATTTACGTCACATGAATGGATACGGTAGCCATACTTATAGTTTTATCAATGCACAAAATGAACGTTTTTGGGTGAAATTCCATTTCAAAACACAACAAGGTCACAAATTCTATACTAATGAAGAAGCGGCTAAGGTTGTGGGTGAAGATCGTGAATCGAGCCAAAAAGATCTTTATGAAGCAATTGAGCGAGGTGAGTTCCCTCGTTGGAATGTGCAGGTGCAAATTATGCCAGAAGCAGATGCGCACAAACATAACTATGCGTTTGACTTAACAAAAGTGTGGCCACATAAAGATTACCCTATGATTGATGTTGGTGTACTAGAATTAAATCAAAACCCAATTAACTACTTCGCAGAAGTTGAACAGGCGGCGTTTGCACCTTCTAACATCGTTCCGGGAATTGGTTTCTCTCCAGATCGTATGTTACAGGGGCGTTTATTCTCATACCAAGATGCGCAACGTTACCGTTTAGGTGTTAACCATCATCAAATTCCTGTAAATGCACCAAAATGCCCATATCACACAACACATCGTGATGGTGCAATGCGTGTAGATAACAATGGTGGTACACATCCTAACTATGCACCAAACCGTTTTAATACTTATATACCGACTCACCAACAAGAGCCAGCATTAGAATTAGAACGTTCAGCAGCGCATTTTGATTTCCGTGGTTATGATGAAGATTATTATACACAGCCAGCAGCACTTTATAACCTATTCGATGCAGATCAAAAAGCACGTATAGCAGCAAACCTTGCAGCAGGTTTATCTGCAGTAACTGATAGTGAAATTGTTGAAAAACAATTAGCACATTTTGAGAAAGTCAGTGTTGAGTTAGCAAATGCAATTCGTGCGAATTTAGCAAAATAGTATTTTGATAAGAACTTTATGATTTTGGCTTGAGGAAACTCAAGCCTTTTTTATGAGAAAAAACAGTCTTATATAAACATAATTTTTCCTGACCCAAATATACCTATCAACGTTTAATCCAATAACGTTGAATTATTTTACCATCAAGTCTGATTTCGTTTTCTAGCACACCATTATTTTTAATAATGACTCTACTTGAGGCAATATTGTCTTTATCACATGAAATCATCACTTCTTTGATCCCAAGCTCATCTGTTTTTTCTAACGCGAGAGCGAGCATTTCTGTCGCATAGCCTTTTCGCCATTCTTGTGGATGGATAGAGTAGCCAATGTGACCACCATATTGTAAAAGATGGGGGGGTAATTCATGTCGGATATTAATCATGCCAATCATGCGATTTTCGTTATTATGCCATGCAAGATAGGAGCTATCCTTTACTTTTTTTTCATAACCGAAAAGATGAGTGCCAGCAGGTGCTTGGATATAGTCCAACCAATCAGCAAAATTTTTTGCTGAAAACTGCTGTAGTTGACTTGCGCCATGCAATACAAGATCAGCAGCTTGATAGGCTTGTTGATAATTTAGAATTTGATTTTTATGCGTTAAATTGGGTTGGATTAAGGTTAAACGTTGCATATATTTCTCTACTTTTGACTGTTTATAACTTAGCATAAAGACTTCTTTTACTCTAGCCAAATTTGTACAGTTGATAAAATCTCGCTAAAATAGACCGCACTTTTTGCCTGAGTTTATGCACTTCAAGGATGCTTTTTTATGTCACAACCCCGTTTTGTTCATCTGCGTGTTCACAGTGATTTTTCAATGATTAATGGAATAGCTAAAGTCAAACCATTAATTAAAGCCTGTGTGGAAAATAATATGGTGGCAATGGGGTTGACTGACTTTACCAATTTTTGTGGTCTAGTGCGTTTTTATGGCGAAGCGCTGTCTTCGGGGGTTAAACCTATCATTGGTGCTGATGTGTTAGTTAAAAGTGATCTTTTAGGGGATGAGCGCTTTGAACTGACTTTATTAGCAAAAAATAATGAAGGTTATAAAAACATTACATTATTACTCTCTAAAGCCTATGAGCGTGGTTACCAAGATTTACCTTATATTGATCAAGATTGGTTAATTGAACATCGTGAGGGCATTATCGTCTTGTCTGGTGGACATCAGGGCGATGTAGGTAAAAAATTATTGAAAGATAATCAAGCAGATCTAGAAAGTGCGGTTGCTTTTTATCAAAAATATTTCACAGACCATTTTTATCTGAGCTTGAGCCGCACTGGGCGTCATGATGAAGAACGTTATGTCAAGCTTGCGTTAAACTTAGCACAATCCCATTCTATCCCTGTTGTCGCAACAAATGACGTTGTTTTTTTACATTCAGATGATTTTGAAGCACATGAGATTCGTGTTGCGATTCATGATAGCTATACTCTTGATGATCCTAAACGCCCAAAACTTTATACCGAACAGCAATATTTTCGTTCAGAGCAGGAAATGTGTGATTTATTTGCGGATATACCTTCTGCTTTAGAGAACACACTGCTAATTGCACAACGTTGTAATGTCACCATACGCTTAGGAGAATATTTTTTACCACAATTTCCAACAGGTGATCTCTCTACAGAGGATTTCTTAGTCAAGAAATCGAAAGAAGGGCTAGAAGAGCGCTTAAAAGTATTATTTCCTGATGAAAAAGTGCGGTTAGAAAGGCGGTCAGAATATGATGAGCGTTTACAAGTTGAACTAGACGTGATTAATCAAATGGGTTTCCCTGGCTATTTCCTGATCGTGATGGAGTTTATTCAATGGTCGAAAGATAATGACATTCCTGTAGGACCAGGACGTGGTTCTGGTGCAGGTTCACTCGTTGCTTATGCATTGAAAATCACTGACCTTGATCCGTTAGAATTTGACTTGCTTTTTGAGCGCTTTTTAAATCCAGAACGTGTATCTATGCCCGACTTTGATGTTGATTTTTGTATGGATGGGCGTGACCGTGTGATTGAGCATGTCGCGGAAACGTATGGACGAGGTGCGGTCTCGCAAATTATTACTTTTGGTACGATGGCTGCAAAAGCCGTCATCCGAGATGTTGGTCGTGTCTTAGGACATCCTTATGGCTTCGTTGACCGTATTTCTAAACTCATTCCACCGGATCCTGGCATGACGCTTGCTAAAGCATTTGTAGTGGAGCCTCAGTTACAAGCAATTTATGATTCTGATGAAGAAGTGAAAGCTCTAATTGATATGGCGCGTAAGTTGGAAGGAGTTACTCGAAATGCAGGTAAACATGCTGGTGGTGTTGTTATTTCCCCAAGCTTAATTACTGATTTTTCGCCTTTATATTGTGATTCCGAAGGTAAGCATCCAGTAACACATTTTGATAAAAATGATGTGGAATATGCGGGCTTAGTAAAGTTTGATTTCTTAGGGTTACGTACATTAACGATCATTAAATGGGCATTAGATATGATCAATACCCGTTTAGCAAAAGAAGGTAAACCTGCTGTTGATATTGCAACAATTCCGCTAGATGATCCAGATTCCTTTGAGTTATTAAAGCGTGCAGAAACTACAGCAGTATTCCAGTTAGAGTCACGGGGGATGAAAGACTTGATTAAGCGTCTGCAACCCGACTGTTTTGAAGATATTATTGCACTAGTTGCACTATTCCGGCCTGGTCCTTTAGAGTCAGGGATGGTACAAAACTTTATTGATCGTAAACATGGTGATGAAGTAGTTGCTTATCCTGATAAGGATTATCAACATGAAAGTTTAAAACCAATTTTAGAGCCAACTTATGGGGTTATCGTATACCAAGAACAAGTCATGCAAATTGCACAGGAGCTAGCAGGCTATACATTAGGTGGTGCGGATTTATTACGTCGTGCTATGGGTAAGAAAAAACCAGAGGAAATGGCTGCACAACGAGAAATTTTTGAACAAGGCGCTATTCAGAAAGGAATTGATGGTGACCTTGCGATGAAGATTTTTGACTTAGTAGAAAAGTTTGCAGGTTATGGCTTTAACAAATCTCATTCGGCAGCTTATGCGTTAGTTTCTTACCAAACGCTTTGGCTGAAGACTCATTATCCAGCTGAATTTATGGCAGCAGTAATGACTTCGGAAATGGATAATACTGATAAAATTGTTGGTTTGTATGATGAATGTATACGTATGGGATTAACAGTTTCTCCACCTGATATTAATACTGGTAAGCATCATTTTAGTGTGAATGAACAAGGTGAAATTGTATATGGAATTGGAGCAATTAAAGGTGTGGGAGAAGGTCCAATTGAGGCGTTAATTCATGCTCGTAACCAAGGCGGTATTTTTAAAGATCTATTTGACTTATGTGCACGGGTTGATTTGAAGAAAATTAACCGTCGGACTTTTGAAAGCCTAATTTTGTCAGGTGCATTTGATAAATTAGGTCCTCATCGTGCTGCATTATCAAAGAATCTTGAAGACGCTTTAAAAGCTTCTGATCAACATGCTAAAGATGCTGCAATCGGTCAAACTGATATGTTTGGAGTTTTAACAGAAAGTTATGAGGATGTAGAAAAAGCTTATGCGAGCACACCACCTTGGCCTGAAAAAGTTATCTTAGATGGTGAGAGAGAAACTTTAGGTCTATACCTCAGTAGTCATCCTGTCAGTCGATATTTGAAAGAACTTTCTCATTATAGTGCGACACGTTTGAAAGATTTAGTGCCTAATTATCGTGGTCAAATCAGCACTGCAACTGGTTTAGTGGTTGCGTCACGATTTGCGGTGACTAAAAAAGGGAACCGTTTAGGTATTGCTACCTTAGATGATCGTTCGGGACGTTTAGATATTACTTTATTTGCTGATGCATTAGAAAAATTTGGGGATAAATTGCAAAAAGATACGGTTGTGGTTGTATCTGGGCAAGTGAGCTTTGATGAGTTTTCTGGTGGATTAAAAATGGCAGTGCGTGAGTTGATGACATTGGATGAAGCTCGTAGCCGTTATGCGAAAGGGCTTGCGATATATTTATCACATGAAAAAATCACCCCTATATTTATCCGTGAATTTAAAACAATGTTAACGCCTTATAGTGGTGGCACATTACCTATTAATATTTATTATGATAGCCCTCAGGGGCAATGCCGTCTCAAAATGGGAGTGCAATGGTCAGTCAATCCAACGGATGAATTATTAGCTGAATTGGCAAAAAATCTAGGTGAAAGTGCAGTGGAATTGGAATTTAAATGATGAAAAAAGCTTTAATTAGTTATGCTATTTTATTGTTTCCTATTGTAAGTTTTGCGACTGATTTTCATCAGTTAGTCAATGATGCACGTAAGCAAATTAATATCACAGTTGGTTATGATCCCGCTTACCGTAAGATCGATTTTCCAATGGGTGATGTGCCGATACATACTGGTGTATGTACGGATGTTGTTATTCGTGCTTACCGTCAGCAAAAAGTTGATTTACAAAAATTAGTTCATCAAGATATGAAGAAAGCTTGGGCAAACTATCCCAAAATTTGGGGGCTTAAAGCAACAGACACAAATATAGATCACCGCCGTGTACCTAATTTGGAGACTTTTTTTAAGCGGCATGCTAGGTCACTTTCTTTGACAGATTTATCCTCTTTTAAAGCAGGTGATATTGTCACATGGCGTTTACCTCGTAATCTACCTCATATTGGTATAGTGTCAGATAAAAAGAGCAAAGAGGGTATTCCATTGATTATTCATAATATTGGTCAAGGAACCCAAGAAGAAGATATTTTATTTAAGTATAAAATAATCGCGCATTATCGTTATTAATAATTAATAGGACCTCATATTAAGTCTCGATTTAAACTAACAAATGACTTTAATGGCTAATCCACCTTGTGATGTTTCACGATATTTTACATTCATATCTTTACCTGTTTCATACATAGTTTCGATTACTTTATCCAATGTAACTCTAGGACTAGTGGTGCGACGGAGCGCCATACGGCTTGCATTAATTGCTTTTACAGCCGCGATAGCATTGCGTTCAATACAAGGTACTTGTACTTGCCCACCTACTGGATCACAAGTTAAACCAAGATTATGTTCCATAGCGATTTCAGCTGCAATACATACCTGTTCTGGACTTCCTCCTAGAATTTCGGTTAATCCAGCTGCTGCCATGGAGCAGGCCACTCCTACTTCGCCTTGACAACCAACTTCTGCGCCAGAAATAGATGCATTCATTTTATAGAGAGAGCCTATGAAGCCACAAGTTAGTAAATAGCGCTCTGTAATTTCAGGTGTAATATCCGCAATAAATTTTTCATAATAAGCCAAGACCGCAGGGACAATGCCACAAGCACCATTAGTTGGAGCAGTAACTACTTGCCCGCCTGCCGCGTTTTCTTCATTCACTGCTAGAGCATACATATTAACCCAGTCAATAACACCCATTGGATCGTTAGATAAACTACTATTTGATTTTAGCATACGATATAAACCAGCTGCTCTACGTGGTACTTTTAATGGACCTGGTAGTAATCCTTCGGTTGTTAATCCACGTTCAATACAAGATTTCATGCTTTGCCAAATTTGTTGTAAATGGTGAGATAACGCTTCTTGACCATGTATAGCAATTTCATTTCTCATCACCGCACTAGAGAGAGTGAATCCGTTATCATCGCAATGTTTTAGCATATCAGCGGCATTATGATAGGGGAACGGAATTGAGTAGTCATGATTTTTAGGTTTATTAAAGCTTTCTTCATTCACAATAAAACCTCCCCCAATAGAGTAATAGGTCTGCTGGTATAGCATCGTATTGTATTGAGAAAATGCAGTAATACGCATGCCATTTTCATGCAAGGGGAGAAAAGTTTGGTGGAAGATTAAATCTTCATCCATATTAAATTGTACGACTTTTTGATTTTCAGCGATGGAGAGAAGTTCGGTTTGTTTGAGAGTAGAAATAAAAGTGGGAATTAAATTAGTATCAATATTATGAGGTAAATAACCTGCAAGCCCCATAATGATTGCAATATCTGTGTTATGCCCATGTCCAGTCATGGATAATGCACCATAGACATCCACTTGAATTTTAGCAATTTGCTCCAATTGATTTCTATTGATTAAGTCATCAATAAATTGCTTACCAGCTTTCATTGGTCCTACGGTATGTGAGCTTGAGGGGCCGATGCCAATTTTAAATATATCAAAAACACTAATCATAATATACTATATTTTTATTAATTAAAAAAAGAGGGCGTGTATTCTACACGGATTTACAAATTTTAAAATAGTTTATAAATGATTGCTGAAATAGTAAACAATCCAAGAATTGTAATAAATACATTAGATAAATGACCTCGATAACGTTGCATAGCATTGATTTTACGTATTGCATACATCGGCATAATAAATAAGATTGTTGCAATTACAGGACCACCAAAAGATTCGATTAACCCTAATATACTAGGATTTAGAATGGTAACGCTCCATAGCGTGAGAAAGAAGAAAAGTGCGGTTAGATAATTTAATTTTTTGTGGCTTAGATGTTTATGCGGCATGATCTTTTGTATTAAGCCGATTAAGCCCTCTTTTGCACCCAAATAATGCCCAAAGAAGGAACTTGTAATAGCAAGAAATGCGACTAGTGGACCTAAGTAGGAAATATAAGGGTTATGAAATTTGTTTGCGAGAAAAGATAGGATACTAATATTTTGGTTTTTAGCTTGACTAAGTTCAGTAGGCGTTAAACTTAATACACAGCTAAATACAAAAAACATAACAAAAATAAGTAATAGTGTTGAGGCCAACTTTAATGTATGGCTGGCATGTTTTTCTGTCGTGTCAGGATGATTGTATTGGCGTTGTTGAGATTGAGTAAAAGAAGAAATTGCTGGTGAATGATTAAAAGAAAACACTAATACAGGTAATGTAATCCATAATGTACTGAGACACTGATTCAATGTTGGTAATTCAGTTATCATCGCTATATTCCATTTCGGTATAAGATATATTGATAAAGCAAACAAAATAAATACAAGTGGATAAACAAGAAACTCTGTAATTTTAAGCATAGTTTTCTCGCTCAGTAGCATGACTCCAATTAATGAGGCAATCAGAATAAGAGAAAGTAATGCTCGGTTAGGCGGCATAACAGCCATTTGGTGAACAAGAAAAGTATCTACTGTATTTGTAATACCGTTACCATAGATTAATAATATTGGGAAAATTGCTAAAAAATAGAGAAAAGTGATGAGTTTTCCTGCTGATTTACCAAAATATTCTTCTACAACCTCAGTTATATTACTTCCCTTTTTTGAGGAGCAAAGGATGAAACGTGTCAGCCCCAAGTGCGCAAAGTAAGTCATAGGTCCAACAATAAGTGCTATGATAATAAGGGGCCAAAAGCCACTTTGACCAGCATTAATTGGGAGAAATAAGACTCCCGCGCCAACTGCTGTACCAAATAAATTGAGTGCCCAAAGGAGATTAAATTTGTTCCATTTTACATCAGACTTCTTTGTCATATACAACTCCATAGAAAATAGGAAAATAACCAGTAAGGACTTGTTAGTGAGTAGAGTGATATATAGTAAAGAGATTGAATAATAAATTCAAAAGGAGAGATGCGTTAAATGGAGAAAATATGATTTAGATCGTTTTTTTATATGCTGTTTGCTTAAAAAATAATAGATAAATAATGTAAAATTTAATTTAAACAGTATATTTCTCTATGGAATATGAGGTTGAATAGTGATTTATCATTTATTCAGCCTTTAATTTTAAGCACATTTTGCTAAACCTAAAGTGCCATCATCAATAGCTTCCCTTTTGACACCAATAATTTCAGCAATTTTTTCCCCTTGTTTGAAGAAGACAAAACCACCATATTCCATTTTTGTCCAGGTTTCGTCTTTAGTCAGTGGGAAAGTCGTGATAATCGTGACAAGATCGCCTTCTTTAGCATAGTCATTGAAATCAATAATCCCATCATCATCAACACGTTGGGCTTTACCAAAGGGTGCTTTTCGAGTCAGGTAATGGAGATTTGTTGAACAATGTGCAATCATCCACTCACCATTAGATAAGATAAAATTGAACGTACCGCCTGTCGAAATAGTATGTGTGATTTGTTGTAACGCATCAAATAACTCATCTTCTGTAGGCTTGATTTTAAAACGAGTTTTTAATTCACTTACCATGTAACAAAAAGCCGCCTCAGAATCTGTACTACCAATAGGTTGGTATAATGAATTGTTTAAATCAAATTTTGTAGTTAAGTTACCATTATGTGCAAATACCCAGTTTTGTCCCCATAACTCACGGATAAAAGGATGTGTATTTTCAATATTAACTTCGCCTTGTGTAGCTTTACGAATATGGGCAATAACATTGAGTGATTTAATATGATATTGTTTAACGCAATCTGCGATAGGAGAAGAGTGTGCCGCATTATTATCGCGAAAAACACGTACTCCTTTCCCTTCAAAAAATGCGATGCCAAATCCATCAGAATGACAATCTGTTAAGCCTGCTCTACGACGAAACCCCTCAAAAGAAAAAACAATATCCGTGGGTGTATTACAATTCATTCCTAATAATTGACACATAAAAACAATATCTAAAATAACCTTATAATTTGCACAGATTTAACACTATAATCTAAAAATTTTCAATATAAAAAATAAAAAGAAATTAGATAAAAAAGTTATAAGCTATAGTGAACTAATTACAGATTTAAGTTGGTACATTCGCCGATTTTATTGCCTGTTTTAATTGAATAAATGTCACAATCATTTGCAAAAGTGATATTACCTTGAAATTGAGATTTAATTACTTGTTCTGTCTGTGTTTTGACCTGTTCAGTACGTCGCATTAAATGGCTAAGTACGAGATTTTTTATATTACTATTATGTGCGATTCGAGCAATTTCAGATGGACGCATATGAAGTTTTTGTGCCACATTGTCTTGACTTGTTTCGGGTATCGCATTGTGTGCAATAAACAAATCGGCATCTTTTGTAATCAGATCTAAAGTACGACCTAGATTACTTGTATCACCTGAAAAAACAACTGAACAACCTGCTTTTTCAATCCGCCATGCAAGTGCAGGGAGTAGCCCATGTTCAGTCCCCACTGCTTTAATATCAAATCCATCAATAGTCGTATGAAAAATGGTTGGTTGTTGCTTATTGGCATCGACCGAAGTAGGTATGATTTGATAGCTTTCCTCACCAGTTAGAAAGTCAGCAAGATAAGCATAGGCTCCTTTTTCACCTAATAGGCGACTGAGAAAATCCACTGTATCTGGAATAAATTCATTGCCTGTTGGACCGTAAATGAGGAGATCTTGTTTTCGTTCAGAAAAAAAAGACGATTTAATAAGTGTAGGTAGATCGTTAATATGATCAACATGAAAATGAGTGACTAAAATAGCTTGTAAATCCTCTATTTTTGCGTTGGTTTGCGCAAAACGTTGTAATGCGCCTGAACCCAGATCAATGATAAACTTTGCTTGACCATTTTCACGTAGTAAATAACTTGCTGAAGCTCGGGGCTGTAGTGGTTGGCTTGATCTGAAAAGTGCGATTTCAGGTCCACCTGAGCCTAAAATTACAACATCTAAATTCGAATTTGTGCAACTTGTTCCCTGTGCAGTAAAAGCACACACTAATAAGAAAAGTGAAATCGCTTTTTTCCAATAGTACATCATGTTGTTTCACCTAAATATAATTCATTTTTAATTGAGGAGAAATATTATACAAAACTTTTATGAGAAATGACCGCACTTCCATTGATATTTCAAACTTTGGAAAACAACAATTTTGTTAAAGTGCGGTGAGTTTTTGAGAAGTTTATTTGGTCAAATAATCTAATACAACTTGGTGGTGATTTGAGGTTTTAAATTGAGTAAAAACTTGTTCTATTTTACCTTTTTCATCGATCAAAAAGCTGATGCGGTGAATACCATGATACGTTTTGCCTAAAAATGTCTTTTCTCCCCATACGCCAAATTGCTCTGCCACTTGATGATCTTGATCAGCAAGCAAAAGAAAATTAAGTGCCTTCTTATCAGTAAATTTAGCCAGTTTTTCAGGTGAGTCAGGGCTAATCCCTAAAATGACTACACCTAATTTTTCCAATTCTGTCTTACTATCACGTAAGCCGCAGGCTTGAGTATTACAACCTGGTGTAAGTGCCTTAGGATAGAAATAAATGAGCACTTTTTTACCAGCAAATTGTGCTAGAGAAATTGGCTCATTATATTGATTTAAAAGCGTGAATTGTGGTGCAGAAGCTCCAATTTGTAAGATTTTCATCAAAATCTCCCTATGAAAAATAAGTTTAGATAAAAAATTTCAAAAATGACTTGCAAATTAAGACTATTTTAGCGATCTTAAACTACAATTTACAAGCAAACTCAACAAAACAAACAATAGAATGAATATCATTCAAAATGAAAACTAGTTTCAAATTTATAAATATGCTCAGGAGGCGTTATGTTAGCAAATAATTATTTATTCTCAGGTAGCATTGTTGCAATTGTGACACCCATGGACAACTCTGGTGAGATTGACTTTGTAGCACTGAAAAATTTAGTCGAGCATCACATTAATGCGGGTACTGATGCGATTGTTTCGGTGGGGACGACAGGTGAGGCGGCTACATTAAGTATTGATGAGAATGTCAAAACAATTTTAAAAACAGTTGAATTTGCCGATGGGCGTATTCCGATTATTGCAGGTGCAGGCGCGAACGCGACAAGTGAAGCAATTGTAATGACAAAACTCTTAAATGATAGTGGTGTCGCGGGCTGCCTTTCTGTCGTACCTTATTACAATAAGCCAACACAAGAAGGAATGTATCAACATTTTAAAGCAATTGCAGAATGTACAGATTTACCTCAAATCCTATATAACGTCCCTGGACGTACTGGCAGCGATTTATTGCCTGAGACTGTAGGACGCTTATCACAAATTAAAAATATTGTTGGTATCAAAGAGGCAACAGGTGATTTAACTCGTGTTGCAAAGATTAAAGAACTTGCTGGAGAGGACTTTATTTTCTTAAGTGGTGATGATGCAACAGGTCTTGAATCAATGAAATTAGGTGGACAAGGTGTGATCTCTGTCACAAACAATGTTGCTGCAGCTGATATGGCAAAAATGTGTCATTTAGCATTAGCTGGTAAATTTGATGAGGCTGAAGTGATTAATCAACGTCTCATGGCGTTACATACAGATCTTTTTGTTGAATCTAATCCTATTCCTGTTAAATGGGCTGCATATCGTTTAGGCTTGATTGAAACACCAACCTTACGTTTGCCTTTAACTACATTAAGTGAATCTTTGCAACCTAAAGTTGAAAATGCATTGAAAATAGCGGGATTAATTTAATTCACCGATTAGTTTAGGGTCTGTATTATAAGACCCTAAACTTTTTTATCATTTCACTGTCAAAGTGCGGTAATTTAAAAATTAAAATGAAGGAAAAATTTTATGAAAAAGTGGTTATTCCCTTTTGCACTTATTACTACACTTGCAGCTTGTTCTGCAAGCAATGAAAGTAAACAACAAGCTAATGATACCTATCAAAATTCAGATGATGCACTACCTGCATTTATGCCTTTAGCTACTGGTGGTGTGAATTTACCGAAACAAGATACCACTTATCAACTTCCTCAGATTAAAGTAAAAAAAGCACAACACATTGATATCCGTCCACCTGAAAACCCATTAGCGATTATTCAAAACTCAATTGCTCAATTTGATGGTGAACGAGCACTTATTGCCTATCCTGAAGACAAACAACAAGTATATAGTCTAGTACAAGTTCAGCGTTTATTAAAAGAGCAAGGTGTAGAGTATAAGTTAGATGGTAATAAAATTATAACGGATTGGACAACAACTGGGCGGAGTGATGATATTGGCAAAACACAAATTCGTTATGAAATCGAGCAAGTCAGCTCAGGTGGTTATAGTGCACTCTTTATTTCCGTGTTACAAATGAAGCGTGATGATGTAATTTTTACTCCTAATATGGTAGATAAACAGCGTTATAGTTCAGATCGTTTAAATCAATTAGTCGGCGAATTAAATTCAGCCTATCAAAAACAAGAACAATCGTTGAGTAATACTAATTTAGCACCTATTCAATCGAGCTTTGCGACTGACAGTAACGGCCGAGAGGCTTTAGTGTTAGCAGCACCTTTTAATCAAGCTTGGGCAAAGCTAGGTCAAGTGTTGCCACAGCTTGAATTTAGTATTAAAGATGAAGTAGCTGGTCGTGGTTCTCGAGAATTAAGATACAGTCCTGTAGGGGCGAAAAGTTGGTGGTGGCCATTTGGTAGTTCAGAAACAAGCACTGGTTTAGATAAAGGGACTTATTTTATGCAGTTAAGTGCACTAGGAAAACAAAGTGCAGTTGTGATGACGGACGAAGATGGTAAAGCCCTTTCAGGTGCTCAAGCACAAGCAGTATATCAAGCTTTACAGAATGTCCTAGCGAGATAACAGCCAAAATGAGAATGCTCAATTTAAGCAATGAATGGTTTGTTCGCTTAAGTTATATTGTATTAATGGGAATTGGTTTTCCCATTATGCGCTATATGAGCATTCACTTCGATACACTAAATAACAACGCTGTCCGCTTTTTGTCAGGGGGCAGCGTTTTTATTTTAATCTGCATGTTAAAATTTAGAGCAGAGCTCAAACTTGTTTTACAAGACTATCGATATTTATTGAAATTATTGATATTAGCCTGTTTTATGACAGGGAATATGTATTTCTTTATTCATGGAATGAAACAGACTTCTGCTTTATCAGGAAGTGTTTTTGGTGTATTAGCCATGCCGTTATCAGTATTAATGGTAGCTATTTTTTATCCTGATGAACGGCAGAAAGTGACTAATGTAAAGTTCTTATTTGGCAGCGCTATTTTAATTATTGGCTCCTTACTTTTTGTCTTTTATGGTAAGCAAAGTGCGGTTGAGAATGACTTTATTTTAGGGGCGTTATTTCTCACGACAGCTATTTTTATTCAATCAATTCAAAATTTAGTGGTCAAAAATATTGCAGGCGGTTTAAATGTTATTATCATCAGTGCATTTACTGCGTTTTTGTCAGGCGTTATTTATTTAATTTGGGCATGGCAAAGTGAAGTGATTTTTAATTTAACTGATGTAAGTTTTGGTGCCTTAATTGGACTGAGCTTAGCGGGTGTCTATGGTATGATGACAGGGATGCTTATGTCATTTTTTATTATGAAAACACAAGGTATAGTCACTTTTAATATTATTCAACTACTTGTGCCACTTTCTACCGCAGTCGTTGGTTATATTACCCTAGATGAGGTAATCAGTTTATATCAAGGTGGAGGCGCATTATTAGTCATTTTAGGTTGTGTTTGTTGTCTAAGAGGTAAATTCAATTAGGCTGTTTTTTAGAATACGACTTAAAATAGTGTAACCTGTTGTTTAATCGCTTTTAAAATACAATAAATTGCCTTCGTAGTTTGCATTTTATTGTTTAATTTTATTCATCTAGAACACGTCGTTCTTTTAATATAGAGAAAGCAAATGAAAATTCAGCAAATGATTAAACAAAATCAATTGGGGTTGTTATTCCAACAAGGCTCATTTGGTTTAGAAAAAGAGAGTCAGCGTGTGTATGCAGATGGTTCCATCGTAACAACTGCACATCCAAGTTTGTTTGGTAATCGCTCTTATCATCCGTATATCCAGACAGATTTTGCTGAAAGCCAGCTAGAGCTAATTACCCCACCAAATAAAAAATTGGAAGATACGTATCGTTGGTTGTCTGCTATCCATGAGGTCGTGCAACGTTCGTTATCTGATGATGAATATATTTTCCCACTCAGTATGCCTGCTGGGCTACCAGCAGAACAGTACATTCAAGTTGCACAATTGGATAACCCTGAAGATGTTGCCTATCGCGAATATTTAGTCAAAGTATATGGCAAAAATAAACAAATGGTCAGCGGTATTCATTACAATTTCCAGCTTTCCCCTGAGTTAATTTCAACGTTATTTTCTTTACAGAATACTTATCAAAGTGCGGTTGATTTTCAGAATGATTTGTATCTGAAAATGGCGAAAAACTTTTTACGTTATCAATGGGTTTTATTATATCTATTCGCTGCGACACCCACTGTCGAGGGGAATTATTTTAGCGGTGTATCGCCCTTAAAAGCAGGTGAATATGTGCGTAGTTTACGCTCAAGTCGTTATGGTTATGTGAATGATCCTGAGATTAAAGTATCTTTTGATAGTGTCCAACAATATGTTGATACATTAGAGCATTGGGTCGCAAATGGTAAACTTATTGCAGAGAAAGAGTTTTATTCAAATGTCCGTTTGCGTGGTGCCAAAAAAGCGAGAGAATTATTGCAAAATGGCATTCAATATCTTGAATTTCGTTTGTTTGATCTGAATCCATTTGAAGCTTATGGTATTAGTTTGGCTGATGCAAAATTTATTCACTTATTTGCTTTATTAATGATTTGGTTGGAGGATACTGCAGATCAAGAGGCGGTCGAACTAGGGAAAGCACGTTTGGCAGAAGTTGCCTTTGAACATCCATTAGATAAAACAGCTTATGCTGAGGAAGGTGAGTTACTTTTATTAGAAATGCTTGCTATGCTTGAGCAAATTGGTGCACCAAGCGAGTTGAATTCCATTGTGAAAGAAAAACTGAGTCAGTTTGCAGATCCTACACAAACGATTGGTGGACGTTTGTTCTATGCGATTGAACAAGCAGGGGGATATCAGCAATTAGGTGCACAACTCGCACAACAATATAAAGCACAAGCCTTTGAACGTTTTTATGCGTTATCTGCTTTTGATAATATGGAATTGTCAACTCAAGCCTTACTATTTGATTTAATTCAAAAAGGTATTCAAACTGAAATTTTAGACGAACATGATCAGTTTTTATGTTTAAAACATGGTGAACATATTGAATATGTGAAAAATGGCAACATGACTTCACATGACAGTTATATTTCACCTTTGATTATGGAAAACAAAGTGGTGACAAAAAAAGTGCTACAGAAAGCAGGTTTTAATGTGCCACAAAGTCGAGAGTTTACATCTGTTGAACAGGCAGTTGCGAACTATGCATTATTTGAGCATCGAGCAGTCGTGATTAAACCTAAGTCGACAAATTATGGGCTAGGCATTACCATTTTCCAGCAAGGGGTACAAAACCGAGAGGATTTTACCAAAGCAGTCGAAATTGCCTTCCGTGAAGATAAAGAAATTATGGTCGAAGACTATTTGGTTGGCACAGAATATCGTTTCTTTGTGTTAGGTAATGAAACATTAGCCGTATTATTGCGTGTGCCTGCGAATGTGATTGGTGATGGCGAACATACCGTAGCTGAATTAGTCGCAATGAAAAATGAGCATCCATTACGTGGAGATGGCAGTCGAACACCATTGAAGAAAATTGCACTAGGCGAAATTGAGCAATTGCAGCTAAAAGAGCAAGGTTTAACAATCGACGCAATCCCTATGAAGGGGCAACGAGTACAACTACGTGCTAATTCAAATATCAGTACAGGAGGCGATTCTATTGATATGACTGATCAGATGCATGACAGTTATAAACAGATTGCAGTTGGGATTACACAAGCAATGGGCGCGGCAGTATGTGGTGTAGATTTAATTATTCCTGATTTAAATCAACCAGCACAACAGAACTTATCTTCTTGGGGGGTGATTGAAGCAAACTTTAATCCAATGATGATGATGCACATTTTCCCTTATGCAGGTAAATCTCGTCGTTTAACCCAACAAGTGATTAAAATGTTATTTCCAGAGCTTCAATAAGAAATATCATCACTAAAAAGCAGACAATATTGTCTGCTTTTTAATTGGTACTTTTTTAACTGAAGAGAGCTCAGCTAAATCTGATATTTTGTTTTATCACCGATATCAAAGTATAAAGGCATTTGCCATTTTCTGATGGCTAAAATCAAAAATAGGATAGCAATAATCACCGACATCACTTGTATGGCGAAGTTATTATTAAGTGGGATAATACACCAAAATAATGCAACAAAAAATGGCTGAATATTCAGAAACAGAATACGAAAGCAAAAGTATTCTTTGTAACATAATCCGCCTAATGTAAGCAGGGCACCACCTAAGGCGATATGTTCAAATCCGATTAGCTGACATAACAGCGCGACCCAAGTTGCCATCTGCAAAATTAGCCTAAAAGATTTCAGATAAATATGCAAACTTGAGGCACAACAAACTGCTGCTATTAAAAGCCCAATATGTGCGACTTGTGGGTGGTAAGGGTATATAAGTGTCATGATACCTGCTAAAACGAAGCCTGAGCGATATAAAATAACTGTTATGTAATCCCAAATATCCATAGGGGATTGAATGTGTGGATCTGCCATGTTTTATTCCTTTCCTGTTAAAAATTGAATTTGTCCTTGTTCATTTACAGATAAAATGGACGCTGTTTCTCCCCAGTCACCTAAGACAATACGCGTAAAGTGCGGTGGGATTTGGTGAATATTTTGTCGATGTGTATGCCCATGAATGATCGTATTCACATTGAATTGTTGAAATGTCTTTAAGACAAAATCAGCATTCACATCCATAATTTCAGTTGCTTTATACCGTTTATCCATCTGACTTTTCGCACGGATTTTTTCCGCAATTTTTAAGCGTAGGGTTAATGGTAAGCATAAAAATAACGTTTGCAGCCATTTTTGATGTACTTTTTTACGGTAACGTTGATAGGCTATATCATCAATACAAAGCGTATCACCATGGCAAAGTAAGATTTTTTGACCATATAAATCAATAAGTTGGTAAGTGGGTAAAAGCGTTAGACCACAATCTTGGGCAAACCGTTGACCAATTAAAAAATCACGATTGCCATGTTGAAAATAACATTTCACACCTTGTTGAGTTAAGCATTTAATCTGCGCTTTGACCTTGTTGATCAGCGGCGAACTCTCATCATCACCAATCCAAAAATCAAATAAATCGCCTAAAATATAAAGGGATTCTGCGTATGGTGCCTGATTCTGCATAAAATCACAAAAAAGCTTAGTTAAGTGCGGTCTGTTTTCGCTCAGATGTAAATCTGCAATAAAATAGGTTTTTCTCATTGGTTTTCTACCTGATTTTTTGTGTAGAGTAGCACATTTTTTATGTTGATTTGTACACATATTCCAGCAATTTCGCTATACTTAGCCAAATTTTTAAAGGAATAGACTTATGTTAAAACTACTTCGTGCCACTGTTGTCATTTTTTGTTGTATTTTAATTTGTATCTTCGGTTCAATTTATTCTTTCATCCGTTTTAAAAATCCAAGTAATGTCGGTATTATGGCTCGCTGGTTTGGGCGTCTTCACCCATTATTCGGATTAAAAGTTGAACATCGCTTTCCAGACAATGCAGAAAAAATCGGACGTTGTATTTATATTGGTAACCACCAAAATAATTATGATATGGTGACAATTTCGTATATGGTGATGCCACGTACAGTCAGCGTAGGTAAAAAAAGTTTAATCTGGGTTCCTTTTTTTGGTTTATTGTACTGGGTAACGGGCAATATTTTAATTGAACGTGAAAATCGAACGAAAGCACATGGTACCATGAATGAAGTGGCTCGCCGCATTAATGATGATAATTTATCTGTGTGGATGTTTCCTGAAGGAACACGTAGTCGTGGGCGTGGCTTGTTACCGTTTAAAACTGGTGCATTTCATGCGGCTATCGCTGCGGGGGTACCTATTGTGCCAGTTGTCTGTTCAACGACACATAATAAAATCGACTTAAACCGTTGGGACAATGGTAAAGTGATTTGTGAAATGTTAGCACCCATTGATATTTCTGGTTATGATAAAGATAATGTGCGTGAGTTAGCCGCATACTGTCATGAGTTAATGGCAAAACGCATTACTGAGCTTGATGCAGAAATTGCCCAACAGAGCTAATTTATTATGCCAGCACTTTCTCGCCGTCAGTTTTTCAAAAAAAGTTTTATTGCGACCGCACTTTCTACTTTGCCGCTCTCGCTTTGGGCAGCGACTCGCCAACCTTTATTTATCCCCCCTTTAATGGAAACTCGGCGTGGACGACCGATTTTTTTGACAATGCAAGCTGTTGACCATGCCTTAGAGTCTGGTAAAAATGTTGAGGTTTGGGGATTTAATGGTCAATACTTAGGACCGACAGTTAAAATTCGTCAAGGTGATTTTGCGAAAGTCAATTACCGTAACAATTTGTCACAAGCAGTTGCACTCAATATTCAAGGTATACAAGCGTCAGGTGAGTTACTTGGTGGAGTTGGGCGTGTTTTACAGCCTAAAGAAACATGGTCACCGATAATTCCTGTCACTCAATCTGCGGCAACCTGTTGGTATCATTCAGTCACTTTAGCGAATTCAGCTTACCAAACTTATCGTGGGTTAGTTGGGATGTGGATCATTGAAGATAACAAAAGTCGTCAGTCTCCGTTACCGCAAAAATACGGCGTAAATGATATCCCTCTGATTTTGCAAGATATGCGATTGAATAGTAATGGATTACAGTTATTTCAACAAAATGATCATAGCTTTTTAGGTAATCGCTTATTTGTAAATGGACAAGAAGCACCTTATTTAACTGTGCCTCGAGGTTGGGTTCGTTTGCGTTTAGTGAATGCTTCGCTTTCACGAAGCTACGAATTACGCTGTGATGATGAGCGTGATCTGCATTTAATTGCACAAGACCAAGGTTTCTTACCACAAGCTAAACAACTCAAATCCATTTTGTTGGCACCAAGTGAACGTATTGAGATTTTAATTGATTTAAATGAGGGCGATAATGTGAGTCTCATTGCGGGTGAAAAACGGCATTTTATGCATAAATTTACCGCACTTTTTGCCAGTGATGATGAATTGATTGAAAATACGGTATTAGAATTACGCCCTGAAGGACTGGCTTCTGTATTTTCTCAGCAAACTGTCACTCAGTTTAATACTGATGCTGTGACACATTTATCTGCTCAAATTGTTCAAGAACGTCATTTTCACTTCGATGTGACTACTGGCACAATAAATGATAAATACTTTGATCCAAGGCGTGTCACTACTGCTAAATTAGGCAGCACAGAACGTTGGATTTTAACCGCAACTCAACCAATGGGGTTTCGTATTCAAGGGGCTAAGTTTGTATTAGAAAAACTTGATGATAAGCCATTGGAATTAAATGAAATCGCATGGAAAGACAGTATTTGGATTGCAGGTAAAGTACAACTCTTAGTTAAATTCGATAATGTGTCTTCAAATAATCATCCATTTATTTTTGGCTCTTCCAACTTAATGTTAGCAGATAAAGGTTGTATACGCTTATTAGTCGTACAATAGATTTGATAAAAAAGAAAACCGTTTTAAGTAAGTTTAAAACGGTTTTTTCATTTTAACTAAGTTTAAGTTAGTTCAGCTTAGTCTTGTAAAGGCCCACTGTTAAACATAGGCAGTCCCATCACTTTTAAACTATCGCGATAAATCCCAAGCAAATCTTTAGTTGAGATTTTTTGTAGTTCTTCCAATGGTTTATCTAATGAAGCAACAGTTGTCATTGTGAGCTGTTGAGGGCCAGATTCCCACAAGGCAATTTCAAATAGTGCTTGCCCACGACGCACATGGCTACCTGAACTGATTAACACCGCTTGTTTAATGTTGTGTTTGGCCAAAGCATAGCGAGAGAATAAGGCGTTTTCGACCGTTGATCTCGCATAGTCATCAGCATAAATTCGGTTTGCATTAACTCCTTTCTCAATCAGCCATTGCTTCATTAATTTGCCTTCTGTTTGGTTATTTTTTGGCACTCCACCAGTCACAATAATTAACGCATGAGGATTTTGATTGGCAATTTCTAGTGTTTTTTCAAGGCGCTCAACTAGAATTTTATTCATACTACCATCTAATTCGAGTGCATAACCTAAAGTAATAATCGCAGAGTTGTCAGGTAGTTTCTCTTTTAAATGATCGGTGATTGGTGCAGAAGCAACTTTATCAATGGTTTTAAATACTTTTTCTAATAACGCATATTTTTCAGGTGCTAGTTGTTTAAGTTTATTTGCATAACTGGTGTATTTCTCTTGCTTGCCTTTAAAGCGATTCCAAGCAGTTAAATAAATATGTGCTTTAACATCTTCTGGCGCAACTGTTAAAACTTTCTCATATAATTCAATGGCCTTGTCAACATTACCATTGTAAATATTTGAATTAGCCGCACCAAATAAGAAATCTACTCGATAAGGCTCTAATTCATAAGCTTGCAATAATAAATCCGCAATACGCTCCATATTACTTGGTAATTTTGCGGTAAAACCTGCGTTAGACACTCGAGCAGGAGAGTTTTGGATTTTTACCGCTTGTTCTAAAAGCTCATCGACAACTTGGCGTTGAGTAAGAAGTTGCTGATAGTCTAACTGAGGTTGTAACGTTTGTACTTCAGTTGCACTGATCGCAGAATTGGCGATTACAGCAGAGAGTGTTGTAACCAAGAAAAGCTTAAGTGATTTTTTCATAACGTTCTCCTAATTGAGTTAAAGACATAAAAGATCATGTTAAACAAAAATAGATTTTGTCATGTGCTTAAGGGGCTTTCTTTAAAAATAAACGTATCACAATCATGGCATACATCATACTTGGTAAAGCAAACATTGCTGCGTAGAACAATATTGCTAAACTTTGTTCCCATAACGAAAAGACTTGCGTTTCTTGTAACGGATCATAGGCAATCAAAAAAGAAAGTGTTATTAAAGTATAAAAGAAACTAATGACACCAGAAAAAAAGGCAATTTGAACAAGGTTACGTTGGTGGTATTGATAACGGATACAAACAAGAGAAAATAAAAAAGCAGGTATTGTTGTGAGAAGGAAGACATAACCTAAATTGGTTGCATCAAATGCATTAAAGAATGGCAAAAATAATGAAAAAAGACACTGCGTTAAAAGAGGAAAAATGAGAAGTGTTTTTTTATTTGCCATAAGTTTTGTCCCTTGTGTAACGGAAGTAGTGCGCACTAACAATGTCAACACGCACTACGAGGTCCTTTATTAGCGTTTTGATTTCTTAATAAATTTCATTAAACGCTTACGTTTACGTAATTGATTTGGCGTGAGCTTATTACGTTTACCTGCAAATGGGTTATTACCTTCTTGGAATAATAAACGAATTGGCGAACCAATAATTTTTAAGCTGCGACGATAATAGTTTGATAAATAACGTTTATAAGAATCAGGTAATTTATCCATTTGGTTACCATGAACGACAATAATTGGTGGATTATAACCACCTGGATGCGCATATTTTAATTTAATACGACGGCCGCTCATCATTGGTGGTTGATGTTCGTCCGTTGCCATTTGCAAAATACGGGTCAACATTGAAGTAGTCATTTTTTGTGTTGCACAAGCGTAAGCCTCTTTAATTGAATCAAATAAGTTACCAACGCCACTACCATGTAGTGCTGAGATGAAATGAACACGCGCAAAATCAATAAAGTCTAAACGACGATCAAGTTCAGATTTCACTTGATCTTTAATATCTTGATTTAAGCCATCCCATTTATTGACCACAATAACTAACGAGCGACCCGCATTTAGAATAAAGCCCAGTAACGAAAGATCTTGATCTGAAACGCCTTCACGGGCATCAATTGTTAATAATACAACATTGGCATCTTGGATAGCTTGTAAGGTTTTGATGACCGAAAATTTCTCTACTGCTAAATGCACTTTACCACGCTTACGTACGCCTGCCGTATCAATAATCGTATATTGTTGCCCATCACGTTCCATCGGAATATAAATACTATCTCTAGTTGTGCCAGGCAAATCATAAACAACAACACGATCTTCGCCTAAAATACGATTGGTTAGAGTAGATTTACCTACATTTGGGCGTCCAACGATAGCAATCTTAATATTTTTATCTTGTGCTTCGACTTCTTCCGCAAGGGCATCATCTAAAAGTGCGGTATCTTCTTCGTTAGAAAAGTCAAAATCTTGATCCCATTCGTCTTGTTCATCATCTTGAGAAACTTCTGAATTTTCTACCGCACTTTGCTCGTCCAATTCTGTATTCATTCTTTCTGCAATGGGGGCAAGCACTTGTTCCATCAAAGCAGAAACACCGCGTCCTTGCGAAGCTGCAATTTGTTCTACTTCGCCTAAACCTAATTGATAAAATTCAGCACAATGGGAATCCGCATCAATACCATCGGTTTTATTCGCGACGACAACCGTGATTTTATGTTGGCGTTGGCGTAAGTAGTTGGCGATACCAATATCGGCTGAAGTTAAGCCTGCTCGTGCATCCACTAAAAATAAGACGACATCGGCTTCTTCAATGGCAAGCAACGATTGCTCCGCCATTTTTTCTTCCACACCTTCTTCTGTACCATCAATACCGCCAGTATCAATAACAATAAAATCATAACCAGCAATATTTGCCTGACCATATTTACGATCACGAGTTAAGCCTGGGAAATCCGCTACCAACGCATCACGGGTACGTGTTAAACGATTAAATAATGTTGATTTCCCGACATTAGGGCGACCAACAAGAGCAACTACAGGCGTTGTCATAAAAACCTCTTATTCAGAATTTCTGCCTATGGATTCATAGCGCAGTTAAAAATCAAACTATTATAGCGGATTCTGTGAAAGATGAGAAATGGACAAGTAGGGGCAGATGGGATTATAGGGAAATAATTTTAGAATACTTGAGAATAAAGCGATCAAATAATAAAAAGTGCGATTTTTTAACCGCACTTTTATCTTGAAAGGAATGTATTTAAATGGTTGATTTACGTGTAAAACCAATATAAATACAGAAAATAAATCCAGCAAGCAGTGCATAAGGCGTGTAATTTGAAATGCCCGCGCCAGATGCTGCTAGAGTGAGATTGTGTGCTGTAGCTGCACCAAGCAACATTCCGATGATAAAGAATGTCGCGTCATTATTCCCTTCCCCAACGTGAACTAATTGTTTACCTGGGCAGCCACCACCTAAAGAGAAGCATAATCCACATAATGACATTCCCAAGAAATTCCATAAGTATTGGTTATGTGCGATAGGTTGTTTTTCAAAACCTAAATTGAATTGACCTAATAATGCATTGGTGATCATCGAAAACAGAACAATTGCAATGACGCCATTTAATAATGAGTTATCTCGGAACAAAATAAAGTTACGGAACGCGCCGATAGAGCAGAAGCGAGAACGTTGCATTAATACACCAATAAGCCCCCCCGAAGCAAGTGATAACCAAATATTTGCATGTTGTGAACCAGGGCCTTTTTCTGAGAAGAAAATGGGTAAACCTTCCCCGAAACTAAATCGAGTAATCAAGAAAACGAGCAAAATTATGCTCACTGCGATTGCTATAAAGCTCGTGTATTTATTTTGTTCAATTGCTTTTCCTAAAGAAAAATCACGCTTTGCAAAAAAGATTCCACCTAATACACCAACGAATAAACCAGCAATACCAGCAATGCTTGTTAAATCACCACCACCTAAGCGGAGATATGCACGCCAGGGGCAACCTAAAAAGGTTAATGCACCAAGCATAGAAAAAAAGCCTAGAATCATGCGAATGAAAGGGCTTGAGCCACCACGAGGACGAAACTCTTTGCTAAATAATGCGCTGATTAAAGCACCTAAAATCAACCCAATGATTTCTGGGCGAATATATTGTAGTGGAGTAGCTTGATGTAGGCCAACAGCACCAGCAGTGTCACGTAAGAAACAAGCTGCGCAAAAGCCCATATTACCAGGATTGCCATTATAGGTTAGAAGTGGAGCAACGATACCAAGTGCAGCACCTGCAACCACAGGCCAAGAAATAATTTTCATAATTAGACCTTTGTGATATCTGAAGTTGAATTAAATTGTGAATGTTTTTAATTAATTAAAAACGAATAGATTGTATGAAATGCGGACACAATATGCAAAGTGAATTTGTAATTATTTTTCACACGAACAAAGAATGGTCAGATAAAGGGAAAATATTGATTTTGAAAAACAAAAAGCCACTTTAAAAAGTGGCTCTCTTTAAGAATTCATTGGCGGAACGGACGGGACTCGAACCCGCGACCCCCTGCGTGACAGGCAGGTATTCTAACCAGCTGAACTACCGCTCCGTAGTAGAATAAAATTGGCGGAATGGACGGGACTCGAACCCGCGACCCCCTGCGTGACAGGCAGGTATTCTAACCAGCTGAACTACCACTCCGCACAGGTGAGGGGTATATTAATGACGAACAAGTGCTTCGTCAACTTTTTTTTGCATATTTATCGTCACCTGATTAATCAATGAACGATCTTGTTAATGGTTATTTTGTTCTTCGAGTCGCTTTTGCCATAAGCAATTTCCTTTACTTTTTTTATGTAATAATTGAATGTAATCAAGGTGTGCTTGTAATTCGTCTTCATTTGGCTGTAAGCATGTTAAATTTTGTGCAAAATTGACCGCACTTTGTATCTGTTCTTGCTTGGCTGCGATAATCACTTCAGGCTCGTTTTCATCAAATAAACTGGTTTGTCCACCCGTCATTGTTAAGTAAACATCGGCTAGAATCTCTGCATCCAGTAATGCGCCGTGTAACGTTCGTTTACTGTTATCAATACCGAGTCGATCACAAAGAGCATCTAAGCTATTGCGTTTACCTGGGTACATTTGGCGTGCCATTTGTAAGGTATCTGTGACTAAACAAATATTGTCAGTGTTGATATTTAAATTGAGCTTTTTAAATTCATAATCCATGAAGCCCACATCGAAGGGAGCATTATGTATCAGTAATTCTGCTCCTTGAATGTAATCAATGAATTGTTGCGCAATTTCATTGAAACTTGGCTTGTCTGCTAACATTTCATCTGTAATCCCATGGACTTTGACGGCTTCTGGATCCACAGGGCGATCTGGCTTGATATATAAGTGAAAGTTATTACCTGTGAGACGTCGGTTAATCATTTCGACGGCCCCTATTTCGATGATGCAATGACCTTCGTAATGTGCGCCAAACTGGTTCATACCTGTAGTTTCGGTATCCAGTACAATTTGGCGAGTTGGATTGATTGATACACTCATTTTTCTTATCTATATATTTGGCTTAATTTCAGTTATGATTCTGGTTTAATTCCGAATTGTAACAAAGATTATGCAAAAACAAATTGAAATTTTTACAGATGGTTCTTGTTTAGGCAATCCTGGCGCAGGTGGGATTGGGATATTATTGCGTTATAAACAACATGAAAAACAGATTTCAAAAGGCTATTTTTTAACAACAAATAATCGGATGGAATTATTGGCTGTGATTGAGGCGTTAAACAGCTTAAAAGAACCTTGTATAGTGACTTTACACAGTGATAGTCAGTATATGAAAAATGGGATCACAAAATGGATTTTTAACTGGAAGAAAAATAATTGGCGGGCAAGTACGGGTAAACCAGTAAAAAACCAAGATTTGTGGATAAAATTAGATCAAGCTATCCAGCCTCATACGATCAATTGGCAATGGGTTAAAGGGCACTCTGGGCATATTGAAAATGAAATTTGCGATCAGTTAGCCAAAGCTGGTGCGGAAAATCCGACTTTAGCAGATACAGGTTATCAGCCAGAGTAAAACGTTATAGAAATTGACCGTACTTTTGTTATTTAAGCGAGATAGTTTGTCGCTATGAGCTTAAACATATCTAAATTTTTTATGCATTAATAAATGTAAGTAATTAGTGTTGTGCCTAAATTCATGTATATGAGTAGAATTGATATACATAAATTTTTTATCGTATAAAATACGTACTTTTCAATGATGTTAAAAAATGCAGGGAAAAAATGAAAAAAAATCTTATCACAGCCTCTCTTTTATTTGCTTTACCGAGTTTCGTTTTTGCTCAAACTGAGCTTCAACCGATCAATGTTTATTCTGCTTATGCTGTACCAGTCAGCCAAGATAAAACAGCTTCGTCTGTGACAGTTTTAACAGAGAAAGAATTTTCAGCACGTAATGCAACTTATGTGAGTGATGTATTAAAAACGGTCCCTAGCGTTGCATTAGGGATGAGTGGTGGACGTGGTACATTGACCAGCCTGTTTCTACGTGGAGCAAATTCAAATCAAACAGCGGTAATTATTGATGGCGTAAAAATGAAGCCTGCTTCTAATTTGGGCTTTGATTTCGGTGGCTTAAGCTTGAGTAATATTGAACGTATTGAAATTTTACGCGGTGAACAATCGGCTCTTTGGGGCAGTGATGCTATGGGGGGTGTCATTTATATCACAACAAAGAGCGGGCTTTATCAAGAAAAACCTTTCCATCTTGATGTTGATCTCGGTATGGGGTCCCATGGGACATTTGATGCTTCAGCGACACTTTCTGGTTACAAACAAGGATTGTATTACGCACTACATGGTGCTAGCCATTATACTAAAGGGATTTCTGCATTAAGTACGAACAAATTCTCTTATACTTCAAAAACGGGTAATGCGTTTTCAACAGGTGGTGCAGTAGAAAAAGATAAATTCCAACGTGATAATGGTGCCTTTCGTATTGGTTATGATGATAATCATAAAGGCATTGAGTTTTTCGCATCCCATTCTTCACAAACGGTGCATTTTGATGAAACTTATGATCGTTCAGAAACATTTTACGATGATCAGACTCGCACACGTGAAACTTTATTTAAGTTGAGTGGTTATGTTGGAAATGAGCAAGAATTATTTAAGCAAAAAGTCATCTTGAGTAACTTGAAAACGGATAGCGATACCTTTACAACAGAAAATCTTTATGATCCTACTACCTATGCCAAAATAGGTACGGTGCCAAGTAAAAGTGCTTACGATGCGAAAAAAATGGCAGCGAGTTATCAATTAGATGTCAATTTTGATCGTGAAGGTGCGGTAACGCAAGCGGTCAGCGTTTTAGCTGAGTATCAACATTCAAGTTATGATTCGAGTCATTACGCGAATGGTAAGAAAACATTAATCGAGAAAAGTATTGCCGCGGAATATCGTTTGTTAACGGAAACTGATCATAGCTTAGCCTTAAGTGGACGTTTTACAGATAATACACCTTATCAAAATGCCTCTACTGGGCGCATTGCAGGTGCGTACCGCCTATCGCCAAATTTCCGTGCCCATGCTAGTTTCGGAAGTGCTATTCAAAATCCCACTCTAATTGATTATTATGGTTATTTTGGTAATTATCGCGGTAATCCTAATTTAAAGCCTGCTAAAAGTTTGGGTGGAGATGTTGGCTTATTAATGGAAAGTCATGATAAACGCCAGAGTTTAGATATCACTTATTTTGCGCGTAATGTGAAAGATTTTATCGCTAATAACCGTACTTATACTTCATCAATTAATCTTGATGGTACAACTAAAGTAAAAGGGGTAGAGGTCGTGTATAGCGGCAAGTTAATGGAGCTTTTGACAGCTTATGCAAATTACACATTCACCCAAACAAAAGACAGTCAAAATGTTGAATTGCCTCGTCGTCCGAAACATTTAGCGAATGCTGGCTTCACTTATCAAATGACACCAGCACTCAGTAGCGATTTTAATATTTCCTATGTAGGTAAACGTTTGGATACTTATCCTCAAGCAACTAAATTACCTTCTTATACTTTAGTGAATTTAGGTGCGAATTATCAGTTTGCTAAAAACGTGACGGTTTATGTAAACGTAAATAACGTTTTTGATAAAAAATATGAAAATATTCTTGGCTATGGGCAAGATGGTCGCAATGTTTATGTTGGCTTAAAAGGATCATTCTAACCTGAACGGGCGTGGGAACACGCCCTTTTGTTATGTTCAAAATTCTGAAAATAGTTACCGCACTTTTATTGACTATCAGCACAGCACAAGCAGCACAGTTTGTATCGCTTAATCTTTGTGCAGATCGCTTATTGATCGAACTTGCTCGTACTGAACAAATTGCTGCAATGTCGAATTATTCAGCTAACTCGCTGATGATGCTAGATAAAGTCAATGTTGATAAACCGCAAATTGAAACAAAATTAATCGATTTATTACCTTATTTAGATAAAACCTTGTTGATTAACGAACAGTTTTATCCGCAATTAGTGGAAAAATTACGATCTTTAGGCGTAAAAGTAGAAAATATCGTAGATCCACAAACGCCAGAACAGCTGTTTGCGCTAATTTTACGCCTAGGCAAACTCACTGATAACCAACGCAAAGCAGAACAGTTAGTTAAACAGCTTAAATTGCAACATTTTCAGTTAAAACTACCATTTACACAAACTCTGATGCTATCGGATACAGGCATTGTAGAAAGTCAGTTTCAACCCTACCGCACTTTACTTGATTTACTCGGGCTATTACCACTTGAGACAGGCTTAACCCAACAAAATTTTTCCTTGGAAAAATTATTACTCAGTCAGCCCAATGTACTTATCCGTCTTACAGATAAACAAGGTTACAATGAACAAGCAGAACTGGTTAATCATCCCATTTTGCAAAAAATCTTCCAAAATCGACCGCTTGCCACAATTCCACTTAAATATAGCTACTGTTTTGATCATGGACTATGGCTAGGAGTGGAACAAATTTATCAGCAACTGAATAAAATAAACGACAAAAAATGATACAACCTAAAACCCTAAACCTCATTTTATTGCTAACATTGCTCGCCTTAATTTCGTTTGCCTGTGGCTATCAGCTTAGTCAATTTACCGCACTGGCTAACGCAGAAGGTATTTTGACTGATATGCGTTCGCTAGTGTTGTCGGATATTCGCCTACCACGTATTTTATTAGCGGTACTCACAGGAGCAAGCCTTGCTCTGGCTGGTAATGTGATGCAAGGGATTTTCCAAAATCCGCTGGCAAGCCCCGGATTATTAGGCAGTGCCAATGGTGCAACCACTGCTAGCGTTTTTATCCTCTATTACTTCTCAGCTCCTTTTACGATACTGCTATTTGGCGGCATTTTAGGTGCATTATTGAGCTTTCTCATCGTCTATTTCATCGCCCGAAATTACGGTTCAACCATGATGATTTTAAGTGGGGTAGCGGTCAATATGTTACTGGGTTCGACGATTGCCTTACTACTTTCCAACGCCCAAAGCCCTTGGGCATTAGCGGAACTTTACCGTTGGTTACAAGGCTCGTTAATCTGGGCAAAATTAGATACCTTGTTGATTTCCTTACCCATTGTGGCGCTCGGCATCGCTTGCATTTACAGCCAACGCCGTTATGTTGATTTACTCACCTTCGGCGAAGAAACGGCTAGCACAATGGGCATAAACCTAAAGCGTAGCTTTTTTATTACCACTTTCGGTGTAGCGTTGTTAGTGGGGGCAACCATTCCCCAAACGGGTACTATCGGATTTATCGGCTTAATTGCACCGCACTTTGCTCGTATCTTGCTTAAAAAACGCCCTTCACAGCTTTATCTCACCAGTAGCCTTATTGGTGCGTTATTACTGTTAATCGCCGATCTCGGCATTTTATATCTGCCATTTTTCTCGCATATCTACATCGGCACGCTTACCGCCATTATTGGAGCACCAGTGTTGATTTGGATTTTGCTCACGCAACAGCAGAGGCTTTATGATTAACGTTGAAAATCTGAGCTTACCCTATGGTTTAAAGAATGTAACTTGCCACATTCCACAAGGCAAACTTGTTGGCATTATGGGAGCAAATGGCGCGGGAAAATCTACACTATTAAAAGCCATCGCGGGGATTTTGCCCTTATCCGCGAAGCAAACAAGCGGTCAAATTTGGCTAAATTCTTGCAAATTAAGCTCAATGTCCGCCTCACAAAAAAGCCAGCAGATCGCCTATCTCGCTCAAAATACCGCCATTTATTGGGATTTATCTGTCTATGATGTCATTGCTCTCGGCTTATCGTCCCCACTGAAAAAAAGTGATGAGCAGCAAAAAGTGCGGTCAATTTCACAAAAGTTTTCTGTTGAACATCTGCTCGACAAACCTTTCCAACAGCTTTCAGGTGGTGAAAAAACCAGAGTTCAACTGGCTCGTTGTTGCATTAAAAACAGCCTCATTTTACTGGCCGATGAACCCATTGCTTCGCTCGATCCTTATTATCAAATCGACATTATGCAACAGCTCAAAGCTCTCACTCCTGAACAAACATGCGTAGTGGTTATCCATCATTTATCTCTAGCTTATCGTTTTTGTGATGAAGTGATCTTACTTAAAAACGGCGAAATCATTGCGGCAGGCGAAACGCAAGCGGTGTTAAATCCACAAAATCTCGCAAAAGGGTTTGGGATTAGGGCAGAAGTGGATAGGGAAAGAAAAGAAATTTTAGGCATAGATAAATTAAAAATTGAGTGCTAAAACAAACTCTGTTGCCCAATTAAAAACTCAGGTTTAGCTTTGATTGAAAACCCGTATTCGGATAAATAGCCTTTTAAGCTCTCAATATTGTAGAAAGAATGGCTTTTGGTGGTGTTTTGGAAATAGAGATAGAGTTGGTCGAATGCATCTCTGCGTTGATGAAGTAACTTGGCTAAATATTGTAATTCGCTTTCACTATAACGGTAGTCGTGGCGTTCTGCCGCTGATTGCGCTTTCCACCAATTTGGATTACGACCATGTAGGCGTAAATAAGCAGTGCGTTGATTAGCGTAAAATTGAAAAGCGGGCAAGCCGATATTCTGGGGATAATCCACATTACACCAAATCAAATTTTGTTTACCTTGAAAATAATCCAGTACAGATTGGATATGCCAACTGGCATGGCGAAATTCAATGGCTAAGGGATAGCCCTCAAACCAAGACACCAATTCTGCAAGATAATAACGATTGGCTTGAGTGCGTTCAAAACTCGAGGGAAACTGGATAAACAAATTCGCTAAACACTCTTGTTCTACCAACGGCTGTAACGCATTTAAAAAGGCTTCCGCCTGTTGTTTAAGTGCGGTGCGTTTATGGCTAAAATCCTGATGCAATTTCACCGAAAATTTCAACCGCTCTTTTGCCTTTTCCACCATACCCTGCAATGCCTTCGCCCCAATTGGTGCGTGAAACGTGCTATTGATTTCAATGGCATCATAGTGCTGGCTATAAATCGTCAAAAAATCCGATTTATCTGTACGAAATGGATAAAGTGTACCGATTAAATCCGTATCGCTATAACCGCCTGTGCCGAGGTAGATGTGGGGTGTTTGTATTTTACTATTCATTGGATTCTAAAGCGCCTTTTTGACTTTTCAACAAGCGGTCAAAATCACTTTCAAATTTGCGATCTTGAATAACACGGTATTTTTCAAACTCCGTTTCGGCATAAAGTTTTGCTTCATCAAAACTGATTTTACCTTTGTTGTCTAAAATCGGTAAATCATCCGCATTTAAGAAAATATCCAACCGTTTTGCCCAATCTTCCATTGTCATTGGAATTTGTCGTCTAGCACGACGTTCGGCAAGGTCTAAAAACGCATTGACGATAGCCCCCAAGTCTTTTAACTCTTCATTATTCAAGTAGTTCTTTGCTACCGACACATCGCTTTTTAAGATTTTTCCATCGGGCGATTTCGCCCAAGTGCTCAATCCCATATTCGGCTTATTGCTGTCTGCTCGTTCCCGAATCAATTCCGCTGCAGTATGTTGATGAATAGTGTAATGCAGTTTGTTTTGCACAGTAGCAAAAAACTGCTTGGTTGTGGGAGCATCTTTGTTGTAATCCACCGCTGTGGCATAAATATCCGTAATCTTCTGATAAAAACGGCGTTCCGATAAGCGAATTTCACGTATTTCTTCCAATAAACGTTCAAAGTAATCTTCCCCCAAGAAAGTTCCATTTTCCATTCGCTCTCGATCTAACACATAACCTTTCATCGAAAACTCACGCAAAATCTGCGTTGCCCATTGACGAAACTGTGTTGCCCGCAAGGAATTAACCCGATAGCCAACAGAAATTACGGCATCTAAATTATAGTGTTTAGTGTTGTAATTTTTGCCGTCTGAGGCAGTTATTCGGAAATTCCGAATAACTGAAAGTTCGTTAAGTTCTTCACTAGCAAAAATATGTTTTAGATGTTCATTAATTGTAGGCAATGATACTTCAAAAAGCTCAGCTATACGTTTTTGTGTCAGCCAAATTTCGCCATTTTCATAACGAACTTCAATACTTTGATCGCCAGTTTGATGAGTGAAAATCAAAAATTCAGCGGTGCTGTTACGGATAAGTTTGGTCATCATTAAATACCGTTGCAAAATTTTAAGTAAATTTAACCGCTTGTTGTGATTTTGTCGAATGGAAATATGAGATTTTCGACAGAGATCGCAAAATGCTTAATCTTTTAGATGAGAAGAAAAGACGGAATAAAAGGTAAGCGGTCAATTTTGGAGAAAAATTTGCAAATTTGGGGATAAAAGTGCTGTGGGAAATGTGGGAATTTTGGTTGTATAAATAAGAACAGATAGCGTTCGCCATAGACGAACGCTATCGGGGATTAACAGGAAAAAACTATGATATCCTTAATTGATAAATGAAGGTTATATTTTAAGGTTATTAAAAAGAATATTAATATCGTTTTTTATTGCTTGATATAATGCTAATGCCCAATGATTTTTTCTATGAGAATAAGTTTCTAACTTAATATCTAAATTATCGCTAATAAACTCTGATATAGGCTTATTCTTTTTTTTATGATGTTTAAGCTCATTGGTTATTTCGCTTAAATTATTAGAAGCTTCAATTGAAAATCTTTTATCTAACTTAAATTTATCAAAATGGAATTTAACTTTAGATTTTTTATCTTCCCGCCAATTATTAGGAGGTGAAACATAGTAATTTATGTGTATCACATTATCATTATCTAAATGGCATTGAGCAAATAACCATTGTTCTTCAAAAAAACAATTATCATCTAAATAAGGATGGATTAGTTGTTCATTTTTATTTTCTGGAATGAATGTAGATTTATAGCTTTGATTACAATCCTTGCATGAAGGGATTAGGTTGTAGGGTAGTATAGAATAATACCCTAATTTTGATTTAGGTAAAAAATGATCTAATTCCATTGGCATACCTATCCCCCCACAGTAAGGGCATTTTATTTTAGGGTTTTTAGCATTATTTATAAGTTCATCATAAAAACCACCACATCTTCTATCTCTAAAATAATCATAAAGCTCTCTCATATCATAGTTGGTTAATAAGTCTTTTGCTGTATTGCCTGCTATTTTTATAAAGTCGTTATTATTTAGAAAAAATAAGTTATGCTTAAATAGATTATTTGTTTTAGCATACTTTTCATAAAAATCAGCAACTCTTAACAAAGCGTCTTTATTTGCTAAAACTTTCAATTTCAAAGGAGAGGTAGATTTCATAGAATCATAACAAGAATCAATTATTTTAGAATAATGAAAATCTTGAGATAAATTTAATTTTATCATTTTATTTATCCTTTTGATTCTCTAAGTCTAATTAATGTTTTTAATAATATTTTCCCTTCTGAACCCAATTGATTGTTGTAACTTTGCATAATACTATCATAGCTTTCTCCTTTATTTACTGAGCTAGCTATTAATCTATGAAAGCCAGAGTTAGTAACCTCTAATCCAAATACTTCTCTTGTTAGTATTCCAACATTTTCTCCAAACGTTTCGATAGCTGGTCTAAAAGCATTAGTTGCTTTTCCTGTACGTTCTATTTTCCATACACAAGAGCTAGGTACTTCCTGTAAAACAATAGGAGAATGAGTTGCGATAATTGCAACACCATTTCTATTATCAAGTAAATTAGATAATGCTCTAATAAAAGCTGATAATAAAGGAGGATGTAAATGACTTTCTGGCTCATCAAGTAAAACGAGGGTTTTCTCTTCAACTTTTGCTACTAATTGAGTAATTATTAATAATATAGATGCATGTCCAGAACTCATATTTTTTATAGTGCTAATAATTTTATCTTCATTCCATGGTTCATCAATTAGAGCACATAAATTCATGGCAGCAAAGTTATCATCCGACTCTAAATTTTTAATAGCCGTAATCCAACGTTCTTTCTTTTCTTCAAAGGAATAACACACTTCAAATGAATCAATAAAATCATTTTGAAAATATTTATCTATATCCTTTAATTTATTAGCTCCATCCTTTAACCCTATATAGTAATAGTTTTCATCTGGTTTACTCTCAGATAAGAATGGATCAAAAATGCTAAATGATACGGCTATCAAATAACTAAAGTAGTCATTCGAAATTTTTTGATATTTTTCATCTTTATCAGATATTTGATAAGGGCTCGAACAACAGAAATCTCCATTATCACTTTTATCTTTAGTGATGAATGAGTTAATCATTCCATTTAATATAGTCGTTTTGCCAACGCCATTTCTACCAATAATAGCATGAATATTTGTTGCTGGTTTTTTCTCAGGATCGACTAAAAATGATAATATAATTTTGCCTACATTTTGTTGAGACTTTCTAACAAAATAGAAATTATATTCAGTTAATGGAGATTTATTTGCAAAAACTCTTGAAAATTGTTCTTTTAAAGTAATATCTCTAATTGTTCTCATTAGAGAAGTATTTAAAACATTTTCAGAACTAAATTTTTCAAATAAACTTATATTATAAGCAATATCGTTTAATCCCTCTAGAACAAATAATCCAACATTTCTATCTAGAGACCACAAATTTCTATAGAAATCAATATCCTGCCCTAAAGAAAAGAAATTGTCTGGTAGTTTTTTGAAAAAATTATTACTTAATTTACTAGATGTATAACCACTGTTTTGTCCTTTATAAGCAATTTTAATATTTCCAATAGAATGATTTTTCCCTGATTTATCTATAAAAGATAAAAAAAATGTAGTCTTATAGCCATAATCATCCCAATCACTTTGGGTTAAAAATATTACGTTATTTATATTAATCGGGATCTTTTTATTTTTAATAATTTGAAAGTTCATTATAGCTCCATTTTTATAAAAAAATTTAATATATTTATGATATCACTTCATCGCCACACTCAGCCATTTCAACATCGTCTTCTCATCCCAACCTTTCCGCTTGGCATAATCCACCGCTTGATCTTCATCAATGCGTCCTAAGGTAAAATAGTTACTCGCTGGGTGGGAGAAGTACCAGCCGCAGACGGAGGCAGCGGGCCACATAGCGTAGCTTTCGGTGAGTTTCATACCGATGCGTTGTTCTACTTCCAATAAATCCCAAATGATCTGTTTTTCGGTGTGTTCTGGGCAGCTTGGGTAGCCGGGGGCGGGGCGGATGCCGATGTATTCTTCACGAATTAAACGCTCGTTATCCATGGTTTCGTTTGAATAGCCCCAGACTTTGGTGCGAAGTTCAAAGTGAAGGTATTCCGCCATGGCTTCGGCTAAACGGTCGCCGACCGCTTGCAGTAAGATGGCGTTGTAGTCGTCCCCTGCGGCTTTGTAGCCTTCCACTAAGTTGTGTTCTTCAATCCCTGCACAAACGGCGAACATACCGAACCAGTCTTGCTGTCCGCTCTCTTTATCGGCGATAAAGTCGCTCAAGCAAAGGTTATATGGACTTTTGCTGTTTTTGCCCCGTTCGGTTTGTTGGCGTAGGTTATAGACTTTGCCCACTGGCGAAGTGCGGTCGGAATTTGCAAAAATTTCAATATCATCGCCAGCTCGACAAGCTGGGAAAATCCCCATTACACCACTTGGGTTGAGTTTGCCATTTTGCTCTAATTCGTCTAACACTTTTTGGGCATCATTCCATACTCGGCGAGCTTCTTCTCCCCCTTCAGGATAATCAAAGGCATCAGGGTAACCACCCATTAAGCCCCATAACATAAAGAATGGCGACCAGTCGATAAATTTGCGTAAGGTGGCAATAGGCACGTTTTTATATTCGATAATACCCGTTTGTTTTGGTTGCGGCACTTTATAATTCGCCCATTCGCCCGCAAAGGCATCAAAGCGATTGGCTCTTGCCTCTTCAATCGGTAACTGTTTGCGTGGGGCTTTTTTGTTGGCAAAGGCATGCTGAATTTGTTCATATTCCTTTTTCATTCGCTCCCACAATTCCGCTTTGGTGTCTGGGTTCATCAAGGCAGCACAAACGGTTACCGCACGAGAAGCGTTGGTGGTGTAAACCACTTCGTGCTTATATTTTGGATAGAGTTTAATCGCTGTATGTTCTTTTGACGTGGTCGCTCCGCCAATCATCACCGGCAGATTTAAGCCTAAACGGGTCATTTCGCCTAAGAAATATTCCATTTCATCTAAAGACGGGGTAATCAAACCACTTAAAGCAATCACATCGGCTTTTTCTCGAATGGCGGTGTCGATAATTTTATCCGCAGGCACCATCACGCCTAAGTCAATCACTTCAAAGTTGTTACATTGCATCACCACGCTGACAATATTTTTACCGATGTCATGCACATCGCCTTTCACCGTTGCAATTACCACTTTGCCTGCCGACGAGCCTTTCTGTTTGGTGGCGTTGATAAATGGCTCTAAGTAAGCCACTGATTGCTTCATCACTCGAGCAGATTTTACCACTTGCGGTAGGAACATTTTACCATCACCAAACAGCTCGCCGACCACATCCATACCGTCCATTAACGGCCCTTCGATCACTTCCAATGGCGAGCTAAATTTCAAGCGAGCTTCTTCGGTGTCTTCAATAATATGATTGGTGATCCCTTTGACTAAAGCATGTTTCAAGCGTTCTTCTACGTTCCAAGTTCGCCACTCGGCCACACTGTTATCTTCCTGACGAGCGGTCGAATTTCGGTATTTTTCTGCAAGTTCGATAAGCTGCTCGGTAGCATCTGGGTGACGGTTTAGCACCGCATCTTCAATGATGTTACGCATTTCAGGATCGAGATCATCATAAATCGCCAACTGCCCAGCATTGACGATCCCCATATCCATGCCTTGCTTAATGGCGTGATAAAGGAAAACGGCGTGAATTGCTTCACGCATCACATTATTGCCTCGGAATGAGAAAGAGACGTTAGACACACCGCCCGAAATTTTGGCGTGCGGTAGGCTCTGTTTAATTCGCCCTACGGCATTGATGAAATCCACACCGTAGTTGTTGTGTTCTTCAATTCCTGTACCGATAGCGAAAATGTTTGGGTCAAAAATAATATCTTCAGGCGGAAAGCCCACTTCATCCACTAAAATGCGGTAGGCTCTGGTACAGATTTCTACTTTGCGATCTTCTGTATCTGCTTGCCCCACTTCATCAAACGCCATCACCACCACAGCCGCACCATAACGGCGAACGAGCTTGGCTTGTTGAATAAATTTTTCTTCCCCTTCTTTTAAGGAAATCGAGTTCACGATTGCCTTGCCTTGCACCACTTGCAAGCCTGCTTCAATCACTTCCCATTTGGACGAGTCAATCATTACTGGTACTTTTGCTGCATCAGGTTCCGTCGCCATAATGTTTAGGAAACGCACCATACATTTTTCCGAATCGAGTAAGGCTTCGTCCATATTGACATCGATCACCTGTGCGCCGTTTTCCACCTGCTGAATGGCAATTTCAATGGCTTCGGCAAATTTTTCTTCTTTGATTAATTTCTTAAATTTAGCCGAACCCGTTACGTTATTACGTTCTCCCACATTGACGAACAGGCTATCTTCATCAACGGTTAATGGCTCAAGCCCAGATAAACGCATAGCGGTTTTAATTTCTGGGAGCTGACGTGGTTTGATGCCTTCCATCGCTTCACTAAAGGCTTTAATGTGTTCAGGTGTTGTCCCACAGCAACCGCCGACAATATTCACAAAACCTTGTTCCGCCCATTCTTTTAAATGTGTCGCCATTTCTTCCGCCCCTAAATCATAGCCACCAAAGGCATTTGGCAAGCCTGCGTTAGGGTGAACAGACACATAGGTTTCGCTGATTTTCGACATAGCTTCTACATATTGACGAAGCTCTTTCGGGCCTAAGGCACAGTTCAAGCCAAAGGTAAGCGGTTTAACGTGGCGGAGAGAATTGTAGAAAGCTTCGGTGGTTTGTCCCGAAAGGGTTCGCCCAGAGGCATCGGTAATGGTACCTGAAATCATAATTGGTAAGATTACGCCCAATTCTTCAAACACTTGGTCAATAGCAAAGGCAGCCGCTTTAGCGTTTAAGGTATCGAAAATGGTTTCGATCATAATGAGATCCGAACCGCCTTCAATTAAACCTCGAGTGGCTTCCGCATAGGCATCTACCAATTCCATAAAGGTGACGTTACGAAAACCAGGATCGTTTACATTCGGTGAAATAGACGCTGTGCGGTTGGTTGGGCCTAAAATCCCTGCCACAAAACGAGGCTTTTCTGGGGTACTGTATTTATCTGCTGCCAAACGAGCCAATTTCGCCCCTGCAAAATTGAGTTCATAAGCAATGGATTGTAATTCATAATCGGCTTGGGCAATAGTGGTTGAGCTGAAGGTATTGGTTTCAATAATATCAGCTCCAGCCGCCAAATATTTCTCGTGAATGGCTTTAATCAACAACGGTTGGGTTAGAGTTAATAAATCGTTATTGCCACGCAAATCAATTAGGCTATTTTTAAAACGCTCACCACGAAAATCTGCTTCAGTGAGTTTATATTTTTGGATCATCGTCCCCATCGCGCCGTCTAGAATGAGGATTCGTTGTGCGAGCAGATCTTTAAGTTGTTGTGTTTGATTTTTCAAAAGTATAGTGTCCATTTTTGAGAGTTTTATCAATGAAATGAATAATAAAAAGCCACTATAACGCTGTCAAATTTTATCTTTTGTTTTATATCAGAATGAGATGAAACCAAAATAAGGTTATTTGTGGTACTCTCGTGCGCCAAAAATAGCGGTACCAATTCGCACCATTGTCGAACCACATTTAATTGCACTAGCCATATCATCGGTCATGCCCATCGAAAGAGTGTCAATTTGAGCCTCTGGTAGTGCTTGTTGTAACGCTATAAATAAGCTTTTCATTGCATTAAAGGCGTGTTCTTGTTGTTGAGGATCATCTGTTGGTGCTGGAATTGCCATTAAACCTCGTAAGCGTAAGTGCGGTAAGTTTTGGATGTGCTTTGCTAACACCAGCATGTCGTTTGGTGTAATACCTGATTTGCTGTTTTCATCGCTAATATTAATTTGAATTAAAACATTTAATGGTGCTTTGTAATAAGGACGTTGTTCGTTTAGCCGATCAGCGATTTTTATACGATCGAGTGTTTGCATCCAGTCAAAGTGTTCTGCGACTAAACGTGTTTTATTCGATTGTAATGGACCAATAAAATGCCATTCCAACTCGATATTTTGCTGTTGAAAATAAGCGATTTTATCAATACCTTCTTGTACGTAATTCTCGCCAAATGCGGTTTGACCCGCTTGATAGGCTTGATAGATATCTTCGACAGTTTTTGTTTTCGAAACAGCTAATAATTTGACCGCACTTTGTGGGCGATTAGCTTGGGTTAAATAGTGATTTATTTGAGTTTGAATTTGCGTAATATTTTGTTGGATTGTCATACAGAGAGTATCCTATGCGGAAATCGTTTGCGATTGTCATTGAATGAAAAAATATTAGCTATATTACAAGAACTTGTTGGATTTTAAAAATTTATAATATTTTTGCATTTTCCGTTTGACAACCCCAGTAAATTTAGGTATTTCTTACACATTCTTTTTTATTTTTAACTAAGATGATGAATAAACGCACTTCAGTAACGATGATTATGATGACCACCACTATTATTATGATGAATAGTGCGGGTTAGTGCGTAGCAAAAAGATCGAATTCGACAAAACCCGTACTCAGTAAAAAGTGCGGGTTTTTTTATCAAATTTTTATAATATTTTAAAATTCACAACATCTAGGAGATTTGATTATGCGTGTATTAAAATTCGGAGGCACTTCCTTAGCCAATCCAGAACGTTTTTCTCAGGCAGCACAACTTATTGAAAAAGCACATTTTGAAGAACAAGCCGCAGGAGTTTTATCCGCACCTGCTAAAATTACCAACCATCTTGTTGCCCTTTCTGAAAAAGCCAGTTTAAACCAACCTACCGATACGCATTTTGATGAAGCCTTAGAGATTTTTTATCGCATTATTCATGGATTACACGCAGAAAATAATAAATTTGATCTTGTAGGGATGAAAGCCCTCATTGATGAAGAGTTTGCACAGATTAAAGCCGCTTTGGACGACATTCGTCAACAAGGCTTTGTTTCAGATGCGGTGAAAGCTACGATTGATTGTCGTGGTGAAAAATTATCCATTGCGATGATGAAGGCATGGTTTGAAGCACGCGGTTATGAAGTTACTCTCATCAATCCTGTGGAGAAATTATTAGCGCATGGCAGTTATTTAGAGTCTTCCGTTGATATTGAAGAATCGACTAAACGTGTAGATGCAAAATCTATTCCAACCAAAAATGTGGTTTTAATGGCAGGGTTTACCGCGGGTAATGAAAAGGGCGAATTAGTTTTATTAGGTCGTAATGGTTCTGATTATTCGGCAGCTTGTTTAGCCGCATGTTTAGGCGCGAGTGCTTGTGAGATTTGGACTGATGTAGATGGGGTATTTACTTGTGATCCTCGTTTAGTCCCTGATGCGCGTTTATTACCAAGTTTATCTTATCGCGAAGCGATGGAGTTGTCTTATTTTGGTGCAAAAGTGATTCATCCGCGTACGATTGGTCCTTTAGTACAAAGTAATATCCCTTGTTTAATTAAAAATACAGGTAACCCAACTGCGCCTGGCTCAATCATTGATGGCAATGTGAAATCTGAGCAGCTACAAGTCAAAGGGATTACCAATTTAGATAATGTAGCTATGTTTAATGTTTCTGGTCCAGGTATGCAAGGGATGGTGGGCATGGCTGCACGTGTTTTCTCTGCAATGTCAAATGCTGGTGTGTCAGTTATTTTAATTACTCAGTCTTCTTCTGAATACAGTATCAGTTTTTGCGTACCTGCTAAATCAGTAGAAGTTGCAAAACTGGCGTTGGAAAAAGAATTTGAGCAAGAGTTGAAAGCAAATGCGCTTGAGCCAGTTGATGTGATTAAAGATCTCTCTATTATTTCAGTTGTAGGTGATGGAATGAAACAAGCGAAAGGGATTGCTGCACGTTTCTTCTCTGCACTTGCCCAAGCTAATATCAGTATTGTGGCTATTGCACAAGGCTCATCTGAGCGTTCAATCTCTGCAGTTGTTTCGTTAAACAAAGCGATTGAAGCAGTGAAAGTGACACATCAAGCCTTATTTAATAATAAGAAAGTAGTGGATGTCTTTTTAGTTGGTGTTGGTGGCGTTGGTAGTGAATTAATCGAACAAATTAAAAATCAAAAAGAGTATTTAGCAAAAAAAGATATAGAAGTTCGAGTTTGTGCGATTGCTAATTCAAATAAAATGTTGCTGAAAGCGGATGGATTATGTTTAGAAAACTGGCAGGCTGAATTGGAGAATGCAACTCAGCCCTCTGATTTTGATGTATTGCTTTCATTTATTAAGTTACATCATGTTGTTAATCCTGTCTTCGTTGACTGTACTTCGGCAGAATCTGTATCGGGGTTATATGCCAGAGCTTTAAGCGAGGGATTTCATGTTGTGACACCAAATAAAAAGGCCAATACTCGTGAATTAGCCTATTATAATGCATTACGTGAGAATGCGCGGAGTAATCAACGAAAGTTCTTATATGATACTAACGTCGGTGCGGGTTTACCTGTGATTGAAAATTTGCAGAACTTATTAGCGGCAGGTGATGAGGTAATAAAGTTTAACGGTATTTTATCGGGATCATTGTCGTTTATTTTTGGTGAGTTAGAAAATGGGCTTTCGTTATCCGCAGCGACGGCACTTGCCAGGGAGAAAGGTTTCACTGAGCCAGATCCAAGAGAAGATTTATCGGGGCAAGATGTGGCACGTAAGCTCCTTATTTTGGCTCGTGAAACGGGGTTACAGCTAGAGTTAACGGATGTCGAAGTAGAAAGTGTTTTACCAGCTGGTTTTGCAGAAGGAAAAACTACGGCTGAGTTTATGGCGATGTTACCTGAATTAGATAGTGAATTTGCTGCACGAGTTGAAAAAGCTAAATCAGTAGGTAAAGTCTTACGTTATGTTGGGCAAATTGAAAACGGCAAATGTAAAGTTTCTATTGTAGAAGTGGATGCAGATGACCCATTATTTAAAGTAAAAAATGGGGAAAATGCCTTGGCTTTCTATACACGTTATTATCAACCAGCGCCATTACTCTTACGCGGCTATGGTGCGGGTAATGCAGTCACAGCGGCGGGTATTTTTGCTGATATTTTAAGAACACTACAATCTTAATTGGATAAATACATGGGAAAAAATATGCTTAGAATTTATGCACCTGCATCAAGTGCAAATTTAAGTGTGGGATTTGATACCTTGGGTGCGGCGGTGTCTCCTATTGATGGTTCATTACTAGGTGACGTGGTGCAAGTTGAAGCAATCACTGCTGGATTTGAGCTAGAAAGTGCGGGTTATTTTGTACGTAAATTGCCCAAAGAACCACAAAAAAATATTGTCTACCAAGCTTATGTTTTATTCAGTGAACGTTTAAAATTGCGTGGTTCTTCAGTTCGCCCATTGCGGTTAACGCTCGAAAAAAATATGCCAATTGGGTCTGGTCTTGGTTCGAGTGCTTGTTCAATTGTGGCAGCATTAGTTGCGTTAAACCAATTTCATCATGAGCCTTTCTCTAAGATGGAACTGTTAGAAATGATGGGTGAGCTAGAAGGACGTATTTCGGGATCAATTCATTATGATAATGTCGCCCCTTGCTATTTAGGTGGTGTGCAGTTAATGGTGCAGTCTTTAGGAAATATTTGTCAGAGACTACCATTTTTTGATGATTGGTATTGGGTGTTAGCGTATCCTGGAATTGAGGTGTCGACTGCAGAAGCACGTGCTATCTTACCAAAGAGTTATACACGTCAAGATGTGATCGCACAAGCGCGCCATTTAGGAAGTTTTGTGCATGCTTGCCATACTAAACAAGCACAGCTTGCAGCATTAATGATGAAAGATGTCATCGCGGAACCTTATCGTGAAGCGTTATTACCGCATTTTGCTGAGGTAAAACAAGCTACCCGAGATCTAGGTGCATTATCAACAGGTATTTCAGGATCTGGACCAACAATATTTGCTATTGCGCCTGATTTAACGACAGCTATGAAATTATCGACCTATTTAGAACATCATTATTTACAAAACAACGAAGGCTTTGTGCATATTTGTAAAGTCGATAACGAGGGTGCAAGAGCACTAGGTTAAGCATTAGGTTAATTGAGAAAACGGAAAGTTATATGAATTTATACAACATCAAACACCCAGAAGAACAAGTAAACTTTGCACAAGCTGTACGTCAAGGTCTTGGCAAAAATCAGGGGTTATTTTTTCCCGAGAATATACCGCACTTTGATGATATTGAAGCATTATTAGCATTGCCATTAGTGGAACGTAGTCAAAAAATTCTTGGTGCATTAATTGGCACAGAAATCACTGAACAACAATTGGCACACATGGTACAAAATGCGTTTACTTTTCCTGCTCCTGTAGTGAAAGTTGAAGAGGGGGTGTATGCCTTAGAATTATTTCATGGACCAACATTAGCGTTTAAAGATTTTGGCGGCCGTTTTATGGCACAAGCCTTAGCAACAGTACGTGGTGATGGAAAAATTACAATTTTAACGGCCACTTCGGGGGATACGGGGGCTGCTGTTGCTCATGCATTTTATGGGCTAAAAAATATTGATGTAGTGATTTTATATCCACAAGGCAAAATCAGCCCGCTACAAGAGAAATTATTTTGCACATTAGGTGGCAATATTCGTACTGTAGCCATTCAAGGTGATTTTGATGATTGCCAAGCTTTAGTAAAACAAGCCTTTGATGATGTTGAATTGCGTCAGGCGATAGGTTTAAATTCAGCTAATTCAATTAATATTAGTCGTTTGTTAGCACAAGTCTGTTACTATTTTGAAGCATTAGCACAATTGCCAAAAGAAGTGCGTGATAATGTTGTGGTTTCAGTACCAAGTGGTAACTTTGGTAATTTAACAGCAGGATTAATTGCAAAATCATTAGGGCTCCCAATCAAACGTTTTGTGGCTTCAACGAATGTGAATGATACTGTACCGCGTTATTTACGTAGTGGTGATTGGCAACCAAATGATACTGTAGCAACTTTGTCTAATGCAATGGATGTAAGTCGTCCAAATAATTGGCCTCGCGTAGAAGAATTATTTAAACGTAATGGTTGGGCATTATCTGACTTGCATTCTGATGCCGTAAACGATAATGAGACAGAGCAGACTTTACAACAAATGCACGAGAAAGGTTATTTGTGTGAGCCACATGGTGCAGTAGCATATCGAGTATTGAAACAGGATCTCCAGTCTGGAGAAACAGGACTGTTCCTTTGTACTGCACATCCTGCAAAATTTAAAGAAAGTGTAGAACGTATTTTACAACTTGAATTAGATTTACCTGAAGCGTTAGCAAAACATGCAAAATTGCCATTATTATCCGATGTAATGGAAAATGATTTTGCTGCATTGAGAGCGTATTTATTGAAATAAAAGTGATTTCCCCTCTTTTTATCAAAGAGGGGAAATGTTGTCTTCAGTGATGGATACTTATTACCTCGTAAGCTAGTTCAAATGATGCTGAATGAAAGAAGACGGAAAAGAGATTTTAAATGAGCACGTTTATTGCTTACGCTAACATCAACCAATCCTATCCTCTAGAGACTATTCCTTCTGAATTGTTAAGTGAGAAGCTTCGCCAACCATTAAAAAACCATAATCAACGCGTAAAAACACGTCATCGCTGTCGTTGGGTCGCACATTTTTTACTATGGAAATTACTTAAAATTTCGCAAAAACCAACCGCACTTTTAAAGTATATTGACTATACTGAAAGCGGCCGCCCACAGTTACCTGTTGATGACATTGATTTCAATATTAGTCATTCTGGTGATTGGGTGGCAGTTATTTTACAGATCACATCTCAAGGGAAAAGTGCGGTAGGAATTGATATTGAATATCCAAACAAACAAAGGGATTTTGCAGCGTTATTAGCACATTTTTCCCCTCCGCGAGAGCAAGTATGGTTTCAGCAACAGCAAGATAAAGAAGCCGCTTTTTACTTAAGTTGGTGTTTACGTGAGGCGGTATTGAAATCACAAGGAGTGGGCATTGTGAAACTATCCGAGGTAAATCATGACCCTATATTACACCATATTAGTTGTGATTATTGTCCATCGGGTCAGCTAATTTTTAGTCAAGAATTGCCTTTTTATTTAGCTTTTTTCGTTAATCATACTCAACAAACCGATTTTTGTTATTTTATGTGGGATGGGCAGCAATTAGTGAGAAGATTATTACCTAAAACACACCATTATTTGGTTAATAAAAGTCATGAAGATGAGATTTAAGGTTGAGTTGTTAAGCTTTTCCGTACAGGAATCTATTTTCAAATATATAAATGAATAGGCCGTTTTACGATTCACTTTTTAGTTGTACTTTAAATTGTAAAAAATATCCCCATATACTAGCGAGTTTCGTTAGACTTAATCACATATTTTGTTTAGACTGTGAAAATTTGTTTAAGCAAGTAACAATTTTTTGACAAATGGAGAACGTAATGTCATTGAACGGTTCAGATCAAGATCCTTGGGGTAAGCCAGGACAGAAAAAGCCAGAAAATCATCGTCCTGATAATGAGAATGGGCAATCCAATTGGAACGATAATTCACGTGGCAAACAAAATAATCAAGAACAGTCGCCACCAGATATTGAGGAGATGTTTAATAATCTTCTGAAAAAACTGGGTGGTACTGGTAATGGTGGGAAACGTAATAATTCAAGTCAGTCTCCTTCACTTAATCTAGGGAAGTTATTACCTGTCGCTGCAGTTGTTGCTGCACTGGTTTGGGGTGGAAGTGGTTTTTATACAGTAAAAGAAGCGGAACGTGGTGTTGTAATGCGTTTTGGCGAATTACATTCCATTGTACAACCTGGTTTAAACTGGAAACCAACCTTTATTGATCGTGTGATCCCTGTTAATGTGGAGCAAGTGAAAGAATTAAGAACCCAAGGGGCGATGCTTACACAAGATGAAAACATGGTGAAAGTCGAAATGACCGTACAATACCGTGTACATGATCCTGCGAAATATTTATTTAGCGTGACTAACGCTGACGATAGTTTGAACCAAGCAACAGATAGTGCTTTACGCTATGTGATTGGTCATATGTCCATGGATGATATTTTAACCACAGGTCGTTCAGTAGTACGTGAAAACACTTGGAAAACTTTGAATACTATTATTGAGTCTTATGATATGGGGCTTGAGGTTGTTGATGTTAACTTCCAATCTGCTCGTCCGCCAGAAGAAGTAAAAGATGCATTTGATGATGCTATCAAAGCACAAGAAGATGAGCAACGTTATATTCGTGAAGCAGAAGCCTATGCACGTGAGCGTGAGCCAATTGCTCGTGGTGATGCACAACGTATTTTAGAAGAGGCAACCGCTTACAAAGATCGTGTGGTGCTCGATGCAAAGGGGGAAGTAGAACGTTTTGAGCGCTTATTACCTGAGTTTAAAGCTGCGCCAGAATTACTGCGTGAGCGCTTGTATATTCAAACGATGGAAAAAGTGATGGCAAATACGCCTAAAGTGATGCTTGATGCAAACAGTGGTAATAATTTGACAGTGTTGCCTCTGGAACAAATTTTAAAAGGGCAAACTTCAATGAAAGCAAAAGCAGGTCAAGAGAATCTAGAACAAAACCGTCCTGTGATGCGTATTGAAACACAACCTGCTATGCCTTCACATTCAGTTCCGTCAACAAGACAAGAGAATACTCGCCAAGGGAGATTTAACTAATGCGTAAATTTTTAACTCCAGTTATCCTGATTATTGCGGCAATTTTGTATTCTAGTATTGTCATTGTATCAGAAGGAACTCGTGGCATTATGCTTCGTTTTAGTAAAGTACACCGTGATGCAGATAATAAAGTTGTTGTGTATAACCCTGGTTTACATTTTAAAATTCCATTTATTGATTCCATAAAAATTCTAGATGCACGTATTCGTACTCTTGACGGTCAAGCAGATCGCTTTGTAACGGTAGAGAAAAAAGACTTATTAGTTGATTCTTACGTTAAATGGCGTATTAGCGATTTTGGTCGTTTTTATACCGCAACGGGTGGTGGTGATTATGCACAAGCCTCCAATTTATTACGCCGTAAAGTCAATGACCGTCTACGTTCTGAAATTGGTTCACGTACCATTAAAGATATTGTCTCTGGTACGCGTGGTGAATTAATGGAAGGTGCTCGTAAAGCACTGAATACAGGAGCGGATAGTACGGCTGAGTTAGGTATCGAAGTGGTTGATGTGCGTGTGAAACAAATTAACTTGCCAGATGAAGTATCATCATCTATTTATCAGCGTATGCGTGCAGAGCGTGATGCAGTAGCGCGTGAACATCGTTCACAAGGTCGTGAGAAAGCTGCTTTTATTCAAGCAGATGTTGATCGTAAAGTGACGCTCATTTTGGCGAATGCTAATAGAACTGCACAGGAGTTACGCGGTGCAGGTGATGCAACCGCAGCTAAAGTATTTTCTGATGCCTTTTCACAAGATCCACAATTTTATAGTTTCTTGAGAAGTTTGAAAGCTTATGAAAGTAGCTTTGCAAATTCAGAAAATATGATGATTTTAAAGCCTGATAGTGAATTTTTCCGTTTCATGCAGGCGCCAACTAAATAATTATTGTGTCAATAAAAAAGGCGTTAGTTTTAAAACTAACGCCTTTTTGTTTTTGGGAATATTTTTTTATTCTTCTAACATTAATTCTTTCAAATATTGAAAAATTTCACGATATGCTTTGGGTGGTTTATTTTGTGCTCTTTCTTTTTGTGCAGAACGGATTAAATGATGTAAATGTTGGCGATCTGCTTCAGGGTGTTGGTCTAAAAATTGTGTAAACTCATTATCATTTTCAATTAATGTATCACGTAATGTCTCGAGCTTATGCAACATTGCTTGCTGTTGATTGTGTTTGTTTTCGAGTTTGTCTAATGCTTCTTGGATAGGCTCAACGTCGATGTTACGCAACAATTTACCAATATATTGTAGTTGGCGACGCTTTGCTTCTTTTTGTAAACGCTGCGCTAATTCAATTGCTTCTAATAGCTTCTCTTCGAGCGGAATTTTATCTAATTTTGCTTTGTTTAAATTGACTAGCTTTTCGCCTAGTTTTTTTAATGCTTCGGCATCACGCTTAATTTCACTTTTGCTCACCCAAATAATTTCTTCTTGTTCTTCAGAGTCCCAATCCGTGTTATCCCAATCAATGTTCTTTTTACCGCGCTTTGCCATTTTATTTCCTTTCTCTTACAAAAATAAGCTAACATTTTAGCATGAAAATCTAAAATAGGATAAAATGCCATAAATTTGTTTGAAGGAATCAATATGAAAAATACTGAGAAAGCAACCGCACTTTTACAGCAACAAGAGCAAGAATTGAGGGAGGCTGTGAGCTATGCAGTCGAAATTGCACAAAAAGCTGGCGCAACGGCCGAAGTGGCAGTGACTAAAGTCAGTGGTTTATCTGTGTCAACACGCTTACAAGAGATTGAAAATGTTGAATTTAATAATGATGGGGCATTAGGTATTTCTGTCTATTTAGGGCATCAAAAAGGTAATGCTTCTACTTCTGATTTAAGCCATGATGCAATTAAAAATGCTGTAGAGGCTGCATTAGCAATTGCTAAACATACTTCACCTGATGAATGCGCAGGTTTAGCTGCGCATGAATTAATGGCATTTGATGCACCAAATCTAGACTTATACCATGCTGCAGACATGGATGTTGATCGTGCGGTAGAGTTAGCTTTAACAACAGAACAAGCCGCTTTAGAATATGATAAGCGTATTGTTAATAGTGAAGGTGCGGCATTTAACTCACATAGTGGCGTACGTGTATATGGTAACAGCCATGGTATGTTGCAAAGTTATTTATCAAGCCGTTATTCCCTCTCTTGTTCTGTTATTGCTAGTGCTGAAGAACAATTAGAACGTGATTATGAATATACTATTTCACGTAATATAAACCACTTAGAAAGTGCTAATTGGGTCGGACAAAATTGTGCACAGAAAGTGTTAGCACGCCTACAACCTCAGAAGTTAGCTACACAACAAGTACCCGTTATCTTTATAAATGATGTAGCAACAGGTTTAATTAGTCATTTAGCTGCTGCAATTAGTGGGGGAAGTTTATATCGTAAAGCCAGTTTTTTATTAGATCATTTAGGCAAACAAGTCTTACCCGATTGGTTTCAGATCAGTGAGCGTCCACATTTAATTGGGCAATTAGCCTCATCTCCTTTTGATAGTGAAGGGGTACGTACTCAGAGTCGTGAAATTATTGAAAAAGGGATTCTACAAACTTATCTTTTAACCAGTTATAGTGGTAAAAAACTAGGTATGCAAAGCACAGGACATGCTGGTGGTATCCATAATTGGCTAGTGAAACCCAATGTAATGGGCGGACTGCAAGCTTTATTACGTCAAATGGGAACGGGGTTACTTGTCACTGAACTAATGGGACAGGGAGTAAATTTAGTGACAGGTGACTATTCACGTGGTGCCGCAGGTTTTTGGATTGAAAATGGTGAGATTCAATATCCTGTGGCTGAAATTACAATTGCAGGGCAATTGAAAGAAATGTTAGGTAATCTGATTGCTGTCTCTGATGATATTGAGCATCGATCTAATATTCAAACGGGATCAATTTTGGTAGAAAGTTTGAAAATATCAGGGGATTAATTTTTTAAAAATGAGAATGATTCCTATTGACAATAGTGAATTATTTGCTAAGATACACACATCTGTTAGAGATTCGGTTGGAAATGATAGAGTAGGTCGTTTTCAGTTAGGGTCATACTCCAAACAGGTAGAGTAGAAAGTAAATTCGTTAGGGTATTTGTGGGCTGAAGGTTTAAACTTCAGCCTTTTTTTTGTAGAATGCATTTTTACAATTCCTATATAAGGTAAAACAAAATGAAAAAACATCATGTTGGTATTTTAATCTCAGAAGAGAAAGTTCGTGCACGTATTCAAGAACTTGGTCGTGAAATTACGCAGTATTACCAACAAAAAGCAGTAGATAAATTGATCGTTGTTGGACTTTTACGTGGTTCATTTATGTTTATGGCGGATTTAGTCCGTGAAATTAATTTACCAGTTGAAATTGAATTTATGACAACTTCAAGCTATGGCAGTGGAATGACAACTAACCATGATGTAAAAATCAGTAAAGATTTAGATGGTGATATTCGAGATGAACATGTTTTGATTGTTGAAGATATTATTGATACAGGCTATACCTTACAAAAAGTACGTGAGATCTTGAAATTACGCGATCCAGCTTCTCTTACCATTTGTACTCTACTTGATAAACCATCTCGTCGTGAAGTTGAGGTTCCTGTGGAGTGGGTTGGCTTTACTATTCCCGATGAGTTTGTGGTAGGTTATGGTATTGATTATGCACAACGTTATCGTAATTTAGGTTACATTGGTCATGTTGTTTTAGAAGAATAAAATGATTTTTGAAAATTAAATTTAAAAAGGAGAACTTATGTATTTTGAGCAAATTAAAGCAGAGTTAAATGAAGCGGCAGCAGTTTTGGATAAGTTTATAAATGATGAAACTAACATGAAATTAATTCAGCAAGCGGCGTTGTTAATTTCGGATAGCTTTAAGCAAGGTGGAAAAGTGTTATCTTGTGGTAATGGTGGGTCACATTGTGATGCGATGCATTTTGCTGAAGAGCTAACAGGACGTTATCGAGAAAACCGCCCCGGTTATCCTGCTATTGCTATTTCAGATGTGAGTCATTTAAGCTGTGTGAGTAACGATTTTGGTTATGACTATGTTTTTTCACGTTATGTTGAAGCAGTGGGTCAAAAAGGTGATGTATTATTTGGGCTATCTACATCTGGCAACTCAAAAAATATTTTAAATGCTATTCAAGCGGCAAAAGAGAAAGGCATGAAAGTGATTGCATTAACAGGTAAAGATGGCGGAAAAATGGCGGGCTTGGCTGATGTTGAAATTAGAGTTCCTCATTTTGGTTATGCAGATAGAATCCAAGAAATTCATATTAAAGTTATCCATATTTTAATGATGTTAATTGAATTTGAGATGGCAAAAGAGAAATAGTTTTTGCTTCGACAACATAAAAGTGTGGTCAATTTTTTACTTTTTATATAAAACGTTCCTCAACCATAAGTATGGTTGAGGATTTTTTTATTCATGATAAATTTTTATACAAATTTTATTTGCATAATTATGCAATAAATATTAATATTATTTCAGTATTGAAAATATAGAGATTTTTAAGTAATGGCAATTAGCGTTAAAAATTTAAACTTTTTTTATGGATCTTCCCAAGCATTGTTTGATATTAGCCTTACAGCAGAGGAAGGGGATACTGTGGTATTATTAGGTCCAAGTGGTGCAGGAAAAAGTACATTAATCCGCACATTGAATTTATTAGAAGTGCCTACTTCAGGAGAATTAGTCATTGCAAAGAATAAATTTGATTTATCAGTAGCTATGACTAATCCAAATCAAATTTGTCGTTTACGCCAAGATGTTGGAATGGTGTTTCAACAATATAATTTATGGCCACATTTGACCGTAATTGAGAATTTAATTGAAGCACCTAAAAAAGTATTGAAGTTAGATGATCAATCTGCGAGAAAACAAGCATTAGAATTATTGAAACGTTTACGTTTGGAACAATTTGCAGATCGTTTTCCATTACATTTATCTGGAGGACAACAACAACGTGTGGCAATTGCTAGAGCTTTGATGATGAAACCACAAGTGTTGTTATTTGATGAACCGACTGCTGCACTTGATCCAGAGATTACAGCACAAGTTGTGGATATTATTAAAGAATTACAGCAGACGGGCATTACTCAAGTTATTGTTACTCATGAGGTGTCGGTCGCTAAGAAAGTAGCAACGAAAGTTGTCTATATGGAACAAGGACATATTATTGAAATGGGCGATGTAAGCTGTTTTGAGCACCCTAAAACAGAGCAATTTAAACAATATTTATCACACTAAAATAAGGACACAACATGAAAAAATTACTTTTAACCGCACTTTTAGCAAGCACCGCATTTGCTACGACAGCTAAAGACATTACTTTTGCAATGGAGCCAAGTTATCCACCATTTGAGTTAACTAATGAGAAGGGAGAAATTATTGGTTTTGATGTGGATATTGCTAATGCAATTTGTAAAGAAATCCAAGCAACCTGTCATTTTAAAGGACAAGCGTTTGATAGTTTAATTACAGGGTTACGTTCTAAACATTTTGATGCTGCAATTTCTGCCATTGATATTACAGAAGCTCGCGCAAAACAAGTAAGTTTTAGTGAGCCTTATTACGACAGTTCAACGAGCTTTATTACAGTAAAAGATAAGTTTACTGATTTAGCTCAAGTAAAAAAAGTAGGTGTGCAAAATGGCACAACTTATCAGCAATATATTGTTGCTGAAGCAAAACAATATCAACCAGTACCTTATGCAAGTTTACAAAATGCAATACTTGATTTGAAAAATGGTCGTATTGATGTCATTTTTGGTGATACGGCAGTATTGGTTGATATGTTACAGAAAGAAGAAAATCTTGCCTTTATTGGTGATAAAGTGACGAACCAAAAATATTTTGGTAATGGTTTTGGTATTGCTGTAAATAAAGCAAGTAAAGAATTATTGGCTGATCTTAATAAAGGATTAGCGGTCATTAAAGCAAATGGTGAATACCAAAAAATTTATGATAAATGGATGACAAAATAATCGATTATGTTTTTTGATTATCTTTCTTTGATGTATAGCGCAACCCTAATGACCTTAGGGTTAGCGCTTTGTTCATTAATTGTTGGTCTTATTTTGTCTGTGCTATTCGTTGTGTTAGAAACAAGTAAATGGACATTGATTCGTAAGCCAACTTCTATTGTAGTGACATTATTACGTGGCTTACCTGAGATTCTTGTTGTATTGCTAATTTATTTTGGCTCAACTGAAGTAGTTGAATTTATAACGGGTGAATTTATCCAATTTAGTGCTTTTAGTTGTGGTGTATTTGCACTTTCTATTATTTTTGCCGCTTATGCTTCTCAATCGCTACGTGGTGCAATTCAAGCAATTCCTCTGGGACAGTGGGAGTCTGGGGCAGCTTTAGGATTAAGTCGTGGTTATACTTTTATTCATATTGTGATGCCACAAGTTTGGCGTCATGCACTACCTGGATTAAGTAATCAATGGCTCGTCTTATTAAAGGATACTGCACTTGTTTCTTTAATTGGAGTAGAAGATTTAATGCGCCAAGCTGAATTAATTAATACTGTTACGCACCAACCTTTTACTTGGTATGGCATCTCTGCATTATTGTATTTAGTGATCACTTTAGTAAGTCAGTTTATTATTCGTAAGTTGGAACTGCGTTTTACTCATTTTGAGCGAGAGGTGAAATAATGTTTCAAGAATATTTTATGGTGATTATTCAAGGTATTCCAACGAGTTTAGTGTTGACGGTTGTTTCTTTGGCTATTGCGTTTCTACTAGCATTGCTATTCACTTTTGGTTTATCTATTGGTAATAAATTAATTAAATGTGCGATTAATGTTTATCTCACTTTATTTACAGGTACGCCATTATTAGTTCAGTTTTTCTTGATTTATTCAGGTCCTGGGCAGTTTCAATGGATAGTGGATAGTGCATTATGGCCATTGTTATCTGATGCATGGTTTTGTGCAATGTTGACATTAGCATTAAACAGTGCAGCTTATTCAACTCAACTTTTTCATGGTGCAGTCAAAGCAATTGGTAAAGGGCAGTGGGAGAGCTGTGCTGCATTGGGCTTTACTCGTTTAGAAACATTGAAAATTTTAATGCCTTATGCCCTAAAACGTGCATTGCCATCTTATACTAATGAAATTATTTTAGTATTTAAAGGTACTGCATTAGCTTCTACTATCACTATTATGGATATTATGGGCTATGCTCGACAACTTTATGGCACGGAATATGACGCCTTAACTATTTATGGTATTGCTGGTGCAATTTATTTAGCTATTACTGCAATTGCGACAGTGTTATTAAGAAAACTTGAAACAAAAGTACTTGCATTTGAACGTTTAGAGGCTGAAAAAGCATAACTGAGCGGAGAGAGACGAACAGTAGGAAAAAAGCGAATTTTGTTTAAAATTCGCTTTTTTATTGATAAATAGGCAGTTAATTTACAATCCAGCTTGCAATACTAATAACTAACGCAAAAATGATGAACCACACTATATGTAGTTTAGCACTTTGTTTATTTATTTCTTCGTTATGTAGACGTCGTTCTTCTAATTTTTGTCGATAAAGAGCTAAGTCCTCTTCCTTAAATGAAAAACCACAATTAGGGCAACTTACTGCACTATCACTCACTTTGTGTCGACATTCAGGACAACGATGTAAAGCCATTTTTTCCTCTCTTTATTATTTTTTTCTTCAAATCCTATCATAGCACTATGAAAAGTGCGGTTATTTTTTTACAAATTTTAAACAAAAATAGCCTAGTTAAAGCAATCGATCTTATATTAAAGGAAATAGATAAGTGTTTAAATCGTGATAGGTGTCACAAAGTTGTAAATATTTTGTGATGCTAATTTATTATACAGTTTACTTGCTTGTAACAAGTGAAATAAAATACACAGGGCTTTTTATAAGAAAAGTTGTTCAAATATTTAATCTATTAAAATAGGTACTTCATTATGTTATGGTTCTTCTTTTGTGTTGCAATCTTGCTGCTTGGTTATTTTGTATACGGAAAATTTATTGAAAAGGTCTTTGTGATCAATCCGAAAAAGACAACACCAGCTTACAGCATGAATGATGGTGTTGACTATATGCCAATGTCAACTAAGAAAATTTGGTTAATTCAATTATTAAATATTGCTGGTACGGGGCCTATTTTTGGTCCAATCCTAGGGGCACTATATGGGCCTGTCGCTATGTTGTGGATTGTGATTGGTTGTATTTTTGCAGGTGCTGTACATGATTATTTCTGTGGTATGTTGAGTGTTCGTAATGGTGGTGCGTCTATGCCAACATTAGCTGGTCGCTATTTAGGTGCACCAGTAAAAGCATTTATTAATTTACTTGCAGTAGTGTTATTACTTTTAGTTGGTGTGGTATTTGTTGCGAGTCCTGCAAAATTATTAAGTACCATTACTATGGACAATTTAGGTGTTGTTGAAAGTGCAGGTGCAGCAGCAACTGTATTTGGTTATGACGCTGCGACAGTCTTAGTGATCTGGACGACAATCATCTTTGTTTATTATATCGTTGCGACATTATTACCAATTGATAAAATCATTGGTCGTATTTATCCTCTATTTGGTGCATTATTACTCTTTATGACATTTGGTATGATGTATGGTTTGGTCAGTAGCCATTTAAACTCTGCAGAACCAATCGAGTTTTTCCGCACAGTCGGTGGCTTAGATTTTGAGAAATTCTTCCAAAATCTACAACCAAAAGGTGATTTACCAATCTGGCCATTATTATTCTTAACTATTTCTTGTGGTGCTTTATCAGGTTTCCATGCTACACAAACACCATTGATGGCACGTTGTGCTCAAAATGAAAAAGAAGGGCGTTTCATTTTTTATGGCGCAATGATTGCAGAGGGTGTGATTGCCTTGGTATGGTGTGCAGTAGGTTTAAGTTTCTACCAAGATCCAACAGAATTACAAGCCGCTATTGCAGCAGGTTCACCATCAAAAGTTGTTTATGATTCTTCAATTTACTTTTTAGGTGCTGTCGGTGGTGTGTTTGCAATTTTAGGTGTTGTTGTGTTACCAATTACGTCTGGTGATACTGCTTTCCGTGCGGCACGTTTGATTATTGCTGAGTTCTTCAAATTTGAACAAAAAACATTGGTTAAACGTTTGGTGATTGCTGTCCCATTATTCGTCTTAGGTTTTATCGTATCGAAAATTGACTTTAGCGTATTATGGCGTTATTTCAGCTGGGCAAACCAAACAACTGCAATGGTTATGTTATGGACTGCTGCTGCTTACTTATTCCGTTATGGTAAATTCCATTGGGTATGTACTTTACCTGCGATGTTTATCAGCACAGTATGTTTCACATATTTAGCTTACAACAAAATTGGTTTCAACTTAGATTATCAACTTTCAGTTTATATTGGTTTAGGTTTAACTGTATTTTGTAGCATCTTATTCTTTACTGTATTGAAACCAATTGCCAAAGGTGATCCAGACGCATTGGTAGATGATTTAGTTAAACAATAATCAATTTACTTTAAGTATTTACCACACCCTATCATCTATATTGATGATAGGGTGTTTTTTTATTGTTTTTTCTTATGAGTTTTTTCATTGCGGGATATTGTATTGCTTCCTTTTGGAACTAATGAAAAATATACAAAACTTTACGCCTGAAATTATTAAATTGCTTGCAAGTTAAGCAAACTAATAATAAACTTAATAAAAGTGGTAATAAGTGGAGTTTTGTGGTAAAAGTTGGCAAAAATTCCTAAATTTCATCTTGTAACAATCACAAAAGGGAAACAATGATGTTTCGTGGCGCGTCAGCAGTTAACTTAGATTCGAAAGGTCGTATTGCGATCCCGACCCGTTATCGTGCTGAAATCCTAGAACAGAATGCTGGTCAAATGGTCTGCACTGTGGATATTCGCCAACCTTGTTTGTTACTTTATCCATTAAAAGAATGGGAATTAGTCGAGCAAAAACTTTTAGCACTATCAAATTTCGATCCAAATCAACGTAGTTTACAACGCGTCATGTTAGGTTATGCCACCGAATGTGAGTTAGATAGTGCTGGACGTATTTTAATTAGTGGTCCATTACGCCATCACGCTAAATTAGAAAAAAGCCTCATGCTTGTTGGGCAATTAAATAAATTTGAAATTTGGAGCGATGCAGAATGGCAAGCTCAAATTGAAAAAGATATGGCGTTAGGTGCAAGTGGCCAATTTGCACTATCTGAAGAATTAAAAATGCTGTCATTATAAAGAAAGATATTTTTCTCACAATAGAACAGCAGCACTAGCAAAAGATAAGCGGTGCTTAGCACCGCATTATCTTACCTTAAATATTTATCCTTTTTATTTTTGTACCATTGGTAATTGTTATGAATACGCAAAATACTTTTTCATCATCTGAACATATCACCGTTTTATTGCATGAGGCGGTTGATGGTTTGGCATTGAAAGAAAAAGGTATTTATATTGATGGTACATTCGGACGAGGTGGGCATTCTCGTTTAATCCTTTCTCAGCTTGCAGATGATGGTCGTTTAATTGCGATTGATCGTGACCCACGAGCTATTGTTGAAGCAAATAAAATTGAAGATCCACGTTTTCATATTGAACATAACAGTTTTTCTGCGATTCCAGCAATTTGTGAAAGATTAGGGCTAGTAGGCAAGATAGACGGTATTTTATTAGATCTGGGCGTATCTTCTCCACAACTTGATGAGGCTGAACGTGGTTTTAGTTTTATGAAGGATGGTCCATTAGATATGCGAATGGATACGACACAGGGTCAATCTGCAGCTCAGTGGTTACAGCAAGTCTCAGAGCAGGATTTGGCTTGGGTACTAAAAACTTTTGGTGAAGAGCGTTTTGCTAAGCGTATTGCTCATGCTGTCGTTAGCTACAACAAAAGTGCGTTACAAAATGGTACTGAACCTTTGACTCGAACATTACAGCTAGCAGAGCTTATTGCTAATACTGTGCCTTTTAAAGATAAGCATAAACACCCTGCTACGCGAACTTTTCAGGCTATTCGTATTTTTATTAATTCTGAATTAGATGAGTTAGAAAGTGTACTGCAATCAGCATTAGCAGTATTAGCAAAAAAAGGCCGTCTATCTATCATCAGCTTTCACTCACTCGAAGATCGCATGGTGAAACACTTCATGCGCAAGCAAAGTAAAGGTGAGAATCTACCAAAAGGTTTACCATTACGCGATGACCAAATTAAACGTACACAAACGTTAAAGACTATTGGTAAAGCAATTATGCCAAGTGAACAAGAACAAGCTTACAATCCTCGTTCAAGAAGTGCCGTATTACGTATCGCGGAGAAGATTTAATGCTAGAAAATAATGATCGCTATCCGCTACAAAATATTATTTTAGAAGATTTATTTCATGCAAATAAAACGATTATGGCTTTATTGTTATTGATTGTGATTACAGCATTAGCGACGATTTGGATGACACACCAGACACGTATTTTAGTTGCTGAAAAAGGGCAGTTAGTCTTAGAACATCAAGCTCTTGAAAATGAATATTTGAATTTAAAATTAGAAGAAGCAACGCAAAGTGATAATACGCGTATTGAGGCGATTGCGAGTCAATTAGGTATGAAGCGAGTTCAACCAGAACAAGAAGTGTTGATCCTAGAGTAATATTTGAGGATAACAGTATGGTTAAATTTAATACGACAAAGAAAATCAAACGAGCAAAGAGTGTAAAAATTGCAAAAAATGATGCGATTAAACTGAATAAACCGAAAGTCGTTTATGAAAACAGTTTTTTGAAATGGCGTTATTTTTTCTCGTTAGCAGTAATTATGAGCTGCTTAGTCGTGTTAATTGGTAAAGCAGCAAATGTACAAATTATTAATGCTGATTCGTTAGCAGATGAAGCGGATAAACGTTCTTTACGCACACAAGAAATTCAGTCTGTAAGAGGTTCAATTTTAGATCGTCACGGACAATTACTCTCAGTTAGTGTACCAATGTATTCTATTGTTGCTGATCCTAAAGATATTTTTGAGAAAAATTCTTTAGTAGATAAAGAGCGTTGGAAAGCTTTAGCTGAGGCTTTAGGGGTTTCTTATAGTGAAATTATTAAGCGTATTGAAAAAAATCCAAAATCACGTTTTGTCTATCTTTCACGCCAAGTGTCACCAACCGTTGCTGATTATGTTAGAGAATTGAAATTAAAAGGCATTGTGTTGAAAAATGAAGCTCGTCGTTTTTACCCACGTGTTGAGGAAGTCGCTCATTTGATTGGCTACACCAATATTGATGGTGAAGGGATTGAAGGAATTGAAAAGAGTTTTAATTCATTGTTGATCGGAAGATCGGGCTCTCGGACTTATCGTAAAGATAAATTTGGCAATATTGTTGAGAATATTGCTGATGTTAAAAAATATGATGCTCAAGATGTTACTTTAAGTATTGATGAAAAATTACAATCCATGGTCTATCGTGAGATTAAAAAAGCAGTTGCAGAAAATAAAGCAGAATCTGGTACAGCTGTATTAGTCGATGTTCGTACGGGTGAAGTATTAGCCATGGCAAATGCGCCTTCTTATAACCCAAATAATCGTGTTGGTGTGAAGGCTGATTTAATGCGTAACCGTGCAATTACGGATACTTTTGAACCTGGCTCGACAGTAAAACCTTTTGTCGTACTTGCTGCATTGCAGCGCGGGGCAGCAAAGCGTAATGAGATTATTAATACGGGTCCTTTAGTTCTGAATGGACATGAAATAAGAGATGTTGCGCCTCGCGATCAGTTGACATTAGATGGGATTTTAGAACATTCAAGTAACCGTGGTGTAAGTCGATTAGCGTTGCGTATGCCGCCAAATGCATTAATGGAAACTTATATGAATGCGGGCTTAGGGAAACCAACGGATCTAGGTCTAATCGGTGAGCAATCAGGCTTACTAAATGCAAACCGTAAACGTTGGTCTGATATTGAACGTGCTAACGTTGCTTATGGTTATGGTATCAACGCTACACCATTACAAATCGCACGAGCTTATGTGACGTTAGGCAGCTTTGGTATTTATCGTCCACTTTCTATCACTAAAGTTGATCCTCCAGTTATTGGTCAGCGTGTGTATTCTGAAAAAATTACACGTGAAGTAGTGAATATGATGGAAAAAGTAGCGATTAAAAATAAAAAAGCAATGGTAGAAGGATACCGTGTTGGGATTAAAACAGGAACGGCAAAAAAACTTGAGAATGGTCGCTATGTAGATAAATATATTGCTTATACTGCAGGCGTCGCGCCTATTTCAGATCCTCGTTATGCTTTGATTGTGTTAATTAATGATCCCAAAGCAGGTCAATATTACGGTGGCGCAATTTCAGCACCAGTGTTCTCAAATATTATGGGTTATGCTTTGAGAACCAATAATATTCCACCTGATGCAATGCCACAAGAGAAAACAGCAAGACGTGTTGTACGTTTGAATAGTGATAATGGAACAAAAACTAATTAAGAAAAAATTATGCGAAAATTGACCGCACTTTTGGGGCAAGTTGAACTTGCCCCAAACATTGAACTTACGGAAATGATTTTAGACAGTCGAGCTGTACAGCAAGGCTGTCTTTTTGTTGCTCTAAAAGGGCATCAAGTAGATGGTCGTTACTACATTGCACAAGCGATTGAAAATGGTGCACGTGCTGTATTATCTGAAGCTGATATACCAACACAACATTTGCAAGTTCGTTTTGAACAAGATGTTCCTATCATTTCTTTTTATCAACTGAGTCAGCATTTATCACAGTTAGCTAATCTTTTTTACAACCATCCTTCACAAGGACTAACTTTAGTTGGCGTGACGGGAACGAATGGTAAAACCACAATCTCACAACTTTTAGCTCAGTGGACAACATTGCTTGGGCATAAAAGTGCTGTTATGGGAACTATTGGAAATGGGCTTTGGGGGCAAGTAAAAGAAGCTGCTAATACGACAGGATCTGCTGTTGAAATTCAATCTTCATTAGCTCAATTTGTAAAGCAAGGTGCTGATTTTGCTGCAATTGAAGTGTCTTCGCATGGACTCGTACAACATCGTGTTGAGGCACTTGATTTTGATGTTGCAATTTTTACAAATTTGAGCCGTGACCATCTTGACTACCATCATACGATGGAAAATTACGCATTAGCAAAAAAACGTTTATTTACTGAATTAAAGCCAAAATATCAAGTTATTAATGCAGATGATGAAATGGGCATTACTTGGTTGAAAGAGTTACCAGATGCCGTGGCAGTAAGTCGTTTTCCCGATTTTCAAACTAACCAAGCAAAATGGCTAAAAGCAACACATGTTGATTTTACACATCAAGGTGCAGTGATTCAGTTTGAGTCAAGCTGGGGTAGTGGTAAGTTACAAAGCCATTTGATTGGTGAATTTAATGTGAGTAATTTATTACTTGTTTTGGCCACCTTACTTTCATTAGGTTATGAGATGTCACAATTAGTGAGTTCAGTCTCGCAATTAACAGGCGTTTGTGGACGTATGGAAATGTTAAATACAGAACAATGTGCCACTGCGATTGTAGACTATGCTCATACGCCAGATGCCTTGGAGAAGGCATTACAAGCGGCTCGTTTACATTGTCATGGTCAGTTGTGGTGTGTATTTGGCTGTGGTGGCGATCGTGATCGTGGTAAACGCCCTTTAATGGCAAAAATTGCTGAACAATTCGCAGATAATGTCATTGTGACGGATGATAATCCTCGTACTGAGTCACCTACTCAGATTATTAAGGATATTTTAGCTGGTTTTATTGCACCAAATATTGTAGATGTCATTAATGATCGTGAAAAAGCGATTGCTTTTGCTATTCAACATGCAGCAAAAGATGATGTGATTTTGATCGCAGGCAAGGGGCATGAAGATTATCAAATTATCGGAAAACAAAAGCAGCATTTTTCTGATCAAGAAACCGTTAGAAAATATTTTAATATGAGTTATCAAGATGCTTAAACTAACAACAAACCAATTGGCTGACATTTTACATGCACGACTTGTAGGTAGCCCCGATGTAGTAATACAAAGTATTAATACTGATACACGTCAAGCCGTAAGTGAAAGTCTTTTTTTCGCACTAAAAGGCGAGCATTTTGATGCGCACAATTATTTAGGCCAAGCGATTGAGCAAGGTGCTTGTGCATTAGTTGTTGAACAAGTTAATTTAGAACTTTCGGTACCGCAGCTTATTGTTGAAGATACACGTCTTGCTTTAGGAAAATTAGCAAAATGGGTGAAAACTGCTATTTCACCTTTAACCGTTGCGATGACAGGCTCATCAGGTAAAACTACGGTGAAAGAAATGACAGCCAGTATCTTACAAAGTGCGGTCGGTTTTGACAAAGTTTTGTTTACACAAGGCAATTTTAACAATGACATTGGGGTACCTTTAACTTTATTACGCTTGACGGAACAACATCGCTTCGCAGTGATTGAACTTGGCGCGAATCATCAAGGTGAAATTGCTTATACTACCGATTTAGTTCAGCCGAATGTAGCGTTAGTGAATAATGTTGCAGCCGCACATTTAGAAGGATTTGGCAGTCTTGACGGCGTAGCAAAGGCGAAAGGAGAAATCTTTCGTGGTTTACCAGCAAATGGTATTGCGATTATTAATAAAGATCATGATTACAGTGCGTCGATGTGGGCGTCAGAGATTGGCGAGCGTCAAAGACAATATTTTGCATATCAAGATACGGAAGCAGATTTTTATGCTGATAACATTCGGTTTAGTGAGTCTGGCTCAGTATTTGATTTGCACACTCCAGCTGGGCAAATACAAATTAAGTTACCTTATTTAGGTGAACATAATATAAAAAATGCATTAGCAGCCACAGCATTAACAATGAATGTCGGTGCAAATTTAGAACAGGTTAAACAAGGTTTAGAAGTGCGCTCACAAGTCAAAGGACGTTTATTTCCTATACAGCCTTGCACTAATTTACTGTTATTAGATGATACTTATAATGCGAATGTAGACTCATTACAATCTGCGATTAATGTGCTAAAAAAATATTCAGCTTTTCGCATTTTAGTGGTTGGCGATATGGCAGAATTAGGCGAAAATACACAATTTTGTCATCAGCAAGTTGCAAATTATGCAAAAGCGGCGGAATTAGAACTAGTGTTATCTTTTGGCTCAGAAAGTGCATCTATTTCTCAGGCTTGTTTTGGGCAACATTTTACTGAAAAAGCTGAACTTTGTGCTTATTTAATGACTTTGATTAAAGAAAAATTACAACAAAATCAAAAAATTGTATTGTTAGCAAAAGGATCACGTCGAATGAAAATGGAAGATGTGATTAATACTTTGAAGGATAATTTTGTATGTTAGTCTGGCTCGGTGAGTTTTTACAGCAATATCACAGTGGATTTAATGTGATTTCTTATATTACAGTACGTGCAATTCTTGCATTACTAACAGCACTTTTGTTGTCGTTATGGATTGGTCCAAAAGTGATTCGTCGTTTACAACTATTAAAATTTGGTCAAGAAGTGCGTAATGATGGTCCAGAAAGTCATTTTAGTAAGCGCGGCACGCCAACAATGGGTGGTGTGATGATTTTATTTTCTATTGGGGTGAGTACTATTTTATGGGCAAACTTAGCCAATCCTTATATTTGGTTTAGTTTGTTTGTGTTACTGGGGTATGGTGCAGTAGGTTTTGTCGATGATTATCGTAAAATTACACGTAAAAATACCGATGGTTTGATTGCGCGTTGGAAATATTTTTGGTTATCTGCCATTGCGCTAGTGGCTATTTTTGGCATGTACGCCTTAGGTAAAGATACTGATGCAACACGTTTGGTCGTACCGTTTTTTAAAGAAGTTATGCCTCAATTAGGTTTATTCTATATTGTACTAGCTTATTTTGTGATTGTTGGTACGAGTAATGCTGTGAATTTAACCGATGGTTTAGACGGCTTAGCGATTATGCCAACAGTTTTTGTCGCAGGTGCATTTGCGCTAATTGCATGGGCAACAGGTAACATTAATTTTGCTGAGTATTTGCATATTCCTTATATTAAATTTAGCGCTGAATTAGTTGTATTTTGTACTGCTATTGTCGGGGCTGGGCTAGGTTTTCTGTGGTTTAATACATATCCAGCTCAAGTGTTTATGGGCGATGTTGGGTCTCTTGCGCTTGGTGGTGCATTAGGTGTTGTTGCAGTATTAGTACGTCAAGAGTTTTTATTAGTGATTATGGGTGGTGTTTTTGTCGTTGAAACATTATCGGTGATTTTACAAGTCGGCTCTTATAAATTACGTAAACAACGTATTTTTCGTATGGCACCTATTCACCATCATTTTGAGTTAAAAGGATGGCCAGAGCCTCGTGTCATTGTACGCTTTTGGATTATTTCTTTAATGCTTGTTTTAATTGGTTTAGTAACTTTAAAACTGCGTTAATGATAGAAAATGATAAGAGAAAAACCATGCAAACTTCTTATAAAAATAAAAAAGTCTGTGTTATTGGATTGGGTAAAACTGGTTTATCTTGTGTTGATTTTTTGGTGACAAAAGAAGCTGATGTACGTGTTATTGATACACGGCAACAACCAGCTGGCGCAGAACAATTACCAAAATATATACCACTACATACTGGAAGTTTAAATCAGACATGGTTACTAGAAAGTGATTTGATAGTGATTAGTCCAGGACTGGCAGTTAAAACAGCTGAAATTCAGACCGCACTTGCAGCTGGGATAGAAGTCGTTGGTGATATTGAATTATTTTGTCGTGAAGCAGATAAACCAATAATCGCAATTACAGGATCTAATGGAAAAAGTACCGTAACTTCATTAGTTGCAGAAATGGCAAAAGCAGCGGGCCTGAAAGTCGGAATGGGAGGTAATATTGGTATTCCTGCTCTTTCTTTATTAGATGAAGTTTACGATATTTATGTCCTAGAGCTCTCTAGCTTTCAACTAGAAACGACTTATAGCTTACAAGCAACATCAGCAACAGTATTAAATGTGAGTGAAGATCACATGAATCGCTATGTTGATTTGGAAGATTATCGTCAGGCTAAGCTAAAAATTTATCACAATACAAAAACAGCAATCATTAATATAGAAGATCCTTTAACGACAACGGAATACTTAAAAAATGTTGTCAGTTTTGGTGAAAAGCATGCTGATTATTGGTTAAAAACTGAAAATGGTCAGCAATATTTAATGGCAAAAGAGCAAATAATTTTGTCTTGTGATGAAATGAAATTAGTTGGTCGCCATAATTACATGAATGCGTTAGCTTCGGTAGCTTTGGCACAAGCAGCTAATATCGATTTAGGCGGTATTCGTAGTGCATTACGTAGTTTTGCGGGGTTAGCTCATCGTTTTCAATTAGCCCATATGGCTCATGGAGTGCGTTGGATTAATGACTCTAAAGCAACAAATGTGGGAAGTACTGTTGCCGCATTAACAGGTTTACAAGTAGAGGGGAATTTACATTTGCTCTTAGGAGGGGATGGTAAAGGTGCTGATTTTTCAGAATTAGCACAGTTAATCAATCAGCCACATATCTACTGTTATTGTTTTGGACAAGATGGTCCGAAATTAGCCAAATTATCAGAGCAAAGCCAACTTTTTAACACTATGGAGCAAGCTATTACTCACTTACGCTTGAATTTAACGCCAGGCGATATAGTGCTACTGTCGCCTGCCTGTGCGAGTTTAGATCAGTTTCCAAGTTTTGAAAAACGTGGTGAAGTATTTACTCATTTAGCTCAATTAAGTTAGGTCGTCGCAATGCAATTTCTAGAAGAGGTAAAACAGCAATATGACCGTTGGGTGCGTATTACTCCGACTAACTTGTTGTACGATAGAGCCTTACTTTGGTTATTTATTGTATTACTTTTAATCGGATTATTAGCAGTTTCTTCGGCGTCTATTCCTGTTGGTACACGCCTATTTAAAGATCCATTTCATTTTGCTAAACGGGATGCGATTTATGTTTTCCTGTCTTGTGTGACTTGCTATTTATGCGTACAGATTCCAATCGAAAAATGGGAAAAATGGCATGTACGTCTCTTTGCTTTAGCGCTATTTTTATTAGTCATTGTTTTAATCCCTGGTATCGGCTTGTCTGTTAATGGTGCTCGACGTTGGATTCCAATGATATTATTTAATTTTCAGCCAGCAGAATTTGCTAAGTTAGCACTCACTTGTTTTCTGGCTAGCTACTTTACTCGTAAATATGATGAGGTTCGCAGTCGTAAATTAAGTGCTTTTAAGCCTTTTGCATTGATGGGTATCATGGGAGCATTTTTACTTCTACAACCTGACTTAGGTAGTACTGTTGTTCTTTTTGTGATTACTTTTGGTTTGTTATTCATTGTTGGCGCGAATTTTTGGCAGTTTATAGGGTTAGCTGCGTTTGGTGGTCTTTTATTTGTTTGGCTTGTACTTTCCTCTGCTTATCGTCTAAAACGTTTTACGGGTTTTTTAGATCCATTTAAAGATCCTTATGGTACAGGTTTTCAGTTGTCTAATTCACTTATGGCATTTGGTCGTGGTGAATGGGGTGGCGAAGGATTGGGCAATTCGATTCAAAAATTAGAGTATTTGCCAGAAGCACATACTGACTTTGTTATGGCTGTCGTTGGTGAAGAGTTCGGTTTTTTCGGTATTGTGGTCATTGTTATTTTACTGGGTTTATTAATTTTACGTGCGATGAAAATTGGGCGTGAATCCTTATTATTAGAGCAACGTTTCAGAGGTTTTTTAGCGTTTGGTATTAGTTTTTGGATTTTCTTTCAAGGTTTTGTCAATTTAGGTATGTCACTAGGCTTATTACCGACCAAAGGACTTACTTTTCCTTTGATCAGTTATGGTGGCTCAAGTTTGATTATTATGTCGATGACAGTTGGCTTACTACTTCGTATCGATCATGAAAACCGTTTAATGCAAATTGGCCAAGCGCGTTTGCGTGATGATTAGAAGGTGTCAAAAATTGACCGCACTTTTGTCAAAAGTGGATATCAATGAGTAAACCGTGAATAAGATAAAAAGGAAAAAAACGTGGCAGAGCAAAATAAAAGATTGTTAGTGATGGCAGGTGGAACAGGAGGACATGTGTTCCCTGCAATTGCTGTTGCACAATGTTTACAAAAACAAGGTTGGGAAATCTGTTGGTTAGGCACAAAAGATCGTATGGAGGCTCAACTCGTTCCAAAACATGGGATTCCAATCCGATTTATTCAAATCTCAGGGTTACGTGGTAAAGGTATTAAAGCATTACTTGCAGCACCTTTTGCTATTTTTCGTGCAGTATTACAAGCTCGACAAATTATTAAAACCTATCAGCCTCATGCTGTATTAGGCATGGGTGGATATGTTTCTGGGCCAGGTGGAATTGCAGCAAAACTTTGTGGCGTGCCTGTAATTTTACATGAACAAAATGCTGTAGCGGGATTAACAAATAGTTGGTTAGCTAAAATTGCAAGACGTGTGTTACAAGCTTTTCCAACTGCTTTTCCAACTGCTGAAGTTGTCGGTAATCCTGTTCGCCAAGATTTATTTTTACAACCTACACCAGATCAACGTTTTGCTGGGCGTGAAGGTAAATTACGTGTTTTAGTTGTTGGGGGAAGCCAAGGGGCGAGAGTATTAAACCATACTTTACCACAAGTTGTTGAGCAATTGAGAGATAAGCTTGAAGTACGGCATCAAGTAGGGAAAGGTGCTGTAGAGGAAGTTCAAGGATTATATTCTTCTCATGCTACTGTGAGTGTAACGGAGTTTATTGATGATATGGCGGAAGCTTATGCATGGGCAGATCTTGTTATTTGCCGTTCTGGTGCATTAACGGTTTGTGAATTAGCAGCAGTTGGTACAGCTGCGATCTTTGTACCCTTTCAACATAAAGATCAGCAACAATATTTAAATGCAAAATATTTGGCAGATGTTGGTGCAGCTGAAATTATCCAGCAAAAAGAGTTGAGTACTCAGACATTAGTCGATTTAGTGAGTCAATTTGATCGCGAAAAATTACGTATCATGGCAAATAAAGCTAAAGCAATGGCAAGACCTCTTGCCGCGCAACGTGTAGCTGAAGTGATCATTGAGGAAGCGAATTAACAAGTAGGACAGAAATATGATGACATCAAAATGTGGCAAAGAATTTCAGCAAAGAGTACGTGATGTAATTCCTGAAATGCGTCGAGTGCGTCAAATTCATTTTGTAGGAATTGGTGGTGCAGGTATGGGCGGAATTGCTGAGGTTTTACTGAATGAAGGGTATTTTGTGACAGGCTCTGACATTATGGAAAGTGCGGTGACAAATCGCCTAATTTTATTGGGCGCTAAAATTCATTTTTCTCATTCGGCAGAAAACATTGATGGAGCAAGTGTTGTTGTCGTTTCAAGTGCAATTAAACCAGATAATCTTGAAGTCCTTGCTGCTCAGGAGAAACGTATTCCTGTGATTCAACGTGCACAAATGCTCGCTGAAATTATGCGTTTTCGTCATGGTATTGCGATTGCAGGAACACATGGAAAGACTACAACAACAGCCATGATTTCAATGATTTATGCGCAGGCGGGATTAGATCCGACTTTTGTTAATGGTGGCCTAGTTAAATCAGCAGGAGCTAATGCACATTTAGGTTGTAGTCGTTATTTAATTGCTGAAGCAGATGAAAGTGATGCCTCTTTTTTACATTTGCAACCCATGGTGTCTGTTGTGACGAATATTGAACCAGATCATATGGAAACCTATCATGGTTCTTTTGAAGAAATGAAACAGACTTATGTAAATTTTCTCCATAACTTGCCTTTCTATGGTTTAGCTGTTCTTTGTGCTGATGATGATGTGCTTACTGAGCTAACCCCGAAAGTAGGGCGTCAAGTGATTACTTATGGGTTTGCTGAAAAAGCGGATTATCGTATTGAAGATTATCAACAAACAGGCTTTCAAGGTCACTATACAGTGATTACGCCGACAGGTGAACGAATTGATGTTTTACTAAATGTGCCTGGGAGACATAATGCTCTAAATGCTACAGCGGCTTTAGTAGTAGCAAAAGAAGAGGGCATTAGCAATGATGCTATTCTTGCAGCATTAGCTGATTTCCAAGGAGCAGGTCGCCGTTTTGACCAATTAGGACAATTTATTCGTCCAAATGGTAAAGTCATGTTAGTGGACGATTATGGCCATCATCCAACAGAAGTGGGGGTAACAGTACAAGCCGCTCGCCAAGGTTGGGAAAATAAGCGTATTGTGATGATTTTTCAACCTCATCGTTATTCAAGAACACGCGATTTATTTGATGATTTTGTTCAAGTACTGTCACAAGTTGATATATTAATTATGCTTGATGTATATGCAGCTGGTGAATCACCAATTGCTGGCGCAGATAGCCGTTCATTGTGTCGTTCTATTCGTAATTTAGGTAAAGTCGATCCAATTTTTGTATCTGATCATAATCAATTGGGTGAGATTCTCGATCAAGTATTACAAGATGGCGATTTAATTTTGGCACAAGGAGCTGGCAATGTAAGTAAAATTGCACGCCAATTAGCGGAGAATTGGAGCAAAGCTTAAATGGATAACAATATGAAAAAAAAATTAAAAGAACAAAAAATTGCTGTGTTATTGGGGGGCTCATCAGCGGAGCGTGAAGTATCATTAAATTCTGGTCAAGCTGTATTAAATGCTCTATTGAGTCAGGGGTTCGATGCCCACCCAATCGATCCAACGGAATTTCCAGTTGCGACCTTAAAAGAACATGGTTTTGATCGTGTATTTAATATATTGCATGGACGAGGCGGTGAAGACGGTACTATGCAAGGATTATTAGAGCAAATTGGTCTTCCTTATACAGGTTGTGGCGTTATGGCATCTGCTTTGACGATGGATAAAATGCGTACAAAAATGTTGTGGAAAGCCTTTGGTTTACCTGTTGCAGAAATGGAAATTGTGACAAAAAATAATGTGTCAGAACTTAATCCAAGCGCAGTTGTCGAAAAATTAGGCTTGCCTCTCATGGTTAAACCTTCTTTAGAAGGATCAAGTGTTGGACTGACAAAAGTTAATGTTGTTGAAGAATTGAAAAGTGCGGTGGATTTTGCACTTCAATATGATGAAACAGTTCTAATTGAAGAATGGTTATCTGGTGCTGAATTAACAGTCCCTGTGTTAGATAATGAAGTACTACCATCAATTCGTATTGTACCTGAAGGCGAGTTTTATGATTACGATGCAAAATATATTTCTGATAATACACAATATTTTTGCCCGTCGGGTCTTACTGACGAACGAGAAGAGGAATTAAAAAAACTCGTTAAACGTGCTTATGATGTGGTTGGTTGCCGAGGTTGGAGTCGTATTGATGTCATGTTAGATAGCCAAGGCCAATTTCGTTTAGTAGAAGTAAATACTAACCCAGGCATGACAAGTCATAGTTTATTTCCTAAATCAGCGGCAACAGTAGGTTATTCTTTCGAACAATTAGTAGTCAGAATTTTGGAGTTGAGTGCTGAATGAAAGGCTTAAAACGTAAAACAGCCCAAGGTATTAAAAAAACAAGTGAATCGAAAACGCTTCTAATGAAGAATGTAACGCTAATTGGTTTACTGTTTTTTACTGCGGTGTTTTTTTATGCCTATTCTAATTGGCAAAAATTAATGGAAAAGTTAGATGATAAGCCGATTAGTGCCTTCATTCTCACAGGTAACCCTAGTTTTACTACCTATGATGATATACGTGATGTTGTATTGAAAATGGGTGAGTTAAAAGGTTTTTTTGGGCAAGACATTGAAGTTGTACGTGAGCAAATTGAAACTATGCCTTGGATAAAAGGAGCTGTAGTACGTAAGATATGGCCTGATAAGTTAAGTATAGCTCTCGCTGAATATACCCCAATCGCGATTTGGAATGAGGGTGAGTTTTTGTCTAGTGATGGTGCGATATTTCAGCTGCCATTTGAAAAATTAAAGGATAAGAACCTACCTCATTTATCTGGACCTGATTATCAAAGTGCTAAAGTGTTAGATGCGTGGAATCAAGTATATGTTAATTTAAAAGAAAAAGGTTTGGTTCTCAAAGCTGTTTCAATTGATGATCGTGGCGCATGGCAAATTGTACTTGATAACGATCTTGTATTAAAATTAGGCAGAGGTGAGTGGAAAGCAAAACTTGATCGTTTTGTCACAATTTATCCACAAATTGAAGTCCCCGAGAATAAGAAATTATCTTATGTTGATTTAAGATATCGTGTTGGTGCTGCGGTCGGTTTTTCAGAAACTACCACGAATTAGTTTAGATGATATGAAGTGATAAAAATGGCAAAGATTGTGGAATCAAAAATTATTGTTGGATTGGAAGTGGGTACGTCCAAAGTAGTTGCGTTAGTCGGTGAACTTTTACCCGATGGTGTAGTAAATATTTTAGGCGTAGGAAGTTGCCCTGCAAAAGGTATTGATAAAGGCAATATCACAGATTTAAATGCTGTTGTTACTTCAGTGCAACGTGCTATTGAACTCGCAGAGTCAGTAGCGGATTGTGAAATTATTAGTGTGACATTGGCTATTACAGGACAACATATTCAGAGTTGGAATGATAGTGGAGCGGCCCCAATTGCAGATGGAGAAGTCACTCAAGAAGATATTGATGCAGCTTTGCATACAGCTAGTTCTATTAAAATGCCAGAAGGTTTAGCTGTTTTACATCGTTTGCCACAAGAATATGCAGTTGATCAGCAAAAAAATATTAAAAATCCACTAGGCTTCCAAGGCGGTCGTTTAACCTCAAATGTACATTTAATTGCTTGTCATCAAGATTGGTTAAATAATTTACGTCAAGCAGTAGAACGTTGTAAGCTGAAAATTGATAAAGTCATTTTTTCAGGTATTGCAACAAGCCATTCTGTATTAACAGAAGATGAAAAAGATTTAGGTGTTTGTTTGATTGATTTTGGTGCAGGTACAATGGAAGTCATGGTGTATACCAATGGCTCTTTGCGTTTTAGTAAAGTGATTCCTTATGCAGGTAATCGTGTTACTGATGATATTGCTTATGATTTAACAACTTCCCGAGTGGAAGCAGAAAATATTAAAGTGAAATATGGTAGTGCCGTCAGTCCACCTAGACAAAACCCAGATGAACAATTTGATGTGATGAGCATAGATGGTAGTGTGATTGAACGCTGTTCAAAAGCACGCTTATCTATGGTAACTGCAGGGCGTTATCGAGAAATTCTAGAGTTAGTTAAAGAAGAGCTTATCCAGCTTAAATATGACTTAGAAAGTAAACAAATGAAATTTGAGCTTATTGCTGGTATTGTGATTACTGGTGGTGGAGCACAAATTAAAGATTTAAAAGAATGTGCAACGGAAGTATTTGGTTTGCATGTACGTATTGGTAATCCATTAAATATTACAGGTGTGACTCATCTTGTTGAGAAAAAACCGCAATATTCTACTGTACTTGGTTTATTACAATATGAATATAGCAGTAATGATGAAAGTCCGATAAATGATGCTTATAGTAGTGAAAGCGGATTTTTTGGTTCTTTATGGTCAGGAATGAAAAAATTTGCAAGGAAAGTGGGTTCAGAGTTTTGAGAATTCCTATTTTTCATCTACAATAAGAAATATTTAGGTTTTAATAATGTGCTAGCAGAGAATTAGCATTGACGGAGAATAAATATGTTTGAACCAGTAGATTACGATCTTGGTGAAATGGACGGAGCTCTCATCAAAGTTGTGGGCGTCGGTGGTGGTGGCGGTAATGCCGTAAACCATATGGTAGCCAGCATGCTTAAAAATGATGCCGGTGCTACACTATTAGATGAAGCTGTAATGAATTCAGATGAACACGGAAAAATTATTTTTTATGCAGTGAACACTGATGCTCAAGCATTACGTAAAAGCCAAGTTCAACAAACTGTACAAATTGGTGGTTCAACAACAAAAGGCTTAGGTGCTGGTGCCAACCCAAATGTTGGACGTAAAGCGGCAGAAGATGATCAAGAAGCAATTCGCGCAATGCTTGAAGGCGCTGATATGGTCTTTATTGCAGCAGGTATGGGGGGGGGTACTGGAACTGGTGCTGCACCAATTGTTGCGCAGATTGCAAAAGAACTTGGTATTTTGACAGTTGCTGTCGTTACTAAACCTTTCTCCTTCGAAGGTAAAAAACGTATGTTATTTGCTGAGATGGGGATTAAAGAGCTTTCTAAACACGTCGATTCTCTCATTATTATTCCTAACGAGCAATTAGCTAAAGCGTTACCTAAAAACGCAACATTGCTTCAAGCATTCTCTGCTGCTAATGATGTGTTACGTAACTCCGTCACAGGTATTTCCGATATGATCACCTCACCAGGCTTAATCAACGTCGACTTTGCTGATGTGCGTACGGTTATGTCAGAAATGGGGCAGGCGATGATTGGTTTTGGTTCTTGTAAAGGTCCAGCGGGTGAAGGGCGTGCAGAAGATGCTACTCGTATTGCAGTAAAAAGCGATTTATTAGAGCGTGTCGATCTTTCTGGGGCGAAAGGAGTATTAGTTAATATTACTTCTGGTATGGATCTTGGTTTAGATGAGTTTAATGTTGTTGGTCAGACTGTTGCTGAGTTTGCATCAGAAGAAGCAACGGTTGTTATTGGTACAACATTAGTACCAGAAATGGTTGATGAGATTCGTGTAACTATTGTTGCAACAGGTATTGGCGATATTGAGCCGCCTGAAATGCCAGCAATGCATCGTCAACAACCTATTCAACATACTCATACAGCTGGATCGGCTAGACCGTTACAGCCTACAAATTTAAGTGGTAACCCAACTGCTACACAGGGATATGGCGCACAACCAAGCCATATTCCTCCAAGACCAACGGATTTAACTAAAACAAGTATTTTAGATACGCCAATTACTGCGCGTCCAACGAATAACTTGCAAAAAGATGAAAATTTGTTTAATGTACAGAATTTCATCCGTAATACAGATAAATAATTTGCAATTAATCTTGTTGTACACACAATAAGTTAAGAGAAGAATATGATTAAACAAAGAACATTAAAGCAAAGCATTAAAGTCACTGGTGTGGGGTTGCATAGTGGCAATAAAGTCACATTAACTTTACGCCCAGCAATGCCAAATACGGGTGTTATTTATTGTCGTACGGATTTAAATCCGCCAGTCACTTTTTCAGCAAATGCGAATGCTGTGCGTGATACGATGCTTTGTACTTGTTTAGTAAATGAAGAGGGCGCACGAATTTCAACTGTTGAACACTTAAATGCAGCATTGGCTGGTTTAGGGATCGATAACGTGATTATTGAAGTCGATGCACCTGAAATTCCAATTATGGATGGCAGTGCTAGTCCATTTATCTATTTGTTACTTGATGCTGGTATTGAAGAACAAAATGCGGCTAAAAAATTTATTCGTGTAAAACAGAAAGTACGTGTAGAAGACGGCGATAAATGGGCAGAATTTACACCATATAATGGTTTCCGCTTAGATTTTACAATTGATTTTGAACATCCAGCAATTGGTAAAGATGTGCGTAATTACGTTATGGATTTTTCAGCACAAGCTTTTGTTCAACAAATTAGCCGTGCCAGAACTTTTGGTTTTATGAAAGATATTGAATATCTTCAGTCTCAAGGCCTTGCTTTAGGTGGTAGCTTGGATAATGCAATCGTGTTAGATGACTATCGTATTTTAAATGAAGATGGTTTACGTTTTAAAGATGAGTTAGTGCGTCATAAAATGTTAGATGCGATTGGTGATTTGTATATGGCAGGTTACAACATTATTGGTGATTTCAAAGCCTATAAATCAGGACATGGTTTGAATAATAAATTATTAAGAGCTGTGTTGGATAATCAAGATGCTTGGGAGTTTGTAACCTTTGAAGATAAACAAGCTGTACCACAAGGTTATGCGATACCAACTCAAGTCTTGATTTAGTTCGCTTATTTGAATAAAAAAGCTATACTTTTGCTGAGTATAGCTTTTTTTATTTATCTAACATACTGAACAATCAAGTGAGATTGAAACTTCGCTTACTATAGAGTGTTTTATTAATATGTTTAATTATCTATTTAACTAAAGCCTAAACATAATCGATGGTGTAGTAATATCATATGAAAATTGAAGAAATTACTGCACATTGAGCATCATGTGAATACTATTTTGTAAATAGGAGAATAATTATGTTTAATTTTACATTCCAATTACCCACATTAGCCATGTTTGGTAAAGGACAGATTCAGGCTATTAATAACTATATTCCACCAGATGCACGTATTCTCGTTACAACAGGTGGCGGTAGCGTGAAGAAAAATGGTGTATTTGCACAAGTTGAGCAAGCATTAGATGGTTTTTACTGGATCGAGTTTTCAGGTATTGAACCGAATCCAACTTATGAGACTCTAATGAAAGCAGTTGCATTAGTGAAACAAGAGCGTTTAGATTTTATTCTTGCTGTAGGAGGTGGATCTGTATTAGATGGAAGTAAGTTTATTGCGAGTGCAGTGTATTTTAATGGGGAGCCCTGGGACATTTTAGCAAAGCACGCACGCATTGAGCATGCCCTGCCAATTGGTACGATTATGACATTACCTGCAACAGGCTCAGAAATGAATAGTTATGCAGTGATTAGCCGTAAACAAACCGCTGAAAAACTATCTTTTGCCTCGCCTTTAGTACGCCCACAATTTGCAGTACTCGATCCAACGACTACTTATTCTTTACCCGAGAGACAAACTGCCAATGGTGTAGTAGATGCGTTTGTACATACTTTTGAGCAATATATGACTTATCCAGTTAATGCCAAAATTCAAGATCGTTTTTCCGAAGGGGTATTTCAAACTTTAATTGAAGAAGGGCCTAAAGCGCTAGCAAATCCAACAGATTATGAGGCTAGAGCCAATATTATGTGGTCGGCAACGATGGCATTAAATAATATTTTGGGTGTTGGTGTACCACAAGATTGGGCATCCCATGCAATTGGACACGAACTAACCGCACAATATGGTCTAGATCATGCTCAAACATTAGCGTTAATTGTACCTGCATTAATGACTCACCAAAAAACAAATAAACGTGAAAAATTAATTCAATTCGCACAACGTGTATGGGACTATCAAGGTCAGGATCAAGATGAAGCGGTACAAGTTGCTATTGATAAAACTCGCGATTTCTTTGAACAAATGGGAGTTAAAACACGTTTTCGTGATTATGCTATTGATGACAGCCAATTTTCTGTTATTTTAGATAAATTAATTAAACATCAAGGTAATAATTTAGGTGAACATAAAAACTTAGATCGTCAGGCGATCAAGGAAATCTTATATGCCGCATTGTAATATTTAACAAAAGTGCGGTTAGTTTTTCCCGAGTTTTAATTTGATACAGGAAAGTCATATGTCTTTTGATTTGAGTGAAATTCGTCAGCAAATTACGCAAATCGATCGTAATTTGTTGAAATTATTATCAGAACGCCACCGTTTGGCTTTTGATGTTGCTCGCAGTAAAGAGGTCAGCCAAAAGCCATTACGTGATTTAGAGCGAGAACAACAGCTATTACAAGAGTTAATCCAATTTGCAGAAACACAAAATTATCAGCTTGAAGCACAATATATTACCCAAGTCTTTCAACGGATCATTGAAGATTCTGTTGCTACACAACAAGTCTATTTGCAGAAAAAATTAAATGAGCAACGTGAGCAGAATATTCATGTCGCTTTTTTAGGTAAGCGAGGTTCTTATTCACATTTAGCAGCACGTAATTATGCTACACGTTATCAGGAACAGCTAGTGGAGTTAAGCTGTAGTACTTTTGATGAGATTTTTGCTAAGGTGAGTCAGAGGGAAGCTGACTATGGTATATTGCCTTTGGAGAATACGACTTCTGGTGCAATTAATGAAGTCTATGATTTATTGCAGCATACGGATTTATCCTTAGTAGGAGAACTTGCTTATCCTATCCGTCATTGTGTATTAGTTAATGGACAAGAAGATTTAGGTCAAATAGATACATTATATAGCCATCCACAAGTTATTCAGCAGTGTAGCCAATTTATTAAAAGTCTAGGTCGTGTTCATATTGAATACTGTGAAAGTAGTTCACATGCAATGCAATTGGTTGCGAGTTTAAATAAACCGAATATTGCTGCATTAGGTAATGAAGATGGTGGGCTTTTGTATGGTTTAAAGGTGTTAAAAACAGATATTGCGAATCAAGCAAATAATATTACGCGTTTTATTGTAGTGGCTAAAAAACCTTTAAACGTTTCACCACAAATTCATACCAAAACGTTACTGCTGATGAGCACTGCACAGAAAGCAGGAGCATTAGTGGATGCGTTATTAGTGTTTAAAAAGTTCCAAATCAATATGACTAAATTAGAATCCCGTCCGATTTATGGCAAACCTTGGGAAGAAATGTTTTATTTAGAAATTGAAGCTAATATTCATAATCCTGAAACACAACAAGCACTTGAAGAACTTAAACAATCTAGTCACTATCTAAAAGTATTGGGCTGCTATCCAAGTGAAATTATTAAGCCAGTTGAACTTGAAGCATAGAAAACTTATTTTTGTTGGATGGTTTTTTAGTACATAAAGAGGTTTAAGCAATAAAGGAAGTTGAATCTGAATAGAGTGCAACTTCTCCCCCAGTTTTGTCCTTTTAAAAAGGTGCCTGGTTTATCTGCTGTGGATAATAGGCTAACGACAACAAGGTGATTATCCATCCATGGGAATTTAGTCCAAACATTAGCCGCAGCAGCAGTTACTCGAGGTGCTGAAAAAGAGGTCCCTGAAGCAAATGTATAGTTTGCTTTTCCATCTTTGTCTTTTAAAGGTAACCAATATGTGCCTTGTGTAGCGATTCCCCAAGTTTTGGCACTTTCTCCTATATAATTAGACGCTTTAAGTTGATTCAAATGATCATAGTCATAGATTTTTCGTTCAGTCGTTCTATAAATACCATTGCTGTAATCCGCCTCGGCAACGCTTATCCAGCCATTTCTTGTATCATCATTTATTGTCGGATGTAATGAATCGGGTGAGGCATGGTTTTTATTTTCATTTCCGGCAGACCAGATAAATATACTGTCTTCCTTTGCATATTTTTCTATATTGTTTCCCAATGAAATAGCATATTCAGAGTCTATTGCATCAGAACCGTAAGAGTTGTTAAAAATTCTCACTCCTTTGCTGTGAGCAATGTCATAGTCAGTATTTCTTACTAGAAAGATTTGACTGGTATTATGGTGAGTATTGTATGCGTACATGGTTGCTGTTGAGTTATATCGATTAATTACTGCGGCGACCATCGTACCATGGGAAGATATTGTAGGTGTTAATGCGCTATGTTGATTATGTAGTTGTAGTCTGAGTTGACCATTTTTGTCTTTAAAACTGTCACTAAGATAATAAGCTGTATCTATGATCGCAACATCTTTGATTGTATTTTCATCATCAATATACTGTGTATGTTTAGGTAATAAAGAGAATACTTCTGATGCATTTATATCATGAGTAGGATTATTGAGTGAGTCATGTTTATTATTTGTTGTTAATCGTGATGTTTGTAATTTATTTTCGGATGTTTCAGTTACCTCTAGAGTAGGCGTTAAGTTTTTAGTATGAGGTTTTTCTTTATCAGTAATAGGAGTGTGTTGATTATTTTGAACATTGTAAGGTGTATGGATTGGTAAATTCGTATTCGTTTTAGATAATATATTTGTATGAAGATCAGAAATAGAATTTGAATTAGATTTAATTACGATACTTGAATTAGATACCTTATCTTCATCTAAATTAGATGAAGCCTCTAAATTAGGTAGGGGTTCAACATTTATGTTAGTTGAATTTTCTGAGTCTGAATTTGATATTGTACTCGACTCATCATTATCTAGCTGTATTATTTCAGGTAACAACGTATGGTTATTTCTTGATGTATTAGGTTGATTAATCGGTGGTGTCGCATTTTCACTACCTCCGCCACCGCCACAGGAGGCAAAAAAGAGAGATAAAGTAGGAATAATCAATTTTTGATATTTTTGTTGCATGATAAATTCTTTTATGATGTTTTATATAGATGTGGTTTTTATCTTAGTTCAATTAAAATACGTCATCAATTTTTTAATAATATAAGTATTCTAATTGTTGATAATTAGATCTAAATTTGTATATTTATTATATTTTAAGTAATTTTTTAATCCATTTATATTAATTAAGTAACATTTTATAAGATTATTATTAAATAATTACTTTTTATTAAAGCTTTTATTTTCACTAGTTTTTATGGTTAAGAATATTTTTATGAATTGTGCTTATAATAGTCAAATTAAAATTTGTTAACATATTCTTTATAAAGCTTGGATAGATTCACGTAGGATAAGTTCAGGCTGGAGTAATAAAGTGCGGTGTATTTCTGAAGGATTTTTAATACGTTGTAGTAGTGTTTCCACTGCTAGTTTTCCTAATTCTGCTTTAGGTTGGTTGATAGTGCTGAGAGGTGGGGACATATATTGAGCCAAAGTAATATTGTCATAACCAATAATTGAAATATCTTGAGGAATGGTCAATCCTTGTCGCCAGATAGTTTGGTAGGCGCCAAAAGCAATACTATCACTACAAGCAAAAACTGCAGTTGGGCGAGGAGTGATAGCGAGTACTTTTTCCATTCCAACCATACCACCCTCAAAGTCAAAATGACTTTCTATAATCAGTTCAGATCGTAATGGAATATTAGCTTCAGCAAGTGCTCTTTTATAGCCATTAAGTCGATTATGCGCGAGTGATTTCTTAAGATTACCTGTGATAATGGCAATGTGTCTATGTCCCTTATCAATGAGCGCTTTTGTTGCTAAATAGCCACCATATTCTGAATTTTCAAAGATTTTATCTGCACTTTCTTCAGTTGGCCACCAGTCCATAATGACAAAAGGTAAGTTTACATTAAGATCTTTACCGATTTGGATACGTGAGTCAGAACACATTAACAGCAAACCATCTACTTGCTTTTGAATTAAGGTTTGCAGATTGTTACGTAATCGTTCGGTATTACCCTCCGTATTAGATAAAATCAGATTGTAATTATGCTGATTGCAATATTGTTCAACACCACTGACTACTTCAGTAAAAAATGGGTTATTCGTTGCCGTGACCAGTAAGCCAATAGTTTTCGTTTCTTTTACTTTCAGGCTGCGTGCAACAGCAGAGGGGGTGTAATTTAGTTCTTGAACAACATTTAATACTTTGGTACGAATTTCATCGCTGACAAAACGTGAATTATTAATCACATGGGATACGGTAGATGTCGATACTTGTGCTATCCTAGCGATGTCTTTCATTGTGGCCATAAGATCGTTTCCTTGTTCTTGAAGTATCTCGTTTTCTTTACTTGTATCACATCAGCAAAGAAAAGCTCCCCGATTAACCTACCATTTCACTTTTAATGAATATTTTTTAACTAAAAGTGATCTGATACTCAAGTGGTTTATACGGGGAAATAGTTAATTATGTATTATTTTTGAGAAAATTAAGCGTTTCTTCTCTTGTTGGGATGGAAGGCTGAGCCCCCTGTCTCGTCACGCTGATGGCTGCCGCTGCGTGAGCAAAGCGGATAGCTTCAGCAAGTGGTTTATCTTCTAATAATGCTGTCATTAAGGCACCATTAAATGTATCGCCAGCAGCGGTTGTATCTTTTGCTTCAACGCGAAAACCCGCGACAATTTCACTTGTTTGTCCTTGTTGGCTAACATAAACACCTTTTGAGCCCAGCGTAATTAGTACCGTTTTTATACCTTTTTGATGGAAAACTTGGGCGGCTTGTTGTGCACTTTGTTCATCTACTACTTTTACTCCTGTTAAAATTTCTGTTTCTGTTTCATTAGGCGTGATCATATCTAGTAGCGTGAGAAGTTCATCTGGCAATGCTTGAGCAGGAGCAGGGTTTAAAATAACTTGAGTATGGGATGATTTTGCTAATTTGGCAGCAGAAATCACCGCACTTAATGGCGTTTCAAGCTGCATTAATAACGCATCAGCTTGTATGATTTTATCAGCAAAAGTATCAATAATATCTTCATTTAAATAAGCATTTGCACCAGCGGAGATCACAATACTATTTTCACCACTAGCAGAGACTTGAATCATTGCAATGCCTGTCATTTTATTTTTGATTTCAACAACAGCGTCTGTATTCATACCATCTTGTGCGAATGCTTTTTTCATTGCTTGACCAATATCATCGTCACCAATACAGGCAATAAAATCAATATTAGCCCCTAAGCGTGCCGCTGCGACTGCTTGATTGGCCCCTTTACCACCATAAGCAATATGATAATTGCTACCTGTTAAGGTTTCACCAGGTTTAGCAAAATGCGGTACGGAAATCACATGATCGGCATTTACACTGCCAAGAACGGTTAATTTTTTCATTTTCTTTTCGCTCATCTTTGTGTTTTACTGCGTTGAACTGTGGGCAGATTTGATGATCTGCCCAACGAGGCATCATAGAGATGATGTATTATTGACTAATGACTTTTAAATCCACAGGAATTTTAGCGTCGACTTTTTCACCTTTCAATAATTTATCAGCAGTCACGACACCAAGAGCACCAATTAAATCAGGTTGTTGTGCAATAGTTGCTGCCATTTTACCTGTTTCAACGGCTTTGACACCATCATCAGTACCATCAAATCCGACCACTAAAACATCTTTATTTGCTGCTTTAATCGCACGTAAGGCACCTAACGCCATTTCATCATTTTGTGCAAAGACAGCTTTGACATCCCCTTTACTGGCAAGTAAGTTTTCCATGACATTTAAACCTTTAGTACGGTCGAAATCAGCAGGTTGACTCGCCAATACATCAAATTTATGTGCATCAATCGCTTGTTTGAAACCTTCGCCACGTTCACGTGCCGCAGATGTCCCTGCAATACCTTCTAATTGAATCACTTTTGCACCAGAACCTAATTTTTGCGCGATAAAATCACCTGCCATTTTACCACCTGCAACATTATCTGAAGCAATGTGACTGACAACATCACCTGCAACCGCACCGCGGTCTAAAGTGATCACAGGGATTTTATTGCGGTTTGCCATCTTCACTGCATTAACGACTGCTTCTGAGTCTGTTGGGTTAATCAAAAGCACTTTCACACCACGTACAGTTAAATCTTCAACATTAGCTAGCTCTTTCGCAGGATCGTTTTGCGAGTCAAGTACAACGAGTTTATAACCAAGCTCATCTGCTTTTTTTTGCGCACCGTCTTTTAATGTGACAAAGAATGGGTTATCTAAAGTTGATACGGCTAATGCGATAGTTTCTTTAGCTAGCGCAGTACCGCTTACAGCGAGGCTGAGCATTAATGCTGACGCCAAAGTAGTTAATTTTTGAAGTTTTTTCATAATCAGTTCTCCTTACAGAGTGAGTGGGTTAAACTTTTTTCGTTCCTAAGTAATTATCGGCTAAAACAGCGACCAAAATGACTAAGGCTTTCGCAATCATCTGGTAATAAGATGAAATATCTAATAGGTTGAGTGCATTGTTTAGGAAACCAATAATTAATGCACCAATTAATGTCCCCATAACACGTCCTTTACCACCCATTAAGCTGGTTCCACCGACAACAACTGCAGCGATAGCATCCAACTCATAAGAGACACCAGCAGTAGGTTGTGCAGAAGAAAGACGCGAGGTGACGATTAAGCCTGCCAGTGCAGATAAGAAACCACTGACTGCAAAGACAAAAATCTTGATTTTATTGACGTTTATCCCCGATAGTTGCGTAGCTGATTCATTACCGCCTAAAGCGTAGATATAACGACCAATACGCGTGTGTTTTAGGACATACCAAGATGCAGCAAAAACAAATGCCATAATCCAAATAGGGACAGGAATACCGAGCACATAACCTGTACCTAAGAAAGCAAAGGCATCAGCACCTTCAGAAAAACCTGTGCTAATTGGGCGACCATCAGTATAGACCATTGTTACGCCACGTAATAATGTCATGGTTACTAGTGTTGCAATAAATGCCTGTACTTTACCTTTAGCGACGATGACACCACTGACACCACCAAGTAAAGTACCAATAAGTAGCGTGGCTGGAATAACGAATAAAATAGGAAGTTCTGCACCAACCATTGATGCTGCAATAGCTCCCGTTAATGCTAACACTGAACCAACAGAGAGATCGATACCAGCAATCAGAATCACAAAGGTCATACCGACAGCAATAATCGCATTAACAGAGGTTTGACGTAGAATATTCAGAATATTATCAATGCTGAAAAAATCAGGATTGATTATAGAAACAATTGCAATCAATACTAATAGAGCAATAACTGAGCGTTGTTCAATTAAAAATTTACCTAATTGAAAGGGTTTTGCTTGAGTCGTCATAATAAATCCTTAAAATTTAGACCGCACTTTTACCGATAGCGGCGGCTAATAATTTCTCTTGAGTGGCTTCACCACGTTGGAATTCTGCGCTAATACGTCCTTCATGCATCACTAAAATGCGATCGCTCATGCCAAGTACTTCAGGCATTTCAGAGGACACGATGATGATACTTAAACCATCTTTTTTAAATTCGTTGATCAGTTGATAAATTTCTTTTTTGGCACCAACATCAACGCCTCGAGTTGGCTCGTCTAAAATCAAGACTTTAGGGCGAGTCATTAATCCTTTTGCGATAGCTACTTTTTGTTGATTCCCCCCCGACAGTAAGCCAATTTGTTGATCTTGGCTTGGGGTTTTTATATTGAACATCGTGATAAAATCGCCTACGGCCAATTTTTCTGCACTGTGATCAATTTGAATGGCTTTGGAAAAATATTCTAAGGCAGTTAACGACATATTTTCTTTGACTGACATACCAAGAATTAAGCCATCACCTTTACGATCTTCCGAGATATAGACAATGCCATTATTTAAGCCATCTTGTGGACAGGTATTGTGGATTTCTTTCTCATTGAGGCGTATTTTTCCGCTGCTACGTGGTAGTGCACCATAGATAACTTTCATTAATTCTGTGCGACCTGCACCCATTAGGCCCGAAATACCGAGAATTTCACCACGGTGTAACTGAAAATTCACATCATACACTCCGCTGCCTGTGAGACTTTCTACTTTAAGTAACACTTCGCCTGGTGCTTGATCTAAATGAGGATATTGTTCATCGAGGCGACGCCCAACCATCATTTCAATTAAGCGATCCTCGTCAAGATCGATGACAGCCGCTTCGCCAATGAATTGCCCGTCCCGCAGTACGGTAACATCATCGCAAATTTCAAAAATTTCTTTGATACGGTGTGAAATATAGACAATGCCACGTTTTTCCGCTTTTAGTTCACGAATGACTTTAAATAAAGCTTCAGTTTCAGTATCAGTTAACGCATCGGTTGGCTCATCCATAATGATAACTTGAGATTCAAAACTGAGAGCTTTGGCAATTTCTACCATTTGTTGCTCACCGATGGATAATTCTGCACAAAGTTGGTGGCTGCTGTGTGGTACACCAAGACGCTTGAGCAATTTATCGGCCTCTTGGTGCATTTTTTTCCAATCAATTCCCCCCCATGGGGTAGTAAATTCACGACCTAAGAAAATATTTTCAGCGATAGTTAAGTTACTGACTAAGTTCAATTCTTGGTGAATAATGCTGATCCCTGCTTCTTGAGAGTCTTTAGGACCTTTGAATGTGACTTGTTGACCTAAATATTCAATGGTGCCTGCATCTTTGCTGTAAATACCCGTTAATACTTTCATTAGAGTTGATTTACCTGCTCCATTTTCACCCATTAATGCCATGGCACGCCCTGCATAAACAGATAAGCAGGCATTGCTTAATGCTTTGACACCTGGGAAGGATTTATCAATACCGCTAATTTTGAGTAAAGGTTGATGTTGCATATTGAATAACCCTTAAAATGGTACGCCTGAATATAAAATTACATTAGCATAAGGTGAACATTCGCCACTGCGTACAATGGCCTTGCTATGATGTGTATAAGCCTTGAATGTTTCATGGCTAACATATTCCACATCAATGTGATTACCTTGCTGTTGTTCAAGTTGAGAGAGGCTGTTTAACAGTGCGGTCAATATTTTCGGATTTTTTTCTTTTATTTCTTGTGCGATGACGACACGTTCAACAAACATTTCTGAGACTACGGCATTAAACGTTTGTAAAAAGCTGGGAACCCCTGCACTGAGTGCTAAATCAATGCGCTCAACTTGCGTTGGAATAGGTAGCCCTGCATCACAGATAGTCAAACTATCAGTATGCCCCAAAGTGGCTATGACTTGGGATAATTGTGCATTGAGTACAGTTGTTTTTTTCATTAGATACCTCAACTTAGTTTTTTATTTTCATCGAAACGTTTCGATGAGGTTGTAATCAGTGTAAGGATAAATAAAAAAAGTGCAAAAGAGTTTTGTTCGATCTGTGAAGTAGATCAAACTATTTCGCTTTATGTCTACATTATGTGTGTTTAAAATAACTCCAATTGTTGGTTACAACATAATGAAGGGGAGATAAAATGAAACACATTTTGCTTGGATTACTTATTTTAAGTATTTCTTATAATGCTGTAGCAAAACGGATGAGCTGCAAGAATTTTAAAACACAGGCACAAGCACAAGCTTATATGGAAAGATATGCAGCATATCATTTAGATGCCGATGGTGATGGTGAGGCTTGTGAATGTTTACCTGGTGGGAGTAGCTATGGTTCTTCGAAATGTCGCAAATAATAAAAAATGTGCTATTAACTGATGTTTTAATAGCACATTTTGCATATTAAGCCTTTTTCAAGAATTCAGATTTTAACGAAAAGCTTTGTCCATCAATTTTACAATCGACATCATGATCGGCATCGACTAAACGAATATTTTTCGCTTTAGTGCCTTTCTTCAGTACAATTGAAGAACCTTTCACTTTTAAATCTTTAATTAAAATGACAGAATCGCCATCTTGTAAAATATTGCCATTACTGTCTTTAACAACTCTTTCATCGCTTTCCACGACATCGTTGCCAGACCATTCGTGACTACAGTCAGGGCAAACAAAATTGATTGAATCATGATAAACATACTCGCTTTGGCATTTTGGACAATTTGGCATGTGTTCCATTCTTTTTTCCTTCTTCAATAAAATGATGCGAAAGTATAGCAAAAAAGCGAAATTCTACCAAAAATCTACATTAACAACTCTGATTTGTTGAAAATTATTTTTCCCGTAGAATCACTAGATTTATCACAAAAAAGGAAACTAAAATGAAAAAAATAACCTTGGCTTTAACACTTGCTACAATGTTATTCGCGCCACATGTTTTGGCACACAATATTCAATTGAATACATATTTACCTGCCGTAAATGTGGCGACTGATGGTGAATTAGTACTACAAGGAGAAAAAATCAGTTATCAGCCTTGGTATTCTAAAAATTTAGCTGGTAAAGTGCGTATTTTGCACCATTTTGCAGGGCGTAGTAGTGTAAAAGAAAAAAATGAACCATTGATGGAGGCCATTAAGGCAGCACAATTGAATGCAGAAAAATATCAAACAACGACGATTATTAATGCAGACGATGTTGTATTTGGGACAGGCAGTTTTGTCAAAAGTAGTGCTGAAAAAGGGAAAAAAAGCAATACTCGTAGCCAAGTGATTCTCGATCAGCAAAGTGCGGTCAAAAATGCGTGGAACTTGAAGGAAAAAGAGAGTCTGATTGTCGTGCTAGATAAAAATGCGCAAGTGAAATTTATCCATGAAGGTGCATTGTCAGCACAACAAGTACAGGATGTGATTAACTTAGTAACTGAATTAACTAAATAATAAGCTATATTGATAAAAATCTGTTCTTTGAATGATATTGTTAACATAATAAAGGAACAGATTTTATGTTTCTATCTCTTACTGAAGATAAGCATTTATTTTTTGCTGATCTCTGTTTTTTCATAAAATCAACATAAAGAATAGTATATTTGATACTATGGACATAATTCTTACTGCTTTTATTGAAAGCGATTTCACTAGATTGATTTAAACCGAATTTGATTATCCAACAAAAAAGGAGAACTTATGTCAATTAATCTCGCTAGAGTACAAGATATCATTGAAAAACTGGCGTCAATTTCTTCTGTGGAAGGGGAGTTAACACGTTTAGCATTTAGTCCAGAAGATGAGTTAGCACATAATTATTTATTTGAATTATGTCAGCAATATGATCTTTCCATTCGACGTGATGAAATTGGGAATGTGTTTATTCGTAAGGCTGGTATTGAAGATCATCTACCTGCGGTTGCTTTCGGTTCACATATTGATACCGTTGTGAATGCTGGCAAATTTGACGGGCCCTTGGGTTCAATTGCTGGTCTGGAAATTCTATTCAGTGCTTGTGAACAAGGTGTCAAAACGCGTTATCCTTTGGAATTAATTATTTTTACGTGTGAAGAGTCGAGTCGTTTTAACTACGCTACATTAGGCAGTAAAGTGATGTGTGGTGTAGTAGATAAAGCAGGGTTGCGTCAGTTAAAAGATAAACAAGGTAAAAGTTTAGCAGACGCTCTCACTGAAGTCGGATTAGATTTTGAATTAGTTGAAAAAGCGCGACGTCAAGCCAATGAGTTTAAATGTTTTTTTGAATTACATATTGAACAAGGACCGCGTTTAGAAAATGAAAATAAAACAATTGGTGTCGTTACAGGGATTGCTGCACCAATTCGCTGTCTAGTCAAAATTCAAGGACAAGCAGATCATTCAGGTGCTACCGCTATGCATTATCGCCATGATGCTTTATTAGGTGGCGCAGAAGTGGCATTAGCTATTGAACAAGCTGCGATTACTGCGGGACATTCAACTGTTGCGACAGTTGGAAATTTAGCCGTCAAACCTGGTGTAATGAATGTGGTACCTGGTGCTTGTGAATTGTTAGTGGATATCCGAGGTATCCATGTTTCGGCAAGAGAGTCAGTTTTTATTGCTTTGCAAAAACAGCTTGAAGAAGTTTCTGTAAAACGTGGTTTAAAAACAGAATTACAGCTGATTTCTAAGGACAGTCCTGTTATTTTATCCGATGATGTTATTGAACAGATTCGTCTGGCAACTGAGCAATTGGGCTATAGTTATGAGATTATGCCAAGTGGTGCAGGGCATGATGCTATGCATATGGCAAAGTTATGTCCAACAGGAATGATTTTTGTACCATCGCGTGATGGTATTAGCCATAATCCATTGGAGTTTACTAAATGGGAAGATATTGAGGCTGGAATTCGCGTATTACAACAAGTTGTATTAACACAAGCTGAGTTGATCTCTGCTTAGATGTGTACTGCGACAGTAAAAGTGCGGTCTGTTTTGAGAAAGTTTGATGATGTTGTAGAAAATCAACTGAATGGATAAGCTTTAATTTCGGGGATAGATTGAAATGTCAATAAACTCTCTTTTTTCGAAGAAATAGCTTATATCGTTTAAAATACGGTCTAGCTAAGAGATAAAATGGGTATTTAACATGATAAATCATCTTAAATGCCCATTTTTTATTTGTTATTGACTATTTTTGGTAATAAATCTGCTCAAAAGGAATGCGATATCGTTCCCCCCAGATACCTCTACCTGCTTTACGTACCCCACAAGAGACAATCATATTAATTTCAGCTCCTGCTGGAAGGGCTAAAATTTTCTTAACCCGACTGCTATCTAAACCCTCGATTGGACAAGTATCATAACCCTGTTCTGTCATTGCGAGCATAAAAGTTTGGGCGACTAATCCACAACTTTTGTGTGTCACGACTCGCATATCCGATTCTGACATTTCCGTATAGATAGGTCGCCATAGACTGATTGTTTTAGCTAGTACTTTTCTAAATAAACCAAGAAGACCGAAGCAACGGCGGTAAGCAAAAGGCATTAATTTGCCATAGTAATCTGTTTTCCCCTTGATACGATTAGCGTGACGCTCGACTGGGCTATTGCGCTTTATGTTGTCAATTTCAAAATCTAAGATCGCCTGTGCTCGCTGCTGATATAAATCTTGACGAGTAACGAATACGACCATCTGTTGTGCGCTGGTGGCAGCTTGCTGGTTTAAACAGGCCTCAGCTAACTTGCTCAGCAAGGTCTTGTCAGTAATATGATAAAACTCATATAGTTGCATATTAGAACTCGTTGGGGCTAATGTCGCGAGCTGTAAACAATATTTTACTTTCTGGTCATCAAGTGGGTGTTCTGGATCAAAATAACGTACAGCACGGCGTCGTTGGAGAAGATCGGATAGTGTCATTATCATTATTCCTTAAAAAAGTGAGCTACTTTAGTTCGATGTAGATGAAGTATGATTACTATACCAAACTGAACAAGATATAGACTATTTATTTCGACAGATAAAGAAGATTTAATACAATAAAAATGAGACAGTATAGTGCTAAATAAGTAATAAACTACCTAGTACGACTAAAATTACGCCAATTATCCGATTGATATAGATTTGTTTGGCTAATAACAAATGACGAATAGCAGTTTGTGATAATAATAAGGCAACGAGTGCAAACCATATAAGATGAGTTAGTGACATAAATGCACCATAACCTAATTGAATCCAAAGAGACGTTTTAGCATTGACCATTTGTGTGAAAGTACTTAATACAAAAAGTGTTGTTTTAGGGTTAAATGCGTTAGTGATAAAACCTATCTTGAAGGCGGACATAGACGTTAATAGTGTATCCGTAAGTTGTAAATTGACTTGTATTACTGGATGACGATAAGTTTGTATGCCAATATAAATGAGATAACAGGCACCTAATATTTTGAAAAAATGGAACAGTATTGGGAATGTAATAAGCAGTATACTTACCCCAAAAACTGTATAAAATACATGTACCCATACAGCGGTAGCAATACCAATAGCTGTGAGCATACCTGCTTTTTTACCATAGAGGTAACTATTTCTACTAACCATTGCAAAATCACTACCAGGGCTGATAACAGCGAGAACAGTAATACTCATTACAGCGATTAATTCATCCATTTTTTCTCCTTGAACAAAAGTAAAACTGCCTGTATTTTGCCTGAAAATAAATTAGGATAAAATTGAAAAAAATGACAATGAGGTGTGAGATTTTGGAACAAATAAAGCGCTTGCCAATAAAGGCACTTAAGTTTTTCTATTTTGTGGCAGAGTATGGCAGTGTCACTATGGCAGCAGAAAAATTGTCAGTCACTCATAGTGCAGTGAGTAAACAAATTAAATTACTTGAGCAGTATTTTGCTGAAGCATTGTTTGTAAAAAATGGGCGTAATTTAGTGCTTTCTGCAACAGGACAATGTTTATATGAAACTTGCCAAGCTGCTTTCAATACATTGGAATTGGGTTTACAAAAAATTAATAAGAAACAAAATGATGATCTCGTTGTGTCTTGTGAACCTACTTTAGCAATGAAATGGTTGATTCCACGAATGGCACAGTTTCAAGCCGAATATCAATTTAATCTTGTCGTTTTGGCTGCTGGTGGTCAAGTGGATTTTAAGCGCCATACGATTGATATTGCGTTGCGTCGTAATGATTTTATTTGGTCACAGAATTTGTACGCAGAAAAAATAGCAGATGAATATATGGGACCTGTACATATCCCAAATTTAACATTAAAACAAAAGTTACATACTTATACTCGCCCACGAGCTTGGCAAGATTGGATGGAAAGAACAGGTATAGATTTTCCTTTGTATCATGATGTCTTTTTTGAGCGTTTTTTTCTTGCTTTACAAGGCGCACTTGGTGGAGTTGGGGTAGCACTTGTTTCTCAGTGGATGGTCGAACAGGAAATTAATCAAGGGATTTTGCAAGCACCTTATGGTTTTATACCTGATGGTTCTGCTTATTATTTATTATCAGAAACTGACTTTACTACTCATCCAAAGAAAATGCTTTTTCTACAATGGATTAGAAAAGAGATGGCAAAAATGCGCTAAAACTGACCGCACTTTTGCCAGCACTTAATTAGGTAAGATTGTTTATGTTATTATATAGCGCAAATATAAACGCCACAGTAATTATACATAGTAAAACTTTTTCGTTTGTTTTAAGTTGTAGAGTTTTACCTTGATGTTGGTACCTTGAATATAAATAAATAACGATGCCTGGTACATAAAGTAAGACAGATAGTAATAAGTAGTTTAAGCCTGCGGCATAAAGAATCCATAAACCATAAATAGATGCTATCAGACCTGTTAACTTGATGTGCCAAGCACTATTTTGTTGAATAGATAATTTAAGTAAATAAGCACCAATTAATAAATAGGGTACTAGAATCATAGAGGTTGAGATCAATAACAGCGCATTGTAGCTTTTCCCGGTCATTAGTACTAATATTAAGCAAAATTGTACAACGATATTAGTAAACCAAAGTGAATTGATTGGAGTCTCATTTTGATTCACTTTATTGAGGATTTTAGGAAATGCGCCATTTTTTGCGCCACGATAAGGGACTTCGGCTGAATACATTGTCCAACTAATGTATGAGGCGAGTACGGAGACAATTAAACAAGCGGTTATAATAATTTTGCCACTACTGCCAATCATACTTTCTAGCAACCCTGCCATAGAAGGATTCGGCATATTGGCAATTGTTTCACGAGGTAGGATCCCGAGCGATAAAACTGTAATTGCAACATATAAAATTAAGGCAATCACAATACCTAATACGGTAGCTAGTCCGACATCACTGCGTTTTTTAGCATGTGCTGAAAGGACAGCAGCACCTTCAACACCAACAAACACCCATAATGTAATTAACATCGTATTTTTAACTTGATCGGAAATATTATTCTTTAGTTCAACGGCTTTAATATCATAATTAAAGGTTTGTGGTGAAAAATACCAAGCAGCTAAGAGAATAAATAAGATTAATGGGAAAGCTTTCACAAAAGTGGCGAGTAGATTAAGAAAAGCGGCTTCTTTGACGCCTCTTGTGATCAACCAGTGAACTAACCAAACAACAATGGAAGCACCCAAAAAAGCAAAAAGCGTATTGCCTTGCCCAAATAGTACATGATCTGCGCTATCAGTGAATAAACCTAATCCTTCAAAGGCAACAACTAAATATCCTACACTCCCGATTGTCGCGCACAACCAGTATCCCCATGCAGAGAGAAATCCCACTAAATCGCCAAAGCCTTCACGTGCGTAAGTATAAATTCCACCATCAAGTTCAGGTTTCAAGCGAGATATATAGAAAAAAGATAAGCCAAGAAAGATGATACCAATACCAGTGATAATCCAGCCAATAATTAATGCTTCAGCACCAGCGACCTCAGCCATATTTTGAGGCAGACTGAAGATTCCTGAACCGATCATTGAACTGAGTACTAATGCAGTCAGGGATAATAATCCAATTTTTTTATTCGACATCTTGTCTTCTCTTATTTTTTTATGATGAATGTCAATGAAAAAGCACCGCACTTATATAATTAAAGTGCGGTGCTCTTTTAATCAATTTTAGACATTGAAGCGGAAGTGCATCACATCGCCGTCTTGTACTATATAGTCTTTTCCTTCTAAGCGCCATTTGCCTGCCTCTTTGGCGCCAGATTCGCCTTTATATTGGATGAAGTCATCATATGAAATGACTTCAGCACGAATAAAGCCTTTTTCAAAATCCGTATGAATCACTGCAGCTGATTTTGGTGCTGTCGCACCAATAGGAATGGTCCAAGCGCGTACTTCTTTAACACCCGCAGTAAAGTAAGTTTGCAAGTTGAGTAATTTATAGCCTGCACGAATAACACGATTTAGACCAGGTTCTTCGATACCTAGATCTTGGAGAAAATCAATTTTTTCATCATCGTCTAATTCTGCAATTTCAGATTCAATTGCAGCACACACAGGTACAACTACTGCACCTTCTTTTTCTGCAATTTCACGTACACGATCCAAATAAGGATTATTTTCAAAACCATCTTCATTGACATTCGCAATATACATTGTTGGTTTTAATGTTAAGAAGTTATAGCCTTTGATCGCATGTAACTCATCTTTATCCAAAGCAATTGAACGAATCATTCCTGCATTTTCAAGGACAGGTAAGATTTTTTCCATGATAGAGAGTTCAAACTTAGCCTCTTTATCACCGCCTTTAGCACGTTTTTGTAAACGTTGTATGGCTCGCTCACAGCTATCTAAATCTGCTAATGCTAATTCTGTGTTAATCGTATCAATATCTTCGGCAGGATCAATTTTACCTGCAACATGTACGATATCGTCATTTTCAAAACAACGAACAACATGTCCAATAGCATCTGTTTCACGAATATTAGCTAAAAATTTATTCCCTAATCCTTCACCTTTACTTGCCCCCGCAACTAGTCCTGCAATATCAACAAACTCCATTGTTGTTGGGAGGACACGTTCTGGATTAACGATAGCCGCAAGTGCATCTAGACGAGAATCGGGCATTGGTACTACGCCAGTATTAGGTTCAATCGTACAAAATGGGTAATTTGCTGCTTCAATACCCGCTTTAGTTAATGCATTAAATAATGTCGATTTTCCGACGTTAGGTAAACCAACAATGCCACATTTAAATCCCATATTCTTTCCTTAATACGTTGTGATCTTTAAAAAATAATTATGCTTTAAAACTGTTTAATCTGTTTGTCGCTTTAGTGATCCCTTCTTTGATTAAAACTTCAATACAGGCGGTGGCTTCATCTAATGCTTTATCAATCAACTGCCAGTCAGTTGGTGAAGGTTTGCTTAATACATAAGCAGATACTAAATTTTTATCACCGGGATGACCAATACCAACACGTAAACGGTAGAAATTTTTATTATTTGCTAATTGTGCAATTGTATCGCGTAAGCCATTATGACCACCATGTCCCCCACCTTGTTTAATTTTTACAACACCTGGTGGTAAATCTAATTCATCATGAATGACTAAAATTTCTTCAGGTTTAATACGATAGAAGTTAGCCAGTGCACTCACGGCTTTTCCACTTAAGTTCATAAATGTGGTCGGGACTAAAAAACGTATTTCATGGCCATGAATGATAGCACGCGCAGTTTTACCAAAATACTTATTTTCGAGAACTAAATTAATATTATAGCGACGTGCTAAACGTGCAATTAACCATTCACCCGCATTGTGGCGAGTATCCGTATATTTATCGCCTGGATTACCCAATCCCACAATTAATTTGATTTCAGACATTCTCTCTCTTCCACAACTCAAAAATAGTGGCGTATTGTAGCGGAAAACGACTTTTTACTCAATGTTGTGCTCTTGTGATCTGTTGAGTTAACCAAGGAATAGCCTTTTCCAATGGGAAATTTTGCGTATTTCCAGAAGTCGTGTTCTCGCTATGAGCACTAATGACTTTAAGGTGTGGAATATCAGAAGGAATTAGAGGCTCCCAAGTGCCTAAATTAGGTTGGCTGTTAGCAAAAAAACTGAGTAATGGCTTTTGGAAAGCACAAGCTAAATGTAATGATCCACCATCTACTGCAACAACAAGATCAGCACTTTCAACGAGTGCTAAATATTCGTCCAAACTGGTTTTAGGTGAGCATTTAATCTCCAATGTTGGACATAATTGTATAAGCTGCGCACAATAATTTTGAGCAGTTGGCGTGTAGCCGACGAGACATTCTACTTTTTGATTGAGTTCGCCGACTAAACTGGCATTGAGTAATGTCGCGAGTTCAGATTCAGGAATTTGTCGTTTGCTACCTTGAGGGCAGAGGAGTAAGCGAAACTTATTGTTTTGCCAAAAGTTTTCGACTTTTTGGCGATTTTCTTTTGTTGTATTTAGTACGCTTTCTGGTTCTGGCAACACAAAATGTTCAGCAAACACAGATTGCATTAAATAATGACTTAAACGCGCATTATCTTTTTGAGGACAATGAATATCATAGCTTTTAATTGTCTCAAAATTGTAATACTTCTTATTATATTTGCGGAAAATAACAATCCATTTGGGCATCAAAATCCGATCCATGAAGAGAGAAGAAGAATTAAAGTTGTTTTCAAAATCGAGTAGAAGATCCCATTTTTTACTGTGTTTGATATAACTAAAAAGATTACGCTCCACAAATTCATCAACCAGCCCTGAAGCTTGGTAAATTGCTTTATTAGCACCGTGCACAACAACGCCTAGTTTTGCTTGGGGAAAGAGGGCTTTTAGTTGTTTGAGGTGAGCAGTATGGACAGCAGCATCACCGATCGCAAAACCTAACGGTCGAAGAAGGATCGATTTAACTTGATTGAATTGAATTGGGGATGGCTGTTTTTGTCGATTTTCTAATAATAAAATAAATAGTTGTTTAAAGTTCATTGTCGTTGTCCCAATTCTTTGCTTATTTAGAGCACACTTTTCCGTTATAATACACAAAATTTTTTTGAAAAATAAGTAGTAATAAGATGCCAATAATTAATCAAAGTGCATTAGTTGCTTATAGTGCACAGCAGATGTATCAATTAGTCAATAATTATGAACAGTATCCTGATTTTGTACCAGGTTGTGTAGCGGGACGCACTTTAACTGATCAAACAAATCAAGTTACAGCAGAATTAGTCATTGCAAAAGCAGGGATCCGTCAACGTTTTACAACCCAAAATACAATGTTGGAAAATCGTTCAATTAAAATGCAATTAGTGGAAGGTCCTTTTAAATTTTTACAAGGAGAATGGACTTTTGACCAATTAGATGAACACAGTTGTAAAATCGCATTAAAATTAGAATTTGAATTTTCTAATCCACTTATTGCTATGGCATTTGGGCAGATTTTTACTCATTTAACAACCAGAATGATTCACGCCTTTAAACAGAGAGCAAAAGAGGTATACGGTGGCGCAAATTAATATTGAAGTTGTTTATGCCTATCCTAATAGACATTATTTAAAGAAACTCAGTGTAGAAGAAGGTACAATGATTCAAACTGCTATTTTGCAGTCAGGTATTTTGCAACAATTTACTGAAATTGATTTACGAGAAAATAAAGTAGGTATTTTTAGCCGTCCCGCAAAACTCACAGATTTGTTAAAAGAAGGCGATCGCGTTGAGATCTATCGTCCATTATTGGCTGATCCAAAGGAAATTCGTCGTAAACGTGCTGAGCAACAAGCTGCTCAACAGAAAGAAAAAAAATAGGATGACATATGAAATTTTGTTTACCAGAAAATATAACCTCGGCGATCTTTTTACGTGATTATTGGCAAAAAAAACCGCTATTAATTCGTAATGGCTTACCACAAATAGTCAATATGTTTCAGCCAGAAGATATTATTGAGTTAGCACAACAAGAAGATGTCACAGCGCGTCTAATTAAACAGTTTTCAGATAATGATTGGCAAGTAAAGTGTAGTCCATTGAATACTAACGATTTTAAAGGTTTGCCTGAGAAGTGGTCTGTTTTAGTTCAAAATCTAGAGCAATGGTCAACTGAATTGGGAGAGCTTTGGGGGGCATTTGGGTTTATTCCACAGTGGCAACGCGATGATATTATGGTGTCTTATGCACCTAAAGGTGGCTCTGTTGGTAAGCATTATGACGAATATGATGTGTTTTTAGTCCAAGGCTATGGTCATCGTCGTTGGCAATTAGGTAAATGGTGTGATCCAAGCACAGAATTTAAAGCAAATCAGCCGATCCGTATTTTTGACGATATGGGAGAGCTAATTTTAGATGAGGTTTTAGCTCCAGGCGATGTTCTTTATGTGCCCTCTCGTTTATCACATTATGGTGTTGCGGAAAACGATTGTTTAACTTTCTCTTTTGGTTTACGTTACCCTAATATGGCTGATTTATTAGAAAATGTGAACAAAGTGATTTGTCAAGCACTACCTGATATAGCTACAACTGAGCTACATATTCCACTGCGTCTTACTCCAGCTGAACAGGAAACAGGTAAACTAGATTCTGTAATGGTCAGAACAATGAAACAGCAATTTTTGGATCAATTAGCGGAATCAGAACAATTTGAGCATTTATTTGAACATGCTGTAGCGACAACTGTGAGTAGTAGACGTTATGATTTATTGGAAACTGAGGAATATTGTGATTTAGACGAAGTACGGTCGCTTTTAGAAGAGAATAGTACAATTGTACAAGATAATAATTGTAAGTTAGTTTATCTTGAGAACCCATTACGCCTTTATGCAAACGGTGAATGGCTAGATGAGTTAAATGAAATAGAAGCACAAGTCCTAAAACAACTTGCTGATGGTAAGCGAGTGGATTTTGCGTATTTAACAAGCTTGTGCTCACAGACTGAAGAGCCAGAAACAGCATTAGACTTGTTCATTGACTCGTTATGTAACTGGATTGATGATGGTTGGGTATTGCTTGAGTCATTGTAGTGATTTTATCTGTTACTGTTATAAACGAAGCAATTAATGTACTAAATTAAGGTATTTCTAATAATGTCTGATCAAATTTATTCTGTTTCTCAATTGAATCAATCTGTACGTTTAATGCTAGAAAATCAACTAGGACAAGTTTGGTTAACGGGTGAAATTTCTAATTTTAGTCAGCCAGTATCAGGGCATTGGTATTTAACTTTAAAAGATGAACATGCTCAGATACGCGCAGCAATGTTCCGTATGAAAAACTTACGTGTTAGTTTTCGTCCGCAAAATGGTATGCAAGTATTAGTTCGTGCAAGTGTCAGTTTATATGAGGCGCGAGGTGATTATCAGATTATTATTGAAAGCATGCATCCTGCGGGCGAGGGTCTATTACAGCAGCAGTTTGAAACGTTAAAAATGAAGTTAGCTGCAGAAGGGCTGTTTGCACAAAATCTTAAGAAAAATCTACCGCCCTTTAGTAAAGCTGTTGGTATTGTGACATCTAAAACGGGGGCAGCATTACAAGATATTTTGCACATATTGCGACGGCGAGATCCTAGCTTGAAAATCGTGATTTATCCTACTGCTGTACAGGGTAAAGATGCTGCTATTGAAATTGTACAAATGATTGAGCTGGCAAACCAGCGCCGAGAAGTGGATGTATTAATTGTCGGTCGAGGAGGTGGCTCGTTAGAGGATCTCTGGTGTTTCAATGAAGAGCTTGTAGCACGCGCAATTTTTAATTCAGTGATTCCAATTATTAGTGCGGTTGGACATGAGACAGATGTGACGATCGCGGATTTTGTGGCTGATTTACGCGCTCCTACTCCTTCAGCAGCAGCGGAATTAGTCAGTCGTGATCAGCAAGAATTATTACAACAACTGGTTTATAAAAAACAGCGTTTAGAAATAGCACTAGATCGCGTCTTTAGTGAGAAAAGTCAAGCTTTGCAATATGTTCGGCTTCGTTTACAACGTCAACATCCACATGTGCAGTTAAGAATGCAGCAGCAAAGAATGCAACAGCTGTTCCATCGTTTGCAGTTAAGTACACAAGCACAAATAGATAAACGTCAGGATAAATTGAGTATCTTGTCGAAGCGAATACAAAATAATCTATTGCCTTTACGTGTACAGAAGCAACAACAATATGTTTATCAAGTAGAGACAAGACTGAATATCGCATTGAATCGTCTATTTACACAAAAACAACACCAATTGGCCCATGCTTGTGGTAAGTTAGATGGGCTAAGCCCATTAAAAGTCTTAGCTCGAGGGTATTCGATCGCAGAAAATTCTTTAGGTCAAGCTGTGACAAATATTCAACAGGTTCGTGTTGGAGAACGTTTAAAAACAACCTTACTGCAAGGTCGTATTATTAGTGAGATTGTGGAAGTGAACAAGCGTTAAAAAAGGAACAAAACTGTTCCTTTTTTGTTTGTTTAGCTCTTCTTGTGTTTGGTGAGTGATTTATGCTGAATTTGAACATTTTTTCCTTTAGCTTGGAAATATTGTCCAAGTTGTTCCGTGATATACACTGAGCGATGTTTTCCACCAGTACAACCGATGGCAATAGTTAAATAACTGCGATTATTTTGCTCTAACATCGGCAGCCAAGTTTCAATGTAGTTACGCGTAAGATAAATAAAGTGATTAACTTCATTATGTTTATTTAAAAATTCTGCAACAGCATCATCTAAGCCAGTTAACGGGCGTAATTCAGGATTCCAATGTGGATTTGGTAAAAAACGGACATCAAATACATAGTCTGCATCTAGTGGTAAACCATATTTAAAGCCAAAAGATTGGAAAATAATTTTTAAGTCTTTATCTGATGTACCACGCAGAAAATTACGTAAACGTTCAGCTAACTCATGAGTAGAAAGACGCGTTGTATCAATAATTAAATTAGCACATTGAATAAGAGGATCTAAGTGGTTTTGTTCCTCGTCAATCGCAGCTTCTAATGATAAATCTTGAACAGATAATGGATGTAAACGGCGTGAGTCACTATAACGGCGAATTAAAGTGCTGCGATCAGTATCTAAGAAAATAATTTTAATTTGATGTTGTTCTTGTACTTTATTCAGTAATAGTTCAAGTGTTTTTGATGAATAGGGTAAATTACGAATATCTAAGCTGATTGCAACAGATTTATGATTTACTGATAAAATATCCGCTAGTTTAGGGAGCAAATCTAGAGGTAAATTATCAACGCAATAATAACCAATATCTTCTAAAGCACGGAGAGCAACAGATTTCCCTGCACCTGAACGGCCACTTATAATAATAATTTCCATAAGCTTACCTGTTACTAGTTAATTAAACGGATGTAGTATTATATTCGACAGCTTCGTCATTATCTTGATGTTCATCTTGCTGTGAGTTAAGCTGATCTATATTTTCAAAAATATGCCAAATTTCATCAACACTTTGTGCTGATCTTAATCGTTTGCAAAGTGTTTTATCAGATAACTTTTCTGCAATTTCAGGCAGTACAGAAATATATTGCTCACACATTTTTTCTGGTATTAAAAGAGCAAGAATTAAATCGACTTCACGGTGATCAGCTGATTCATATTCAATCGGTGAGTCTAAATGAATGAAAACGGCAAGGGGCTGTTTACCTTCAGGAATTCGTGCTTTTGGCATGGCAATTCCATTACCTAATCCAGAGTTGCCAATTTTCTCTCTGCTTAACAAACATTCAAAACAAAATTGTTCTGCATTTTCAAATTGAACTTGCTCTGCAATGACTTGAGTAATAATTTCAAATAAGCGTTTCTTGCTAGTACAAATTAACCCTTGACGAATATGTTCAGGTTTCAGTAATTCGGTAAATTTAATCATAACTACAGTCTAAATTCTTCGCCTAAATATACACGTTTCACTTGTTCGTTGTTTAGAATTTCTTCAGGTGTACCCGTTGCAATCATTTTGCCTGCACTAACAATGTATGCTCTTTCGCATACGTCAAGCGTTTCTCTAACATTATGATCAGTAATCAGCACACCTAAACCACGGTCACGTAGATCCATAATTATTTTTTTTATATCAATTACTGAAATGGGGTCTACTCCCGCAAACGGCTCATCAAGTAAAATAAATTTAGGATTTGCAGCCAAAGCACGAGCAATTTCGACACGGCGACGTTCCCCACCAGAGAGTGATTGTCCTAAGTTATTACGGATATGACCAATATTAAATTCGTCAATAAGTTCATCAGCTCTTGCTCGACGTTGTTCATGGGTAAGATCTTTACGGATTTCAAGCACTGCCATTAAATTATCGTAGACACTTAGACGTCGAAAAATAGAAGCTTCTTGTGGAAGATAGCCAATACCTATTTGGGCACGGTTGTGCATAGGTAATAAACTAATATCTTCATCATCAATACGAATTTTACCTTGATCATGATTGACGAGCCCAACAACCATATAAAATGTAGTTGTTTTTCCCGCACCATTTGGACCAAGTAATCCAACAATTTCATTTGCATGTACAGTTAAACTTACATCTGAAACAACTTGACGGCTTTTATAGCTTTTAGCTAAATTCTCAGCATAAAGGATAGACATGGCAAACCTTATTTCTTATTTTTATCATTTAATTGTGTTGGAATTAAAATAGTTCTGACACGAGCATGACCAGTACTATTTGCTTTTAATTGTTGTTTATTTACATCATAAGTAATCATATCGCTATGGATTTTACTATCCAATTGTTTCAATTGTGCATTACCAGTTAAGGTCAAAAACTCATGACTTAGATCGTAGTGGACTTTATTGGCTTGCGCTTCAACGGGTTTCCCATCATCAAGTTTTTGAAAAAATGTAACAGGATTCCCGAATGCCTCAATCGTGTCTTTTTTGCCTGAATTATCAGCTGGGCGTTTAATAATAACTTTATTTGCCTTAATTAAAATAGAGCCTTGGGTAATGACGACATTGTCAGTAAATGTCACAATACTATTATCCATATCTAAAGATTGATTATCAGATACGATATTAATCGGCTGCTGTGAGTCATTTTTAAGCGCAAAAGCAGGTAATGTCACAGTGAGTAATGTGGCTAAAAAGATGAGTTTATTGCTTGTTGATTTCATAGTATGTATTTACCTGCTCTTTTAATGTCGCAATTTGTTGATGCAAATTGCCACTTAATTTTAAACCTGTTGAGTGGAAGTTTTGTCCATAAATCTTCACTGTTGTATCTGATGTAATGTCTTGTGTTGATAAATTAACAACGGCACTTTCTGTTTCAACACGTTGTAAACGAGAATGGGTAAAAAGACTTTCTGCAATGACATTCCCTTCTAAATACAGCATATTGTTTTTAGTTAAAACGGCTTTGTTAGCACTCAATTTCCAACTTTCTTTATCGTTGCCAGAATCAGTATTTAATGTATCAATATCAAATAAATAAACCATAGGCATTTGAAAATGTGTTTTACCCGATGTTGTAAAATGTGAGATTGATTCAGCGGAAGCAAAATATTGTTTTTTTCCAGTTGGAGAAAATACAGTTGTTCTCATTTTTTGACCTGTATATTCTGGGCTATCTGGCTTTTTTATTAGTGTACTAAGATTGTCTTCACTTTGATTAAGTGAATAAAACCAAGCAAGTAATACAAGCGCAATAGCAGATAAAACAATATTCCAACGAATATTCATAAAACGTATTTTAAATTTAGCTAGGGTTAATCATTAACCTCTAATCATAGCATAATTTTTATAAAACAAATCAATGTTGGGTTTGTTTTCAAAAAAATTTTATCTTAATGAACGTTTTCATATATAAATAGTCGAAAGAGCGTATATTTTGCATCGACGAAAATTTGACATTCAAGGGGAATTGGTAGAATATCCCCCTTTAATTTTGACGTATTCTAGTTAGTAAAGAGATTTTATGAATAATCCCTTAATCGAAGTGAAAAATCTCACTTTTAGACGAGGCGAGCGCACAATTTATGACAATTTGAATTTGCAGTTTGAAAAAGGAAAAATTACTGCAATTATGGGGCCTTCTGGGATAGGTAAAACAACATTACTGAAGTTAGTTGGTGGTCAGCTACAGCCAGAGAAAGGTGAGATTTGGTTTGATGGACAAAATATCTGTCAGCTTTCTAATTCAGAACTATATCAAGTTCGCCAAAAAATGGGGATGCTATTTCAGTCAGGAGCACTATTTACTGATATTTCTACTTTTGATAATGTCGCATTCCCCATTCGTGAACATACACATCTTCCTGAGTCATTGATTCGTAAGATTGTTTTGATGAAGCTTGAGGCTGTAGGCTTGCGTGGCGCAGCAGATTTAATGCCTTCCGAGTTATCAGGTGGGATGGCAAGACGTGCAGCTTTAGCGAGAGCAATTGCACTTGATCCAGAACTCATTATGTTTGATGAGCCCTTTGCTGGCCAAGATCCGATTAGTATGGGCGTCATTTTAAGTTTAATTAAACGATTAAATGAAGCATTACAACTTACTTCTATTGTTGTGTCTCATGATGTGCAAGAAGTATTAAGTATTGCTGATTATGCTTATATTATTGCTGATAAGCGTGTGATTGCAGAAGGGACCTCAACTCAATTGCTACAAAGTAAAGATCCCCAAGTTCGCCAATTTTTAGATGGAGAGGCGGATGGACCTGTTCGTTTTCATTTTCCTGCGCAAGACTATGTGGAGGAACTATTTAAATGATCAAATTTATTTCTCATTTTGGGCACAACGCAATTAGTGCTTGCCGTGCAGCTGGGCGGGCAGGGTTTATGTTGTGGGGGGCACTAGTCGGCAAGCCACAAGTCAGAAAGCATTTCCCTTTATTAGTGAAACAACTGCATGTGCTTGGCGTCCAGTCTTTACTTATTATCATGCTATCAGGTTTATTTATTGGTATGGTATTGGGTCTACAAGGTTATGTTGTCTTAGTGGATTTTTCCGCAGAAACGAGTTTAGGGCAACTTGTCGCGCTTTCGCTATTACGTGAATTAGGTCCCGTTGTGACCGCACTTTTATTTGCAGGAAGAGCAGGATCTGCTTTAACTGCTGAAATTGGTTTGATGAAAGCAACAGAACAATTATCCAGTTTAGAAATGATGGCAGTTGATCCTCTTCGTCGTGTTATTGCACCGCGCTTTTGGGCTGGTGTGATAGCAATGCCAATTCTTGCTGTAATTTTTACTGCAATTGGTATTTGGGGAGGCTCATTAGTTGGCGTAGACTGGAAAGGTGTTGATGCAGGTAGTTTTTGGTCTGTTATGCAAAACGCAGTGACTTGGGAAAATGATTTATTAAATGGTTTTATTAAAAGTGTTTGTTTTGCTATAGCTGTTGTTTGGATTGCATTATTTAATGGCTATGATTGTATTCCAACTTCAGAAGGAATTAGTAAAGCCACAACTAGAACGGTTGTACATGCTTCATTAGTCGTATTGGGTTTAGATTTTGTATTAACGGCATTAATGTTTGGTGCGAGTTAATTATTGCTTGATTTAATTAGTTGGATATAAAGGAAATAGTATGCGACAAACGCGGATATATGAATTTTGGGTTGGTTTATTTTTATTATTAGGTATTGCTGCATTAGTCTTTTTAGGCTTAAAGGTGGCGAATATACAAGGATTTAGTGAAACTAAATCTTATAAAATTCATGCAACTTTTGATAATATTGGTGGACTAAAAGTCCGTGCTCCACTGAAAGTGGGCGGGGTTGTTATTGGTCGTGTGACTGATATTACTTTAGATGAGAAAAGTTATTTACCCATTGTAACAATTGCAATTGATGAACGTTATAATGAAATTCCAGAAACAAGTTCTTTATCAATTAAAACATCAGGCTTATTAGGTGAGCAATATATTGCATTAAGTGTTGGTTTTGATGATGGTGAAGTTGCGATGTGGAAAGAGGGTGAGCGAGTTGTAGATACAAAATCTGCATTAGTGTTAGAGGACTTAGTTGGACAATTCTTATATGGTGATCGTAATAAAAACGATACGAGTACTAACCCAGAAGTAAGTGAGCAATAGTGCTGAATTTTAAATTTGTTAAGAAGTTAAATAGGAGAATACTATGTCAACAGTATTAAAAAGTATGATGGCAAAAATGGTGGTAATTATAACTGCACTTTTTTCTCTCCAAGTATTTGCAGCAGATACGCCTTATGATTTAACTGTAGAAGTATCAGATAAATTATTTAAAAACATTACAGCTAATCAAGCTAAAATTAAACAAGACCCTAATTATTTGAGAACAATTGTGCGTACTGAACTGATGCCTTATGTTCATGTTAAATATGCGGGCTCAAAAGTGCTAGGTAAAAATTTTAAAGCGACTACACCAGAGCAAAGGGAAAAGTTCTTTGTTGCCTTTGAACAATATATTGAACAGACTTATGCACAAGTATTAACCTTGTATTCTGACCAAAAATTACAAATTGAAAAGCCAAAAACAGAATCAGCAGATAAAACAGCCAGTATTCGTGTCAAAGTGATTCAAAGTGGTAATCAGGCACCCGTTAATTTAACTTTTTATTGGTACAAAAATAGCAAATCTGGTAAATGGCAAGTATTTGATATGAGTGCTGAAGGTGTCAGTATGGTTGAAACGAAAGAAAAAGAATGGGCACCAACAATTGCAAAAAGCGGTTTAGATGCACTAACTGACCAAGTTGAAAAAGCAGCTAAAGTACCAGTGACATTAAGTAAATAAGTAAATGAAAGCACTAAAAAGTTTAACTTGGGCAATAAACAAAAATGATGATAAAATAGCTTTCCAATTAATTGGGGAGTTATCTCGTGACACGTTGCTGCCTTTATGGGAGCAACGTGCTTCTTTTTTATCAGCAGAAAAACTCAGCATGTCATATATCTATTGGGATCTGTCTCAGGTGAATAGAATTGATTCTGCTGGCTTTGCATTGTTGTGTGATTTTTTGCAATATTGCCAAACGACGGTAAAACGGGAGCAACGTATTATTTTGAAAAATGTGCCAAGCCAATTTTTTACTCTGGCAGATTTATTTGGGCTATCCGCTTGGATAGCAACATTTGTTCAATCCGACGGAAAATAGTTAATGGAAACGCAAGAAATAGAACGAATTTTAAAAGAAGCATTAAACTTAGATGAAGTATATGTACAAGGTGAGAATGCTCATTATGGCGTGATAGCTGTGAGTGATGAGTTTGCAGGTTTATCTAGAGTGAAGCAACAGCAACTGATTTACGCACCATTAATGGAATATATTTCAAGTAATGCAATTCATGCATTAACAATTAAAACCTATACTGTTGAAAAATGGAAGCGTGATCGCTTATTTAATCAACTTTCTTAAAGTAAGTTGTGGGACATTCTTATGCAAAAATTTCGTGTTTACGGGCAATCTCGTTTAAAAGGATCGGTTAATATTTCTGGTGCAAAAAATGCAGCGTTACCGATTTTATTTGCCGCTATTTTGTCGGAAGAGCCAGTTACATTAACTAATGTACCAGAGTTAAAAGATATTGAAACAACATTAAAAATTTTACGTAAATTAGGTGTTGTTGTTGAACGTGATGAACATGGTGCGGTGCATTTAGATGCATCAAAAATCGATCATTTTATTGCGCCATATGAGCTCGTTAAAACGATGCGAGCCTCTATTTGGGCATTAGCGCCATTAGTTGCGCGTTTTAATCAAGGACAAGTGTCATTACCAGGAGGATGTTCAATTGGTGCTCGTCCCGTTGATTTACATATTAGTGGATTAGAGCGTTTAGGTGCGCGAATTGCATTAGAAGATGGTTATGTTAAAGCATTTGTAGATCATCGTTTGGTTGGTACGCGTATTGTTGTAGAAAAAGTGAGTGTCGGTGCCACTTTGTCTATTATGATGGCTGCAACCTTAGCTAAAGGTAAAACAACGATTGAAAACGCTGCCCGTGAACCTGAGATTACTGATACAGCCATATTTTTAAATAAAATGGGCGCGAAAATTTCAGGTGCTGGGACAGATACGATTATCGTCGAAGGTGTTGATCATTTAACTGGCTGTGAACATAGTATCGTGCCAGATCGTATTGAAACAGGAACCTTCCTTGTTGCCGCAGCAATTTCTGGCGGTCGCATTGAATGCCATAATACGAAAGCAGATACACTTGATGCTGTAATTGATAAATTACGTGAAGCAGGAGCACAAGTTGATGTGACAGAAAACAGTATTACTTTAGATATGCTAGGTAATCGTCCTCGTGCAGTCAATATTCGTACTGCACCATATCCTGGTTTTCCAACAGATATGCAAGCACAATTTACTTTGCTAAATATGGTTGCTTCTGGTACGAGTATTATCACTGAAACTATTTTTGAAAATCGTTTTATGCATATTCCTGAGTTAATCCGTATGGGTGGAAAAGCTGAAATCGAAGGAAATACTGCAATTTGCCATGGCGTTGATCATCTTTCTGGTGCGGAAGTGATGGCAACAGATTTACGTGCATCAATTAGTCTTGTATTGGCAGGTTGCATAGCAACAGGTGAAACTATTGTCGATCGTATTTATCATATTGACCGTGGTTATGAACGTATTGAAGAAAAGTTACGTGGTCTAGGTGCAAGAATTGAACGCTTTTCCAGTGAGAACGAAGAATGCTAACTTGATTTATTGTGATAAAAAAGGGAAACAATTGTTTCCCTTTTTTATCTCTATTAGTTTACTATTCCGATAATACTGCGAGTTGCTTCTTTCACATCTGTTAATTTTACTTGAATTATATCACCAAGTTTATAAATAAGTTCGCCGTTGATATAAAAAGCAATATCATCAGTGTTTGCTTGTATTTCATCTTTGTTATTATGTAAGGTTGATGCTGGAACAAAGACTGAAGCACCGTTTTCAAGAAGCTGTACACGTAAACCAGCCCGAGTGATGTCCTGTACTTCAGCATTAAAAATAACGTTTTCTTCTACTTTTTCAGCTAAATAACGACAGTATAGCCAGTCTGCAATATCGCGTTCGACGAGTCTATTTTGGCGGCGAGCTTCTTGTAGGCGGGTTAATATATCCTCTTGTGGCTTTTCACAAGATTGATTAGTTAACGTTGCTTTAATGAGGCGATGGTTAATAATATCTGAGTACTTACGGATGGGTGATGTCCAAGTGGCATAGCCAGATAGACCTAAGCCAAAGTGCGGTGCGAGTTCAGATTTAAATTCAGCAAAAGTAAGGAAACGACGTAAACGGAATTCAACATAATCGTTGTTTATTTTTTCAAGATCATGACGCATTTGGCGATAACCAGTTAATGTTGATAAGGTATCCACTGAATAACGTTGACTTAATTCAGCTAGGTTTTCTTCATTAGTGAGATGAGTTAATAAAAATTGGCTGGCAGACACTAACCATTTTTTATCAAATCCGCTATGAGTATTAAAAATACCTCCTTGGGCTTGCTCATCTAAATAATGTGCAGCACAAATATTTGCTACGATCATCGCCTCTTCTACAATTTGATTTGCCGTACGACGGTATTCAGCCTTTATGTCTTTTACTTTACCATCTTCACTGAGGATGAATGAATAATCAGGTTTTTCTTTAAATAATAAAGAGTGCTTTTTGCGCCACTCAATACGCGCTTGCGTAAATTGGAAAAGCCAATGAATTTGTTGGGCTGTTTCTGTATTTTCTGGTTGCCATGCATTTAGCTTTTGTTCTAGGTAGTCAGAGACTAAATTATAAGCTAGTTTAGCTTTAGATTGTACATAGGCAGATACAAAGCGAGGGTTACCTACAATGTTTCCTGCTAAATCTGTGTCAATATAGCAAACAAGTGCAGGGCGAATTTCGTCTTTTACTAAAGAACAGAGTTCATCAGACAGTTCACGTGGTAACATTGGGATGTTAAAACCAGGTAGATAATTAGTAAAACAACGTTGTTTTGCATCTTTATCAATTTGTGAGTCTTGTGGAATATAGGCAGTTGGATCGGCGATAGCAACAACTAATCTCCAACCAGTTTGAACTTCACTAGTTAAAATAGGTTCGATATAGAGTGCATCATCCATATCTTTTGTGCTTTCTGAATCAATAGTCACAAAATAAAGTGCGGTTAGATCTTCACGAGTTTGCTGATCTAACATTTCGTAATGCGCTAAACCCTTTACTGGATAACGTGATTGTTGATGGCGTGCTAGAGTGACCCACCAAGGGGCAAATTCATCATCACTTTTACAGATAAACTCATTAATTTGAGCAAAAAAGAAACGATTATCCCGTAATGGATGGTTCTTAAGATGGGCAACGACCCAATCTCCTTCTTGTAATTCTTCTTGTACTAATTTAGTTGGGCTTGCAGCAATCGGGTGATTTATTTGTGGATGATCGACTAGGATTTGTAATTTTTGATCTTTATTAAAATGAACACGCCCAACAAAGCGAGTTAACATAGGTTCGAGTAATTGGTCTGGTTCAGCTTGTTCTTTATCACCAATTACTTCAATTAACGCCTTAATTTTGTCACCATGCATGACTTTTTTCATTGCGGCTGGTGGGATGAAATAGCTTTTTTTATCACACTCAAGAAAACCAAATGCTTTATCAGAACCTTTAACTATACCTTCAACTTGTAGTTTACTGTCTCGGATTTGTTGTTTTAATTGGGAAAGGAGGGGATTATTTTGGAACATTCAGAAATATCCATTAAACGTCAAAAAAAGCGGACAAGACTGTCCGCTTAGAAATAATAATAAAAACTTATTCAAGTTCACCCATAGCTACAATACTGAAGCCTGCATCAACGTGTAATACTTCACCTGTGACACCTGCGGCTAGATCTGAACATAAGAATGCAGCCGAGTTGCCCACGTCTTCAATTGTTACTGTTCGACGTAAAGGGGCTGTTTGTTCAAAATTGGCTAGCATTTTTTTGAAATTTTTAATGCCAGATGCAGCAAGTGTACGGATTGGGCCTGCTGAAATTGCATTAACACGAATACCTTCTTTTCCTAAAGAGGCTGCCATAAAACGAGTATTAGCTTCCAATGAGGCTTTTGCTAGACCCATCACATTGTAGTTTGGAATTGCGCGTTCTGCACCTAGGTATGAAAGGGTTAATAGTGCTGAGTTTGGATTTAACATACTGCGAGCTGCTTTTGCCATTGCAACGAAACTATAAGAACTCACATCATGGGCGATACGGAAACCCTCACGATTAACTGAATCAACATAATCACCATCTAATTGGTCTGCTGGTGCGAATGCAATTGAATGTACGAATCCATCAAATTTATCCCAGTGTTTTGCTAACTCTGTAAAACATTGCTCAATACTTTCATCTGTACCTACGTCACAAGGGATAACAATCTCTGAGCCTAATTCTTTTGCAAATTCTTCTACACGACCTTTTAATTTATCATTTTGATAAGTAAAAGCGAGTTCTGCACCTTCACGTTTCATCGCTTGTGCAATGCCGTAAGCGATAGAGCGATTACTTGCAACACCTGCAATTAAAATACGTTTATTTGTTAAAAAGCCCATAATCAATACCTTTTCATATGTTAAAAAATTGTGGTTAGTATAAGGGAAAATAGGGATAAATACAAAGCTGACTTCCTTTAAGCTGGATTATCAATGTCTTTAAACTCAACCGTTAATCCATAATTTTCTGCAATCCATTCCCCTAAAGCTTGGATGCCATAGCGTTCAGTGGCATGATGACCAGCAGAGAAAAAATGAATGCCTTGCTCACGAGCTGAATGAATCGTTTGTTCAGAAACTTCACCAGTAATAAAAGCATCAACCCCTTGATTAGCTGCTAAATCAATATAGCTTTGACCTCCACCAGTACAGATCCCAACAGTATGAATTAAGTGCGGTGCGTTTTCGCTACAAACAAGTGGCTTGCGATGAAGAGTTTGTTCAATACGCATTGCAAATTCTTCACTTGTTAATGGTGTGGTTAATGTACCATAAACAGGGATGCTCATAGAGCCTTGTTCTAACGGCTGTAAGTTTTTAATACCTAATAGGCTAGCAAGACGGGTATTATTGCCCAATTCTGAGTGAATATCTAAAGGCAAATGGTAGCTATATAAATTGATATCATTCATTAATAACGTTTTAATGCGTTTGTTTTTCATACCGCGAATACAGGGATTTTCATTTTTCCAAAAATAGCCATGATGGACTAAAATCGCATCAGCTTGCTGAGATACGGCATAATCGATTAGCGCTTGACTGGCTGTGACACCTGTGATGATCTTATTTACATCTTTTTTTCCTTCTATCTGTAGGCCATTAGGGGCGTAGTCCGAAATGCTTTGGCTATTTAATTTTTGATTTAAAATGTGTTCAAGTTCAATATGATTCATGCCTGTTAATTATCCTATAGTGATAAAAGAATGAGGCAATGGTAAAGGATTTGATCTGGAATAAGAAGAAAAAAATGGCTAATGTGAAAATCTTTTTCAAGATTATGGGGGAGTGTTCACATTAGCCGAGCCGTTTTACTGCTTAAATAAAAACAAATTCATTATATATTTTATTATACAATGATCAAGTGATATGTAAGAAAAAATGAAAAAGGTGATAAATAACCTTTTATTCAATTCCTACTAATTTGTGTACTTGTATGCTCAATTGCCATTTCGGCTTATTAACTCGTTGGTTTAAAATTCCTAATTGTGTAATAGTGTCGAGCAAATTCATTTCACTATTTACTTCACAAGGCGATAGATAATAACGCTCAGCTTTGATTTGTTGCTCGATTTGCTGACAAAAATCTAATACATTTTCATCTGCAACAATGCGCACTTCATGGGCAAACGGAATGCATTGTTGCTGATATTTATACTGATATAACCGCTTTGGACTTGTAGCAATATAGTCAATTTGCCTAGGGATTGTTTTTAAACCATTTGTTTCAATTGCGAGAAAATAACCATTGGCTTTTAAATGATCGAGTAATACATCAAGTTTAGGTACAATAGTCGGCTCACCACCTGTGATAATGATATTTTTACTAGAAAATGACCGCACTTTATTGAGAATCTGTGAAAGTGTCCAAGTACTATACTGATTATAATGAGTATCACACCACGGGCAGGCTAAATTACATTTTCCAAAGCGTATAAATATACTTGGCATCCCTGTATTAAAGCCTTCTCCTTGTAAACTTTCAAATATTTCAACAATGTTATATTTCTGTTGTAAAACACGTTGACCTTGCATTATGTTTCTTACTCCTCGTATTCACAAAATGAAGTTGGTGTTTCCCAAAGACGAATCGCAGAAATAGGCAAATGTGCTTCATATTTTAAACAGTTGAAAATAAAACGAGCCATTTCCTCGGCAGTAGTACGAGTGGTTAAAGCAAAGGTTTTAGAATCTAAAGATTGTAGTAAAGCAGCAACTTTTGTTTCTTTTTCACTATGAGAATCATAAATAAAAGCATGATCCATTGGATCTAAAATATGTTGTTTGACAATAGATTTTAAATCTGAAAAATCAATTACCATACCTCTTTTGGGACCACTTTGATGTAAATCACCACAAAGTTCTACTTGTAACTTATAAGTATGCCCATGTAAATTTTTACATTTCCCATCATGACCATCAAGCATATGTGCCATGTCAAAGCTAAACTCTTTTACAATTTTAAACACAATTTAGACCGCACTTTTCATTGATAGATATTCTTGTAGACCTTTTTCACGTAATATACAGCTTGGACATTCACCACAGCCTTGTTCAACACCGATGTAACAAGTATGCGTATGTTGGCGAATATAATCCAATGCACCAAGCTCATCGGCTAATTGCCATGTTTGTGTTTTAGTCAAATACATTAAAGGTGTTTTAAGATTAAATTGATAATCCATCGCAAGATTGAGTGTGACATTCATTGACTTAATGAAAATATCTCGACAATCGGGATAGCCACTAAAATCGGTTTCACAGACACCAGTGATAATGTCTTGAATTCCTTGCCCTTTCGCATAGATGGCTGCATAAAGCAGAAATAATGCATTACGACCATCCACAAACGTATTCGGCGTATGACCTTGTTGCTCAATTTTTGCGTTGTCGTCCATTAAGGCATTTTGCGTGATGGCTTTGATGACAGAGGTGTCAATTAGGGTCTGTTTAATACCAAGATCTTGTGCAATCCATTGTGCTTTTTCTAGCTCAATAGTGTGGCGTTGTCCATATTGGAAGGTGATAGTCTCCACATTTTCGACACCATATTCTTGAATGGCTTGAATCAGACAGGTGGTGGAGTCTTGTCCACCTGAAAAGATAACAACTGCTTTGCGGTTGTTATTTGGATTTGTAATATTCATATTGTTTTCCTAGTTTTGTTTCGAACAAGGATTGGTTATATCCATTGTTCAAGTGGGAGGTTTACGAACCACTGTAAAAATAAAAAAGCGGGATTGTCACTGCATTGAGCAGTAGCAATGCCCACTCACGGTAACGTGCGGCTATTTGTTCGCTAAAATTTCCGCTAGTTCTAAATCCTGTTTCACATCAATATCTACTGAACGATAAGTTGGCATTAAGTAAAATTTCAGTGGAGGGATAAAGAAATATTTTTCTTTGAGTAGTTGTGCAATGTCATTAATGTAAATAGCGCCATTGGCACGATACATTTTTGGTAAGGTTTGGCGTGCAGCCTCAAAATCAGCAATGTCACGTACAGGTAAAACCTCATGCTCTTTACTTAAAGTGAATGCTTTGTATGGGTGATGTTCACATTCACACGCAGAAACTACTGAATTTACACCACCATTAACAAACATATCCATTGCATTTTTAATATCTAAATGATCGCGCAGCGGGCTAGTTGGTTGTAGTAAAGTACAAGTCCCTTCAGTCACTTGTAATTTTTCGAGCACATGCAAAATTGCATCAATTGTTCTAGAATTATCTTGAGCTAGTTCAGCAGGGCGTTTAATAGCTGTTGCACCATATTTTTCTGCTTCTCGCAAAATGTTATCACCATCTGAGGTTACTACAATTTGGTCAAAGACGTCAGCTTGTTTAGCTGCTAAAATTGCACGTCCAATCAGAGAATGCCCTCCAACAGGTTGAAGATTTTTATCTGGAATCCCTTTTGAGCCTGCTCGGGCTGGGATAATAGCAATATTTTTCATCATGTGCTCCTATTGAAAAAAGGGCTTGAGCCCTTTTAGTAAACGACATTATTTCTGTTTCATTGCTGGGAAGAGGATAACATCACGAATTGAAGCTGCATTAGCAAAGAGCATTGCTAAACGGTCAATCCCTAAGCCTTCACCCGCTGTTGGTGGTAAGCCGTGTTCAAGTGCGGTCACAAAATCTTCATCTTTAAACATAGCTTCATCATCACCAGCTTCTTTTGCAGCAACTTGTGCATCGAAACGTTCATTTTGATCTTCGGCATCGTTTAATTCTGAGAAACCGTTACCGATTTCACGACCACCAATAAATAACTCAAAACGATCAGTAACTTCAGGATTTTCATCATTACGACGTGCTAATGGTGAAATTTCCGCTGGATGAGCCATTAAGAATGTTGGCTGAATTAAGTGATGTTCTGCTACTTCTTCAAAAATGACATTTACAAGGCTACCTAAACCCCAAGATTTTTGTACTTCAATACCTAATTTTTTGGCCACAGCGACAGCACGATCAAAATCATATAAATCTTCTTTCACAATACCTTTATCTGCACCATATTTAAGTACGGCATCATGCATTGTGATACGTTCAAATGGTTTACCAAAATCAAACTCCAGCTCACCATAAGGAACAATCGTTGTACCCAAAATATCCAGTGCTAGTTTGCGTAAGAGTTCTTCTGTGTTATCCATTAAATCATGGTAATCCGCATAGGCTTGGTAGTATTCGAGCATAGTAAATTCAGGATTATGGCGAACAGATACACCTTCATTACGGAAGTTACGATTTAATTCAAATACACGCTCAAAACCACCAACAACTAAACGTTTTAAATAAAGCTCTGGTGCGATACGTAAATACATATCAACATCTAACGCATTGTGGTGAGTGATAAATGGACGCGCAGAAGCACCACCAGGTATGATTTGTAACATTGGTGTTTCTACTTCCATAAAGCCTTTGGAAATAAAATAATCACGGATACCTGCAATCACTTTTGAACGAATAATGAAAGTACGACGTGAATCTTCATTCGCAATCAAATCTAAATAGCGTTGGCGATAGCGTGTTTCTTGATCACTTAAACCATGAAACTTATCTGGTAATGGGCGAAGTGCTTTCGTTAATAAAGCAACTTCAGTACAGCGTACAGTGAGTTCATTGGTCTTTGTTTTGAATAGCGTTCCTTTTACACCTACAATATCGCCTAGATCCCATGTTCCCACATCTTCAGCATAAACGCCTTCAGGTAAGTTATCACGAGCGATATAAAGCTGGATACGACCAGACATATCTTGTAATGTGATAAAAGTAGCTTTACCCATTGTGCGACGAGTCATAATACGACCAGCAACTTTTACTTCGACTTCTTGTGCTTTTAATGCTTCGCCTTCAATCGCATCATATTGGGTATGTAAGTCAGCAGCTAATGCATCACGACGGAAAGTATTTGGAAACGGATTACCTTTTGCACGTAATGCGGCTAATTTTTCACGACGAACTAACATTTCGCCATTAAGATCGAGTTCTTGAGTTTGTTCTGACATATTTTTCCTTTAAATTTACATTAATTTTAGGGAGAGGAACAAAGTACAGTCAATTTCTACTAAGCTTTGACTATACTTTTTGGAATTATAGTCCTGCCTTTAAGCTAGCTTCGATAAAGCGATCTAAATCACCATCAAGGACGGCTTGAGTATTTCGATTTTCTATTCCTGTACGTAAGTCTTTAATGCGCGAATCATCAAGTACGTAAGAGCGAATTTGGCTTCCCCAACCAATATCAGACTTATTATCTTCCATCGCTTGTTTATCTGCATTTTTTTTCTGTAACTCCATTTCATAGAGCTTCGCTTTCAACTGTTTCATACATTGATCTTTGTTTTTATGTTGAGAGCGATCATTTTGACATTGTACAACGATACCACTTGGCATATGGGTAATTCGTACTGCACTTTCTGTTTTGTTAACATGCTGACCTCCAGCACCAGAAGCACGATATACATCAATGCGTAAGTCTGCAGGATTAATTTCTATATCAATATCATCATCAATTTCTGGATAGACAAAAGCAGCACTAAAAGAAGTATGGCGTCGGTTGTTTGAGTCAAATGGGCTTTTACGTACTAAGCGGTGAATTCCTGTTTCAGTACGTAGCCAACCAAAGGCATATTCACCAGAAATTCTAATTGTAGCTGATTTAATTCCAGCAACATCGCCATCGGAAACTTCCATCAACTCTGTTTTAAAGCCTTTGCTTTCTGCCCAACGTAGGTACATTCTTAATAGCATTTCAGTCCAGTCTTGTGCTTCAGTCCCACCAGAACCTGCTTGAAGATCGACATAGCAATCTGCTGCATCGTGTTGACCACTGAACATACGGCGAAATTCTAATTTTGCTAATTGCTCTTCTAGATCTTCAAGCTCTGAATTTGCTTCATGGAAGGTGTCTTCGTCTTCAGCTTCAATCGCAAGTTCGAGTAAACCTTCAACATCTTCTAAGCCTTGTTCTAAAGCTTTAACTGTATTTACGATTGTTTCAAGGGCAACACGTTCTTTACCTAAAGTTTGTGCTTTTTCTGGCTCATTCCAGACATCAGGTTGTTCAAGTTCAGCATTAACTTCTTCTAGACGTTCAACTTTAGTATCAAAGTCAAAGATACCCCCTAAGCACTTGTGTGCGCTCAGCAAGGTCTGAGATTTTATTTTTTATCGGATTAATTTCAAACATACTGCAAGTTTTATAGTGAAAATTAAGTATTAATTATACGCTATTTTAGGGTTATATGGTAGGCAATTTTAGCTTCTTTGCTTGCACAAATATGGAATCCCTTTATAATCCTTAACTTTAGTTTTTGGATATTGATGTGATTATTAATAGGAATAAAAAATGAAAAGATTTTTGACTACACTTATAGGATTGACATTATCAGCACAGCTTTTAGCCTCGACACAAGCTATTTCAGAACGGCTGAATAATATGGGAGTCAAGAATATTGAATTAAAAGATTCACCTGTTAATGGCTTAAAAACCGCAATCACTGAACAAGGTATTTTTTATATTACAGATGATGCAAAATACGTTTTAGATGGGAAATTATATGAACTTAGTGAAAATGGTTTGACTGATGTTGCAGGGAAACTTTTGTTAGAGAAATTGAATCAATTAAATAAAGAAATGATCGTTTATCCTGCTAAAAATGAAAAACATGTTGTGACCGTCTTTATGGATATTAGTTGTCATTACTGTAAAGTGCTACATGAAAAGATTAAAGAGTACAATGAGTTAGGAATTACTGTACGTTATTTGGCTTTTCCTCGTGCCGGAGTGAACTCAAAAGTTGCTCGTCAAATGGAGGCGATTTTTGCTGCTAAGGATCCACAATTTGCTTTAAATGAAGCTGAAAAAGGTAATTTACCAAAAGAGTTAAAAATACCAGAGATCGTGAAGAAACATTATCAATTAGGTCTTCAATTTGGTGTAAATGGTACACCTTCTATTATTACTTCAACTGGTGAGTTAATCGGTGGGTATTTAGAGCCCAAAGCACTACTTGCAGAATTAAATCGTCAATAAATGACGTATACCAATTAAAGTAAGGACGCCTTTTAGCGTCCTTAATTGCTTAATCTGTTCATTTTCTCATTTTCATTGTAGGTTGGTTTGGTGAATAAATTAATTCAACGTCGGATTGTGCCAGATGGCGAGTCAATTTGTGTAGATCCTTTATTAGATCGTTTGTATCGTTCGCGTCATATTCAAAACTCACAACAATTAGACCGCACTTTAGCCGCATTATTAAATCCACAGTTGTTACAAGGTATAGAGGAAGCTGTTGCATTATTAGTTGAGGCATATTATCAGCAACAAAAAATTGTTATAGTTGGCGACTTTGATGCGGATGGGGCAACGAGTACAGCACTAACAGTTCTCGCCTTGCAACAATTAGGTTTCCGTCATGTCACGTTTTTAGTGCCAAATCGCTTTGAGCAGGGTTATGGTTTAAGTATTGCGGTAGCTGAACAGGCTTTAGCGCAAGAAGTACAATTGTTAATCACAGTCGATAATGGCGTATCGTCTGTAGAAGGTGTTACTTTTTTACAGCAACATGGCGTTAAAGTTCTCATTACTGATCATCATTTGCCCCCAGAGGTTTTGCCTAATGCTGAGGCTATTGTCAATCCAAATCTAAGCAATTGCAGATTTCCATCAAAATCCTTAGCAGGTGTTGGTGTTGCCTTTTATTTAATGCTGGCATTACGTGCTAAGTTACGTGAGATCGGCATTTTTGATCAAAAGACACAACCTAATTTTAGTGATTTGTTGGATCTTGTTGCGCTTGGGACGATTGCAGATGTCGTGCCATTAGACCAAAACAACCGTATTTTAATTTATCAAGGGGTGAGTCGTATTCGCGCTTCACATTGTCGTTGTGGCATTCGTGCATTAGTTGAAGTTGCAAATCGTGAGATTAGTCAGTTGTCGGCTTCTGATCTTGGTTTTTCTATTGCACCACGTTTAAATGCTGCTGGACGATTGGATAATATGTCTGTGGGTGTTGAGCTATTATTAGCAGAGGATATGGCAACCGCACGGGCACTTGCCTTAGAACTGGATGGACTCAATCAAACGCGTAAAGAAATTGAACAAGGAATGAAGCTAGAGGCACTTGAAATTTGTCGAAAATTGACCGCACTTGAACAAACACTACCTATTGGCATTGTGCTATATCAAGCTGATTGGCATCAAGGGGTGCTTGGTATTTTAGCATCAAGAATTAAAGATCAATTTCATCGTCCTGTGGTTGCATTTACTCGTGAACAAGAGGGTATTTTAAAAGGCTCAGCCCGTTCAGTAGAGGGGATTCATTTACGCGATGCATTGGAACGTATTTATAGTAAATTCCCAGATATGATCTTAAAGTTCGGTGGGCATGCAATGGCGGCAGGCTTAACGATTCGTGAAGAATATTTAACAGTATTTCAAACTGAATTCAATCGATTGGTGAGTGAGTGGCTCGGAGAAGATAAATTGCAAGGCATTATTTGGACTGATGGAGAATTGAGTTCGCAACAATTTAATCTCAATGTAGCAGAAAGGTTAAAACAGGCTGGACCTTGGGGGCAGGCTTTCCCAGAGCCTGTTTTTGATGGCGAGTTTAGCATTTTACAACAGCGCCTCGTTGGAGATAAACATTTAAAAATGATGGTAGAGCCAAAACAAGGCGGACCATTACTTGATGCCATTGCCTTTAATGTCGATACTCGTTATTATCCTGATTTGTCTATTAAGTCGGCAAGGTTGGTTTATAAAGTAGACGTGAATGAATTTAGAGGTAATCGTAGCTTGCAATTATTAGTCGACTATATTGCACCTATAGTAAGTTAATTATTTAACATGTGGCGAATTGGTTTTCTTTTAGTTTTATTTAGTTTTTGTCGTAGTACATTAGCAGCTAATGGAGCGCCTTCGCTATATTTAAATGAAGATAAGCCACAATATTTTTTAGACGGGCAAGATTATTTCTCGTATCAAACACCTATTTATATTTCAAATCCAAATGAGCCATTATTGATCCAATTCTTTTTTGATTATGATTGTCGTGTATGTTCTTCAGCTCTAGATATTCTAGAGTTATACTCTCAAATTAATTTCGATAAAGTCAAACTTATAGAACGACCTGTCGCAACAGATAAAGCACAATATTCGGCCTTAGTTTTTTATGCTTTACAAGAGATTAAAGCAGAGGATCTCTCAGCATTATTGTTATTTGAAACAGCAGAGAAACAGCGTTTTTCTCATTTGGCTCATTTTGATGAGTTGCGTTCATGGTTAGAGAAGCAAGGGATAAATAAAGATGATTTTACGAAAGCATTTTATTCAGCTAAGGTTACACATGAAGTAGAATTGGCTGAAAAACGCACTGAAGAATATGGTGTGTTTACTTACCCTTATGTTGTGATCGATGGACGATATGTATTAACTGCAAGTACATTGTATAATGATGATTACAGCCTTGCCGTATTAGATTTTTTAGTGAATAAGTTAATAAAGGAAAAACAAAAGTAATGAAAATTGGTATTGTGGGTGCAATGGCACAGGAAGTCGAAATTTTAGCCAATTTAATGGAAAATAAAGTGATTACTCAAGTGGCGAGTTGTACTATCTATGAAGGTGACATTCAGGGTAAATCCGTTGCTTTAGTGCAATCAGGTATTGGTAAAGTCGCTGCTGCAATGGGAACAACAGCATTATTACAATTAACTCGTCCAGATATTGTCATTAATACAGGATCTGCGGGAGGAGTAACAGCTGGTCTGAACGTGGGGGATATTGTGATTTCAAATGAGACGATTTATCATGATGTAGATGTGACAGCATTTGGTTATGTCAAAGGACAATTACCTGCTTGCCCACCTGCTTTTGTTTCTGATGAAAGGTTATCTGCTTTAGCTGAAACTATTGCATTAGCACAAGGACATAATGTAAAGCGAGGGTTGATTTGTTCTGGTGATAGCTTTATTAATGGTGGTGAAGCCTTAGCTAAAATTAAAGTAGATTTCCCCAATGTGATGGCTGTCGAAATGGAGGCTACGGCAATTGCGCAAGTCTGCCATGCATTTAACTTACCTTTTGTAGTGGTTAGAGCTATTTCAGATGGGGGGGATGGAGAAGCTAATATGTCTTTTGAAGAGTTTTTACCTCTGGCAGCAAAACAATCCTCACAAATAGTCTTAGGTATGTTAGAGAGACTATAGATTTATTAAGCAAAAACAACAAAAGTGCGGTAGAAAGTTTTCAACATTTCTACCGCACTTTTTTACTGGCATCACAATACGTTTTGATGCTAACGTTTTATTTCCGAGTGAGAGCCACTTCTAGTAAAGTGGCTTTATATTGTTATTTAGCAGATTGGTTAATTAAGAATTGTACTAATAATGGAACAGGTCGACCTGTGGCTCCTTTGTTAGCACCTTGTAACCATGCAGTACCTGCGATATCTAAATGAGCCCAAGGATATTTGTCTGCAAAATTAGATAAAAATGCCCCAGCAGTAATTGCACCACCCCAACGGCCACCGATATTAGCAAGATCAGCAAAGTTTGATTTCAATTGTTCTTGATATTCTTCACCTAGTGGTAATCGCCATGCTTTATCTGTTGTTTCTGCAGCAGCTTGTGCTAAGGCTTGAGCAAGTTCATCGTCTGTTGAAATGAGACCGCTATTGTGTGCACCTAATGCCACAACGCAGGCACCTGTTAAGGTTGCAATATCAATAACCAATTCTGGCTCGAAACGTTCAACATAAGTTAATGTATCGCATAGTACTAAGCGACCTTCAGCGTCTGTATTTAATACTTCGACGGTTAGTCCTTTCATTGTTGTTAAAATGTCACCTGGACGATAAGCTTGGCCATCTGGTAAGTTTTCACAACCAGCTAATACGCCAATGACATTTAATGGTAGCTTTAGTTCTGCAATCGCATTCATAACACCATAAACTGCAGCTGCACCACCCATGTCATATTTCATTTCATCCATTGCTTCTGCTGGTTTGAGAGAAATACCTCCAGCATCAAAAGTCAATCCTTTACCTACTAATACGATTGGTTTAGCGCTAGGGTTTGGATGATTGCGATATTCAATAATTGAAAGTTGAGCTTCGTTCACTGAGCCCTGAGAGACTGCTAAATAAGCATTCATGCTTAATTCAGCCATTTCTTTTTCACCTAACACGGTCGTTTTGATTAAATCAGAACGTGTCGCTAATTCTTTTGCTTGTTCAGCTAAATAAACAGGATTACAGATATTAGGAGGGCAATTTGCGATATCCTTAGCGAATTTGACGCCTAAAGCAACAGCTTGTGCATGTTGAATTGCTTGTTGAGCCATTTCACTCTCAACACTAAAAATTAACTCGGTTAATGTAATTTGTTGATCATTTTTTTTGCTTTTGAATTGTTCGAATTGATAGAAATTTGATTCGATAGCTTCAACACTGAAACGGATATTCCAATATAGGTCGCGATCTTTAATTTCAACATCAGATAAGTAGCTGATAACTTGCTGTGCTTTAGTCGATTTGACTGCTTGAATAGTATTTTGGATAATTTGTTTGAATTGTTTTTCGTTTATTTCGCCTTTTTTCCCAGCACTGACAACAAAAACACGTTCAGCAGTATAGTTAGGAATATGGCGTAATACTAATACCTCACCAATTTTGCCTGTGATTTCGCTAGATTCAATTAATTTACTCAAATAACCTTGTGAAATTTCGTCAATTTTTCTAGCTGCGGAGGAAAGTTCCCCCTCTTCGAAAATACTGACAATAATGTTACTTTTTATATCTAAAAGTGCGGTCGATTTTGCACAATATTTCATTTTATCCTCTCAAAGATTTTTACTGTTTTCGGTTTAAAAATAAGTTATCATACGGCAACAAATTAGCCAAATTAGACCATTCTATATAAATTGCAAGAAAAATATAGGCAATAATGTGATTTTAACCCGATATTTAACTAAAGAAGTATTTAAGAGCCAAATAGCAATCTTATTTATTCTACTTCTGATTTTCTTTTGTCAACAACTTGTTCGTGTATTAAGCTCTGCCGCAAGTGGTAAAGTACCTGCCGATTTAGTCATGTCTTTACTTGGATTAGGTATGCCAACAATGGCACAGTTAATGTTGCCATTATGTTTATTTATTGCAATTTTATTAACTTTTGGACGCTTATATGCTGAAAGTGAAATTACAGTAATGAGAGCTTGTGGTGTTGGACAGCGTATTTTAGTACGAGTTGTATTAATTCTTTCTTTCTTTACTGCTGCTTTAGCTACATATAATGTATTTTGGTTGACACCTTGGGCAATTCAAAAGCAAGGTGAAATTCTAGAAGATGCTAAGGCAAATCCAACGATGGGAGCACTTGCTTCAGGTCAATTCATCAACACTAACAATAATGAATTCGTATTGTTTATTGATAAGATAGAAGATAATACTATTCATGATGTCTATTTATTCCAGACTAGAGAAAAAGGGAATTTAAAGCCTTCAGTGCTTGTTGCGGAACAAGGCATGTTAACAGCGTTACCTAATGGCGATCAAATTCTGAAATTACAAAATAGCCAACGTGTTGAAGGAAGCAGTGCTTTTCCCGATTTTCGAATTACTCATTTTGATGAGTATCAAGCTTATTTGGGTTATCAAAATACCAACAATGAAGATCATGATGCAGCAGAGCTAAGCTTTTGGACTTTAGTTAATACAAGTACATCTGCGGCAAAGGCAGAATTGAATTGGCGTTTAAGCTTGATTTTGGCAGTCCCTTTAATGGCGTTGATTGCAGTACCATTGAGTCGTGTTAATCCTCGACAAGGGCGTTTTGCTAAAATTATTCCAGCATTACTATTATATTTAATTTATTTTTTATTACAAAGCTCCTTAAAATCAGCATGGAGTGCTGGGAAATTAGATGCGAGTCTTTTAATGCCATTAGTGAATTTTATTTTCTTCCTATTGGGGATTATATTGAATAGTTGGAGTAGCGCATCAATGTATAAAGTACGCTATTGGCTCAATAAGAGTGTTGCATTAAAAGGATAGTTAAAATGATGAATACTTTAGACCGTTATCTGGGAAAAAGCATTTTAGGGGCGATTTTTGCAACATTAGTTATGTTAGTTGGCTTATCGGCCATTATTAAGTTTGTAGAACAGTTTCGGAGTGTGGGAAAAGGGACCTACGATATTTTACAAGCTATTCTTTATACGGTATTAACTATCCCTAAAGATATTGAAACTTTTTTTCCAATGGCAGCGTTGTTAGGCGCATTAATTGCTTTAGGTAATTTAGCGAGTCGAAGTGAACTTGTTGTTATGCAAGCATCAGGTTTTTCTCGTTTGCAGATTGGCTTTGCTGTAATGAAAACTGCATTACCACTCGTCATACTGACGATGTTGATCGGTGAATGGGGTATTCCGCAAACTGAGCAATTTGCACGTGATATGCGCTCAAAAGCGATTTCGGGTGGATCATTATTATCTGTGAAAAATGGCATTTGGGCAAAAGATGGCAATGACTTTATTTATATTAAACGGATTACGGATGATATTGAGTTAAGTGATGTTTATATTTATAGTTTTGCTGATAATCGACAGCTCAAACGTGTAAAACATGCAAATTCTGCCTCTTACCAAGATGGTAAATGGATTTTAACACAACTGAATGAATCAGAAATTTTAGATGATGAAATTAAGACCATAAATCAATTAAATACAGAATGGCAAACGAGTTTGACGCCAGATAAATTAGGTATTGCCTCTTTACGACCAACGTCTTTGTCTATTACTGGACTGTCTAATTATATTGCGTTTTTAAAAGAAACAGGACAAGAGTCCAAAAAATTTGAGCTGACTTATTGGCGTAAGTTATTTCAACCATTGTCAGTCGGTGTGATGATGATGCTTGCATTATCTTTTATTTTTGGACCATTACGCAGCGTAACCGCAGGTGCGAGAATTGTCACTGGGATTTGTTTTGGATTCTTATTTTATGTCGTTAATGAGATTTTTGGTCCATTAAGCTTAGTCTATAATGTGACTCCTTTAGCTGGAGCATTGATGCCAAGTATTTTGTTTTTGTTAATTACATGGTGGCTATTAAGTCGAAAGCGTACTTAAAATGGTAAAAAGAGACCATGGAGTAAATACGTAATAGAAATAAAAAGGATAGCTACTTGCTAAGATATCTTTTTAATACAGAATACGTTAGTTAATAAAAATAGAATTTAAATTTTAACTATAAATTCTTACACTATCAGCTAGTCTTTAAATATAAAAAGGTTAAAAATGCAATTAAATTGCTGCTAATTTAAGATATGTTAAACATAAAAAAGGCGGATAAAACCGCCTTTTTTATTGATTATATAGATTATAAACTAAATACAGCAAAGCATACTAATACAGTATAAAGTGTTGATAATCCATAGAAAATGACGCCGCTTGCAGGGATGTGAATTTTGAAATCATGCATACCGTGATGAATACGGTGCATCGCTCCCCACATTGGGAAAATTAATAAGACAAGTAACAATAATTTCCCAATACCTGTATGTAAAAACGCGACAAGTTCAATTGTGTTTTTAGGATCAATTAAACCAAATGGCAATAAGAAGCCAAGGACTAAGACCAGTACTGGGTAGAACATTGCACTTACAGTTGTACCTGCACCGAATAGTAACCATACAACAGGTTCATTAGAACGTTTTGGTGTATCTTTCATCTTTTTCTCCTCGCTATACATACATAAACACTAAAATGACGAGGCTGATAAGTCCAGTGACAGCCCATAATGCCGTTGTAATAATTTTTGGATTAATACGTTCACTTTTTACAATGATATTTAAGACTTTAGGGGTCATTACATAGTAAGTCACTGTATTTAATAACATTGCACCAAGTGTAATAATGTTAAGAATAATCACGATTGGATTTTTTAAGAAAGAAACAAAATTAGCAAAACTTTCTAAATTTCCTAAGCTGATTACACCATAAAGTAATACTAAACAGAACCAAAGTGTGGGAATTGCTGTTGCTTCACGTGCAATATAAAGTTTGTAAAAATCTAACTTTTTCCACCAAGTTGGTTTCATTTCACGCACATATTTTTTGCGTTTACTGGTTGTTGCTGTCATTTTACACTCCTTACTTTTGCGGTTTAAGCATTGCAATTACAAAGTCTTTTGCACTTTCGACTTTACCTTGGTTTACCGCTGAAGCTGGATCTACATGTTTTGGACAGACTTCTGAACAATATCCAACAAATGTACAGCTCCAAACACCGTTTTTACCATTGATAATCTTCATACGTTCTTCTTTGCCATGATCACGATTATCGAGATTGTAACGATGGGCCAGAGTTAATGCCGCAGGACCAACGAATTCAGGGTTTAAGCCAAATTGTGGGCAGGCCGCATAACATAAGCCACAGTTAATACACATCGAGAATGTGCGGTATTTTTCTAACTGAGCTGGTGTTTGTTTTGTACGGCTTTTTGCTAATTCTGCGGATGGATGTGGTTTTCCATCTAATGCAGGTGCTTGGTTACCAATGATGTAAGGCTTAATTGCTTCTAGGCTTTCAATAAAGTGGCTTAAATCAACAACTAAGTCACGTTCAATAGGGAAGTTAGCTAATGGTTCGATACGCATATGACCGCTGTAGTCACGTAAGAATGTTTTACAAGCCAATTTTGGCTTGTTATTCACCATCATACCGCAAGAGCCACAAATCGCCATACGACAAGACCAACGATAAGAAAGTTCTGGTTCAAGTTTATCTTTGATATAGCCTAATGCATCAAGTAATGAAGTTTGGTTATCATAAGGTACTTGATAAGTGCGTAAGTATGGTTCTTTGTCCTGTTCAGGATTGTAACGCAATACTTCAATGTTCATGATAGCCTGATTAACCATTTGCGTTCTCCTTATTTGTTTCGGTTGCTTGCGCTTTTGCAGCTTCTTGGGCCTCAGCTTCTGCACCATAAACACGTTTTGCAGGCTGTGATTTAGTGATTTTTACATCGCTGTATTCAATGCGTGGCGCATCATCACCATTATAGAATGCAAGTGTATGTTTCAAGTAATTGACGTCATCACGCTCTGTATAATCTAAACGTTGGTGTGCACCGCGAGATTCTTTACGCTCAATTGCTGAATTTGCAATTGATTGTGCAACGTCTAAGATATAACCTAATTCAACAGTATATAGGACATTGGTATTGAAGACGCTTGAACGATCAGCAATGCGAATACGTTTATAACGTTCTTTTAATTCTGCAATTTTATCAACTGCTTTTTGCATACTTTCTTGTGTACGATAGATACCACAGCCCTCTTCCATTGCATCGCCCATTTCATCTCGGATTTCAGACCAAGACTCAGTACCTTCTTGGTTATATAGGTCATCTAAGCGTTGTACGATATCTTTTGCTTGTGCATCTACGGCTGTTTGATTGACAGCTGGCGCTTCAACTGCGCGTTGTGCTGCGTATTCACCCGCTACACGACCGAGAACGACTAATTCTGCAAGTGAGTTTGAACCTAAGCGGTTTGCACCATGTAAACCTGAAGAGGCACACTCACCCACAGCGAATAGGCCTTTAATACGTGTTTCACTATTGAAGTCGACTTCAATACCACCCATTGTATAATGAACAACTGGGCGTACTGGAATTGGTGCTTTCGCAGGGTCAACACCTTCATAAGCTTGTGCTAATTCACAGATAAACGGCAAACGTTCATGTAAGTATTTTTCACCTAAATGGCGTAAGTCTAAATGAACAACGTCAACACCTTTTGCTGTTTTTAGAGTGTTACCTTTTTGTAGTTCTTGCCAGAATGCTTGTGAAACTTTGTCACGTGGACCGAGCTCCATATATTTATTTTCAGGTTTGCCAATTGGCGTTTCTGGACCTAGTCCATAGTCTTGCAAGTAACGATAACCATCTTTATTAACTAAGATACCACCTTCACCACGACAACCTTCAGTCATTAAAATACCTGTATTTGGTAAGCCTGTTGGGTGATATTGTACAAACTCCATATCACGTAATGGAACACCATGGCGATATGCCATCGAAAGCCCATCACCTGTAACGATACCACCATTGGTATTGAAGCGGAATGCACGACAGCCACCGCCTGTAGCAATCACAACTGCATTAGCATTAATTTGTACTAAGTTACCTTCCATCATATTCATTGCAACCATGCCGCGTGCATGACCATCATCAACAAGAATATCAAGGACGAAGTGCTCATCAAAACGAACAATCTGTGGATATTGGATAGATGTTTGGAATAAGGTATGAAGTAAATGGAACCCCGTTTTGTCCGCAGCAAACCAAGTACGTTCAATTTTCATACCGCCAAAACGGCGCACGTTAACATCACCATCTGTTTTGCGGCTCCAAGGGCATCCCCAGCGTTCAAGCTGAGTCATTTCAACAGGCGAGTGTTGTACAAAATATTCAACAACATCTTGTTCACATAGCCAGTCACCACCTGCTACGGTATCGTGGAAATGTTTATCATAAGAATCTTCTTCTTTGATAACTGCCGCAGCACCACCTTCAGCCGCAACTGTGTGGCTACGCATAGGATATACTTTTGAAACTAAAGCGATTTTTAAGTTAGGGTTTGCTTCCGCTGCTGCAATAGCTGCGCGTAAACCGCCACCACCAGCACCGACAATTGCAATATCGACATTAACAGTTTGCACGATATTCCTCCAATCAAGAAAGTAAAAAATAAAAATAAACCAAAATTGATTAATTTAGGGTCTCTTCATTTTGCCATTATTTTCAAAGATTAATAATCTTTTTTTACAATAAAAGCTCAGTTTCGTGATCTACCTCAAAAAAGTTAAAAATGGGTCATTTTATAAGCATTATTCTTGATTCAAATTTTATTTAAAGGTTGCTTTTAATCATTAAAGCACAAGGAAATCTATAAAAAACTCACCGCGTTTTAAGTAAGAGCTCGAAGGTTAGATTGATAGTTGAATCTAACTTTGAGTTTCATAATGCACTAGATTCAAATTGTTTTAAAACCATTAAATTATGCATTCTAATGAAGTTTTACTTTCATCAGTGAATGTTTATATCTCACTTTGAAGGGGGGCTTGAGTTGTAGTTTATTTGAGTAATTTCTAATGAATATGGAATTTATTCTAGTTATCGTTGTCTAAATATTCTCTAAATTTAGTTATTTGATGAAGGAAAGCTAACATGAATTTCAATCGTATTTTAAATGAAGTATTGGGCACAGTAACAAAAACTGCGGGGAAAATTAATAAGCCAAGTCAGAATACAGCAGAAAAAATTACTCAACTTGGTGGTGGGGCTGCTTTAGCTGGTATTTTGTCAATGGTATTAGGACGTAGTGGTGGTGCTAAATTAACTAAGTTAGGGTCTTTAGCCGCATTAGGGAGTATTGCTTATCAGGCATATCAGAATTATCAAAAAAATCAGTCAACTGCCACTAATCAAACCGATGGAAATCTATCTGAAGCCGCTTTTAATACAACTCAGCAGTCGGAAGATAAGAGTGTGATTATCTTACGTACTATGATTGCAGCAGCAATTTCAGACGGTGAAATTGATGAAAAGGAAAGAGCTATTATCGCTGAAGAAGGAGGAAATGATCCTGAGTTGAAGCAATGGGTTGAACAAGAAATTGCTCATCCAATTACTGTTGCCGAAATTGGACGCATTGTAGGTAATGATACGGCACTTGCTACTCAAGTTTATCTTGCTGCACGTATAGTTTGCCAAGAATTAACGCGTAAAGAAATTGTGTTTTTATCACAACTAGCGACTGCTTTAAATTTAGATGATGCGTTAGTCGAGCAGTTAGAAAAACAAGCAGGTTTTTAACTCTAGATAAAAATAATGGCAAGGATATTTTTCCTTGCCGTTATTGTTTTCCTCATTCAGAGAAAAGTATTCTTTTTTATAGCTTACGCCATGTGGTGCCGTTTACACCATCTTCTAATACAATACCCATTTCAGTTAGTTTATTGCGTGCCGCATCTGCGACAGCCCAATCTTTTACTGCTCGTGCTTCATTACGTTGTTTGATAAGCGCTTCAATTATTGCCACTTCATCATCATTTGAACCTGCTTGTAAAAAGGCTTCAGGATCTTGGTATAATAAACCCAATATAGCAGCCAATTCACGCATTTGCGCTGCTAAACCACTTACTTGCACGTTATTCTCTGCTTTCAACTTGTTGATTTCTCGAGCCATCTCAAATAACACTGAGATTGCATTTGGCGTATTGAAATCGTCATCCATTGCTTCTTTAAGGGAGTGAACAAAGTGTTCACCTCCATTAGGGAGGGCATTTGGATCTGTATCTCGTAGTGCAGTATATAAACGTTCTAATGCACCTTGTGCAAGATTAAGATTTTCTTCACTGTAATTCAGTTGGCTACGATAATGTGCAGTTAATAAGAAATAACGTACACTTTCTGCATTATAATGATTCAAAACATCACGGATAGTAAAGAAGTTGCCAAGTGACTTCGACATTTTTTCTTTATCAACCATGATCATGCCCGAATGAATCCAATAATTTACATAATCATTACCATGTGCACAACAAGATTGGGCTATTTCATTTTCATGATGCGGAAACATCAGATCGGAGCCGCCGCCGTGGATATCGAAATGTTCGCCTAGCTCTTTATAATTCATCGCAGAACATTCAATATGCCAGCCTGGACGACCAGCCCCCCAAGGCGATTGCCAACTTGGTTCTTCTGGTTTTGACATTTTCCATAATACAAAATCCATTGGGTTTTTCTTGATTTCTACGATTTCAACACGTGCACCTGCCTGCAATTGTTCAAGATTTTGACGAGATAATTTACCGTATTGACTAAAACTTTCTACATCAAACATCACGTCACCATTCTCTGCGACATAAGCATGTCCACGCTCAATCAGTTTTTGTACAATCGCAATAATTTCAGAAATATGGTGTGTAGCTCTTGGCTCAACGTCAGGACGTAAAACATTAAGTGCATCAAAGTCTTTGTACATTTCTAAGACCATACGATTAACGAGTTGCTCACAGCTTTCTTTATTTTCTAATGCACGTTTAATGATTTTATCATCAACATCTGTGATGTTACGTACATAAGTTAATTGATAGCCTAAATAGCGTAGATAACGAGCAATAACATCAAAGCAAACAAAGGTTCGACCATGCCCAATATGGCATAAATCATAGACAGTAACGCCACAGACATACATCCCGACTTTACCTGCTTGTATAGGGGTAAAAACTTCTTTCTCTCTCGTTAATGTATTAAAAATTTTTAGCATTTGTTTGCTCTCTTATTATTCTTCAAAATTTAGTGAAAACAGACCGCACTTTTAGTTAGCGTATATGCACATACGCCTAGAATTGCCACTTTATAGCATTTCTTGGGCTTTTATGGAATAATAAACGCTTTGAAATTTCAGAGGATAATGGCAATGGTTACATTACACACAAATTTTGGCGATATTAAAATTGAATTAAATCACGAAAAAGCACCCATCACTGCGGAAAATTTCTTAAATTACTGTCAAAGTGGTTTCTATAATAACACAATTTTTCACCGTGTTATTGATGGATTTATGATTCAAGGTGGTGGTATGGAAGTGGGTATGCGTGAGAAAAATACCAATGCGCCAATCCAAAATGAAGCAAATAATGGACTGAGTAACAAACGTGGTAGCATTGCAATGGCACGTACTTCTGATCCACATTCAGCAACAGCACAATTTTTTATCAATGTTGCAGATAATACGTTTTTAGATCATCGTGCAAAAGAATTATTTGGTAAAAAAGTTGTACAAGAATGGGGTTATGCCGTATTTGGTGAAGTTGTAGAAGGTATGGATGTTGTCGATAAAATAAAAGTGGTGCAAACTGGCAATAAAGGTTTCCACCAAGATGTACCAAAAGACGATGTTATTATTACTTCTGTCACTGTTGAATAATGAATTTCCCCTCAATTGAGGGGAGTTTTTTAGGAATATCATTATGAAAATATTTAAAGTATTGAGTATCCTTAGTATTGGTTTATTAGCAGTTAGTACACAAGCAAAAAATGTCGTTTTACATACTAACTACGGTGAAATCAAAATCGCTTTAGAGCAAGAGAAAGCACCTATTTCGAGTCAAAACTTTCTTCAATATAGTGAATCTGGTTTTTACAATGGAACAATTTTTCACCGAGTTATTGATGGTTTTATGGTGCAGGCTGGAGGCTTTGAGGTAGATATGAAACAAAAGAAAGCCAACGCACCTATCCACAATGAGGCAAATAACGGACTAAAAAACTTACGTGGTACAGTAGCAATGGCTCGTACTTCTGATCCCCATTCAGCGACATCGCAATTTTTTATTAATACTGTAGATAATGATTTTTTAAATTTTAGTGCAGAAACAGCACGAGGGTGGGGATATGCGGTCTTTGGCAACGTGATTGAGGGTATGGATGTTGTGGATAAGATAAGCCAAGTGGACACAGGGCGTTCAGGGTTTCATCGTGATGTACCGAAGCAAGAGATAATAATTCAGTCAGTTACTGTTGAATAGGGCTTTGGCATAATGGCATTTTTTGATACTCATACTCACTTAGACTATTTACAACGCGATACTGGTGAGTCGATTGAACAGCTATTGAGTAATGCATTACAAGTAGGGGTCAATAAAATTTTGATTGTCTCTGTACTTGCTCAAGATTTCAATTTTATTCAAAAAATGACCGCACTTTATCCTCAACATTTATATTATGGGCTTGGGTTACATCCACTTTATATTGCCCAGCATAGCCAGCATGATCTTGTTTTATTAGAGAAAGCATTATCTGAACAGAGATTAAATTGTACGGCAGTAGCTGAGATTGGTTTAGAACGAGCGATTCCTGAATTATTAACAGATTTACTTTGGCGTAAGCAATGTGAGTTTTTAGAAGCACAACTTTATTTCGCAAAGCGATATGATTTGCCAGTTAATTTACATTCGCGTAAAGCACATGATCAGTTATTTACTTTTCTAAAACGTATCCCACTAGCAAAACGAGGTGTAATACATGGTTTTGCTGGAAGCTATGAGCAAGCCAAGCGTTTTGTCGAGCTCGGTTATAAGATTGGTGTAGGAGGAACAATCACGTATCAGCGTGCCAATAAAACGCGTGATGCTGTTCGGCGTTTGCCTTTAGATTGTTTATTGTTAGAAACTGATTCACCAGATATGCCTGTATTTGGTTTCCAAGGACAAGTGAATCGCCCAGAGCGGGTATTTAATGTATTCCAATCTTTATGTGAGTTGAGAACAGAAACACCAGAACAGATAGAACAATGTATTTGGCAACAAAGTGTTGATTTATTTGCAAATGGAAATGGCTAAGTGAAACTTAGCCATTTTTGAGTGTGAGACTCGCTAGATATTTTTAACCAATAAGCGTAGATAGTCACGTAAATACTTGCCAATAAATGTTAATGTGCCTTGCTGTTCAATTTGACCTCTAGCGTATTGTGCACCTGTATTGATTACATTGTAATTAAAGGTTTTAACTGCTTTTTGCAGATAGTTACAAGTTTTTGTTTCGTGAATATCGAATCCACCGATTGTATTATGTACTTGTTTAGTCGTAAATAAACAGTCAAATGTACTTAATGGGTTCATAAATTTAGAAAGCCACATCAATAGATTAAATCCATCAAGGACTAAACGGGTGATTAATGACACGTCTTGTACTTGTAGCTTTCCACTAGCTAACCAAAGTTGTTGTTTATCTAAATAGGATAAAGATTGATAGATAAAATCGGGTGCTAAACGCAATTTAGGATTTAAAAATAGTAAACGCTCATACTTAGCTTTTTCTACAGCAAGATTTTTAGCAACATTTACTGCTTGTCCATCGAGTTGAATAAATTGTAAATCTAATTTATCACGATAGCTTTCAACAATAGCTTTATTTTGCTCTGTATTGCCTAAACTAGCCACAATAACCTCAAATTGTCGATGAGTCTGTGCTAATAGATCTTCTAGCAATATACCAAGTGATGTTTCAATAGGATCTAGAGTTAAAATAATGCTAACTGTGTTTGTTTTCATTGCGTCCTCCAACATAGTGAGTAATTTAAACAAGTATTACTTTACTAAAGAGATCTTAATGAAATCTTAAGTGTTAAGATTATTTAAAACGGTAGATGATTTGGTTTGATGACCCTCTCCATACTAGGCTAGGGTCTGCTTTTTCTTGTTCAAATTTACCATCAATAAGGACATCAATATAGGGCAAAATTTCACGCTGTAATCCGTCGAGCTCTTGTAATGTATAACCCGTCCACGCCCATATATCTTTTTCAGGACATTCTTGTTTAACTCTTTTTACGAAAGGTAAAAGCACAGCAATATTAGCTGGGTGTAAAGGATCTCCACCTGTCAGAGTTAGGCCTTGACGCTTGATTCGAGTATCTTTTAAATCACGGATAATTTGTTCTTCCATTGCATGATCAAAAGGAATACCAGCATTAAAAGACCAGCTTTTTTTGTTATAGCAACCTTTACAGGCATGAATACAACCGCTGACAAATAATGTACAACGTGTGCCTTCGCCATTAACAATATCAGTAGGGTAGTATTGAAGATAATTCATAATACTATTATTGCTTCTATATTAGGGATGATAGTCTGTTATTCATTATTTAAATTAATGTAAAAGAAAAAGAACTTATATGAATGTATATCTGGTATCAAAAATATTTTTTTCTTATAAATTAGATTTTCCATAATAAGCAATTTGCTTACATTAAAAAGGGCTTTAAATAAGTCAGTTATCAACAGATCACTCCTCCCCGCTTTTTATAAAAAGGGGGGAGGGGGTAAAAGTAAATTACAAATGTTTCACGCGTCTTTTCACTTCTTCTTGCTTACCTGCGTTAAACGGTCTAGCATCGGGGCTACCTAAATAACCACAGACTCGGCGTGTTACAGATACTTTTTCACTGTCATGATTACCACATTTTGGACAAGTAAAACCTTTACTCGTACATTCAAATTCGCCAGTGAAACCACATTCATAACATTCATCGATAGGTGTATTTGTACCATAGTAAGGAACGCGATCGTAGCTATAATCCCAAACATCTTCTAACGCTTTTAAATTGTGTTGAACATTTGGATATTCACCATAGCAAATAAATCCACCATTTGCTAATGTAGGATAAGGTAATTCAAAGTCGATTTTATCGTATGGATTGACTTTTTTTTCTACATCTAAATGGTAACTATTAGTGTAGTAGCCTTTGTTTGTGACGTTTTCAATAATACCGAATTGTTTAGTATCTAAACGACAGAAACGATCGCATAAATTTTCACTTGGTGTTGAATACAGACTAAATGCGTAGCCAGTTTCTGCTTTCCATTGCTGTACAGCTTTGCTGAGATATTGCACAATTTCGATGCCTTTTTGACGCAATTGTTCATCATCATACATGTGTTTATCGCCATAGAGTGCATTGATTGTTTCATGAATACCAATATAACCAAGCGAGATAGATGCTCGTCCATTTTTAAAGATTTGTGATACATTATCATCAGCTTTTAAGCGCACACCACAGGCACCTTCCATATAAAGGATTGGAGCTACTCTGGCTTTAGTGTTTTCTAAACGAGCAATACGTGTCATCAATGCTTTTCTAGCAATGGCGAGACGTTGATCTAAAATTTTGTAAAAATCAACCGCACTTTGTTGTGGATTACGACGTTTAGCTTCAATTGCAATACGCGGTAAGTTTAGACTCACAACACCAAGATTGTTACGCCCGTCATGCATTTCCTCACCATTTTCATAGTAAGCGCTTAAGAAACTACGGCAGCCCATTGGCGCTTTGAACGAACCTGTGACTTTGACGACTTGATCATAGTTGAGGATATCAGGATACATGCGTTTAGAAGCACATTCTAAAGCAAGCTGTTTAATATCATAGTTAGGATCGGCTGGATTTTGGTTAATACCTTTTTTAATCGTAAAGACAAGTTTCGGAAATACAGGCGTTTTATGATTTTTGCCTAGACCACGGATACGGTTTTTCAGGATTGAACGCTGGATTAATTTTGATTGCCAGCTTGTTCCTAAGCCAAAACCAAAAGTCACAAATGGTGTTTGCCCATTTGATGTATGCAATGTATTTACTTCATATTCTAAAGATTGGAATGCATCAAAACATTCTTTTTCAATTAAGGCTTTTGCATAGTTTTCTGCATCAGGTATGTGCCATTCAGCAGCGGTTTTAAGGTGTTTCTCATAACTGAGTTGAACATAAGGGGCTAATACTTCATCAATGCGGTTAATTGTTGTTCCGCCATAAATATGACTAGCAACTTGTGCAATGATTTGTGCAGTGACTGCTGTTGCTGTACCAATAGATTTTGGTGGCTCAATTTCAGCATTTCCCATCTTGAAGCCATTATTTAACATGCCTTTTAAATCAACTAGCATACAGTTAAACATTGGGAAAAAAGGCGCATAATCTAAATCATGATAATGAATTTCGCCTTTTTCGTGGGCCTCAACAACATCACGTGGCAAGATATAACGTTTAGCATAATGTTTTGCCACAATACCTGCTAATAAATCACGTTGTGTTGGGATGACTTTAGCATCTTTATTTGCGTTTTCATTCAGTAACTCAACATTACTTTGTTCGATTAGCCCTTCAATTTCTTTAGTGAGATGACTACGTTTTTCACGAGCCAGATCACGATCATGACGATATTCAATATAAACACGTGCTACTTCTGGATATTGGCTTGACATGAGGTGATTTTCCACAATCTTTTGAATGTGACTAATGTCAATTTCTTGTTGATATCGTGCAAAAATTTCATCACAAACTTGTTGACCAATAGCATAGCAATAGCGATCATCTTCGACATTAACTGCTTGTGCTGCTTTTTTGATCGCATTGATAATACGCTGAATTTCAAAGCCTACACGTGAACCATCACGTTTGATTACAAAGAACGATGCCATATTGTTTTACCCTATTTTATGTGTATGACCCAAATAACGTGAATACTATATCTAGTTGTATTTTTATTTTCAACCACAATATATTGTGTTGCATGGGACCTTTTGGAGATAAAAAATTAGGCGTAATCTGATTAGCAATTGGTTTTATTAATAAAATTCTTATTTTTAGGTGAGAATTATTATCAAATATATTTTGTAAAAATGTGACCTGCATCAAAAAAATACGAAATATTTCTTTCTTAGGGGGAAGTAAAAAAGACCTAGTCTAAACTAGGTCTGCAGAGAAATATGGAGGGGATGATTAATTTTCAATTGTGAGTAACTTTCCTTGATATTCTCCTGTTAATGATTGCAAGAAAGCTGCAATATCTGCGATATCTTTACTTGGTAAGTCTTTACCGCTTTGATAATGTAGCATGATTCGTACAGCTTCTTTTAGATCGTTAGTACGTGCATCATGCATATAAGGTGCAGTTAATGCAATATTGCGTAATGTTGGTACTTTAAATTTATGCATATCTGCTGGGTCTTGTGTATGTGCAAAACGACCTTGATCTGCTTCGGTTAATGGGGTGCCCCTTGCCGCAAAATAGTCATCGAATAATCCCATATACTCGAATGACTGTCCTCCCATTGCGACACCAACGTGACAAGTATCACATTTGTTCTCTTTAAATAATTGATAACCACGTAATTGATCTTGATTTAGTGCATTTTTATCTCCTTTTAGATAACGGTCAAAGGCACTGTTTGGTGTAATTAATGTTTTTTCAAATTCAGCTATAGCATGAGTAATCGTTGCTTCGCTGATCTCAGGATATACGGCAAGAAATTGTTGTTTAAAAGAGTCATCTTGTTCAAATTTTGCAACAATCTCATCCCAACTTTTTGAGCCCATTTCTACAGGATTGAGAGGAGGACCGCCTGCTTGTGCCGCAAGATCTTTCGCACGTCCATCCCAAAACTGTAAAATGTTAAAAACAGAGTTATAGACAGTTGGTGCATTGATACCACCTTTTAATCCATCAATGCCTGTTGAAACAGCTAGCCCATCGACGCCACCAAGTTTAAGTTGGTGACAAGTGTGGCATTCAATTGTCCCATCAGCAGAAAGCCGTCCATCATGATAGAGCATATTACCTAAAGCGACTTTTAATGGATCGGTGTCTACACTATCAGGGATCGGTTGGACTAAACGAGTTGGATCAGTTCCTTCTGTATGTGGTGGGAGAAAATGGTTTTTGCGTTGTTCTCGGATCCAATTTAATACTGTTGCTTTTTCCTCTACATCAGGACGTGAGCCCCAGTGGACATGAATGAACTTTGCGATTGGCATTTCATCTTTAATCAGCACTTGTTCTAATTTGGCGAGACTTACTTCAGATAGTTTGCTTGGATCTTTTAATCCATCAAGAATATCATTGAGTAAAAATACTCTGGTACCTTTTTGGATATCTTCCTGCATTATTTTATCTGCAATAGGAAATTTAGCATAAAAGGGAAGCTCTGTATTTGTTGTATGACAATATTGGCAGCCATTGTCATAGAGTACTTTGGCAACATTATGAGCCTGCCCACTCAATTGTGTTTGTGCTAATAATGTAGCAGCCTGTTGTTTATCGAAGATATGAATATAACCTACAGTGCCTAAAAAACCGACGGTTGCGAGCGTTACTGCAGATAATAATAATTTTTTCATTTTCATAAATATAAGCACTCCTTTTGTTATTCTAAGTAAGGATATTAACATTATAAAATATGAGGTTTTTTGATCTAAATTAATAAATTTGATTTATTAAATCTATGGTATTAATAGAGGTTTTCAATCAATTAGAGATCGAAAAGAAAATGGAAAGCAAGTTTTGCTTTCCATTGATGATAAGAGCAAATGAATTATGCTTCGAATGGATCGCGTAAGATCATCGTTTCGATACGGTCAGGACCTGTTGAAAGAATATCCACTGGTACGCCTGTGACTTCTTCAATACGTTTTACATAGTTTCGGCATGCTTCTGGTAGTTGGTTTACATTTGTTACACCAAAAGTATTTTCTTTCCAGCCCGGCATTGTTTCATAAATTGGTTCGACTCCTTCCCAGTCTTTTGCTGCAAGTGGTGCATATTCAACAATGTCGCCGTTTGGCATTTTATAAGCAACGCAGATTTTTACTTCGTCAAAACCATCTAATACATCTAACTTAGTCATACAAAAGCCAGAAATAGAATTAAGTTGAATCGCGCGGCGAATAGCAACAGCATCAAACCAACCACAACGGCGTGGGCGCCCTGTTACTGCGCCAAATTCATTTCCTTTACGCGCAATTTCTGCACCAATATCATCAAACAATTCAGTTGTGAATGGACCACTGCCAACACGAGTACAGTATGCTTTGATAATACCTAATACATAATCTAAATTACGAGGTCCAAAACCTGCACCAGTTGCTACGCCACCTGCTGTTGTGTTTGAGCTGGTGACGAATGGGTAAGTACCATGGTCAATATCTAACATAGTGCCTTGTGCACCTTCAAATAAGATATTTTCGTTATTCAAACGTGCTTTATCTAAGATTGTTGTAATATCTGCTACCATACTAGTAATGATATCAGCAACAGCCATGACTTCATCCAGCGTTTTCTGGAAATCGATAGGATCAACTTTGTAGTAATGTACTAATTGGAAATTGTAATACTCTAAGATATTTTTGAGCTTTTGTGCAAATGCCTTGCGATCAAATAAATCACCTACACGTAATCCACGACGTGCAACTTTATCCTCATAAGCAGGACCAATACCACGACCTGTTGTACCAATTTTATTTTTGCCTAAGGCTGCTTCGCGAGCGTGGTCCATTGCAACGTGATAAGGAAGAATGAGTGGACAAGCTTCTGAAATTAAGAGACGTTCACGCACATTAATACCACGGCTTTCTAACTCTCCCATTTCTTGCATTAAAGCAGCAGGAGAGAGCACAACACCATTACCAATTAAGCAAGTCACATTTTCACGCAAAATACCTGATGGAATTAAACGAAGTACAGTTTTTTCACCGTTAATAATTAAAGTGTGACCTGCATTATGACCACCTTGATAACGTACAACGTATTTCACGCGATCAGTTAATAAGTCAACAATCTTCCCTTTACCTTCGTCGCCCCATTGTGCGCCTAAGATAACAACACTTTTTCCCATAGTATTTTCCGCCTTTAAGCTTTGTGATAAACAAGATGAACAGCAAATTACTTTACTATTTTCTGATACTAATCTCAATGTAATTTACGTTTTTATTTGATAACTTGTTAGAATTGTAGAAAAGAAAAGGGCGGTCAAAAAATTGAAAATTTTGACCGCCCTTCTAGTAGAATTTTATTCAAACAAAGAACGATGTAAAGCACTGACAATTGCATCGGCATTTTCATTATGTACTAACATACAAATATTATTAGTACTCGCGCCATAACAAATTGAACGGATGTTGTAGTTTTCTAATGTGTCAAAAATACGCTTCGCTATGCCTGAGTGTGTATGTAACTCATTACCAATTAAGGCAACTAGTGATAAGTCATGATCAATTTTGACACTACAAAGTTTGGTCAATTCATCAATTAAATCTGTTGAAAGTAAGTTATTTCCTGAGGAGGCAGAGCCTGTTTTATCTAAAGTTAAAGCGATACTGACTTCAGAGGTTGTAACAACATCCACAGATATTTTATATTTCGCTAAGAGTGTGAAGACTTTTGCTAGAAAACCTTGCGCATGTAACATATTTAAACTAGAAAGTGTCAAGAGAACTTGATCTCTGCGTAGTGCAATTGCACGAAAAGTTGGTCTTGGTTGTGGATCACGAACTACCCATGTTCCTCCTGCTTCAGGAGCTTTACTCGATCCCACATAGACAGGAATATTACTGCGAACAGCTGGGAGTAAAGTAGCTGGGTGAAGCACTTTTGCACCAAATGTTGCCATTTCGGCTGCCTCGCAGAAACTCATTGTATCAATACGTTTTGCATTAGGAACAATACGAGGATCTGTTGTATAAATGCCTGCAACATCAGTCCAGATTAAGACATCTTTAGCGTTAAGTACTTCTGCTAACAAGGCGGCAGAGTAGTCGCTACCTCCTCGTCCTAATGTTGTTGTTTTGCCTTGTTCATCTCGCCCAATAAACCCTTGAGTAATAATGAGTTCTCCACGATCAATCAGTGGTTTCAATATTTGGTCACTGTGTTGTTGTGTTTTTTTATCTTGAGGAATGGCTTTTCCAAAGTGGCTATCTGTTGCGATGACTGTGCGAATATCTAACCAAGTTGCTGTCGTATTTAATTCACGTAGTATTTCAACGAAAATTAAAGAAGACATCATTTCTCCATGACTGATTAATTCATCTGTGAGTGCAAGAGATGTTGCGAGACTCGCCGCTTCTGCAAGGGCTTCAATATTCGCCAGCAATTTTTCAATTTTATAACGTACACCACTATCATCTTTTAATTCACTCAAGATGTTTTCTTGAATTTGACGTACTTCATTAATTAGTTTTGTACGTTCGGCTAAATCACAGCCATTTGCTAGAGAGACCAATAAATTAGTGATACCAGCTGAAGCGGATAGAACAACAACACGTGTATTAGGATCATTAATAACGATTTTGGCAGAAGCATACATTGCATTGTAATTAGCAACGCTAGTTCCCCCAAATTTTGCGATAGACAGATGAGACATAATTGGCTCCTTAAAATTATTGTTATGATGTTGTATCAATATTATAAAACAATGAGTTATAAAAAATTGTCAAATAAATTCATTTGGGTTAATTCTAATTATTTACGAGACGTATAGTCCCCAACACAAACCCATTTGTATGTCGTTAGTGCCTCTAACCCCATTGGACCACGAGCATGTAATTTCTGGGTACTTACAGCTACTTCAGCTCCTAAACCAAATTGTCCACCGTCAGTAAAACGAGTACTTGCATTTACATATAGTGCAGCAGAATCGACTTGTGCAATGAATTGTTGAGCAAGTTGCTGTGAATTAGTCAAAATGCCATCAGAGTGCTGACTGCCATATTTACGAATGTGGGCAATTGCCTCTGCTAAATCTTCGACAATAACAACATTTAAATCGTAAGAAAGCCACTCTTGACTTAATTGTTCTTCTTGTATTGGCTCAACATTTGTTTGTACAGATTGCAAGATTGAAAGAGCGGTCTGATCTGCATGAAATTTGATATTTTTTACAGTTAGATGGGCTGCTAATTTCGGTAAGAAAGAAGCTGCAATCGAGCGTTGAACTAATAAGGTTTCGAGTGTGTTACAGGTACTTGGGCGCTGAGTTTTAGCATTTTCGATTAAAGGTAATGCTTTGTCTAAATCTGCGCTTTGTTCAACAAACAAGTGACATACGCCGATACCACCTACGATAATAGGAATAGTTGAGTGTTGCTTACAAAGTTCATGTAAGCCAGCTCCACCACGAGGAATGATCATATCAACATAACGATCGAGTTTTAAAAGTTCCATTACTAAAGCACGATCTGGGTCAGTGATAGCTTGCACTGCATATTTTGGTAATCCCGCTTGTACTAACGCACTTTGTACAACTTCCACTAAGATTTTATTAGAATGTTGCGTTTCTTTACCCCCGCGTAAAATAACAGCATTACCCGTTTTTAAGCAGAGTGTTGCAACGTCAATAGTGACATTTGGACGAGCCTCATAAATTGTACCAATTACACCAAGTGGTACACGAATACGTTCAACTTTAATACCGCTGTCTAATATTCCCCCATCAATGATGTTACCGACAGGATCAGGAAGTGAAATAACATGGCGTACATCGTTAGCAATTGCATTTAGGCGTGTTTGAGTCAATAACAAACGGTCAATAATCGCGTCTGATAAACCATTTTTTTTTGCAGTCTCAATGTCTTTTTGATTTGCAGCAAGAATATATTCTGATTGTGCTTCTAGTTGCTCCGCGATGATTGATAAAGCGGCATTTTTTTGTTGGTGAGAAAGTTGAGATAGGATAAACGCGGCTTGTCTGGCTTGTTCTCCCATTTTCTGTAAGTTGATTGTCATTGTGTTTATTCCTGAATCATTTTTTCCATTGTGTTTTTTGCGGTAATGTATCATCACTAGGCTTTTTCGCAATTTGTTGCTCTTGGTAGTCAAATACAGGCAATCCCCATTCAAAATAGATCGCCAACAAGCGAGCAATAAATCCACTTATTAAGGTAATAATGATGACAAGATTTTGGTCAATATTTAAGTGTTGTAGGCCAATATAAATGCTCGTGGCAATCAATGCAATACTCGCATATAGCTCTTTTTGGAAAACTAAAGGGATTCGATTGCATAGCAGATCTCGTAGCACCCCTCCGAAGGCACCTGTAATGATTGCGGCTATGATCGCAATAGTAAATCCGTGCCCCATATCTAGCGCAATTTGCGCGCCGATAATCGAAAATACAATTAATCCTAGTGCATCTAGGACTAAGAAAATAGTGTGGAAGTAGCGCATAAATGGGCGAATAAAGGGGACAATGAAGACAGTAAGTACAGCAGCTCCAGCAACAATTAGAAAATATTCTGGATTTTTCACCCAACCTAGTGGGTAATGACCTAATAAAACATCACGTACAGACCCCCCACCAATCGCTGTCATAGAAGCAATGATAATGACACCAAAAATATCCATTTTTTCGCGCCCTGCGGCTAAAGCGCCTGTGATTGCTTCAGCAGTAATACCTATAATGTATAATACACTTAACAGCATAAATTTTATCTCTAAAAGTGCGGTTAAAAATAAGATTATTTTAGAGGGGAATTGTACAAAAGAATAGGAAATTTTGACCGTGCTTTCTAATTCTTGCATAATTGGCAAATTCATTTTATTAAGGCAGCACGATTTATGTCAGAACAAAAACAATCCCCATTATTTACCGCACTTTCATCTGTATTTCCACTCATATTAATTCTGAGTATTGATTTTTTTGCAATGTTTTTACAACCACAATCAAAAGCGATTTCTCATTTTGCATTTGGTATATTGATAGCACAATTAGTAAGCGTATTAGTCTTTATGAAAGGTCAGATCTGCCCAGGACAACGTGAACGTTTAAGTAAAGTTAATTGGTATTTTGCAGTATTTTGGGGAATGTGGTTTATTATTAGCTTTTTTTCTAACTACCACTTTATTTTGACAGACATGATGAGTCTATGTGGAATCGCAATTGTTTTAGCTACATGGCGTCAACCGCAAGACAATCAATTACGCCAATCGATGCTAATTATTGCAGGATTGATGGGCATATTAGGGAGCCTCTGTTATTTATTGATCTTTATCGAACTCTCTATTTCTTCTTTTATCCAATACAATATTTTCGGACAAGGATTAGTAGGAATTATTTTGGCTAATCTGGCATTAGTTGTATCTCGTAACCGCTTACAAGGCTTAATAGCATTATTACCATTTTTTATGTTATCGCTTTTGTTTTTGAATGCACTTAGTGGTCTGGGGCTATTGATGTATTTGTCAAATACAGTCACTTTTGCGAATCAGTTAGCTTGGATACTCTATTTTTGTCTACATTTACTGATTGCTCTTATTATTGCAGTTCATATTTTTAAACAATGGAAATTAAGTTATAACACATTAGCGATTTTACTTTTGATAGTCACTTCACTACCTGTATGGGCAAGTTTCGCCTTTATTCACTAGAAAAAGTCATTTTTATATCAAGCAAAATGGGCGCAGATAAACGCCCATTTTTTGTAGATGCTAAGCATGATTAATGATAAAGCACAAATGTACCAAAGAAAACCGTAAGTAATGCAAACGCCATTGGTAGCGCAGTACGTTTAATTAAATCAAACGGTGATACGTTTGCCACCCCTGAAACAGCAACAATGACAGCTGTAATTGGCGACATACTTCTTGCAATACCTGCAACTAATTGCATTGGTAATACCATTAATACAGGCGAGATCCCTAACCCTGTTGCCACTTTAGGAGCTAATGCTGCAAAGGCAAAGAATGGGGCATTTCCTGAGCCCATCACGATTGCTGAAAGTGTAATGATTAACACCATTACTAAAGTCATCAAAAATACACCAAAACCAGAGGTTTGTGCGCCTAAAATAATCGTATCAATCGCACCTACTGCAGTTAATCCTTTTGCAAAAGTTTCACCCGCAACAATTAATGTGACAACTGCTGCAAATTGTTTACCCATGCCGTCAAAGAAAACCTGCATTTCAGCAAATACTTGTTTTACATCTTTTTTTCTAACAAATTCAAATAGCATTGCGATAAATAAGCTGATGATCATCGCAGTAGCAACATTCATCTTGATACTACTTACTAGTAATTTACTGAAGGTTAAAATAAGGACAAGAGGTAAAAGTGGTAATAAAATGTAGACAGTTGGAATAGGTAAAGCTGAGTTATTTTGGTTTTCTACTTTTGTGTCTGCCTCAATGCCATTCTCCATGATGCTTCCGTTGCCAAGTAGTGCTTGTTTTTTATCAAACCATTTTTGCACGAAGAAATGCGAGGTCGCAATCACGATCATCGTGACAATCGCTAGTTTAAGTTGGTAGTTGACAAAATATTCTGCAATATCAATATTTGCAGTTTTAGCCGCAAGTACCGCATTGCCAGATGCTGGACCTAAATCTAAACAAGCTGTCGTCGCAATTAGCGCCGCCGCACCTTCTCTACTTACACCAAGATTCACTAAAATTGGGAAAATCGTTAACATTAATAATAGACCAAGCCCTGATGCACTTGGAATAAAAATATTCAAGATTTGCCCAATTATATAGGCTAGTGCTAGTACTAAATAAGGTGCTTTAATTGCATTTAATGGTTTAACAGCAACATTAACTAATGCTTCACTTGCACCAATTTTATCCATGTAACGTGCAAAACCACCTACTGCCATGATCATTAAACCGAGATCGGCTGCACGGGTACTGAATAAATTTTTAATAAATTCGAAAATATCGAATCCTACCCAACCTGTAGATTTATTTGCAGGCAGAATTTCACCTAAACCAAATAGCACAGCAAAACACATCAAAATAATACCACCACAGAGTAAAACAAATTGGGCTTTATATTTTTTAATGATTAGATAGCCTACAATTATTGTGACGACTAATCCCAGTAAAAGTCCTAACATAAGTATTCCCCTTTATTTTTGAGTACAGTATTTAATGACTTCAGTGACTAATTTGATTCTTGGCTCGATAGAATCAATATTGAGGTATTCATCTGGGCTGTGCCATTTCCCACCACTTGGCCCCATTCCATCAATGACAATAGCGCCAAGTGCAGCAAAGAAATTACCATCAGATCCCCCGGCAGTTGATTCCCATTCTGCTTTTATTCCTAGTCGCTCCTTGATCTCATCGACTGCGGCACAGAATTTCAAACCAGCTTCAGTACGACGCCAAGGTGGACGAGTAATACCACCAGAGACTTTAATTTTGACACGTTCTTCTGTCACGGTATCATGGAGTGCATAAATGACTTGATTTAAGCGTTCACTCTCCTCAAGAGATGTGAAACGACAGTCAATCTGTGTTTTAACATAATCTGGTACGGTATTTGGTGTGGTCCCACCCTCTACCGTACCAATATTCATTGTAGTACCTTTTTCTGGAGCAGTACTATTGAGTAATTCTTGAGCGATACGAATGAAAGTATTAATTGAGTTTGCTCCATTTTGTGGGTCAACAGCAGAATGAGCTGACTTACCTAAAAATTCAATGACATATTTACCAATGCCTTTTCGTTCATTCACAAGATTTCCATTGATACGAGCTGCCTCAAGAATAATGGCATAACGAGTTTTGCGTGCAATTTTTTCTAATAGTGGACGAGAATAGATCGAACTAATTTCTTCATCTGGATTGAATAGGACACATATTCGTGCATTTTGTAGGGCATTTTCTTCAGTTAATGCCTGACAAGCATAAAAGCCAGCAAGTAAGCCTGCCTTCATATCTGCAATACCGGGTCCAAAAGCTTTATCACCTTCGATTTTAAATGGTCTTTCACTTACAGTGCCTGTTTTAAAGACCGTGTCCATATGACCTGATAGTACTACATCAAATTCATCAGAGAGTGTATTTTTACAGATAAGCGCAGAGCCGACTTTTTCATCTAAAAAATGTTCCTCTACTATCCAACCAATGGATTGGAATTTTTGTTTAAAGAAATCAACAACTTTTGCTTTACCAACAGGATCGTAGCTATAACTATCGATATTGACGAGAGATTCGAGATCTTTCAGAAATGAATTTAATAACATAGACTTTTTCCTTCTTACTTATGATTTCAATAGGATCAAACTAAAAAGCAAACAGCACGATATTACTTGGTTTAAATAGTTACATATTGTTTATAGTAATAGCAATGTAATCAGGGTGGAAATAATGATATTTGTGGGAGGGATCACATAAATTGATGGTCTAGTATTTTGGCATAAAGTTTATTTTATAAATTGAAAAGTAAGTAATGAGATATTCGTCGAATATAATCATTGAGGTTTTGTATAACGTAGGGCAGGAAAACCTTATTCTTAATGGATGATTTACATTTTATGCTCGAACTGAATTATCTTGATACTGTTACTTTAGTTCCGTCATCAAAAATAATTTCTCTAGCAATAATAATGACTTTAATTGGATTTTTAGTATTGAGTACTAATGGTCTGTTTTTTCTTGGGATATTATTAATAAGCACTGTTTCTGCAATCATTTGTTGGCTACGTGGCGCTAAAGGTGCTTCAAAAATAATAGGAAGATCATGAGTATAAAGGAAGTTTGAATCCAAAATATAAACGCTATTCCAAAGAATGGTTTTAATTGGTTTATCACTTAAATTTTGTACATGATAAGTCATTGCTGCTAAATCATTGTTTTGTGCATCTTGTGTGATATAACGCTCGGCAGGCGTAATTTTAACAATACTATTAAATTGTTTTAAGTATTGGATTTCTTCTTGATTATTAGGCAATGTCGTTAACGGTGAAGCACTGCGTTCACAACTCCAGAGTAAAAAAGGCGGTAGCGCAAGTACTCCTGCCATCAAGATTTGTTTAAAATTCACAGCTAACTTTTCCTAAATTAAGTAGTAATAATTTTTTTAAGGTTATTTTTTGTGCTGCGTATAATAAGAGAAGAGAGATAGCCCGTCAAATGAATTACGGGCTCTTTAAAATACTTTACATTTAGCTGAATTCAGCCATAAAGTCTTGCGCTTTATTTACCATTTCTCTAGATCCAATAAATAAAGGAACACGTTGATGTAATGCTGTTGGTTGGATATCTAAAATCCGATTGAATCCATCAGTTGCGAGACCGCCAGCTTGCTCTGCAAGAAATGCCATTGGGTTACCTTCATACAATAAACGTAATTTACCATTTGGATAATTGGTAGCACTTGGATAAATATAAATCCCGCCTTTTAACATATTACGATGAAAGTCAGATACGAGTGAACCAATATAGCGAGATGTATAAGGGCGTTGGGTTTGTTTGTCTTCTTCTTGACAATACTTGATATATTTTTTTACTCCAGCAGGGAATTTCAAATACTGTCCTTCATTAATTGAATAAATTTTACCACTTGAAGGAATTTGGATATTTTCATGAGAAAGACAGAACACGCCTAAAGAAGGATCATAAGTAAACCCGTTTACACCATTACCTGTTGTATAGACAAGCATAGTAGAAGACCCATAAACAATATAGCCAGCTGCTACTTGACGATGGCCAGGTTGCATGAAGTCTTCTAGTGTAACAGGCGTACCAATTGGTGAAACACGACGATAAATTGAAAAAATTGTACCTACAGCAACGTTGACATCAATATTTGATGAACCATCTAGCGGATCAGTCAATATAACATATTTGGCATTACGCCCTCGCTCAGTATTAAAGGCTACGAAGTTTTCCTCTTCCTCTGAAGCAAAACCTGCAACTTCTTCTCGAGCGATTAAGGCATTTTTCATCGTGTTGTGAGCAAAAAGATCTAATTTCATTTGAGCTTCACCTTGCACATTTTCTACGCCAGAGTTACCAATAATATTATTAGTTAAACCTGCTTTATTAATATCTCGATGAATAACTTTTGCGACTAGTCGAATAGATGACAATATCCCACTAAGCTCTCCTTTTGCTTGAGGATATTCTGCTTGTTTTTCAACAATAAATTGACCCAACGTTTTCATATTTTAATCCTTATTGTTAATAAATTTTACTCATGTAGTGAGTTGATTTATTATAGCAATCTTGAGTTTTTCATAAAAAGTCGAATGTGAACAATGTGATCTTCGACACACTTTTATGACAATTTTTTTATAGAGATAGAAAAATGACAGTAAAACATATTCACATTTTGGGTATTTGTGGCACGTTTATGGGTGGCGTGGCAATCATTGCTAAACAACTTGGTTATAAAGTAACTGGTTCGGATACGAATGTGTATCCTCCAATGAGTACTTTTTTACAGGAAAGTGGAATTGAAATTATTCCTCACTTTGAGGTATCACAATTACAACCAGCACCAGACGTCGTCATTATCGGTAATGCAATGAAACGTGGAAATCCTTGTGTTGAGTATGTGTTAGAAAATAATTTGCCTTATACATCAGGACCACAGTGGCTGCATGATAATTTATTACGTGAACGTTGGGTTTTTGCTGTGTCTGGTACGCATGGTAAAACAACTACAACAGGTATGTTAAGTTGGATTCTCGACAAGTGTGGTTTAAAACCAGGTTTTTTGATTGGTGGTATTTCTGGTAACTTCGGTACTTCTGCACGTTTAGGAGAAAGTCACTATTTTGTGATTGAGGCAGATGAGTATGATACTGCATTCTTTGATAAACGCTCTAAGTTTGTTCATTACAATCCAAAAACGTTGATTATTAATAATATTGGTTTTGATCATGCTGATATTTTTGATGATTTAAAAGCAATTCAGCGCCAGTTTCATCATATGATTCGCACTATCCCAGCAAGCGGTTGTATATTCTCAGTAGCCGATGAACAAAGTGTTAAAACGACTCTTGAAATGGGATGTTGGTCTGAACAACAGTTTTTAGGCGAAGATCAAGAATGGTTTGCCAAACGTATTACTAATGATTGTACACAATTTTCTGTATTTCATCATGGAGAAAAAGTCGCAGAAGTACATTGGAATGTCGTGGGGCAACATAATATGCATAATGCATTGATGGCAATTGCCGCAGCTCATCATGCAGGGGTTGACGTCCAAGAGGCTTGTCATGCGTTGACCACTTTTATTAGTCCAAAACGTCGATTAGAGGTAAAAGGCGAGGTGGGTGAGGTTACTGTATATGATGACTTTGCTCATCATCCAGCCGAAATTTTAGCTACATTGACCGCACTTCGTGATAAAGTTGGTGGAGGAGTACGCATTTTAGCTGTCTTAGAGCCCCGTTCTAATACAATGAAAATGGGAATACATAAAGATGAAATCGCACCAGCATTAGGTAGGGCGGATAGTGTATTTTTATTTCAACCTGAGAATATAGGTTGGGATGTGGTTGATATTGCGAATCAATGTGTACAGCCCGTGATGTGGAATATGAATTTAGATAAATTAGTCGATGCAATTATCGAAGAGTCAAAACCTTCGGATCATATTTTAGTCATGTCCAATGGGAGCTTTGGTGGTATTCATCAAAAACTCTTAGATAAATTAATGTTAAAATTTGAGTAAATCTAGTTATTCATACATGAGAAATAATAAGAAAAAGGACAAATGAGCTTGTCCTTTTTTATTGGTAATTTTTTTTGACGATATAAAAAAACCGTTAGTCATTCAACTAACGGCTTTATTTTTGATCTGGTTGCGGGGGCCGGATTTGAACCGACGGCCTTCGGGTTATGAGCCCGACGAGCTACCAAGCTGCTCCACCCCGCGTCTGTGGAGGCGTAATATACTGGTTTCAAAATTTATTGCAATAAAAAAATGGATTCAATCTGATTGTTTGTTATAAAAATAAACAATGCGTTTGTTTTTTGCTCTAAATTATAGTAATTAAGTAAACCTACGATAATTAAAGTAGAAAATAAAATAGAGTTTTGAGGCTATATTTTTCAAGTGATTTCTGATAGCGTATGCCCTTTTAATCTGAAGGATTATTATTTAGGAATAGACATGCTGTTTTTACGTAAATCTTTAGCAAAAGCGACCGCACTTTTAGCTGTCATGCTGCTTGCTTCTTGCTCTTCTAATCCAAAAGGGACATCAACAGCCATAAACCAAGTTGATCCGCAACAATTTGGGGCAAAGTATGCTGGGCGTGCATATCAAAATCCTCTTTTGCATACGGTATCAAGTGTTGATAATCAAAGTGCGGTTATCAATCAAGGTGATTTTTTAACACAAGTATCTAATGTAAGAAATTATTCTAACCAATTAACAGAAAAATTTGATCATCATTATGTCAAAGTGACTAATTGGGTTTTAGCTGGTGGTGATGTAAGAGATTTGGCTAATTTTGGTATTCAGGCTCAAATTATGAAAGGCTTTGATGGTTATCAAAATGTATTAATGACAGGTTATTATTCTCCAGTTATTCATGCGCGTCGTACACAACAAGGTAAATATAATCAACCGATTTATGCTATGCCAAAGCATAAGCGTTTTAGCCGTGCTCAAGTATATGCTGGCGCTTTAGCAAAAAAAGGCTTGGAATTAGCCTATAGTGATTCGATGTTAGATAATTTTCTTTTAGGTGTACAAGGTAGCGGATATGTTGACTTTGGTGATGGTAATTTAAATTATTTTGCTTATGCGGGACAAAATGGATTTCCTTATACCAGTGTAGGTCGTTTATTAGTTGAGGATGGCGAGATTGTAAAAGAAAAGATGTCTATTCAAGCTATCCGTGATTGGGCAAAAGCGAATCCTTCTCGATTACAAGCTTTACTTGAGCGTAATGAGTCCTATGTTTTCTTTAAAAATGATCCTTATGGAAAAGTAAAAGGTGCGGCTGGAGTACCATTAGTATCCATGGCTGCTGTTGCAGCAGATCGTAATGTCATTCCTTTAGGTAGCTTGTTGTTAGTTGAAGTACCACAAATTGATACGCATGGTCGTTGGACTGGTGAGCATAAGTTGCATTTAATGGTAGCACTAGATGTAGGGGGCGCGGTGAAAGGTCAGCATTTCGATTTATATCGTGGTATAGGAGATGATGCAGGCCATATTGCAGGCTTATCAAAACATTATGGTAGAGTGTGGGTATTACAATAATGGAACGTATTGATAATTATGAACAACGTTTTGGTGGAATTGCACGTTTATATGGTGCTGATGCATTAACTCGTTTGAGAGGTGCCCATATTTGTGTCATTGGTATTGGTGGGGTAGGTTCTTGGTGTGTTGAGGCGTTAGCGCGTTCAGGCGTTGGTAAATTGACGATGATTGATATGGATGATATTTGTGTCACTAATATTAACCGTCAAATTCATGCACTTTCTGGCAATATAGGGCAACTCAAAACAGAAGTCATGTATACACGAGTCAAACTAATTAATCCAGAATGTGAAGTCAATATTATTGATGACTTTATTTGTGCTGAGAATTTAGTTGATTATTTATCGCGTGGCTATGATTATGTAATTGATGCAATTGATAGTGTGAAAACGAAAGCTGCTTTAATTGCTTATTGCAAACGAAATAAAATAAAAGTGATTACAATTGGTGGTGCTGGTGGGCAAACGGATCCAACACAGATTCAAATTACTGATTTAAGTAAGACAATTCAGGATCCATTAGCTGCGAAAGTCCGTTCTGTGTTACGCAAAGAATATCGTTTTAGTCAAAATCCAAAACGTAAATTTGGTATTGATTGTGTTTTTTCGACTCAGCCATTAATTTTCCCGCAAGTTGGTGATTCTTGTGATGTTTCTGCAACGATGAACTGTGCTAATGGATTTGGCGCTGCGACTATGATTACTGCAACATTTGGTTTTTTCGCTGTTTCTCGTGTCATTGATAAATTACTAAGTTAAGGTTATTTTGTTAGAATAAGCGAATAGTGATTCGCTTTTTTAATGAAAACTTATTTTTCATATAAAAAAAAGATGGCAATTTATGAGAAAAGAGAGTAGTCTAGGGCGACTTTTTGATAACTATTCTTAAATAAGGAATTGTATATGCGTCTTTTACCAAAAACATTGCAGAAAACCGCATTGGCTGTTGCATTAGCTTCATTTTCTTATCTGGCCAGTGCAAATGTTGTGACCTCAATTAAACCATTAGGTTTTATTGCTTCTTCAATTGCGGATGGCGTAACCAATACAGAGGTGCTTGTCCCTGCTGGTGCTTCTCCACATGACTATAGCTTAAAGCCTTCAGATATTCAAAAATTACAATCGGCTGAATTAATTGTTTGGATTGGTGAAGATATTGATGCTTTCCTTGATAAAACATTACGTCCAATGCCATTTAAGAAGGTCCTCAGTATTGCAGATTTTGCTGAAATTGGTCAATTTTTAGAAGGAGAGGCACATGATCATGGCCACAAACATGACCATGACCACAAGCATGACCATGACCACAAGCATGACCATGACCACAAGCATGACCATGACCACAAACATGACCATGACCACAAACATGACCATGACCACAAGCATGACCATGACCACAAATATGACCATGATCACAAACATGGCCATGATCACAAACATGACCATGCTCATGACCATAGCACTAATTGGCATGTATGGTATTCACCAGAGATCAGTAAGATAGTTGCTTCTCGTTTAGCAACACGTTTAACTGAGCTTTATCCAGAGAAAAAAGATAAAATTGCACAAAATCTAGTAGAATTTAACCGCACTTTAGCAGAGCAAAGTGAAAAAATTAAGCAACAACTTGCGCCTGTAAAAGAAAAAGGATTTTATGTGTTCCATGATGCTTATAGCTATTTCAATAATGCGTATGGGTTAAACCAAACTGGTTATTTCACTATTAATCCGTTAGTGGCACCTGGTGCAAAAACGCTTGCTAAGATTAAATCGGAAATTAAAGAGCATAAAGTGAATTGTTTGTTTGCTGAACCTCAATTTACACCAAAAGTAATTGAAGGATTAAGTAAAGGCACTGGCGTACATGTTGGACGTTTGGATCCCATGGGGGATGCTGTTAGTTTAGGAGTGAATTCTTATGCTAATTTCTTACAATACACCGCGGACAGTTATTTCTCTTGTTTAAGTAAATAAAATTAGGTTGTATTTTGGAACTCTTTAAGGATTTCCTTTTACCGACATTTATTTAAATAAGGATCCATTAAGTTTAGTTTTATATAACTGTGATAAGTAATTCAAAGGGCTTCAATATTGAAGCCCTTTATTTTTTAGTTATCCTAGTCTTTTTTATGGGTATATTCTTTGTACATAGCTTCAATTTGAGTTTTGTAACGCTCTACAATCACCTTACGGCGCAGTTTGAGTGTAGGTGTAATTTCTTCCATCTTAGTTGTAAAAGCTTGTGGTAATAACGTAAATTTTTTTATTTGCTCAAAACTAGGCAACTCTTTTTGTAATTCATTGATTCGTTGTTCAAACATTTGAATAATTTCAGAATGTTTAATCAGATCCATACGATCATGATATTTGATATTCAATTGTTTAGCGTATTCTTCAAGGCTCGTGAAACAAGGAACAATTAAAGCCGAAACATATTTTTTGGCATCTGCAATTACTGCAATTTGCTCAATAAATTTGTCTTTACCGACTTTAGTTTCAATATATTGAGGGGCAATATATTTGCCATTCGACGTTTTCATGAGCTCTTTAATTCGATCTGTAATATATAAATTACCATATTGATCAATTTCACCTGCATCACCTGTTTTTAAGAAACCATCATCAGTGAAGGTTTCAGCTGTTTCTTGTGGTTTTTTATAGTAACCTCGCATTACCATGCCACCGCGCACCAAAATTTCATTGTTTTCACCAATTTTAACTTCAGCTCCTGGCATTAATGTGCCGATAGAATTAGGTTCAAAATGACTGTCTTCCCAACAGGAAACTGTTGCGGTTGTTTCTGTCATGCCATAACCTAACTTAATATTAATGCCTATGCTATGGAAAAATAAGCCAATAGTTGGTTCCAATTTTGCTCCACCACATGGCATCATGCGAATTCGCCCACCAAGTAATTGGCGTAATTTTGAAAGTACTAGTTTATCCGCTAACGCATATTGTCGACGCAATAAGAAAGGGATTGGTTTTTTTTCTGCAACCAGATGAAACCTTTTCTGTCCAATGGAAATTGCCCAATTAAAAATTGTACGTCGTAAAAAGGGTGCTTTTTGTACTTTATCCCAAACAGCTGTATAAATTTTTTCATAGAAACGAGGTACGGCGCACATTAATGTTGGACGAATTTCTGTTAATGCCTCACGCACCTGATTTGTATCTTCCAGATAACAGTTGACTGCACCACGATGTAGTATATATGCTACCCATGCGCGTTCAAAAATATGTGAAAAAGGTAAAAATGAAAGTGATACATCATATTGGCTGACGTTTAAAGTGGCAAAAGCAGTGTCATGCGCTTGTAATTGATGAGCAAGATTTGCATAGTCAAGCATGACACCTTTAGGTTCCCCTGTTGTACCTGATGTATAAATTAAAGTAAATAAGTCATCTAATTTTTTATGCTCGAGTCGTTCATGTAATAAAGATTGATGTACATTACTGCCTTCAGCGATAAATGTTTTCCAATGACAAGCTTTATCGTTATTCTGCAAATCAATGCTTTCTTTCATTGCAACAATTTTTTGCAATTGAGGGCAGTTTGCGAATATTTCTAGCGTACAATTGTACTCTTCTTGATCACCGACAAAGAGAATTTTTACATCAGCATCATTGAGGATATATTCTACTTGTTTTGCTGCACTCGTAGCATAAATTGGAACAACAATAGCACGGGTTTGCATTGTGCCAATATCAGCAATAGTCCAACGTGGCATATTATGGGCAAAAATAGCTATTTTATCTTGTACATTGATATTATTAGCAAGTAATGCATAAGAAAGTTCGTCTATATGTTGTTGGAATTGTTTCCAGTTTATATCTTGCCAGTTAGAATCATTGCGATAACGCAGAGCGGTTTCATTTGATAAAATTTTAGCTTGTTCACGGATGCGGTTTACAAAGTGTAAGTTCAATTTATCCATAGTATCCTTGATTTATTAGAATGTACTTAACTTTATTAGCTTACACCTGTTCGCCTAAATAGACTAGCTATTTTTATTAAAATTGTGAAGAAAATAAATAAAAAAAAGTGTATTCGACTAATACATTTAAAAAATGTTAGTAATGTCTTTTTGATAAGAATAATGTGACTCATTTTGTTTTTTGTAAAAAATAGTATAGGATTAAATAGAGCTTGTTTATTGAGCTCGATTGATAACTTAAAGAAAGATAGGAGCTATCTATGAAAAAATTAGTCGCAATTTTATTATCAACTATGTTTGCCTTGACGTTGACTGCTTGTGAAACCACAAAAGGCGTTGGCAAAGATATTCAAAATGCAGGTGAAAAATTAGAACAAGCAGTAAGTAAATAATAAAGCGATATTGCTTGTTAAGTTAGCATAAACTCAATATGAAGTAAGAGTTGTGTAAAGTTACTATAAAATAGGCTGAGTTTATAATGTGTAAACTCAGCCTTTATTTCGTCTTAATCGAATAGCAATTGATTTTATAAAATCCTTATAAATTACTTTTATCCATTGCTTCAAATGTACGTTCAGTTTGGCCAATATAAAGTTGACGAGGACGGACAATTTTCATATTGCCAGGTTTGAACATTTCTTTCCAATGGGCAATCCAACCAACGGTTCTTGCTAGCGCAAACATAACTGTAAACATAGATGTTGGAATACCAATCGCTTTCAGAATAATACCCGAATAAAAATCCACATTTGGATAGAGCTTGTGATCAATAAAATAAGGATCGCTTAATGCAATGCGCTCAAGTTCCATTGCAACATCAAATAATGGGTTTTGGATATTAAGTTCTTTTAATACTTCATGACAGGTTTGACGCATCACTTTTGCACGAGGATCGTAGTTTTTGTAAACACGGTGACCGAATCCCATTAAGCGGAACGGATCATTTTTATCTTTTGCTCGAGCAATAAATTCAGGGATACGATCTACTGTACCGATTTCTTCCAACATATTGATGCAGGCTTCATTTGCACCACCATGTGCAGGTCCCCAAAGTGATGCGATACCAGCAGCAATACAAGCAAATGGATTAGCACCGGAAGAAGCAGCAGTACGTACTGTTGACGTTGATGCATTTTGTTCATGGTCTGCATGAAGAATAAAAATACGATCCATTGCACGTTCTAATACAGGATTCACAACATAAGGTTCACAAGGTGTGGCGAACATCATATACAAAAAGTTCCCTGAGTAAGATAAATGGTTTTGTGGGAACATGAATGGTTGTCCGATAGAATATTTGTAACACATTGCGGCTAATGTTGGCATTTTCGCTAATAAACGGATAGCTGTAATTTCTCGATGTGTAATATCGTTAATATCTAGTGAGTCATGGTAGAAGGCTGCGAGTGCACCACTGACACCACACATAATTGCCATCGGGTGAGAGTCGCGACGGAAACCATGGAAGAAGCGAGAAATTTGTTCATGAACGAGGGTATGACGGCGAACAAGTTGGGTGAAGTTTTTGTATTCTTCAGGAGAAGGACGCTCACCGAATAACAATAAATGAGCAACTTCAAGATAATCTGCATTTTTTGCAAGTTCAGCAATAGGATAGCCTCGATGTAATAAAACACCATTATCCCCATCAATATATGTAATTTCAGAGCGGCAAGAGGCAGTTGACATAAAGCCAGGATCGAATGTGAAAAGTTTATTTTTTACTAAAGATTGTACATCTATAGCATCATAACCAAGACTACCTTTATGTACAGGGAGATCGTATTCACGTCCATCGCTAAGGGTTAATTTTGCAGTTAATTCAGACATAAGCCATTCTTCCTTTATTGAGTTGTGTTTTATTGTATTTCGATTAACTATAACGCTTAAAAAGTCAAGTGTCTTTATTATTGTGAAAAAAAAATTGTAAATAAAATGTTATTTTCTAAAAGTGCGACAGAGATCAAAAAATGGCAAAAATGTTAATGTGGTGTTACATAATTGTATTGCTTATTCTGCTGTTTTGCTTTTTAATCCTATATAACTCTGATTGAAGAAAAGAAAGGGATATTCTTACTAAATTCTCAGTATAATAGATAAGATATTCTTTATTATTACCAAATACTTGTATCAGGTGGTCATAATGCAACAAAATAAATCCATTAGCGAATGGTTAACTTCAAGTGCTCTAGGTGGTATCAACCAGTCTTATATTGAAGAACTCTATGAAGATTACCTTCGTGAACCAAGCTCCGTCGATGCCAGTTGGCAAGAAATTTTTAACTCCCTTCCAAAATCCCATGTTGCTGTTGAGCAACCCCATTCTCAAGTCCGTGATTATTTTAAACGTTTAGCTCGCGATAATTCACCTAATGGTGTCGGTGTTATTGATCCACACGTGAGTGCACGTTTAGTTAAATTACTTCAGTTTGTCAATGCACACCGTAATCGTGGACATCTTCATGCAAATTTAGATCCACTAAATTTATGGCAACGTATGGAAGCCCCAACGTTGGATTATAAATATCACGGTTTTAATGAGAGTGATCTTGATGAAGTATTTGATGTTGGAGGTGAAGTCGCAAATAAAGATAAAATTTCACTCCGTGAGTTAACTGATTTATTAAAGAAAACTTACTGTGGCACTATCGGTCTTGAATTTATGCATGTGAATGATGTTGAAGCAAGAACTTGGTTGCAAAATAAACTAGAAGCGCGTTTAACACAGTCATTTAAAAAAGAAGAACAATTAAAATTTTTAGAAGAATTAACAGCAGCAGATGGTCTAGAGCGTTATTTAGGTGCTAAATTTCCTGGTGCCAAACGTTTTTCACTGGAGGGTAGTGATTCGTTTATTTTATTAATGAAAGAAATTGTTCGTCACGGTAAGCGTAATGGTATTGATGAAATTGCAATGGGAATGGCGCACCGTGGTCGTTTAAATATGCTAGTTAATCTATTAGGTAAAAAGCCTTCGGAACTATTCGATGAGTTTGCAGGCAAACATCATGGTAATGGTACAGGAGATGTGAAATATCACCAAGGTTTTTCTTCTGATTTCATGACAGACGATGGTATTGTACATTTAGTGCTTGCTTTTAACCCATCCCATCTAGAAATAGTCAGCCCTGTTGTTATTGGTTCAGTACGAGCAAGACAGAAGCGTATTAATGACCATGAAAAAGCCAAAGTTCTACCAGTCACTGTGCATGGTGATTCTGCAGTTATTGGGCAAGGAGTAGTACAAGAAACTTTGAATATGTCAGGTACGCGTGGTTACAGCGTGGGAGGGACAATTCGTGTGGTGATTAACAACCAAATTGGCTTTACTACTTCAAATCCACATGATACTCGTTCAACAGAATACTGTACTGACATCGCTAAAATGATCGAAGCACCAGTGATTCATGTCAACGGTGATGACCCTGAAGCTGTTGCTTATGCTGCACGTATGGCTGTGGAATATCGTACTTTATTTAAACGTGATATTTTCATTGATTTAGTCTCTTATCGTCGTCATGGGCATAATGAAGCAGATGAGCCATCTGCAACACAGCCGTTGATGTATGATCGCATTAAAAAACATCCAACACCACGTAAAGTCTATGCAGATCGCCTAGTCGCTGAGGGTGTAATTAATGAAGAAAAAGCAACAGAACTAGTTAACAACTATCGTGATGCATTAGATCGTGGTGATTGTGTCGTTGAAGAATGGCGAGAGATGGATTTAACCACGAAAGATTGGACGAAATATCTTAGCCGTGAATGGAGTGAGTACGAAAGCAAATTTGATGCTGAACGTTTTAAGGGACTCGCTAATAAGGTATGTGAATATCCAGCACAGCATGAATTACATTCTCGTGTAAATAAAATTTATTCTGACCGCGCTTTAATGGCAAAAGGTGAAAAACTTTTTGACTGGGGTATGGCTGAGACTATGGCATATGCGACTTTGCTAGATGAAGGTTACCATGTGCGCTTATCAGGTGAAGATGCAGGACGTGGTACGTTCTTCCATCGTCACTCTGTATTACACAATCAAAAAGATGCAACGCTTTATATTCCATTAGCCAACTTGCACGGTTCACAGGGTCGTTTTGAAGTTTGGGATTCTGTGCTGACTGAAAATGCAGTCTTAGCTTTTGAATATGGATATGCAACAACCGATCCAAAAACCTTAACGATTTGGGAGGCGCAGTTTGGTGATTTCGCAAACTGTGCGCAAGTAGTGATGGATCAGTTCATCAGTTCGGGTGAGCAAAAATGGGGTAGAATGTGTGGTTTAGTGATGTTGTTACCTCATGGTTATGAGGGACAAGGTCCAGAACATTCATCTGCACGTTTAGAACGTTATTTACAACTCTGTGCACAACAAAATATGCAAGTGTGTGTGCCTTCAACGCCTGCACAAATTTATCATCTATTACGTCGTCAAATGTTACGTAAGGTGCGTCGACCATTAGTGGTGATTTCGCCGAAATCCTTGTTGCGTCACCCATTAGCAGTCTCTTCAATGGATGAATTAATTAATGGCAAATTTCAAAATGTGATCCCTGAAGTCGATGCGTTAGATCCGAAACAAGTCAGACGGGTGGTGATGTGTTCAGGTAAAGTGTATTACGATCTATTAGAACAACGTCGTAAGAATAATCAAACTGATGTTGCGATTATTCGTATTGAACAGCTTTATCCATATCCACATGAGGAAATGAAAGCGATTTTAGCTCCTTATAGCCATGTTACTGATTATGTGTGGTGTCAGGAAGAACCGTTAAACCAAGGTGCGTGGTATTGTAGTCAACATAACTTTGTTACCTCTATTCCAGAACACGGTAAGTTACGCTATGTCGGACGTCCCGCATCAGCTTCGCCTGCCGTAGGGTATATGTCATTACACAATGAACAACAAACGACCCTTGTCACAGAGGCTTTAGCTTAATTTAGACTAAAAGTGCGGTAAAAAATACTGCACTTTTCAGAAAATAAACCTGAAAAAAGGAAAAAACAATGAGCAATTTTGAGATTATTACACCAGATTTACCTGAGTCAGTTGCTGATGCAACAGTGGTAACATGGCATAAAAAAGTAGGTGATACTGTAAAACGTGATGAAATCTTAGTTGAAATTGAAACGGATAAAGTAGTGTTAGAAGTTCCTGCCGTATCGGATGGCGTATTAGAAACAATTATTGAAGCAGAAGGGGCGACTGTTATCAGCAAACAGCTTCTCGGTAAACTTTCTACTGTAGCGGTTGCAGGTGGTGTGACTAAAGAATCAATTGCAACACAAGAACCAACTCCTGCTGATCGCCATAATGCAACACTGACTACTGAATCCGTTGGCGCAGATTCAGTAAGCCCTGGTGTACGTCGTTTAATTGCAGAACATGATTTAAATGCGGAAGACATTAAAGGTACAGGTGTAGGTGGTCGCATCACGCGTGAAGATGTAGAAAAAGTGTTAGCAGCAAAAGCGCAACAAGCGAATAAAGCAGAAATCAAACCAGCTCCAGCGAATTTCAATGTAGGTAATCGCGAAGAAAAACGTGTACCAATGACCCGCTTACGCAAACGTATTGCTGAACGTCTACTCGAAGCGAAAAATAGCACTGCGATGTTAACTACTTTTAATGAAGTAGATATGGCTCCAATTATGAAACTGCGTAAAACTTACGGTGAGAAATTTGAAAAACAACACGGTACTCGTTTAGGTTTTATGTCATTTTATATCAAAGCAGTAGTAGAGGCGTTAAAACGTTATCCTGAAGTGAATGCCTCTATTGACGGTGATGATATCGTTTACCACAACTATTTCGATATTAGCATTGCAGTTTCAACTCCGAGAGGTTTGGTTACTCCAGTATTACGCAACTGCGATAAATTAAGTATGGCAGATATTGAAAAAGAAATTAAAGCGCTAGCTGATAAAGGTCGTGACGGTAAATTAACTGTAGAAGATCTGACTGGTGGTAATTTTACTATTACTAACGGCGGCGTATTTGGTTCATTAATGTCAACACCAATCATCAATCCACCACAAAGCGCGATTTTAGGTATGCATGCCATCAAAGATCGTCCAGTGGCAGTGAACGGTGAAGTGGTCATTCGCCCGATGATGTATCTTGCGTTGTCATACGATCATCGCTTAATTGACGGACGTGAGTCAGTCGGTTTCTTAGTGACAATCAAAGAGCTACTTGAAGATCCAACACGCTTGCTCTTAGAAATTTAATCACCTACTAAGTGCGGTCGATTATTAAAAATTTTTCGAGTTGGTCGCACTTTTATCACCCTTTGTAATACTGTTAAGAGGCGAATATGAGAAATCCTGTTTCTTGGTTTGAAATTCATGTTGATAATTTATTACGAGCCAAAAAATTTTATGAAGATGTTTTTCAAGCACAGCTAACAATTGGGGATTGCCCGTCTGGCGAACCTGTTAGTGTTTGTTTCTTTTCAACAGACTATGAGCAATATGGTATTGGTGGCATGTTATACGAAGATAAAAATTTTCCTGTTGTTAGAGGAAATAATTTTACTCTTTTCTTTTCTTGTGAAGACTGCGCAGTAGAGGCTGAACGAGCAACTCAATTTGGTGGTAAGTTATTACAAGAAAAAACGAGCATTGGCGATGAAGGATTTTATGCTGTTATTGAAGATTCTGAAGGCAATCGTATTGGCTTGCATTCAATGCAGTAACTTAGTCAATTTAAAATAGTTACATTTATCCATTGCTTGTAATAAATAATTAGCTGTAAAGATGAGCTGATCATATAACGATGAGGAATACAACACAATGAATCTACATGAGTATCAAGCGAAGCAAATTTTTGCTGAATATCAATTACCAGTTGGCAAAGGCTATGCGTGTAAAAATGCGGATGAAGCAGCAGAAGCAATTAAAAAACTCAGTGGTAATGTTTGGGTCGCAAAATGCCAAGTTCATGCTGGTGGACGTGGTAAGGCTGGTGGTGTGAAATTAGTACGCAATGAAGCGGAAGTTCGTAATTTCGCAGGACAATGGTTAGGCAAACGCCTCGTGACTTTCCAAACCGATGCAAATGGTCAGCCAGTAAACACCATTTATGTGGAAGAGGGTTCAAACATTGAGCGTGAATTGTATTTAGGTGCTGTACTTGATCGTGCTTCTCAACGTGTTGTATTTATGGTTTCCACAGAGGGCGGGGTGAATATCGAAGAAGTGGCAGAAAAAACACCGCACTTATTACATAAAATGGCAATTGATCCATTAACAGGCGGAATGCCATATCAAGGGCGTGAGCTTGCCTTTAAATTAGGTTTAAAAGGAGACCAAATTAAACAATTCGCGCATATTTTTGTGCAAATGGCAAAAATGTTCGTGGAAAAAGATTTAGCGCTTTTAGAAGTGAACCCATTAGTGGTGACCAAAGAAGGCAACTTGCTTTGTTTAGATGCAAAAATCGTCGTCGATAGCAATGCGTTATACCGTCAACCAGCATTAAAAGCAATGCAAGATCCAAGCCAAGAAGATCCTCGCGAAGCATTGGCTGAATCTCATCAATTAAACTATGTCGCTCTTGAAGGTAACATCGGTTGTATGGTGAACGGTGCTGGATTAGCAATGGGCACAATGGACATCATTAAATTACACGGCGGTCAACCAGCTAACTTCCTTGATGTAGGTGGCGGTGCAACTAAAGAACGTGTAGCAGAAGCCTTCAAAATTATTTTATCTGATAGTGCAGTAAAAACGGTGTTAGTGAATATCTTCGGGGGTATAGTGCGTTGTGATTTAATTGCTGAAGGGATTATTGCAGCAGTGAATGAAGTGGGTGTAAACGTACCTGTTGTTGTCCGTTTAGAAGGTAACAATGCACCTTTAGGTCGTGAAATTTTAGCAAACAGTGGCGTGAATATTATTGCGGCAAACACATTGACTGATGCTGCGATCCAAGCAGTGAAAGCAGCGGAGGGAAAATAATATGTCTATTTTAATTAATAAAGATACAAAAGTGATTTGCCAAGGTTTTACGGGTGGTCAAGGTACATTTCACTCTGAACAAGCACTGGCTTATGGTACGCAATTAGTGGGTGGTGTTTCACCAGGTAAAGGGGGCACTACTCATTTAGGTTTGCCTGTATTTAATACTGTGCGTGATGCAGTTGAATCAACAGGTGCAACTGCAACGGTAATTTATGTACCAGCACCAGGTTGCAAAGATGCAATTTTAGAAGCCATTGATGCAGGGATTAAATTGGTGATTTGTATCACGGAAGGTATTCCTACATTAGATATGTTACAAGTGAAACAACGCTTAACTCAAGCTGGCGTACGTATGATTGGGCCTAACTGTCCTGGTGTGATTACACCTGAAGAATGCAAAATCGGAATTATGCCGGGTCATATCCATAAAAAAGGCAAAATCGGTATTGTTTCACGTTCAGGTACATTAACTTATGAAGCAGTAAAACAAACAACGGATGAAGGTTTTGGTCAATCGACTTGTGTGGGTATTGGTGGCGACCCAATCCCAGGCTCAAGCTTTATTGATATTTTAAGATTATTCCAAGATGACCCTCAAACGGAAGCCATTGTGATGATCGGTGAAATCGGTGGTTCAGCGGAAGAAGAAGCCGCAGCCTTTATTAAAGAGTATGTGACTAAACCCGTTGTGAGTTATATTGCGGGCGTGACCGCACCAAAAGGCAAACGTATGGGCCATGCTGGCGCAATTATCAGTGGTGGTAAAGGCACAGCAGACGAAAAATTTGCAGCACTTGAAGCAGCAGGCGTGAAAACTGTACGAAGTTTGGCAGAAATAGGCACTGCATTAAAGTCTCTCTTAAAATAAAGTGCACTTTGGGAAAGATAACAAAAAAGGCTGTTTAACACAGCCTTTTTATTTGATGTAAGCAAATTAAGCAAGGATTGAATCTAATTCTTGACTGACTTCTTCGACTTTTTTAGTTCCATCTAAACGGAAGTATTGCGTATGCCCTGCTTTTGCTTCTGCTTGGTAGTAGTCCACCAATGGTTTAGTTGTTGAGTGATAGACTTTTAAGCGATCTAATACGGTTTCAGGTTTATCATCCGCACGAATAATTAAGTCTTCTCCTGTGACGTCATCTTTACCCTCCACTTTTGGTGGGTTGTAAACCACATGGTAAGTACGACCAGATGCTTGGTGGACTCGACGACCACTCATACGTTCTACGATCACTTCATCGGGTACATCAAACTCTAAAACGTAATCAATTTGGATACCTGCTGTTTTTAATGCATCCGCTTGTGGAATTGTACGTGGGAAGCCATCAAGTAAAAAACCTTTAACGCAATCATCTTGTTCTACACGTTCTTTAACTAATGAAATAATTAATTCATCAGGCACTAATTGACCTGCATCCATTAAGGTTTTTGCTTGTTTACCTAATTCGGTTCCTGCTTTAATCGCAGCACGTAACATATCCCCTGTTGAAATTTGTGGGATATTAAATTTATTCATAATAAATTGTGCTTGTGTTCCTTTTCCCGCACCTGGTGCACCTAATAGGATAATTTTCATAATGACCTCTGTTGATTAAAATAGTCGTATTTTTAAACGCACTTTTTTAATAGAGTCGTAAAAGTGCGGTATTATTTTTCATTGTTTTTAGTAACAAAACAATTAATGGTTGCCCAATTCATCAGAAATGTCAACCATTGAAAACACGTTAAATTTGTTTATCTTGCTGAGTATTATCTTGCCAAGGCGCGACTTTAAATAACATTAGCATGCCAGGAATCGCAGCAAAGAAACAGATCCAAAAAAAAGTATAATAACCGTAATCTGCTACAATTACACCCGAAAATGCGCTAAAGATCTTGCTTGGAATCGCTGCTAAACTAGTAAAAATCGCAAGTTGTGTTGCAGTATAAAGTGGGTTAGTTTCTCTCGCCATAAATGCCACAAATGCTGCGGTACCTAAACCAACCCCAATATATTCACCAATAATTACAACGGTTAAAACAAAAAATTCAAATGAGCCTATGGTTTCGAATTTGCCGTAACTTGCCATCCACACAAAACCGAGAATAGTGATTAATTGTACAAAACCAAATAACCATAATGATCGGTTAATACCGATGCGCAGCATCAAAATACCGCCTAACATTCCTGAAATAATCGATGCCCATAGTGAGTTTAGTTTCACAACGGTTCCGATATCTGTTTTACTGAAGCCCATGTCTAAAATAAATTTGGTTTGTAATGATGTCGCAAGGGAATCACCAAATTTATACAGGAAGATAAAGAGGATTAAGCCTAATGCAGAAGCAACACCTTTACGACCAAAGAACTCTTTAAATGGCAGTGCAAAAGTATGATAGAACGGTAAAGAGCGGTCAATTTGTGGCACATTTGGTTCTTTGCTGAGGAATAATGAAAGAATCAAACCAGGGATCATGAATAAAGCGGTGAAGATGAACACCATATCCCAAGCTAAGCTATCTGCGAGAATTAAGGATAAGCCGCCAGGGATTAATCCAGAAATACGGTAAGCATTAACATGAATAGAATTACCTAAACCAAGTTCTTCATCACTTAAAATTTCACGACGGTAAGCATCGATGACAATATCTTGCACCGCAGAAAATACAGCAATTGTCGTTGAAATGATGGCAACAGTTTGGATATTCTCTGCTGGGTTATATTGACCAAGTAGAGCTATCAGCCCGAGTAAGCCTACTTGGGTCATAAACATCCAACTACGACGACGACCTAAAAAGTTAGGATAATAGCGGTCGAGTAGTGGTGAAATGATAAATTTCCAAGTGTAAGGAAAACCAATCAAAGTAAAAAAGCCAATAGTTTTTACATCTACATTACTTGAAGATAACCAGGCAGGCACCATCTGAAATAGCAAATATAAGGGTAAGCCAGAGCTGAACCCTGTAAAAATACAGAGCAGCATATTACGACTAAATATTTGTGACAATAAGCTTGGTTTATTTTGCATAATTATTCTCGATAGCCTTTCGGGTTATTTTTTTGCCAATTCCAAGTGTCTTTCATCATTTGTTCCAAACCACGATCTGCTGTCCAACCGAGCTCTTTTTTCGCTAAATTTGGATCAGAGTAACAAGTGGCGATATCACCAGGACGACGATCTACAAGTTTATAAGGGATTTTGATGTCATTGGCTTGCTCGAAGGCCTTCACCATATCTAATACAGAGTAGCCAGTGCCCGTTCCCAAATTATAAATGTGTAAACCAGAATCGCCTTCGTGACGATTAAGCGCTTTAATATGACCAATAGCAAGATCCACAACGTGGATATAATCACGTACCCCGGTGCCGTCGTGAGTATCATAATCGCTACCAAAAATAGAGAGTTGTGGTAATTTACCGATGGCTACTTGGCTGATATAAGGCAATAAGTTGTTTGGAATACCGTTTGGATCTTCACCAATTAAGCCACTTTCGTGTGCGCCCACAGGGTTGAAGTAGCGTAAGATAGTGATACTAAATTCAGGGTTTGCTTTAGCAACGTCTGTTAAAATTTGCTCTACCATCAATTTTGAGGTGCCGTAAGGGTTGGTTGTGCCGCCGACTTTGCAATGTTCAGTAATCGGAATAATTTCTGGGTCACCATAAACCGTGGCAGAAGAACTAAATACAAAATTCCACACGCCAGCTTTTTTCATTTCTTGGATTAAAATGAGCGATCCTGTTACGTTATTCATATAGTATTCCGCTGGTTTTTGTACACTCTCACCAACGGCTTTTAGCCCTGCGAAGTGAATCACGGATTGGATTTTATTTTCTGCAAAGATTTTTTGTAAAAGTACACTATCTAAAATATCGCCTTGGTAGAATTTGACTGTTTTACCCGTGATTTGGGATACACGTTCGAGAGATTTTGGGGAAGCGTTACAAAGATTATCTAAAACAACAACATCTTTATTTGCATTAAGTAGTTCAACAACAGTATGCGAGCCGATATAACCAGCACCACCTGTAACAAGAATTGCCATAGTTCTATCCTTAGTTGCTTTAATTTGTTAATGTTATTTATGAATAAAAAACTGTTCACAGTATAAAACTTTCTGCTCTGAAGGGAAAGAAATAGGATAAAAATTAGTAAAGTCACCATTTACTCTCACAGGTTTTTTCAGTAAATTGAAAAGTATATTTAATGAACTAATCTCGTTTAACAATGATTATTTGATTGAGGGTGAAACACAATGAATTGGTATTTAACAGTCTTAAAAAATTATGCGACGTTTAGTGGACGAGCAAGACGAAAAGAATTTTGGATGTACAGTTTGATTCATTTTCTGATTATTTCAGCACTGGTTTTTATTGATATCAATCTTGGTACTTTTGATATAGAAAAAAAGACTGGGCTTATCTCTAGTATTTATGTTTTAGCTACGTTTTTGCCGACATTAGCCGTGTCAGCGCGACGCTTACATGATATTAATTATAGCGGTTGGTGGGTTTTACTTAATATCATTCCAATAGGGTCATTAGTGGTGCTGATTTTCTGTGGTTTTAAGGGAACGTCAGGTAGCAATCGCTTTGGTCAAGATCCTAAAGCTCATGAGCTTAAAGATGAACCTAAAAATAAAACAACATTAGTCAGTTAGTTTTTTCGTTAACTTCTTGTTGGCACCTAAATGGTGCCAATTTTTTTAGAATTTAGATAAAATCAATTACGCAAACGTTTACTATTAGAAAATTTAGCGTAGAATATGCGCTTATTTTTTTACTTTACTACTTTAATTTAAGGAAACAATATGTCTTTAGAAAAATATTTTGAAGTCACTCAACGTGGTTCAAGTGTTCGCCAAGAGGTGATCGCGGGATTAACAACGTTTTTGGCTATGGTGTATTCTGTCATTGTTGTACCAAATATGCTTGGTGCAGCAGGCTTTCCCCCGGAATCAGTATTCATTGCAACATGTTTAGTCGCGGGTTTTGGCTCAATCTTAATCGGCTTATGGGCAAATGTGCCTATGGCAATTGGTTGTGCGATTTCATTAACCGCTTTTACTGCGTTCAGTTTAGTTTTAGGTCAACAAGTGAGTATTCCTGTCGCGTTAGGTGCGGTATTTTTAATGGGGGTTGTATTCACATTAATTTCTGCAACAGGCATTCGTGCATGGATTTTACGTAATTTACCAATCAGCATTGCACATGGGGCAGGTATTGGTATCGGTTTATTCTTATTACTAATTGCAGCAAATGGGGTGGGTTTAGTAGTGAGTAACCAAGCGGGTTTACCTGTAAAATTAGGCGAATTCACTTCATTTCCTGTATTAATGTCATTAATCGGCTTGGCATTAATTATCGGCTTAGAAAGAATGCAAGTAAAAGGTGGCATTTTATGGGTGATTATTGCAATCACTATCGTAGGTTTAATCTTCGATCCAAATGTAAAATTTGGTGGTAAAGTTTTCCAAATGCCAACTTTCGGTGAAAACTCATTATTCTTACAATTAGATATTATGGGGGCATTACAACCTGCTATTTTACCTGTGGTATTTGCCCTTGTGATGACAGCTGTATTCGATGCAACGGGTACAATCCGCGCAGTTGCTGGCCAAGCAAACTTATTAGATAAAGATGGTCAAATTATCAATGGTGGTAAAGCGTTAACATCTGACTCTGTAAGTAGCATTTTTTCTGGTGTGTTCGGTACCGCGCCAGCAGCAGTATATATTGAGTCTGCAGCGGGAACGGCGGCAGGCGGTAAAACTGGTATCACTGCAGTTGTTGTAGGCGTATTATTCCTATTAATGTTATTCTTCCAGCCATTAGCATTTCTAGTACCAGGTTATGCAACTGCACCAGCGTTAATGTATGTAGGTTTGTTAATGTTAAGTAATGTGAGTAAATTAGACTTCAATGATTTCATCGGAGCGATGAGTGGTTTAGTTTGTGCAGTATTTATCGTATTAACTGCAAATATTGTAACGGGTATCATGTTAGGTTTCGCAACATTAGTGATTGGTCGTTTAGTTTCTGGTGAATATAAAAAATTAAATATCGGTACTATCGTGATCGCTGTTGCTTTAGTCGCATTCTATGTAGGTGGTTGGGCAATTTAATTTGTTTACGCCGAGCATATAAAATTAAGGGCAGAATATTCTGCTCTTAATTTTTATTTTCATTCTTATTTTTATCATCCAAAACTTCAAAAAAACCCACCGCACTTTTCAGCTTATCACCATAGAAAATCAGTGGAATACGCTGGCGTTGCCACACTGGTACGTTGAAATGTTGCCAAACTTTTTTCATTTCTTTATTAGCGGATTTTTCCGTTAAACGTACTTTACCAGCGTAGCTAAAACGTACTTGAATTGGGGCATTTGTGAAAGGTAACTCTTGTGTCACAAGCTGTTCATTTTTCCATTGCAGCAGAAATTTATCGGCTTGCTGAGTAAGCGTTAATGTACCTAAATTATCAGGTAAGCAAATTTTTTCACCTACTTTAACATCGATTTTATGTGTTGAAATATCAGTAAATTGTGGCGTCAAATACAATTTTTGTTGATGACGACGAACAACCTTTTCACCTAATTGGAATAATGGATTACTGTCAGTTTTGGCAAAGATGACGTCTTGAATAATCTGTTCAAGTTGAGCTAACGACGGCATTGGTAATTGCCATTCATTGAGCCATAGACGTAGCAATGCTTTTTGTTTGCTAACTGAGTATTGTACGAATGGCTGAATATTGAAAGAGCGGTCAGTTTTATCAAAGTTTTGAGCAAATTCATCTGCTAATAATTCATTGATTAATTGCTGTTGTTCAAAACAATGCAGTGCTGAACGTTGTACTGCGGAATCAAAATATGTCCAGCGTTGACGTAATGTAGGTAAAATCTCATTACGTAGAAAATTTCTCTCATAGCGGTTATCGTTGTTACTTTCATCTTCCACCCAGTCGAGCTCTTCAGATTGCACAAATTGTTCTAACTCTGGACGAGAAAAAGCAAGAAGAGGACGAAGAACAGGCACGTTATAGACATTTCCCTGCATTTGCATTGCACTTAGTCCTTGTAAACCACTCCCACGTTTTAAGGCAAGGAAGAAGGTTTCAGTTTGATCTTGTAAATGGTGAGCTGTTGCTAAGATTTCGTTAGGTAAAATATGTTGTGCAATAGCTTTATAACGTGCTTCTCGTGCCCCAGCTTCAATACCACGCTGAGGATTTACTTGGACTTTTTCTATTAGCAATGGTACTTCTAGTTGGCTGCAAATTTTGTGGCAGTGTTTTGCCCAATTCTCAGCATGAGGACTTAGTCCATGATGAATATGAATAGCTCTTAGTTGTAAGTGCGGTCGTTTTTCACGAAGTTTTGTGAATAAGCGTAGCAAAGCTGTGGAATCCAATCCTCCACTGAACCCAATTAAAAAGTGGATTTGTGTTGCAGCGTAATTGTCAATTTGGGTTTGGAATCTGTTTAATAACATAAGCTCATTAATTGAAATAAAAGGACGTTAATTGTAACGCCCTTTCGATTTCATATTAAGCGATTTTTACAGCCTTATATTGACTGATAGGATGTACTATATGTTCTCGGGCTGCGATAATTTGTAATTCATAATTATCTTGTTGCTGTGTCACTGTCATGACATCATTCACAGCATTTGCTGTGTGTTCAAAAGCTTCAATATCAGATTTCCCATTAAGTAGATTTGCGATAAACAAGCCAGCCGTTAAGTCGCCTACTCCTACAGGTTCTTTTTTAAATTGGTGTAATGGTCGGCTGATATGCCACATGCCTTCTTGGTTCGCTAATAGCATTTCAAATTGTGTCGTATCTTTACCTACTTTACTTAAATGTTTAACGAGTACTTTTTTAGGTCCTTTAGATAAGATTACTTTCACTGCTTCTAATGCTTGTTCAAAATTTTCAACAGGTAAACCACTCAACTCACGTAATTCGACTAGGTTTGGTGTAATTAAATCAGCTTCTGCCATAGCTAAATTCACTAGACCTTCTTTCACGCCATCTGCAACAATGCAGCCTTTATCTGGATGTCCCATTACAGGATCGCATAAATAAAGGGCATTTGGATTTTTTGATTTGACAAAGCGAACAGCATTGATAATTTCCTCTACTTGTTCAGCAGAACCAATGTAACCAGAAACAACTGCATCACATAAATGTATTGCATCAATCGCATCTATACCACGTACAATTTCACCAATTTGTTCTTTTGGGATAACCATACCAGTCCATTTGCCGTATTGGGTATGATTAGAAAACTGTACCGTGTTGAGTGCCCAAACATCAACTCCTAAAAGTTGCATAGGAAAGGTTGCTGATTTATTACCAGCATAACCATAAACAACATGTGATTGAATTGATAAAATATGTTTCATGATGACTCCTAAAATAAAAATTATTTTGTGATCAAAAACGGCATAATACATGGGAATGTATTATGCCGTTAAATAGATGATTATTTATATATAACCATAATCCATTAATCGTTGATAACGTCGATGAAGCAGATTATCTTGATCTAACATATCTAAATCAGCAAGATCAGCCAGTAAGCGTTGTTTTAAGTTTTGTGCCATGATATCAAAATCACGATGTGCTCCACCTAAAGGCTCTTCAACGATATTATCAATCAGATTAAGTTCTTTTAAACGATTTGCAGTTAACCCCATTACTTCAGCAGCAGTTGATGCTTTATCCGCACTTTTCCAAAGAATTGATGCGCAACCTTCAGGTGAAATAACAGAATAGGTGCTATATTGTAGCATGTTCACTTTATCGCCAACACCAATTGCGAGAGCTCCACCTGAACCACCCTCACCAATGACAGTACAAATCACAGGAACTTTTAACATCGACATCTCGCGTAAGTTACGAGCAATAGCTTCTGATTGTCCTCGTTCTTCTGCACCTACACCAGGATATGCGCCTGGTGTATCAATAAAAGTAATGATAGGTAAATTAAAACGTTCTGCCATTTGCATTAAACGTAATGCTTTGCGATAGCCTTCTGGCGCGGGCATACCAAAATTGCGCTTAACTTTTTCTTTTACTGTACGTCCTTTTTGATGCCCAATAATCATAACAGGTTTACCATCTAAACGAGCTAAACCACCAATAATCGCTTTATCATCAGCAAAAGCACGATCGCCTGCAAGCTCTTCAAACTCAGTGAAAATACGTTCAATATAATCTAAAGTGTAAGGGCGATTTGGGTGACGAGACATTTTTGAAACTTGCCAGGCATCTAAATTAGCAAAGGTTTTTTGAGTAAGCTCTGCACTTTTCTTCTGCAATCGCGCAATTTCATCATCAAGATTAATTTCATTATCTTGGCTTGCGACAGAACGAAGTGATTCAATTTTGGCTTCAAGTTCCGCAATAGGTAATTCAAAATCTAAATATTCTTGGCTCATTTTTCTTCCTGTTTTCAAATTAGCACAAATTTGTACCGCACTTTATCAAGATTTTTTTCAAGGTGCAAATATAGCCCATATTGTATGCTTTTTTTTGTAAAAAATCATGTTCTGTTTTACTTGTTATACCATTGTTTTGTAATTAACTATTGGCAAATAAATCTTATTATTTAGGCTATATTTTTTATTAAAAAAATATTTAACTGAACTTTTATTCTTTTATATTTGTCAAAAGGAGTGCGTAGTAAAACGTAATAAAACTAAATTAGGAGTATTTATGAAATTGAAAAAAGCAACATTGTTAGTATTAGCTATACTTCCTTTAACCACCGCGATTACAGCACAAGCTACTATCATTGAATCAAGTTCAAAAGGAGAGTTAACAAAAGTTGTTTATAGCTGTGAGGGAAAGAATACATTAGATGTGATTTTTATCAATACAGCACAAGATTCCTTTGCGATTATTAATCAAGTAGATGAAATGATTCCAATGGAACTAGTGAAATCAGCTTCTGGTGCAAATTATAAAGCGATTAATAAAAATTATACTTATCAACTTCAAACCAAAGGAAATCAGGCGATGTTATTTGGTGATGATAAACTTATTCTAGGCGAATGTGTGACTGAGTAATAATTTAAGTTGCTGCTATGAATGTTATTAAAAATAGCTCGAATTAAATGAAAAGCCCTGAAAAAACTATCAGGGCTTTATTATTTGAAATCAATAAAAGAAAAATTATTCCCACTCTATTGTTGCTGGTGGTTTGCCAGAGACATCATAAACAACACGAGAAATACCATTGACTTCATTGATAATACGATTTGAGATTTTACCTAAAAGATCATAAGGCAGATGTGCCCAATGTGCGGTCATAAAATCGATAGTTTCAACTGCACGCAAGGAAACAACCCAATCATATTTGCGTCCATCTCCCATCACACCAACTGATTTTACAGGTAGGAACACAGTAAACGCCTGACTCACTTTGTAATACCAACCTGAAGCATGTAATTCTTCCATAAAGATTGCATCAGCACGACGTACTAAATCACAATATTCTTTTTTAATTTCACCTAATACACGTACGCCTAAGCCAGGGCCAGGGAATGGGTGACGATTTAACATTTCAGCAGGTAAGCCCAATGCTAAGCCAATTTTACGTACTTCATCTTTGAATAATTCGCGTAATGGTTCGACTAAGCCCAATTTCATGTAATCAGGTAAACCGCCTACGTTATGGTGTGATTTAATCACATGTGCTTTACCTGTTTTGCTCGCAGCAGATTCAATCACATCAGGATAGATTGTGCCTTGTGCTAACCATTTGACACTGGATAATTTTTTCGATTCGTCATCAAATACATCAACAAAGACTTTACCAATCGTTTTACGTTTTGCTTCTGGCTCATCAATTCCTTTTAATGCTTCTAAGAATCGATTTTCTGCGTTAACATGAATGATATTTAAACCGAATTTATCACCAAACATATCCATAACTTGTTCTGCTTCGTTTAAGCGTAATAAACCGTTATCAACAAAAACACAATGTAGATTTTTACCAATAGCACGATGTAATAAGAGAGCTGTGACAGACGAATCAACGCCACCTGATAAACCTAAGATTACTTCATCATCACCTACTTGTTTTTTGATGCGTGCAACCGCATCTTCAATGATGTTTTCTGCTGTCCAATTACGTTCACAGCGACAAATATTTACTACAAAGTTGGTTAATAACTCTAAGCCACTTTTCGTGTGAGTAACTTCAGGATGGAATTGTACGCCATAGAAACGGCGGCTTTCATCCGACATCGCCGCTATTGGACAAGTTGGAGTCACACCTGTGACTTGGAAATTTTCTGGTAAACGAGTGACCTTATCTCCGTGGCTCATCCAAACGTCTAATTTTGGTGTTGTATTGGTTAAATCATCATTTAATTTTGCAAATAGTGCATCAGTTGTTTTTAAATCAACAGATGCATAACCAAACTCACGATGGTTTGATGTTTCTGTTAAGCCACCCAATTGCATTGCCATAGTTTGCATGCCATAGCAGATACCAAGCACAGGTATACCCGCATTAAAAACATATTCTGGTGCTCTAGGGCTATTTTCTTCAGTGGTACTTTCAGGACCACCAGAAAGAATGATACCCGTTGGATTAAATTCACGAATATCTGCTTCGGAAACATCCCAAGCCCAAAGTTCACAATAAACACCGATTTCACGCACACGACGCGCAATCAGTTGAGTATACTGTGAACCGAAATCCAAAATTAGAATTTTATTATTATGAATGTTGTTCATTTAAGTTCTCTTCGTTGTCTTTAGGTAAATATCAAATAGTGTTAACGTGTTCTATACAAAAGGTTTTTTAAACATCTTCGATATATTGTTCAATATACCGAACTTCTTTTTGAGTAAGTGCTCTTATTTTCTCTACATATTGAGTTAAAAAATGATATTCAGCTGAAAATATGGTGATCGCTTCTTTATTTTTATCAACAAAACATATCGTCAGTGAACTCTCGTTATTTCTTCTTGCTGTTTGTGTATTTGCAAGTGTAAAGCACTCAATTTCATTTTTATCAAAGACGATTGAACGATCATTACATGTAAATCCTATCTTATGATTAACATCATCTATCCAAATGACAGCTTGGTCATCTTGAAATTTTTCTTTTAATTTAGGAGGACGCCTTTTTATGTTTGAATTACATGTATAATCTATTTTGATTAAATCTTGATGATCGATAATTAAATAACTACTAATGACTAATTGGCTTTCATAAGGTTCATTGATGACATATTCTAAATACTCAGTGTTATTTTTAATTATGAATTTACTATATCCTTTATCAAAATAGCCTTTAAAGTGGCGGTGGTAATATAATTCAAATTCGATATAATTAAAATTTATAACAGATTTGTATAATTTAGGATTGTTCCTCTCTTCAATAAAAGATGTTATTAACTTTTTATTTTCAGTTAATAAGGATTTTAATTCTAAGTAACTTTTGTCTGTCGCTGATGCGTGATAGCAATCAGTATATAGTTCTAAAACAGGTACATCTTTCCTGACACTTGGTGTTATCCAAACGTCTTTGAGTAATAAACGCCCTACTCGAATAGGATAGACAAAACCGTAGTGAATCCATTTTTCTTTAAATTGTGTTTGTTGAAATAATGCCTCATAAGTAGTACCCCAAGGAATAAATTTTTTTTGGGGTGATTGAATTTCAAAACCTTGTGTATAGTCGTTATATTTTTCATCCAGAATGTCATAATTCTGTATTTGTTTTTTCCGCCAAATCTGTATAGAGAAAGGTCCTCTTTTATAAAGATACTCAAAAAATAGACTATCATCAAAACCAAATTGAGCTGATATTTTCTGATAAAATGCTATAAATCCAGTGTAATTTACGCCAATTTTGAAAAAATCATTCAAGTATAATGTAAGACGATTGTTTCTTATTCCAGGATCTTTAACTAAGTAAACATACTTTAGCTGGTTTAAATCAAATTCATCGCATTTTCTTTCGATACTAATAATATTATTTTTAATATTTATCTTATATTGATATTTATTTCTTAAAAACTTTAATAAAAACAGTTTGATAACATTTTTAATCTTAATGCTATACATACAAATAACCTTCTCTACTAAAGTCATCATTTGAAATATAAACTTAGGTGGGGTTTACCCACCTTAATAAATTATTACCCCATTCGATAGTTAGGTGCTTCTTTAGTAATGGTTACATCGTGAACATGGCTTTCCTTGATTCCTGCACCACTAATACGAACAAATTGTGCTTTTGTACGTAGTTCTTCGATAGTGGCACACCCCGTTAAGCCCATACAAGAACGTAATCCACCCATTTGTTGATGGATGATCTCTTTTAAATAACCTTTATAAGGAATACGACCTTCAATCCCTTCTGGCACCAATTTGTCAGCGGCATTATCTGATTGGAAATAGCGATCACTTGAACCTTTGCTCATTGCACCTAATGATCCCATTCCACGATAAGATTTGAATGCACGACCTTGATAAAGCTCAATTTCACCAGGTGCTTCTTCAGTACCAGCAAACATTGAACCGACCATCACACAAGATGCGCCTGCAGCAATTGCTTTTGAAATATCACCTGAAAAACGGATACCACCATCAGCAATAATAGGGATACCACGATCTTTTAACGCTTCAGCAGCATCAGCAATAGCGGTAATTTGTGGTACACCTACGCCCGTAACGATACGTGTTGTACAGATTGAACCAGGACCAATCCCCACTTTTACTGCACTGGCTCCCGCATCAGCCAGCGCAATAGCGCCTTCAGCTGTAGCTACATTGCCTGCTACGATTGGTAGATTAGGATATTTAGCGCGAGTTTCACGTACACGTTGTAATACACCTTCTGAGTGACCATGTGAGGAGTCGATTAATAAAACATCAACGCCAGCTTTGACTAACGCATCAATACGCTCTTCATTGCCTGGACCTGCACCAACAGCAGCACCAACACGTAAACGCCCAAACTCGTCTTTACATGCATTGGGTTTTTGTTCCGCTTTTTGATAGTCTTTTAACGTGATCATACCTTTTAGTTTAAAGCTATCATCAATTACTAATACTTTTTCCACACGATGTTCGTGCATTAAAGTAAAAATCTCATCACGCTTGGCACCTTCTTTTACCGTGACAAGACGTTCTTTGGGCGTCATAAATTCAGAAACAGTTTTGTTTAAGTCAGAAACAAAGCGAGTATCACGACCTGTAATAATACCGACTAATTCTTTATTTTTGTTCACAACAGGGTAGCCAGCGAAGCCATTTTTTTTAGCAACTTCAGCTAATTCACCTAAAGTTAAATCAGGTGTAACAGTAATTGGATCAGAAACAATTCCACTTTCAAACTTTTTCACCTTGCGAACACGCTCAGCTTGGCGTTCAATAGACATGTTTTTATGAATAAAGCCAATACCCCCTTCTTGAGCAAGAGATATTGCTAATTTTGTTTCTGTTACGGTATCCATAGCTGCGGATAACATAGGAATATTCAAGCGGATTGTTTTCGTGAGTTGAGTAGATAGGTCTGCAGTATTTGGAAGCACGGTGGAATGTGCAGGGACAAGAAGTACATCATCGAAGGTTAAAGCTTCTTTTATTACTCGTAACATTTGCAATATTCTCTCTTAAATTAATGTTGAAAATAAAAAAGGGTAAAAAATATTGCGGTCGCATTATACAGATTTCATTCTTATTTGAAAATGGATTTTTTTATGGATTTAGTACAAAATGCATAGGATAAATTAAAAGCAACAATAAGTTATATAAATGGGATTTTTTATGCGATATTTGATCGATATTTTGGCGCAAAAGAATGAAGAAATATCATTATTTGAATTAGCTGAACTTTGCAAATGTTCTACGCAAGCAATACTAGAGCAAATTATAGATCTGGAAGAGCAAGGTTTTATTATAGAAAAAAGTGCGGTGGGTTTTAAGTTAATTCCACAATTGGAGCGCTTAGATGATGTCTATTTAAGTCATATGTTAGCCCCACAGAAGTTCATCATAAAACCTGTTATCCATTCTACTAATCAATACTTGTTAGAGCATATTCATCAACTTGAAGTCGGTACAATCTGTTTGGCTGAATATCAAACAGCAGGACGAGGTCGAAGAGGTCGCCAATGGCTATCAGCCTTTGCTGGTCAGATTATCATGAGTATGTATTGGACTATAGAGCGAACAAGAAATTTAGAAGGATTAAGTTTAGTCATTGGTGTAGCAATTGCTGATACATTGAGACAATTGGGCGCTATTGGCGTAAAATTAAAATGGCCAAATGATGTTTTGTTAAATAATAAGAAACTTGCTGGGATTTTAATTGAAATTGCAAATAGTTCTAATGAATTACATAACCTAATTATTGGGTTAGGAATTAATCTTTCATTGTCTAAACAGAAAAACTTAATTGATCAGCCATGGGCAGAATTAGTCGAAGTATTACCAAATGTCGATCGTAATCAATTAGTAGTAATGCTAGTTAAGAATCTGAATTTTTATTTGAATCATTTCAAAGATAAAGGAATTGATGAACAGCTTAAACAACGCTGGTTAGAGCTTGATGCTTATTTTGGTGAAGAAGTCTGTATTATAAGTGAGAATCATCATACGATAGGTATTGAACAAGGCATTGATGAGCGAGGATATATCAAAATTATGACACCTGAAGGCCCTCAATATTTTAATGGGGGAGAAGTGTCGTTGAGAAAAATATAAATTTTTCAGCATAGCAAGATAAAACAGTTGTGCGGTAAAAAGGTTTAATATTTTCACCGCACTTTATGTGTAAGGGATTAAATCACTGTTTGCACAAGAGCTGAAATATCCTCAGCGAAGTCTCCTTCTTTTGCCATAGCAACAATATCGGTATGAGTATATTTTTGTGCATTATAAACAACAACAATACTTGTATCACCAACTTGCAAAAAATGATGTTCTCCAAAATCAGTATAACGTGTAGCACCTATAGCAATAATTGCTTGTTTAGGATAATTTGCCTTTTCAATTAATTCAGGAATGTTATTCATTGGACCTTGATCTGGTTGTGTGTTCATTTTATCAATAACCCAATCTAAAAGTTTTTTGTGGAAATAGCTATAACCTAAGGCTGGGCTATCAATCCCATATTCATTAAATTGCTCACCCCGTTTGTGAAAACAGGCAATATGAAATTGATCAATTTCGCTGCCAGGCTCAAAAGATGTAATTGCGAGTAAATTAGATGAAAGACCTTTACTTTTAGGGGCCCAATTTTTTTTCTCACTAATTTTTTTCGCATTAGGGCGTCGAATCGAGCAATCATTATAAGCCGCAAAAAAACGAGGAGTAAGTTTAGCTACTTTTTTATTGGAATATTCAATATCACAAATAAGTGCGATTTCAGGTTCAATTTGTAGATTATCAGCCCCAATTTCGTTTGGAAATGAAATATACTGATTACTAATAGGATAAGTTGAGAGAAATTGATGTTCTAAGTTTAACGTCGTGCTTGGTATATAAAAAGGAAAAATTGCTTTAGGTTGAATAGCTTCTTCGGTTTGTACGGATATAAAATCTGCGGCTTCACCAGCTTGTTCTAAATGCCCAGCAAAATTACCAGCGACCCCAAAGCCAATCATTTTTTTGAAATCCATATTTTTTCCTCACTTTAGACAATTAAAATGTAAAATTAATATTACTTTAGTATTAAATTTAAGCTAAAACAATTATTTTTGATTGCTTTGTAAGCGGTTGTAAAAAATTTTAAAAAAAAGTATAAAAAGGGGTTGCGCGATATTTATTTTTGCCTATAATACGCGGCACACAACGACGCGACGTTGTATGGGATAAGAGATTACAAGTTGCGTCGTTGTTTTGTTCTTTAACAATTTATCAGACAATCTGTGTGGGCACTTGTTGATTGATTTCATTTTGAAAAAAATTTTAATTATTGAAGTCTTAATAGGTGCTTATAACTGAAAATTCATACTGATTTAATATTAAGAGCTTAATATTAAATAGAAGTGTAAACTTTAGCTAAGCAGTTTATTGAGCGATTGAACTTTGAATTGAAGAGTTTGATCATGGCTCAGATTGAACGCTGGCGGCAGGCTTAACACATGCAAGTCGAACGGTAGCAGGAAGAAAGCTTGCTTTTTTTGCTGACGAGTGGCGGACGGGTGAGTAATGCTTGGGAATCTGGCTTATGGAGGGGGATAACTGTGGGAAACTGCAGCTAATACCGCGTATAATCGAGAGATGAAAGGGTGGGACCGTAAGGCCACTTGCCATAAGATGAGCCCAAGTGGGATTAGGTAGTTGGTGGGGTAAAGGCCTACCAAGCCTGCGATCTCTAGCTGGTCTGAGAGGATGGCCAGCCACACTGGGACTGAGACACGGCCCAGACTCCTACGGGAGGCAGCAGTGGGGAATATTGCGCAATGGGGGGAACCCTGACGCAGCCATGCCGCGTGAATGAAGAAGGCCTTCGGGTTGTAAAGTTCTTTCGGTGATGAGGAAGGGGTATTATTGAATAGATAATATCATTGACGTTAATTACAGAAGAAGCACCGGCTAACTCCGTGCCAGCAGCCGCGGTAATACGGAGGGTGCGAGCGTTAATCGGAATAACTGGGCGTAAAGGGCACGCAGGCGGACTTTTAAGTGAGATGTGAAATCCCCGAGCTTAACTTGGGAACTGCATTTCAGACTGGGAGTCTAGAGTACTTTAGGGAGGGGTAGAATTCCACGTGTAGCGGTGAAATGCGTAGAGATGTGGAGGAATACCGAAGGCGAAGGCAGCCCCTTGGGAATGTACTGACGCTCATGTGCGAAAGCGTGGGGAGCAAACAGGATTAGATACCCTGGTAGTCCACGCTGTAAACGCTGTCGATTTGGGGATTGGACTTTATGTTTGGTGCCCGAAGCTAACGTGATAAATCGACCGCCTGGGGAGTACGGCCGCAAGGTTAAAACTCAAATGAATTGACGGGGGCCCGCACAAGCGGTGGAGCATGTGGTTTAATTCGATGCAACGCGAAGAACCTTACCTACTCTTGACATCCTAAGAAGAGCTCAGAGATGAGCTTGTGCCTTCGGGAACTTAGAGACAGGTGCTGCATGGCTGTCGTCAGCTCGTGTTGTGAAATGTTGGGTTAAGTCCCGCAACGAGCGCAACCCTTATCCTTTGTTGCCAGCGATTTGGTCGGGAACTCAAAGGAGACTGCCAGTGACAAACTGGAGGAAGGTGGGGATGACGTCAAGTCATCATGGCCCTTACGAGTAGGGCTACACACGTGCTACAATGGTGCATACAGAGGGCGGCGAGACGGCGACGTTGAGCGAATCTCAGAAAGTGCATCTAAGTCCGGATTGGAGTCTGCAACTCGACTCCATGAAGTCGGAATCGCTAGTAATCGCAAATCAGAATGTTGCGGTGAATACGTTCCCGGGCCTTGTACACACCGCCCGTCACACCATGGGAGTGGGTTGTACCAGAAGTGGATAGCTTAACGGAAACGAGGGCGTTCACCACGGTATGATTCATGACTGGGGTGAAGTCGTAACAAGGTAACCGTAGGGGAACCTGCGGTTGGATCACCTCCTTACCTAAAATGGGACGACAGCAAGTGTTCACACAGATTGTTTGATGAATTGTGTAAAAAGAAGGTAAAGGTTATCAAGATAAAATTGATAAGTAATGGCAAAGCGGAAAGCATCTTTAAATGTTGTCCCCATCGTCTAGAGGCCTAGGACATCGCCCTTTCACGGCGGTAACCGGGGTTCGAATCCCCGTGGGGACGCCATCTGAAGATGATTTTTATTGTCTATTAGTTCTTTAAAAAATTGGAAACAAGCTGAAAAACTGAAGAGACTTTCAAGTTTATTGCTTTGTATTTAGAAGTAAGTAATGTAAATATAAAGTGATGAATAACATGAAGTCTGAGTAGAAAAAATCTTGACTGAGAAAAGGCAGTCAAGTGTTTAGTAGTTAATAGCAACATTAAGTATAGAAAAGTACTTGAGGTTGTATAGTTAAGTGACTAAGCGTACACGGTGGATGCCTAGGCAATCAGAGGCGAAGAAGGACGTGCTAATCTGCGAAAAGCTTGGATGAGTTGATAAGAAGCGTTTAATCCAAGATGTCCGAATGGGGAAACCCAGTAGATGAAGAATCTACTATCATTATCTGAATAAATAGGATAATGAGGCGAACCGGGAGAACTGAAACATCTAAGTACCCCGAGGAAAAGAAATCAACCGAGATTCTGTAAGTAGCGGCGAGCGAAAGCGGAGGAGCCAGTAAGTGATAACAACAGAGACAGAGGAATTGGCTGGGAAGCCAAATCACAGAGGGTGATAATCCCGTACTCGAAGTCCAGGTTGTGGTACTAAGTTTACGATAAGTAAGGCGGGACACGAGAAATCCTGTTTGAAGATGGGGGGACCATCCTCCAAGGCTAAATACTCCTGATTGACCGATAGTGAACCAGTACTGTGAAGGAAAGGCGAAAAGAACCCCTGTGAGGGGAGTGAAATAGAACCTGAAACCGTGTACGTACAAGCAGTGGGAGCCCGAAAGGGTGACTGCGTACCTTTTGTATAATGGGTCAGCGACTTATATTTTGTAGCGAGGTTAACTGAATAAGGGAGCCGAAGGGAAACCGAGTCTTAACTGGGCGTTTTAGTTGCAAGGTATAGACCCGAAACCCGGTGATCTAGCCATGGGCAGGTTGAAGGTTGGGTAACACTAACTGGAGGACCGAACCGACTAATGTTGAAAAATTAGCGGATGACTTGTGGCTGGGGGTGAAAGGCCAATCAAACCGGGAGATAGCTGGTTCTCCCCGAAATCTATTTAGGTAGAGCCTTGAGCGGACACCTTCGGGGGTAGAGCACTGTTTCGGCTAGGGGTCCATCCCGGATTACCAACCCGATGCAAACTGCGAATACCGAAGAGTGATACTCAGGAGACACACGGCGGGTGCTAACGTTCGTCGTGGAGAGGGAAACAACCCAGACCGCCAGCTAAGGTCCCAAAGTCTATATTAAGTGGGAAACGAAGTGGGAAGGCTTAGACAGCTAGGATGTTGGCTTAGAAGCAGCCATCATTTAAAGAAAGCGTAATAGCTCACTAGTCGAGTCGGCCTGCGCGGAAGATGTAACGGGGCTAAATATAGCACCGAAGCTGCGGCATCAGAATTTTATTCTGTTGGGTAGGGGAGCGTTGTGTAAGCGGATGAAGGTGAATCGAGAGGTTTGCTGGACGTATCACAAGTGCGAATGCTGACATAAGTAACGATAAAACGAGTGAAAAACTCGTTCGCCGGAAGACCAAGGGTTCCTGTCCAACGTTAATCGGGGCAGGGTGAGTCGGCCCCTAAGGCGAGGCTGAAAAGCGTAGTCGATGGGAAACGGGTTAATATTCCCGTACTTGGATAAACTGCGATGTGGGGACGGAGAAGGTTAGGTTATCGACCTGTTGGATGGTCGTTTAAGGTGGTAGGTGGAGAGATTAGGCAAATCCGGTCTCTTATACAACACTGAGAGCTGATGACGAGGTGCTACGGCACTGAAGTAACTGATACCACACTTCCAGGAAAAGCCACTAAGCTTCAGGTTTATCTAAACCGTACTGAAAACCGACACAGGTGGTCAGGTAGAGAATACTCAGGCGCTTGAGAGAACTCGGGTGAAGGAACTAGGCAAAATAGCACCGTAACTTCGGGAGAAGGTGCGCCGGCGTAGATTGTAAATCCTCGCGATTGAAGGTTGAACCGGTCGAAGATACCAGCTGGCTGCAACTGTTTATTAAAAACACAGCACTCTGCAAACACGAAAGTGGACGTATAGGGTGTGATGCCTGCCCGGTGCTGGAAGGTTAATTGATGGTGTTATCGAAAGAGAAGCTCCTGATCGAAGCCCCAGTAAACGGCGGCCGTAACTATAACGGTCCTAAGGTAGCGAAATTCCTTGTCGGGTAAGTTCCGACCTGCACGAATGGCATAATGATGGCCAGGCTGTCTCCACCCGAGACTCAGTGAAATTGAAATCGCCGTGAAGATGCGGTGTACCCGCGGCTAGACGGAAAGACCCCGTGAACCTTTACTATAGCTTGACACTGAACATTGAATTTTGATGTGTAGGATAGGTGGGAGCCTTTGAAGATGACACGCCAGTGTTGTTGGAGGCGTCCTTGAAATACCACCCTTTAACGTTTGATGTTCTAACGAAGTGCCTGAAACGGGTACTCGGACAGTGTCTGGTGGGTAGTTTGACTGGGGCGGTCTCCTCCCAAAGCGTAACGGAGGAGCACGAAGGTTTGCTAATGACGGTCGGACATCGTCAGGTTAGTGCAATGGTATAAGCAAGCTTAACTGCGAGACAGACAAGTCGAGCAGGTGCGAAAGCAGGTCATAGTGATCCGGTGGTTCTGAATGGAAGGGCCATCGCTCAACGGATAAAAGGTACTCCGGGGATAACAGGCTGATACCGCCCAAGAGTTCATATCGACGGCGGTGTTTGGCACCTCGATGTCGGCTCATCACATCCTGGGGCTGAAGTAGGTCCCAAGGGTATGGCTGTTCGCCATTTAAAGTGGTACGCGAGCTGGGTTTAGAACGTCGTGAGACAGTTCGGTCCCTATCTGCCGTGGGCGTTGGATGATTGAAAGGGGCTGCTCCTAGTACGAGAGGACCGGAGTGGACGCATCACTGGTGTTCCAGTTGTCTCGCCAGAGGCATTGCTGGGTAGCTAAATGCGGAAGAGATAAGTGCTGAAAGCATCTAAGCACGAAACTTGCCTTAAGATGAGTCATCCCTGACTTAGAGTCAGTAAGGGTTGTTGTAGACTACGACGTAGATAGGTCTGGTGTGTAAGCGTTGCGAGACGTTGAGCTAACAGATACTAATTGCCCGAGAGGCTTAACTATACAACGCTCAAGTATTTTTAATACAAGACGACATGTTTCTGACTGTAGGGGTTGGAGAGAAAGGATAGTAGTTCAGCTTGTTGACAATTGAGAATCTTATACTGTACTGGATGAGGGTAGAGTATGAAGATGTGAAGAACGAGATGAGAGTAAATCATCAAACAGGATTATCTTGGCGGCGATAGTGCAGTGGACCCACCTAATTCCATGCCGAACTTAGAAGTGAAACGCTGTAACGCCGATGGTAGTGTGGGGCTTCCCCATGTGAGAGTAGGACACCGCCAGGTAGAAATGAGAGGCCCTAGGTAGAGATACCTGGGGTTTTTTGTTATGGGAAGGAGGGTGAGATAAAGTGGCAGCGGAAAAAATCTAGCTGGAATAAAATCAGATAAAGCTAAAGCAGACAAGACTAAGCAAACCAAATCAAACTAAAACAAAGCTCAGCCTCTTTTTACTTCAGCTTACTTCATTTTATATCTCTTTATATCTCTTCGTTTGTCATTTTACATCCCTTAGTTTATCTTTTCTTCTTTTTCTCTTTACCTTTACCTTCTTATCTTTACTTTTATTTTCCTTTTTTTTCCTTCTTTTTTCCTTCTTTTGCTTTCCTTTTCCTTTTTGAGGTTATGATGAATAAAGAGCTATTATGAGGATTGGGAGACTGTTAGGATGTTCTGTAATCAAGGCTTAATATAAAAGCAAGTAACGTAGGGTGTAGTTTTAGTAAGTTTTAATAGTAAAATATTATCTATTAAGCGAGAAAATATTTTTTACTTTTAACTGGAACTGAAATAACGATAGAATAAATATTTTATTATTTGATAAAGAGGATTAATGGATAAAGGATATATTTTAATAACAGGTGCTAGTTCAGGTATTGGATATGAATTGGCTAAACTATATGCTCATAAAGGGCTCAAATTAGTATTAGTTGCAAGAACTTTATCTCCTTTGTTAGCATTGAAAGAGCAATATAGAGAAGAAAATATCGAAGTTATTCAAGCTGACTTGTCTTGTTTAGATAGTGCTAAAAAAGTATATAGTTTAACTCAAGAAAAAGGGTTATTTATCCATATGCTAATTAATAATGCTGGTATTGGCTTATTAGGTGATTTTTTGAGTACAGAACTGGAAACTGAAATTGAAATGGTTAATTTAAATATTCAATCTTTGATGATTCTGACAAAGCTGTACTTACAGCATATGCTTGAAGTTAATCATGGTTATATTTTAAATGTTTCATCAGTTGCAGGAGAAATGCCAGGTGGACCACAAATGTCAGTTTATTATGCAACGAAAGCATTTGTTACTTCTTTTTCTCAAGGGCTAAGTTATGAATTAAGAAATTCGGGAGTTCATGTTTCAATTTTAGCGCCAGGACCAACACTTACGAATTTTGTAAAAACAGCAACGCAGCAAGAAGATACAACTTTATTTGATACATTAAAGTTTCAGACAGCAGAAGAAGTGGCAAAATATGCAGATAAGTATTTAAAGAAGAAAAAAAGGCTCATTATTCCAGGTGTTTTAAATAAAATAATGGTATATTCCAGCTATATTGCTCCTAAATCCTGGGTATTATTTTTAGTGAATCGTATTCAAAGTTTAAAGAAATAATCTACTTTTTATCATCATTTTATTTAATAACCCATGACCTATTATCTAGTAATTTACCAAAATGGCTTTCAACAAGGCGTTTAGTTACTTCAGTTTGAGGAGATGTAAAGAGTGTTTGTGTTGGACCATATTCAATCATTTTTCCTTCGTCCATAACTAAGACATCATCAGCGATATGTTTGATAATTCCTAAATGTTGTCCTACATAAATATAAGAAATACTTAGCTTTTCTTGTAAGTCTAACATTAAATTAGTAAGCTGAGTTTTAACAGTAGCATCTAGTGAACCTAAAGCATCGTCAGCAATAATAACTTCGGGTTCTAAAATAAGTGCACGAGCTAGGGCAACACGTTGTTTTTGGCTTGCTGACATAGTCTTTATTTTGACATTTGCATGATCAGGATATAGACCAACTAATTTTAATGTATTGAAAATTTTTTCATTACGATCTTGTTCGTCTAAGTAAGTTGTTAAGCGTAGTGGTGCATCTAATATTTGACCTACATTTAAGCGTGGATTAAAAGCTGTATTTGGGTCTTGAAAGACCATACGAATATGTTTCGCACGATAGTGATAGTCACCAAATTCCAATGGTTGGTTATTGAATAAAATACAGCCTGAAGTTGGGGGAATTATACCAACAATCATTTTAGCTAATGTTGACTTACCCGAACCATTTTTCCCAATGATTGCAAGTGTTTTTTTCTTGTCTAAGCTAAAACTAATTTTATGGACTGCTGTAAAATAACTGGTACCAAAAAAATTAATCGAGTCAGTAAAATGCTTAGAAAGATCTTCAACCTGTAATAATGTCATTTGTCTCTCTCATTATTCTGATGTTATATTTTGAAGTATCAAAGGAGTTTTAATATTTTTCTCTTTAAACTGCTTTTCTCGTAAATTAAGTGGGTAGTGGCAAGAAAATTCATGTTGCTTGATTCTATATCTTGTTGGTTTGATAATACATTTTTTTTGTGCAAAAGGGCAACGAGGCCCAAGGCGACAACCAATAGGCATTTGTTCTAATAGAGGAACCGTCCCTTTTAATGTATTCAAACGGCTTTTAAGTGGCAATGGTTGACTAAAATCAGGAATTGAGTGGAGTAATGCTTGTGTATAAGGGTGGTGTGGGTGTTCTAAAATATCTTCTTTAGGACCTGATTCTACATTTTGCCCACAATATAATACAGAAAAGCTATCACACCATTCACTAATACTATTAATGTCGTTGCTTGTTAATAAAATAGTTGTTCCTTGATTTTGATTCATACTGGAAAGCAAGCGGAAAATTTGTACTTTAGTAATAGACTCGATTGAGTTCGTCGGCTCATCAGCAATCAGTAAGCGAGGCTGGTTAGCGACGGCAATTGCAATCATGACTTTTTGCCCTTCTCCTTCAGTGATTTCTTCAGGATAGCTTTGCATAATATCTTTATGCTCTTTAATACCTACTTTATGCAATAATTCTATTGCTCGGCGTTTCTTCCAGCCAAACCACTGCCACCAACGACCTTTAAAAGTCGATGATGGGATATTTTGGATAATTTGTTTGCCAATTTTTTTACTTGGATCTAAGCAAGTCAAGGGATCTTGAAAGATCATGGAAATTTCTTCCCCGACTAATTTTCGCCTTTGTGTTGGTGTGAGTTTTAATAATTCGATATTGTCGAAGCGAAAACGATCTGCACTAATAATCCAAGAGTCTTTGAATGCATTACAAATGACTTTAGCAATTAAACTTTTACCTGAACCTGATTCACCGACTAAACCACAAATCTCACCTTCATTTAAAGTGAGATTAACATTGTCAACAATTTTTATTCGGCCATTTGGTGTGTCAATTTCAATGCAAAGATTACGAATATCTAATAATGCCATTTTTCCACCTACTCGTAATATTTCTCTATTGCTTTACAGAGACCTTGACTAAAAATGAAGACTACAAGAATTGCCATAACAATTGCAATTCCTGGTAATATAACAGCCCAAGGTGCTAAATATATTAACTCTAGAGAGTCTTTAATCATGGCTCCCCATTCAGGTACAGGGCGTTGAGCGCCTAATGAAATAAAGCTCAATGCACTGATATCTAAGATTGCCACAGCGAAAGCTCGAGCAATTTCTTGGATATAACGGATGGAGATATTTGGGAGTACAATTTCTTTAAGTAGAGCACTATTTGATATGCCATCCAGTTTTAGCATGAGTACATATTCTTTTTTTAATTCTTGTTGTGTTGCTTGGTATATTTCATGAATAAAATAAGGGAGGAGAGCTAATGTTGTGGCGATGATTGCATTCATTAGGCTCGGTTTCATTAATGTTGCAATAATGATCGCTATAAGTAGGCTTGGAATAGATAAAAATGTATCAAGAAAATGACTGAGAATTTTTGATTTAATACTATGTGAAATACCAGCCCAAATACCTATTACACTACCAATAATGAGAGTAAAAAATACGACAATCAGGGAGGCTCCTATAGTATAAGTTGTGCCTATGATAATTCGACTAAATACATCTCTACCTAAATCATCCGTGCCAAAGAAGAAGGATATTTGTCCTTTATCTACCCAAGATGGTGGCATGAGTTCACTACCAACAAATTGCATATTACTTGGATAAGGTGCAATCCATGGGCTAAAAAGCGCGGTTAAAATAAATATAACAAAGAGATAAAAACTAAATAATGCAATACGATTTTGGCGAAATAACAACCAAATGTTCTTTAGTGTTGCACTATCGCGAAACTCATCAGGTTCTTTATCTTGCATACCAGCCTTTCTTATTAAATGGATCAAGGATAAACGCTACAGTATCAGAGAAAATATCAACGATAATAATGCATAAACCTATAACAATAACCCCAACAGAGATACTATTATAGTCTTGTTGAGTAACCGCATCAATGAGCCAACGGCCAATACCAGGCCAACCAAATGTGCTTTCAACGAGCATACATTGAGTAAGTACCAATGTGAATAAACGTGTTGCTTGTGGGATTAAAAGAGGTAGTGTATTGCGTAATATATACTTGCGTAAAATTTTATGTTGTGACCAACCACGTGTTGTTGCGGTTTTTACATAGTTTTTCATGACAACTTCTTCAGCACGTTGTTGAACAATTCGTGTAATTTCCATAGTCGGTAGAATTGTTAAAACGAGTGTTGGTAAAACGAGGTGCTGTAGTACATTCTGAATAACTTTTGTTTTATAGAACTCCTCCATAAACCAAACATCAATCATTGGAAACCCAGTAATGGGTTTGATCGCATATAACAAGTTATACTGCCCAATTGCAGAAATTTCCCAGCTATGGATTGCAGAAAAGTAGAGAGCAATAGGCGCAATCCAAAATACAGGCATTGATAGTCCTAATGCAGCAATGGTATGAATACTTTTGCCCATGATATTATGGCGATTCATAGCTCCTATTAATCCTAATGGAATGCCAAAAAGAATTGCTAATAAAATAGCAGTAAAACAGAGTTCTAAGGTTGGTGGTAAAACAGTTTGAATAATTTCATTTAATGAATCCCCACCATTGTAAGTAATACCTAAATCCCACTTGATAAGATGTTGAATATAATTAATGTAACTTTGAAAAAAATTTGGATTAGTGAGTTCTTCATTAAGGGGATCTTGAATTAGAATGATATAGCTTACCAAAGATAAAATAAGTAAAGTAACAATAATCAGAAAAACTTGGCGTAATAAAGCAACAATCATGGTTTTATACCTTTTTGCAACGATAAATTTTCGAAGTTGATACTGCCAAATGGACTCATTTTGACACCATGAACATTAGCATTGATCACTAACATTCTTCTTGCATTTGCGATAGGGACAATTGGTACTTCAGATAAAATTAATTCTTGAGCTAAATTGTATTCGCTTGCCCTTAATCGTAAATGAGATGTATTAAGAGCATTATCCATAAAATGGTCAAATAGAGGATCACACCAGTTAGAAAAATTAGTAATCTCATTAACAGTGCTACAGCTTAGAATAGGTCTCATGAAACTATCAGGATCTAAATTTCCTGCAAGCCAGCCAGCTAAAATCATATCATAATCTTCTGAATGATCTTTTAAGCGTTTAATTAAATAAGTTCGTGTAACAGGTTGGATAGTAATTTTAACCCCAACTTTAGCAAGATCTCTTTTTATTAATTCTGCCATTTTGAGTGGAGCAGGATTATATACTTGCTCTTCATTAATCACCCACATTGTTAAATCAAGCTTTCTATCTTGTAAATACATTTTTGCTTTTTCTATATTATAGTCATAAGCGAAATCAGGCGTATTAACACTAGAAGCCCATGAAATATTAGGAATAATATTATTCGCAACTGTTGCAGTGTTGTGGTATATAGTTTGAACAATACGTTTTCTGTCAATTGCTTGTGATATGGCACGGCGTAATTTTGTATTTTTCATCTCAGGCTTTTTAAAATTAAAAGCAAGGTAAGATAAATTCATGCCTTCAACAGAATTAATATAAAAATGTTCATTTTTATCTTGTAATAAACCTAATTGACTCACCTCGGGATAAGAGGCAATTTGGCATTCGCCATTAAGGAACTTAATTAACCGCCCAGTGCGATCTGTTGATAGATCAATAATAATATTCTCAATTTGTGCTTCTTTTTTCCAATAATGTTCATTACGTATAAAGCGAACATATTGATTACGAAAGTAATTCTGCACTTTATAAGGGCCTGTACCTACAGGTAACAAGTCAAGTTGCATAAGGTTATCGTCTGCATTGAGCTGCAGCGCGTATTCTTGTGAAAAGATGATAGCGTATTGACTTGCTAAATGAGACAAAATTGAAGCATCAGACTTAAAAAGTTTTATTTGAACTCGATAAGGATCGAGTGCTTTTATCGATTCTATTTTTTGATTTAATTTAATACTTTCAAAATAGGGGAAGCGTACTTTTTTTGCCTGTTTATGGAAAATACTGTGCTGGGGATTTGAATAGTGAGTTGATTCATCTTCTAATGTAGGTAAATAAGAATTATGACCTAACATACGATTAATAGAAAATACCACATCATCGGCATTAAAATCACGCGTTGGTTTAAACCATTCTGTATGATGAAACTTGACACCTCTGCGTAGGTTAATCGTAATAAGTGTTCCATCATTAGAGATAGAATAAGATTCGGCAAGTGAAGGTATAATTGTTGCACTATTATTAGTTGCCTCAAATAGTTTATTGTAAATTTGCTCTGTAATCACATTCATACTGGTGCCTGCATCGGCTGTTTGTGGGTTAAATGAAAGTCCTGTAGAGTGAGTACAGTAAATCAATCCATTTTGTGTTAATTCTTTTGGCACTCTCGGCGCCGCAGTAACAAAATGTGATAATAGTAGTAGGAAACCAGTAAATATGACTTTTCTCATCAACATAATTAGTGCATTTGTGATAAATTATCGAGGGATTGTAAAATATATTGTTCTGATAAGCTATCCTTTTTACTTTGAGTAGAATTGAGTATGAAAAACTTTAAGTAAAAATTAAGGTTTCTATGTTATCTTGAGTTAAGTGATATTATTAATCTATAAAAGAATACTAATATGTTGAATTATCTACAGAAAGAAGTAAATGAAATAATTAATCGTGGATTTGACCGCACTTTACGTATTGCGGTTACTGGGCTAAGTCGGAGTGGAAAAACAGCATTTATTACTAGTTTAATTAATCAGTTATTACATATTAATCGTGTAGATAATCATCATCTTCCACTCTTTGAAGCAGCCCGAAATCAATCTATTATTGCAGTGAAACGTGTGCCACAGCTAAATTTAAGCATTCCTCGGTTTGATTATGAGGCAAATATACAATCTTTAATGCAACAGCCTCCTGTTTGGCCTCAATCTACTCGGGGAGTAAGTGAAACTCGTTTGGCCATTCGTTATCAGCGTCATACTGGCTTAATGCGTCATTTGAAAGAGAAAACGACACTTTATCTTGATATTTTTGATTATCCAGGTGAATGGCTGCTTGATTTGCCTTTATTATCCTCGAACTATCAGCAATGGTCACAAGAGTCACAAAATATTATCGAGAGTCAACGGTCAGAATTTGCTAAATTATGGTTAGATAAAGTCAAAAAATTGGATTTAAAAGCAGTAGCTGATGAAGATGTTTTGGCACAATTAGCACAAGACTATACAAACTATTTATTAGCTTGTAAGCAACAAGGATTACATTTTATTCAACCTGGGCGTTTTGTTTTACCAGGTGAATTAGAGGGAGCGCCAGTATTACAATTTTTCCCTCTTATCCATTTAAATGATGCAGAATGGCAGCAACTAAAAAATGAGAAAAGAGTGAACAGTTATTTTAGGGTTTTGACTCAGCGTTATGAATATTATCGTCAACATATAGTGAAAAAATTTTATCAAGATTATTTTTCCACTTTTGATCGTCAAGTGATCTTAGCAGATTGTTTAACGCCATTAAATCATAGCGATCAAGCATTTATTGATATGCAAATAGGGTTACAGCAATTATTTAAGAATTTTCACTATGGTAAACGCACATTACTTAATCGTTTATTTTCACCACGTATTGATAAACTGATGTTTATTGCTACTAAAGCTGATCATATTACAAATGATCAGTTACCAAATTTAGTCAGCTTGCTGCGTCAATTAGTACAAGAAGGTGGGCGCCATGTGGAATATGAGGGTATTCATACTGAGTATACTGCAATAGCAGCTATCCGTGCTACACAGCAAGTATTGGTTAACCAAAATGGACATAGCTTTAAAGCATTAAGAGGAGTACGCTCAAGTGATAAACAGAAAGTGACTGTTTATCCAGGTTCTGTGCCGAGTAAATTACCAAAGCCAGAATTTTGGCAAAATCAACAATTTGAATTTGATCAATTTGAGCCACAACAGTTAGTATTGGGAGAAAACATACCTCATTTACGTATGGATTCAGTGTTACAATTCTTGCTAGGTGATAAATTTTAATTGTAGAGTAATAATAAATGACCGAAAAACGTATTTTTACAGAAACAGAACAAGCTGATTTTGTGCACCAATTTTCACCGAAACGTGAATTTATTGAACAAGACATAGAAATTGAAATTGATAATTCAGATCCTATAGAGATAGAGGGAGAGTTGTTAGATAAGCAGTTTGAACACATTGTCGCGCCAAAATCAACTTGGTGGAAAAAAGGGATAGGGTTAACGGTATTATTATTTCTTATTGCGACTATAGCTCAATCAGTTCAATGGCTAATCAATACTTGGCAACAAAATCAATGGATTTATTTCGCTTTTTCGTTAGTAGCTTGTTTTGCTGTGGTATTTGGTGTATTGGCAATTAGCCGTGAATGGTTCCGTTTACTTAGATTAAAACAAAGAACAAATTTACAGCAGCAAAGCGAACAATTACTGCTAGAAAGTGCGGTAAGTTTTGAGCAAAATTTTTCAGCAAATAAACATGAACAAGCAAAGCAGCTTTGTTTATCAATGGCAAAAATGTTGAAATTATCCTCACAAGATCCAAAACTGATGTTATGGCAACAACAAATTCAAGATGGACATTCTGCACAAGAGATAGCTTATTTATTCAGCCAGACGGTACTTCAATCTTTTGATAAACAGGCAAAAAAGCTCATTAGTAAAAGTGCAGTGGAGGCTACAATGATTGTGACAGTGAGTCCTTTAGCAATTGTTGATATGTTTTTTCTTTCTTGGCGTAATATCCGTCTAGTTAATCAAATTGCACAACTTTATGGTATTGAACTAGGTTATTGGAGCCGATTACGTTTATTAAAAATGGTGTTATTTAATCTTGCTTTTGCGGGTGCTACAGAAATTGTACAAGATATTGGTATGGATTGGTTATCACAGGATCTCACTGCTAAACTTTCAGCTCGAGCAGCACAAGGTATTGGTGTAGGTTTATTAACTGCAAGATTAGGTGTCAAAGCAATGGAGTTTTGTCGCCCTTTAGCATTTCGCCAAGATGAGAAACCTCGTATTAAACATATTCACCAAACTTTATTAAGCCATTTAAAAACAACTATTTTTTCTTCAACTAAATCAAAAGAGAAACAAAAAGTTTAGCCGTGTAAATTTTTATTTCCACCATTGTTTAAAGTTTACATATTTTAATGATATGATAAGCCTATCTATGCTTAATGAGGAAAACAGATGTCCTTGAATAATGTGAATAATTCAGCATTTACTGAGATTGTTGCGAAAAGTCCTAAAATGGAAAATTTACTTGCACAGGCGATTAAATTTTCTGCAAGTGATGCTCCGTTGCTTATTCAAGGTGAAACTGGAACGGGGAAAGATTTGATTGCTAAATCTTGTCATCTTGCAGGACCTCGATCTCAAAATAAATTTATTGCAGTGAATTGTGCAGGATTACCAAGCCAAGATGCTGAAAGCGAAATGTTTGGCCGTCGAGATAATGATAAAGAATATGTTGGCTTTTTTGAATATGCTAATGGTGGAACAGTATTACTTGATAGTATTGCTGAGTTATCGCTTGAATTACAGGCAAAATTATTACGTTTTTTAAATGATGGTACTTTTAGACGAGTAGGCGAAGAACAGGAACACTACGCTAATGTACGTGTTATTTGTACTTCTCAGATACCTTTACAACATTACGTTGATGAAGGAAAAATGCGTAGTGATTTGTTTCATCGCCTTAATGTATTGACACTCAATATCCCTTCTTTACGGGAGCGAAAGGAAGATATACCTGATTTAGTCAATATTTTTGTTGCACAAATTAGTGAACAACTACAAATAAATAAGCCATATTTTAGTGAGAAATTTATTCAATATTTACAAGGTTATCCATGGACTGGTAATGTTAGAGAATTGCATAATGCGTTATATCGTGCATGTAGTTTAGCTGAAAATGATGAATTAACAATTGCTGGCTTGAATTTAGTAGAGCAAGAAATTGTGCCAGTCATATTAGATCAATTTGGCCATGAAACATTAGAACAGATTATGAATAAATTTGAAGCAAGTGTTTTGCGAAAATTTTATGAACAATATCCAAGTACCAGAAAGCTAGCAGTACGTTTAGGGATTTCACATACTGCTATTGCTAATAAATTAAGACAATACGGTATTAGCAAGTAACGTATAAAGGACAATTTAGACTTTAGCTTTCTCTTTATAACAACTAGGCTTACTCATAGAATCAAAATGCGCTTGAATTTACGAAATTTTCTAGTTCTGTAAATTGTTTAACTAATTTTAGCCATTCGACTTTATCAATTTGAATGTGTAGCAGGAACTCGCCTTGTTCACTCATTTTTTCATCTCGAATACAATTTAACTGGTATAAATGATGACGAATTTTTCCGCAATAAAGTGGTAAAGTGAGGGATAAAGTTAAAATGTCATTTTTTAATAGTTCTCTTATTGCCTTGAGTAACAAATTTAAACCTTGTCCTGAATGTGCTGAAATATAGACCGCACTTGGTCTATTTTCATGATCATATTCAATATGCGGTTCTACTTCTTCTATTTGATCGATCTTGTTATAGACGAATAAAGTTGGAATATCATGAGCCTTGATTTCTTCTAATACAGCTTTAACTGCCTCAATATTTTCTTGTTTGTGTGGGTCTGCACAATCAATTACGTGTAATAACAGAGAGGCTTCTGTTGTTTCTTGTAAAGTTGATTTAAAGGCAGATATGAGGTCATGTGGTAAATGGCGAATGAAACCAACTGTATCAGCTAAAATAGTTGTGCCAACATCTTGGATTTGTAAACGGCGTAATGTGGGATCAAGTGTGGCAAAAAGTTGATCAGCTGCATAGACATTTGCTTGTGTCATGAGATTAAATAGAGTGGATTTACCCGCATTAGTGTAGCCGACTAATGAAATAGTGGGAATATCTGCTTTTTGCCGTGTTTGGCGGTTTTGATTGCGCTGTTTTTCTACTTTAGCCAAGCGATTTTGTAATTGAGCAATACGTACTTTAATTAAGCGACGATCTGTCTCCAGTTGTGTTTCACCTGGACCACGTAAACCAACGGCACCTTTTTGTTGATCCAAACCTGTTTTTCGACGTACTAAACGTGTTGATAAATGTTTTAGTTGTGCTAATTCAACTTGGAGTTTACCCTCATGTGAGCGAGCACGTTGTGCAAAAATATCTAAAATGACGCCTGTGCGATCTACTACACGACACTGACAAAGCGTTTCTAGATTACGTGTCTGAGCAGGTGTTAAACTGTGATTTACGAGTACAACATCAGCATTATGCTCTTTGACTGCATTCGCAATCTCTTCAGCTTTACCTTGCCCAACGAAATATTTTGCTTGTGGTATTGCTCTTGTAGTTGTGATAATTGAACGAATATCAACGTTTGCTGATTGGGCAAGTAAGCAAAACTCGGCGAGATCATCTTCATCATGTTGTTGGGATAAAAAGCAATGGACAATAATTGCTTGATCAGCAATCGAATGCTTAATATTGAGAGACTGTTTTGATAACGTTTTAAGATAATAAAGTGCGGTGGATTCTTGGTTTAAATCCACCGCACTTGAAATTGATTTATTTAACATTAATTCAACTTATGATTATTCAGTTTTGTCTGTATTTGATTCAGCTTGTTGCTCTTGAGCTTGCTGATAATTCTGTTGGTTAGAATTATTGTTATTATGATGAGATACAGAACGTGCTGGAACAACAGTTGAAATTGCGTGTTTATACACCATTTGATTAACTGTGTTTTTTAATAAGATTACAAATTGGTCGAACGATTCAATTTGACCTTGTAATTTAATGCCGTTTACTAAGTAAATAGATACAGGAATACGTTCACGACGTAACGCATTTAAATAAGGATCTTGTAAAGATTGTCCTTTTGCCATTTTTTTTTCCTTCTGTATAAATAAAAATGAATATAAAAAGCCGAATACAGATAACTCTGTCTTCCCTCCAAATGCCAATATAACAATAAATTAATTTATTGTCATCATTGAACCTCAATTATTTTTCGTGCAGAGAATAATCAATATTAATCAGCGAGTTTATGATTTTTTGCTTTGCTTCTTCTATTTCTAGGCTATCTAGCCATTCAATAGGATATTTCCAACCACGAAGCCAAGTAATTTGGCGTTTAGCAAGCTGGCGTGTTGCACAAATGCCTCGGAAAATCATTTCTTCATGCGAGTAATCGCCACGTAAATATTCCCACATTTGGCGGTAGCCAACACAGCGAATAGCTGGTAAATCAGCATGTAAATCACCACGTTGATAGAGTTTCTCTACTTCTTGTTGGAAACCTAATTGAATCATTTTTTTAAAACGTATCGCTATGCGTTCATGTAGTATCTGGCGATCTTTTGGAGTGGTTGCAAATTGTAATATTTGATAAGGTAAAGCATCTCCTTTTTGCTCAGTGAGCGTTGTAAGTGTTTTACCCGTGATATAAAAAACCTCTAAAGCTCGGTTAATTCGTTGTGAATCATTAGGGTTAATACGTTGTGCAGAGATTGGATCAATTCTAGTTAGCTCTTGATGTAAAGCAGCCCAGCCTAATTGCTGTGCTTTACTCTCAATTTCTGCTCGTATATTTTCATCCGCAGAAGGAAGGGGGGATAAGCCCTCAAGTAATGCTTTGTAATACAGCATTGTACCGCCAACAAGCAGTGGGATTTTACCTTGTGCAGTAATTTGTTCCATTTCACGTAGTGCATCTTGCCGAAAGTTTGCGGCGGAATAACTTTCTGAAGGATCACAAATATTAATCAAACGATGAGGAGCTAAAGCAAGCTCCTCATCGTTTGGTTTTGCTGTACCAATATCCATCCCTTTATAAATTAAAGCAGAATCGACACTGATTACTTCTACAGGCAATACTTGGCGTAATTTAATTGCCAAGTCAGTTTTTCCAGAAGCAGTTGGCCCCATTAAGAAAATTGCAGTTGGTTTTGTTAAAGACATTTGTTTAAATTTGCTCTAAATAAGGTTGCCAATCAATAGGGATTAACAGCTCTGATAATCTATTTGTTTGTTGAGGACTTAGCAATCGTTCTGTTTCAGTGAGTAAGCTTACAGCATCAGCAAATATACTGATAGGATGTGATCTTAGCGTTTTATAAAGTGCGGTCAAAAATAAGGAAAATTCACAGATTGATTGTGATAACACCGCAATCACACATTTTTGTAAATTTTGTTCACGCAAACAGGTCGGGACTCTAATTAAAGTAATCCGTTTCTGACTAAGATTTTCACTAAATTCAAAGCCCACTTGTGTAAAAAAGTTTTTTTGTTGTAGCCAGTGAGTAAGCTGTGCTTCATTCAAACGAAATATGATGGGAATAAGCAAGGGTTGTTGTGATATTGGCTGTTGTTGTAATAAAAACTCTATTTTTAACTGTTGAAGTTTAGTTAATGATAATAAATAGAATTGCTGATGTTGCTGAAGTAATAATGCTTTTTCTGCTACTAAAGCGAGAGCTTTTAAAATATAACTTCCTGTATACTCTTTAGTGGAGTCTACAAGATGAATTGTACTGATTGAATCCGTGTTGGTTGACTTTAGGAGTTCATTGTATGCTAGTCGTTCCGTTTTAGCTGTTTTTTCTTGTGAGTATTTAGGTAGAAAGTGCGGTCGATTTTCACTAATTTGAGTGTTATTTAGTGAGATATGATTCCCAGTCCTATTAGTAGATGTAAAGATATTTTGCCCAGCAGTAGCTCGATTCGGCCTAATTTGTGTTGAAGTTGCCCAATGTGGTATTGGTTCTTGAATTTGATTTGGCTTGGTTGCGGCATATTTCAATTCTGAAGTATTCTTCTCAGCTTGTTCAGAACTGAGGGCATGAGTTATACCTTGGTAAATAAAATCATGAATTAAGCGCTGTTGGTGAAAACGGACCTCGTGTTTGGTTGGATGAACATTAACATCAACTTCATGAGGATTTAAATCAAGAAATAAGATAAAAGCGGGATATTGCTCAGTGGTTAAATAGTCTGCATAAGCTTGACGAATAGCGTGGTTTATGATTTTATCACGCACCATGCGACCATTGATATAACAATAGCTTAGGTCATTTTGTGTGCGTACAAAACTAGGTAATGCTACCCAGCCTGATAAATGTAGATCATCATGTATCCAATTAATTTGCAATGCATTTTGAACAAAATCATTACCACAAATTGCAGCAACACGTTTTAGCATTTGTCCATTCTGTGCATTTTTATATTGACGCAAGGTTTTTCCATTATGACTTAAGCTAAAAGTAATATTGGGTTTAGCAAGAGCAATACGACGAATAACTTCATCAATATGTGAAAATTCGGTTTTATCTGTACGTAAAAATTTTCGGCGTGCGGGTGTATTGAAAAATAAGTTTGCTACTTCAACTGTTGTACCTACTGGATGTGAGGCTGGTTTAATAGTCGTTTCCATTTCTCGTCCTTGCGCATAAACCTGCCATGCTTCATTTTGTTCAGCTATACGTGAAGTGAGTGTTAAGCGAGAAACTGAACTAATACTAGCTAATGCTTCACCACGAAAACCTAAACTTAAAATTGCATCTAAATCTTCTAAACTAGTGATTTTACTCGTGGCGTGACGAGCCAGTGCAAGAGAAAGTTCTGCTTTAGGTATACCCATTCCATTGTCTCGAATACGTATTAATGTACTACCGCCATTTTCGATATCAATTTGAATATGTGTTGCACCAGCATCTAAACTATTTTCTACTAGTTCTTTTACTACCGAAGCAGGACGCTCCACCACTTCACCAGCAGCGATTTGGTTAGCTAATTGCGGAGGGAGAACTTGAATCGGCATAGGCATTAATCTCTTAACTTAATTTTTTGTCCTATCAGGACTTTCCCATTTTTTAAATTCGGGTTTAATTTCAGTAATTGTGTTGGTGGAATATTATATTCTCGTGCAATAGCATACAATGTTTGTCCTTTTCTCACGGTATGATATTTCGGGGTATTCGAGCTTGTTTGAGAACCGATTTTTCCTTGTGTAGGCTTCTCATGTTTAGTTTCAGCAGCTTTCTTTTTTACTTTATCGGATTGACTTGTATTTTTTGTATCTCCTGGAATTTTTAACGTTTCACCAATCCATAATTCACGGCGTTTTAATTGATTTAATGCAGTAATATCATTCACTTTTACGCCGTATTTTTTAGCAAGGCCATTTAAGGTTTCGCCTGCTTTTACTTTATGACGAATACCACTATCAGCGATGGTTGATTTATTCTCAGTTGTTTTTCCAGATGCTGTTTTCGTTGGTATTTTAGGTTCATTGACTACATTTTTTTTGCGATATTCGACTAGACTTTCATAAATCATGTAAGCAACTTTCTTACGGTAGGCTAGCGAGCTGAGTTTCTTTTCTTCATCTGTATTTGATAAAAAACCTGTTTCTACTAATATTGAAGGTATATCAGGTGAGCGTAATACACCTAAACTTGCGTGCTGAGGTGTGCTACGGTTTAAAGCCGTGATTTTAGCAAAACGTTTTAGCACAATTGAACCTAGTTCATAGCCAACACGTTGACTGTGACCAAATTGTAAATCAAGCACTGTTTGATCTAAGTATTTTTCGTTATGTGAGGAAAGTACTGTACCAGCACCGCCAAGTAACTCTGAGCGTTTTTCATGATCTTCTAACCATTGCCCCATTTCACTATTAGCTCGGCGATTGGATAAAACCCATACAGAGGCTCCCCGTAAATTAGGGGATAAATTAGAGTCTGCATGGATAGAGATGAGTAAATTCGCTTTATGTTTACGCGCAATTTCAGATCGTTTGGGAACAGAAATAAAATAGTCACCAGTTCGAGTTAATACACCACGGAAATTTGGATCCTTATCAAGTAATATTTTTAATTCTCTCGCAATAGATAACGTCACATTTTTTTCATACATTTTTAAATTACGGCTAATGGCACCAGGATCGGTTCCTCCGTGACCAGGATCAATTGCAATAATCCACACATTATTAGCAAATGATGGTATTGAAATAAAAAAGAAAATAACTAAGAAAAATGAAATAAAATTATGCTTTCTCATCGTATTACAGTGTTATTGTGTTAATTTGCCAATAATTTGTTCACCTACTATGGTGTTTGCCACTAATTCAATATTACGAGCACTCTCTACATAGATAATATTGATTAATAAATCAGCTTCTGCAAGCAAACCTTGACCTTTTTCGGCCCATTCGATTAAACACAAGCAATTATTATTAAAATAATCACGAATTCCCATAAACTCGAGCTCTTCAGGATCACTTAAACGATATAAATCAAAATGATAAACAGTTTTAGTGGGTAAATGATATTCTTCAACTAAAGTATAAGTAGGACTTTTTACATTACCGCGATGGCCTAGTGCTTGAATAATTCCACGACTTAACGTCGTCTTACCTGCACCTAAATCGCCATTTAAGTAGATAGTGATTGCTTTTGGTATATCAAGCTCATGAATTGCATTGACAAGTTGGGCACCAAATTGACACATTGCATTTTCATCGCGGATATACTGGGTATAGCAAGATACTTTAGTCATAGATTTATGCTTTTTTACTATTAAATTACATTTCAAAATAGCCCAAAATTGTACCGCACTTTTATTGGATAACATAGACTAAAAGCGTATTTTCTTTAATAAAAATACAAGTAAAAGAATAATAAGGAATAAAGTTTATTTTTAAGAAAAATATAATTTTGGAGCGGGAAACGAGGCTCGAACTCGCGACCCCGACCTTGGCAAGGTCGTGCTCTACCAACTGAGCTATTCCCGCATTGAAGAGTAAAATATTGTAATTGGAGCGGGAAACGAGGCTCGAACTCGCGACCCCGACCTTGGCAAGGTCGTGCTCTACCAACTGAGCTATTCCCGCATCACATTATCAAAACTGCTTAACAGTGATATATAGGGCTGTATTATACGAAAAATTTTTGAAGGAGCAAGTGTAAAATGTAGAAAAAAGTCGGTTTGCTTAGATATTCAACGAGGTAATAAAAAAATAGGACATTATTATCGTGTCGCTATATTTTATTTGATATGTTTATCTCCAGTTCAATATCTGTAGTGATAGTTTGTATTGCAATGTTATCTTCGCACAATTTCTGTATGATTCCAGAAGAATTGTTTGATAACAAACGACTGCAATAATGTTTTATCAACTATTGTTGTACTAGGGTACTTGTTAGGTGATATTTAAAGATCATTTTTCTTCTAACTTAATGAAATGTTCTCGATAGTAGGCCAATTCAGCAATCGATTCTCGAATATCATCTAAAGCAAGATGAGTATTTTTCTTTTGAAATGTTTTGAGTATTTCGGGTTTCCAGCGGGAAGCAAGCTCTTTTAGCGTGCTGACATCTAAATGACGGTAATGAAAATATTCTGCAAGTTCAGGCATATACTTAAATAAAAAACGTTTGTCTTGAGAAACGCTATTACCACAAATAGGTGAAGCGCCTTTCGGAACCCATTTTTTTAGAAAGTCAATAGTTTGTAACTCCGCTGCACGTTCAGTAAACTGGCTGTTTTTAACACGTTCAACTAAACCATTTGCTGTATGTGTTTTTATGCACCATTCACTCATTTTACTGAGTAATTCATCAGATTGGTGGATGGCTAAAACAGGACCTTCAGCTAAAATATTTAGCTCCTTATCTGTTACAATTGTCGCTATTTCGATAATACGTTCTTTTTCAGGATCTAGGCCTGTCATTTCTAAATCAATCCAAATGAGATTTTGTTTATCTAATTGCATAATGTTATCCTATGAAAATACTTTTTCTGTATTTTAGCGGAAAACTTGTAAAAAAACGACCGCACTTTAAAGGATAAGCCATTGAGTAAACGTAAATTAACGCAGAATCAAAAACGTCGCATTCAATCAAACAATATAAAAGCCTTACATCGCCATCAACGTAAAGAAAAGCAAGTGGTTGAGTGGCAAGATGATATGTTAAGTGAGTCACAAGATGGGATAATTGTCACTCGTTACTCGATTCATGCTGATGTTGAAGATACTCATGGTGAAGTATTTCGTTGTAATTTACGTCGTACTTTATCCAATGTTGTTGTGGGCGATAGGGTTGTTTGGCGAAAAGGAAATGAACAATTACAAGGAATTAGCGGAGTTATTGAAGCAATTAAACCACGCCAAAATGAAATATCACGTCCTGATTACTATGATGGTTTAAAAGTAATTGCGGCGAATATTGATCGTATCATCATTGTTTCCGCGGTGCTACCTACATTATCGTTAAATATTATCGATCGTTATTTAGTGATCTGTGAAACTGCGAATATTCCAGCTGTAATTATTGTGAATAAGTCAGATTTGTTGACAGAATCAGAATACCAACAAGTGGAAGAACAATTGAAAATTTATCAGAAAATTGGCTATCAAACGATAATCTTGTCAGCACAATCAGGTGAGAATATGGAAAAACTCACCGCTCTTTTATCTGAAGGTACATCTATTTTTGTTGGACAATCTGGTGTAGGAAAATCAAGTTTGATTAATCATATTTTGCCTGATGTTAACGCACAGATTGGAGGCATTAGTGAAAACTCAGGACTTGGACAGCATACTACAACATCTTCTCGTTTATATCATTTGCCTCAGGGAGGAAATTTAATTGATTCTCCAGGTATACGTGAGTTTGGATTATGGCATTTAGAACAAGAGCAAATTACGAGAGGATATCGTGAGTTTCAATATTTTCTAGGAACATGTAAATTTAGGGATTGTAAACATTTATCCGATCCTGGTTGTGCATTACGTGAAGCAGTAGCATTAGGCAAGATTCATTCGGTGCGTTTTGATAATTATCACCGTCTTATTGCTAGCCTCAATGAAACAAAATCCCAGCGTCATTTTGCTGCCGACCTATAGTCGTTAATTGAATGTTAATAAAGGACTAAAAAACACTCTTTTTGAGTGTTTTTTTGTGATCTTCCTCAAGTTTTTATTTGATTAACCTTGATTATTTACTTGCTAAGATTGATACTAGCTATATATTTATTTTTTATTTAAAAATAAATGTGATATGCAAAGAATGAGCAAATAATCATTTATTGTTTATTTTACTTTAATTATTTTGTTTAGAGGAAAAAATCATGTACTCAAAAGAAGTTGAAATTATTGCGCCAAATGGATTACATACTCGTCCAGCGGCACAGTTTGTAAAAGAAGCAAAAGCATTTGCATCTGACATTACTGTGACTTCAGCGGGTAAAAGTGCAAGTGCGAAGAGTTTATTTAAATTACAAACTTTAGCATTAACACAAGGTACAGTTATTACAATTTCAGCTGAAGGTGAGGATGAGCAAAAAGCAGTGGAACATTTAGTTGCTCTTATCCCAACATTAGAATAATTGTTTATAGCCATAATGTCATGAATATTATGGCTATTCTTTTCTTTTATCATCAAAATTAAATATATTTCGGAAGGGTTATATATGATTTCAGGTATTCCAGCTTCACCAGGTATTGTTTTTGGTAAAGCATTAGTGCTTAAAGAAGAAAAAATTGTACTTGATATGCAAAAAATTAGTGAGGCTCAAATTGAAGCTGAGATAGCACGTTTTTATCAAGGACGTGAGGCTGCTGTTGAGCAGCTAAGCACAATTCGAGATCGCGCAGAAAAAACATTAGGTGAAGAGAAAGCCGCTATTTTTGAAGGTCATTTAATGATCTTAGAAGATGAGGAATTAGAAGAAGAAATCATTGATTATATAAGAACAAATAAAGTAAATGCTGGTGTGGCAGCAAGTAAGATTATAGATCAACAAGTTGTAATGCTTTCTGAAATTGATGATGAATATTTAAGAGAACGTGCTGGAGATATTCGAGACATTGGTAATCGTTTGATCAAAAATATCTTAGGCATGCATATTGTTGATCTCGGCGATATTAATGAAGAAGCAATTCTGATTGCTTATGATTTGACACCTTCTGAAACCGCACAGTTAAATTTAGAGAAAGTATTAGGTTTTATTACTGATATTGGTGGTAGAACTTCACATACCTCGATTATGGCTCGTTCTTTAGAACTTCCAGCGATTGTTGGTACAAATAATGTTACCGAGCGTGTAAATACAGGCGATTACTTGATCCTTGATGCTGTAAATAATGCGATTTATGTAAATCCTTCACAGCAAGAAATTACACGCTTAAAAGCATTAGAACAAAAACTCGCGGAAGAAAAAGCAGAGTTAGCGAAATTAAAAGATTTGCCCGCATTAACTTTAGATGGACACCGTGTTGATGTTGTTGCCAATATTGGGACAATTCGTGATGTTGAAAGTGCGGATCGTAATGGTGCTGAAGGTGTGGGGTTATATCGTACAGAATTTTTATTTATGGATCGTGACCAATTACCAACAGAAGAAGAGCAGTTCATCGCTTATAAAGACGTTGTTGAAGCAATGAATGGACGATTAGTTGTGTTGCGTACGATGGATATTGGTGGTGATAAAGAGTTACCTTATTTAAATTTGCCAAAAGAAATGAATCCTTTTTTAGGCTGGCGTGCAGTACGTATCGCATTAGATCGTCGAGAGATTCTACATGCACAACTAAGAGCTGTATTACGTGCTTCAGCATTTGGTAAACTAGCTGTTATGTTCCCAATGATCATTTCTGTTGAAGAAATTCGTGAATTAAAAGCGGTTATTGATACATTAAAACAAGAATTACGTAGTGAAGGCAAAACTTTTGATGATGAGATTCAAATAGGTGTAATGGTAGAAACACCAGCCGCTGCAGTAAATGCGAAATTCTTAGCAAAAGAAGTTGATTTCTTTAGTATTGGTACAAATGATTTAACACAATATACTTTAGCTGTAGATCGTGGTAATGAATTAATCTCTCATCTTTATAATCCAATGTCGCCACCTGTCTTAAGTTTAATTAAACAAGTGATCGATGCCTCACATGCTGAAGGGAAATGGACGGGGATGTGTGGAGAGCTAGCGGGCGATGAAAAAGCAACTATTTTGTTACTTGGCATGGGATTAGATGAATTTAGTATGAGTGCTATTTCTGTACCACGTATCAAAAAATTGATCCGTAATGTCGACTATGCAGATGCGAAGACATTAGCAGCTAAAGCGTTACAGCTGCCGACGGCTGCAGAAATTGAACAATTAGTAGAAGATTTTTTAGCTGAAAAAGCATTAAATTAGATACAAGTTTAAAATTTTACGCTAAAATATAAACGCATTTACTTAGTAGGAGACTAAAATGGGTTTATTCGACAAATTATTTGGTTCAAAAGACAAAAAAGCCGTTGAAGTGGAAATTTTTGCTCCGCTTTCTGGTGAAATTGTGAATATTGAAGATGTACCAGATGTTGTTTTTTCTGAAAAAATTGTTGGGGATGGCATCGCTATTCGTCCTACAGGCAATAAAATGGTTGCTCCTGTTGATGGTGTGATTGGTAAAATTTTTGAAACTAATCATGCGTTTTCGATGGAGTCAAAAGATGGCGTAGAATTATTTGTTCACTTCGGTATTGATACTGTTGAATTAAAAGGTGAAGGCTTTAAACGCATTGCCCAAGAAGGTCAAACAGTAAAGCGTGGTGATACTGTTATTGAATTTGATTTGGAAATGCTGGAGGCAAAAGCAAAATCAGTACTTACTCCAGTTGTGATTTCAAATATGGATGAAATAAGTAATATTGAAAAGAAAACTGGTGAAGTTGTTGCTGGTGAATCTGTTGTTTTAGTATTGAAAAAATAATCTTTGAAATTTTCTAAATGAAAAGTCTGTCTAATTATAAGGCAGACTTTTTTATTTGTACTAAAATCTTTTGAAATTTATATTGTAGTCAATAGATAAATTGTAATCTGATATAGGTAACAACGTTTCTCTCACTTAAAAGATCTTGCTAATATTTACTGTGCTTGGGTCGATATATCATTATTATTCTCCTTAATTAAGATTCATTTATTCATTTTTTGATACAACTATACGTATTTTATAAAATGAAGGTTATAATATGAGAATAGTTTTCATTTTCTTCATTGTATTAAAAGAGAGATATTTCGAATTTCATTATTGTATTAGAAAAGCTCATTTAGATAAGAAAAAAGCTACCTCAAAAGTATTCTTTTTTCTGTTTTGTGAGAGAAATCACTATCTTTATCTAAAAAAATCTAATAATATTTATAAAATTTGTTAAAAATTTGTGAAGCGGTTCTTCTTAATTGCTCCTTTGCAAATTGTATTCAATTTTATCAATTTAGTTATTAACTCATCGCTTAATCTTAACTAAGATTAAGCTTACTTTTAACTTAACAAAATAAGGAAAAGACTATGTCAGATATGTTAAAGAATGACGTAGATCCAGTCGAAACTAATGATTGGTTGTTAGCTATTGATGCGGTCATTCGCGAAGAGGGTGTTGAAAGAGCACAATTTATTATTGAACAACTCATGCAACATGCTCGTGCAAATAATGTTTCTTTACCGACAGGTATTACTACCGACTATATCAACACTATTCCAACCTCTGAAGAACCTAATTATCCAGGTAACCTAGATTTAGAAAGACGTATTCGTGGTGCTATTCGTTGGAATGCAATTATGATGGTATTACGTGCTTCGAAAAAAGATTTGGAATTAGGTGGACATATGTCTTCTTTCCAATCCTCAGCAACTATTTATGAAGTGTGCTTTAATCATTTCTTTAAAGCTCGCTCAGAAAAAAATGGTGGCGATTTAGTTTTCTTCCAAGGTCATATTTCTCCAGGAATTTATGCTCGTGCTTTCTTAGAGGGACGTTTGACTGAAGAACAAATGGATAATTTCCGACAAGAAGTTCATGGTAAAGGTCTTTCTTCTTATCCGCATCCTAAATTAATGCCTGAATTCTGGCAATTCCCAACAGTTTCAATGGGACTAGGACCATTAAATGCAATCTATCAAGCTCGTTTCTTAAAATATTTACATAATCGTGGTTTAAAAGATACAGCAGATCAGACTGTTTATGCCTTCTTAGGTGATGGTGAAATGGACGAAGTAGAATCACGTGGCGCGATTTCTGTTGCTGCACGTGAGAAGCTTGATAATTTAGTCTTTGTCATCAACTGTAACTTACAACGTTTAGATGGGCCAGTAACAGGTAATGGTAAAATTATTCAAGAATTAGAAGGTCTGTTTAATGGTGCAGGTTGGGAAGTGATTAAAGTTATTTGGGGACGTCGTTGGGATCGTTTATTACAACGCGATACTTCAGGTAAATTATTACAACTAATGATGGAAGTTGTTGACGGCGATTACCAAACGATGAAATCAAAAGATGGTGCTTATGTCCGTAAACATTTCTTTGGTCGTTATCCAGAAACAGAAGCATTAGTTGCTGAAATGACAGATGATGAAATTTGGGCACTTAATCGTGGTGGTCATGATCCATTAAAAATCTTTGCAGCATTTAACAAAGCGAAACAAGTTAAAGGCAAACCAGTTGTATTACTTGTGAAAACAATCAAAGGTTATGGTATGGGTGATGCTGCTGAAGGTAAAAATATTGCTCACCAAGTGAAGAAAATGGATATGTCAGGCGTAAGACATGTCCGTGATCGTTTTAACATCGATATTTCTGACGCAGAAGTTGAAAACTTACCTTATATCAAGTTTGCAGAAGGGTCAGAGGAATATAAATATCTTCATGAGCGTCGCCAAGCGTTACAAGGCTATTTACCAACTCGCTTGCCACGCTTTACTGAACAGTTAGAAGTACCAGAATTAGAAGAATTTGCTCAATTATTTGAAGCGCAAGCACGTCCAATTTCAACCACTATGGCATTTGTTCGTTCATTAAACGTATTATTGAAAAACAAATCTGTGGGTAAACGTATTGTGCCTATTCTTGCAGATGAAGCTCGTACATTTGGTATGGAAGGTTTATTCCGTCAAATTGGTATCTACAATCCATATGGTCAAAATTATACTCCACAGGATCGTGAGCAAGTCTCTTACTATCGTGAAGCAATTGATGGCCAAGTTTTACAAGAAGGGATTAATGAACAAGGAGCAACAGCATCTTGGTTAGCTGCTGCAACATCTTACTCAACCAATGATTTTCCAATGATTCCATTCTATGTGTACTACTCAATGTTTGGTTTCCAACGTATTGGTGATCTAATGTGGGCAGCCGGTGACCAACAAGCTCGTGGTTTCATGATTGGTGGTACATCTGGTCGTACAACGTTAAACGGTGAAGGGCTACAGCACGAAGATGGTCACAGCCATATTCAATCATTAACAATTCCTAACTGTATCTCTTATGACCCAGCATTTGCATTCGAAGTGGCTGTAATTATGCAAGATGGTGTACGCCGTATGTACGGTCCAGAGCAAGAGAACGTTTACTACTACATCACAACCTTGAACGAAACTTATGATCAACCAGCAATGCCAAAAGGTGCTGAAGAAGGTATCCGTAAAGGTATCTATAAATTTGAAACTGTAACTGGTCAAGGTAAAGGTAAAGTTCAGCTATTAGGTTCTGGCGCAATCTTACGTCACGTTCGTGAAGCTGCTCAATTATTAGCTAACGACTTCGGCGTAACTTCAGATGTGTACAGCGTACCGTCATTCACTGAAGTGGCTCGTGAAGGTGCTGATGCAGATCGTTGGAACTTATTACACCCAGAAGCGGAAGCTCGTATTCCTTACATTGCACAAGTCATGAATGATGCACCGGCAGTTGCTGCAACTGACTATATGAAATTATTCGCAGAACAAGTTCGTGCATACGTACCAGCTACAAGCTATCGTGTATTAGGTACTGACGGTTTCGGTCGTTCAGATAGCCGTGAGAACTTACGTGAACACTTTGAAGTAGATGCGCGTTATGTTGCAATCGCTGCATTATCTGAGTTAGCAAAACAAGGTACTATCGATAAGAAAGTTGTTGCAGAAGCAATTGCTAAATACGGTATTGATGCAGATAAAGTGAACCCACTTTACGCCTAATTTACGATTAACATTTCTCGCTCCCTGAATTTAGGGAGCGTTTTGAGGAATGACTGGAGGATGAAATAAATGTCAAAACAAATTCAAGTGCCAGATATTGGTGGTGATGAAGTTACCGTTACAGAAGTAATGGTAAAAGCTGGAGATACAGTTGCAGTAGATCAAAGCGTAATCAATGTAGAAGGTGATAAAGCGTCAATGGAAGTGCCTTCTCCAGAAGCGGGTGTGATCAAAGAAGTTTTAGTTAAAGTTGGTGATAAAGTGTCTACTGGCTCGCCAATGTTTGTATTAGAAGCTGGAGATGCAAAACCAGCAGAAGCACCAAAAACAGAAGCCGCTCCAGCACCTGCTGCGGCGCCAGTAGCAAGCGCAGTAGTTGAAGTTCACGTGCCAGATATCGGCGGTGATGAAGTCAACGTAACTGAAATAATGGTGAAAGTAGGCGATAAAGTTGAAGTTGAACAATCTATCATCAATGTAGAAGGTGATAAAGCGTCAATGGAAGTTCCAGCACCAATCGCAGGTGTTGTAAAAGAAATCTTAATTAATGTAGGTGACAAGGTTTCAACTGGTTCATTAATTATGAAATTTGAAACTGGTGCAGCACCTGCAGCATCAACTCAAGCACAACCAGCGGTGGCTGCTCCAGCAGTACCGGCACAAAGTGCGGTTAAAGATGTAAATGTTCCTGATATCGGTGGCGATGAGGTAAACGTCACTGAAATTATGGTGAAAGTAGGTGATACCATCACTGAAGAACAATCATTAATTACCGTTGAAGGCGATAAAGCATCAATGGAAGTACCTGCTCCATTCGGTGGAGTGGTGAAAGAAATTTTAGTGAAATCAGGTGATAAAGTATCAACTGGCTCATTAATTATGCGCTTTGAAATTGCTGGTGCAGCACCCGCAGTAGCAGCGGCTCCAGCACAAGCTGCGCCAGCTCCACAAGCGTCTGCGCCAGCAGCACCAGTTGCAGCAACTGCACCAGCGGGTGATGCGGAAGTAACAGGTAGCTCAGTATTTGCTTATGCAACACCAGTAGTTCGTCGTTTAGCACGCGAATTTGGTGTTAACTTAGATAAAGTAAAAGGTACTGGTCGTAAAGGTCGTATCTTAAAAGAAGACGTTCAAGCGTATGTGAAAGCGGCAATTAAAGCTGTTGAGTCTGGTTCAGTATCTGCAACACCAGCATCAAATGGTGCTGCAAATGGTGCGGGTCTAGGCTTATTACCTTGGCCGAAAGTAGACTTCAGCAAATTTGGTGAGACAGAAGAAGTTGAGTTAGGACGTATTCAAAAAATCTCTGGTGCTAATTTACACCGTAACTGGGTGATGATTCCACATGTTACTCAATGGGATAAAGCGGATATCACTGATTTAGAGCAATTCCGTAAAGAACAAAATGTTTTAGCTGAAAAACAAAAATTGGATGTTAAAATTACGCCATTAGTGTTTATTATGAAAGCAGTCGCTAAAGCATTAGAAGCATATCCACGTTTTAATAGTTCATTATCTGAAGATGGTCAACGCTTAACATTGAAAAAATATATCAATATTGGTGTTGCAGTAGATACCCCGAATGGTTTAGTAGTACCTGTCTTTAGAGATGTAAATAAGAAAGGGATTATTGAGCTTTCTCGTGAGTTAGCAGAAATTTCTAAAAAAGCCCGTGCAGGTAAACTGACTGCTTCTGACATGCAAGGCGGCTGTTTTACTATTTCAAGCTTAGGTGGAATTGGTGGTACTCATTTCACACCAATTGTGAATGCGCCAGAAGTGGCAATTTTAGGTGTGTCTAAATCTGAAATGACACCAGTTTGGAATGGTAAAGACTTTACGCCTCGTTTAATGTTACCGCTATCATTATCTTACGATCATCGTGTGATTGATGGTGCGGATGGTGCGAGATTTATCACATTTATTAATGGTGTCTTGTCTGATCTTCGCCGCTTAGTTATGTAATCCTGTAATCCGTTCAATAAAGAATTGAACGGATTATTTATCAACTCTAAATGTGGTGAAAGTGCGGTAACAAATCGCAATATTTTACAGAATCACATCACATCGTTTAACGAGGTTAAAATGAATAAAGAAATTAAAACTCAAGTTGTGGTATTAGGTGCTGGTCCTGCAGGCTATTCTGCAGCTTTCCGTTGTGCGGACTTAGGTTTAGAAACGGTGATCGTTGAGCGTTATTCAACATTAGGTGGTGTTTGCTTAAATGTTGGTTGTATTCCATCTAAAGCATTATTACATGTTGCTAAAGTGATTGAAGAAGCTAAAGCACTTGCAGAACATGGTATCGTTTTTGGTGAACCGAACACAGATGTGAATAAAATCCGTGGCTGGAAAGAAAAAGTAATTGCTCAATTGACCGGTGGTCTAGCTGGCATGGCTAAACAGCGTAAAGTTCAAGTTGTGAATGGTTATGGTAAATTCTCTGGTCCAAATACGATTATCGTTGCTGGGGAAGAGGGTGAAACGACAATTAAATTTGATAATGCCATTATTGCAGCAGGTTCACGCCCAATTCAATTACCATTTATTCCTCATGAAGATCCTCGTATTTGGGATTCAACAGATGCACTTAAGTTAAAAGAAGTGCCTGAAAATTTATTGATTATGGGTGGTGGTATTATCGGTCTTGAAATGGGAACGGTTTATCATGCATTAGGATCAAAAATTGATGTTGTTGAGATGTTTGACCAAGTTATTCCAGCCGCTGATAAAGATATGGTTCAGATTTATACAAAACGTATATCTAAAAAATTCAATTTATTACTTGAGACAAAAGTTACGGCAGTTGAAGCAAAAGAAGATGGTATTTATGTTTCAATGGAAGGTAAAGCTGCGACAGAAACTCGCCGCTATGATGCAGTACTTGTTGCTATTGGTCGTGTGCCAAACGGTAAATTAATTGATGCGGGTATTGCTGGCGTTGAAGTTGATGATCGTGGTTTCATTCGTACAGATAAGCAAATGCGTACAAATGTATCTCATATTTTTGCTATCGGTGATATTGTTGGACAACCAATGTTAGCACATAAAGGTGTACATGAAGGACATGTTGCAGCAGAAGTAATTGCAGGTATGAAGCATTACTTTGATCCAAAAGTCATTCCTTCAATTGCTTATACTGAACCAGAAGTGGCTTGGGTAGGTAAAACAGAGAAAGAATGTAAAGCTGAGGGTATTAACTACGAAGTAGCTAAATTCCCTTGGGCTGCATCAGGTCGTGCTATTGCATCTGACTGTGCAGATGGTATGACTAAATTGATCTTCGATAAAGATACTCACCGCGTAATTGGTGGTGCAATTGTAGGTACTAATGGTGGTGAACTATTAGGCGAAATTGGACTGGCGATTGAAATGGGTTGTGATGCTGAAGATCTTGCATTGACTATCCATGCTCACCCAACATTGCACGAATCAGTTGGTTTAGCTGCAGAAGTATTTGAAGGTTCAATTACTGATTTACCAAATCCAAAAGCGAAGAAAAAATAATTTTTACTTGGATTAAAAATAAAAAATTTTACCGCACTTATATAGAGTGCGGTATTTTTTTATATTCTGTATAAGAAAATTTATTATAAGTTAGTTTATTTTTGAGCAGAGAATAAGAGTGATGTCGAGGTTTTTTAAATTTTAACCGCACTTTTATTCTATTTAAGCTGCAAAGCGCATTTTACTTTTAGGCTTAATTTGATGAATCGTATTAGTGACTGTTCCCACAATCGGTAAAGATAACCAATTTTCAGTTTTAATATTAGCTTGTTTCGAATCAAGAGAAAGGAAAACAAATTCATTATTTTGATGAGCAATCAATTCATAAATATGGAATTGTTTTTCTGTTTCTAATACAACCAAGTCACCTAATGATAAACTCTCATTTTTTTCTACAACTAGCATATCATCTATTTCAATTCCCCAAGCTAACATATTGGGATTAGTTACACGTATAAAGCAAGTTTGCTGTGGACGTTTTACGCAATAAAGGTTTAGATCTAGCTTTTTACTAAAATTAAAGCGTGAGCTCTGGATATCGTCATAAAGTGGTACAGGGCGATAAGATAAGGCATTATCATTTTGTGCGGTATCATTATTTGCATAATTCATCATATACCTCTCAAATTAAACTGGTTATTTATACAGGTTTAGTTTACTGTTTTTATATACAGTTTGTCAATGGTTGTTAGTATTTTTTGTAAAAAAATTGAACTTTTTTTGTTTATGTTGTGTTCTGATTGTTGTTTCGATGACTGTTAGTCATGTAAGTTTTATCTAAAAAATGCTACTAGAAATAAAATATTTTCTAATGAGAGCTTCATTATTTTTAATATAGAATCAGCAATATAGCAAAAATATAAAAATTGATATTTTCTTTACTTAAAAAGTAAGCTATCTTTAGGCTTTATTAGGGGGATCAAATATTTGATCTAAATATTGGTAATGAGTGCATTCGCACAAAAATATGTGATTTAATTATGAACACATCTCGTTTACTTAGTTTGTTTTTCCAAGGCAATTTGGTTAAACGCATTTTTATTGGTCTTATTTTAGGTCTTATCGTGGCATTAATTACACCTACATTACAGAGTGTATTAGATTTTAATTTAGCGGAAAAAGTGGGTGTGTTAGGGACGATTTTTGTTCGTTCACTACGCGCAGTTGCGCCAATTTTGATTTTTGTGCTTGTTATGGCGGCGATTGCAAACAAAAAAATTGGCACTAAAAGTAATATGAAATCCATTGTGATTTTATATCTTTTAGGTACTTTCTTAGCAGCATTAACAGCTGTCATCGCAGGCTTTTTATTCCCAAGTGAAGTAGCTTTAACAACAAAAGAAGACATGACATCAGCGCCTCAAGGGGTTGGGCAAGTATTACTTACTTTGGTCTTTAACGTTGTAGATAATCCTTTAAATGCATTATTTAAAGCAAATTTTGTGGGCGTGCTAGCATGGTCTATTGGTTTAGGTTTAGCTTTACGCCATGCATCTGAAACAACTAAAGTAATGGTTTCAGATTTAGCGGAAGCTGTATCAAAAATTGTTTATGTGATTATTGCATTTGCCCCAATTGGTGTATTTGGTTTAGTAAGTGAAACATTAGCAGATAAAGGATTGGCAGCATTAGGCGGTTATATTCATTTATTGGCAGTGTTAGTTGGTTCAATGCTATTTGTTGCTTTTGTTGTCAATCCAATTTTAGTGTATTGGAAAATTCGTCGTAATCCATATCCATTAGTTTGGACGTGTGTTCGAGAGAGCGGTTTGACAGCATTTTTTACACGTAGCTCGGCTGCAAATATTCCCGTCAATATCAATTTAGCAAAGCGTTTAAATTTAGATGAAGAAACTTATTCTGTTTCTATTCCATTAGGTGCAACGATTAATATGGCTGGAGCTGCAATCACTGTGACGATTTTAACGTTAGCCGCAGTTCATACATTAAATCTGGAAGTGTCGTTCTTTAGTGCCCTATTGTTGAGTGTTGTTGCAAGTATATGTGCCTGTGGAGCCTCTGGTGTGGCAGGTGGCTCATTATTATTAATTCCACTAGCTTGTAGCCTATTTGGTATTTCTGATGATGTGGCAGCACAAATGATCGGTGTTGGTTTTATTATTGGTATTTTACAAGATTCAACAGAAACTGCGTTAAATTCATCGACTGATGTTTTATTTACTGCTGCAGCTTGTATTGCCGAAGAAAATAAACAAATATAATTTGATATATACTATATTAAAAGCGGATTTATCATCCGCTTTTTTTATATATCACTAATGTGGGAAATAGTTACTTACGAAGGATGTTTATGAGCAGATTATATATTGAAAAAACGCACTTTAAACTAGCAAAATGGCAATATCTAAATATCCCTTTTTTTACTTTGAGAAAAGGTGAGTTTTGGACTATCGTTGGGAGTAATGGAAGTGGTAAGAGTGCTTTTGCTTTAGCGTTACAGAATAAGCTAGAGCTTATGTCTGGAGAGTATGAGAATCATTTTCAATGTATAGCGACATTATCTTTTGAGAAGCAGCAGGATATTATCGAGGAAACCTTTAAATTACGTAATAACGATGCAGTCAGTCCTGATGAGTTTGGCAAAACAGCACGACAGATGATTTTAGAGAATTCTAAAAAGGATTCTCTTTGTTCGTATTATGCCAATATACTAAATATCGAACATTTATTAGATCGTCCTTTTATTCAACTTTCGACAGGTGAAAGTCGAAAAGTATTACTTTGCCAAGCCTTAGTGAGTGAGCCTGACCTATTAATTCTAGATGAGCCTTTTGAGGGACTAGATAAAAAATCAGTGCAGGATTGGTTAACATTATTTAACCAATTGAAAAATAATATAGGATTGATACTCATTGCCAACCGTTTTTCAGATATCCCAGATATAGCAAGCCATATTGCATTATTAGATCATCGTGAATTGATTTTACAGGGACCAAGACAGCAAGTTGAACAGCAGTCAATGTACCAACAACTCAAACATGCAGAAACATCCGTTGATATTCCTTTCCCTGAGCCAGTCAATGAACCCATTATATTACCAGCTGGGGTAAATCCATTTGAGTTAAAAGATGTAACTATTCAATATGGAGATAAAAAAATTTTAAATAATTTAAGTTGGACTGTTGCACAACGGCAGCATTGGTGGGTAAAAGGACCTAATGGTGCAGGTAAGTCTACATTATTATCTCTTTTAACTGGTGATCATCCACAAGCATATTCAAATCACGTCGTCTTATTTGGTAGGCAGCGAGGAAGTGGCGAAACTATATGGGAGATTAAACAAAAAATAGGTTATATGAGCAGCCAGTTGCATATGGATTATCGCGTGAATTGTTCAGCGCTTGATGTGATTGTCTCAGGGTATTTTGATAGTATAGGTGTCTATCAGCAAGTACCTAATATATTGAAGTTGAAAGCGATGCAATGGCTACAACGTTTGCATTTAAGTAGTTTAGCAACGAAACCTTTTCGCTCATTGTCTTGGGGACAACAGCGTTTGTTACTGATTGCTCGAGCAATGGTTAAACATCCACCGATATTAGTTTTAGATGAACCATTTCAAGGGTTAGATGGTTTAAATCGCAAATTAGTCAAATATTTTATTGAGCAATTAGTGAAGAATAACCAAACTCAATTACTTTTTGTTTCACATCAAGATCAGGACGCCCCTAGCTGTATTACCCATATACTTGAATTTATTACTGAATCAGGACAATATTCTTATATACAAAGTGCGGCTTAGTTTGCTAGACTTTCGTATGAATTATAACTTATTTGGGAGAATAACAATGGATTTTATTGATGGTTTACCAATCGCAACTATTTTCTTTATTGTATTAGTGATTGTAGTTTTATATTCAACGCTTAAAACAGTACCTCAAGGTTATCATTGGACGATTGAGCGTTTTGGGCGTTATACTCGCACGCTCACACCAGGTTTGAACTTTGTTGTACCTTTTATTGATCGTGTTGGCCGTCGTATTAATATGATGGAACAGGTATTAGATATTCCATCACAAGAAGTGATTTCAAAAGATAATGCGAATGTATCTATTGATGCAGTATGCTTCGTTCAAGTGATTGATGCACGTAATGCTGCTTATGAAGTCAATCATTTAGAGCAAGCGATTATCAATTTAACAATGACTAATATTCGTACCGTATTGGGTTCGATGGAATTAGATGAGATGCTTTCACAGCGTGATTCTATTAATAGTCGTTTATTGTCTATCGTAGATGAAGCAACAAATCCGTGGGGAATAAAAGTAACACGTATTGAGATTCGTGATGTTCGTCCACCACAAGAATTAATTGCTGCAATGAATGCACAAATGAAAGCAGAACGTAATAAACGTGCAGATATTTTAGAAGCAGAAGGTGTACGTCAGGCAGAGATTTTACGTGCTGAAGGTGATAAACAAGCGCGTATTTTGAAAGCTGAAGGTGAACGTCAAGAAGCGTTCTTGCAAGCGGAAGCACGTGAGCGTGCAGCTGAAGCTGAAGCAAAAGCAACACAAATGGTGTCAGATGCGATTGCAAGTGGCGATACTAAAGCAATTAATTACTTTATTGCACAAAAATATACTGAAGCATTAAAAGAAATTGGTGGTTCAGAAAACAGTAAAGTCGTATTAATGCCATTAGAGGCTGGTAATTTGATTGGCTCGATAGCAGGTATTGCAGAATTATTAAAAGGTGATAAAAAAGCCTAATTTGGTCGGAGAGTGAGGTGGGTTATGGAATGGTTCTCAACGTGGAGCGTTTGGCATTGGTTGGTGTTAGGTTTTGTACTACTTATTGCTGAAATTATTATTCCTGGGGTATTTTTATTATGGTGGGGGCTAGCGGCTTTAGTGATTGCAGGTATTATGGCACTAATTCCCTCGTTATCTCTCACATTCCTTTCAATTAGTTATGCAATGTTAGCACTATTATTTAGTGTGGCTTGGTGGAAATATCAACATAATAAAGATACAAGTGATCAATCTCACTCTTCTTTAAATCAACGTGATCATGCGATGCTTGGTGCGAAAGGCACAGTAAAAGAAATAGGTCATAATGGTATTGGACGAGGACATTTCGGTGATACAACTTGGCGAATTCAAGGGAGTCAATTACAAGTTGGTGATCTGGTTGAAGTGGTTGCAGTGGAGGGGATTACTTTATTAGTTAATAAAGTAAATTAAAGCAGATATGAAACATTTGATTCTTTTTGCACATCCTAATATACAAAATAGTTTTAATCGCGCAATTTTAGATGCAGTCGTTCACGTTAGTCAGAATGCAGGCATAGAAACTATTGTACGAGATCTCTATACCTTAAATTTCAATCCTGTTTTATCATGGGAAGAAATGCAAGCCGCTTATCAAGAGATTGTGCCTGCTGAAATAAAGCATGAACAAAAGCTGATGACTAGTGCCCACTTAATCACACTAATTTATCCACTGTGGTGGATGGGCTTTCCAGCCATATTAAAAGGATATTTTGATCGTGTCTTAAGTTATGGTTTTGCATATAAGACTGAAAATGGAGTGTCTATTGGTTTGTTACAGAATAAAAAGATGCAGCAATTTATTACGATTGGCAATAATGTATCGCGTTATCAAGAGATTGGTTTTGCTGATTCATTAAAAGATTGTTTAGTTGATGGATTATTTAACTACTGTGGTATTACTGATATTCAGTATGAATTATTTGGTGATATTCATATTATTGATGATGAGGCTCGCCAGCAAATGTTGCAAATTGCTATTAATAAAACTCAGCAAAATTTAACCGCACTTTTAGAGAAAAAAGTATGATAGCAGAAAATCAGTTGAATAATTTTTCGATGATTGCTCGTTTATTCGGTAACTTATGGTACCGTTCACCAACAGATCCTATTTTGGCAGATGTATTTGCTTGGTTACAGCAAAATGGATTAAGCGAACTTTGGCCGTTAACGACAGACTTGGCAAGCGAGCAAGCACTTGCGAGTATTCAAATGCGAGTTGATTTGACTGCGCTTGATAATGAATATCAAAGGTTATTTGTAAATGAGAATGCGTTAGTCAATACGAAAATTTCAGCTTATCAGCTAGATGTTGTTGAGTTTATTAATTTTCGCCAAATGCGTGGTATGCATGATGTACAGAATGAGGATCATTTTGCATTGCTTTTACTTACGGCATCTTGGATTGAAGATAATGTTGATTCTGTCGTCGCACAGCGAGAGTTATTTGAGCGATTTTTACTGCCTTGTGCGAGTAAATTTTTGCCTCAAGTAGAAGCTAAAGCTAACTTACCTTTTTATAAAGCACTTGCTATATTGTGTAAAGATATTCTTGCAGCAATGGCAGATGAACTAGATGAGGCGCTATAATTAAGGATGATGTTAAAAGCAGGCTATAAAAGTCTGCTTTTTTTGACCGCACTTTTATTTATCAGTATATAGGCTAGACTGACTATCATCTGGTCTAGTTTTAAAACGGCGGTGTAACCACATGTATTGTTCGATACCCTGCATGATTTCTTTCTCAACGACTTGATTCATACGTATTGCGATACTAGTTTCATCACTGATATCAGAAAAATCGACTGGTGGTGAAATTTTTACAGTATAGCCTGAACCATCAGGATTACGTAATGGAGAAAAAGGAATCACTTTACTATTGGGTGATGATTTTAATAAATAGTAACTTCCTGTTGTTGTAGCTGCATCAGGAACAGCAAAAAAAGGTACGAAAACTGCATTTTTCCGCCCATAATCATGATCAGGAGCATACCAGATGATTTCACCATTGCGAATAGCTTTGATCATACCACGGAGATCTTTACGATCGAGCATGTCTTTATTTGAACGTAGTCGCCCACGGACTTGTAGCCAATCCATTAAAGGATTGTCATTCGGGCGGTAAACACCGATGCCAGGTTGATGTAAGCCAACAATGCGTGCGCCGAGTTCTAATGTTAAGAAATGTACACCTACAAAGATAATACCGTCTTGTTTGTATTGCTGAAGATATTCTAACCCTTCCACTTTTGACCACTTTTTGATACGTGCATCAGACCAAAACCAAGCCATACCTGTTTCAATAATTGCCATACCTGTCGCTTTTAAGTTTGCTGCTAAAATTTGTTCTATTTTTTGTTCTGAATAATGAGGGAAGCAAAGTTGTAAGTTACGACGAGCAATAGTAGCTCGTCGCTTGCCAACATTAAATTTTGTCAGTAACCAGCCGAGAGCATGTCCAAGTTTGAGTAAAATTGGATAAGGTAGCAGTAAAATGATGCGCCAAAAAAGAATACCAAGCCAAAATCCCCAATGTTTTGGTTTTAAAAAGGCTTTTTGAAATGTGGGGAGTTTATTATTTACCATAAAATCGTTTTAATATCTTGGGTGAACAATGAAATATGAGCAAGCATATTACTCTAATTTTTTATAATAGCATAAATTATCGTATAAACAGGGCGTGCATATTACTAGTTCTTAGATGATTATAAAAGTCATCTCATGAAAAGTAACACTATTTAATCGAATTTTTAAGGGAAATCCTCCCTCTCCTATGTTAAAATTAACAAAATTTTTCATAGAGAGAGAAGTCAAATGTTTCAATATTCAGCGGAGTTTCATCAAGCAAAAGTATTGGTATTAGGTGATGTGATGCTCGATCGTTATTGGTTTGGTGCAACGAATCGTATTTCACCAGAGGCCCCAGTGCCTGTTGTGAGAGTGCAAGATCATGAAGAACGTGCTGGTGGAGCAGCAAACGTGGCAATGAATATCGCATCTTTAAATGTGCCTGTTCAATTATTAGGCTTAACTGGACAAGATGAGGCAGGTGCTGCTTTAATACGTTTACTTACTCAGCAGCGTATTGATTGCGATTTTGTTCAATTGGGTACGCATCCAACTATTACTAAACTGCGTATTTTATCTCGTCATCAGCAATTATTACGTTTGGATTTTGAAGAGGATTTTCGCAATGTAGTGAGTGAAGCCTTGTTAGAAAAATTAGCTAGTTCGGTGCAAGATTATGGCGCATTAGTGTTATCAGATTATGGTAAAGGAACCTTAAATCAAGTGCAAAAAATGATCCAAATTGCACGTCAAGCAAATATACCTGTTTTAATTGATCCAAAAGGAACTGATTTTGAACGCTATCGTGGTGCAACTTTATTAACACCTAATATGTCTGAGTTTGAAGCAGTTGTAGGTGCTTGTCATTCTGAAGATGAGATTATTGAAAAGGGATTAAAACTGATAGCTGATTTTGAATTGACTGCATTGTTAGTTACTCGCTCAGAAAAAGGAATGACATTATTACGACCAGATCAGCCTGCATTCCATCTAGCTACGGAAGCAAAAGAAGTATTTGATGTGACAGGTGCTGGAGATACTGTGATCAGTGTATTAGCGACAGCGTTAGCAGATGGGCGTACTTTTGAGGAAGCTTGTTATTTAGCGAATGTGGCAGCAGGTATTGTTGTTGGTAAATTAGGTACATCAACAGTATCTACTGTGGAATTAGAAAATGCGATTCATGGGCGTTCAAATACGGGGTTTGGTATTATGAGCGAAACTGAATTAAAAGCAGTTGTGGCACAAGCAAAAGCACGTGGTGAAAAAATTGTGATGACCAACGGCTGCTTTGATATTTTACATCCAGGTCATGTGTCTTATCTTGAAAATGCCCGTAAATTAGGTGATCGTTTGATTGTTGCAGTAAACAGTGATGACTCAGTGAAACGCCTAAAAGGTGAGACACGCCCAATTAATGATTTACAAGCAAGAATGGCTGTTTTAGCAGGTTTATCTTCAGTTGACTGGTTAGTTGAGTTTAAAGAAGATACGCCTCAACGTTTAATTAGTGAAGTATTGCCTGATCTATTAGTTAAAGGTGGGGATTATAAACCAGAAGAGATTGCTGGGAGTAAAGAAGTTTGGGCAAATGGAGGAGATGTGAAAGTGCTTAACTTCGAGAATGGCTGTTCAACAACAAATGTGATTACTAAAATTAAACAATTGAAAGAATAAATTATCTTGAGTCAGTATAAAAGCAATCAAATGATTGCTTTTATTTTTTATTGTATTAAACGATGAATTAATCGTGTTTTTATAGTTGATGTAAGAGTGCTTCTATTTGTTTTAAGCCATTCAGTCTTGTTGAACTTAAACGTTGTGCGATACCTAGTTCAGAAAAATAGGTTTTAAAATCGAAACTTTTTAACTGAGAAGCCGTTTTTCCATTGATTTCTTGTAATAAAATCCAAAGTAACCCATTGATAATACGTGATTCACTAAACGCAGTAAACTCAAAAGTGCGGTCGTTTTTTTCAAAAATTTGGAACCAGACTTTCGCTTCACAACCTGAAATAAAGTGCATTTGGGTGAGTTGTTGTTCTGTTGGTTGGGTAAGGTTTTTCCCTGCTTGGATAATTAAACGGTAACGTTCTTCCCATGTTTTACTATGTATTAATTGTTGTTTGATCATCAAGTTAATAACTCTAAGGCGTTGTTTAATGCGTTGAAAAAAATATCTAAGTCCGATTGTTGATTATAAGGGGCAAAAGATAAACGTAATATAGATGATTGTCCTAACTGTGCTAAGTAAGGTTGAGCGCAATGTTCTCCCGCACGTAAGGCAATGTTTTGTTCAGCAAGTAATGTTGCTAAGTCAACAGTAGCAATACCCTCAAAAACAAAGCTAACAATGGTACTTGGTTGTGGAGAGCTAAATAATTGGCAATTTGGATAATGCATTAAGTGTTTTTTGCATTGTTCTGCTAATTGCACAGCGTATTGCTCTGCTTGTATAAAATCCCATTGTTGTAGCCATGTTAAGACTGCATTAAAGCCAATAACAGCGGCAATATTCGGTGTACCTGCTTCTAAACGATAAGGTAACTTGTTAAAAGTAATCTGCTCTTTTGATACTCTATCAACCATCTTACCTCCAAATTGGTAAGGATGAAGTTGTTCAAGAGCATTCAATTTACCTGCTAACACACCTAAACCTGTTGGTCCATAAAGTTTATGGGCAGAAAAAACAAGGAAATCAGCATCTAACGTGGCAAGATCAATTTTTACATGGCTGATTGCTTGTGCTGCATCGACTAATACCAATGCACTACTATGTTGGCGGATGAGTTTAATCAGCTTTTCAATAGGTTGTTGTGTACCTGTTACATTCGAAACAAAATTTAGTGCAACTAATTTGGTGTTACTCGTTAGTAGATTGAGTAGAGTTGTTTCATCAATTAACCATTGTTCAGAGAGGGGTAAAATATGTAATTTTGCACCGCACTTTTGGGCAATTTGATGCCAAGTGACAAAATTAGCATGATGATCTGCTTCACTGATCAGGATTTCATCTTGGGTAGTAATTTGATCTAAAAGACCTTGCGCAACGAAATTTATCGCTTGCGTCGTCCCTGAGGTCCAAACAATCGCATCGCTGCTTTCAGCGTTAATCAGTTTTTTGACTTGTTCACGGGCTTGTTCATAAAGTGCGGTCTGTTTTTCATCATATTGACTGCGGTGTACAGAGCCAGCTGATTGATAGAAATTGACGGTACTATCAATTAAGGTTTGCGGCTTTAATGTGGTTGCTGCGCTGTCTAAATAAATGGCGGAGTCAGCCTGTTGTAAATAAGGAAAATGTTGCCGAAATATCGTGGGATTAAATGTCATTGTGCTATTCTCTTTTGTTTACGCCATTTTTCAGGTTCAATAGGATGAGGATCTTGCCAGAGTCCTAAGTTTTGCTGTTTTGCTTTATGCTGTGCTTGTAAGTAGATTGGCATAGCATTGTATTTTTTATATACCCAAGCCATGCCTGCTTTAACTATGGCGACATTAATATTTTTTCCTTGTAATGTATACACCTCAGCAAGAGTCCGTTGATACTGGTCATAGCCTGTCACAGCAAGTTTGACTTGTTGTTTATGAATAAGTTTGCCTAAAAATTGTTTAGCTTTTTGACCAAATGCTTGATTTCTTTCTGGTGCATCAATACCCCAAAGACGTACACGCAGTTGTTTATTATTTTTTAACAAGCAATTAAATGTATCGCCATCAGAAATACTCACTACTTTACAATGTAAAGTGTGGCTTGCTTCTGCAGCGTAACTCAATAGTAAACAATAAAATGCAATGAATGCTTTCTTTTTATACATAGAAAAAAGTCCTGATAAAGTCAGGCTATTTTACCTAAAAACTAACAAAATATGAAAAATAAGCGTAAAATATTACTTCATTTTTATATAAAACAATGATTTTTAATTGTCAGAAACTGATAGAGTAAAATGATTCAAAAAGTGTTTGATTTAATGCGTTCATTCGCTATTTTATACGCCATGTTATGGCTGGGTGAGAGGATTTCTACTCATATTCATGTAGGTATTCCTGCTAGTATTTGGGGGTTGTTGTTATTATTTCTCTGTTTAACACTGCGAGTTATTAGATTAGATTGGGTACTTTTGTCTTCAAGTTTATTGATTCGTTATATGGCGTTACTTTTTGTTCCTGTCAGTGTTGGGATTGTGAAATATGCTGATATATTGTTTGCACAAATGAAGGTCTTACTTATCCCAAATATTTTAAGTACATGTTTAACATTGGTTTTTGTGGGGTTATTCTCTGATTATCTTTTTTCACGTAAATCATTTACGCATTTACGTAAGAAAGCTACACGTAGACGGATGGAGAAGTTACCATGAATTACAGCATTTATCTTTATTCTGTTTTAACATTAGTTGCTTTTGGGATGGCGATTAAAATTAGCCAGTATTGGAAGTCAATTTTATTTAATTCTTTTGTATTAACGATGATTATCTTAATTATTGTATTGTTAAGCCTAGATATCTCTTATGATCAATATTTATTAGGTAATACGCCGTTAAATAATCTATTAGGAATTAGCATTGTTGCTTTAGCTGTTCCTTTATATGAACAACTTCATCAAATTAGCCGCCATTGGCAGCAGATTTTATCAGTTACTTTTTTGGCTTCTTTATTTTCGATGATATCAGGCGCAATACTTGCTTTTATCTTAGGTGCTACGCCTGATATAGTGGCGACTGTACTACCAAAATCCGTTACTACACCAATTGCAATGGCAATAGCAGAGAGTTTAGGTGGAATACCCTCTATTGCGGCTGTAGGTGTTGTATTAGCAGGTTTACAGGGATCTGTGTTAGGTTTATGGGTCCTAAGAACATTAAAAATCAAGCATTCTGAATCATTGGGTTTGGCAATAGGCTCTATTTCTCATGCCTTAGGTACAGTAACTTGCATGGAGAGTGATCAAAAAGCGGGTAGTTATAGTTCTATCGCCCTCGTATTATGTGGCATTATTACTTCTATTCTTGCGCCTATTACGTTTAAACTTATTTATTTTGTTATGGCATAATACAATATGAACAATCAAGTTGATCCTATTTGGCAAACACGTTTTATTGCCGATACCCCTCGAGAAAAAGATCATCGTCCTGCATTTTGTCGCGATCGTGGCCGTATTTTACATTCAGCGGCATTTCGTTGTTTGCAAGCAAAAACACAAATTCATGCGATCGGGGAGAATGATTTCTATCGTACTCGTCTTACACATTCCTTAGAAGTAGCTCAAATTGGAAGTAGTTTAGTCGCACAGATGCGTTTTGCAGAAGCTTTTATCAACTTGTCAATTCAGTTAAGTATAGAAAAAAATGAGCTGCAGAAACAACTGAAAGGACTATTGCCCACTAATGATTTGATTGAAAGTCTTTGTTTCGCTCATGATATTGGTCATCCACCTTTTGGGCATGGTGGGGAAGTGGCATTAAATTATATGATGCATCGTCATGGTGGCTTTGAAGGTAATGCACAAACGTTTCGTTTACTCACAAAATTAGAGCCTTATACGCTTGAAGCAGGTATGAATTTAACACGGCGTACACTTTTAGGCATTGTTAAGTATCCAGCGATTTTAGATCAGTCTTCGCCGCAATATGCAGAATTATCTTTTGTAGGAAATACAGATCCTCGTTATGTGAAAATAATGGATTGGAAACCAGGTAAAGGGATATTTCGTGATGATTTAGCGATGTTTAATTGGTTACTCGCGCCATTAAATGAACATGATAAAGAATTGTTTAGACAATGGCAAAAAGTGCGTTCATGCGCGAGTGACATTTTAAAAACACGGTTTAAATCATTAGATTGTAGCTTAATGGAGTTAGCAGATGATATTGCTTATGGCGTACATGATTTAGAAGATGCAATTGTGACTGGTGTGGTGAATCGTCATCAATGGCAGGAAGCTGTAGAAGTACTAAAAAGATCAGAATCTGATTGGGTGCAGAAAAATATTGATATGATTACCGATAAACTGTTTTCTGAACAGCATTATTTACGTAAACATGCGATTGGTGCGTTAGTAAATTATTTTATTACTAGCGTACGTTGGACATTAACAGCAGACTTTTATGAGCCATTACTGCGTTACAATGCAGAACTTCCAACAGAAGTGAAAGCGGCATTACAGGTATTTAAAGATTTTGTGCGTAAATATGTGATTTTAAATGTAGACACTCAACGTATTGAATATAAAGGTCAACGTATTTTAACCGAAATGTTTCAAATTTTTGAGTCTGATCCCGAGCGTTTATTACCACGTAATACTGCAAATCGTTGGAAAAACGCAACACAACAGAATAAGAAGCGTATTATTTGTGACTATATTGCAGGTATGTCAGATGCTTACGCACTAAGAGTTTATCAACAACTTTAATATTGAACGATGTTGTCAATTTTCATCTTACATTTAAGTAATGATATATATTTAACGTATGTTGATTTGTTTGATTGAGCGTTAATATGACGATTAGGTTTGTTTTTTTGTAAAGTAAAAATACAGTCACTTGAGTAAGTGAAGATGATGTAAACAATAGAATTAAAAATGAGGCATTATGGCATTAATTTCTTTAACCAATGGTTACCTTTCATTTAGCGATCATCCTTTATTAGATCATACAGAATTACATATTGAAGCAGGTGAGCGTGTTTGCTTAGTAGGTCGTAATGGCGCGGGGAAATCTACATTAATGAAGATCTTGTCTGGTGAAGTAGTGATGGATGATGGTCGATTACAATTTGAGAAAGACATTGTTGTCTCGCGTTTAGAACAAGATCCGCCACGTCATGCCGAGGGAAATGTATTTGATTATGTGGCAGAAGGGATAGGTCATTTAGCCGATTTACTAAAAGAATATCATCAGATTTCAGCCATATTAGCACAAGATTACAATGAGGCGACATTAAACCAATTATCTCAAATACAATCCAAACTAGATCATGCTAATGGCTGGCGTTTTGAAAATAAAATTAAAGAAGTATTACTTAAATTAGAACTTGATCCAGACACTTTACTCACTGAACTATCTGGTGGCTGGCTACGCAAAGCCGCTTTAGCACGTGCATTAGTGTGTGATCCCGATATTTTGTTGTTAGATGAACCGACTAACCACTTAGATGTTGATGCAATCGAATGGTTAGAAGATTTTTTATTAGGTTTCTCGGGTAGTATCGTGTTTATTTCTCATGACCGTTCATTTATTCGTAAAATGGCAACGCGTATTGTTGATTTAGATCGTGGTAAGTTAGTCTCTTATCCAGGTAACTATGATTTATATTTAGCGACTAAAGAAGAAAACCTGCGTGTTGAAGCACTTCAAAATACACTTTTTGATAAAAAGTTAGCACAAGAAGAAGTGTGGATTCGACAAGGTATTAAAGCGCGTAGAACAAGGAATGAAGGGCGTGTAAGAGCACTCAAAGCATTACGTGAAGAACGTCGCCAACGTCGAGAAGTATTAGGTAGTGCTAAACTACAAATAGATAATGCGAGTCGTTCGGGAAAAACTGTATTTGAGCTAGATAATGTAAGTTATGAGGTTGCAGGTAAAACATTGATACAAAATTTTAGTACGACAATATTACGTGGAGATAAAATTGCCTTAGTGGGACCTAATGGCTGTGGTAAAACAACATTCATTAAATTGTTGTTAGGCGAAATTCAGCCAACTTCTGGGACAGTACGTAGTGGCACAAAATTAGATATTGCTTATTTTGACCAATATCGTGCTGATCTCGATCCTGAAAAAACAGTGATGGATAATGTTGCAGATGGTAAACAAGATATTGAAGTAAATGGCATAAAACGTCATGTTTTAGGTTATTTACAAGATTTCCTATTTCCGCCAAAACGTGCGATGACACCAGTAAAAGCACTGTCTGGTGGTGAACGTAATCGTTTATTACTCGCAAAATTGTTGCTAAAACCAAATAATTTATTAATCTTAGACGAACCAACAAATGATCTAGATGTAGAAACATTAGAATTGTTAGAGGAAATTTTAACTGATTATCAAGGGACATTATTAATTGTAAGTCATGATCGCCAATTTATTGATAATACTGCAACAGAATGTTTTATGTTTGAAGGTGAGGGTATTATCAATGAATATGTGGGTGGTTTTCACGAAGCAAAACAACAACAAGCCAATTATTTTGCTCATAAAGCGGAACAAAAATCACTTAAACAAAAACAATATGCTCCACAACAAAGCGAGAATGCGAAAAGTGCGGTCGATATTCCTCAAATTTCAACTACCACTAAAAATCAGCAACGTCCACTGAAACTTTCTTATAAAGAACAACGTGAATTAGAACAATTACCACAGTTATTAGAAGAACTAGAAGAAAAAATTGCTGCATTACAAGCAGAAATTAGTCACGTCGAGTTTTTTCAACAGCCACATGACTACACCTCAGCTAAATTACAATTACTTACAGATACTGAAGAGCAATTAGAGCAAGCTTTTATCCGTTGGGAGGAATTAGAGGAGAAGAAAAATATCAAATAAATAAGAAAGAGGAGCAACGTGATATTACTCTTCTTATCTAAATGGTTATTCAAACGGGATGATTTTTCTTTGTTTCTTTTTATATAAACGATAAGGTTTAGTCAGTCCTTTGATTAATAGCTGACCTAAAGAATGCTTTGTTTTATAGGGATTAAGTTGTTCGTTTTTTCTTCTTTCATTTGAAAGCTGACTTTTTATTATTTCTGTATCTCTATGATTTTCTTGTATTTGCGTACAAATAGCAGGAGTTAATTGATAGTATGAAATAATTTTTTTGTTTAATGCTATATTAAACATTAATATATCAATTGGCCTGAGTTGTTGATTTTTTAATTTTTGGAATTCTGACAATAATAATACTGCTGCTCGATTGGAAATAATATATCCAGCGGTTCCCATATGTTCACTTTGTAAGAGATTGAAGTATCGTTTTTCAAAAGATTTTATTTGACTATTTTTAGTATTAACCTTTTGTAAGAAAGTTTCTAATTTGATTATGAATGCTTCATTCATTGAGAAACGTTCATGCAACCATTTATATTCATTTAAAAATGTAAATGCATTGTTTCCCAATATTATATCATCCTCAAAAATTGTGATAAAAGGCATATCTTCATTGATACATTTTTCCCAAAGTAGTAAATGACTCATCAAGCAGGCTTTTTCTCCAGATGTTTGATTAGGGTGCTTTAGTAACTCAGGTAGGAGCTTGCTAATTGTTTCATTGAGCTGAATAGAAGGAGACAGAGCATCAAAAAACTCAAATGGTATATTTTGACGACCAAACTCGTTTTTGATGTGTTCTCGACGAGTGCTTGCACTAGTTAGGCTAATAACGTAGTTAGTATGCATGAGATAACCTTAATTTATTATAATGAAAAGGCGAACTTTTGTTCGCCTCTTAATATTACAATAAATTACTCACAAAAATAACTATAATGATTAAAGGAACAACAAATTTTACATAGTTAAACCAAATTCTAGTAAATGTGGAATCAGGATTTGGGGAAAGTTCTTTTTTAGCCTCATCTTTCAATACAAAGCCAACAAAAATAGCACAGCCAAAACTTGTTAACATGAATAAAATATTGCCGCTGATATAGTCAAAGGCATCAAAAATACTTTTACCAAAAAAAGTGACATCTTTAAGAACACTATCACCAAGGATAGCAGGGATATTACCCAAAACAAAGATACTACCTAAAGTCAGAGTGATAGCCTTACTACGACGCATTTTTAGCTTTTCTTGTAACGCCGTGATGATAACCTCATAAATAGTTAATGATGTCGTGAGAGCTGCGATCAGTAATAAACTAAAAAAGAGGATAGCAAAGAATTTCCCTAACCATAAATGTGAAAAGACTATCGGCAGGCTTTGGAAAACTAACGTTGGTCCAGAATTTGGCGCGATACCAAAAGTAAAGAGTGAAGGAAAAATCATAAATCCAGCAAGTACCGCAATAATCGTATTAGTAAAACCTGTGATGACGGCCGTTTGAATTAAATTTTCTTCTTTGTTTAAATAACTTGAGAGAGTGATTAAGACACCAAATCCTAGACTTAACGCAAAAAAGACCTGTCCTAATACGAATACAAATAACTGCGGTGTAATTTTAGAAAAATCTGGTTTGAGATAAAACGTAATCCCCTCCATTGCACCAGGTAAAGTAATATTACGAATCACCATGCCAATTAAGAAAAGAAATAATAAAGGCATCAAATATTTTACAGCACGTTCAATACCACCAATAATCCCCTTAGCAAGAATAAAGTAATTTATCGCAACAAACAGTAATGTATATAAGGCAACTTGAATTGGGCTATCGCCGATATGTAAATCATAAAACGTTTTTGCAACGGTTTTGTCAATTGGCGTGGAGATATTGAGTGTACCTGTGATTAAACTGAGAATATAAGTGATTACCCAACCACCAAGTACCATGTAATATGCCATGATACCAAATGCACCAAATAAGCCTAGGTAACCAATGATTATCCAATGTTTTGAAATATTGCGTGTTTCTAATTTATCACTGAAGGCATCAATGGCGTTAACCCGTAATCGGCGACCAATTACGTTTTCTACCAGAATCATTGGAATGCCGATTAGAATCATCGCTATACAGAATAAAAATACATAGGCCCCACCACCATTTTCACCAACTAAGTAAGGAAAACGCCAAGTTGCGCCAAAACCTACTGTTGCGCCAGCTACTGTCATAATATAGGTTAGCCGACTAGACCAAGTTTGTCTTTCTTGTTTTGTTGTCATAATTAAATCCAAATAATTAAAAAATCAAATCAACACATTCTCAGCTGAGAATGAAAAAGTATGTTTTGTTATTTTATTTAGGCATGCAAGCAAGATAAATTAGTGTCTTGCTTAAACACAGTGGAAAAATAATTTTTACTCTGTTTTTTGCTTAAACTCACACAAATCTTCAATAATGCAGGAGCCGCAACGAGGTTTGCGAGCAATACAAGTATAGCGTCCATGTAAAATTAGCCAATGATGGACATCTACTTTAAATTCATCAGGGACAACTTTAAGTAATTTTTCTTCTACTTTTACAACATCTTTACCAGGTGCAAATCCTGTTCGATTAGACACTCGAAAAATATGAGTATCAACGGCAATAGTAGGTTGTCCAAATGCGGTATTTAAGACCACATTAGCCGTTTTTCTCCCAACGCCAGCTAAGGCTTCAAGTGCAGTACGATTTTGTGGGATTTCGCCATGATGTTTTTCAATCAAATCTCGACAAGTTTTGATAATATTTTCAGCTTTACTGTTATATAAACCGATTGTTTTGATATAATTCTTTAACCCGTCAACACCTAAAGCTAAAATAGTTTGCGGTGTATTCGCAACAGCAAACAGTTTCTCTGTTGCTTTATTTACCCCTTTATCTGTTGCTTGCGCTGATAAAATAACAGCAATTAATAACTCAAAAGGTGAGCTATAATTTAGTTCTGTTGTTGGATGTGGATTTTGATCGCGTAGGCGAGTTAAAATCTCAATTCGTTTTTGTTTATTCATTATTTCTTATACTGATCAATAAAATTTTTCATTGCTAACATAAGTGCTAAGCCAATAAATGCACCAGGTGGTAAAATAGCTAATAAGAAGTGGCTATCTAGCTGGAATAATTCAATACGTAAGTCTTTTGCCCAATCACCCAGCAAGTGTTCTATGCCATCAAATAAGGTTCCATTCCCCAGTATTTCTCGAATTGCACCAAGTACAATTAAACTTAAGCACATACCTAACCCCATTGAAAATCCATCGAAGATCGCGTGAGAGAGTGAGTTTTTTGAGGCAAAGGCCTCAGCTCGTCCAATCACGATACAATTTGTGACAATGAGAGGAATAAAAATACCCAAAGATTGGTAAAGTGAATAAGTATAAGCATTCATTAATAACTGTACCATGGTGACTGTTGTCGCAATGATCATGACATAAATTGGAATACGAATTTCGTGTGGAATTTGTTTACGGAATAAAGACACGACAGTGTTGCTACAAATCAAGACTAGCATAGTGGCAAGTCCTAAGCCTAACGCATTTGTGATATTATTTGAAACGGCAAGTAATGGACATAATCCTAATAGCTGAACTAATGTTGAGTTATTTTTCCATACGCCTTGCCAAAAAATCGTTTTCCAAATCGCATTTAGCTGTTTTTGGGATGATCGAGCTTGCGTTTCTGAAGTATATGCATTTTGATCAGAAAGTGCGGTTTGTTTTGGTGAATTTTTGCTCATTGTTGATTCTCTTGATTCAATTCATCTAACATACTTAACGCAGCATTTTTTACTTGGTTCACCACTGCGCGTGGTGTGATAGTCGCGCCTGTAAATTGATCAAATTTACCCCCATCTTTTTTTACTGCCCATTCATTTAAATTATCAGACGTCACTTTTTGATGAGAAAAACCTAAAATCCAGTTTGAAATGCGTGTTTCAATTTTATCACCTAATCCTGGTGTTTCTTGATGCTCTAATACTCGTACACCAAGTATTTCACCTGTAGGTGTCATACCAAGAAGCAAACGAATGTTGCCAGAATAACCATCGGGTGCAATAGTTTCAATCGCATAGGCAGTTTTTTGTTGGTTTTTAGTTGCTATACAAATATTTTTTATTCGATTAACCATTAACTTTTGACTAGTAGGTACATAACAGTTTTCACTCAGCACATTATCAAAATATTGTTGGGGGACGACTTGTAGCAACAATATACGTTGTTGTTTGTTAATTTCTTCAGCAATTTTATCTTTAGTTAAAAAATACACTCCTGTAGATAGCGCTGTACAAATTAGCGCAATAAATGCGAGTAACAGGGCATAATAGGCTGAGATTTTAACGGTTTTCATTGTCATTCCTTATTGGCGATAGCCTGCAACGCGTGGGCGAGTGTAGTGATCAATTAGTGGTACACAAATATTACTTAATAAAACTGCGAATGCGACACCGTCAGGGTAACTGCCATAGAAACGAATAATATAAGTCAGCAAACCAATTAATCCTCCGAATACTAGTTTTCCACGAGGGGTAATAGAGGCTGTAACAGGATCTGTTGCAATAAAAAAGGCACCAAACATCATCGCACCACTAAATAATTGCGTAATTGTTTTTAAATGTTGTGCTGGATAGAGTAATTCAGTTATACCCGACAACATCGTAAATGTCGTTAACATTGCAATCGGGATTTGCCAATGAATAATCCGTTTCCATATTAAAAAGGTGCCGCCCAATAAAAAGGCTAAGTTAATTTGCCACCAACCAATCGCTAAATCAGAAGAAAAAATGGGTGAAGTGAGTAAAAATTGATATTCTTGATCTTTTAGCACGACTTTTGCACTATCTAATGGTGTAGCTTGTGTAACTCCATCTATTGATGTTGTCAATTGATGTAAGCTGAATCCATCTGTACTAAAACCAGTAAAGATAAGATGATAAGCGTCTGCAATTGTAGGAGGTTCAGTTAATAAACTAATAGGAGGAAGCCAAGTTGTCATTTGTAGTGGGAATGAAATGAGTAATACAACATAGCCAACCATAGCTGGATTAAATAAGTTTTGTCCTAACCCACCATAAACATGCTTGCCTACAATCACTGCACAAAATATGCCAATTAAAATCAACCAATAAGGGGCATAAGGTGGAATAGCAATAGCAAGAATAAGTGCGGTTAAAATAACACTAAAATCAGAGATATAGAATAAAGCTGGTTTTTTACGTAATAATGTCACCACCCATTCTAATAATAAAGCAAAACTGATAGCTAAGCTGGCTTGAATGAGTACGCCAAAACCAAAGTAATATAGCTGTGCAAAAATTGCAGGTAACATTGCTAAAATTACCCACAACATAATACGCATTGTGAGCTTACCTGAATGAGTATGTGGGGAGCTTACCATTTTAAACATTTTGAGTTTCTTTTATCCTTATTCTTTATTTTCTTTGGCGAGCTTTTTTGCTTTTGCTCGAGCAATAGCCGCAGCAATTGCGGCTTTGCGTGGATCTTCTTTTGTATTTTCAGTCTCAGCCGAAAGCGTGATTTTCTCCACCGCACTTTGCACTTGTTGCTCTGCTTCTTTAGCTTTTGCTCGCGCAATAGTCGCAGCGATTTCAGCTTTACGTGGATCTTCTTTTGGACTTTCTGTCTCAGCTGAAAGTGTGATTTTCTCCACTGCACTTTGCACTTGTTGCTCTGCTTTTTTAGCTTTTGCTCGAGCAATAGCCGCAGCAATTGCGGCTTTGCGTGGATCTTCTTTTGGACTTTCTGTCTCAGCTGAAAGCGTGATTTTCTCAACTACACTTTCCGCTTGTTGCTCTGCTTTTTTAGCTTTTGCTCGTGCAATAGCCGCAGCAATTGCGGCTTTACGTGGATCTTCTTTTGTATTTTCAGTCTCTGTCGAAAGCGTGATTTTCTCCACCGCACTTTCCGTTTGTTGCTCTGCTTTTTTAGCTTTTGCTCGTGCAATAGCCGCAGCAATTGTGGCTTTGCGTGGATCTGCTTTTGTATTTTCAGTCTCAGTCGAAAGCGTGATTTTCTCCACCGCACTTTCCGCTTGTTGCTCTGCTTTTTTAGCTTTTGCTCGTGCAATAGCCGCAGCGATTGCGGCTTTGCGTGGATCTTCTTTTGTATTTTCAGTCTCAGCTGAAAGTGTGATTTTTTCCACCGCACTTTGCTCTTGTTGCTCTGCTTTTTTAGCTTTTGCTCGCGCAACAGCCGCTGCTACAGCAGCTTTCTTTGAATCTATTGTTGATTCAAGCGTAATTGAATCCTTAGTAGACTCATGAGTTTCTAAGATGTGGCTAGCTGGTGATTGAACCTCTTGTTGACGAGCTAAACGGCGAGCTTTGCGTTGAGCTATAATATCGCTATTGTCTGGTAACAATTCCCCTTTTTTGCTCAAAATAGCTTTTATTTCTGTTTTTTTCGTTTCATTATTTTCTGTCTTTTTTGCTTTTAAACGCTCAAGAGCAGCTTGTACTGGATCAATGCCATTTTCTAATTTCATTTCTTGACGACGGGCTTCCATCGCTTTTTGTGAGCGAGCTTTTCGTTCTTGCTCTTCACGTTCTAAGCGTGCTTGGCGTGCCTCAAAACGAATTTTAGCTTCTTCAGCTTGTTTGGCTTTTTGTTTAATTTCCCAAATCTTGGCTTTTTCTTGGCGGAAATATTGAATCAGTGGGATATGACTTGGGCAAACATACGCACATAATCCACATTCTATACAATCTTTTAATGCATATTGTTCTGATTTGTCGTGATCTTCACTACGTGCAAACCAATACAGTTGTTGTGGCATTAAGTTAACTGGACAAGCATCTGAACAAGCTGAGCAACGAATACAGGATTGTTCTGGTGCAGGTGGCGCATATTCGAAGTGATCAGGAGCTAACAAACAGTTAGTCATTTTAGTCACTGGTGCATTTAGATCTGGCAGGATAAAGCCCATCATGGGTCCTCCCATAAAAACAGGGAAGCGGGCATCATATTGATAATCAACTTGTTGTAATAGTTGATAAATAGGTGTACCTAAACGTACCCAATAATTGCCTTTATCAATCACTTTATCGCCAGTTAACGTTACAACGCGCTCAATCAGAGGCTCATCATTGATGACAGCACGTTTGATAGCAAAAGCTGTGCCAACATTTTGCATAAGTACACCTATACTTGAGGAGCGCTGCCCACTAGGCACTTCTAGACCCGTTAACACTTGAATTAGTTGTTTTGCTGCGCCAGAAGGATACTTCGTTGGGATCATTCTAATCTCAATATCATTGGCGCCCTGTAATGCTTTTCGTAGTGCTTCGGCTGCTTCTGGTTTATTATCCTCAATGGCAATAACAACTTTTTCAGGGCGTAAAATATAACGTAAGATACGAGTGCCTTCGATGATTTCTTCTGGATAGTCACGCATTAATCTATCGTCGCAAGTGATATAAGGTTCGCATTCTGCACCATTGATAATTAAGAGTTTCACTTGTTTTTCAGCAGAGTGAATTTTAGCAGCAGTTGGGAATACAGCTCCCCCTAATCCTGCAATACCTGCTTGATAAATTTTGTTAATCAGCTGTTCGGGTGTTTGAGTTAAGAAATCATCAATAGGTTGTTGTTGGCGCCATTGATCTTGACCATCACTTTCTAGGTGTATACAAAGTTCTGTTAAACCAGATGGATGGGGGGCAACATATGGTGCTATAGCGGTAATAAAACCAGAAGTAGAGGCATGTACAGGGAGTGTTCGTAAACCATCACCCTGAGTAAGAGGTTGACCTTTAAAAACATAATCTCCAACATTAACTAATAAACTTCCTTCTAAACCAGCATGTTGTTTAACTGGGATATAAAGTTTATCAACGAGTTTTGCAGGGCGAATAGCTTTATGGTTTGATTGAGATTTGCGCTCAGGAGGGTGAATGCCCCCTTTGAAATCCCATAACTTGCCAGAATTAAAACGCATTAACACATCCATCTTATTCCCCTTTGATTATTTTCTTCTGTGTTGTTGTCGTATTAATGATAGGAATAACAAGTTTAGGATCAAATTTCCAATTCCAATTATCAATATTTTTCTCAACTTTAATCATTGAAATACAATCTGTTGGACAAGGTGGTACACAAAGCTCACAACCTGTACAAAGATCAGGGATAATCGTATGCATCGCTTTATTTGTTCCAATAATTGCATCCACAGGACAAGCTTGTATGCATTTAGTACAGCCTATACACATTTCTTCGTTGATAAAGGCGACCATTGGTATCGGATCACCATTAATATCGCTGGATGGTGGCTCAACTCCCATTAACTCTGCAATATTTATAATTACAGTTTGACCACCAGGAATACATTTAGTGATTTCATCACCATTTGCAATAGCTTCTGCATAAGGTTTACAACCAGGATAACCACATTGCCCACATTGACTTTGAGGTAATAAAGCATCGATTTTTTCGACAATAGGATCCGCTTCAACTTTAAGCTTGATTGAAGCAAAACCCAAAATCGCCCCAAAAATAAGTGCAAGCGCAGCAATAATAATCAGGATTAAATATACTGTTGACGTCATTATAGTCTCACTAATCCAGTAAAGCCCATAAAGGCTAATGACATTAACCCTGCAGTAATTAATGCGATTGAGGTGCCTTTAAATATAGAAGGGACATCAGCAGCGGCTAAACGCTCGCGTAATGCTGCAAATAAAACTAACACCAGGCCAAAGCCAAGTGAAGCACCAAAACCATAAATTACAGACTGAGTTAAGTTATGCGCTAAGTTAATATTTAATAAAGCCACACCAAGCACAGCACAGTTAGTTGTAATGAGAGGAAGAAAGATTCCTAATAAACGATAAAGAGTTGGACTTGTTTTATTGATAACCATTTCAGTGAATTGTACGACAACTGCAATCACTAAGATAAAAACTAAAGTACGTAAAAAAGTGGCATCTAATGGGTGTAGGATATAAGTGTTAATTAAGTAAGCTGAAATAGACGCAACAGTTAACACAAACATTGTCGCTAAACTCATACCAATAGCGGTTTCAATTTTTTTGGAAACACCCATAAAAGGACATAGCCCAAGAAATTTAACAAGGACAAAGTTATTAATTAATGCTGTACTAATAATGAGTAGGATATATTCAGTCATAATTTTATTTCATTGGGCTGATGAAAGAATGAGCGCCCTAAATTTAAGAGGCATATTATCGCTATTTATTGTTTTGAGAACAATAAAAAATTTAAGTCAATCAAAATAGCACAGCTAAGGGCAAAATTGATACATAGTTAAAAGCAAGATTAGTGTGATAACATTTCTTTTATAACAAGACGTTATTTTTATTTCTATTATTATAGTATTTAGTTTGTTTATCTTTGTTTTTTAAAGAGAAGAACTCTTTCATTTGTTAACTAAAAGAAGTAAAAATTAGCTCACTCCTTATACTTAAATTGAATAAATTGTGACTTGGATCACAAAATTGAAATTAATTTTAAGAAGTTGATGACTTTTTCCATTATATGCTTACTTAACCTGTAATTTTTTTTATTTTTTCTTTTATAATCAATGTGTTATTTTATTTTTGAAAAGTTCATTGTTATTAAAAAATCTTTATATTTGTGATCTTGCTAACATTTTTAATCTGAGTTTTTTTAGTTTGTATTTTGTAACCTTTTGTTTTTATTATTGAAAATTAATAATGGAGAATCAGGTGTTCTTTTGACAATATATTGGAGCTTTGTTATCTTGCACTTGCAAAAATTATGAGACTAGTGATAGTTTCAATGTCGATTTTAGGTTGATTAAGTGATTTATCACTTAGTTAAGTTATAAAACTCCAACAACAAGGTAGTGATTTTATGAAAAAGACAATCGTAGCATTAGCAGTAGCAGCTGTCGCTGCAACATCAGCAAACGCAGCAACAGTTTACAATCAAGATGGTACTAAAGTGGATGTGAATGGTTCAGTTCGTTTACTTCTTACTAAAGCTAAAGATATGCGTGGCGATTTAGCAGATAATGGTTCTCGTGTTTCTTTTAGAGCAAGCCATGATTTAGGTGAAGGTTTAAGCGCTTTAGCTTATACTGAACTTCGTTTTAGTAAAAAAGCAAAACCTGAAGATCAAGAAAAAATTGGTAATAATGTACACTTAAAACGTCTTTACGCTGGTTTTAAATATGAATCAGTAGGTACATTAACATTTGGTAATCAATTGACTATCGGTGATGATGTTGGTGTATCTGATTATACTTACAATTTAGGTGGTATAAATAATCTTCTTTCAAGCGGTGAGAAAGCGATTAACTTTAAGTCTGCTGATTTTAATGGCTTCACTTTTGGTGGTGCTTATGTGCTTTCTGGTGATGCGAATAAAGATGCAACACGTAAAGATCGTGGTTTCGTTGTCGCTGGTTTCTATGAAAGAGCAATGGGCGATGTAGGTTTCAAATTACACGCTGGTTATAGTCAAAAATATGTTCAAGTAGACGTTCAAACTCAACCTCCAGCTAAAAAAGATGAAAAAGAAAAAGCATTTATGGTAGGTACTGAGCTTTCATATGCCGCTCTTTCAGTTGGTTTAGATTATGCTCAATCTAAAGTAACAAATGTTGAAGGTAAAAAACGTGCTCTTGAGTTAGGTATGAACTACGATATTAATGAAAAAGCAAAAGTATATACTGACTTGATTTGGGCAAAAGATGGCACAAGTAACGATTATGTTAAAACTCGTGCAGTCATCTTAGGTGCTGGTTATAAACTACATAAACAAGTAGAAACTTTTGTTGAAGGTGGTTGGGAACGTAAGAAAGACGAAGCAGGCGTGACAACTAAAGATAATGTAGTTGGTGTAGGTTTACGCGTACACTTCTAATTTAAGATTATTAATATTAAAAGCCAGTGAACTTCACTGGCTTTTTATTAAATAAATTTTATTTTGTAATGATATGTAAATATAACAGTTACAATACTTTAAGATTGTAACTGTTGTCGTTGAATAGTGTCTGAACCTTTGAATAACTGAGAATTCTAAAAGGAAGTTATTATGAAAAAAGCAAATATTGCATTAATAGTGTCAGCATTGGCTACAGCTTCAGCAAATGCAGCAACTGTATTCAATCAAGATGGTACAACAGTCGATGTAAGTGGATCTGTTCGTTTACTTTTACAAAAAGAAACCGATAAGCGTACAGATTTAAAAGACACTGGATCACGTGTTACTTTTAATGCCCAACATAACTTAGCTCATGGTTTAAATGCACTAGCTCAAGCTCAACTTCGTTTTAGTGATGTAGGTATTGGCGATCAAATGAAAGTAGCGCGTTTATTTGCTGGATTTGATTATGAAAAAGTAGGTACTTTAACATTTGGTAAACAGTTGACTATTGGAGATGATATTGGACTTTCTGATTATACTTATGATTTAGGTGGCGTTAACCAACTGATCACCAGTGGTGATAAGGTTATTCATTTTAAATCAGCAGATTTTAACGGTTTCCGTTTTGGCGCAGATTATATATTTGACGAATCTCCAAATAAACGAGAAATAACAGGAGAGAAAAATATTAATAACTACGGTTATGTATTCGGTGCCCTTTACAATAATACAATAGGTGATTTTGGAATAGGGCTGGCAGTTGGATACAGTAGCAAAAAAATTGGTAATTCCATGTTAGCTGTAAATGAAAGAACTTGGACTGCTGGAGGGGAATTGTCTTATAAGCAATTTGCTATTGCAGTAGATTATTCACGAGCGAAGAGTGGTAACTTTGCAACAATGACATGGCGTGATCAAAAACATCCATCTGGTAATCAGAAAGATGATGTATTTAAACGAATTAGAGAAATTGAATTAGGATTGAAATATCAATTTATTCCACAATCGAAAATTTATGCTGATGCTATTTGGGGAAAAGCTGTTTCCACTAATGAAAGAACAGTTCGTTTACGTGCTTATATCATGGGTGTAGACTATCAATTACATAAAAATGTATTAGCTTATCTAGAAGGTGGTACTTTTAAATTCAAACCACAAGATGCTTTAGATCCAATAGTAAAAGATAAAAAAGTTGGTGTAGGTTTACGTGTCTTCTTCTAATATTTAGTTTTATACTGTGATAAAGCTGATGAATTTTCATCAGCTTTTTATTTGACATCTGTTTATTTCTTTGCCAGTATAGCCCAAATCAACAGTATACGAAGTTGATGTAGGTAGATTTTTTTAGATCTAGCTTAGTTAATAAAGATTTCTGAAAAGGAACAGTAGTATGAAAAAAACGTTAATTGCACTAGTAATCACCACGCTTGCTGCAACTTCAGTAAACGCAGCGACAGTTTATGAACAAGATGGTACGAAAGTTGAAGTAGGTGGCTCAGTTCGCCTTGTTTTAGGTAAATTTGGTGATAAGCAACGTGGTGATCTACGTAATGATGATTCACGTTTAGAAGTTAAAGTCAGTCATCATTTAGAAAACGGCTTATCTGCATTAGGTGGCTTAGAAATTCGTTTTGATGAAGACGCAGATTCATCACAAAGCTTTGGCAATCCAAGTACAAACAAGCTTTATGCTGGTTTTTCATATGATCCTATTGGTACATTAACTTTTGGTCAACAAACAACAAATGGTGATGATGTTCAATTAGGTGATTATGCTTATACATTTGGTGGTAATAATAATTTGCCTGAAGATGCTAAAAAATCGATCAAATTCCGCTCTACAGAATGGCATGGCTTCAGTTTTGGTGCTGATTACTTATTTGGTGAAGCAGAGAAAAAGAAAAAATTATCACCATTTACGGATTATAAATATGGTTATGGCGTAGCTGTATTTTATAATCGTGAGTTAATGCAAGACTTAGTATTTAATTTGAATGCTGGCTACTCAGTAGAAACTCAAGATAATGCATCTGCACATCGACCGACAGGTACTTCAATGAAAACTACCTCATGGCGTGTCGCTACTGAAGTTGCTTACGGACCAGCAGCACTTGCAGCAGAATATGGTCAGACACATTTAAAAGTTTTGGATACTTTTAATTCTAAATCAAAACATATTTTAGTTGGCGCTAAGTATCAAGTGATGGAGCCATCAAAAGTTTATTTACAGTGGCAACGTAACCAAGATATATCTGCATCAAATAATAAAATGACAGAAAATGTCTATTTAGCTGGAGTGGATTACCAATTCCATAAGAATGTACTGACTTACATTGAATATGCAAATGTTCGTAGACAGGATAATGCTTATCCAATCAATAAAGAGAGAGATAATAAGTACGGCGTTGGTTTACGCGTATTCTTCTAATCTTTTACATTGTAAATAAAAAAAAGACCGATTTAATAATCGGTCTTTTTTGTTTAGATATACTCTTTCTAAAATTTTGTAAAAAGATACCGCACTTTTAATACTTATTGAAATAAAGCATTGTGTTTAACCAACTCGCCTTTAGTGATTGCAAAAACACCTAGCCCACCATTTTTGAGTTCAAGCCAATTAAATGCGATTTGTGGATATTGTTCAATAAGATGCACCATACTGTTACCTACCTCACACACTAGAATACCATCATCAGTTAAATAATCAGGTGCAGCAGCGAGAATACGTTTAGTGATATTGAGTCCATCTACTCCTGAACCTAACGCAATTTCTGGTTCATGTTGAAATTCTTCTGGCATATCAGCCAAGTCTTCGATATCAACGTAAGGTGGATTACTTACAATGAGATCATACTGATCTTTAGGTAAATCATTAAACAAGTCGGATTGTATTGGATAAACGCGATTTAACATATTGTGGCGTTCTATATTAATTTCTGCGACACTTAATGCATCAGCAGAAAGATCTACCGCATCTACTTCTGATTCTGGGAATTGCTCTGCACAAGCGATAGCGATGCAGCCACTGCCAGTACACATGTCTAAAATGCGTTTCGGTTCTGTTTTTAATAAACCAGCAAAACCTGTTTGAATAAGAGCACTAATTGGTGAACGAGGAATAATAACACGCTCATCAATATAGAAATTTAGACCACAAAACCAAGCTTGCTTAGTCAGATAGGCAACAGGAATCCGTTTTTCAATACGCTGAATGACTGAACGTAATAATACTTCTTTTTCTGTACGAGTTAAATTCGCTGCATAGAATTCTGGAGGAAAGTCGATAGGTAGATCAAGTGTAGCAAAAACTAGCTGTAATGCCTCATCCCAAGCATTATCATAGCCATGACCATAATAAATATCTGCACGATTAAATGTACTGTAAGTCCAGCGTAAGAAGTCTTGGATAGAATGTAATTCATTATGTACTTGATCAGAAATAATGGTTTCAATGAGATCTTGATTATATGTCATAGTATGTCTATAGCTAAAAGAGAAAAGTGACTTAGTTATACCATATTCAATGAAATTTGGGAAATCAAGCTCAATAATAATATGCTATCATAACGGAATTTGAAAAATTAGGTCGAGGTGAATATGCTAAAACCAGAAGATATTGCGCTATTTCGTATAGCAACTCAAGGGGTCAAAACGTTAAAACAAGATACTTTTGTAGCGCCTCGTCAGAACAAAAGAATCAAAAAATCACCACTAAGACAAATTCGAGAGCAAGAGGACACTTTATTTTATTTTTCTGATGAATATGAACCATTACTAAATGAAGAAAGAGCGGTGAAATATTTGCGAGAAGGGGAAGATTCCCATTTATTAAAACAGCTTCGCCGAGGTGATTTCTCACCTGAATTGTTTTTGGATTTACATGGTTTAACACGTGAACAAGCTAAACTAGAATTAGCGAGTTTAATCCAAGCTTGTGAAAAGGAGCATATTTATTGTGCGAGTGTCATGACTGGTTATGGTTCGTACATATTAAAGCGCCAGATTCCTCGTTGGTTAGTGCAACATCCCAAGGTGAAAGCACTACACCAAGCCCCCAAAGAGTGGGGGGGGGATGCGGCAATTTTAATCTTACTCGATGTCTAATTGTTGAAGTATAGTATAGAGTAATGGCAATATTTGACTAATCATATTGAGTTGTTGGATTGGCACACTAAATTGGGGTTGTAGTAAATATTCACATTGCTCTATATTAGCTTTTGCTAAGTCTTCTTTTATTTTTTCCTGCAGTTTAGCGAAGATATCTGGTCTTAATCTATCAATATGCTCTAATACATAGATGATTTTTTTAGCTACTGGATAAAATCCAGAAAGAAACTCAGTATTTTGTTGTAACTTTTTCATATTGCTGCGGTATGCCCCTAATGCAGAAATGTAGCTTAGTAGCGAATAGTTTACCTTAAGCAACTCGAATCCTTTTTGCAAATGAGCCTGATATTTTTGTGGTTCATTATTCATATTCGATATTATAGTGCTTAATGCAGTCGCATTCTCATGAGCATTACGGCGAACAATTCTATATTTCAGATTATCTCCTTTACCAAATTGTAATTGACTAATGATATAAAGGAGATATTTAGCATTACTCTTAATTGCTTGCCGACTGACTTTATCGAGCTGGAGATATTTCCAATCTGGCCATAAGTAAGAGACTGCAAACCACGCAATTGCAGCACCAATCAATGTATCTAACACACGAGAATACATAGCTTCATGAAGATCAAATCCCATGACATCAAAACTAATTAAAACTTGCAACGTGATAAAAAAAGTTGAAAAACTGTAGTTATTACTTCGGAAAAAGAAAAATAAAGTGCTGGTTGCGACGATAAGCCCCAGCTGTAATTCAAGAGTGGGATTAATATAAGGTAATAATGAACCGATGATGACACCTAAAATAGTACCAATTATGCGTTGTCTCAAGCGCATTTTGGTTGCAGAGTAATTTGGTTGGCAAACAAAAACTGATGTCAATAAGATCCAATAACCTCTATCAAGTTGAAAAAATTCGACAATAGTACACGAAGTGAATACTACAATAGATAAGCGGACAGCATGACGGAATAATTGCGAATTAAAATGGCAATGGCTTTTAATTGCATACAGGATATTACTGAGCCCACGTATTTGTTCAGTATGAATTTGTGCTGTACCAGAGTGCTCATTTTGCTGAGACTCTTGATCTAAATGACTTAATTGCCATTCTACAGCTTGTAAATTTTCGATTAATGTTTTTAGATTCAGTAAAAGAGGTTCATTTTCAGGATGAGCTTGTGCATAAAGATCAAAGGATTGATTGAGCCCTAAAATCGCTTTTTCAACTTTATTATTGTAATTATATTTTTTATTTTGCTGTAAGCTCAAACCAATTTCACGACAGGCTTGTGCTTGCAATTCAAACAAACGTTGGATTCGAAAGATAAGATCTGTATTTTTGAGTTGCTCTGCAATAGCTTGATAGTTGAACAGGCTGGAATTGGCCCGCTCATGAATATCTTGTGCAGCAAAATAGTAACGAATCATTTTCGTCGTTCGGCTATGTCTGTGTTGTCCACGGATACGATAAAATAATGCTGTGCGAGCCGAGTTGAATGCATCAATTAATGCACTATCTTTCATAGCTAAATTGACTTCTTTATGACCTAACCATTCTATATCATCAGGATCGAAGAATCGCGCTTTGGCCTCTAAGTATTCGCCTAAGGCAATAAAGGATTTCGCCATACTTTCTTGTACTGGGCGGTTCGGAAAAAATAAATGAACAATTAATGTAGTTATGCTATAGAGCAATGTACCACATAAAATCATAATTGGATTGATAAACCAAACTGTATCAGGTAGGTAAGATAAAGTTGTGTATAATGCGATGACTAGGGTACCAAATGCAATTGTGCTATAGCGTTGACCAATGGCGCCTACCATAGTAAAGAGAAAGGTAATTACAGTCATTAATAATGTAAATTGAACGCTATTACCAATACTAATTTGAACAACAAGTGAGGAAATAGAAAATGCAATAAGTGTATAGAATACATTTTTTAATCGACCCGTTAAGCGGTTATCAAGATCAACTAAGCCACCTGCAATAATCCCTAAAATCAACGGCATGCTTTGTTGTGAGATATCGAGTAACCAAATAGCACAAGCCGCAATATTAACCGCGATGAAAATAGGGATTGTGGCAATGACTTTTGCATTCAGCCAATTATTCATTCTATTTCTTTCGATTATTTATAATGGTTATTGTAATGTTGCTGTGCAGCTTGTTTTCTTGCGATCTCAGCAACTTCTTTTGATACTACGCGTTGTCCAACTGGTAATAAGGCAATACCTGCTAATTTAAAATTAGCGAGTCCAACAGGAATACCGATAATAGTTAAGCATTGTGCAATACCTGAAAAAATATGGAATAAACAAAGCCACCAGCCGAAAAAGATAAACCAGAAGATATTTAAGATAGTGCCTAAGGAATTTCCTACTGTACTAGTAGGCTCGAGGTATTTCACATGAATAATGTCATTACCGAAAGGCATTAATGACATTTTACTAATTTCCCAGCAGCTTCTTGTATAAGGCAAAGTAATAATAAGAATAGCACTGACCACTGTAGCAAGTAACCAGCCTAAAGTTGTGGCAAAACCACCGAGTACAAAATTAAGAATATTTAAAATTAATGCCATTGTAGTTTACCCTCCAAGTATAATAAAAATAGCGTAATATTATTTATTTGATATTGGGCTACATTATAATGATTAAATAAAATTTTACAAAAACAGACCGCTCTTTGAGTCATTATATTGTCAATTTTATTTATCTAAATAGAAAAAAACCGTCTATAGACGGCTTTGAAGTGTCAAGTATGTGATATTTAGAATTTAAAACCAACAGATAAACGTAACGCATCATTATTATATGAATTATGAAAATCTTTAGGTTTTTGTTGACGATGATTAGATTGATAAGTGAGAGCCGAGTTCGTATGGTAATATCCAAGTTCAGCTAATAAGAATTTATATTCAATTCCAACGCCTAAACCCGCATAGAGACCATCTTTAGTTTTAAAATGAATAGGATGCTCAAATGTTTTTCTATCATCTGTATAGCTGGTATACCAAGTACTTTTTGTTTTATTCAGTGCATAACCTAAATCACTTTTAAAATAAAATTTTGTATTTGGACTCAATACGTAATTTTGTTTAAGAATGAAATAGAGAGGGAGAGAAGAGTAACGGTTTATTTTATATGTCTCTTTATCAAGAGTTCCGACTCTTTCTTCAAAAGTACCTGAATAATGAAAACCATTGCGTTTGATATAACCGATCCCAAGACCAATCTCTGTTTGAGGCAAAACATTGTATGTTGTTTCTAAGAAAATACTTGGCGAAAATGTATTTTTCTTTGTGCCAGCAGCGGCAGGAAATTCAGAACCATTCTCTGCTTGTATTTTCATTGTTTCAAAACGAGAGGTTAAGTCAACTCCTGCTTTGCCATAAAAATTAATTTGGTTGGTTTGAGCTGTAGCAAAAACAGAAGCAAGCGATAAAGTTATTAAAAGTAATGTTTGATTTTTCATAATAACGTTCCATGTGTAGTAATAAAAAATTAAATAATGATTTTAAGCAGATAACTCTGCAGCTTTTTATTTTAATTATGAGATGATTAAGAGTAAAGCAAATTGTTTATAAAATATGTTCAATACTACTTCAGTATAGTCTTTTTGTTCTGATTTGATATCGTTGAATTAATCAGCATAGTAATATTTTATTAGGATTCTTGGGGGAGAGGATTACTTCAATGTGGAAAAGCATTTAAGTAGATAAAATTGAAATCCAGAGCAGTGAATATATTACTTGATCATCTGATAAAATGAATTGATTACAAGCTAATACTATTTTCTGCTCTTGATTTAAATAAACATAACGTCGTTTTTGTTTATTTTAAACGTGCTTTTAAATAGCCATCATAGTCGGGAATTCGGACTTCTGTAATTTGATTAAAGCTTGGCGATGTTACTAGGAAATCAGCCGTTGCCATATTCATGGCAACAGGAATATTCCAGACCGTTGCAATACGCATAAGTGCCTTGACATCAGGATCATGTGGTACGGCATTCATTGGATCCCAAAAGAAAATAAGTAAGTCAATTTTCTTTTCTGCGATTAAACCACCTAATTGTTGATCACCTCCCATCGGACCACTGAGTAAACTTTCAATATCTAATTTAGTTTCATCATGGATGAGATTACCCGTTGTACCTGTAGCATATAACGTATGTTGTGACAATAAATTGCGGTGAGTTTTACACCAATTTATAAGATCTTGCTTACAATGATCATGGGCTACAAGTGCAATATGTTTTTGCACTGGTAATGTGCGATAAATACTTTGCATGATATCTCCTAAGCTAAGTAAAGAAAAAGTGAGCTAAAAGCTCACTTTCGGACAGTATTGTTGATTATTTTTGATTTTTAGCCCAATTTAAGAAACGCTTTTGAGTTTCTTTATCTGCTTGTTGATACCAATATTGCAGCATTTGCTCTGCAACATTTTCACCTTGAACTGTAATTTTACCCTTTTGTGCTTTTCCGAAGCCAGGAATAGCGGCTGGCATAGTTGTACTCGCCAAAGCGGCAACTGCTGCTGGTGCATTTGATGAGTTATATTCGGACAGATTTTCTACTAGGTTAACACCAGGCAGGAAGCCTTCTTGTTTAAGATATTCTTGTTTGGTTGCAATCTCTGAACCAGAAACTGTTTTTACTGTGATTCTAGGAGCTTTTTTGAATGTATTTGCATCTCTTTCAGTTTCTAAACGAGGTGCTGAAATAATAACATCATCAGCTGTACCTTGGAAAGTCACAACGATAGGATCAGATTCAAATAATGTACGGTCAGAACCAGAACGTATAATTTCAGAAACTCGAACAACAACTTGATGGGTTTGTGTATCACTAATATTAAAAGAACGAGTCTCTTTTAAAAGTGATTTACCCGGTTTTTGGCCATCAACAGCAAGGAAATCAATATTGGATGAACTTGTTACGACACCTGCAAAGCTCGCTGTACTAGTTAATAGAGCTGCGGTTGCTAATGCAGCGAAACGGAATTTCATATTTGCTCCTATCTTATTAAAGAAAAAGAATTTTTAAATTGACACACTTTATTCAGGAAAGTGCTAAAGTGTATGCTATTCGATATTTGTGTAAATTAAAATAGCAAAATCTATTTTTATTGAAAAAAATGTGATGTTGTTAAAACTTTTAGTAACAGGTCTTATGAGGATATATCATGTTGAAAAAGCAATTTTTTGTGTATGGTATTGTGCAAGGGGTTGGCTTCCGTTATTTTACTTGGCGAGAAGCTGTTAAAATAGGTGTTAAAGGCTATGTGTGTAATCGCCAAGATGGAAGTGTTGAAGTCGTTGCATTCGGTTCAGAACAACAGCTCAAACAGTTATATCACTGGCTAAAACAAGGTCCTAAAACAGCACGAGTGGAATATGTATCTGAACAAGATTATATAACAGACAGTGAGTTTCAAGATTTTTCATTACGCTATTAATTTACTTCATTTTTTTGAGAGTACGTAGCTTTAGTTTTTGATAGATTAAAGCAAGCATAAAGCAAACAGCTTGTAATAAAATAATGCAAGGCCCTGTTGCAGCATCAATATGATAACTAATAATAGTGCCGAGTATACTAGTTGTGACTGACATGGATATTGCGATAATGAGCATTCGATCAAAACGTTTACTTAAAATAAAAGCAGTGATCCCAGGTGAAATTAGCATCGCAACTACTAGAATCACCCCCACAACTTGCATTGCAGTTATAATTGTTAATGCTAATAAAATAAGTAGTCCATAATGTAAAATTTTGGGTGAAAGTCCAGCAACTCTTGTATGACTTGGGTCGAAACAATAGAGTAAAAAGTCACGACGTTTTACCATTAAAGTGGTGAAAATAAGCGTTGAAATAATAAAGGTATGCAGTAATTCTGTTGAACTTACCCCAAGTAAATTACCAAATAAAATATGAGAAAGATGTTGTTCAGTTTCGACTTTCGTAAATAAGACAATACCAAAGGCAAACATACCTGAAAATACGATTCCCATTACAGTATCTTCTTTGATTCGGCTATTTTCTTTTAAATATCCTACACTTAGTGCGCAAAAAATACCTGCTCCAAATGCCCCCATAGATAGAGGAAGACCTAATAGGAAGGCAATAACAATACCTGGTAAGACTGCATGAGAGATCGCATCTCCCATTAATGACCAACCTTTTAGTACAAGATAGCAAGACAGTACGGCACAAATTATGGCAACAATTAATGCTGTCAATAATGCATTTTGCATGAATGGATAAGAGAAAGGCTCTGTAAGCCATTGAATGATATCAGACATTTTCTCTCTCCATTTTTACAGAGTTTTTAACCTCACTTTTAGGTTTTAACACACCATATTTGGGTGAAAAGAAAAAAGCGAGTAAAAAAATCACTGTCTGGAAGCAAACAATGAGACCTCCTGTCGCACCATCTAAGAAATAGCTAATATAAACACCAAGTGCACTAGTACTTACACCTAAAATAACTGCAATGATAGCAAGTGTTTGAAAACGATCTGTAAGTAAGTAGGCAGTTGCACCTGGTGTAATGACCATTGCTATAACTAAAATAGCACCGACAGTTTGTAATGCCGCAACCACACAAGCACTTAATAATGTAAAGAAAAGCACTTTATAGCGTAATGGTGATAAGCCAACAGAAGTCGCGTGAGTTTCATCGAAAAAAACCAGTAATAGATCTTTCCAAAAAATGAGTAATAGACCTAATGTAATAGTAATAATAATAGCAACTTGATTGATATCTTCATCTGCGATACCTAGAATATTACCTAAGATAATATCTTGAACATTAATTGAAGTAGGATTAAGAGAGATGATTAAGAGGCCTAATGCAAAAAATGTTGTAAAAATAAAACCAATGACGGCATCTTCGCGTAATTTAGTAATTGACTTGATCCAGAGAATGGACAATGCTGCTAATATCCCAGAAAAAAAAGCACCTAGTGCATAAGGTAATGAAAGAGCATAAGCGATAGCTACGCCTGGTACGACAGAATGTGAGAGTGCATCGCCAATTAAGGACCAGCCCTTTAACATTAAGTAAGAAGATAAAAACGCACAGATACCACCTACAGCAGCAGATAATATAATTGCTTTCATCATATAATTATATTGAAATGGTTCAAGCAATAAATCCCACATTATTTATCACCTTTTGGTTCTGGATTTTTAGTGATGGGGGCAGGTGGATCGTTTTTCGTTTCACCATAAAATACAGCAGGTAATTCATCATCACTTAGTACCGTCACAGAACGGCTGTCTTCATCATCATGAATATCTTTACCTAATAGTTTTATGTGGCGCAATACACCACCGAAAACCAATTCAAGATTTTTTTGTGTAAAGGTTGTTTCTGTTTTTCCTGTTGCAAGCACTGTTCGGTTAATCATCACAACTTGGTCACAAAAATCGGGAACTGTTCCTAAGTTATGTGTCGAAATAAGGATAAGATGACCTTCAAGGCGTAGTTGGTCGAGTAGATCCATAATGGCATTTTCTGTTTTTACGTCTACACCCGTAAAAGGTTCATCTAAAAGGATTATTTTACTTTGTTGAGCAAGTGCTCGTGCTAAAAATACACGTTTTTTTTGTCCCCCAGAAAGCTCTCCGATTTGTCGATCAGCAAGATGCTCAATACTTACTCTTTGCATAGCTTGTTGGACTTTTTGTTTATCGATTTCACTTGGGATACGCAAAAAATTCATATAACCGTAACGTCCCATCATAATGACATCATAAACTGAAACGGGGAATTGCCAATCAACATCTTCAGATTGAGGCACATAAGAAACGAGATTTTGTTTGAGAGCTGATGAAATTGGTAAACCACACAGTGTTATTGTACCTTGTTGTGGTTTAACCAATCCCATAAGACTCTTAAAAAGAGTCGATTTTCCACTACCATTTACACCCACTAAAGCACAAGTTGTTCCGCCTTCTAAATGAAATGTCATATCATAAATCGCAAGGTGTCCATTATTATAACGTACAGTGACATCATTTACTGAAATTGAGGCAATAGTAGGTGAGGGCATTATTTTTCAAATCCTTTAACAATAGTCGAAACAGTAGTATTTAATAAATCAATATATGTTGGTACAGGACCTTTAGTAGTTGAAAGTGAATCTACATATAATACACCACCATATTTTGCGCCAGTTTCTTTTGCCACTTGTTTTGCTGGTTTATCAGAAATAGTACTTTCACTAAAGACAACAGGGATATTGTTTTTACGTACAGTTTCAATGACTTGGCGAACTTGTTGTGGTGTGCCTTGTTCTTCTGCATTAATCGGCCATAAGTAAGCTTCTTGTAATCCATAATCTTTTGCTAAGTAACTAAATGCCCCTTCACTAGTGACCAACCAACGTTGGCTATCAGGAATTTTTGATAATTTTTCACGCAAAGGTTGGTCTAGTTGCTTAATCTTATTTGCATAATTTTCTGCATTTTTTATATAGATTTCAGCGTGTTGAGGGTCATATTTCACAAGTGCATTTTTAATGTTTTCAATATAAATTAATGCATTTGATGTTGACATCCAAGCATGCGGGTTTGGTGCATCTTTATATGGACCTTCATAGATTGAAATTGGTGTAATGCCTTTGGTGACAATCACAGCTGGCTTATCTTTAACATTTTGAAAAAATTTTTCAAACCAACGTTCAAGATTTAAACCATTCCATAGGACAAGATCAGCATTTTGAGCTTTTACAATGTCTTTTGGTGTCGGTTCATAATCATGGATTTCTGCACCAGGTTTTGTAATTGATTCAACAACAGCAGCATCGCCAGCAACGTTTTGAGCGATATCTTGAATCACAGTAAATGTAGTTACTACTTTGAATTTCGCAAAAGCTGGAGAGCTAGACACTCCAAGCAAAATTGCACTTAAAAGAACAGCTAAGCGACGCATATCATTTTCTCCTTATGTTGTTAGTTAATAAAGTCGCCAGTGTATTCTATTCCTAAAATATTGAGCTGTAAATAAAAATGATTATCAAGTGCAGTAAAAATTTTTATTTATAAACATTTTGCTGGTTTAGGTAGACCAGCAAGTTTCGTAGCTTGTTTTGCTGGACCATCAGGGAAAAGGCGTTGTAAATAACGACTGTTTCCTTTTTCCTCACCTAATTTTTGAGCCAGTGATTTAACAAGCATACGGATAGCGGGAGATGTTTTATACTCCTGATAAAATTGGCGTACGAAGTAAATTATTTCCCAATGAGCCTCGGTTAATTCAATTTGTTCTTGTTTAGCAATAGCTAGAGCAACATCTTCGTTCCATTGGTTTAGATCTAGCAAGTAACCAGATGAATCAGTTTCGATGTAGAGATTATTTATTTGAATCATATTTTAAATATTTTCTAAAAATTGACCGCACTTTGATTATGTGTATTATAACAAAAACGCCCCAATAATGGGGCGTTATATTTACCTATTAATCTGATTGTCAATCTTCGTTAGATAAGATTGAAAAGATATTTAATAAACTAATAAATAAGTTATAAAGAGACACAAAAATACTTACTGTTGCACGTATATAATTTGTTTCTCCTCCATGGATAATATTACTTGTTTCGTACAAAATTCCCATTGTTGAGAACACAACAAATAGCCCACTAATTGCAATATATAACATTGGTGATTGGAAGAAGAAACTTGCAATCATACCCAATAACAACACAATGAATAATGCAAAAAGAGTGCCTGATAGGAAAGACATGTCTTTTTTAGTTGTTAATACGTAAGCGGAACAAGCAAAAAAAACTGCAGCGGTGCCAGCTAAAGCAAACACTACAATATCACTTGCTCCATTACTAACATAAACATTTAGAATAGGACCTAATGTATAACCTAGAAAACCTGTGAAAGCAAAGGTGGCAAGTATGCCGAACCCACTATTGGATAGTTTATAAGTTAAAAACAATAAACCATAGAAACCAGCAAGCATAAGAATAAGACCAGGGCGAGGTAAATTTAAGCTCATTGAAATATAAGCAATGATAGCTGAGAATGCGAGGGTTAATCCTAATAAAAAATAAGTATTACGTAATACTTTATGTGTATTAAGTAAGGACGTTTCTCTGCTATCAAGAACAATACGAGATTCCATAGTAAAAGCTCCTTTGTAAATGGAATAGGGCAAATCAGATAATAGTGATAAAGTACTGGTTAGCCTACGAAAAGTCAATCTCAAAAGTTAACAATTTGATAAAATTTCGTTTAAATAAAAGACAAAGTGGGTGAAATTTCATCGTTCAAGCAAAGCCAATGTGTTTTTTAATTTACTCAATAAACTAACTGTATTATATTAACCATCCACAACCACGGAGGAATGGTCGAGTGGTTGAAGGCACCGGTCTTGAAAACCGGCGAGGGTTTACGCCCTCCGTGAGTTCGAATCTCACTTCCTCCGCCATTTTTCAATTCATTAGTCAAAAGCCAGTACAATTAATTGATTACGGCTTACTTTTTAATTAACTTCTTTTCCTTATATTTTTTTTAGTACTCTATAAAGAAGAAAAATTGGTAAAATTTGAATTTCTCTTTATTAAGATAGTCATATCTAAAACTCATAAGTCCAAAGTTAATTTCTATTTATACAATATTAAAGAGCTCATTTATTCATATTTCTAATTATGAATACTGAGAGAAATAGCTAAATTACTTACTCTTAATGATTAGTTATTTTATAAATAATTAACCTAAATTTAGTCATGTAAACTTTTTGATAAGTTGGCGAGATTATTTTAGCTTATTGTGACAGAAAATAAGAGTAACTTTAATAAAGCTAAATATGCATATAAAAAGAAAACTGCACTTTAATTACTCGTTTAACGATTAAAGTGCAGATGAGATGGCTATTTTAGCAAAGTAGATAGCGATTATTTTTTGCCATTTTCATCACAGTTATTAATATCGCTACATTTGCCATAAAGATATAAGCTGTGTGTTGCTAATTCGATGCCGTGTTGTTTACTGATTTCACGTTGGCGTTTTTCAATAACATCATCATTAAATTCAAATACTTTACCGCAGTCTACACAAATAATATGGTCATGATGTTCTGTCGGTGCAAGCTCAAAAACAGATTTGTTACCTTCAAAATTATGACGAGTTAAAATATTCGCTTCATCAAATTGATTTAATACGCGATAAACGGTAGCTAAGCCGATCTCTTCACCACGCTCTAGTAGCATTTTATATACATCCTCTGCAGAGAAATGCTCCATTTTGTGTTCTTGCATCAATGCTAAAATAGTTAAACGAGGTTCAGTAATTTTCAGACCAGCTTTTTTCAATAGTTTGATATTTTCTTCAGACATAGTTGCCCCTTCTATATTTTACATTTAAGCAAGTTCTGCTAAACACATTTCATCAAAAACTTGTTTAACCCATTTTTCCACACGTTCAGCGGTAAGTTCTGGTTGACGATCTTCGTCAATACATAAGCCAACAAATGTATTATCATCAATTAATGCTTGTGATACCTCAAAAGTATAACCTTCGGTAGGCCAGTGTCCTACGATGATTGCACCTTTAGGTTCAATAATATTACGTACAGTTCCCATTGCATCACAGAAATATTCTGCATAGTCCTCTTGGTCACCACAGCCAAAAATTGCAACTAATTTATCTGTAAAATCTATTTCTTCTAGAGTAGGGAAAAAATCATCCCAATCACATTGAGCTTCGCCATAGTACCATGTTGGAATACCAATCATTAAGAAATCGTATGCTTCGATATCCTCTTTTGTACTTTTAGCAATGTCACGAATATCGACGAGTTCATTACCAAGTTGTTTTTGAATCATTTTGGCAATATTTTCAGTATTGCCTGTATCACTGCCATAAAATAAACCAACAACAGCCATCTTTATTACCTATGTTCTTGAGTATTAAAATAATTTTGTAAAATGGTTACAATTATTTCTGATCGACTAACATTCAACGTTGTCGCCAAATCTTCTAGTTGTTCAACTAAATCCATATGTAACTTTAGCTCAACACGTTTTAATCCAACGGATTTATCTCGTTTTAATTGATTACGTTTGTTAATACGAATTTGCTGTTCACGACTCAGTGGATTTGTTTTGGGGCGTCCAACTTTGGGAGTATTAGCAAACAGATCTAATGTAATACAATCTGCATCTTGTTTTGCCATGTGTCAAATCACTGAAAACTTGTGGCTAAGTGAGAATGATAAGCCACAACTGAATTAGTGCTGAACTATAACACAATTCATATGGGATTAAAACACGAATTTCTGTGTTAGTTATCTATTTGTTTGATATTAAAAATCTTTCAATTGCTCGAATAACAAAATCAGGTTTCTCTGCATGGACCCAATGTCCGCATCCATTGATTGTAAAAGAGCTGGCATTAGGAAACTGAGCTAGAATCTGAGCTGTATTTTCTGGCTGAATATAATGAGATAGACCTCCACGAATAAATAAGGTAGGCAATTCGACATAACAATTTTGCCAGTCCATAAGATGGGCGTAATTCTGTCTTAATGCACTTAAATTGAAACGGAATGATTCGGGGGATTGGTTATCAAATGATTTCAACATAAATTGTTGAACAGCCTCTTCTGATATATATGTGGCAAGTATTTTTTTCGCCTCTTGACGCGTTTGTACTTGGGCTGTATTTACGGCCAATAAGCCTGCAAATACATTATCATGACCATTGTGAGCATATTGAATTGGTGCAATATCTATAACGATTAATTTTTCAACTAAATCAGGGAAGAATGCTGCCATTTTCATTGCTGTTTTCCCCCCCATAGAGTGCCCAATTAAAATGACTTTATTGAGTTGAAGGTGATGAATAAGGTTTGCAAGATCTTGTGCCATTAAATCGTAATTCATTTCATGACTATGAAAACTTTGTCCGTGATTACGTAGATCAACACGAAGGATTGGATAGTGTTCGCTAAATGCGCGCGCAATTGTGCCTAAATTATTCATATCACCAAATAAGCCATGAATGAATACCAGTGTTGGTTGATTAATTGCTTGTTTTAATTGGTGAAACTGATAGTTTAATAAAGATTGTTTAGACATAATTTGTATGGATTGTGTATAGAGTATTTGTAAATTAATCGTTATAATGTGGCAAAATCTGAAAGAGATCAAGCAAGTGGAGGAAAAAATGAAAATTATTGAAGTTGATGAAGAACTTTATCAATACATTGCGAGCCAAACGCAATCTATTGGCGAAAGTGCATCTGATATTTTGCGCCGTTTGCTTAATTTTTCTAATAAAAATATGCCAAAGCCTGAGGCGATTTTGTCACAAGACGTCGTAAAAGAAGTTGTTACTACTACACCAGAGGTAAAGCAAACTATACAATCTGAAATAGAAGAGCCTAAAGTACTACCTAAAAAACAATCAGATGAGTCTATTCAGCAAGTTACACTTAAAGTCCGTAATTTATTAAATTCGGTTGACTTCCAACAAGAAACAAAGGCGGTTGTTCGTTTTTTGAAAATTTTAAGTGTACTGTATCGCACAAATCCAGAAAGTTTTGCACAAGCAGCGGAATCTCTACAAGGTCGAACTCGAGTTTATTTTGCTCGAGATGAGGCAACATTGCTACTAGCAGGTAATCACACTAAGCCAAAACAAATTCCAGATACACCTTATTGGGTAATCACTAACACTAATAGTGGGCGTAAAATGTTAATGTTAGAAGGTGCAATGCAATCTATGCATTTACCGACAGACTTGATTGAAGACGTTAGAACTTATTTTATTGCAAATTAATAATGTTTCCTTGGCAACAATTTGCACGTAATCCTAAAATGATGAACCAAATCGCCTTGCAAGATTCGCAAGGCGAGGTTTTTACATGGCAACAACTTAATTATGTGATTCAGCAATATACTGCTATTTTACAAGAGCAAGGTGTAGCCTTGCAAACAGGCGTTGCTTTATATGGTAAGAATGAGCTAAGGTTGCTCTTGCTTTATCTTGCCGCGATTCAATTAGGCGCCAGAGTCTTACCCATTAATCCAGCTTTTCCAATTGATAAAGTTCAGCAAATTTGTAGTGATGCTGATATCGCTTTCTATTATTCTCCCACGCCATTAGCTTTAATAAATTGTCAGTCTATTAACTTTGATATAAAAGTGACATGCAATGAAAATGTGTTAAAAGAGCGGTCTGTTTTACAACATTTTTTACTGCCAGCAACAATGACATTAACTTCAGGTTCAACAGGTAAGGCAAAAGCTGTGGTACATCATATACAAGCACATCTTGATAATGCTATGGGAGTTTGTCAGTTAATGCAGTTTCATGCTCATCATAGCTGGCTACTCTCTTTGCCCCTTTATCATGTTTCTGGGCAAGGGATCATTTGGCGTTGGTTACTGACTGGGGCAAGATTAAATTTTCCACAAACTGATTTTTATGCTTCAGTTTGTAGAAGCTCTCATGTTTCTTTAGTGCCGACCCAACTACAGCGTTTACTTGCATATTGGCAAGCATATCCATCATGCCAATTTATTACTCAGCATATTTTATTAGGTGGCGCGCATATTCCTGTGGAATTAACACAGCAACTAATGAAAAGAGGAGTATTCAGCTATTCAGGCTATGGTATGACAGAAATGGCATCGACGGTATTTGCTAAATTAAGTGATGAAAAAGATGGTGTTGGTCAACCTTTATTAAATCGTGAATATCAGCTAGTGAATGATGAAATTTGGTTAAGAGGGGCGGGACTTGCAATGGGGTATTGGCAAGCGGGGAGTATTATCCCGTTAACTAACGAACAAGGTTGGTTACAAACTAAAGATAAAGGAATATGGCTTGATAATGAGTTGGTAATTTTAGGACGAGTTGATAATATGTTCATTTCTGGTGGGGAAAATATTCAGCCAGAAGAAATAGAGCGTGTTATTCAGAATTGGCAATATGTTAAACAAGTCTTTGTTTTACCTAAAGAAGATCTTGAATTTGGTCAACGTCCTGTCGCTTTTGTTGAATTTTTTCAGCCTTTTTCAGTTGCATTAGTTACTGAATTACAAAATTGGCTAGTGAATAAATTAGAAAAATTTAAACAACCAGTGCAGTACTTTGCATTGGATACACACAAGTTGCAGCAAGGTGCAATTAAAATTTCTCGGGCAAGATTAAAGCTGGAATTACAGCATTTATTAGGGAAGTAACAGATGAAAAAGAATTTATTAATGAATTTATATTTGGGGTTGAGCTTATTCTTTATGTTTAGCTCACCTTTATTATTTGCACAGATTCCAACAGAAAGTGATGTGCAAGCTCAGTTAAAAATTGCCAAAAGTGCAGACCTCAACGATCCTAATAATAAAATTGTAGTACAAAATTTAGAGGAAACCCTAGCTTTACTGGGAAAAATTGAAAAGCAAAAAGCAGACACAAAAGCTTTACAGACTCGTATTGATAATGCAGTGGCGCAGACATCAAAAGCACAAGAAAATCTTGTAAAATTAAAAAATAAGTCTATTTCTTCATCAGAAGTGTTAGAAAAATTATCCTTAGCGGATTTACAAGCAAAATTACTTACAACTCAGCAAGATTTACAACAAGTACAAGCGGGTACAACAAGTTTAAATACCGAGTTAGTAGCTTTGCGCACTGCACCAGAACGAGCACAAGTTACGTTAAATACGAATTTAACACGACTTCAAGAAATTAATAAGTTACTTACTAACCCTGATATTTTACCGACTGGACAACTTAAATTTGAAACAGAGCTGGAGTTATTAGAATTACAGAATGTGTACAATAAATTGTTACTACAGGGCAATAATGTTTTAACCACATTGTATACAGTTCAACTTGAGGAGAAAAATGTAGAGCAAGCACAGTTACAAGAGCAAACTAAAGCATTGCAGGATGCTATTAATCAAAAATATTTAAAAGAATCACAACAACAAGTAGAGCAATTAACGAAATCTCAGCAAGATAATAAAGATACTCTACATCCCGAAATTGCTCATCAGGTAGAGATGAATGTGAAATTGAGTCAAGAGCTTGTACAACAAACTACAGAAATGAACAGTTTGTCACAAGATAATTTACGTATTAAAAATGTACTTAATAATTTACAGCAGACTCAACGTAATATTGAAGATCAAATTAGTGCGTTACAGGGTTCACTAATACTTTCACGTATTATTAATAAACAAAAAGAGTTGTTGCCACAAGATGAAATGATAAGTGGACTTTCTAAACGAATTACAGATTTACGAGTAAAGATTTTTGATTTAACAGAAGCTCGCGATAATTTGTATGATACTCAAAATTATATTAATCAACTTGAGACAAGATCACAGATCAAATTTACATCTGAAGAGAGAAATAATCTTGACTCTGTTTTACAAGAGCGTCGTAAATTATTATCCGATATTATTGGTTCATTAAATAATCAACTCAATTTAGTGATAAATATTGAGCTTAATCAAAAACAAGTTGCTTTAATTAGTGATCAGCTACAAAGTAAATTGCAGCAACAAAGTTTTTGGGTCAAAAGTAATGCACCAATGGATTTAGATTGGATTAAAAACTTTTTACCTGCTTTCCAAATTGAAACAAAAGAAATTATTAAACAAATCAATTTCTCTAATTGGCGTGAAGACCTACTTCCTGCCGCACTATTAATGACTTTTTTATTAGTGTTAAGTACATTTATTCAGCTACAGAAAGTAAAAATTAAGCAGCGTTTAACTCATATTAATCAACGAATTAATACATTAAACTCAGATAGTCAGCTACATACACCTGAGGCATTGTTTTGGACATTCGTATTATGTTTACCAAGCACTTTGTTATTCTTAGCATTTTTAGTCTTAATGGTTTATATCTGTTTTGAAGAACCACTCAGTGTAGCAAGTTGGGTTATCAGTATGGGGGGGTATTGGTGTTTCTTCGCCTTTATGTTATCGCTGTTACGCCCAAACGGTATTGCATATCGCCACTTTAATATGCCCAAAGAAAGTGTTGATATGTTTTATCGCGTGTTCAGTCGGTCAGTCTGGATATCCGCACTTTGGATTAATGCCTCGATCTTTACACATTTAGAAACAGGTATTACGAATGATGTTATTGGACAGGTCATGACTATTTCTGTGTTGTTTATTTCTTTGTTAATCATTGGACCTCGTATTCAGCATGCGGTGAAATCTTATGAACACTCTTCGGAAGATAGAACGAAATCAATTCATATGATTTTAAAAATTGGCCGTTTTTTCTTGGTTGGTGCACCAATCATTTTAATTATTTTAGTTGTTATGGGATATTACTATACCGCACTTAATTTAATGGAGCATTTGATGTCCTCCTATTTTGTTGTAGTGATTTGGTTAGTATTAAAGAATACGATACATCGTAGTTTAACTGTATCTTCTCGTCGCTTATCTTATAATCGTATGAAAGAGAAATACGAACAGCAACAATCTTTAACTAAAGTCGAAACAGAAGAAGAACTTGGGATAGGCATCGATTTACAGCAAAATGAAAGCTTGGGTATTGCACAAGTAAAAGATCAAGTATTGCGCGTAACAGACCTACTATTAACGGTTATTTTACTGGGTATGTTGTATTGGGTTTGGGCTGATTTAGTAACAGTGGCTTATTATCTACAGGGTGTTACTTTATGGCAGCAAAGTGTAGTGACTGCTGCTGGTACCGTGATGGAATCAATTACATTGTTAAATCTATTACTTGCAGTAGTCATTTTAATTGCAATGTATGCGTTAGTACGCAACATTGGGGGCTTATTAGAAGTGTTAATATTTTCTCGTATTAACTTTTCGCAAGGTACGCCTTATACGATTACTACATTAGCTACTTACTTTATTATTGCTATTGGTGCAGGGTTAGCTTTTTCAACTTTAGGCATGTCTTGGTCTAAATTACAATGGTTATTTGCTGCACTTTCTGTTGGTCTAGGGTTTGGTTTACAAGAAATCTTCGCTAACTTTGTTTCTGGACTGATTATTTTATTTGAACGTCCTGTACGTATTGGCGATGTGATTACGATTGGTGAATATTCTGGTACAGTTTCAAAGATTCGCATTCGTTCGACTACTTTAATTGATTTTGATCGTAAAGAAGTAATTGTGCCAAATAAAGCTTTTGTGACAGAGCGTTTGGTTAACTGGGCATTAAATGATTCAATTACACGAGTTGTAATCAGGGTTGGCGTAGGCTATGGCTCAGATTTAGAATTGACGAAACGTTTATTACTACAGGCTGCAAGTGAATGTGATCGTGTGTTAAGAGAACCTGAGCCAGTCGTTTATTTTTTAACATTTGGTGCTAGCTCACTAGATCATGAGTTACGTTTATATGTAGGTAAATTAGCAGATCGTAATCCAACAGTTGATTTCTTAAATCGTCGTATTAATCAATTATTTGAAGAAAATGGTGTAGATATTTCATTTAACCAATTAGATGTATTTATTAAAAACCAAACAACAAATGAAGAAGTGAAAATTAATCAACAATGTTTTCCAGTAAAAAAACAAGAAGGGTAAACTATGGCGGGAAATAGTATTGGACAGCTTTTTCGTGTCACGACATTTGGTGAGTCACATGGTGTGGCTTTAGGCTGTATTGTTGATGGTGTTCCACCAGGGCTTAGTTTATCAGAAGCAGATATTCAACCTGATTTGGATCGTCGTAAACCAGGTACTTCTCGGTATACAACCCCTCGCCGTGAAGATGATGAAGTTCAGATTTTGTCTGGGGTATTTGAAGGGAAAACAACGGGTACGAGCATTGGGATGATCATTAAGAATGCGGATCAACGCTCACAAGATTATAGTGAGATCAAAGATCGTTTTCGTCCTGGGCATGCTGACTTTACTTATCAACAAAAATATGGCATTCGTGATTACCGTGGTGGTGGGCGTTCTTCTGCACGGGAAACGGCAATGAGGGTTGCTGCCGGTGCAATAGCTAAAAAATATTTACGTGAGCAATTTAATATTGAAGTACGTGGTTTTTTATCACAAATTGGTGACGTGAAAATTGCACCACAAGTTATTGAAGAAATTAATTGGCAGCAAGTTAATAGTAACCCCTTCTTCTGCCCTGATCAAAATGCAGTAGAAAAGTTTGATGCGTTAATTCGTCAGTTAAAAAAGGAAGGAGATTCGATTGGAGCTAAGCTCACAGTGGTTGCTGAAAATGTCCCTGTTGGTTTAGGAGAGCCAGTTTTTGACCGTCTTGATGCAGATCTTGCACATGCATTAATGGGGATTAATGCAGTTAAAGCAGTTGAAATTGGTGATGGTTTTGCTGTTGTTACACAACGAGGTTCACAGCATCGTGATGAAATGACTCCAAATGGTTTTTTATCGAATCATGCTGGGGGCATTTTAGGGGGAATTAGTTCTGGACAACCGATTATTGCGACTATTGCTTTGAAACCAACTTCAAGTATTACTATCCCTGGACGTTCAGTGAACCTGCATAATCAGCCTGTTGAAGTCGTGACAAAAGGGCGTCATGATCCTTGTGTTGGGATTCGTGCAGTCCCTATTGCAGAAGCAATGGTTGCAATTGTATTACTAGATCACTTATTAAGACATAAGGCACAAAATCGTTAGTCGTTTGTTTAATTTAGCACTAATACTAAGCCATAACTGATTAGATAGCTGTATCATATGAAGAGGACGTATGAAAAAATTATGTAAAAAGATAATAATTTTGACCGCACTTTTTTCAATTTTTAGTGCTGCCTCTTATGCTTCACCACAAGAGTGGCAGAAAATTAAGCGTCCTATTCCTGGTAAACCAGAACCCATAGGAAGTTATTCCAATGGCTGTATTATCGGTGCTGAAGCCTTGCCCTATAAAGGCGAGGGGTATCAAGTGATCCGTAAAAATCGTAACCGCTATTATGGACACCCTGATATGATTAAATATTTGCAACGCTTAGGTAAAAGAGCTAAATCAGCGGGTTTACCGACGATATTAATTGGTGATATTGCGATGCCTGGTGGGGGACGTTTTTTAACAGGGCACGCTAGTCACCAAATGGGGCTAGATGCAGATATTTGGTTGCGCATGGGAACGATGTCAGATAAAGATGCATTAAATTCAGATGGTAAAGGATTATTAGTCGTCGATAGAAAAACACAACGTGTCGATGAGAAGAAATGGAATCACCACCATGCAACATTGATTAAATTGGCAGCACAAGATCCTAATGTAACAAGGATTTTTGTGAATCCAGCGATCAAATTAAAACTTTGTCAAAGCGCTGGAAATGATCGGGCATGGTTACATAAAGTACGTCCTTGGTTTGGCCATGATTCACATTTTCATGTCCGTCTAACTTGTCCTAAAGGGGCAAATTATTGTGAAAATCAAGCACCAGTCCCATCTGGAGATGGTTGTGGGGCAGAATTATATTCTTGGTTTGAACCTGTTAAACCTTCCAAAACACCAAGTGAGCCTAAAGTAATACCACAAGCACCACCGTTATGTCAGCAAGTGTTAAATGCACCAAATCGTAGCGAATGGTTAGAATAAGGAATATTCATGGAATTTAGTTTCGAAATTATTATATTGTTATTCTTTGTCGCCTTTATTGCTGGTTTTATTGATGCGATCGCTGGTGGAGGCGGATTGATTACGATTCCCGCATTACTGATGGTTGGTATGCCGCCCGCTTTAGCTTTAGGTACAAATAAATTACAAGCTTGTGGTGGTTCATTTTCCGCCAGTTTATATTTCTTACGTCAAAGAGCGGTCAATTTATCAGAGGTTTGGTTAATTTTATTAATGACTTTTATAGGTGCTTCTTTCGGTTCGATTCTTATTCAGTTAGTCGATAGTGCAATGATTAAAAAAGTCTTACCTTTCTTAATTTTAGCTATCGGCTTCTATTTTTTATTAACACCAAAGTTAGGCGATGAAGACAGGCAAAAACGTATATCTTATAGTATGTTTGCTTGTAGTGCTGGCTTGGGTATTGGTTTTTATGATGGTTTTTTTGGACCGGGTACAGGCTCTTTACTTAGCCTTGCTTTTGTCATGCTGCTTGGTTTTAATCTTACTAAAGCGACGGCTCATGCAAAAGTGCTGAATTTCACCTCTAATATTGCTTCATTAATTTTCTTTTTTATTGGTGGACAAATTATGTGGTCTGTAGGATTCGCTATGATGGTAGGACAATTTATTGGCGCAAACTTAGGTGCCAAAATGGTACTCGCAAAAGGAAAAGTCCTTATTCGCCCAATGGTAGTCATTATGTCTTTTATCATGACAATTAAGATGGCATATGATCAGGGATGGTTTAGCTAAACAGGAATAAATATGTCAGAAGAAGAAATACGTTTAACTGCAAGAGTGGGCTATGAACCACGTTTTTCATGGTCTTATTTGTTACCACAATATTGGGCAATTTGGCTTGGTATTTTAGGCTTGTTAATTCTCGCGTTTGTTCCTTTCCGTTTACGTGATCATTTAGCGCGTAAAATTGGTATGGTGGTTGCACACAAAGCGAAAAAACAACGTCATCGGGCAAATGTTAATTTACAATATTGTTTTCCTCAATGGAGCGAAGAACAGCGTGAATCTGTCATAGATGAAATGTTTGTTACAGTGACGCAAGTGATGTTAGGAATCGGAGAAATCGTCATTCGATCTAAGCAACATTTACAAAAGCGTAGTCAATTTGTAGGACTAGAGCATATTCTAGAAGCTCGTTCACAAGGAAAAAACATTATTTTGTTAGTGCCACATGCATGGGCAATTGATGCATCAGGTATTATTTTGCATGCTCAAGGTATGCCAATGACCTCGATGTATAATCCACATCGTAATCCTTTAGTCGATTGGTTATGGACATTAGCCCGTCAGCGTTTTGGTGGTAAGATGCATGCTCGTCAGAACGGAATAAAGCCATTTTTAACTCATGTGAAAAAAGGTGAGATGGGCTATTATTTGCCAGATGAAGATTATGGTTCAGAGCTGAGTGTATTTGTCGATTTTTTTGCAACCTATAAAGCAACCTTACCTGGCATCAATAAAATAGCACGTTTGACAAAAGCAGTTGTTATTCCAATGTTTCCACGTTATAACGCTGTATCGGGTAAATATGAAATAGAAATTCATCCTGTAATGGAGTTAACTGAAGAAGCAGAGCAGGCTGCGCGTGCAATGAATGAAGAAATTGAACGTTTTGTTACACCAACACCAGAACAGTATGTCTGGATTTTACGTTTATTGAAAACGCGTAAAGATGGTACTGATATTTATCGCTAGCTGATTTAACTTGATGACTGCATATCATGATGTAAAAGAATATCATTTTTTGTATATTGTTTATCAAAGCAGTAAAAAGCTATAAAAAAGATTGTTAAAAGCTAGCAAAAAAGTATGAGAAAGGTTTGAGTTAGGTTGTTTTTTTTGCGACAATGAGAAGCAAATTTTTGATTAAATGTTTGTAATTTACATGTGAATGTATCAAATTGAAATTACAAATATTTTTTGTTTTTAACCGCACTTTTTAGGCAAAACAATGAATAACAAACTCGCTTTAATTAAATCTTCTATTAAGTCTATTCCAAATCATCCAAAAGAAGGCATCATTTTTCGTGATATCACGAGTTTATTAGAGGTACCAGAAGCCTTTCGAGCAGTAATAGATTTAATTGTTGAACGTTACAAAGATAAAGGTATCAGCAAAGTACTTGGTACAGAATCTCGAGGTTTCATTTTTGGCGCACCAGTTGCATTAGCATTGAATGTACCTTTTGTTTTAGTCAGAAAGCCAGGAAAATTACCTCGTGAAACAATCGCACAATCTTATCAGTTAGAATATGGTCAAGATACTTTAGAGATCCATACTGACGCAATTCAACAAAATGACAATGTTTTGATCATTGATGATTTATTAGCAACTGGTGGGACGATTGAAGCAACGGCCAAGTTAGTTGAGCGTTTAGGTGGCGAAGTCAAAAATGCAGCGTTTGTGATTAACCTACCTGATTTAGGTGGAGAAAAGCGTTTAAATAATCTTGGTATTAAAACTTATACTTTAGTAAATTTTGAAGGGCATTAATTTAAACTTGTAGTTTTAAAAAAGGGAAATAAATGAGCTATCAAGTATTGGCAAGAAAATGGCGACCAAAGACGTTTAGTGATGTTGTCGGACAGCGTCATATTTTGGCAGCACTTTCCAATGGCTTGAAAGAAAATCGATTACATCATGCCTATTTGTTTTCAGGTACGCGCGGAGTTGGGAAAACCTCAATAGCGCGCTTATTTGCAAAGGGGTTGAATTGTGTTAATGGTGTAACAGCAGATCCTTGTGGACTGTGTGAACATTGTAAAGCAATTGAAGAAGGACATTTCATTGATTTAATTGAAATTGATGCTGCATCACGTACGAAAGTAGAGGATACGCGAGAGTTACTGGATAATGTGCAGTATAAGCCAGTGCAAGGGCGTTATAAAGTTTATTTAATTGATGAAGTACATATGTTGTCGCGTCATTCTTTCAATGCCTTGCTTAAAACGTTAGAAGAGCCACCAGAGTACGTTAAATTTTTACTTGCTACGACTGACCCTCAAAAACTGCCTATCACGATTTTATCGCGCTGTATGCAATTTCATTTGAAAGCATTAGAGCAACAACAAATTGCACAGCATCTTGAGTTTATATTAAAACAAGAAAAAATTCCTTTTGAGTTTTTGGCATTAGATAAGCTTGCTAAAGCTGCTCAAGGCAGTATTCGTGATAGTTTAAGTTTAGCAGATCAAGCAATTGCTATGAGTAATAGTAATGTTACCTTATCAATTGTGAATGAGATGCTTGGCTTATTAGACGACAACCAAGCATTAGATATTATACATGCCTTACAGCAAGGGCAGGGTGAAATATTGATGCAAGCAGTTCAGGCTGTGGCAGAAAAAGGAGGGGATTGGAACGAGCTTTTACGCGATATTGCAGAAAACCTACATAAAATTGCAATGCAGCAGTTACTACCTAATCCGCAAATTGATGATAGTAGTCAAATCGGTTTTTTAGCTAGTCATATTTCACCTGAAGATGTTCAGTTTTTTTATCAAGTTGTTTTAACTGGACGTAAAGAATTAACATTAGCACCCACTCCCCGTATTGGTGTTGAAATGACATTATTACGAGCTTTGGCTTTTCATCCAAAGTTAGCCAATGTTGCTCTTACATCAACTCATGACTCAGAAAGGAAAACAGAGGTAAAATTAGTTAAAAGTGCCAATTCGGCTGAGGCAGCCTATGTTGATATGCCTGTGGTATCACAAACTATTTCAGCCCAATATAAGCGTAATATAAAAGCGCCAATTAGCGCAGAAACTCATCAATCTAATTCCGTTCAATCTCACCAGTATGAAGATAATCATTCCATAGAATATTCTGCAGCTTTAGATGCATTAGCCCAGATTGATAAATTAGATGAACTAAGCCTCACTTCTCAAAACGAAAAAAAAAAACGTAGCCAGCCCTCTAGCATAGTTAATCCTGTACTGGATACTTTGGTTGCTGAGGATGAAAAAAAACTCACCGTACTTCCTGTGATTGGAATGAAGAAAGAGTTGGTAATCCAGCGGGAAAGGGTCGCAGTAAATCCAGTAAAACCTTCAGTGGCGTTTCAACAAAAACTGACAGAATTGGCTCCTCATCATTTAAAAACATCTAATATAGAGACACTTGATGAAATAGAAGAATTAGAACAAGAGGTGTCTAGTGAGGATAATTTTGCAGAAACCTATCGTTGGGAATGGCGTAATCCTGAATTGGCAAAGATGCAAGAAGGGGTAAAACCCTCTGATTTAAAACAGTCTTTAGAACAAGATATTACGCCAGAGCTACGAGCTAAAGTAGTTGATATTGCGCGCGCTCAAGATTACTGGACCGATCTGGTTGAATCATTGAATGTGAATAACTTAACAAAAGAGTTAGCTCTGAATTGTCTTTTAATTGAACAAACAGATAAGCAGATTTTATTAGGTATTAAAGCTGAAAAACATCACTTGAATACGTCTGCTGCATTACAAAACTTGCAACAAGCGCTAGCTCAATTTCAGCAAAAACAGATTTCGCTCTCTATTGAAGTAACAAATAGTGAACAGCTTACTCCAACGGATTGGTATCGTCAGACTTATAAAGCATTACGTGAAAAAGCTAAACAAGATTTACAGCAAGACGATAATTTACAACTCTTTTTAAAAGAATTTAATGCAGAATTAGATCTAACAACAGTAAAACCTGTATAAAGAGCGGTACGTTTTACGTAAGATTTTAATGCCCTCAATTATTGAGGGCATTTTTTATAGTTTTTGATGAGGCTGTTTTTGTGGATTTAAATCAATGTAACCACGTTTATGCATGATACTTTCTTTAGCTTTTTTGATCATTTTCTCAATAGTTGAGCCTTGTACTAAAATGGAAAAAGTAACCACAGCATACGTCATTACAAGCAGTAAATCACGCACATCCATACCGATATGTTGCATGAATAGTACGCCTTTAGGAATAGATAATGCCATTGCAAGGGATAAGCCGCCACGTAATCCTCCCCATGTGAGAATACGTAGAGTATAGGGATTATAACTGCGGAATCGTTGCATGACCTGGAAAGGTATCCATACACTGAGATATCTACCAGCAAGGCAAATTGGGATTGCTAGGAGTAATAGGAAAATTCCTTGTGCTGTAAAATCCACTAATAATAATGCAAGACCGATAAGCAAGAATAAAAGAGAATTTAAGAAGTGATCGATCATTTCCCAAAAATGATCAAGATAAAGACGGCTTTGTTTGGAAAAGCCTGTATGCCTTGTCCAGTTGCCGATTAAAATACCAGAAACGACCATAGCCAGTGCACCAGAAACGTGCAATAAGTTAGCTAACATAAATCCTGCAGTTGGGATTGTTAAAGTCAGTAAAATTTCGAGACTACCATCATCTGTTGCAGAAATTAATAAGTGTGCAATAAAGCCAATAGCAAAACCAAATAGGATACCCCCTATAGCCTCTTGTAAAAATAGCTCAGCAATAGCACCAATTGTTGGCGTATGCCCACCAAAAGCAACAGCAAATATTGTTGTAAAAATCACTAAGCCAACGCCATCATTAAATAGTGATTCGCCTTCTACTTGCATGGATAAACGTTTTGGTGCTTTTAAATTTTTAATAATAGCCAACACAGCAATAGGATCAGTTGGAGAAATTAATGCACCAAATAGAATACAATGGATGAGTTCGATTTGTAGCCCGATAATTGTAGAAATTGTATAGAGCAGAAAACCAATAATAAACGTAGAGGCAAGCGTAGAGAAGAGTGCAAACGTAGTAATTTCCCATTTTTGGTTTTTGAGCACAGGAAGCTTAATTCCTAATGCACCAGCAAATAATAAGAAACCAAGTATCCCATTTAGTAAGAAGCTTTTGAAATCTAGCTGCTCCATCATTCGTGTTGCAATAACATCAAGCTTAAACCAAGATAGGTGACCGAAAATAAGAAACAGAACAGAAACAACAATTGAAGTAGCGGTAATAGCGATAGTGTATTGAATTTTATCGTTCAGTTTTCGTGTTACAAAGCCAATTAAAATAGAAATAGCAGATAAAAAACAAATATAAGTGTAAAGATTCATAGGATGCTTTCCAGAGATATAAAATAAAAAGGCTAATGTCATATAGAAATTAGCCTATTAAGTATAAAGTAAAGTTTATTTAATTAGAAAGCATAAATTTACATGTACTATTAGTACACTTGTAAATTAAGCTGCAGCAGTGATAACAATCTCAACTTTCCAATCAGGTAGAGCTAATTTTGCTTCAACAGTCGCACGTGTTGGAGGAGAAGTTGTATCAACCCATTCATCCCAAGCACGATTCATTTCATCATAATAATCCATATCCGCGAGATAAATTTGTGCATTTATGATACGGCTTTTATTTGATCCGACTTCAGATAATAATTTATCAATAAAACTTAGTACTTCTTTTGTCTGTTCATAAGCGCTTTCCTGTATTGTTGCTTCTGGTACTTGACCCGCTAAATAGATCACGCCATTGTAAATTGCTATTTCAGATAAACGATTTGTGGAGTGAAAACGTTGAATACTTACCATTTTTATCCTCTTTTAATTGAATTATATGCAAATAACATATCTATTTTGTATCAAACTGGATAAAATTACGCAACTTAATTTTAGTCTGGCGATTGAAAAATGAAGTTACTTATTTCTAATCAACATGGTGCAATTGTGATGGCACTCATACCATTTTTGTATGGTATGCTTTTATCGCAACCAAATTGGCAGTATCTTTTCTTATTTTTAGCTTGGGCTGCCTTGTATCTGATGACTTATCCTTTTTTGAACTTATTCAAAGGCAGAAATATGCCACTGAATATAAAATGGAGCTGGATTTATGGTGGAGTCAGTGCATTATTTGCCGTACCCGCATTATGGTATAACTGGCATATTATTTACTTTGTGATTGCAATGTTGCCATTTGTTGCTGTAAATATTTATTATGTGAAACAAAAAGATGAACGTGCGCTATTAAATGACTTCGCTGGTATCGTTATTTTCGCAATTGCAGGAATGGCTGCGTATTATTTTGCTGAGCGTCGACTTGATGCTGAAATCTGGTTAGTTGCGTTATATCCCAGCTTATTTTTTATTGGTACAACATTATATGTTAAGTCTGTTTTGAGAGAGCGTAAAAATCCAATTTATCTGAAAGCCTCTATTATTTTTCATTCACTTTGTGTATTGATGTTTTTACCTTTGCAACAATATTTGTTAGCATTAGCTTATTTACCACCATTAATTCGTGCTGTTTGTTTACCACAAATTAAACTTAGCGTAAAACAAGTTGGGTTAGTTGAAATGGTAGTTTCTTTCATCTTTTTTGTGATGTTATTAGTGGCAACATTATAAGGTTTAGCTATGAAAAAAATGATTGTATTGGGTATGTTATTTAGCGCGTTATTCGTACATACTCAGATATTAGCGTCAAGTGCGGTTGAAAATGAACAAGTTTTGCAAGAATTGAGTGATGACGATCGCCGACAATTGATTTTGCAGGCTGCAGATAAGCAAGATTGGAAAGCCGCTTTTGAGTTAATTTTACCTTTAGCGCAGAAAGGGGATTATCAAGCTCAAGCGAATTTAGGTATTTTATATGCGCGAGGACAGGGGGTTGAACAGGATTTCGAAAAAGCGTATTGGTGGTTTAGTGAAGCTGCGGAGAAAGGAAGCATCAAAGCAATCAATAACTTAGCTGTATTTTATTTACAAGGCAATAGTGTTAAGAAAGATATTCAACATAGTATTAAGTTATTCGAGAAAACAGCAAATTCAGGTTCGCAAGATGCGATGATGGTACTCGGACAAATTTATGAAAATGAACTAAAACAACTTTCTAACGCATTTAAATGGTTTAAAAAAGCAGCGGAAGCAGGTAATCATGATGCACAATATCGTTTAGCAATGATGTATGAAAAAGGAGAAGGTACCAAGAAAAACAAGAAACAAGCTGTTTATTGGTATCAAAAATTATCTCATCAACAAGGTGAACTTGCTGCTTTAGCACAACAACGTTTATCAGCCCTTCAATAAGTATAAAGGATATCAACAAAAATAGGCAGAGCATTATGATCTGCCTATTTTTAGTCATATTTGCTGTCTAGTTAATTAAATAAACATAATTATTCTTCACTATTAGGAAAGAGAAATGGATTCAATCCACTTCGTTGTAAGCCTTTTTCTTCCATTTCAACATCTAAAAATAATGTTGCTAAATCATCAGCAATGGCTTCTACTTTCGGATCTCTTTCTTGATAGAGTACTTTTAAATAGCTATGGCAATCTCCACAACTTTCTGCTTTAACTGGCGCAACTTCACTATCTAGTGACCAATAATCAAGCTTACCAGTTTGATCACAATTAGTACATTTCGAACGTACTACATTCCATTCACTTTCACATAGCGCACAATGTAAGTAACGTAAACCTTGCTCTGAACCAAAGTGAATGACACTCGCTACAGGTGCTGAGCCACAAACAGGACAAACATGTAAATTTTCGCTACTTTCCTTGTGGCTAGAGTGTGGGATTTGTTGAACTAATTGCAACCAGTATAGAGACAGTGCGGCCCAAATGAAAACAGCTTTGTCACTACTGACTTGGCTAAATTCTTGTGCGAGTAAATGATCTGCTAATTGGTTTAACTCTGCTGTAGAGGCTTTTTCTAACCATTCAATAGTTGTGAGAATAGTATCATTTGCTTTAGGTTTTATCTCATTTAAAAGCGCAGTTAATAATGTTAGCCAAATGGGATCTCGTTGCCAGTTTTTAAAATGTAACGGCTGTGTTGCCAGTAATTCAGCAGTGAGATTATGTTCGTTTAGACGAGAATCCACTGGGATTGGGTAATTTTTTAATACAACGAGCTGTGCTTCAGAGACTAAACTTGCAAACATTAAATAGTCAGCTAAAGGGTGAGCTTTAGCAAGTGTTGTAAAACGCTCTGCACGGCGTTGATAGAGATTTTTAGGATTAGCGAATAGCAAGGCGGGCGCACTGAATGAACTTGCCGCTTGTTTGATTTCCGACTCGGGTAAAATTCTGATACTCATCCTTTTTCCTTGTTTAAGTAACAAATAAAGTGCGGTCGTTTTTTAGAAAATTTCTGAAAAATTGACCGCACTTTGATTGAGTTAGTATAGCTTAGTTTTGGCTATGTTTTTCTTGCTCTTCTTTTTCTAATTGAGGCAGTACTTCTTCACGATACCAACGTGGGTGGTGTTTTTTCGCCCAACGTACTGTCACCCAGCCTTCAACCATACCACGGATAGAACCTTTCACCCAGAATGCCATATAAATATGTACCATGATACCAGTGAAAAGTAAGAATGCACTGACAGAATGGAATAGTATAGCAATACGAATTACAGGGATTGGGAAATTATGTGAAAAATATTGTCTCCACATGATGATACCTGTAACCAGTAAGGTTAGCATTGCAAGAATCAAAGTCCAAAATAGCATTTTTTGACCAAGATTATATTTACCATTGTCAGAAACGGCATGTTCATTGCCTTTTAATACTTCATCAATATTTTTTAACCAAACCCAGTCATTTTTTTCAGGGAAATTATGGCGCCAATAAATACGACATAAGTTAAGAAATGCGATGAACATAATAATTCCCGTAAATGGGTGTACAAAACGCGCAAGCTGTGGTGTACCGAGAATTTCTGTTAGCCATGCGAAATCAGGGAAGAAAAACGCAAGCCCTGATAATCCAGTTACGAAGAAACAGATAACAAGTAACCAGTGACTAAGACGTGCTGGCAATTTATGACGCACGATTTTACGATCGTTACTGATCTTAATCTTACTCATGTTCGCCTCCATTATGTGCTTCGTCTTCATCATGTTCGTCCAATTCTTCTGTATTCGGGCCTACTGCGATATAGTGAGCAATTTCGCTCAATACGATACCACCCATTGCGACAGCAGCAACTGGTTTCAGTACGTCTTTCCAAAGTTTGACGCTGATATCAATGCTCGGATCTTTTGGTAAGCCAGAATATAATTCAGGCTTATCAGCATGGTGTAGTACATACATAACATGCGTACCACCGACACCTTCAGGATCATATAAGCCTGCATTTTCATAGCCACGTGATTTCAGGTCAGCAATACGTTGTGCTGCATAGTGCTTCATATCTTCCTTACTACCAAATCGAATTGCACCAGTTGGACAAGTTTTGACGCAAGCAGGCTCTTGTCCTACTGTCACACGATCAACACATAATGTGCATTTGTAGACTCGATTATCTTCAGGATTCATACGTGGCACATTGAATGGGCAACCTGCAATACAGTAACCACAACCAATACATTTGTCTGATTGGAAATCAACGATACCATTCGCATATTGAATAATTGCACCTGGAGCAGGACAAGCTTTTAAACAACCTGGTTCACTGCAGTGCATACATCCATCTTTACGAATTAACCATTCAAGACGATCATTTTCTTCAACTTCGTTAAACTTCATGACCGTCCATGCTTTAGCATTGAGATCAATTGGGTTATCGTATACACCTACACAAGGTTCTGGTTCAGCTCGTAAATCATTCCATTCAGAGCAGCCTACTTGACAAGCTTTACAACCAATACAAGTCGTAACATCAATTAATTTAGCAACTTCAGTTTGATGATCACGCGCTTGTGGTGCCGGTGTAAAGTTTGATGTCGCAGAGGCTTTAATAATATTTTGAGATTGAACAACACCCATTTTAAGCCCCCACTTTCTCAATATTAACTAACATACATTTTGACTCAGGTGTTTGTGTATTAGCATCACCAGTACGAACAGTTAAGTTATTCGCAAAGAAGCCTTTTTTACCTACACCAGAGAAACCCCAGTGAATTGGGATACCTATAGTATGAATTGGTTTTCCATCAGACATTAGTGTACGGATACGTTTCGTGACAACAGCAACAGCTTTGATATAGCCACGTTTTGAGCTGACTTTCACTGTATCACCATTATTAATGCCTTTTTCTTTAGCAAGATCTTCGCCAATTTCAACGAATTGCTCTGGTTGAGCAATAACGTTTAATAGAGAGTTCTTAGTCCAGTAATGGAAATGTTCAGTTAAACGATAAGTGGTACCAACGTAAGGGAAGTCTGCAGATGTACCTAAATCCTCTTTATCTGATGGTAAAATTCGAGCAACTGGGCTAGAGACTACATTTGGATGTAGTGGGTTTGTTCCAATTGGGCTCTCCATTGGTTCATAATGTTCTGGGAATGGGCCATCAACCATACGCTCGCGTACGAATAAGCCACTCACACCTTCTGGCTGCATAATAAATGGTAATGTCGGGCTATTTGGCGGTGCACTACCGAAGTCAGCCACGTCAATATAGTTCCAGTTTTTGCCATTCCATTTTACTAATGGGCGTTTTGGATTAAATGGATTACCCGCTAAATCAGCACTTGCACGGTTATATAAAATACGACGATTCAGTGGCCATGCGAATGCCCAACCCAATGTATTACCTAAGTTAGATGGGTCAGAATTATCACGGTTTGCCATTTGGTTACCTTTTTCTGTCCATTGACCTGTATAGATCCAGCAACCTCCAGAAGTGCTACCATCATCACGCATTTGACCAAAGCTTGAAAGCAATTGCCCTTTTTTCAGAATCACATTGCCGTTTGCATCAAGGAGATCTTCTAATGCATAACCATTATTTTCTTTAGCCACTTCTTCTGCTTTTGGTTCTAATGGATTTGCATAATCCCAGCTCATCGCTTCTAATGGTTCAAGTGGTGCTTTTCCACCTTCTGTTTTGTATAGATGGATTAATTCAGCTCGAATTTCAGATAGAATTTCACCATCTGTTTTTGCCTCACCAGGTGGTTCCGCACCTTTCCAGTGCCATTGTAGCCAACGGCCAGAATTGGCAATTGAGCCATCTTCTTCAGCGAAACAAGTTGTTGGTAAACGGAAGACCTCAGTTTGAATATCTTCTGTTTTTACATCATTATGCTCACCATGATTTACCCAGAATTCAGAAGTATCAGTAATTAGTGGATCAAAAATGACTAAGTATTTCAAGTTACTTAGTGCTTTAATGATCTTGCCTGAATTTGGATAAGAGGCAATCGGATTGAAACCTTGACAGAAATAACCATTTACACGACCCTGATACATTTCCTCAATGTAACGTAAATGATCCATGCCGCCTTTTGGTAGTTTTGGTAAATAGTGATAACCAAACTCGTTATCCTGAGTACCATTATTACCATAAAACGTTTTCAGCATACTGACCATAAATTTAGGCGTGTTTTGCCAATAGTTGACTTGATCTTTCATTAAACGTTTAGGGGTGATACGGTTTAAGAATACATCTAGTGTCGTATCTGTTTCCGTTGGTAATGGAAGATAAGCAGGTAGACGATTAGGGAATAGGCCTAAATCTGTAATCCCTTGTACATTTGAGTGACCACGTAATGCATTTACACCACCACCAGACACACCAATATTACCTAATAGTAACTGGATCATTGCCATCGTACGAATATTTTGTGAACCAACAGTATGTTGAGTCCAGCCTAATGCATACATAAAAGTAGCGGCTTTATCTGGTGCACAAGTTTTTGCGATTTCCTCACAGAAAATTTGGAAATCTTTTTGTTTTGTACCAGTAATACGTTCAACCATTTCTGGTGTATAACGAGAAACATGTTGTTTTAACATATTGAGCACACAACGTGGATCTTGCATACTCATATCACGTTTCGGCTCACCATTTTCATCAAATTGATATGCCCATGTTGAGCGATCATATTTACGTGTTTCAGGATCGTAACCAGAGAATAAGCCGTCTTCAAATTTGAAGTTTTCATTTACTAAAAATGTTGCGTTAGTGTAATGTTTAACATATTCGTGCTGGATTTTGTCATTGTTTAACAAATAACGAATAACGCCTGATAGGAAAGCAATATCCGTACCTGGACGTAATGGCATATAGATATCAGCAACAGCAGCTGTGCGGTTAAAGCGTGGATCAACCACCATTAACTTAGCACCGTTTTGTTTTTTCGCTTCAATTGCCCAGCGGAATCCTACAGGATGAGCTTCTGCGGCGTTACCACCCATTACTATAACAAGATCGGCATTTTTGATATCAACCCAGTGATTTGTCATCGCACCGCGACCAAATGATGGAGCAAGACTTGCTACCGTTGGTCCGTGTCAGATACTCGCTTGGTTGTCGGTAAAAATCATACCGAGAGAACGAACGAATTTTTGTGTTAGGATACCTGTTTCATTACTACATGCAGAACCAGCTAAGAATCCTGATGTCATCCAACGGTTAACCTCAACACCAGCATCGTTATGAGTAATAAAATTTTCATCTCGATCGGTTTTTATATGTCTAGCGATACGTTCAATCGCTTCATGCCAAGAAATACGTTTCCATTCTTTTGAGCCAGCTTCACGTACTTCTGGATAAAGCACTCGACGCTCGCTGTTGACATAATCCAATGCGCCCGCACCTTTAGGACAGAGTGCACCGCGACTCACTGGATGATCTGGGTCACCTTCAATATGGAATAATTTGCCTTTTGTATTTTTTGAGCCATCGCCCAAACTATAAAGCAACATACCGCAACCAACGGCACAGTAAGTACAGGTATTACGCGTTTCTTTCGCTCGCAATAATTTGTAATTGCGAGGAGCTGCTAATGCTTCTGTTGGCGCAAAGCCCAACATTGCAGCAGATGTTCCCGCCATTCCCCCTGCACAGATCTTGAAGAACTTTCTTCTACTGACCTGCATAGATAATACTCCTTAGCGTAACAAAACCAGTTTGTTAGCATGTGATAGTAGTAAATTCGTTAAATAAATCATTAAATGTTTTTAGGCTTGTTTTTCACTTGTTAAAATTGTATTACAATCGTACCAAGTTTCGAATTGTCGATATACTTCATACAAGTATGTAAATACCTTACAATTTAAGCACCTTTTAGGATACTGATTTTTTAATGGTAAATCTATAACTCATAACCATTAATAAGGAAAAAAATTTTGACTTGGATCACAAAAACAAAAGTTCGTTTTTTTGAAAAATTAACAAAAAACAAACAAATCAAAAACAAAACAATAACTTATGATGTAAAAGAAGAAAATCTAGCGACAGAAATGCCTGTCGCTTTAGTCTACAATGGAATTTCCCATACAGTGATGATGTGCTCACCACAAAATTTAACAGACTTTGCATTAGGTTTTTCCTTAGCTGAAGGTATTATTGATAAAGTGAGTGATATTTATGGTATTGATATCAATCCAGTGTCTAATGGTATTGAAATCCAAATTGAGTTAGCGAGTCGTTGCTTTGTGCGTTTAAAAGAACAACGACGAACGTTGGCAGGGCGAACGGGCTGTGGTATTTGTGGCACAGAACAATTACAACAAGTATATAAAAAATTAGTAAAATTGAACCGCACTTTACAGTTTGATGCTAATAAATTAGATCATTGTTTAATACAATTAGAAAACGCACAAGAGTTAGGGAAACAAACAGGAGCGACACACGCAGCAGGCTTTTTTGATACAGAAGGTCATTTACTTGCTATTCGCGAGGATGTTGGGCGCCATGTGGCGTTAGATAAGTTGTTAGGTTGGCATGCTAAGCAAAATAACCCTATCGGTTTTGTATTGGTTACTAGTCGAGCAAGTTATGAAATGGTCCAAAAAACCGCAGTTTGTGGTATTGAAATGTTAGTTGCAATTTCAGCAGGCACCGCATTAGCCGTAAATATGGCAGAAGAGTGTGGATTAACATTAATAGGTTTTGCTCGAAAAGGCAGAGCTACAATATATACGGGAGAAGAGCGGTTGTTTTTTTAAGAATTTTCTCTATAATTTTACTGTATAAAAAGCCAGTTTGATAACATACTTAAAATCAGGGCAGGACATAGCATCTGCCCTGATTTATTCCATTTCATTATGTATAAGATGCTGGTAGATAACTAGATAAAAATTAAGGTAAGCTGCATGGATATTTCAGAATTATTAAATGGGTTAAACGATAAACAGCGAGAGGCTGTCGCTGCACCTTTAGGCAATTACCTAATTTTAGCTGGCGCAGGTAGCGGAAAAACGCGGGTATTAACGCATCGTATCGCTTGGTTGATTGCGGTTGAACAGATTTCTGAAGGCAGTATTATGGCCGTAACATTTACCAATAAAGCGGCTGCTGAAATGCGCCATCGAATTGAAAAAACATTATCTGAACATTCCTCTCAACGTCTTTTCGGCATGTGGATTGGCACATTTCATAGTATTGCTCACCGTTTATTACGAGCTCATCATCTTGATGCTAATTTGCCACAAGATTTCCAAATTCTTGACTCAGATGATCAACTGCGTTTAGTAAAGCGGTTACTTAAATTACATAATTTTGACGAAAAGATATTCATTCCAAAGCAAGTATGTTGGTATATCAATAATAAAAAAGATGATGGATTACGTGCCCATCAAATTGATGATAATAATGATCGTTATGAACGTGAATGGATTAAAATTTACCAAATTTATCAAGATACTTGTGATCGAGCAGGTTTAGTCGATTTTGCTGAGTTATTATTACGTGCTTATGAGTTATGGTTAAAAAAGCCCGTTATTTTACAACGTTATCAACAACGCTTTCAGCATATTTTGGTCGATGAGTTTCAAGACACTAATAAAATTCAATATGCTTGGATTCGATTACTGGCAGGCGAGCAAGGAAAAGTCATGATTGTCGGTGATGATGATCAATCGATCTATGGCTGGCGCGGTGCAAAAATTGAAAATATTCAACGCTTTTTAGATGATTTCCCTCAAGCACAAACGATTCGCCTTGAACAAAATTACCGCTCTACGGGCAATATTTTACAAAGCGCTAATCAGCTTATTGCTAATAACAGCAATCGTCTCGGTAAGAATTTATGGACAGATGGTGAACAAGGTGAACCAGTTGGAATTTATGCTGCCTTTAATGAACTTGATGAGGCGTTATTTGTTACTTCCCAAATAAAACAATGGCTAGAGAAGGGGGGAAAATTACATGACTGTGCTATTTTGTACCGTAGTAATAGCCAATCGCGTGTGATAGAGGAAGCGTTGATTCGTGCTCAAATTCCTTACCGTATCTATGGTGGTATGCGCTTTTTTGAACGTCAAGAAATTAAAGATGCATTGGCGTATTTACGCTTAATTGCGAATCGCCAAGATGATGCTGCTTTTGAACGTGTTATTAATACACCTGCCCGTGGAATAGGTGATCGTACTTTAGATGTTTTACGTCAATTGACACGAGAAAGAGAGGTCACATTATGGCAGGCGACTTGCCTAGCAATTAATGAAAATTTATTAACTGGACGTGCAGCTACAGCATTACAACGTTTTATGGAGTTAATCAATTCCTTGCAGCAAGACAGTACTGAAATGCCCTTATTTGCCCAAACGGATTTTGTGATTAAACATTCTGGCTTATATGAAATGTATAAGCAGGAAAAAGGGGAAAAGGGCGAAGTGCGCATTGAAAACTTGGAAGAGTTAGTCACTGCGACAAAAGAGTTTGTGAAACCAGATGGAGCAGAAGATCTTTCCGATTTAACTGCATTTTTAACGCACGCTTCTTTAGAAGCTGGCGAAGAGCAAGCCTCTCCACACCAAGATTATGTCGATATGATGACATTGCATTCTGCGAAAGGTTTAGAATTTCCACGTGTATTTATGGTCGGTGTTGAGGAAGGGTTATTTCCAAGTTTCCGTTCTTTTGAAGAACCAGGACGTTTAGAAGAAGAACGCCGATTAGCTTACGTTGGAATTACGCGTGCGAAACAAAAGTTGACAATTTGTTACGCTGAAAGTCGTCGTTTATATGCAAAAGAAGAACGTCACTTACCTTCACGTTTTATCGCTGAGTTACCGCCAGAATGTATTCAAGAAGTGCGTTTACGAGGTACAGTCACTCGTGCGATAAACCAACAAAAAATCGGTTCTGTTGCTCCTAATCTAAGTGAAAGCGAATGGAAAATGGGGCAAAAAGTGTTACATGCTAAATTTGGACAAGGTACAATCATTAATGTTGAAGGTACTGATAGTAATACACGTTTACAAATTGCTTTTCAAAATCAAGGTATTAAATGGCTCATTGCGCATTTAGCAAAATTAGAAAAGCTACGTTAATATATTATTAATATTGTTCAGCCATGTGGTTATAAATTTTGATAAAACAGTCTGTATATACTGCTTTAAGTGCGGTTTGTTTTGGCAAAATTTGTACTGAATAGATCTAGTGACTTCATGTTTTACTACCAATTCTTACTTAAATAAAAAAAAGAATTAGTATATGATATAGGCTAATTTTGATTCGAATAAAAATCCCAATTCTTATGGCAAAAAAAAACTCCTCGATTTCAAATAAACCACTGGAGCAAGGTATTGTGCCTCCTCATTCATTAGAGGCGGAACAGTCTGTTTTAGGTGGGATTCTGATTCATCCCGCACATTGGGATAGCATTAGCGATATGTTAATTCCTGATGATTTCTATTTAGCTGCTCACCGTGTGATTTTTCAAGAAATGGAAAATTTGGTACGACAAGGAAAACCAATTGATTTAATTAATATTTATGAATTTCTGAAAGAGAAAAATTTAAGTGAGGATGTTGGTGGATTTGCGTATTTAGCTGAATTGTCCAAGAATACACCAAGTGTCTCGAATATTGTCTCTTATGCTGCAATTGTACGTGATCGAGCAATTTTGCGTGACTTAATTAGTGTAAGTAATGATGTTGCACAAAGCTGTTATACAACAAAGGGCATGGAGGTCAAAGATATTTTAGATGAAGCTGAACGTAAAGTGTTTGCGATTTCTGAAAAACGCACAACATCCAATGAAGGACCGCAAAATATCTGTTCTATTCTCGAAAAAACCATTGATCGTATTGAGCTCTTAAGTAAAGCAGAAGGGCATAACGGGATTACTGGGGTGAGTACGGGATTTGATGCGCTTGATAAAAAAACAGCAGGATTACAGCCTTCCGATTTGATTATTGTTGCAGCTCGACCATCAATGGGGAAAACTACTTTTGCGATGAACTTGTGTGAAAATGCTGCGTTGAAAAGTGAGAAGCCTGTACTGGTGTTCAGCTTGGAAATGCCTGCGGAACAAATCATGATGCGTTCATTAGCCTCTTTATCTCGTGTTGATCAGACAAAAATTCGTACTGGACAGGGATTAGATCAAAGCGATTGGTCTAAGATTGGGAGTACAATGGGACTTTTTGCGAATAAACCGAATTTATATATTGATGATTCTTCAGGTTTGACACCAACAGAATTGCGCTCAAGAGCGAGACGAGTCTATCGAGAAAATGGTGGCTTGAGCTTAATTATGGTGGACTATTTACAGTTAATGCGTGCACCAGGTTTTGCGGATAACCGTACTTTAGAAATTGCTGAGATTTCTCGTTCTTTAAAAGCGCTTGCAAAAGAATTAGAAGTACCTGTTATTGCTTTGTCACAGCTGAACCGTACGCTTGAAAACCGTGCTGATAAACGCCCAGTTAACTCAGATTTACGTGAGTCAGGATCTATTGAGCAAGATGCTGACTTAATCATGTTTATTTATCGTGATGAAGTGTATAACGAAAATTCTGAGGATAAAGGGATTGCAGAAATTATTATTGGTAAACAACGTAATGGTCCGATTGGACGAGTTAGACTTGCCTTTAGAGGACAATATTCTCGCTTTGATAATTTAGCTGAACAACGAGACATGAGAGACGATTATTAATGAACATGAAACCTGCAACAGCCAAAATAAGTTCTGTTGCTTTAAAACACAATATCCAAACTATTAAACAAAAAGCTCCCAATAGTAAAATTATTGCGGTAGTCAAAGCCAATGCTTATGGGCATGGTGTCGTTTTTGTTTCATCTGCAGTAGAGGAAATGGTCGATTGCTTTGGCGTTGCCCGTTTAGAAGAAGCGTTAAGATTACGTTCTAATGGTATTACTAAGCCTATTTTGTTATTAGAAGGCTTTTTTTGTAGTAAAGACTTACCGATTTTAGCAGTAAATAATATTCAAACTGTAGTACATAATATTGAACAATTACAAGCATTACAAAAAGCCGAATTACCCAATCCAATCAAAGTCTGGTTGAAAATTGATACAGGCATGCATCGACTTGGTGTTGATTTAACTCAAGTAGACGAGTTTTATCAAGCGTTAAAAAACTCTCCAAATGTTGATGCGAATATTGGCTTTGTTAGTCATTTTAGCCGAGCTGATGAAATTAACTCAGATTACACCGCACTTCAATTAAACCGTTTCTTACACACGACAAAAGACAAACAGGGTGAGCGTAGTATTGCAGCCTCAGGTGGAATCTTATTTTGGGAAAATTCTCACTTAGAGTGGATTCGCCCTGGTATTATTATGTATGGTATTTCACCAGTGAATATTCCCGCTCAAGAATATGATCTTACTCCTGTTATGACGCTTACTTCTTCGTTAATTTCGATTAAACCACACAAAAAAGGTGAGCCAGTGGGTTATGGCGGTGTGTGGGTGAGTGATAAAGAGACAAAAATTGGTGTAGTGGCAATTGGTTATGGGGATGGTTATCCACGAGATGTACCAACAGGTACACCTGTGTATTTAAATGGTCGTCGTGTACCAATAGTGGGTAAAGTGTCTATGGATATGTTAACAGTTGATTTAGGTTTGGAAAGCCAAGATAAAGTAGGCGATGAAGTAATTTTATGGGGTAAACAGTTACCAATTGAGGAAATAGCACAAATTAGTGGTATGCTCAGTTATGAACTTATTACCAAGTTAACGCCTCGTGTATTAACAGAATATGTGGATTAATTAATTTAATTATCTTGTTATATTTGCAAAATAAGGAAAACAATAATGAAAAACATCAACCCGACAAAAACTAATGCTTGGAAGGCATTAGAGCAGCATCATAAAGCACAAAGTGATGTCACAATTCAACAACTTTTTGCACAAGAAAAAGATCGTTTTGCGAATTATTCATTATCTTTTAATAATGAAGTATTAGTGGATTTCTCAAAAAATAATGTGACGAAAGAAACATTGGGATTATTGCGCCAGTTAGCAAATGAATGTGCATTATCAGAGGCGATTGAAGCGATGTTTACTGGGGCTAGAATCAATAAAACGGAAGATCGCGCTGTATTACACACAGCACTTCGTAACCGTTCTAATACCCCTGTTTTGGTTGATGGTAAAGATGTGATGCCAGAAGTGAACGCCGTGTTAGCAAAAATGAAAGACTTCTGCCATCGTGTGATTTCAGGAGAGTGGAAAGGCTACACAGGCAAAGCAATTACTGATGTAATTAATATTGGTATCGGTGGTTCAGATTTAGGGCCTTATATGGTGACCGAAGCCTTACGTCCATATAAAAATCACTTGAATTTACACTTTGTATCTAATGTTGATGGTACACACATTGCAGAGGTGTTGAAAAAAGTAAACCCAGAAACAACATTATTTTTAGTGGCGTCAAAAACGTTTACCACACAAGAAACAATGACTAATGCATTGTCTGCTCGTGAGTGGTTTTTAGCAAGTGCAAAAGAAGAAGAGCACGTGGCAAAGCATTTTGCGGCACTTTCAACTAACGGGAAAGCGGTTGCTGAATTTGGTATTGATACCAATAATATGTTTGAGTTTTGGGACTGGGTAGGCGGTCGCTATTCATTGTGGTCTGCGATCGGCTTATCTATTGCATTATCTATTGGTTTTGATAATTTTGAAGCGCTTTTAGCAGGCGCACATGAAATGGATAAGCATTTCCGTACTGCGCCGATTGAACAAAATATCCCAACCACATTAGCGTTAGTCGGTTTATGGAATACCAATTTCTTAGGCGCACAAACCGAAGCGATTTTACCTTATGATCAATATTTACACCGTTTTGCTGCGTATTTCCAACAGGGTAATATGGAATCCAATGGTAAATATGTTGATCGCAATGGTGAGGTAATTAATAACTATCAAACAGGTCCAATTATCTGGGGAGAACCTGGTACCAATGGTCAACACGCGTTTTATCAATTAATTCACCAAGGTACTACATTAATCCCTTGTGATTTTATCGCTCCAGCGCAAACGCATAATCCATTAGCAGATCATCACCAAAAACTCTTATCTAACTTCTTTGCACAGACTGAAGCATTAGCATTTGGTAAAACCAAAGAGGAAGTCGAAGCTGAATTTGTAAAAGCTGGTAAATCATTAGATGATGTAAAAGATATTGTGCCATTTAAAGTATTTACTGGTAATAAACCTACTAACTCAATTTTGGTTCAAAAAATTACACCATTTACATTAGGTGCATTAATTGCAATGTATGAGCATAAAATCTTTGTACAAGGCGTGATTTTCAATATTTACAGCTTTGACCAATGGGGCGTAGAGTTAGGTAAACAATTAGCAAATCGTATTTTACCTGAGCTAGCTAATAATGATAGAGTTGAAAGTCATGATAGTTCAACAAATGGTCTTATTAATCAATATAAATCTTGGCGTTAAGTTTTATTTAAGATAAAACAAAATAAGATCTGCACTTAGACTAGAAGAATTATTCAGTTTAAGTGCAGATTTTTTATAGAATAAAATAAAGATAAAATCTCGTCTTTTTATAATTATTTTAAATTAAAAATTGAATTATATATGTCTTTACTTAAGTTAATTTATTTATATTAATTTAATTTTGTAATAAAAATTTTATTTTTAATAGCTAATTTTTATAGTATTCAAATAAAAGTTAACCAAAAGTAAAATCAATATTCTTTTTTCAAAATTAAATTAAATGATGACCTATAAAGACAATTCGACCAATAATTTCAAAGTTTTCAGCTGTTTCAAGATTCAACTCAATAGGTGGATAAATAATCTGGTTATCACTAATTAAGCGAATACCATTTGGTACTCCTTGAATTCTCTTTATCCATATTTGTTTACCAAAACGCATGAGATAAATTTCACCATCTTTAGGTGTTGTGATTGCTCGGTTAATCAATAAAATATCGCCACTATGAATAGTAGGCTGCATACTATCACCTGAAGCAATTACAAATACAAGCTGATTAGGTGTAATTCCTCTCAAACTTAACCATTGTGGATTTAAGCCAATATAATCATCAGCTGAATGTTTAAAACAATTTGTCGTAAGATGATGGTAAACAGGAATTTGTATCTGTTGTGCTGTATTTATGGCTTGTGTAATCTGTAGCTGAGTTGAATAATGATGCGTTTTCTCATCGATATCATTAAGACAAGTGGATGTATTTGTTGGATTATTTTCATCATACAACCCGAGTTGTTTTTGTACAGCCACTGGAAATGAAGAATAGTGGTATTCAAATGTTCTTCCTTTAACTCCCTCTCTTTGGCGCTTTTTCCAGCCTTCACGGGCTGCTTTTTTTACAATACCTTTATCGGATGAAGGTAAATATAATCCTTTTTCCATGAGTTCTTTTATTGAAAACCATTCTTGATAGTTCTGCATAAAAACCTTTTAAGGAACTCGAGTGATGTTAATTTTGTGATGCTTTAACTCTATTATATTGCTTGTAATTCAAGCAAAGGAATAAATTTATTGAAAAGAACTATTGAGTTCCTTTTAAAATGATTGTATAGTTCTTATCAGTTACTCACATGTGTGCTAAAGCATGTATTAATTTAAGTCATAAGGATATCACATAATGAAAAAGAGTAAAAAGAATATGCACCGTGCATATATTATTGCTGCAATTAAGGAAAAAGGCAGTTCACTCGCTCAACTTTCAATTCAAGCAGGTTTACATCCCCGAACACTTAATAATGCATTAGATCGAAAATACCCTAAAGGTGAAAAAATAATCGCTGATTTTATTGGTATTCCTGTACAAGAAATATGGCCAGAACGTTATTAGATTATAATTAAAACTCACTTTGTATATAAACTCATCTCTTGAACATTTTCCTCTATTTTTATTTTGGACATTATATTAAGAGATGAGTAGAATACGCGCCCCATGTTTTTGGAAAGTATAAATTAATTTACTTTTAATTATTTATTTTTTGAGCTGCTTATTTTTATATACAAAAAGGAACTTTATGAATTACATCTCTTACATTATTGAAAATAGAATAATGTCATCAAAAATAAGGAAAGATAAATTAATCAAAGAACATAATAGACTATTTTTTTCTTCTATAACTAAAATTAGTTTAAATAAAGAGCTACTTAAATCCCTATTAATTACTTTAGCCTCACTTCTATTTTTCTCTTTACCAACTCAATCTTATATTGATATTCCAAAAATTGTGAATGAAATTATTCAGCATAATCGCTTGAATAATCTAAAAAATGATGCCCTTTATAATGGAAAGAAAGGAACTATATCCTACAGTTATTAGCATGCTGGTAACAGTAGGATATGTTGATAAAGCAAAAGTAAATTAAAATTTCATGGATGGTAAAGACAGCAAGGATGCTGTCAATCTAGAATAACCAGAAAATTTAAAACAGGTTCAACAAAGATGAATATTAGGGAGTAAATATCGGGGTAACTGTTTGATGAGAGAAAGACATCAAAGCAGGTGAACTGAATACCACTAAAAAAAGCATGCTTACTGGAGATAAGAAACACTCGTGGTCAACAAGAAGGGATATTTCACTGGTTAATAAGGAACAGTCTAACTTTGGTCAATTATTTACTAAAATAGTGAGAGATACCACATGCCGACAGTATATAGTTAATTACATAATATAGCTTGTAGAAAAGATCAAAACTGATATTGCTAAAGGGGTCGAAAAAATACAAATAAGTAAAAGTATTTACCTTTTTAGAGATGAATATATCGCGATGAATTATCAACAGAACGACATCATTCAGAGCATAGGATAGCAACATATTTACATATGGATAATGGCACAAGTATTAAAGAATTAGTTGGGAAACTAAATAGCTAATCAGACATAGACTCTCTACAAGCAAAGCAATTTACAGTAGGAAATGTAATTATTTTAGCCAAGGATGGCATTTATGATGGGAATACATAAGTTTTTTGTTAAAGTCTATGGAGGGAAAATAGTCAATAATGCAAGACTGTATTCTTGTTGGTGTAGGTTTGAGTTATCGGATAGTCACTATCTAGATATTATAAATAGTAAGTGTTTTATGTATTTGTTAACACAAAGTGCGGTAGAAATATAAAAAATTTGACCGCACTTTGATTAGTTTAAAACAAGTCATAGCCTTGCCCAGTCTTCTAAAGGAAGAGGCTCGTCGTCTGACCAAATACGTTGCCAAAATTTTACCAAGATTGTCTTGTTGATATGATAAGTAGCTGTTGGGTATTGAATTGGTAGAATGGCTTTCCATTCTTGATTCTGCTTTTCAGCTACGACAAAGCGGAAGTTAAACTGACCCGCTAAGCCCATTCGAGTATCACTTGCGATAAGTTGATCTTCAATTTGTTCATAATGAATCCAATGGCCACTGAACCATTCTAAACGTTGTAATTGTGGTGAATCGGCAATAATGTTTGCTTTTAATTCAAGATTCAATGGGATTTTAATGAATTCGGGAGAGCCATTATCAAGCCAACCACTTATTGCATCATATAAATTACCTTGTTTATCTATAGCAAGTACACGCCAAAGCACAGTATTAAATGGAGTCGGTGTGGCTAATACTTTGTCTACTTCAATACCTTGTTGAGTCAACATGTTTTCAACGCGTTGCTCATGGTAACTGCGCCCAAGAAAACCAATAGTAAAGTATATACAACCAAATAAGAGTGCAATGGACATAGCTGTTACTGAACGGCTGTCTAGTTTCTTGCAATATGCCCAGATACAAGTGAACACTAATGGCAAAGTATAAATTGGATCGATCACAAAAACAGTTGAAAAAGTAATCGGTTCAAATGGTAGCGGCCAAAAAAGTTGAGTACCATAGACCGTCATAGCATCAATAATAGGGTGTGTGATAAGTACTAAGGTGAGCGTTAGAAATAACCTTCGAAAGGTAAAAGGTAAATGACTTTTTCGCTTAAATGTAATCCATGTAATTAAGAACGCAAGTGCGGTTAGTAAGAAAATCGAATGACTAAAACCACGATGATAAGTCATAGAAGAAATAGGATCGGCATAGCGAATAAATACATCTAAATCAGGAAGTGTACCAAGTAACCCACCGTAAACTAACGATTTGCGTCCTTGATACTTTCCCATGCCAACACCTTGTATAGCAGAACCTAAAACAAATTGTGTAAGTGAATCCATTATTACACCCTAAGTTGTGGACAAGAAATAATGCCGTATTTTGAGTAGGAATCACGCCTTCGTCAATATTTTTGATTTCATTTATCAATAAAAAAGCCCCCAGCATTGACGCTATTGGGAGCAATATGTTAGGAGCAATTGGTAAATTTAGCTAAGTTCTGCACGTAATTTTTTAGTTACTTCAACCATAACTCGTAATGCAGCAATAGTTTCAGGCCAAGCGCGTGTTTTTAAGCCACAATCTGGATTAACCCATAGGCGCTCTGCTGGAATAACCTTGAGCGCTTTGCGTAACAAATGTTCAATTTCGTTTGCTTCTGGTACACGTGGGCTATGGATATCATACACACCTGGTCCAATGTCATTTGGATATTTGAAATTTCCAAATGCCGTTAATAATTCCATGTCAGAACGTGACGTTTCAATCGTGATCACATCCGCATCTAAACTGGCAATTGCAGGTAAAATATCGTTAAACTCAGAGTAACACATATGGGTATGAATCTGTGTGTCATCTTGGCAGCCCATTGCACTTAAACGGAATGATTCGCTTGCCCATTGGAGATAACTATCCCAATCTGCGCGTTTTAGTGGTAAACCTTCGCGAATTGCAGGTTCATCAATTTGAATTACTTTGATACCAGCTGCTTCTAAATCTAATACCTCATCAGAAAGTGCGACTGCAATTTGTTTGCATACGGTGGAACGAGGAATATCGTTACGTACAAATGACCATTGTAGAATCGTCACTGGACCAGTTAACATGCCTTTCATCACTCGATTGGTCAGACTTTGCGCATACTTAGACCAGCGTACTGTCATCGGTTGTGGACGTACTACATCACCATAAATGATGGGCGGTTTGACACAACGTGAGCCATAACTTTGTACCCAGCCAAATTTTGTGAATGCAAATCCATCCAATAATTCACCAAAATATTCCACCATGTCGTTACGTTCTGCTTCTCCATGCACCAATACATCAAGTTCAAGCTCTTCTTGGCGACGTATAACAAATTCAATTTCTTTTTTCATTGCCGACTCATAATCTATTAGACTAAGTTCACCTTTCTTAAATTTAGCTCGCGCTTGACGAATTTCAACAGTTTGTGGGAATGAGCCAATATTAGTTGTTGGGAGTTTAGGTAAATTCAACCAAGCATTTTGTTTGATAATACGTTCTGCAAAAGGTGATTGACGTTGGTCTGCATTGATTGGTAAGTTAGCTAAACGTTCAGTGACTTCGGGACGATGAATCTCGCGACTATTTTCACGAGTATTAGCCGCCACTTGGCTTGCATCAAGTTCAGCTTGAACGGCAAGACGACCTTGTTCAAGTGCAGTTTTAATAATGCGTAATTCTTGTATTTTTTGTAATGTAAAGGCTAGCCAATCATACAGTTCAGGTTTATTTGCTTTGAGCTGTGTTTCAACTTCAAGGTCATAAGGTGTATGAAGTAATGAGCAGCTTGGTGCGATCCAAAGATTTTCTCCTAATCTTGCTTTTAACGGTTCAAGAATATCTAGTACCTCATGTAAATTCGATCGCCAAATATTGCGTCCATCAATTACTCCAACAGAAAGCACTTTGTCATAGTTTTCAAATGCAACAAGTTGTTCTGGTGCTCGTACTAAGTCAATATGTATTCCTGCTACAGGCAATGATTTGAGTAGTTTTGCGTGTTCTGCTACTGAACCAAAGTAAGTGGCGATAAGTAGTTTCGCGTTAACAGTCTCGCTTAATATTGTATATACCGCGTTATAAGCATCAAGCCACTCATCTGGTAAATCTACGACTAAAGCTGGTTCATCAATTTGAATCCACTCAGCGCCTTCAGCGGTTAATGCATTCAGAATATCTATGTAGACAGGCAGCAGTTCTGCGAGGAGTTCAAAACGATTGAATCGGTCACCTTTTTCTTTACCAAGCCATAGGAAAGTTAATGGTCCAACAATAGTAGGTTTACATTTCAAACCTAATGCTTTTGCTTCGCGAATTTGTTGTACATAATGCGTTGGGTTTGCTTTAAATTTTGTCTGTTTAGTCAATTCTGGTACGAGATAGTGGTAGTTAGTGTCAAACCATTTTGTCATTTCAAGAGCAAATTGATTTTTATTACCTCGAGCAAGTTGAAAATATTCATTTAAGCTTAAATTTTGGCTATCAAAGCCAAAGCGACTAGGAATAGCACCTGTAGCAACTTGTAGATCTAGAATATGATCATAGAATGTAAAATCAGCAACAGAAACATAATCAGTGTTCGCATTCGCTTGGTGCTGCCAGTTGATTGCTCGTAATTTTTGTGCAATTTCTAATAAATCTTGTTCATTAATTTCACCGCGCCAATAACGTTCTTGGGCAAATTTAAGTTCACGCTTGGCTCCAACACGCGGAAAGCCTGCGATATGAGATGTTGTCATAGTAATTCCTCTTAAAGTGATATTATTTATTTTAAAATTGGACGTCTAAACGTCTGTTTTAATGTAGAATGGCGGACTTTTTAATATTATGCAACATCATAATTTTCACAGATAACATGAAAATTTTTAATGATATAGGTTTGTTAAGGAAAAAGTGCGGTGAATTTTAAATATATTTAACTTAGTTAAAAAGTTCTGTCATAGCTTTTGAGAGTGTAGTGATGTGACGTTTGTGTTGTTATTTGAATGAAAGTTCACAGAGTAGAGATACGAGAGAAAAATTGTGAAAAAATAACCGCACTTTATTCTTTTTTATCCATTTTAATATATGATAGGAATCTCAATTCTTTTACTTTTTTATGAATTATTTTAATGAAACCAATTTTTTTAGAATTACGTCACCTTAAAACATTACTTGCACTTAAAGAAACAGGTAGTGTGTCTCTGGCAGCTAAACGTGTATATTTAACTCAGTCCGCACTTTCGCACCAATTAAAATTACTAGAGGAGCATTATGGGCTACCGCTATTTGAACGTAAAACACAACCTTTGCGGTTTACTCCAGCGGGTGAGCGTTTAATTAAACTGGCTAATGAAATCTTACCGAAAGTGATCGAGGCAGAGCGAGATCTTTCTCAAGTTAAACAAGGTGAAGCAGGTGAATTACGTATTGCAGTAGAATGCCATACTTGTTTTGATTGGTTAATGCCTGCAATGGACTCATTTCGTCAAAATTGGCCATTAGTTGAACTAGATATCGTGTCAGGCTTTCATACGGATGCGGTTGGTTTATTATTGACTCATCGTGCTGATTGGGCAGTGGTTTCTGAAATTGAAGAAACTACAGGTATTATACATAAGCCATTATTTTCTTATGAAATGGTTGGGCTTTGTGCAAAGGATCATCCTTTGGCACATAAAACTGTGTGGCAAGCAGAAGATTTTGCTGATCAAACGCTAATCACTTATCCTGTTCCTGATGATATGCTGGATTTATTACGTAAAGTATTACATCCAAAAGGGATTAATCCTATTCGTCGTACAAGTGAACTCACTATTGCAATAATCCAATTAGTTGCAAGTAAAAGAGGAATTGCAGCATTACCTTTTTGGGCAGCAAAACCTTATTTAGATCGAGGTTATTTAGTCGCACGTCAAATTACAGAAGTAGGATTACATAGTAATTTATATGCAGCTATTCGTGAGATTGATGCGAAGATTGCATTTGTTGATGATTTTTATGAAACAGTGAAAGCACAAAGTTTTTCGACTTTACCAGGTCTATCTGTGTTGGAATAAGTAATATGTTAGATGTAAATGAGCGACCAATTTTCAGTGCTGCTAAAGCAGCATTTCCTTATAGTTTACCTATTTTATCTGGTTTTTTATTTTTAGGGATTGCTTATGGTGTCTATATGAAGGCACTTGGTTTTGAGGCTATCTATCCTATTTTAATGGCATTACTTATTTATGCTGGTTCGGTTGAGTTTATTGTCGCAGGATTACTCGTTGCACCTTTTGCCCCCCTCAATGTGTTATTGATCACATTAATGGTTAGTGGACGACAGATTTTTTATGGCATTTCTATGTTAGAAAAATATGGAGCTTATTTGGGTAAAAAACGTTGGTATTTGATAAGTACATTAGTGGATGAAGCATTCTCATTAAACTATATGGCAAAAGTGCCGCAAAATGTTGACCGTGGTTGGTATTTTTTCTTCATTAGTTTATATCTACAACTCTATTGGGTAATTGGTACAGCAATAGGGGCATTATTTGGCTCAATTTTACCTTTTGATTTAACAGGTATCGAATTTGCAATGACTGCACTTTTTTTAGTTATTTTTGCAGAACAATGGAGTAAGGAAAGCTCACATGAAAGCTCTTTATTAGGCTTAGGTATTGCATTTACTACATTATTAATAGTAGGTGAAAAACATTTCTTACTACCGACTCTGATTGGGATTTGGCTTGTATTAACCTTACGTCGTGTGAAATTAAGTGCAAAATTAGAGAGCGTGGAGTAAGTATGACTTTAACTGAGCAAATTATTACGATTGTAATGGGAATATGTGGTGTACAGCTTTTTCGTTGGCTGCCATTTTGGGTTTTCCCTGCCAATAGACCTATACCAGCTTATATTCAATATTTAGGTAAAGTATTACCAGCAGCAATGTTTGGTATGTTAGTTGTATATTGCTATAAAAATGTAGATATACTGAATGCTCATCATGGTATCCCTGATTTTGTTGCTGGTATAGTAGTGTTATTACTGCATTTTGGGCAGAAAAATATGTTTCTTTCTATTGCAGTAGGGACTGGCTTATATATGTTTTTAGTTCAATTTATCTTTATTTGAAATCTAAAAAAACATTTATATTAATTTTTCTTAAAAAATAAATGAATTTACTTTCTAGCAACCGTTTGCCTAGTTATGATGATCTTTAAGTCAATAAAAAAATAATTTATCATAGTGTTATCAATGAGATAGAAAATTTATTTTAAAGAGGCAACATGGAATTTAATGTAAATGAGCTATTAGGCTATATTGCAGGATTATTAGTCGCAATTTCTTTTTTATTTAAGAATATCGTTTTTATACGCGTTATTAATGGGATAGGCGCAATTTTCTTTATAATCTATGCATTGCGAATTCAAGCATATCCTGTCGCTGGATTGAATACGTTTTTAGTCATTATTCATATTTATCAATTATGGCGTTTAAAGCGTATAAAATAACTGGGTAAAATTCCACAAAAATAAACCGCACTTTAATGTGCGGTTTATTTTGGACGTTATTTAGTAATACGTTTGTATTTAATTCGATGTGGCTGGATTGCATCGGCACCAAAAGTTTTCTTTTTCCACTCTTCATAGTCAGAGAAGTTGCCCTCATAGAAAGTGACTTTTCCTTCATCGCCGTAATCTAGAATATGAGTTGCGATACGGTCTAAGAACCAGCGGTCATGTGAGATCACCATTGCACAACCAGGGAATTCTAAGATCGCATTTTCAAGTGCACGTAGAGTTTCCACGTCAAGATCGTTAGTTGGCTCGTCTAATAACAATACGTTACCACCAGCTTGTAAGAGTTTAGCCAGATGTAAACGACCACGTTCACCACCAGATAATTCACCTACACGTTTTTGTTGATCCACGCCTTTAAAGTTAAAGCGTCCCACATAAGCACGGCTTGGAATTTCAAAGTTGCCTATACGTAAAATATCTTGCCCGTTAGAGACTTCTTCCCAGACTGTTTTTTTATCATCCATCGCATCACGGAACTGATCAACAGAAGCAAGTACGACTGTTTCACCTAAAGTAACACTACCTGAATCAGGTTGCTCTTGCCCCGCAAGCATACGGAATAAAGTGGATTTACCTGCGCCATTAGGACCAATAATACCTACAATCGCCCCTTTAGGAATACTGAATGAAAGATTATCAATTAATGTACGATCACCATAAGATTTAGTGAGTCCTTGTACCTCAATGACTTTATCACCTAAACGTGGACCTGGTGGAATAAATAGTTCATTAGTTTCGTTACGTTTTTGATATTCGCCACTATTGAGTTCCTCAAAGCGTGCCATACGTGCTTTGCTTTTTGCTTGGCGACCTTTTGGATTTTGGCGAACCCATTCTAATTCTTTCTCAATTGATTTCTGACGTGCAGATTCAGCAGCTTGTTCTTGGGCTAAACGTTTTTCTTTTTGTTCTAACCAAGAAGAATAATTACCCTCCCAAGGAATACCTTCACCACGGTCAAGTTCTAAGATCCAACCTGCAACGTTATCTAAGAAGTAACGATCGTGAGTAATTGCTACAACGGTACCTTCATAATCATGTAAGAAACGCTCTAACCAAGCAACAGATTCTGCATCTAAATGGTTAGTTGGTTCATCTAGTAGTAACATATCCGGTTTTTCGAGCAGTAATCGACAAAGCGCGACTCGGCGGCGCTCTCCCCCTGATAAATGTTCGATTTTAGCCTCCCAATCTGGTAGGCGTAATGCATCAGCTGCTCGCTCTAATTGATTCTCAAGATTATGTCCATCGTGAGTTTGAATAATCGCTTCTAATTTAGCTTGCTCTGCTGCTAACTTATCAAAATCTGCATCTGGGTCAGCATAAAGCGCGTACACTTCATCTAAGCGAGTTAATGCTTGTTTCACTTCACTCACGGCTTCTTCAATTGCTTCACGTACAGTTTGTTGAGGATCTAATTTTGGTTCTTGTGGTAAATAACCAATTTTAATCCCTGGCTGTGGGCGAGCCTCCCCTTCAATTTCTTTATCAATTCCCGCCATAATGCGTAGTAAAGTCGATTTACCCGCACCGTTTAAACCGAGTACGCCGATTTTTGCGCCAGGAAAGAAGCTAAGTGAGATATCTTTTAAAATATGACGCTTCGGAGGCACGATTTTGCCAACGCGATGCATCGTATAAACAAATTGTGATGACATAATTTCTCTCGTTATACTTGTAAAATAGAAAAAAAGTGCGGTTATTTTACTTGAAATTTGCTAGATTAGCCAATTAGAGATAAAAAAAACCCTCCGAACTGGAGGGTAGGAAAGTAGTTTAGCTATTTATGATTATTTTATTTAGGAACTTTATGAATATCAAGCAATCACTTGACGGTTTGTATTTTACATAAATTTACACTGATGTGAAACAATTTTTACATTATTTTTGAAGTTTGTCACAAAAATCACTTTAAATAAGTATTTAATCTCTTTAATGTAACTATTTTTGTGATTTTTAGTAAAAAAATACGCATTTATTATAACAAAAATGAATTATGTTATTAACTTTTATAAGCTATTGTTACGTAAATTTACATTTCGGAGATAGGATAGAATGAAACCGTTTTCTATTAGTGTTTTCTTATTTTTTATCAGCTTATTTTCATTTAATCTTCATGCACATCCACATGCATTTATTGAAATGAAAACAAAAATATTAGTGAAAGAAGGGCTGTTAACTGGATTTTCAATGGAATGGGTTTTGGATGAAGCCAGTTCTGCGACGATGCTATATGATATTCGGCAAACAAGAGGCAATAAAAAGGCATTACAGAAATTAATTGATGAAGTGATGGGTAACATTGTACATGAACACTATTTCAGCTATTTATTCGATAAGCAAGGAAATAAAGTAAAATATAGCGCTAAACCACAAAATTACGGTATGAAAGCAAATAATAACCAAGTAATGTACTATTTTGATTTTTTGTTGTCTAAGCCCCAAGAGTTAGTGAATAATCAGTTCACTTTATTGACATATGATCCTACTTATTATGTCTCAATGTATTATGATCAAACAAAGCAAAGTGCGGTCGATTTTTCACAAATTTCTACACATTGTCGTGGAGAGGTTGTTGAACCACAAGTTGATGCAAAAATTAAACAATATGCGAATTCATTAGATCAAACTCAGCGTGATGAAGATGATTCTTTGGGTGTACTATTTGCGCAAAAAGTGATGTTAATATGCGAATAAATTTTCCAATAAAGTATAGTATTATTTTGTTATTATTAGGTGTTACAGCTTATTTTTTATTTCCTTATTTATTTTTCAAAATAGCCATTTGGCAACGTGATTTTAACCAGTTAATGTCAGGCTATTTACATCAAATTAATGAAGATAAGGCGTATGCGGGTGGTTGGTTAATTATTATAAGTTTTTTTTATGGTGTATTTCATGCTTTAGGTCCTGGACATGGTAAATTCATCATTGCAACTTATTTATCTACTCATCAAACGCAGCTAAAAACTAGTATGAAATTGACTTTGCTTTCTTCTTTAATGCAAGGTGCTGTTGCTGTGGCGGCAACATCTATTATTGTTGTGTTACTTAACCTTTCTTCTCAGTATTTTAAATTAACGCAACTTTGGTTAGAACGTACAGCTTTTCTCTTGTTATTTTTATTAGGATTAAGTTGGTGTTATCAATATGGGAAAAACTATTATTTATCTTACGTAAAAAGCAGGAGAAAACAACAACCTCAAATTCTCTCCGTTAAGACCCCATCACTAAATGTAATTAAAGTAGGGCAACAGTTAGTTTCATCACATCATGATCATCATCAATCTTGTGGTTGTGGTCATCAACACTTACCCAATCAAACTCAGTTAGCAGCTGCGATGGATTGGAAATCACAATTTTTAGTGATCTGTAGTATTGGTATGCGACCATGTTCAGGAGCGATTTTTATTTTGTTTTTAGCTTATATGCTTGATCTCTATTTGTGGGGAGTTATCGCAACTTTTGCAATGGCAATAGGAACAGGATTGACTTTATCTTGTTTTGCTTTAATTGTGTTATATGCAAGGCATAGTGCATTACGAATTAGCAAATGGTACCAATTTTCATCAAGCTTACCGCATAATAGTGAAAGTTTAATTAAGTTGCTCGCTGGCGTTTTACTAGTCTTTTTTGCAACGAGTTTATTGTATGGCACTACATTATCTACTACTGGAGGAGCCGCTTTATTTATGCGTTAATTTTAAACAAATACAATGAAGGCTATTTGCAGTAAATTGCTTTTTTTATGCATAATAATGGAAAAAGCAGATCATAAGATCTGCTTTTCATTTTATAAGATGTATCAAATTGTGCTATGAATTAAAAAGATAGTGTAACTGATGTAACTAGTAAAAAAGAGTAAACCTACTAATCGACCTAGAGCATAGCGTTTTTTGTAGGCAATAAAACCAAAGATAAATAATGCTATCGTCAGGGCTGACATCACTACCATATCACGAGTGAGTACTTCATTTTCTGCTTCAATTGGCATAATAACGCCAGCTAATCCTACAACTGCTAACGTATTGTATAAGTTTGAACCAATAATATTGCCTACTGCAAGATCTACTTCACCTTTACGCGCAGCTGCTATAGAAGCTGCTACTTCAGGCAATGAGGTTCCGATTGCAACCACAGTCAATCCAATAACAAGATCGCTTACTCCTAAATAATTAGCGACTTTTATCGCCCCCCAAACGAGTAACTGAGAACTCAACATCAGTAAAATAAGTCCTCCAATTAGCCAAAAGAGGGATGCTTTTAGTGATATGTGTTGTTCTGCCCCTTCTTCCTCATAGGCGGCTTGGATAGATGCGCGTTGTTTTTTACTTGACCAAATTGTCCACAGCACATAAATAATGAAAAAGCCTAGTAAAATGCAAGCTTCTAAAACGGAAATTTGCATATCAAGTAAGAAATAAGCTGATATAAATGTGACAACAAGCAATATTGGCAGCTCTTTTTTTATTACGCTACCATGTACGGTTAATGGTTTGATTAATGCAGTTAAACCGAGAATTAGCGCAATATTTGTGATATTGGAACCATAGGCATTACCTAATGCAATACCTGGACTGCCATTAAATGCAGAAAGTGCTGAGACGACCATCTCTGGCATTGAGGTACCAAAACCAATAATTAAAATACCAATCAATAATGGAGACATTCCTAAATAGCGGGCTAAGGCTGCAGCGCCATCAACAAAATGATCTGCACTCCAAACTAAAATAATTAACCCGATAATAATAGCAAAAGAAGCTTCTAATAACATCTACAATCCTATTATAAAAATAGTGAAATTTGGACGCGTATAATATATGCAAAAGTAGAGAAAGAGAAGATGAACTGATGAAAAAATAAAAGCCCATAAGGAGGATATGGGCTTAAAGTCTTTTGGTTAAAAATAAACTTTTATAAAAGGAGACAAATAAAAGTCTACCAAAAGAAAAATTGGCTCCTCCTGCTGGACTTGAACCAGCGACATACGGATTAACAGTCCGCCGTTCTGCCGACTGAACTAAGGAGGAAAAATCCTGTATCACAAAGAATTTAGGTGGCGTATGATAATGTGCTTATTATTCCTTGTCAACCTTAAAAAAAGAAAAACATGCAACTTTTTTAGATGATTTTTATATCCACAGAGGTTGTGGATAACTCTGTGAGTTGTTGTTAAAAAAAATCGCTAACTCTAAGCCATTACTAGTATTATTCACTTTCATCACTTAATTGGTTATAAAATAACATTTTTTTATTTATCAATTAGTTATAAAAACTCTAGCAAATTTTTTAAATTTTTTTTCAAATTTGTGAAGTTTCAATCTTGACAATTATAAGTCTGTGTAAAACCTAGATTTTTTAGTACAAGATTTCGTGTAAAACTATGCTAAAATTGACCGCACTTTTAACTGATCCGTTGAGACGATATGGCACAAAAAATTAATACAAAGTCTTTCATTTTACACTCTGATTTTCAACCCTCTGGCGATCAACCTCAGGCAATTCAACAACTTATTGATGGTTTAGAAAATGGTTTAGGTCATCAGACTTTATTAGGTGTAACAGGTTCAGGTAAAACCTTTACTATTGCGAATGTGATTGCGACGCTAAATCGTCCAGCAATGTTACTCGCACCTAATAAAACATTAGCCGCACAGCTTTATGCTGAAATGAAAGCATTTTTTCCCGAAAATGCAGTGGAATACTTTGTATCTTATTATGATTATTATCAGCCAGAAGCTTATGTGCCTAGTAGTGACACTTTTATTGAAAAAGATGCTTCAATTAATGATCAAATTGAACAAATGCGTTTGTCAGCGACAAAATCATTTTTAGAGCGCCGAGATACTATTGTTGTTGCTTCTGTATCTGCCATTTATGGTTTGGGTGATCCTGACTCTTATCTCAAAATGATGCTCCATCTACAAACAGGAGCAATTATTAACCAACGTCAAATATTAGCAAAATTAGCTGAATTACAGTACACCCGTAATGATCAAGCATTTCAACGTGGCACATTTCGTGTACGTGGGGAAATTATTGATATTTTTCCTGCTGAATCAGATGACAGAGCAATACGGATTGAATTATTTGATGATGAGATTGAACGGTTAAGTTTATTTGATCCTCTCACTGGAACAAGTTTCGGTGCAGTCCCTCGTTATACGATTTACCCGAAAACGCACTATGTGACGCCTCGTGAGCGTATTTTAGATGCAATTGAAAAAATTAAGGCTGAATTGGCAGAGCGTAAAAAATTCTTGTTAGAAAATAACAAGCTGTTAGAAGAACAGCGTATTACACAACGTACACAATTTGATATCGAGATGATGAATGAATTGGGTTATTGTTCTGGAATTGAAAATTATTCACGTTATCTCTCGGGGCGAAATGAAGGAGAGCCACCACCAACATTATTTGATTACATGCCATCTGATGCGTTATTAATTATTGATGAATCTCATGTCACAGTCCCGCAAATTGGTGGTATGTATCGTGGTGACCGTTCACGTAAAGAAACATTAGTTGAATATGGCTTTAGGTTACCCTCAGCTTTGGATAATCGACCATTACGTTTTGAAGAGTTTGAGCGTTTAGCGCCACAAACTATTTATGTATCCGCAACACCTGGACCTTATGAGCTGGAAAAGTCTGGTGGAGAAATTATTGATCAAGTTGTACGTCCAACAGGTTTACTGGATCCTGAGATCGAGATTCGCCCTGTTGCTATTCAAGTCGATGATTTGCTTTCTGAAGCACGTCAAAGAGCTGATCAAAATGAGCGAGTATTAGTGACAACCCTGACTAAGAAAATGGCAGAAGATCTGACGGACTATCTTGATGAACATGGTATCCGAGTGCGTTATTTACATTCAGACATTGATACGGTCGAGCGTGTTGAAATCATTCGTGACTTACGCTTAGGGGAATTTGATGTGTTAGTAGGGATCAACCTATTAAGAGAAGGCTTAGATATTCCCGAAGTATCATTAGTGGCTATTTTAGATGCGGATAAAGAAGGCTTTTTACGTTCAGAACGCTCACTGATACAAACTATTGGTCGAGCAGCGCGTAACTTGAAAGGCAAAGCCATTTTATATGCAGATCGTGTAACTAACTCTATGGAAAAAGCGATTGGTGAAACGCATCGTCGCCGTGAAAAACAAATGAAATATAATCAAGAGCGAGGCATTATTCCACAAGCTCTAAATAAAAAAGTTGGTGAATTGTTGGATATTGGTCAGGGGGCAAATAATAAAGCAAAAGCCAATAAAACGGCTAAAAAGTCGGGAGAGTCGACCGCACTTTATCAATTACCACAAACACCAAAAGAATATCAGCAACAGATTAAGAAGTTAGAGCAGCAAATGTATAAATATGCACAAAACCTTGAATTTGAAAAAGCGGCGGCGGTTCGCGATCAATTACAGCAATTAAGACAACATTTTTTTGAGGTTTAACGAGTTAATTATGTTAGATGACAAAATAACCCAGCGATTTGTAAGCGTAGCAGGACCAGCTATTGCGTTAGCAAAACAAAAAAAGACGAAAGCAGCTCTATTAGTATTAGACAAAATGGATATTGATCAGCAAACAGAACCAGAGCTATACCATTTACTCCAAATTCAAAAAGCCGCTTTATTAGAGATCTTAGAAAGAGAGAAACCCGCTAAGATGTTACGGAACTTTGAGCATGTTTTTGATATTTATCGTCATATTCCTAATGAGAATAAAATGGTGTATCGTTCAGCTCAAATGCAATTAGCAAACTTGCTTATTTATTTGAAAAAATTTGATGAACTAGAACAGCTATATTTGGACTTTTCTCAACAAATAGTTCTAGATGCAGAAGACAAACTTTTCTTAAGTTCAGTGCTGATTAGCTTAAATAAAGTAGAAGAGTCGCTAAAATTGCTTAACACAATTAAACAAGCTGATGGTGCGAGTTTATTTGCTACGGCTAAAACGAATATGGCTTTACTGTTAAAGAATTTGAAGCGTTATTCTGAATGTATTGCGACCTGTACGATGGTCTCAGCAGAAGATGATATCACTATGTATGCTAAAGCACAGTTAATTTGGGCAGAGGCATTATATCGTTTAGGGCGTAGAGAGGAGTCTTTTGAGGTATATAAGCGTTTAAGACCATTTCATAATCAATTTTATACTGAAGCACAGTGGCAATTATTAGTGAAATTTCCGATAAAAGCGATTCGACATAATATACTCGCTTTTTTTGGCAAAGCTTAAATTACTAAATAAACGTATATAGTTTGTAGCAAGATGATTGAGCATGTTATCTTATATTTGAAGAGGAAATAGATATACATATTTCCTTTTTATTTTTATATATAAAGTCATATATTTCTTACTGGTTTTAAATTAAACTGGTTTTGTTTATTTTTAATGTTTATTTTGCTTTATTTTTAATTTCTGGTACGACCACTTTATTATAATCTATTATTTTATTTTTATTTATAGATGAATTGAAATAGAATTTTTATCTAACTCTATTAGTTTTTTCTTTTAGATTAAAATTTAATATCATCTATATTTATTCTACAGTATTAGTTGAACACATATAATGTATATTGATCTCTGTTAGGTTATGAGGTACTAAGATTGATGAGTAAGCAATTGTTCCAACGTATTCATTTTAGAAAAAACACATTTTCTTTCCTTGTTCTTCTATTTCTATTCGATGTTATCTTACTTCCTTTTCTTTATTTTGTGTTTAACAAGATACTGAGTATATGGTTTTAATGATTATGTATTTTTAATTTTATCTTTATTTCTCATGGGATGAGAAATAATAAGTTAAATGGATTTATTATGAAAAAATATTATTTAATTTATCGCTATTATTTACAGATTAAACGTTTTTATAAAAGTCAAAAGGGTGTTTATGCTGTTATGACAGCATTATTAACGTTTCCTTTGCTTGTATTAGTGGCTTTTACAGTGGATGGAACAGGGATTTTGTTAGATAAAGCAAGACTTTCTCAAGCAACAGAACAGGCAGCATTAATGCTCGTTGCGGAAAATAACCAATTTAGGAAAAATCCACATCATCAAGACGTTAAAAATCAAAAAGTTACCGTAGAAGAACAAAAAAATTATAAGTCACTGCTCGATGCACAACAGGATAAGCGTAATCAAGAAATGATTCAAGGAATGGTAAAAGTATACTTACGCTCTGAAAATAAAGGCGGTAGTGAGAAAGATCAACCAGTGACTATTCCTGAACCTTTTAATTATCATTGTGAGCAAACAATTGCTGCAAAAACAGCACAACAAAGCCCGACTAAATCAGTAAGTTGTGTTGTGGATGGGAATATTCGTCGTCGTTTTTGGATTCCATTAAGTGAACAGTTAGTTAAGCCACAAACTAAAGGTGGACGTTTGCCAATGTATTCGGGTATCTCTATGGCGGTGAAAGAAAATGGTCTGACGACCCCTATTGATCTAATGCTAGTGTCGGATTTTTCGAAATCTATGCTTTGGGAAGTGGGGCAAAAAGAGAGAGATGAAAGAGGAAATGAGTTGCCTCAGGGAAAATATCCAAATAGAAAAATAGATATTCTTCGTGATGTTGTGAAAGATATTTCTCAAATGTTACTACCTAGCAAAGAGACAGAAGGGATAAGTCCATATAATCGTATGGGATTTACTACTTTTGCTGCGGGGGCTAGACAAAGAGATAATACGGAGAAATGTGTTTTGCCTTATTATTTAGAAGAGGGAAAAAAAAGTTTAACTGTTAAAAAAGTTATTTTAGATAGAGAGGATAAATATCGCCTTTTTCATAATCAATATTCTAACGTTATTTCTGGAGTTCAGTGTCAGTTAAATAATAGTAATTACGTAAATGTAAATGAAACTTGCGATATTCAAGTTCAGCCTAAAGATTTACTTAAAGAAGCATTGAGGATAGGAGATTGGGAAACTATTAATCGCATTTTTAATAAATTTCTTGATGTTAATAGGACATTAAATGATATTGATACTTTTAGTGGGAATAAAAAAAACTATGAATTTGAATTCAAGGATGAACGTTTTTGTTTAGGTGAGAATCAAGGTACTGTAACGACGAAAGCGTGGTTTGATAAAAATAATCCAAATATATCTTATGCATTAGAAAGCGTTAATCCAAAGGGGGGAACGGCTGTCACATCAGGATTACTTATTGGGGCAAATATCATGATGGATAAAAATAAAACAGCAGAAGCACAACCTGACAAAATACAAACTAATACTCAACGTATTATACTTGTGCTATCAGATGGTACGGATAACCAACCGTCAAAAGATACATTAGTGAAATTGATAGATGCAGGGCTATGTCATCGAATTCAAGGTAAAATAGATTCCTTACAAGATAAAAATTATCATAAGCTACCGACAAGAATCGCCTTTGTTGCATTTGGTTTTAATCCACCAGCAGATCAAGTTACTGCTTGGAAAAAATGTGTCGGCAATCATTATTACGAGGCAAAAAATAAAGAACAATTATTAAATAGCTTCAAACAAATTATTAGCTTGGATGAAGAAGTGGGGCGTGCGGCGCGTTTTAAGAAAAAATAATGCTAAAATAGTGCTTAGTTGTCATTTCTAAATAAAAAATCTCTTAGCTGCTAAGAGATTTTTTATTATGGATGAACTTCATGAATTAATTGAGAAGGAATAATAAACGAAAAACAGCTTCCTTTTTGCTCTTTACTTTCAATATGTAGCTGAGAGTGGTGATGTTCGAGAGCATGTTTAACAATTGCTAAACCCAATCCATTTCCTCCCGTTTGATTATTGCGTGATTCATCAACCCGATAAAAACGTTCAGTTAAATGATATAAATGATGTTCGGCTATGCCAATTCCATTATCTTGTACACTAAATTTTACACCCTCTTCACAATAGTGCCATCGGATATCAATTTGACAATGTTCACCTGAATGTTTAATCGCATTGTAGATTAAATTCGAAACTGCACTTTGTAGCTGGTTATCATCGCCCAGAATATAAATATCGGGGGTAATCTCAAAGTTGATTTGGTGATTGTGTTGGTTTAAAAAAGCGGCATTTTCTTTTAAGTTTGAGATTAAACGTGACATATTGACAACTTGATGCTCGCTATTCGATGCATTTTCGATTTTAGCTAGTAAATTAAGTTGTTGTAATAAGTTTGACATGCGTTTACTTTGTTCTTGCATCGCGTGGATTGCTTTTTGTGAAAGTGCGGTCTGATTTTGTTCAGTTTCTAGTAATTCTAAATACCCTTGTAATACAGTAAGAGGTGTCCGTAACTCATGATTAATATTCGATAGAAAAGTCTGGCGAGAGTGTAATAAACGGATCATTTGAGTGACATCACGTGCGATAATCACACTAGATTGATTATCATCTTGATGAATATTGATCTCAATATAACGATTTTCATTGGTTAATAACACCAACGGACGTTTACGTATATTCTGAGAAAAGTACTGTTTAAATTCATGATAAAAAATCACACTAAATATGCTTTTATTGAGGATTTTCTTATGCCAGTAAAATAAAAACATTTCTTGTGATGCATTATTACACCAAGAAATATTTCCCATGGCATCACAAATGAGAATTGCATCAGGTAAATATTGAATGTTCTTATTAAGTTTAGACAGTAGGCGTAATGTTTTAATTTTTTCGCGACGATTTTTGCTCTTATAGTAAGCCGCAGTTTGTGAAATATTATCTAATAAATGCGTTTTCCTTATACTTGGATCACTTTCTGGGGTCAGCATTTTGAGTAGCTTAAATTCATTATAATGATGCCAAACAAGCAAACAAAGTAAGACGATTATGAGCCAAAATTGAAAAGATTGAGTGAAATAGGAAAACAGAGTAGCAATACTGATAGCTATTGTTAATTCAACTAAAAGATACTTAATCGAAAATTTTCTTTTCATCTACTGTCATCCTGAATCTGGCTAGAAAAACGATATCCTGTTCCACGAGCTGTTTGAATATAACGCTCAAATCCATACGGTTCTAGACTTCGACGTAAACGGCGAATATAGCTATCGACTGTACGATCTTCTACATAAATATCATTGCCCCAAATAAAATCCAGTAGTTGTTCTCTTGTATAGACTTTTTCAGGGTGTTCCATAAAAAATTTGAGTAATTTAAATTCGGTGGAGCTGAGATTAATAAGTTGTTGGTTATAAGAAACACGCAGAGCATTTTGATCTAAGCAGAGACCATCAATTTCGAGAATAGGGTTATTTTGCTCATATACTCGTCGAATAACAGCATCAATACGAGCAAGTAATATTTTCGGTGAAAAAGGTTTGGTTATGTAATCATCAGCCCCTGTGTTTAAACAAGTAACACAATCTTCTTCATCACTTCTTGCTGTGAGCATAATAATAGGGATTTTATTAGTGTCTTCATGTTTCTTTATATATTGAATAAACTGGATTCCTGAGCGACCAGGAAGCATCCAGTCTAGCAGAACTAACTGTGGTTTTTCGGCAAGTTTTTTGACCGCACTTTGATAATCTGATGCCTCTAGAATCTCGTAACCTTGCTGGCTCAAGAATAAAACGATCATTTCTCGAATAGCACTTTCATCTTCAACAACAAGTATTTTTGTCATTTTTCCCCCTTGGTTTATGTAAACTGCTGTCTGCTTTCTTAACGTACATTATTGCCTTTCGCAGTTTGCATAAATTCTGCTACATAATCATTTGTAGGATGCTGTAGTAATTGTTGTGGTGTTCCTACTTGCACTAACTCACCTTCATTTAAAATAGCAATTTGGTTTCCCATTTTGATTGCTTCGTCAATATCATGCGTAATAAATACGATACATTTATTTAATCGTTGTTGTAAGTTTAAGACAAGGTCTTGTAGCTTGATCCGAATCAATGGATCCAGTGCCGAGAATGCCTCATCCATTAATAAGATATCCGTATCAGCAGCTAGGGCTCGAGCAAGCCCAACGCGTTGTCTCATGCCGCCTGAAAGTTGTATAGGATAGGCTTTTTCGTATCCAGCTAACCCAACCTCATTTAACCAATACTCTGCTTGTTGTTGGCGTTCTTTTTTTGCAATGCCACGCACTTTTAGTGGGTAAGCCACATTTTGTCTGACGGTTAAATGTGGCAATAATCCAAAATGTTGAAATACCATACTTATGCGCTGTTGTCGGAATTGGCGTAAATCTTGTTGATTTAAGGCGGTCACATTCGTATCACACACCCAAACTTCACCAGAGCTAGGTTCGATGAGGCGGTTGATATGACGTACAAGTGTTGATTTACCTGAACCTGATAAACCGATGATACAAAAGATGCTATTTCCATTAATTTCTAAATTAATATTTCGTAAACCAATTTGGCAACCTGTTGCTTGAAATATGTCTGCATTAGAGGCGTTCTCTTTTAATAGGTTGAGTGCTTGATCGCATGCCCTACCATAAATTTTATTGATATTGTTAAACCTAATTTGTGTCATTTTCTTTGCTCTAGTATTTTTTACCACGTCCATAAGCTTGTGTAATGCGGTCAATTATAATCGCTAAAATAACAATAGCTGCACCTGCTTCAACACCTTGTCCAATATTTAATGTCTGAATCGCTTGTAGTACATGTTCACCTAAGCCTTTGGCGCCAATCATTGAGGCAAGTACGACCATCCCCAAAGACATCATTACGGCTTGATTGATACCTGCCATAATACTTGTTTTTGCTTGAGGCAACAGAACCCATAATAATAACTGCCAATTTGTACTACCAAAAGATTGAGCTGCCTCAATCATTTGTGGACTCACTTGACGAATACCAAGTGCAGTTAATCGAATGAGTGGCGCAATGGCGTAAACAACAGTAGCAAATAATGCAGGCACTTTACCAATACCAAATAACATAAGAACAGGGATTAAATAGACAAAGCTTGGCATTGTTTGGATAACATCTAATATGGGCTGTAAAACTTGATGTATCCTTTTGTTTGATGCCATGAGTATCCCAATTGGAATACCAAGTAATGTGATGAAAAGTGCTGAAACAATAAGTAAAGCGAGGGTTTGCATCAAGGACAACCAAAGTCCAAATGCACCAATTAAATAGAAACCCGCAACACAAAGCAAGGCAAACCAGATCTTACGTGTTGCATGCCAACCAATAAATGCAACAAGTAATAACATCAACCATACTGGCATCGACTGAAGTAGCTTTTCAACAGGCAGGAGTAAATAATCAAGGGAGAGCTGGCTGACTTGGCGGAAATGGCTACCATAATCTTGTACTGTATTGACCAAATAACGATTGAGTTTGTCTGCGACAGACCATGATGGAAACAGAGCATGATGGCTGTTGTCACCTTGTTCTAAGTATTGTTGTAGCTTTTCAGCTGCTTTAGAAGAAAGCCATTGCTGCCATAATTGAGGATGTTGTTGTAAGAAAATATAGGCTTGTGTAGAGCCATTTCGTTTATTTTCTGTCATTTCTAATATTGCTTGATTGAGTATGTGCGGTTCAAATTGAATATTATTTATTAACATCAACAAATCAGGGTGTTTTATTGCAAATTGGCTAGAAACTGACATTGCGAGTTTTGAGCGAGGGAAACCACTGATACAATTTGTTTTGCTTTCTGAGCGTAATAAATCCAGCCAACATTCAGCTTGATAGTCAGGGAAATGAAGGGGAACGAATGGGTATTTAGCCATTAATCCTGTTGGTTGCCAATAATAAAAGAGAATCGGTTTATGTTGTTCATAAGCTGATGTAATTTCAGCATCAAGTGCTGCACCTGTACCAGGGTGAACATTATTAAATTGTTGGTTTAATCCCGTATTTTTTAATAAATGTGTGTTAAATATTTCACAAGACCAGCCTGTTGGGCAGTTTAGAAAACGAGCTTTATTCGGTTGTTCAGGATCGGAAAAGAGTGTGGCGAATTGAGCAAGATCCTGTACATTATTTAATTCAGGATATTGTTGTTTCACATAATCTGGAATATACCAACCTTGTGTGGCACCACCTTTGAGTGTGTCACCAATAATTTGGACTTTTCCTTCAGAGAGTGCTTGTTCAATAATAGGAGAGCGACCAACCCATTGTTCTGCAATAATTTGAATGTCATCTTGAGCTAAAGCCGTTTCTAACGCGTTTGTTGCGCCTGGTACAGTTTCTGTTTGGCATCCATAGCCTTCACGTAAAATGAGCTCTAAAAGTGCGGTAGAGAATTGTCCACTTTCCCAATCTAATGCGCCTAACTTGATTGGCTTATCGGTATCGCAGGTATAAGCATAACGACTAAAAAATAAAACAAATACGATACCTAAGCATTTTAAGCTTTTCATATTAAATCCTTTTTGATGGTTAGGTATCACAAATTGTAATCAAATACATTTCAGATGCAATGGATTATTCTCAATAGGGTTAGCCCATACGTCCTTTAATGTAGTCTTCAGTACGCTGAATGCGTGGTTTATCAAAAATATGCTGTGTTTTATCAAATTCGATCAGCTCGCCTAAATACATAAATGCAGTATAGTCCGAACAGCGTGCCGCTTGTTGCATATTATGTGTGACCATTGCAACGGTATAATCATGTTTTAACTCTGAGATCAATTCCTCGATCTTCGCTGTTGAAATTGGATCTAATGCAGAACAAGGCTCGTCAAGTAGTAGGACTTCAGGTTTGATCGCAATTCCTCGAGCAATACATAAGCGTTGCTGTTGCCCACCCGAAAGGCTGTCTCCACTTTGATTAAGCTTATCTTTTACTTCGCTCCAAAGTGCTGCTTTAGTTAATGCCCATTCTACCCGATCATTTAACTCAGATTTGCTTAATTTCTCAAATAAACGGATACCAAATGCTACATTGTCATAAATTGACATAGGGAAAGGCGTTGGTTTTTGAAATACCATCCCCACTTTTGCACGGATTAAGGAAATATCCATGGGGGATGTTAACAAGTTTTCCCCATCTAATTTAATTTCACCTGTTGCACGTTGATTGGGATAGAGCTCAAAAATACGATTAAATGAGCGTAATAATGTCGATTTACCACAACCAGATGGCCCGATAAAAGCGGTAACTTTATTTTTAGCAATACGCATATTGATGTTTTTTAATGCGTGAAAGTCATTATAGTAAAAGTTAAGATCAGTAATTTCTAATTTTGTTTCTTCTGGTTTTACAATGTGATTAGTCATTCTTTGTATCTCCATTGATTATTTCGTTTTCTGTGGGAAGAAAACACGAGCAAAAATATTGAGTAATAAAACAAACAGGGTGATCAGCGTAGCACCTGCCCAAGCAAGTTCATTCCAGTCTTGGAATGGGCTGGCAGCAAATTGATAAATCACAACAGGAATATTTGCCATTGGGCCATTCATATCGAATGAAGTAAATTGGTTTGACAAAGCAGTAAATAACAACGGTGCGGTTTCACCTGAAATACGTGCAATAGAAAGGAGCACACCTGTTAAAATCCCTGAACGTGCTGCACGATAACAAATCATCGTTATCACACGCCATTGTGGGCAACCTAATGATGCAGCAGCTTCACGTAAATTATTAGGTACTAAATTGAGCATATTATCTGTAGTACGTACGATAACAGGAATCATGATCATCGCTAGTGCCAATGAGCCAGCCCAGCCTGAATAATGTTTCACTTGTGACACATAAATGGCATAAATGAATAAGCCAATCACAATAGACGGTGCTGAAAGTAAGACATCATTTAAGAACCTTGTCACTTTCGCTAATTTGCTATAACGGCCGTATTCTGCCAAATAGGTACCTGCTAGAATGCCGATAGGTGTCCCAATGGCGGTACTGACGATAATCATCATGGTAGAACCAATAACTGCATTGAGAAGACCACCCGATTCATTAGGGGCGGGTGTTGGCTGTAAAAATAATTGTATAGAAAGTGCTGGAATGCCTTTAGTAATCAAAGTCAAAATAATCCAACATAACCAAAATAATCCAAATCCCACGGCAAGAAAGGAGAGAGTTAGCATAAATTTATTTTTGAGTTTACGACAATGGAAGTGAGTTTTACTCATTAGCGACGTCCTTCTTTTTTCTCAATACGCATAATTAAGAGGCGGGAGAGTGATAACACAATAGTAGTAATTAGGAATAAAATTAAACCAAGCTCCATCAAGGCTGCTTTCTGTAAACCACTTGCCTCGTTAAATTCGTTTGCGATGGAGGATGCAATAGAAGTCGAGGGAGAAAATAAGGATTCAGGTAAATGAAAGGCATTACCAATAACAAATGTCACAGCCATTGTTTCACCTAATGCACGCCCAAGACCAAGCATTATTCCACCAACAACGCCTGTTTTAGTGTACGGCAATACAACTTTCCACATGACTTCCCAAGTTGTTGCTCCTAATCCATAAGCAGATTCTTTTAAGATTGCAGGTACAATTGTAAAAACATCTCGCATTACAGACGCAATAAACGGAATAATCATAATTGCGAGGACTAAACCTGCCGTGAATAAACCGATACCAAAAGGGGCGCCTGAAAATAGATAATGCAGTATAGGTAGCTCACCAAACCAATCGATCAGACTTGGTTGAAGGTGTTCTTGGAAGAGTGGAACAAAAATAAATAGCCCCCACATCCCATAAATAATCGAAGGAATTGCAGCCAACATTTCAATCGCAGTACCAATTGGTCGTTTCAACCATTCTGGTGCTAATTCTGTAAGAAAGATTGCAATACCAAAAGAAATAGGGACAGCAATCAGCAGAGCTAAAAATGAAGTAATCAAAGTCCCAATAATTGGGACTAGTGCCCCATAGCTATTTTGTACGGGGTTCCAATCATTTATCCAAAGAAACCTGAGTCCAAATTGACTTAATGAATCCCAACTTCCAATAATTAACGAAATCATCACAGCGGCTAAGATTAAAAAAACGAATACGGCAAAAAAGCGTGTCATGTTTTTAAAAAAAAGCTCAATGAAATGATGATTTAGCTTGTTCAGTTCTGTTTGTGTTTTATGATTGAGTGACATAATCACCTTCTTAATCTTATTTTAATGAGAAGGGCAGAGGATATCTGCCCTAAGCCCCTAGTGCCAAATAACAGTACCATTCGTTGCTTTTACATCGGTTTTCCATTGTTGCTGAATTTTATTGATGACTTCGTCAGGTAAGGGGACATAATCAAGCTCTATTGCTGCTTGTTTCCCTTGTTTAAATGCCCAATCAAAGAAATCAAATACTGATTTAGTTTGCGCTGGTTTTTCAGCATTTTTATGTAATAAGATGAAGCTAGCTGCTGTAATTGGCCATGATTTTTCTCCCTCTTCATTCGTTAAAATCACACCCATTCCGACCGCACTTTCCCAATTAGCATTAGCTGCAGCTGCCATAAAACTATCACTTGAAGGTTGAACAAATTGACCTGCTTTATTTTGTAAAGCTGTCCAAGATAAATGGTTTTGTTTAGCATAAGCATATTCTACATAGCCAATGGAATATTTGATTTTGCTGACATAAGCAGCAACACCTTCATTACCTTTTCCACCTTGTCCTGTTGGCCATTTCACGGATTTACCTTGTCCTACTTTTTCTTGCCATTCTGTTGACACTTTAGATAAATAGTTGGTCCAACCGAATGTGGTGCCTGAACCGTCTGAACGATGCACAACAATGATCGTTTTATCGGGCAATGCCATACCATAATTTAGAGCAGCGATAGCAGGATCGTTCCATTTTTTGATTTTGCCTAAAAAAATATCAGCAAGTACCTGACCTGACAGTTTGAGTTCTCCAGCTTTGATTTCAGGGATATTGATGACAGGGACTGTACCGCCAATAATTGCTGGAAATTGAAGAAGTTGATGTTGTGTGAGTTGTTCTGCTTTCATTGGATCATCTGAGGCACCAAAATCAATTGTCTTGGCAATGATTTGTTGTTGTCCACCTCCTGATCCAATAGATTGATAATTGACTTTATGGCCAGTTTGTTTTTCATACATTGATGCCCATTTAGCATAAATTGGGTAAGGAAAAGATGCTCCTGCACCCGTAATTGTTTCCGCATTAGCAGTGAAAGTGAATGCACCTAAAAGAATAGATAAAAGCATTACACGTTTGGTCATAAATATTACTCCTTTTAAGTTTATAATCACTACTTTGTAGTAGCGTGAGATATTTTAGAGAGGAAATATGACAGTTTTATGACAGTTTAAAGGCAAAGTAAGCAAGAGAAGTGTGGGCTGTTATAAATCAATTGTATTTGCGAATAACTAGAAAAGCGAAATTTGCAATTTAATTTATTCTGTAATCTATTTTTTCTACTAAATTAGCCTTGAAACTTGTGTATAATGCCCCATATTCAAAAAACATTTAGGTAATAGAAGTCATTTATGGGAAAGAAAAAACGTTCAGCAAGCTCTTCTCGCTGGTTAAATGAACATTTTAAAGATCCTTTTGTACAAAAAGCACATAAGCAAAAATTGCGTTCACGTGCCTATTTTAAATTAGATGAAATTCAACAAACAGATCGTCTATTTAAGCCTGACATGACAGTGGTTGATCTTGGTGCTGCGCCAGGCGGTTGGTCACAATATGTTGTGAGTCAAATTGGTGATAAAGGACGTGTTATTGCCTGTGATATACTAGAAATGGATCCCATTGCTGGTGTTGATTTTTTACAAGGTGATTTTCGTGATGAAAATGTGTTATCAGCCTTGTTAAACCGTGTTGGTGAAGGAAAAGTAAACGTAGTGATGTCTGACATGGCGCCAAATTTTAGTGGTATGCCGTCAGTTGATATTCCACGTGCTATGTATTTAGTAGAACTTGCATTAGATATGTGTAAGCAAGTATTAGCGACAAAAGGTAGTTTTGTCGTCAAAGTTTTTCAGGGTGAAGGTTTTGATGAATACTTAAAAGAGATCCGCTCTCTCTTTAGTGTTGTAAAAGTACGGAAACCTGAGGCTTCTCGAGGACGTTCTCGTGAGGTGTATATTGTTGCAACAGGTTATAAATATTAGAAAAATTCAATTTTGAAAGTCATTTCGCTAAATATTAGCTATTGATAAGATAATTTCCAATTTCATAACAAATATAGTAATCTTGCAACAAATTATTAACGTTAGACAAAAAGAGGTTAAACCTTGAACGATATGGTAAAAAATTTAGTCCTTTGGATTGTAGTTGCTGTCGTGATGATGACGGCATACCAAGGCTTTAATTCGACTTCGTCAGGAAATTCCACTGACTATACAACTTTCATTACTGATTTAGGTAATGATCAGGTTCGTCAAGCTCGTTTTGATTACAACGAAATTTATGTGACCAAAGCGGATGGTTCAAAGTATACCACTGTGATGCCATTAAATGATGACAAGTTATTAAATGATTTATTAAATAAAAAAGTCAAAATTGAAGGTACTCCACCTGAAAAACGTGGATTCTTCTCACAAATCTTAATTTCTTGGTTCCCAATGTTATTGTTAATTGGGGTTTGGTTGTTCTTTATGCGCCAAATGCAAGGTGGTGGTAACAAAGCGATGAGTTTTGGTAAAAGCCGTGCGCGTATGATGACGCAAGAGCAAATCAAAACGACCTTTGCCGATGTTGCTGGCTGTGATGAAGCGAAAGAAGAAGTAGGTGAAATTGTTGATTTTTTACGAGATCCTGCCAAATTTCAAAAATTAGGCGGTAAGATTCCTAAAGGTATCTTAATGGTTGGTCCACCAGGAACAGGTAAAACATTATTAGCAAAAGCAATTGCAGGGGAAGCAAAAGTCCCATTTTTTACCATTTCAGGTTCAGATTTTGTTGAGATGTTTGTTGGTGTCGGTGCTTCTCGTGTGCGTGATATGTTTGAACAAGCGAAGAAGAATGCACCTTGTTTGATCTTTATTGATGAAATTGATGCTGTTGGTCGTCAGCGTGGTGCAGGTTTAGGGGGAGGTCATGATGAACGTGAGCAAACTTTAAACCAGATGCTCGTCGAAATGGATGGTTTTGAAGGCAATGAAGGAGTAATTGTGATTGCAGCAACTAACCGTCCAGATGTACTAGACCCAGCACTGACTCGCCCAGGTCGTTTTGACCGCCAAGTTGTTGTCGGCTTGCCAGATGTACGCGGTCGCGAGCAGATCTTAAAAGTACATATGCGTAAAGTGCCAATTGCACCTGATGTGGACGCAATGACATTAGCGAGAGGTACACCTGGTTATTCAGGAGCAGATTTAGCCAATTTAGTTAATGAGGCTGCCTTATTTGCGGCACGCACGAATAAGCGTTTAGTCACAATGCTTGAGTTTGAAAAAGCGAAAGACAAAATTAATATGGGACCTGAACGCCGTACTATGATTATGACAGAGAAACAAAAAGAATCTACTGCCTACCATGAAGCGGGTCATGCTATTGTTGGATATTTAGTACCTGAACATGATCCTGTACATAAAGTAACGATCATTCCACGTGGCCGTGCATTAGGTGTGACTTTCTTTTTGCCAGAAGGCGATCAAGTCAGTATCAGTCAAAAACAATTGGAAAGTAAGTTATCTACACTGTATGCTGGGCGTTTAGCTGAAGATCTTATTTATGGTGAAGAAAATATTTCAACGGGTGCTTCAAATGATATTAAAGTAGCAACTAATATTGCTCGTAATATGGTGACACAATGGGGCTTTTCTGACAAACTTGGTCCTATTCTGTATTCAGAAGATGATGGTGAAGTGTTTTTAGGGCGTTCAATGGCGAAAGCAAAACATATGTCTGATGAAACAGCGCATCTGATTGATGAAGAGGTGAGAGCCATTGTGACACGTAATTATGAGCGTGCAAGACAGATCTTAGTTGATAATATGGATATTTTACATGCGATGAAAGACGCATTGGTAAAATATGAAACTATTGAAGAAGAACAAATTGAACAGCTCATGCAGCGTCAACCTGTTACGCCACCATCAGGCTGGGAAGAAACTGAACGTTCACAAGCAAAATCAACTAGCAATACTGAACAAGACAGTACAGTTGAAAAAGCTGAAGAGACAGAAACTAAAGAATCTTAGAATAAATTAAATCCTCATAGATAAAACCTCTTTAATGCAAGTTAAAGAGGTTTTTTTGTTAGCTTTATTACTCGTTTTGTAAGAAGTTATTTTTTCCCCGTCCATATTTCGCTATAATTAGCAACAATTTTTCTCATGGCAATAATCAATGAAACTATACGCGAATAATAAAGTCCTAGATTTATCAACTCCTCAAATTATGGGTATTCTTAATTTTACACCTGATTCTTTTTCTGATAGTGGACAATTCTTTTCTTTGGATAAAGCGCTTTTTCATGTAGAGAAAATGCTTAAAGCGGGTGCGACGATTATTGATATTGGTGGCGAATCAACACGACCGATGGCTGATGAAGTAAGTCTTGAGCAAGAGTTAGCACGTGTTATACCTGTTGTTGAAGCAGTCAGTTACAATTTTGATTGTTGGATTTCAGTAGATACCTCAAAATCTGAAGTCATGAAAGCCGCAGCACAAGTTGGTATGGATTTAATTAATGATATTCGAGCCTTACGTGAAGAAAATGCGTTAAAAACAGCAGTACAGCTTGATTTACCAGTATGTCTTATGCATATGCAAGGAGAGCCTCGTACAATGCAAAATGCTCCACAATATGATGATGTTGTGACAGAGGTATTTTCTTTTTTACAACAACGTACAGCAGAATGTATCCAAGCTGGTGTTCGTAAAGAAAATATCATTTGGGATATGGGATTTGGTTTTGGTAAAACTGTTGAGCATAACTATAAATTACTCCAAAACTTACCGCACTTTTGTACAGCAGGGCGACCTGTATTGGCTGGGTTGTCAAGAAAGTCGATGATTGGTGCTGTGTTAAATAAAACAGTAGATCAACGAATGATCGGTAGTGTAGCAGGGGCTCTGATTGCTGCGATGAATGGTGCAAAGATTTTGCGGGTACATGATGTGGACGAAACAGCAGATGCACTAAAAATTTGGCAAGAGACACAACAATATATTTAATTAAAGGGACAATTAAAATGGCAGAACGTAAATATTTTGGCACAGATGGAGTGCGTGGAAAAGTAGGTAGCGCACCAATTACTCCTGATTTTGCACTTAAATTAGGCTGGGCTGCGGGTAAAGTATTGGCAACACAAGGTTCACGTACTGTATTAATTGGTAAAGATACTCGCATTTCTGGCTATATGCTCGAATCAGCATTAGAGGCTGGTCTAGCTGCTGCTGGACTATCTGCGGCATTTACGGGACCAATGCCAACTCCAGCGATTGCTTATTTGACACGTACTTTTCGTGCAGAAGCAGGGATAGTTATTTCTGCATCACATAATCCTTATTATGATAATGGAATTAAGTTTTTCTCAGCACAGGGAACTAAATTACCTGATGATGTTGAAGAGGCGATTGAAGCAATGCTTGACCAATCGATGGATTGCGTTGAATCAGCTGATCTTGGTCGTGCGAGCCGTATTACTGATGCTGCTGGTCGTTATATTGAGTTTTGCAAAGGAACCTTTCCTGCACATTTGAGCCTTGAAAATTATAAAATTGTTGTCGATTGTGCAAATGGCGCGACTTACCACATTGCACCTAATGTTATGCGTGAATTAGGGGCAGAAGTCATTGAGATCGGAACTAAACCCAATGGCATGAATATTAATGAAAAATGTGGTGCAACAGATATTAAAGCATTACAAGATAAAGTACTAGAAGTAAAAGCGGATGTTGGCTTAGCTTATGATGGTGATGGGGATCGCTTAATTATGGTTGATCATCTAGGTAATAAAGTAGATGGTGATCAAATTTTATTTATTATTGCACGTGAAGCATTACGTGCTGGTAACCTAAAAGGTGGTGTAGTTGGCACATTAATGAGCAATATGAGCCTTGAATTAGCACTCAAGCAACTTGCTATACCATTTGTGCGTGCTAATGTAGGTGATCGCTATGTGTTAGAAAAAATGCAAGAGAAAGGTTGGTTATATGGTGGTGAAAATTCAGGCCATATTATCATTGCAGATAAAAATACGACAGGGGACGGTATTATTGCTTCATTAGCAGTATTAACCGCGATGGTTCAGCATAAATTATCTTTAAATGAATTAGCAAGTGCTGTGCCATTGTTTCCACAGGTATTAATTAATGTGCGCTTTGTTGGCGGTTCTAATCCACTTGAAACAGAGGCAGTAAAGGCTATTGCTGCCGATGTTGAAAAAAGACTTGTTGGGAAAGGGCGTATTTTATTACGTAAATCAGGTACTGAGCCATTAATTCGAGTAATGGTCGAGTGTGAAGATGGAGAGCTTGCTCAACAATGTGCAGAAGAAATTGCGGATGCTGTTCGCACAAATTGATCATTTCATGGTTTATCAACTGAGCCTTATTGTGCTCAGTTTGTTTTTGTCTTATTGAGAATTTTCTATGGATATTTTTGTGATGCGTCACGGTGAAGCAGAATTGATGTCAAGATCCGATAAAGATCGTTGTTTGAATAGTCGTGGAATACAGCAAGCTATTGCACAAGGCACTTGGCTAAAATCGACCGCACTTTTAGGACATGTAATTGTGAGCCCCTATATTAGGGCACAACAAACTTTTGAACAGATCAATCAAATCCATAATGATCAGCTATTAAGCAAAGTTGAAACTTGGGATGCAATTACACCTTATGGCAATGCACATACTGTCGTGAGCTATCTTAGTGTTTTAGCTGAACAAGGCATTGAATCTGTTCTGCTCGTTTCACATTTACCTTTAGTGGGGGAAATTGTTGCCGCATTATGTGGGCGTAATTCAGTGAGCTTTTATCCTTCAACTATTGCACAAATTGAATGGGATGGTGAGATGGGGACTGTAGTAAAGACAAAATATCCAGAATAATTCATTATCATAAGATAATGTAATGGTATTCAATATTTTTGTATTAAATTTAAACAATTTTGAAAGTTCAATTATTTACATTACTTCACATAAAATAAATAGATTTATCTATTTTTTCATTAAATTCAATTTGTTATTTGTTCATTCAAATATTTTACTGTTGTAAAAATTATTTTTTGTTTCGTAAAAAATGTAAATAATGATTTCTTTTTTATGTAATTTAATACACACTATATCCAGCAAAGTGATATTCTTTGTGAGTTTTTTATTTGAAAACTTTAGTAAAGTTTAGGAGAAATGATGAAAAAATCAGTATTAGCTGCATTAGTATTAGGTGCGAGTTTAACTGTAACAGGTTGTTTTGATAAAGATAGCAAAGCGAGTCAAGAAGTAGAGAAGGCAAAAGCTAGCGTTGTTGAAACAAAAGAGACCGTAGTCAGTGCAGCGGGTGAAGTGAAAAACTCAGTAGTTGAAGCCGCAAAAGAAGTTAAAGATTCCGCTGCAGAAAAAGCCACAGAAATGAAAGAAGCTGCTGCTGTTAAAATGGAAGAAGCGAAAGCAGCAATGACAGAAGCAAAAGAGACTGCAGCAGAAAAAGCCACAGAAATGAAAGAGGCTGCTGCTGTTAAAATGGAAGAAGCGAAAGCAGCAATGACAGAAGCAAAAGAGACTGCAGCAGAAAAAGCCACAGAAATGAAAGAGGCTGCTGCTGTTAAAATGGAAGAAGCGAAGGCAGCGATGACAGAGGCAAAAGAGACTGCAGCAGAAAAAGCCACAGAAATGAAAGAAGCTGCTGCGGTTAAAATGGAAGAAGCGAAAGCAGCGATGGCGGAAGCAAAAGATGCTACAGCGGAAAAAGCAGCTGAAATGAAAGAAGAGGTAAAAGAAAAAGCAGAAGAAGTTGTTTTACCGAAACAATAATTCTAAGTGATAAAAACCACCTTGAAAAAGGTGGTTTTTTGATTTATTTTATTGGCTGAGTAAATATTGAAAGTTTAATTTATCTTTTTCAGCAAAAATACGTACTGCTTTATATAGATATTCTGCAGGTATCTTTTCTTGATATAGGAAGCGGCTGCTGACGGCAATAAATTCAGCGTTTAAGTATTGAGTATAGACAGAGCCTGAATTAGTATTTACACCAGCCATTGCTCTTCCTAACAGTTTTCCATAAATATGGATGTTTCCATCAGCAGCGACCTCAGCACCTTGCTCAACATTACCATGAATAATTAAATCACTATTTTTAGCATAAATAACTTGTTTATTTTCAACATGTTGATCGATGATTTTGACGGGTAAATAACGTGGTTCAGGTAAGATATCAGAAAATTCTCCACTTTTTCCTAATAAAGGAAGACCAGCTGCTATAATGAGTTCTTTTTGTAGGTGGTTTTTCCAATCAGATACGCCAATAATTTGGATATTAAATTCTGCGAAAAGCGATTTTAGAATCTCTAAATTCACTTTTTCAAGAGCGGATGTAAATTGAAGGATAACGGCAATATTTTGGAAAATAGATGGCGATGATTTGACTTTTTGGGCTAATGAACGTTTGATGACGGTAAGACTTGAGCTATTTAATGTAATAAAAATTGATGAAAATTGTCCTGTGCGAAATTCTACAATATCCTGTGCCATAATTGAGTCCAAATAAACAAATTGTCTGTTTTAATCATAAAGAATTGTGTTAGGATCAGCAAATCTTTTTTGCCAAAATTGGAAGTAAATCAATGTTATGTGCAATTTATAAAAGTCAACGAAGAGTTGGGACATATTTATATGTTGCTAAGCGAGATCAATTTGATCCTGTACCAGAAGGATTAAGAGAGGCGTTTGGTGTGCCTATTTTTGTGATGATGTTTAATCTCGCAGGCAATAAACTTTTGGTTAATGCAGATAAAAAACAAGTATTAGAACAGATTCAACAGCAAGGTTTTTATTTGCAAATGCCAAAGGAAGACGATTGGTTATTTAAACTATAATTTTGCAGGTGTAAATCGAGCTTTAGCAGGCATTCTTTCTAAAATACGTGCTTGGTTTATTTTTAATGCCTGTTCGCTTGGCTGATAATCTAACCACAATTTTTTATCAGTAGGTAAGTTCTGTGGCCAAATGTATTGCACATTAAAACCACGTGCTTTACATTCGTGATGTAATAAATCATAACGTTTTTTTAGAAAAGTGAGTTTATTAAAGAAAAAACGAACATGTCCAGTACCTAATTTATAATCATCGGGTTGACCAGTTAAATCATATTTTCCTTTTGCCACTGCATTCGGTATACGAGTTAATTCACGATGTTCTGCAAGTAAGTGCTGGTCGCAAAGTTCAGTTGGTGATACAAGATTAATTCGGGTCATACGATTTTGTTTAGCTGAAAGTGTAAGAAAATGGCGTACTATTATTACGCCATCAAAGTTAATTCTATTTTAATGTTTCGATAAATTTCGCGATACTTTGCATATCTTCATCAGATAAGCGAGATTTAGCGGCATTGCCAGCACCTACAACTTGCCCATCTTTACGCGCTTTTAACGCATTGATAATCTCGTTTGCCGCTAAGTCTTTTAGTGGCCGTGATTGATTTAATGCTGATTTTTCCGCATTATTACCATGACAAAATGCACAAGGTTTGAATAATTGCTTTCCACGTTCTGCGCTTACTTCTGCTTGTGCTGTTGAAATTGCGCAGCTCATAATTAATAGAGTAGAGTAAATTTTTTTCATTATTTAGCCTTTAAAGAGTAAATGTAAATCTTTAGGGGGAATTAAGCCCTCGAATTTATAAAGGATTTTCCCTTCTGGGTCAATAACGAAAGAGGTGGGGGTACCAATTAATTGATAGCGTTCTGCACTGATCTTAAGCTGATCTTTAACTACTGGAAGCTGAATTTTCCTTTTAGTTACAGTAGCTTGAGTATCTATTTTCTCACCATCAATATTCATTGCAATAATATGTAAATTATTGTTAGGGTAATTTTGCATAAATTGTTCAAATGATTTCAATTCATTAATACAAATTCCACAAGTTTCAGACCAGAAATTAAGGATAATCGTTTTTCCTTTCCAATCAGAGAGACTCACTTTATTCCCTTGTAAATCAAATGCTGCAATATCTGGAGCGGATTGCCCAACAACAGCTTGTTGCTCTTTACATGACATCAAAGAAAAACAGACCACACTTAGCAGTATGAGTTTGAGTAATGCAGTTAGAAGGTCATTAATTTTCATTATGTTCTTCTCGTAGAAATTTACCATGTTGTAAGAAAATTGTACGATGTGTTAACTTGCCTAGCTCTGGATTATGCGTCACCATGACAACAGTTCTACCTTGCTTATTCAATTCAATCAATAAATCTAGCACGAGTTGTTCGTTTTTTTCATCCAGATTTCCCGTTGGCTCATCTGCGAAGATGACAGGTGGTTGGTTAACTAATGCTCGGGCAATACATACTCGTTGCTGTTCCCCACCTGATAGCTGACTTGGTCGATGATCAAAACGATGATCTAGCCCTACTTGTTTTAGTACTACTTTGGCTGTCTCTTCATCAATCACGCTATGGTAGTGTTGAGCTAGCATGACATTTTCAAGTGCAGTGAGATATGGGATTAAATGAAATTGTTGAAATACTAAACCAATTTTTTCAGCCCGAAAACGTTGCCGACCAACCTCATCAAGTTGTGCCGCATCAATACCATCTAAGATAACTTTCCCTTCAGACGCTGTATCTAAGCCTGTGAGAATGTTCATTAATGTAGTTTTACCTGAGCCAGAAGCCCCCATAATTGCAACGAATTCACCTTTTTTTATTTGGATATTGATATCTTCAAGTGCGGTCACTTGATCAAATCGTTTGTATAAATGCTGTGTTTCAATGACATAGTTTGACATAGTCTACCTTTTGCTAAGTGAGTACTACAGGAGGTTTTCTGCTGTACTGTATTATATTTTTACAATCGTGTTATAGCACATTATTCGCCTTTTAATACATTGGCAGTTTGGATATCTAAAGCGCGTCGTGTTGGTACAATGACAGCAATGAATGCGACTAATAATGATAAGATAATCGTAATAGGTATAACAGGTAATCGCATATCAATATAGGCTTTGAAAACAGTCAATCCTAGAATTTGTGCTAGTAAATAGCCGATGATTAATCCCGTGATAATAGCACAAAGTGCAATAATGAATGTTTCTGTGCCAATTTGCCTAATAATATCTTGTTGTTTAGCGCCTAATGCTTTTTGTAATGCAAATTCTTTCGCTCGTTCACCAACAATCGCAATTAATGTTGTATTCACACATAATGTGGCAAGAATTAAGATAACGATTGATATTAAACCCATTAAGCCTTTAATTTTATCTAAAATTTGCCCTTCAGAAGCAGAAACTTTACGAATAGGGCGAATTTCTAAATCAGGATAATGTTGTTGTAATTGTGTTGCAAAGGCTTCCACTTGTCCTTGATCATTTTTAACATTTAATAAGGCGTTTGTTGCTTGCCCTTCTTTTTCTAACCAATTTTGAGCAAATTCTAAGTTGACAATTAACATATTGTCAGTAGCATCACCTGACTCAATGATAGCTTTAATATTAAAACTCTGCTTTTCTACAGCATTTTTACTAAGTGTAATTTTATCTCCCACTTTTAAATTTAAGCGTTCTGCTAATGTTTTACCAATCATTGCATTACGGTCATCAAAATTGACGCCAATTTGTGAGCCTGTAATTTGCCAGTAGGGCGCTAAAGTTTTCATATCTTCAAACCATACTCCCATGAGGACAATTTTTTCTAGTTCACTGCGTGTAATACCATATAAGTAGGGGCTTGCTGCAGTGATAAAACCTTGCGGCGCTTGAGTAAGGATTTGTTGTAATTGTTGTTCTTGAATTAAGCCACTGGTAGTTGGTCCAATATAGAAATTCGCCCCAAAAGTACGTAACTCTTGGCTCATTTTCGTATTGATATCAAAATAGACGGCAGCCATTGCGGTGACAATGCTGGCACCAACGGTTAAGGCTGCAAAGATGATAAATACACGCTGCAAGCGTAAACGTAAAGCGCGTAAAATTAAACGCCAAAACATAGATTTTGACTTATTGGCGACCATAAAGCACCTCCACTGGATACAAGCGTGCAATACGATGTGCAGGGAACCATGTACCGATTAGAGCAATAAGTATTGAGAGTACTAATACGCAAGGCACCACAATCCATGCAAAATCTAGTGGTGCACCGAATAATGTGGTACCAATAAATTTTGCTAATCCCCAACCTGCGATACAACCAGCAATACCCCCTAATAATCCACTAATGATAGCTTCACAATAAAATAAGAGTACAATTTGCCATTGATATGCACCAAGAGCCTTCATCAAACCAATCTCTTTGCTTCGCTCAATGATGGTTGTAGTCATTAATGAGGCAATTCCCATTGCAGCAGCAATTAAGGCAGCAATTGTGACTACAGCGAGTAGTAGTTGAATTTTTTCAATGACTACACCTTCAGATGCTGCAACTTGCCAGATTGGACGCACTATAGCTCCTGAAATAGCCTCTTCAAGTTGGTGTGAGATAGAGGAAACATAGGCTGTACAATACCAACGGTCATATTCTTCAGCATCTAGTCCATCGACATTTGCACGTGCCTTACGTGAAAGTGCATTTTCAGGGACGGTAAGCGCCGATACTTTAATTGCTTGTATTTTACCTTGTAAACCTAGTAGATCTTGTACCGCACTTAATGGCAGGACAAGTTGTTTTTCTTCTTGTCCACCCGTAGCAAGAATACCTTTAATTTCAACACGTAATTGATGAGTAAATTCAGCCTCTTGATAGTTAAGTTGTATTTGATCGCCTTGTTGCCATTGTGTTGTTTTTGACAATTGTTCACCAATTAGAGCAGGGATGAGATCAGTGAAATCATCTTTTCGATCATCTACCCATTCGCCTTGAACTTTCCAATATGGACTAATGATCTTTTGTCCTGTGTGATAATCCTCTTCATCGGGAATGGCAATTTGATGGTCGAAGAATGTGCCTAAAATTTGGACTGTTTGCACTGCATTTTGATCGATTTTTTGTGCCTGTACCTCTGCATTTAAAAGTGGAGCGAAACCAACAATATTATTACGCCAGAAAATGTCTTTAACATTGGCTAATTCTTTTTCGTCAAGAAAGTCTTGGCTTGCCAGTGAGCTTGCTCCATTTACATCTTGCGGCAGGATAGCACTACTGGCAGGCTCAACTAAAATGTTTGCCCCATAAGATTTTAGCTCGCGAGCCATTTTATCGCCAATATCAATAGAGACTGCGAGTAAGGCAGAGACTAAGCCCGCAGCGAGGAAAATGGTAACAATAGCCAGTAATTTACGTTTTAAACCAAAGCGCCAAGACTGAATGAGCATACGAGTTAACATTATTGACCTCCTTCAATTTTGAGATATTTTTCTGGCTCTTCGCGGAATAAATTGAGGTTTTTGTCATTAGCAAAGAAGTAGGTTTTACCTTCATAGCTATATTTATGTTCTGTTTTCGTATTTTTTAGTTGAGTATGATCAACAGGATCAATAACATCAATTTCGACGATAGTAGAAAAATAGTTTAATCCCTCTTCTAAACTTTTTTTCGTAATAATCACATGTGTATCATTTTGTTGCCAATTTTCAATAGGGACAGGATTACAACCACCTGGTTTACCAATGGAAGGAATAAACATTCTTACACCACAGCCAACACAGACGACTTGATCGCCTTCCATCACATATCCTTGATCACCACATAAAATACAGGCATCAAATACAGCGGCTAAACTGAGGCGATCGGGTAAACGATTAATTAAGAAGAAGCGTACTGCTTTACCATCATCAGCAATCCAAACAAAACGGTGGAGTTTACCATCTTTTACTTTCTCAATTGGAATAGAAACTTGGTTATTGTTATCCATTTGAACAGGTGTTGCTTCAGATAAACGTGGCGGTTGGGAGGCGATTTTATCCCAGTAAAGTTGAGTGCTTAATATTAAGAAAATGATGACTATGCCCCAAAAAATTAAGCGATGTGACACTAAAAGTGCGGCTTGTTTTTTGCGTTTTTCGATCGGTTGAGACTCCTGTTGCATCGCATGTTTTCGCACGAAGTGAATATTGATAGTAAACGCAAGAATAACAATAAATAATATGACAGTATGAATGTAGTTAAAGAAGTTGGCTATATTACCTGATTTAGCAACGAAGCTAAGGCGTGGTTTTGTTAAGTCTATTATCTGTAATTTCATTAAAGTCAGTAGTAGATCGCCAAATAGTGGTGTAATCAGAAGTAATGTCACTAATGTTGTAATAAAATAAGAGAGTACAGTTAGTCTGTTTTGTATTTTGCATTGCTTTAATAAAATATTAATCCAGATTGTAACGAATAAGCAGAGTAGGATGCCAAGAATAATTGCACTACTATGCAAAATAAAATCAGTATTGATAACATCGGTGTTGGTAATTGCAGAAAGATTAGGATCTTTTCCCCAAAAAACTCCTGCGATAAATGTTAGTAGTACGTGCCATAGATAGGCTATTTTATAGGTGTGAAAAAATTGGCAAATATAAAACAAAATTAGGCTAACTAGGATAAAGCTTGTTAGGATTAAATTGACAGTTTGACTTCTTGGCAGATGAAGAATTGTTATCACTCCTAAAGTAAAGCTGATGATAGAAATCCAAATAAGCGGTTTGGTTTTAACTTGCGGATAATATGACCAAGCACAACCAAGGAGTAAGGCAAAAGGTAGTAGATTTTGCAATAAAAATGTAAAAAAATAATTCATAATATATCCGTGTAGAATTCAGCCCGAAATGATATTTCAGTGAAAATACTAATATTTCCAATGACTATTTTGATGTGGAAATAGTCATTGGAAATATAAAAGAGTAGATAACAAATAGCGAAGGTGCGTTTATCACGCACCTTATCTTTTTATCAATTTAAACCTGTGTATTTAAATTCATAGTTTACATCAAATGGTTTCCACCAACGACCCACACCAGTTTCTTCATCAGTGTGGCGGTGCATACCTGCTTTTGGTGGTGGCTCAATGTGGTATGTCAATTTGTAGTTACCTACACCCATCATTTTAATATTTAAACCATAGTGTGGACCATCGCCAGCTACCATTGGCATAAATGTTCCCTCTTGTTTTTCACCTGTATCCGTATTTACTAAAGTATAGTTGATAGTTAAATATGGCATCCACTCACCTTCACCGAAGCCATTCACATTACCTTTAATCGCATGGATATCTGCTTCTAAGTGAATATCAGATTTTGCTGCAGGCAGCCCCATACCACGTGGCTCCATATCTACTGGCTGTAGATATACTGCTGCAATTTCCATACCATTCATTTCAACTGGCTCACCGATTGGATATTCTTTAAATGCCAATGCGGATGGTGCAGCCAAAATGCTAGCTAACAAGGTTGTTGTGAAAAGTGCTTTTTTCATACTCAATCTCCTCTCAATCTTTAAGTATTGATATATAATATTAAATAGCTTTATTACTTTGATACTTCATATAGAACAAAGCAAAAATTGCTGCAAAAATTAGAACAACTTGTGGTAGTAATGTTTCAACATAAGGATAAATACCTAACCAACTAATTTCAGGGATACCTGTAATGAGGGTGGGTTCAAATAATTTACCTTCAATTAACTCAAGAACACTTTTTCCTGCAAAAACAAATGCCATGAGATACATAAATATGCCAGTGAACATAAAGAATGGTTTTAATGGCAATTTCACGACGGTATAGCGCATGATGAAGTAGCAAATTGCCAGAATAATAATGCCAACAAAAAAGCCCGCCAAAAGATAGAAATAACTCACAGCAGTTGTGGCATCACCAGCTAAAGCATAATAAAACAGGACAGTTTCGGCACCTTCACGATAGACCGCTAAAAAGCTAGTTAGCCATAAACCAACTAATGATCCTGTAGTTAGGGCAGTAGATAATTTACCTTCTAAATAACGTTTCCAATTTTGTGCCTCAACCTTAGAAAGTAACCAATAACTCATCATGAATAACATGACTACCGCGATCATCATAGTGAAGCCTTCTAATAGCTCTCGGCTAGCACCCGCATTTGAAAAGACTAACTGGAATATTGCTGCAGTAATTAAGCTACCTATTAATGCGATATATACAGATTGGCGAATCACAGGGAGTTTGTCTTGATGATTATTTTTGATCAAATAAGTGATAATTGCAGCTACAATGAGTAATGCTTCTAGACCTTCACGTAAAATAATCAGTAAGCTATAAAGGAACATCGACCAATGGCTTTGGTTTTCACCTTGTAGCATATCTACTGCATTATTCAGGTCTTGTGCTAAACCTGTAGCCTGTTCTTGTAATTGATTTATGCTGGCATTCGCTTTAATTAAGCTGACTAAGCGAGTGAAATAGCCTTCAAGCTTAGCTTTAAATTGGCTATCACGCGAGCCAATTTTATTTTCCATACCACTACTTTCAAACACATCAAAGTAAGTATCTTGTACTGTAAGCATTGCTTTTTTACTATCACCTTGTTGATATAATGTAATAGCTTGTTGGATACCTTGATTGATTTCAGTCGTGATCTTATTCCAATCTTGATTTAGTGTATCATCAGTGAGTTGCACTGCTGATGATTGTGCAACTTGATGCTCACGTGTGGTTGGTAAATCAGGTAATTGCTCTTCAATATCTTGCAGTAATACTGTGATTTGGTAGCCTAGATGATTTATTTGATCAGGTTTATCACTCAAACGGATCAAATCATAAAACTGTTGGTTAATTCCTGCAGAAATTGCGGCTGAACGGTTTTGACGAATTGACATTTCCATTTCTGAGTTTTTAAAACCATCATATTGTGCTTGCTGGACGAGTTTTTTAGCTTGAGTAAAATCACTATTTTCATAAGCTGTAATAGCTTGTGCTAATAAATCATCAATGATTTTAAAACTTTGTTGCCAATGTTGTGCAATGTGTTGATTAGTATAAACATCATGTTGTCCAGAAGCATTGAGTTGATGTCCTTCTGTCAGAGCTGGCAAGACAGCGTGCAGCTCCGCTTTTAATCCATCAATTTTATTTTGTATTTCCGTAAGTGGTTTTTGTTCACCAATCATTTTACGAATCTCGCCAAAAGTGGCTTCCATTTGATAGCTTTTTTGTGCGGAGAAATTAATTCGGATTGGACCTTCTAGATTTTCAAAAACTTCAAAATACGCCATCTGTACTTCAGTACGCGCATCATCAATATTGTTTTGCTGGTATAACAATGCAGTTTTATCTAGGCGACTTTCAATATCTTGTACCCATTGTGCATAATTATCTTTGGCTTGTGCAGTAGAAAAGAGAAAAACTATAACAGTGAAAAAAATATATCGTATCCAGTGAAAACGGCTCATATAACTAACCTAAATGATAGTGATTATTATCTTCGTTAATGCAATTATGCGCTTATGAGTTTTTTTCGCAACAAAAATAAACAGAACATATTGAAAATGTGATTGAAAGCACAAGTTTTATCAGAGTTCTTAAATTTGACTTAACGGAAATTTAACATCACAACAGGATTGTGTGATTTCGCTCACGAAATACATAACTTTATTTTTATCTTTCTTGAGAGGCATTGCATAATGAGAGCATTAATTAAGTGTAAAATACAGCGAGGCTTATGATGAAAAAAATGTTATTAATGAGTGGTTCTAAATACCAACAAACCGATTATTTAGTCCATACGATCCCGTGGTTAAAACAATTTTTAGCTGATTATCAGGGGAAAACAGTCGCTTTCATTCCTTATGCAGGTGTACGTCAATCTTATGATGAATATGAAGCAAAAGTACAAAAAGCACTAGCTGAACTTCAAGTGAATATCGTTTCTGTTCATCGCACAGCAAAACATGTAGATATGATTGAGCAAGCTGATGTGATTGCAATTGGTGGTGGGAATACGTTTTGTTTGTTAAAAGGGATGTATGAGCATAACTTGATTGAAGCAATCCGTGCTAAAGTTGAATCGGGCACGCCTTATTTTGGTTGGAGTGCGGGAGCAAATGTTGCTGGTTGTTCTATTATGACAACTAATGATATGCCAATTACTTATCCTCCATCATTCGATGCCTTAAATTTATTTCCACATCAAATAAATCCACATTTTATTTCTGGTAAGCCACAAGGACATAATGGTGAGAGTCGAGAGGAAAGGCTAGCTGAATTTCTGATCGTTAATCCTAATTCAAAAGTATATGCCTTACCAGAAGGCACGGCATTATCTATTGAGGGTGATTCTGCAACTGTTTTAGGAAACCATGATATCTTATTATTTAGTGAAAATATGCAATTAGAAATGATTTCAACTGGTTCAGCTGTCCACTATTAGTTTAATCTAAGCGGTTATGATCTTTTATCTAACTTTATTTGTTGAAAAACGCATAACCGCTTATAATTTGAGTCACTTTTTAGATTTGATAGAGAGAGAATAACATGACAGCGCAAAGTGGTATATTATTAGAACATTGTAAAGCAGCAATTTATTTAGAGGCAAATATTACAAACTTAGCTGCAATTCCAGAGGCAAGTCGTCAGTTTTGTGAAAAGTTAGCCCAATTACAACAACAATTTCCAGATACTAGATTGGGTGCAGTTGTCGCATTTGGTGATAAAGTTTGGAAACAATTAGCAGGCGAAAAGAGTGCGCAAGAATTAAAGCCTTTTATGACTTTAGGTAAAGGCGATGCTTCTGCACCTGCGACACAATATGATCTATTAGTTCACATTCAATCATTACGTCCAGATGTTAACTTTTCTGTTGCACAAGCAGCTATGGCAGCGTTTGCAAATGCAATTGATGTTCAACAGGAGATTCATGGTTTCCGCTGGATTGAAGAGCGTGATTTTACAGGATTTGTTGATGGTACTGAAAACCCACAGGATGCTAAGCGTGCTGAAGTGGCATTAATTGCACAAGGCGATGATATTGATGGCAGTTATGTATTTACACAACGCTATGAACACAATTTAACTAAATGGGAAAAGCTAACGACAGCAAAACAGGAAACTGTTATTGGTCGTACAAAGCCTGATAGTGTTGAATTAGATAACAAATTAGATACATCTCATGTAGGACGTACAGATTTAAAAGAGAATGGTGTTGGGTTAAAGATTTTACGTCAGAGCTTACCTTATGGTACAGCGAGTGGTAAGCATGGTTTATTCTTTATTGCTTATTGTGCAACTTTATATAATATTGAACAGCAGTTGTTGAATATGTTTGGTGAAAAAGACGGTAAAACCGATCGCTTGTTAGGCTTTACTAAAGCCGTGACAGGTAGTTACTATTTTGCTCCATCTTTGGATAAACTGAAAAACTTGTAAGTCATTTATTGTGCAATATGAAGCGCGGTTGAAATTTTCAGAATTTTAACCGCACTTTGTGTATTAATTTGCCGTTGCTTCTTCTACTGGAGCAGGTAGGTTTGGCGATTGGTATTCTGGACCTAATACATCCCAAATATTTTGTTTATATGGTATAGATTCAGTCGTTTGACAGAAAGATTGCTCTTTATTTCTCCACACAGGAATTTTACGTGTACTTGTACAGTCCCAAGCACCGTGTTCATTAATACCTATCCACTCTATTGTAGCTAATGAGGCTAAATTCAGAGGACGTGTAGTATTACGCTGTAAGTAGTCTCTATATACTTGTAATGCTCCAGAAGCGCCTGTCAATTTTGTTTCAGCGTTATCATCTCGCCCTAACCAAACTGTGGCAATATGTGTGCCATCAATCCCAACAAACCATGTATCACGTGCGTCATTTGTCGTACCTGTTTTTCCTGCTAAGTGTAAATGGGCAAACTGCGTTTGCAAGCTACGTGCAGTGCCTCGCTCAACGGTTTGTTGCATAGCATACAGTGTCTGGTAAGCTGCTTCTGCTGGCACGACAGGTTCTGGTTCTAAACGACGTTGATATAATAAATTACCTTGTTGATCAGTGACACTGTCAATCGTCACTAATGGAATTTTTTGACCTTGGTTTGCAATGACTTGATATAAATGAGTAACTTCATAAGGTGAAATAGCATAAGCACCTAATAAAGTTGATGGTACTTTTGGAATTTTTACTTTATCCCACCCCATTTTTTGCTGTGTTTCAATGACATTAGTTAAACCAACTTGCATACCGATATTCACAGTTGGAATATTTAATGAGCGAGCTAAGGCATCCATAAACATCACTGGACCACTGTATTTGCGATCGTAATTACGTGGTTGCCAAGGTGGGCTACCTTTAATATTAATTGTGATTGGCTGGTTTTGAATAGGAGTATTTAAGCGAAAATGCTCGGGTTGGGCAAGTGCAGCTAAATAGATAGAAGGCTTCACTAAGGAGCCGATTTGTCTCTTGGCACTTAATGCACGGTTAAACCCCGCATATTGTGTTTGTAAACCACCTACTAATGCACGTACTTCACCTAAACGATAGTCAGCAATAACCATAGCTGCTTGTAAATGAGGATTTTTATGCTTAGCTTGCAAAGTCGATGTCGCATTGACAACAGCATTTTCGGCATGAGTTTGTTGTTTGATATCTAACGTCGAAAAAATACGTGCGCCTAATAAATTACTAGCCTTATTTTCACCTAATTGTTCACGTAGTTCGGCTTGTAGTGTTTGAATGAATGCTGGATATTTACGTGTTATTTGCCCACGTTCTTGTACGCCTAATGGTCGTTGAATTAACATTTGGTACAGTTCGTTGCCGATCACTTTATGATCTCGTAACAACGCTAACACAACATTACGGCGTTCTATCGCATTCTTAGGATTACGCCAAGGATTGTATAAAGATGGGCCTTTTACCATCCCAACTAATAACGCAATCTGATCAAGGCTAATTTCACGTGTCGATCGTCCAAAATAAAAATAGCTAGCTAATTCAAAACCATGAATTTGTATATCACCACTTTGTCCTAAATAAATCTCATTCAGATAAGTTTCTAAAATACGATTTTTATCATAACGCCAATCCAAAATGACCGCCATTAAAGCCTCATTTAGTTTGCGGGTTAATGTTCGTTCATTCGTCAAAAAAAGATTTTTGACTAGTTGCTGAGTCAAGGTGCTGCCACCTTGAACGGTATGTCCTGCTTGGATATTGGTTATTGTTGCACGTGCAATGCCAAGTAAACTGATACCTTCGTGCTGGTAAAATCGACGATCTTCAGTTAATAACAGAGCATCAATGAGCAAACGTGGATAATTTTGTAAGGTAATTGCAAGACGTTCTTCTTTGTCTGATTGTAGCATTGCAATTAATTTAGGTGCGAGGCGAAATTCTGGAATAGTATGTTGGTTAATTAAATCTTCAATAACATTTAAGTGCTCATTTTGAAAGCGTAGACGAAAAACACGCTGTGCTTCAGGCTGTACAGGAAAAGGAAATGCTCGGCGTAATAACACGATAGTATTGTCTTCAACTTTGAAATCACCAGGTGCTGCAATCAGCTTAGTCTGGCGGTATTCGTTATCAAGTAATAATTGTTTTACTTGTTCGAATGTTAGGTGATCTTCAAGGCGGATACTCTCAATGCGACTATATACTTCAGCTGGGAGGCGCCAAATTTGCCCATTCATTTTAGTTCTTATTTGCCAATCTAAATACACCGCATAGAAAGTTAATAGACAGGTCAAAGTGAAGGCGAGTTTAATGAATAATATGAACCAAGATTTTTTTCGTGTCGATTTGGCTTTTTTTACTTTTGACATAGGGCATTCTCGAATGAGGTCGAAGAATTATGGTTGAGTAAAATCTAAATAAGCTTGTAATAAATGAATAAAATCATCCGTTCCACAAAAAGCGATGCTTTCTTCATCATAATAATGAAAGTCATCTTCAAGTGGTTGATCATTTTCAATCATCAAATTATTCGCAAGAACCATGATTTCCTCTTGATTAACAAAAAGCGTATATTCGTGACCAATTAAAGTAAATTCCTCTTGTGCTTTAAGTAGTTGGAGTCGATGAAGTAGGTCTTGAATTTTATTAGAATCTGACCGCACTTCACTATTAAACCAATTAGCTATCGCCTCGTGTTCCATAGAACATTTCACGATAATTGAGCCTAACTGAGAAGTAAATTGAAAATCCATATTAGATACTGAATGATGAACCACAGCCACAAGTTGTTGAAGCATTAGGATTATTAACGATAAAACGAGAGCCCTCTAAACCCTCTGTATAATCGACTGTTCCGCCGATAAGATATTGTAGGCTCATTGGATCAATAACTAATTGTACACCTGATTTCTCAATAGTGAGATCTCCGTCATTAACTTTTTCATCAAATGTGAAGCCATACTGGAAGCCACTACAACCACCGCCTGTGATATAAACACGTAATTTTAAGTTCGGATTTTCTTCTTCACTAATGAGTGTTTTTACTTTATTTGCAGCCGCATCGGTAAAGGTTAATGGCACAGAAATATCTGTCATAATTTATCTCGCTATAATTTCAACTGAATTTGTGTATTATCTAATAACCGACTAATCCGTTCAAGAATTTATCAAGGATTTTTAAGGAATATAATGTTATAATTCTTGTACAAGTCAGTTTTATGGAGAGAAATTTTAATATGGCAATTCCATTAAGAACAGAAGAAGAAATTGTGAAATTGCGCGAAGCTTGTAAATTAGCTTCAGATGTATTAGTGATGATTGAACCTTATGTCAAAGAAGGTGTAAGCACTGGAGAATTAGACCGTATTTGCCATTCATATATGGTTGAGCAGCAAAAAACTATTCCAGCTTGTCTTGGTTACCATGGCTTTCCTAAAGCGACTTGTATTTCTATTAATGAAGTCGTCTGTCATGGGATTCCGCGCGATGATAAAATTTTAAAGCACGGTGATATTGTCAATATTGATGTGACTGTGATCAAAGATGGATATTTTGGCGATAACTCCAAAATGTATATTGTGGGTGAAACCAATGTACGTAGTCAGAAACTTTGTGAAGCAGCACAAGAAGCTTTATATGTTGGCTTGAGAACTGTTAAGCCAGGTATTCGTTTAAATGAGATTGGTCGTGCTGTACAAAAATATACTGAAAGCCAAGGATTTAGTGTGGTACGAGAATATTGTGGACATGGTATTGGATCTGAGTTTCATTGTGAGCCACAAGTTTTACATTATTATGCAGATGATGGTGGTGTTATATTACAACCGGGTATGGTGTTTACTATTGAGCCAATGATCAATGCTGGTAAAAAAGAAGTTCGTTTAATGGGAGATGGCTGGACTGTGAAAACCAAAGACCGTAGTCATTCAGCACAGTATGAACATCAACTTGTTGTGACTGAAACTGGTTGTGAAGTGATGACAATTCGTGATGAAGAAATCGCGACAGGACGTATTGAACGTATTATGGTGAATTTGTAATAATCTCTTAGATAATATGGCTGAATTTTCAGCCATTTTTTATATTAATATTGAGGCAAGTATGCTTTTTTCATATTCCCCAGTGATAGAGTTGCAAGCAAGTGCGGTTAAAATTCAGAAGGAAAATTTAAAACAATTTGAGCAACAACATTTTGCCCGTTTTTCAGTATATGAGCTCATTGCGAATCGCACCCTGTTTTGTGACCAGCTTTTGTGTGACCTTTGGCAACGATTTCAATTAGCGGATAACTCACAGTTAACGCTTATTGCGGTTGGGGGATATGGTCGTCAAGAAATGTTTCCGCTATCAGATTTAGATTTTTTAATTTTAGCTGAACAAGCGCTTGATCAGAAAACAAGTCATCAAATTAGTCAATTTGTTCAATTTTTATGGGATAGTGGCTTTGATGTGGGACATGCAGTGCGTACTTTATCTGAATGCAACATTGAAGGACAACAAGACATCACTATTGCAACCAATTTATTAGAAGCTCGTTATTTAATTGGTAATAAAACGCAATTTAAGCAATTAATGAATCTTGTACAACAAGCTGATTTTTGGCCATGCGATATTTTCTTTTATGCCAAAACAGAAGAACGTACTTTACGCTATCAACGTTATAATAATACCAGTTACAACCTTGAACCAGATATTAAACATAGTCCAGGTGGATTACGTGACTTACATTTATTGTATTGGATAGCATTACGCCATACTGGTGCTAAAAATTTAGATGATATTTTAAAATCAGGCTTTATTTATCCTGAAGAATATGGGTTGTTACAAGAAAGTCAGCAGTTTTTATTCCAAGTACGTTTTGCGTTACATTTAATGTTAAAACGCTATGACAATCGCCTTTTGTTTGAGAGGCAAATCCGAGTTGCCGAATTATTGGGATTTGATGCTTCATCAAATCATGGTGTAGAGAAGATGATGAAAGCATTTTTTCAAGCACTACAAACAATTTCTTTATTAAGTGATTTGTTAGTTAAACATTATCATGAACATTTTTTACAAACTGACGATACTGTTCAAATACAAATCTTAGATAGTTATTTTCAACGCGTAAATAATGCAATTTGCTTAAGACAGCCTCAGATTTTTATACAACAACCTGAAATAATTCTCGATCTTTTTTTTCATTTAACCCAATATCATCAAGCTGAAATACATTCTTCAACATTGCGTCAGCTACACCTTTCACTTAAGCAATTAGATAGATGCCTGAGTGATTATCCGATTGCACGAGAAAAATTCTTACGTTTATTTAATCAACCTAAAGCTATTGAGCGAGCTTTCGTACCTATGCACAAATATGGAGTATTAAATGCTTATTTACCACAATGGCATCATATAGCAGGGTTAATGCAATTTGATTTATTTCATTGTTATACTGTTGATGAACATACGTTACGCACTTTATTGAAGTTAGAGCATTTTTTAGATCCCGAAAGTCAGCAAATACATCCTGTGTGCAGTCAAATATTTCCACGATTAAACGACCGCACTTTAGTATATATTGCTGCATTATTTCATGATATTGCAAAAGGGAGGGGAGGGGAACATGCTGAATTAGGGGCTATTGATGTTGCAGAATTTGCTCAGTTACATGGTTTTGATCAGCGTGAGATTCAGACATTAGTATGGTTAGTAAAAGAACATTTATTAATGTCCGTGACGGCACAAAGACGTGATATTCATGATCCAGAAGTGGTATTAAATTTTGCAGAAACAGTACAAAACCAAGTCCGTTTAGATTATTTGACTTGTTTAACTGTTGCTGATATTTGTGCAACGAATGAAACATTATGGAATAGCTGGAAACGTACATTAATTGCTACTTTATACCAGTTTACCCGTCAACAATTTGATCAAGGTATGGATTGTTTACTTGATCATCAGCAAAAAATTGATACACATCGTCAGCAAGCATTAGCATTGTTAGCTCAGAATACGGAAATTAACGAACAACAAATCATAGCAATCTGGCAAAGATGTCCAGATGAATATTTTTTGCGTAATACACCAAAACAAATTGCATGGCATACACAATTATTATGTGAGTCAAATCAAGAATTATTAGTGAAAATTAGTAATCGATTTTCAGAGGGTGGAACAGAGGTTTTTGTGTATTGTAAAGATCAACCTAATTTATTTAATAACGTCGTGACCACAATTGGAGCAAAAAAATTTAGTATTCATGATGCACAAATTATAACGAGTCATGATGGATATGTCTTTGATAGTTTTATTGTGACCGAATTAGATGGTCAATTAGTAAAATTTGAGCGTCGTCGTAGTTTAGAAAAAGCACTTACTAAAGCACTTAGCACAACTCAGCCGATAAAAAATACAGTATTGCCTAATCCTAAATTAGCTCATTTTAACGTAAAAACAGAGATCCGTTTTTTAAAAGAAAACCGTCCAGAACAGACTGAAATGGAATTATTTGCGCTAGATCAAACGGGTTTATTAGCTAAAGTGAGCCAAGTATTTAGTGAGTTAAAATTGAATTTGCTGAATGCAAAAATTACCACAATTGGTGAAAGAGCTGAAGATTTCTTTATTTTGACTAATCATCAGAATAAGGCGCTTACTGCAACTGAAAGAGCAAAATTGAAAGATCGACTTTATCAAGTCTTGCACTAAAAAGTCAGTAAAGCCACTGAAAAAATGACCGCACTTTAGATTTGCTTTACAAAAGTGCGGTCTGTTTTTGTCATATTTTGTGATTAATTACCCGCTAAAGCGGCGAACGCAATATCAGCAGCTTGTAAAGTACGTTCAATATCTTGCTCTGAATGGGCTAAAGACATAAAGCCCGCTTCAAAGGCAGAAGGTGCAAGGTAGATACCTTCTGCTAACATATTATGGAAAAAACTATTAAATTTTTGTATGTCAGATGTCATGACATCCTGATAAGAAGATACCTCTTCTTGGTCTGTGAAAAATAAACCGAACATACCGCCTACGTAATTAACGACAAAAGGTACTTGATGTTTCTTTGCTAATGTTTTTAGACCTAAAGCTAATTTTTCAGTCTGTACTGTAAGCTGTTGTTCATTACCTGGTTGTTTGAGTTCATTTAAACAAGCTAATCCAGCTGCCATGGCAATTGGGTTACCAGATAATGTCCCTGCTTGGTAAACTGGACCTGTTGGTGCAATATATTCCATAATTTCTTTTTTACCACCAAATGCGCCAACTGGCATACCACCTCCAATGACTTTGCCAAGGCAAGTCAAATCGGGTTTTACATTGTAATAAGACTGTGCTCCGCCTAAAGCAACACGGAAGCCTGTCATAACTTCATCAATAATAAATACCGCATTATATTGATCACAAAGTTCTCGTAGACCTTGTAAAAAATGTGGTTTAGGTAGAACACAATTCATATTGCCAGCAACAGGTTCAACGATGATACAAGCAATTTCATTCGGAAATTGTATAAATGCTTGTTTGACAGATTCAAGATCATTATATTGGCAGGTCAAGGTGTGTTTAGCAAAATCAGCTGGAACACCTGGAGAGTTTGGCTGTCCTAACGTGAGCGCCCCCGATCCTGCTTTTACTAATAATGAATCAGCATGCCCGTGGTAACAACCTTCAAATTTAATGATTTTATCTCGCTTAGTATAACCTCGAGCAAGCCGAATGGCAGACATCGTTGCCTCAGTCCCTGAGCTGACCATACGAACCATTTCCATAGATGGAATAAGAGAGCAAACCAATTCAGCAAGTTCGATCTCTAATAGTGTCGGTGCACCAAAGCTTAAACCATTTTCTGCAGTTTTTATTACAGCATTTAAAATAGTGGGATGATTATGCCCCAGAATCATAGGTCCCCACGAACCGACATAATCAATATATTGTTTTCCCTCTGTGTCAAAAATATAAGCACCTTGTGCTTTTTCAATGAAAATAGGAGTACCACCAACGCCCTTAAAGGCTCTTACTGGTGAGTTTACGCCACCAGGAATAGTGTGTTGTGCACGTTGAAATAAAGATGCAGAGGTTGTCATAATAAAATCCTAAGTTATAAATCAAATTATTTTTATTTTACTGTAAAAAGTAGTAAATAGATAAAAATATTTATGGAAGAAAAAAGGTTTATGGTATTCTTCGCCCATAAAACTTCAAAGGAAATTTCTAATGTTGTTGAGTCTATTTGTTACTTTTTTAGGGGCTTTTTTAACATTGCTTATCATGCGCCCTATTGCTAATAAATTTGGTTTAGTCGATAAACCAAATTACCGTAAAAAACATCAAGGTGCTATCCCTCTCATAGGTGGCATTTCGTTGTTTGTCGGAAATTTTTGTTTCTATTTATTAGAATGGGAGCAAATGCGGTTGCCTACGCTTTATCTATTTAGTATTTTTATTTTATTAGTTATAGGCATTATTGACGATCGTTTTGATATTAGTCCATTTTTACGTGCAGGAGTCCAAGCAATATTAGCGGTGTTGATGATTGATCTTGGTAATCTGTATTTAGATCATTTAGGGCAGATTATAGGACCATTTCAATTAACACTTGGCTCAATAGGTCTAATTATTACAGTATTAGCAACCATTGCTGCAATTAATGCCTTTAATATGATTGATGGTATTGATGGGTTATTGGGTGGTTTATCTAGTGTAGCATTTGCTTCAATAGGTATTTTGTTGGTTATGGATAACCAACTTGATCTCGCTTATTGGAGCTTTGCACTAATTATTGCTATTTTACCTTATTTTATGATGAACCTCGGTATTCCATTAGGTGCCAAATTTAAAGTATTCATGGGGGATGCTGGAAGTACTCTTATTGGTTTTACAATTATTTGGATTTTGTTATTAAGTACACAAGGTAAAGGACATCCTATGAATCCTGTTACCGCTCTTTGGATTATCGCTATTCCATTAATTGATATGGTCGCCATTATGTATCGTCGATTACGTAAGGGTAAAAGTCCATTTCGCCCAGATCGACTACATATACATCATCTTATGATGCGAGCAGGTTTGACTTCTAGACAAGCATTTCTACTTATTACGTTTGCTGCACTAATTTGTGCTGTGATAGGAATTCTTGGGGAAATTTTCTATATTAATGAATGGCTCATGTTTGGTGGCTTCATCCTTTTATTTTTTATGTATTCTTACTCAATTACTCGTGCATGGCGTATTACACGTTGGATCCGTCGAATGAAAAGAAGAGCAAAACGTATTCAAACAAGGAGCAAATAATGACTCAAACAGAAAATTTTGAAAAAACAGACCGCACTTTATTAAAAAACATCTTTTCTATGATCAGTATCAGTATTATTGGAGCTGTTATTGCTTATGGGAGTAGTTTTTCTGTGAATAAGTCTTGGATTGCAGAGGCAAAAGTAGAAAGACCAAATGTTGTTTCATTAGGTAACTATTACTCACTTTCCTCTACTTATCAATTTATTCAAGAACAAGATAATAACAACATAGATGAGACAGATATTGTTTATCATGAATTTAGAAGACAGTTAAATTCAGACAATCTAATTCGTCATTTTTGGCAGACTAGTGAATATTATAAACAAAAACAAACAGGTGAATCCCATATTGATCTTGCCTTATTAGAAAAGTTAATAAAGAATATAAAATTTCAGATGGGGCATTCTAATGAACTTGCTGATACAATCACTCTTGAGCTTGAAAATCCAAAACTGGCTACAGAATTACTGAGTGCATTTATTGATTATGTTAATCAGGAAACTCGTCAAGTTATCTATAGTAATTTAATCACAAAATGGAAAGTGGTATTTGAACGTGTTAAGAATGCGACAGAATTTAACTTGGGGAAAAATACATCAAATGTAGTTGATTTTAAGCAAGATTGGCAAGGACAGTTACAAATGATGAGAGCCGTCAGCCCACTAGATGAGCAGTTTACGGCGTATCGTTATGCTAAACGACCTACTCAGCCGCTCGAGCCTGCTTCACCTAATCGTTTATGTTGGGGGATATCAGGGGCAACTATAGGGTTTTTAGTTGCATTGTTATTTTTAGTTGTATTTAATTCGCGTAATAAAATAATCAAATAACTTCAAATTCATAAGAAATAGGCGTATATTTAAAAATTCCTATCCAAATTGAACAAAAAACTATCTAATGAGTTTTTTTTTCAAAAAAGTACTAGACAAGTGTTTTGTAACTCATTAATATACGCCCCGCAACGACGCGATGAGCGCTCGTAGCTCAGTTGGATAGAGCGTTGGCCTCCGGAGCCAAAGGTCGCAGGTTCAAATCCTGTCGAGCGTGCCAGAGGTTTAATGCAATAAAAACTAAAGTTGATGGTGGCTATAGCTCAGTTGGTAGAGCCCCGGATTGTGATTCCGGTTGTCGTGGGTTCAAGTCCCATTAGCCACCCCAAATTATTTAGTGTCGGCGAGTAGCGCAGCTTGGTAGCGCAACTGGTTTGGGACCAGTGGGTCGTAGGTTCAAATCCTATCTCGCCGACCAGTTTTGTTCTTTAACAATTTATCAGACAATCTGTGTGGGCACTTGTTGATTGATTTCATTTTGAAAAAAATTTTAATTATTGAAGTCTTAATAGGTGCTTATAACTGAAAATTCATACTGATTTAATATTAAGAGCTTAATATTAAATAGAAGTGTAAACTTTAGCTAAGCAGTTTATTGAGCGATTGAACTTTGAATTGAAGAGTTTGATCATGGCTCAGATTGAACGCTGGCGGCAGGCTTAACACATGCAAGTCGAACGGTAGCAGGAAGAAAGCTTGCTTTTTTTGCTGACGAGTGGCGGACGGGTGAGTAATGCTTGGGAATCTGGCTTATGGAGGGGGATAACTGTGGGAAACTGCAGCTAATACCGCGTATAATCGAGAGATGAAAGGGTGGGACCGTAAGGCCACTTGCCATAAGATGAGCCCAAGTGGGATTAGGTAGTTGGTGGGGTAAAGGCCTACCAAGCCTGCGATCTCTAGCTGGTCTGAGAGGATGGCCAGCCACACTGGGACTGAGACACGGCCCAGACTCCTACGGGAGGCAGCAGTGGGGAATATTGCGCAATGGGGGGAACCCTGACGCAGCCATGCCGCGTGAATGAAGAAGGCCTTCGGGTTGTAAAGTTCTTTCGGTGATGAGGAAGGGGTATTATTGAATAGATAATATCATTGACGTTAATTACAGAAGAAGCACCGGCTAACTCCGTGCCAGCAGCCGCGGTAATACGGAGGGTGCGAGCGTTAATCGGAATAACTGGGCGTAAAGGGCACGCAGGCGGACTTTTAAGTGAGATGTGAAATCCCCGAGCTTAACTTGGGAACTGCATTTCAGACTGGGAGTCTAGAGTACTTTAGGGAGGGGTAGAATTCCACGTGTAGCGGTGAAATGCGTAGAGATGTGGAGGAATACCGAAGGCGAAGGCAGCCCCTTGGGAATGTACTGACGCTCATGTGCGAAAGCGTGGGGAGCAAACAGGATTAGATACCCTGGTAGTCCACGCTGTAAACGCTGTCGATTTGGGGATTGGACTTTATGTTTGGTGCCCGAAGCTAACGTGATAAATCGACCGCCTGGGGAGTACGGCCGCAAGGTTAAAACTCAAATGAATTGACGGGGGCCCGCACAAGCGGTGGAGCATGTGGTTTAATTCGATGCAACGCGAAGAACCTTACCTACTCTTGACATCCTAAGAAGAGCTCAGAGATGAGCTTGTGCCTTCGGGAACTTAGAGACAGGTGCTGCATGGCTGTCGTCAGCTCGTGTTGTGAAATGTTGGGTTAAGTCCCGCAACGAGCGCAACCCTTATCCTTTGTTGCCAGCGATTTGGTCGGGAACTCAAAGGAGACTGCCAGTGACAAACTGGAGGAAGGTGGGGATGACGTCAAGTCATCATGGCCCTTACGAGTAGGGCTACACACGTGCTACAATGGTGCATACAGAGGGCGGCGAGACGGCGACGTTGAGCGAATCTCAGAAAGTGCATCTAAGTCCGGATTGGAGTCTGCAACTCGACTCCATGAAGTCGGAATCGCTAGTAATCGCAAATCAGAATGTTGCGGTGAATACGTTCCCGGGCCTTGTACACACCGCCCGTCACACCATGGGAGTGGGTTGTACCAGAAGTGGATAGCTTAACGGAAACGAGGGCGTTCACCACGGTATGATTCATGACTGGGGTGAAGTCGTAACAAGGTAACCGTAGGGGAACCTGCGGTTGGATCACCTCCTTACCTAAAATGGGACGACAGCAAGTGTTCACACAGATTGTTTGATGAATTGTGTAAATTAGAGAAGTAACCTAAAATCCTGTTGGGTCTGTAGCTCAGGTGGTTAGAGCGCACCCCTGATAAGGGTGAGGTCGGTGGTTCAAGTCCACTCAGACCCACCACTCAATGATGAGTGATAAGCAAATGGGATTCTAGTTGATAGTATTATGATGTAAATGGGGATATAGCTCAGCTGGGAGAGCGCCTGCCTTGCACGCAGGAGGTCAGCGGTTCGATCCCGCTTATCTCCACCAAAAATCATCATTGCTAAATATTTTTGGTTAAGTTTTATTAAGCTTTCAAATAATTAATAACTTAATTATTTGATAAGTTGTTAGTTACTTAATCAATTAAAATATTTAGCAATGATGATAGTAAAACAACTGATATAAAGATGATGTAATGAGTTTTATATTAGGTTGTTTATTTTTGTCTATTAGTTCTTTAAAAAATTGGAAACAAGCTGAAAAACTGAAGAGACTTTCAAGTTTATTGCTTTGTATTTAGAAGTAAGTAATGTAAATATAAAGTGATGAATAACATGAAGTCTGAGTAGAAAAAATCTTGACTGAGAAAAGGCAGTCAAGTGTTTAGTAGTTAATAGCAACATTAAGTATAGAAAAGTACTTGAGGTTGTATAGTTAAGTGACTAAGCGTACACGGTGGATGCCTAGGCAATCAGAGGCGAAGAAGGACGTGCTAATCTGCGAAAAGCTTGGATGAGTTGATAAGAAGCGTTTAATCCAAGATGTCCGAATGGGGAAACCCAGTAGATGAAGAATCTACTATCATTATCTGAATAAATAGGATAATGAGGCGAACCGGGAGAACTGAAACATCTAAGTACCCCGAGGAAAAGAAATCAACCGAGATTCTGTAAGTAGCGGCGAGCGAAAGCGGAGGAGCCAGTAAGTGATAACAACAGAGACAGAGGAATTGGCTGGGAAGCCAAATCACAGAGGGTGATAATCCCGTACTCGAAGTCCAGGTTGTGGTACTAAGTTTACGATAAGTAAGGCGGGACACGAGAAATCCTGTTTGAAGATGGGGGGACCATCCTCCAAGGCTAAATACTCCTGATTGACCGATAGTGAACCAGTACTGTGAAGGAAAGGCGAAAAGAACCCCTGTGAGGGGAGTGAAATAGAACCTGAAACCGTGTACGTACAAGCAGTGGGAGCCCGAAAGGGTGACTGCGTACCTTTTGTATAATGGGTCAGCGACTTATATTTTGTAGCGAGGTTAACTGAATAAGGGAGCCGAAGGGAAACCGAGTCTTAACTGGGCGTTTTAGTTGCAAGGTATAGACCCGAAACCCGGTGATCTAGCCATGGGCAGGTTGAAGGTTGGGTAACACTAACTGGAGGACCGAACCGACTAATGTTGAAAAATTAGCGGATGACTTGTGGCTGGGGGTGAAAGGCCAATCAAACCGGGAGATAGCTGGTTCTCCCCGAAATCTATTTAGGTAGAGCCTTGAGCGGACACCTTCGGGGGTAGAGCACTGTTTCGGCTAGGGGTCCATCCCGGATTACCAACCCGATGCAAACTGCGAATACCGAAGAGTGATACTCAGGAGACACACGGCGGGTGCTAACGTTCGTCGTGGAGAGGGAAACAACCCAGACCGCCAGCTAAGGTCCCAAAGTCTATATTAAGTGGGAAACGAAGTGGGAAGGCTTAGACAGCTAGGATGTTGGCTTAGAAGCAGCCATCATTTAAAGAAAGCGTAATAGCTCACTAGTCGAGTCGGCCTGCGCGGAAGATGTAACGGGGCTAAATATAGCACCGAAGCTGCGGCATCAGAATTTTATTCTGTTGGGTAGGGGAGCGTTGTGTAAGCGGATGAAGGTGAATCGAGAGGTTTGCTGGACGTATCACAAGTGCGAATGCTGACATAAGTAACGATAAAACGAGTGAAAAACTCGTTCGCCGGAAGACCAAGGGTTCCTGTCCAACGTTAATCGGGGCAGGGTGAGTCGGCCCCTAAGGCGAGGCTGAAAAGCGTAGTCGATGGGAAACGGGTTAATATTCCCGTACTTGGATAAACTGCGATGTGGGGACGGAGAAGGTTAGGTTATCGACCTGTTGGATGGTCGTTTAAGGTGGTAGGTGGAGAGATTAGGCAAATCCGGTCTCTTATACAACACTGAGAGCTGATGACGAGGTGCTACGGCACTGAAGTAACTGATACCACACTTCCAGGAAAAGCCACTAAGCTTCAGGTTTATCTAAACCGTACTGAAAACCGACACAGGTGGTCAGGTAGAGAATACTCAGGCGCTTGAGAGAACTCGGGTGAAGGAACTAGGCAAAATAGCACCGTAACTTCGGGAGAAGGTGCGCCGGCGTAGATTGTAAATCCTCGCGATTGAAGGTTGAACCGGTCGAAGATACCAGCTGGCTGCAACTGTTTATTAAAAACACAGCACTCTGCAAACACGAAAGTGGACGTATAGGGTGTGATGCCTGCCCGGTGCTGGAAGGTTAATTGATGGTGTTATCGAAAGAGAAGCTCCTGATCGAAGCCCCAGTAAACGGCGGCCGTAACTATAACGGTCCTAAGGTAGCGAAATTCCTTGTCGGGTAAGTTCCGACCTGCACGAATGGCATAATGATGGCCAGGCTGTCTCCACCCGAGACTCAGTGAAATTGAAATCGCCGTGAAGATGCGGTGTACCCGCGGCTAGACGGAAAGACCCCGTGAACCTTTACTATAGCTTGACACTGAACATTGAATTTTGATGTGTAGGATAGGTGGGAGCCTTTGAAGATGACACGCCAGTGTTGTTGGAGGCGTCCTTGAAATACCACCCTTTAACGTTTGATGTTCTAACGAAGTGCCTGAAACGGGTACTCGGACAGTGTCTGGTGGGTAGTTTGACTGGGGCGGTCTCCTCCCAAAGCGTAACGGAGGAGCACGAAGGTTTGCTAATGACGGTCGGACATCGTCAGGTTAGTGCAATGGTATAAGCAAGCTTAACTGCGAGACAGACAAGTCGAGCAGGTGCGAAAGCAGGTCATAGTGATCCGGTGGTTCTGAATGGAAGGGCCATCGCTCAACGGATAAAAGGTACTCCGGGGATAACAGGCTGATACCGCCCAAGAGTTCATATCGACGGCGGTGTTTGGCACCTCGATGTCGGCTCATCACATCCTGGGGCTGAAGTAGGTCCCAAGGGTATGGCTGTTCGCCATTTAAAGTGGTACGCGAGCTGGGTTTAGAACGTCGTGAGACAGTTCGGTCCCTATCTGCCGTGGGCGTTGGATGATTGAAAGGGGCTGCTCCTAGTACGAGAGGACCGGAGTGGACGCATCACTGGTGTTCCAGTTGTCTCGCCAGAGGCATTGCTGGGTAGCTAAATGCGGAAGAGATAAGTGCTGAAAGCATCTAAGCACGAAACTTGCCTTAAGATGAGTCATCCCTGACTTAGAGTCAGTAAGGGTTGTTGTAGACTACGACGTAGATAGGTCTGGTGTGTAAGCGTTGCGAGACGTTGAGCTAACAGATACTAATTGCCCGAGAGGCTTAACTATACAACGCTCAAGTATTTTTAATACAAGACGACATGTTTCTGACTGTAGGGGTTGGAGAGAAAGGATAGTAGTTCAGCTTGTTGACAATTGAGAATCTTATACTGTACTGGATGAGGGTAGAGTATGAAGATGTGAAGAACGAGATGAGAGTAAATCATCAAACAGGATTATCTTGGCGGCGATAGTGCAGTGGACCCACCTAATTCCATGCCGAACTTAGAAGTGAAACGCTGTAACGCCGATGGTAGTGTGGGGCTTCCCCATGTGAGAGTAGGACACCGCCAGGTAGAAATGAGAGGCCCTAGGTAGAGATACCTGGGGTTTTTTGTTATGGGAAGGAGGGTGAGATAAAGTGGCAGCGGAAAAAATCTAGTTGGAATAAAATCAGATAAAGCTAAAGCAGACAAGACTAAGCAAACCAAATCAAACTAAAGCAAACCAAAGCAAATCAAAGCAAGCCAAATCAAGCCAAACTAAAGCAAACTAAAACAAAGCTCAGCCTCTTTTTACTTCAGCTTACTTCATTTTATATCTCTTATTTTATCTTAATTCAATTTATTGGGTAAAAGAGGTTATCGAACTCTGAAGTTATCTGAATTTCACTCTACTTAATCTTAATATAGTAATCTTCATTATATTTATTGAACCCATATGTTATTAGCTTACCGCATCATTATTCTAGTTTATCTTTTTTTATCTTTATTTTTTTGCTCTTTCTAGTTTCCAATAGCTTTTTTCAATTTTTTAATTAAATTGGGAATGAAGAAAAAAAGACTAATAAAATTGGAGGAAGGATATTCGTAATAAATCCAAAACTTATAGCTAGTGGTACTACTTCTATCCCTCCTGATTTTTGGATAATTGGTAATGTACAATCTAGCGCAGTTGCCCCAGAAATCCCCACAGCAGAAGAACGATGATTATGCATTAGAAATGGGATAACAAATAGACTGGTGATTTCACGTGAAAGATCATTAAAAAAAGCGATACTACCAAATATTGGTCCCCATGCATCATTGATAATCACGCTTGATAATGAATACCAACCAAAGCCAGAAGCAATTGCTAATCCTTGAGTAATTGGCAAATGTAAAATAATTGCAGATACTATACCTCCAACTAATGAAGTGATAATAAAGATCATCCCTGTGATTAAACCTCGTTTATTAAAAAGAACTTCACGTAGTGAAATTCCATTGTTTCTTAATTGAATACCTACAGAAAAAATCAAGCAGACTAATACGTAGGTACTAGCATTTTTTGGTAGTGTAGTAATCGTTTTAGTGTAATAGCCGACAATAAATCCGAACAATACCATTGAACATAACTTGCTCGAATCTAATAGTAATTTCCAACGTGATGGCATTTCTTGTTTGCAGATTTTTAAAGGTTTTGGGAAAAAACGATCAAAAGTAATTAAACCTATTAAATTTAATGACTGAATAATAAATGCAAATGTAGCAGCGGAGACAGCAATGATAGGTAATTTCTGAGCTAAATTATCTAATTGCCCAAGAGAAAATCCCATAATGAATAAAATGATATAAAGTAGTATCATTAAAATAGTATTAATTGATTTTAAGATAATAGTATTATTTGTTTTTATTAGATACCCAATGAAAAGTGGGCATAGCACAATCAGAAGTCCTTCGTACATATTATTATTTTCCTTAAAGAACATTTAATATTTCCATTCTAGATTGGGCAAGAAAAAAAACAAGAGGTGTTTATGTATTTGCGGCAATTAGAGGTTGTTGGTTTTCGTGGTATTAATCGTCTATCGATCCATTTTCGACCTGATATGGTACTTATCGGGGAAAATATGTGGGGGAAGTCAAGTTTACTTTCAGCATTGAGTTTAATTTTTAATGCGGAACAAGATTTATACCAGTTCACTTTAACAGATTTTCATATTCCCACAGGGCAATCACAATCTGTACGTCATCTAACGCTACTATTTACTTTTTGTGAAAATGATAAAAGGGAAAATAATGAGGAATATAATAAGCCTTATGTACAGCATAACTTGTTTGTGAATCATTTGGATGGATATCAACGTTTATATTTACGTGTTGAAGGAGAGATAGACTCACAACAAAATATCCATACAGAATATTCATTTCTAGATGAAAATGGTGATGCAGTTCCAGTTGAAAATGTCAATGAGTTGGTTTTCTCTTTAATTGCACGTCACCCTGTTTATCGTTTCCGTGATGCACGTTTAAATCGTCCACATTATGCATTTAATTTAGTAACATCAAAAGTGAATGACGATCTTCAAGATGAAATTCAAGCTGTTATGATATTGTTATGCCATTATTTTTTAAGCCATAAAAATGTGAGTGATATAACGCAAGATACGACACTCCTTTGGCATAAAGCAAAACTACTTTGCTTGAAATTGAAGCAAGATGAAACGCATCGTTTACGTAAAAAGTTATTTTTTTCATTAGCTTCGTTATTTATTAAAAATAAGTATATTCATTTCGGACGCTTTACTCGTCCTATTATTTTATTTGAAGATCCTGATGCAAGATTACATCCACGTATGGTAGCAATTATGTGGGAATTAGTAAGCTATTTACCTGTGCAACGTATTACTACTACGAATTCGGTAGAGTTGATTTCACAAGTCCAGTTAGGATCTATTTGTCGTTTGGTAAGAACATCAGAAAAAACAAAAAGTTTTCAGCTTAGTCGGCGTGATTTAAATAAAGAAGATTTTCGACGTTTAAGTTTTCATATCCATCATAATCGAAGCTTAGCACTTTTTTCTAGTATGTGGATATTAGTAGAAGGAGAAACTGAGGTTTGGATTTTATCCGAACTGGCTAAATTATTAGAATTGAATTTAGATATGGAAGGAATTCGTATCGTTGAATTTGCACAGAGTGGATTAAAACCATTAATCAAGTATGCTAAAGCGATGGGTATCGAATGGTATGTCTTAGTCGATGGCGATGATGCAGGAAGAAACTATCGAGATGTTGTAAGAATAATGTTGGATGACAACACACCGTTGACAGAAAGGATAACAATGTTACCTAAGCGTGATATTGAACATTTTTTTTATGTGAATGGATTTGCAGATGTTTTTATCCGTCTTGCACATTGGGAGGCAAAGTCAACTTATTATCCAATGACAAAAATCATTCAGCGTGCTATTCAGCGTACTTCTAAACCAGATTTAGCTATAGCCTTATCTAATGAAATAGCAAAAAGAGGGACTCAATCTATTCCATTAGTGTTTAAACGTTTGTTTTCTAAAGTATTGAGTTTAGCTCATACATAACTGTTTATTTATACAGTTTTCTGTGCTAAAGTGCGGTTAGATTTTAAAAAATTTTGACCGCACTTTTTCTTTGCTACTATGATATCAATGAGTCGTAAAATTATTCATATTGATATGGACTGTTTTTATGCGTCGATAGAGACTCGTGACGATCCTCGTTTAATAGGTAAGCCAGTTGCTGTTGGAGGTTCTGTCGAAAATAGAGGTGTGCTAGCGACTTGTAACTATGTCGCTCGTCAATTTGGCTTACATAGTGCAATGTCAACCGCACAAGCATTAAAATTATGTCCTGATTTAGTCCTTTTACCTGTTAATATGCCACTATATAAACAAATTTCGAAACAAATTAGGAAAATATTTGAACGCTATACCGATCTCATTGAACCGCTTTCTCTGGATGAGGCTTATTTAGATGTCACTGATTGTGATAAGTGTGCGGGATCTGCCACTTGGATAGCGACAGAGATTCGGCAAGCCATTTCTACTGAATTAGGATTAACAGCCTCAGCGGGTATCGCACCTTTGAAGTTTTTGGCTAAAATTGCCTCAGAGCAAAATAAACCAAATGGTCAGTTTGTGATTAAGCCAGAAGAAGTGGATAATTTTCTTGCACATTTACCATTAAACAAGATTCCAGGAGTTGGTAAAGTAACTTATCAACGTTTATTAGCGATGGGATTACAAACTTGTACAGATATCCAAAATACTAGTAAAGTGTTATTGTTGGAGCGGTTTGGTAAAATGGGACTGCGTATTTGGGCATTCAGTCATGGGATAGATGAACGTAAAGTTGAACCTCACAAAGTATTAAAGTCGATCAGTGTCGAAACAACTTTGAAGTATAATATTATCAATTTATCAGAAGCTATAGTTGTATTAGAACGACTTTATCCATCACTAATTCAGCGTATTAATCAGGCTTTACCTACTTTGCCTTTAACAACTTTGCATAAAATTGGTGTGAAACTGAAATTTGCTGATTTTCAAGTGACTACATTAGAAAAAACAGGATTAACATTGACTCAAGAAAGTTTTGCATTGTTATTAAGACAAATTTGGTGTCGTACAGCAGGAAGAGAGATTCGTTTGATCGGTTTACATTTAAGTATACCAAATGAAAAAGTATCCCATCAGCTAGAACAAATGAGCTTATGGTAAAATTTTAATAATACCTCTTGCATTTAACAATTTTGCTACTATATTACAACACAAGCTATTTAACCTAACGATAAGGATTTTTTATTATGATGAGAATTTTACTCTTTTTAGCGACTAACATGGCTGTTCTAGTCGTATTTAATATTATTTTGAGCCTAACTGGGATACAAGCACAAGATGCTACTGGTTTGTTAATCATGGCAGCATTATTCGGTTTTTCTGGTTCTTTAATTTCTCTCTTTCTATCTAAAACGATGGCATTACGATCTGTTGGTGCTGAAGTGATTAAAGAGCCTCGTAATGAAGCAGAGCATTGGTTAATGAATACTGTTCGCTCACAAGCCGAACGTGCAAATTTACCTATGCCAGATGTGGCTATTTATCACTCGGAGGATGTGAATGCATTTGCAACGGGAGCAAGTAAAAATAATTCCTTAGTTGCGGTGAGTACGGGTCTGTTACGAGCTATGACTCGTGATGAAGCAGAAGCAGTCTTGGCGCATGAGGTTGCACATATCAAAAATGGCGATATGGTGACGATGACTCTTTTACAGGGTGTATTGAATACATTTGTGATTTTTGTTTCTCGTATGATTGCAAAAGTCGTATCAAGTAACCGTGATGGTGAAAGTAGTTCAGGAATTTATTTCTTAGTTGCTATGGTGTTAGAAATTGTTTTTGGATTTTTAGCAAGTATCATTGCAATGTGGTTTTCTCGTTACCGTGAATTTCGTGCTGATGCAGGATCAGCTGAATTGGTCGGTAAACAAAAAATGATTGCGGCTTTGCAACGTTTACAAAGTTTGCATGAGCCACAAGAGCTAGAAGGGCAGCTTGCTGCATTTGCAATTAATGGCAAACGTGGAGGTTTAGCAGCATTATTCATGAGCCACCCACCTTTAGAAAAGCGTATTGCAGCGTTACAACAATTAGATAGTTTTAAATAACACTAGCCATTTTTACTAAAAAGAGGCATCCTGCCTCTTTTTTCGTTCACTTTTTTCATTTAAGTGCGGTTAATTTTTCTCAAATTTTTAACACTTGGAGTATCAATGGAACATCAAATCAGTGATTTAATTAATATCTTTAATCAATGTTTTGAACAAGAATACAATACGAAATTAGTAAAAGGTGGAGATGAGCCACTATATGTACCTGCAAATGAAAATTGTCCTTATCATGCGATTTATTTTGCTCATGGTTTTTATAGTAGTGGCTTACATGAAATTGCACATTGGCTTGTTGCTGGAAAAGAGCGTCGTCAACTTGAGGATTTTGGTTATTGGTATGAGCCTGATGGACGTACAGAACAGCAGCAGCGTTTATTTGAACAAGTTGAAGTAAAACCTCAAGCCATTGAGTGGATTTTGTCCACATCAGCAGGATTTCGTTATTTTGCGAGTGTTGATAATTTGACTGGTAGTCCTGGGGATACATTGCCTTTTAAGCAAGCTGTATATGAACAAGTGAAACTTTATGCTGAAAAGGGGCTACCAAAACGGGCTGAAATATTACGCAAAGCACTCGCGAGATTTTATGGTACATCAAATCATATTGATTTAAGCTTATTTGATATCAGTCGGATTTAAATAACAAAGTAGGACACATGTTAGCATTAGAAATAAAGCAATTAACAAAACAATATAAAAATGGTGTGACAGCCTTACAAGGGATCGATTTAAGTGTAAAGGCTGGTGATTTCTATGCACTACTAGGACATAACGGCGCAGGCAAATCTACGACAATAGGTATTATCAGTTCGTTAGTCAATAAAACGAGTGGAAAAGTCAGCGTTTTTGGTTATGACTTGGATAATCAGGTCAGTGAGTTAAAGCAATGTATAGGCCTTGTACCACAGGAATTTAATTTTCATCAATTTGAGCGAGTGATTGATATTTTAGTTAATCAAGCAGGTTATTACGGTATTCCTCGCTCAGAAGCGTTAACTCGTGCAGAAATTTGGTTGAAAAAACTCGATCTTTGGGAAAAGCGTACTCAGCAAGCAATTCGTCTATCGGGAGGTATGAAGCGTCGTTTGATGATCGCTCGCGCGTTAATGCATGAACCAAAATTATTAATTTTGGATGAACCAACAGCTGGTGTAGATATCGAGTTACGTCGGACAATGTGGACATTTTTACGTGAGTTGAATCAACAAGGGACAACGATTATTTTAACTACTCATTATTTAGAAGAGGCTGAAATGTTGTGCCGTAATATTGGTATTATTCAGCAAGGAAAGTTAGTGGTTGATATGCCAATGAAAGCATTGCTTGCAAAATTAGAAGCAGAAACCTTTGTGTTTGATCTAGCTACTTATGCAAATACACCAGTAATTACTGGGTATAATGTTATTGATATGAGCGAACATAGTCTTGAGGTGGAGGTAAAGCGTGAACAAGGATTAAACCAGCTCTTTTCACAGTTATCAGAGCAAAATATCAAGGTATTAAGTATGCGTAATAAAGCGAATCGTCTGGAAGAGTTGTTCGTTTCAATGGCATTAAATAATCAATCAGATAATAAAGGTGGTGCGTAATGAGATTAGCTTGGATTGCATTTCAAACTATTGTAACGAAAGAAATTCGACGTTTCACGCGCATTTGGGTGCAAACGTTAGTGCCACCCGTGATTACAATGACATTATATTTTGTGATTTTTGGACAACTAATTGGTAGTCGAATTGGTGAAATGAATGGGTTTAGTTATATGCAGTTTATTGTACCAGGTCTCATTATGATGTCTGCCTTAACTAACTCTTTTGCAAATGTAGCCTCATCTTTTTACAGCACAAAATTTGCTAAAAACGTGGAGGAGTTATTGATCTCTCCGACATCACCACATATTATCATTCTAGGTTATGTCACAGGAGGTGTTGCTAGAGGACTTTGTGTTGGTATTCTAGTTACGGTAGTGGCATTATTTTTTGTGACCTTTGAGGTGCATTCTTGGTTGATTGTAGTGATCATTTTGTTAATGACGACAGCAACATTTGCACTTGGTGGTTTAATTAATGCTGTTTTTGCACGCTCTTTTGATGATATTAGCATTATCCCTACTTTTGTTTTAACACCACTTACTTACTTAGGGGGCGTTTTTTATTCAATTTCCTTGCTACCTGATTTTTGGCAGGGAGTATCTAAATTAAACCCTATTGTTTATATGATTAATGGTTTTCGTTATGGCTTTTTAGGTGTGTCAGATATCCATATTGGCTATGCATTTTTTGTACTAATTACCTTTATTATTAGCTTATATTGCATTGCTTATTTCTTAATTAGTCGTGGCATTGGTTTGAGAAGTTAAAATGTATAAGGAATCTACCATACTTACTTTTATTGGTGATGTGATGTTTAGCACAGATTTGAATTGACAGAAAATAAATTGTTGCAAAAAAGTAAAATTTTTGCTATTTCTAAGTTCGCTAGTTGAAGTGTACATCTAAGCAAACCAACAACAAAATAAGGAAAATGACTCTATGAAAAAGTATCTAAAGCTTTCAATGACAGCAGCATTAATGCTTTCTTCAAGTGCAGTATTTGCTGCCGATAAAATTGTAACCATTGGTACTGGTGGTCAAACAGGCGTTTACTATGTGGTGGGACAATCTGTCTGTCAATTAGTAAATCGTGACTCTGCAAAAACAGGAGTAAAATGTAATGCTCCTTCAACAGGGGGGTCTGTTGCTAACTTAAATTCAATTGCTAATAATCAAATGGAATTAGGTATTGCTCAATCTGATTGGCAATATCATGCATATAATGGTTCAAGTTCTTTTGAAAGTAAAAAAAATGATAAATTAAGAGCCGTATTTTCTATTCATCCAGAGCCATTTACTTTAATGGCACGTACTGATGCTAATATCAAAGGGTTTGATGATCTGAAAGGTAAGCGTGTTAATGTTGGTGATCCTGGTTCGGGTACACGTGCAACTATGAATGTTATTCTTGGTGCAAAAGGCTGGGATGCTTCTGCTTTCAAAGTCGCTTCTGAATTGAAACCTGCAGAAATGGCATCAGTTATGTGTGATAATAACTTAGATGCAATCACCTATAATGTTGGGCATCCAAATGGAGCGTTGAAAGAAGCTGCTGCTTCTTGTGATGCACATTTAGTTCCAATTACTGGACCTGAAATTGATAAACTTGTTGCAGATCACCCATATTATGCGAAAGCAACAATTCCAGGTGGTTTGTATAAGGGAAGTGATGCTCCAACAGAAACTTTCGGTGTATATGCTACTTTAGTTACTTCTTCTGATGTAGATGCAGATAGTGTTTATGCGATTGTTAAGGCAGTATTTGATAACTTTGATCGTTTCAAACGTTTACATCCAGCGTTTTCAAACTTAAAAGAAGACGAAATGATCAAAAATGCGCTGTCTGCTCCATTACATGATGGCGCAGTGCGTTACTATAAAGAAAGAGGTTGGTTGTAATTTTCTTATCTCAATATTTTTAAGGCAGGCAAGGTTCCTGCCTTTTTCCGTTTTTATTTTTTAGATGACGAGGAGTTTTAGCGTGTCAACAAAAAACATCGATTATGATGATTTACAAGATATTGTGGCATCAAGCGACACTGGTGGGCGTGATCCAGATGGATTTCCTAAAAAATTAATTGCTGGTGTTGCTATTTTATGGTCATTATTCCAACTTTATTATGCTTCTCCCGCACCATTTTGGTTACAAGAGTTTTTACGTAATATTGGCTTGAATATCAATGTCGTATTTGATGATACAAAAGCCCGCTCAATTCATCTCGCATTTGCTTTATTTTTAGCTTATTTATCTTATCCAGCTTTTAAATCGTCACCGAAACATCGTATTCCATTAGTGGACTGGGTATTTGCAACAGTTGGTGCTTTTTTAGGTTCGTATTATTTATTTTTCTATGATGGATTAGTCACACGTTTTGGTGCGCCTAACTTACAAGATATCATTGCTGGTTGCATCGGAATATTTCTACTCCTTGAAGCGACGCGTCGCAGCTTAGGTCTACCATTAGTAGTTATTGCGATTGTCTTTTTAGTTTATAACTATTTTGGTCAATTCTTACCTAGCGATTGGATTATCAGTCACCGTACAGGGACTCTTTCTCATATTATCAACCAACAATGGATTACAACAGAAGGGGTATTTGGTGTTGCTTTAGGTGTATCAACAAAATATGTCTTCTTATTTGTCTTATTCGGTGCGTTGTTAGATAAAGCTGGTGCAGGTAACTATTTTATTAAAAGTGCTTTTGCGTATTTAGGACATTTACGCGGCGGTCCAGCTAAAGCAGCTGTTGTCGCATCAGGTTTGACAGGATTAATTTCAGGTTCTTCTATTGCAAATGTAGTGACAACAGGCACATTTACTATCCCCATGATGAAGCGGGTAGGATTTTCTGCTGAAAAAGCAGGTGCAGTAGAGGTTGCCTCCTCAGTAAATGGACAAATTATGCCACCTGTTATGGGAGCGGCTGCATTTTTAATGATTGAATATGTGAATATGCCATATAGTCAATTAATTACCCATGCTTTCTTGCCTGCAGTCATCTCTTATATTGCGCTTGTGTATATTGTGCATTTAGAAGCTTGTAAAATGAATTTACAAGGTTTACCAAGAACGGATGAGCCAAAGCCATTTTTAACGACTTTAATTGGTGCATTAAGGGCTTTTATTTCTCTTTGTGTACTGTATTTCGTTGTTGAGTGTAGTTTAGGGTGGTTAAAAGATGTCACACCAAATTACGCTTTTAGTATTGTTGTTGCATTATTGGCAGTAATTTATTTATTACTATTACGTCGTGTCGCCCAATTCCCAGATTTAGAAATTGATGACCCACATTCTCCAGTAGTGAAATTACCGTCAGTTAGACCAACAATCAATGCGGGGCTACATTTCTTATTGCCTGTAGTCATTTTAATTTGGTGTTTAATGGTAGAGCGTTTATCACCTGGCTTGTCGGCATTCTGGGGTGCCTTATCCTTGATTGTGATTTTGCTCACACAACGTCCATTACTCGCTTATTACAGAAAACAAACTACTTTCAAGCAAGAGTTCCAACTTGGTTGGAAAGATCTTGTTGATGGCTTAGAAGCTGGTGCAAGAAATATGATTGGTATTGGGATTGCTACTGCAACAGCTGGAATTATTGTGGGAGTTGTCTCATTAACTGGTTTTGGTGTTCAATTAGCAACAATCATTGAAACGCTTTCAATGGGCAATATTTTCTTAATGTTGCTTTTAGTCGCAGGCTTTAGCTTAATTCTTGGTATGGGACTTCCTACTACTGCAAACTATATTGTGGTTTCTTCTTTGATGGCAGTCGTGATTATTGAAGTTGGTCGTCAAAATGGCTTTATTGTTCCACTCATTGCAGTACATTTATTTGTCTTCTATTTTGGTATTATGGCGGATGTGACACCGCCTGTTGGACTTGCATCCTTTGCTGCATCAGCTGTTTCAGGTGGAGATCCTATTAAGACAGGATTAACTGCTTTTTCGTATAGTTTACGTACAGCAATTTTGCCATTTTTATTTATCTTTAATACGGATTTACTATTAATTGATGTCAGTTGGGCAAAAGGTATCTTAGTCTTTATTACAGCAACCATCGGTATTTTAGCTTTTACTGCTGGTGCAATTGGTTATTTTTTCCGTCGTAATAAGGTTTGGGAAAGTCTTGTATTATTTATTTTAGCTTTTGCTTTATTCCGTCCAGGCTTTTTTATGGAGCATATTTCGCCAACGCAACGTGCTTTTGAACCAACACAATTAGTTCAAGAAGTACAAAAAGCAGCGGTTGGAGATAATTTGACTATTAAAGTTTCAGGCTTAAACCCTTATGGTAAAGAAATTGAATTTTATGCTCAATTACTCATACCAGAAGGACAAACTGGGGAAGAACGTTTACAAAAAATGGGACTGACTTTGTTTGAGCAAGAAAAACCAGAAGGTAAACAAATGATTATCGATGCGGTAGAAATTGATTCAAGTGCAGCAAAAGCAGGCTTAAACTGGGATCAAGTAGTATTGGAAGGTCGAGTCCCTGTTAAAGATGCATTAGCAAAAGAATGGTTATTTATTCCAACTTTATTGTTATTATCGCTGTTAGCGATGAATCAGCGCCGTCGTCCAGAAGACTAAGGAAACATCATGTTTAAAAAAATTTTAATTACAGCCGATTTAGGTCATTTAGAGGATGCGGAAAAAGCGGTGAAAACCGCTTTGGAAATGACAAAACATAATCCAGATACTGTGTATCGAGTGATGAGCGTCGTGCCACCATTAGGCAGTAGCTTTGTCTCTTCATTTTTACCAAAGAATTTTGATCAAGATGTATTGGATGAAGCAAATAAGGCACTACATGCGTTTACGAAAAAACATTTTCCAGAAGGTGCGAAAGTGCAACATATTTTGGCACATGGTCCTGTTTATGAAGAGATTAACCGCATTGCAAAAGAGAAAAATATTGATTTAATTATTATGATGGCAGTACGTGATAATAAAGAAGGTTTAAGCTCTAATACAGTTAAAGTGGCACGTTATAGTGATAAACCTATTTTAATTTTACGTTAAATGATAATAAAAATAGCTTGTTAAAAAACAAGCTATTTTTTACTTTTTTAGAAACGTAATTTAAAAAGTAAAGTGCGATCTATTTTGCACTATTTGACTAATTCATAGCAAGGCTCATAGACCGTGCCATCAGGTAACTTCATACGATGCTGTACGATGAAATCTTGTAGTACTTGATCAATTTTTTCTAACAGTTCTGGATCACCATGCAATTTGAAGCGACCTAATGCTTCAATTTGATCTTGTGTTTCTGGCTTGATATTTCCTGCAACAATACCTGAGAATGCTCGACGTAAATTAGCAATTAAATTCATAGTCGATTGATTACGATGTAAATCTAAATTTGCCATATTTTCATGAGTTGGAATGAAGGGCTGTTGGAAGTCAGTTGGGATTTTTAAAGACCAATTGAATCCATAAGCATCACAGTTCTCATAGCGTTTCATTTTGACATCATGCATTGCTTGACTCATTTTGCGGGCGACTGTCACTGGATCATCAATAATAATTTCATATAATGCTTGTGCTTCTTTTCCTAAAGTTTCACCAATGAAACGATCAATAGTGGCAAAATAGTCTGCACTTTCTTTTGGACCTGTCAAAATAAGTGGCAATGGTTGTCCTTGATTTTCCTCCGCAAGCTTGATTCCTAAAATGTACAATAATTCTTCAAATGTACCTGGACCACCAGGGAAAATCACAATACCGTGTCCCATTCGCACAAACGCTTCTAAGCGTTTTTCAATATCAGGCATAATGATTAGTTCATTAACGATTGGATTTGGTGGCTCAGAAGCAATAATGGAAGGTTCAGTAATACCGATAAAACGGCTATTTTTATAACGTTGGTTAGCATGACCGATTGCGGCTCCTTTCATTGGTGCTTCCATTACACCAGGCCCACAACCTGTAATAATATTAAGCTCACGATAACCAAGTTCTGTCCCCACTGAACGACAATATTGGTATTCAATTTGGTTGATAGAATGTCCGCCCCAACACACGACGAGGTTTGGATGTTCGCCAACAGGTAAGGCTTTAGCGTTACGCAGAATAGAAAACACAAGATTAGTAATATGTTTACTGTCTTGAATATTATCTGGATTTAAACGCTGGCTCATTACATTCACGAATAAAATATCACGTAATACAGCGAATAAATGATATTGAATATTACGGATCATACGATCATCAACAAAAGCGTCTTGAGGTGGGTTGTGTAATTCAAGTGATACACCACGTTCTCTTGCTACAAGTTGAATATCAAAATCTGGGTATTTATTTAATAGAGCACGGCTATCATCGGTTACTGCACCTGAATTTAATACAGCGAGTGAACAATTGCGATAAAGGCTATAAAGTGGACTTTTCGCTTTTTTAGTGAGCAATTCTACTTCTAAATGAGAGAGTTGATCCATACTACCGCGAGGATTGACATAATATATATTCTGACCCATAACTTCTCCTATTGGCGAGCTAAACGCTGATTTGTTAGTACAGTTTCAAAGTTTGAACGAAATGGGTTAATATCTAAGCCACCTCGTCTTGTATAACGAGCATATACAGTGAGTTTTTTTGGTTGTGCAAACTGTATTAAGTCACAGAAAATACGTTCTACACATTGTTCATGAAATTCGTTATGCTGGCGGAAAGAGATAATGTAACGTAATAGCTTTTCACGATCAATTTGTTTACCTACATAATGAATTTGTAAGCTTCCCCAATCAGGTTGATTAGTGATTAAACAATTTGATTTTAATAAATGACTGACTAATGTTTCTTCAACTACAATTTCATTACAGCAGTTTTCTAATACCGAGGCATCAAATTCATAGTGAGTAATTGTTATATCCAATTCATCAATACATTCGCCATTTAGCTGTGCAATACTTTCTTGATTATATTTAGCTAAAGGATGGAGCTGTACTCTCACTTTTCCTTTTGCACAATCGGCTAAATCTTGTTCTAATGTATGCTGTACTGTAGAAAATGAGTCAAAAGTAGTTTGATTAAAACTATTTAAATACAGTTTAAAGCTTTTAGATTCAATTAAATTTTTACTTTGAAAATCAATTTCTATATCAGCGATTGCGACTTGTGGTACACCTTTAGAATTGAGCCATGAAATCTCATATGCTGTCCAAATATCTGCGCCAAGTGTAAAAGGTTGTGTTTGTGTAATACCTAAGCTATCTCGATTTAATTGTCTCGGCACAGCTTGTAGTAAAGTGCGGTCATAATTTGTGGCATATTGTGTTTTTTGTCCGAGTGTAAGTTTATTTAGGCTATCATGTTGATAGTGCATATTATTTTTCCTTTTTTAAATTTTTATTTACTTTTCTTTACTGGTACAAAGCAAAATAACTATTCCCAACTAAGGCTTTCTTCTTTTCTTCATGAAATTTTTTTCATAGTTAATTTTTTCATTTGCTTGCTATGCAAACTCAATTACTCTAAATTAAATATCTTAACTACGTTTGCTGGCTTAAACGAAGTAAATTTTATGTGTCGCAATTTACCGTTACATGAATTTCATTAGAAGTTGAAGAGATTCTAAGTATTTTATTTTAAATTTTCCTGAATAAAGTACGTTATGGGATAGTGATATTGAGGCAAACTATACTAGCGTAGTATGAACAGTAAAAACAGTGATTTTTAATTAAGAAAATACCAATAATGACCTACATGAGAACAATCTTTTAACGTTGTTCAAACAAAAATTACATTAATAATGCCATGATAAATTAGATACTAAACGGCAATCGTCACATTTAAAATAAAATAAGTCAAAAAGAGGATCGTCTAAGTACCATGCTTTATGGCAACTAGGGCAGCAACGTTGTTGTTCTGTTTGTAAACTGTCCCCACCAATGCGATACAAATAGTAATAAGTTGGGATGCCTGTATGTTGCTCAATCTCTTGAGCCAAATGTCGTCCATGCTTGGCTAATGTACTAGTAATTTCTGAGATTTCTCTTAGTGCTTGTTGTTCTAATACTGAGCCGTTCATTTGTAATTGATCGCACGCTTGCCAGTTTTCTTGCCATTTAATCAGATCCATACTTAAGTGCGGTATGTTTTTCAGTTGTTTATATAAAGGAATTGGATAAAAATCATCACCGCTATGTAATGGTGAGCAAGATTGCAGATAAGTTGTGTATAACACTTGCCAACTTGGTGTCGTGTGTATGCTCGTTTGATCTGAGTTGAGATCATCAGCAACCACATGAAAACTATCAAAAAATAGACCGCTCTTTTGAGCATTATCAAGAGCCTTTTCTACTTCTACATTATTAAACTCAGGTAATAAACTGTGTTGTTCAGGACAAATAACGCGTATTGCAAAGCCTTGCTGTTGTTCTTGTTCTGCAATATATATTGGAATTTCGCGTCCGATGATTTGTCCATTATAGCGCCATTGATCAATTATTTGATTTAGGGAATAAGTTGGACTTTTTTCACTATTTGTGGGTGAATAATTAAAAAAAGTATCGATAAGGTACATGGTTATTAAATGCTTTATTAGTTTTAATACTATTTTAATTAATTTTGATTAAATTGGCTGCTTTTTTCTTTAATTGTAGTGTAAATACATGAAATCGCCTAAAATAAAATCTTGTTTTTAGTAGGGGATGATTATGCATCAACAAACACGAATATATTTACAACAATTACAAATAGTTATGCAAGAGCTGGCATTATGGCAAGTTACGCCACCAGAGGAACAAGCTTTTTTAAGTGAGCAACCTTTTGCGCTAGATACCATGTCACCAACTGAATGGTTACAATGGATTTTTATTCCTCGTATGTATGCTTTGATAGAAACAGGCGAAGCACTTCCAAGTAAAATTTCAATTACGCCTTATTTAGAAGAAGCATTAAAAGAAATGGAGGGTTTAGATAAATTATTATCTCCGATCAGCGAAATTGAAGCATTGTTGCAGAAATAGCCTATGAAATTAGATATCCTGTATCAAGATCAATACTTAGTCGCAGTAAATAAACCCGCTGGTATGTTAGTACACCGTAGTTGGTTAGATACACATGAAACAACCTTTGTTATGCAAACATTACGTGATCAAATAGGGCAACATGTGTATCCTATTCATCGCTTAGATCGCCCAACATCAGGAGTATTACTATTTGGATTAAATAGTGAGATTGCTAACTTGCTCTGTTTACAATTTGAGAATAAGCAAGTTGAAAAAAGTTATTTAGCTATAGTTAGAGGATATTTAACAGGGAAAGCACAGATTGAATACCCTTTGAAAGTTCAATTAGATAAAGTCGCTGATAAGTTTGCTCAAGTAGATAAAGTAGCGCAACAGGCTGTGACTGATTATGTTGGATTATGCACAGTTGAAATGCCTTATGCTGTTAAAAAATATAAGACCACACGTTATTCTTTAGTCCGTTTAATCCCTCATACAGGGCGTAAACATCAATTACGTCGACACATGAAACATATTTTCCATCCTATTCTGGGTGATACACAATATGGTGATTTACATCAAAATAGAGCATTGACTGAGCATACTGGCATTCAACGTTTAATGTTGCATGCAGAAAGTTTAATTTTTACTCATCCTATTACACAGCAGAAGCTGGAAATTCATGCCGATTTAGATCAGCAATGGCTCGATTTGATTAAAATTTTTAGATGGAATTTAAATGAACTCAAGTAAGAGTAGTCAACTTTTGAAGTATTTTTTAGAGGAAAGAAACGATGCTAGATAATATTCTCCTTAATTTAACTCATGAGCAACAACAAGTTGCAGTAGAAAAAATTCAATCACTGATGGCTCAAGGGATTAGTGCGGGTGAGGCAATTGCACTTGTTGCTCAAGAGTTACGCGAAACATATTCAGTTGAATAAGACGAGTATTTAACTCATTATGATAACTTCGCTGAATTGAGTAAGCGCTTCCAAAATGCAAAAATTTTGTGATCTCGGTTTGATTTTAAACTATTTTTAATTGCCAAAAAGAGAAAATTCGTCGAATATTTAGCTGAATAAAATTTGGGTGGTAAGACAAATTAGTCTTATTAAAAATAAAAGTAGTTAAGGTCATTTGACCATTAGAGGTTTTAATTATGGAAGTTGGTGTTGTTAAATGGTTCAATAACGCAAAAGGATTTGGATTTATTTCGGCAGAGGGAACAGATGCAGACATTTTTGCACATTATTCAGTAATTGAGATGGATGGTTACCGCTCTTTAAAAGCGGGTCAGAAAGTCCAGTTTGAAGTTGTTCACGGTGATAAAGGATCACATGCAACAAAAATTATTCCAATTGTTGAATAATATAATCCTCTTACTTTACATTTAGTCAAAAAAAGACAAGGATTGCAGCCTTGTCTTTTCATTTATCTTAATTATTTTAATAAGTCTTTTAAGCCCGCTTTCATCGCAGACATTTGACTTTCAAACTGTGCTTTGCTTTCGCGCTCATCAATCATATAAGTGATTGTTTCTGAGAGTGTCATTTTCATTTTACGTGAATAACGAGAAAGACGTAACCAAACTGCATATTCTAAATCGATAGATTTTTTTTTCGTTGATTGTTTTTCGCCGTTAAAAAAACGTTTACGGCGGGCACGAATAGCTTGATCTAATTTGATCACTAACTGAGGTGATAAGTGATGACGAATCCATTCTTCAATTTGTTGTGGTTTATTTTGGTACGTGATCAGTTGTTGTACTTTATCTTCACGTAAACTTTTTTCTTCGTAAGTCGTAATATTTTCACCTTCACGGTGTTTTTTGATTAAATACAACCATTTCCAATGAGCCTCTTGATTTTCAAGTTTTTGATATTTCATTGTATTCTCTCATTTAAACAAATTAGTGACGTGGTAACTGTTGTTAATATACGCGGTTTTCGTGTTTTTTTCTAGCACATTTTCACTATTTTGGGAAATATGCGATAATGACGAATTATGAAAATAATCACTCAACATAACGAGATAATACGTGTGAATCCATCCTTTTTAGCTGAAAAAGCGTTCTCATGGCAAGACTTACGCCCAACACTTCCATTAACAGAATTACCGCGTTCGACAACTGATTTTTTTGCGTTACAGCCTCGGGCAAATGCAGCAATAACACAGTTTTTACGAAATCCTCAGCGCAATTTACTTGTGTTGAAAGGTGATGAGCAAGGAGAGTATCTCCGTTTATTGGAGCAAACAATTCAAGCACAGCAAAGTGAAGATATTCCGATTCAAGGTGTACACTATCTGATACAACAAGGCGATTCTTTTTCTTTTCCTACTGTGACTGCCGAGTTTGCACAATCGATCACAGATAATTTTGCCACGAAAAGATCCGTGGCGAGTGCATTATATGTTGATCAATTTCAACTCTTTGGTGCTTTACGCATACATCCTTCATCAAGAGAAATTCAACTAAAATCAGGTTTAGTGCATGAAGTGAATGGGGGAATATTAATTCTTTCGGTTACTTCGCTTATTTCTCAGTTTGATTTATGGTTACGTTTAAAACAGATTTTATTGACTCAGTATTTTGATTGGTATTCATCACACCCATTTAAAGACTTACCTTGTGATATCCCAGGCTATCCTCTGAGTTTAAAAGTGATTTTAATAGGGAATCGAGAAGAGCTTGCCACATTAGCCTCCTTAGATGCTGATTTATACGATTTAGCTGATTATTCCGAAATTGAAAGTTATTATTCCGTTGAAAAAGTTGAAAACGCTTTAAAATGGGCTGAATATATACAAACCTTTGCTCAACAACATCAATTACCTCAGCTGAGTCTAGATGGCCTTAATAAGTTATATCAACTACTAGTACGTGACAGTGAAGATCGCTGTTTTGTATCTATTTCTCCTTTAAAGTTAAAAGAGATTCTCACCAGCACCGCAATTTTAAGTCAAAAACATGGCAATGCTTTATTAAGTGCGGTGGATTTTGAACAATTTTTTCAACAAAAAGCATTACAGCAAAGTTTTTTGCAAGAACAAACGTATGCGGATATTTTGCATGAGCAAGTTTATGTTGCAACAGATGGTGAAATAGTTGGTCAGATCAATGGGTTATCAGTTATTGAATACCCAGGTACACCAATGGCATTTGGCGAACCATCTCGCATCAGTTGTATTGTCCAATTTGGTGATGGAGAAGTTGTTGATGTTGAACGTAAAAGTGAGCTTGCAGGTAATATTCACGGTAAAAGTATTATGATTGCGGAAGCCTGTTTAGCACATATTCTACAATTACCCTCTCAATTGCCTTTCTCTGCTTCGTTAGTATTTGAACAATCTTATGGCGAAATTGATGGAGATAGTGCTTCATTAGCTAGTTTTTGTGTATTAGCGAGTGCATTATCAGCTCAACCTTTACCTCAATCTATTGCGATTACAGGTGCGATAGATCAATTTGGTTTAGTGCATTCAGTTGGCGGTGTAAATGCTAAAATTGAAGGGTTTTTCTCAATTTGCGCTAGCCGAGGATTAACAGGTAAACAAGGGGTCATGGTACCAATTTCGGTTATTCATCAACTCAGCTTAAGCGAAGAGGTTGTAAATGCCGTTAAACAAGGACAATTTTTTATTTATCCTGTAGAAGATGTTTATCAAGCTTGTGAAATTTTATTTCAACGTGATTTAGTGGAAGAGGAAGAACGGTTTTATACAGAAGAAACATTACCAATATCACGCTTAATTGCACATCGTATTGAACAACGCGCAGAGCAGCAATGGCAAAAGAGTAGCGTATTTGAGTGGTTTTTCCGTAGAAAGTAACTGATCGGATAAGTTAAGCGTACAAGTGTTAGCTATTTTTATTTATTATTAACTCTGTTAGAATATATTTAAGCAGACTTTGCTTAGATATCCTAAAATTGAGGAGGATTAAAATAATGAACAGTTGTACACCAAATAAAAAAAGTAGTTACAGCTACGAAGACTTACTTGCATCAGGACGTGGCGAATTATTTGGCGAAGACGGACCTCAACTTCCAGCTCCATCAATGCTAATGATGGATCGAGTAGTGGAAATGAAAGACACTGGTGGTGCTTTTGATAAAGGTTATATTGAAGCTGAACTAGACATTAAACCAGATTTACCGTTTTTTGGCTGTCATTTTATTGGCGATCCTGTTATGCCTGGATGTTTGGGCTTAGATGCGATGTGGCAGCTTGTTGGATTCTACTTAGGTTGGATCGGCGGTAAAGGAAAAGGGCGTGCCTTAGGTGTTGGGGAAGTGAAATTTACGGGGCAAATTTTACCAACTGCTAGAAAAGTGATTTACCGTATCAATATGAAGCGTGTGATCAATCGTAAACTAGTGATGGGTATGGCTGATGGTGAAGTAGAAGTGGATGGTCGTATTATTTATACGGCTACTGATCTGAAAGTGGGATTGTTCCAAGATACTACGGCTTTTTAAGCAAAATTTTATTAAAATAGACCGCACTTTTTACATTACCAGCCATTGTGCTGGTAATGTGCTTTTCAGGTTAGTCATCAACAATGTCTAAAAAGAGGGCGTTCAAAAGTTTTGCCAAATCTTGTGGAGTCAATTCAATACTTAAGCCACGCTTACCGCCAGAGACAAAAATATGCTCAAACTGTAAAGCTGATTCTGCAATGACAGTTTTAAGTCTTTTCTTTTGCCCTAATGGGCTGATTCCCCCTATTAAATATCCTGTGCTTTTCTGAGCGTAATCTTTATCTGCCATTTCTACTTTTTTCACATTAATTGCTTTCGCCGCCTTTTTTAAATTCAGCATATTCGCTGTGGGCAATACAAAACAGGCCAGCTTTTTTTGATCACCATTTTCTGCAACTAATAAAGTTTTAAAGAACTGATTTGGGTCAATTCCAAGTTTGTCGACGGCCTCATCACCAAAATGGGTATTATTAGGATCGTGATCGTAGCTGTGCAATTTAAAGGGGATTTTATGTTTTTTCAGTAAATCAATTGCTGGTGTCATTGTGTTTTCTTCTTGTTCCAGTAAAATGAAGCCACTATTTTACAGTGGAGAGAAAAATGAGTGCAACTCTAAATATTGCGATTGCAGCTGAATTTGAATTATGTGAAAAATTAGCAGAAGCGTTAGAACAAAGCCAATTAGATATTACTCAATTATCTATTGTGGATATTTCTCCTTTTACTGAAGAACAAGGGATTCGTTTTAACAATAAAAGTGTGGCACAAATTAAGCCTGAGGACGTAGAGTGGTCAGAATGGCATTATCTGTTCTTCGCAGGTGATGTCGACCAAGTCACCTATGTTGCTAAAGCTGCCGCGTCAGGTTGTATTGTTATTGATATGAAAGGTATTTGTGCAGCGTTGCAAGATGTGCCTGTTGTTGTACCAACTGTTAATGAACAAGACTTAACCGAGCTACGCCAGCGTAATATTGTATCCTTACCTGATCCACAAGTGACACAACTGTCGCTGGCGATTGCACAGTTAGCGGAAAATAATACCTTGAAACAAGTTATTGTCACTTCATTATTGCCTGCTTCTTACACAAATGCGGATAAAGTGAGTCAATTGGCAGGGCAAACAGCACGTTTGTTAAATGGTATTCCTCTTGATGAAGCGGAGCAGCGTTTGGCTTTTGATGTTTTCCCTATATTCAACCCAATGCTAGTTAATCAAACACAAAAAATATTTCCTCAACTTGAAAATATTATTTTTCATGCCATTCAAGTCCCTGTGTTTTATGGCACTGGACAAATGGTGAGCGTGTTGTCAGATTATCAATTAGAGGCACAAGCACAGTTAACATCTTGGTCTCAACATGAACTATTGGTGTATCATGCAGAAAAAATGATAACGCCAGTGACGAATGGTGAAGTAGAAGCAAATGAATCACGGGTCAAACTGCATATTAGTGCAATAAATGAATTAGAAAATGGTATTCAATTTTGGTCTGTTGCCGATGAACAACGCTTTAATTTAGCATTGATGAGTGTTAAGTTAGCTGAGATAGTATATCAGCAAGGCTATTGATATATGGTGTTTGGTTCTTAGTAAAACGGCTAAATAAAATTGATTATTTTCCAAATAAACTTTAGTCGATGAGATTTGAGCCGTTAACAATAACAATCCACTTTCTATGAAAGTGGATTGTTATTTGAGGTATGTCAACATTGATTGTTTTAACTTATTGCATCTGTTATAGAAAGTGCGTTATTGTGTGAGTGTGTTTATTTATAAAAAAATAAAAGGAGAATAAGCATGACAATGCAAGCATTATTGATTGAAAAATTTTTTCGTTACCTTGCAATGAGTAGTCAAAGTTTGGCGAGTGCAACAACAGTTCCAAGCTCTGAAGGGCAATGGAAATTAGCAACCTTATTAGCTGAAGAGTTAAACGCATTAGGCGTATCTGATGTTGAAATTGATGCTCATGCGAATGTCACTGGCGTGCTAAAAGGGCGTGTAGAAAATGCCACCCCTATTGGTTTTGTTGCTCATTTAGATACAGTAGATGTTTCTCTATCCCCAGATATTAAACCACAAATTTTAACTTTTAAAGGTGATAATTTATTGCTGAATAAGGAGAGAGATATCTGGTTGAATGTATCGGAACATCCCGAAATATTACCTTATTGCAATCAAGAGATTATTTTTAGTGATGGTACTAGTGTATTAGGAGCAGATAATAAGGCTGCAATCGCGAATATCATGACTGCACTTGCATTGATTAAAGCACAGGATATCCCAACTGGTGATATTTATATTGCCTTTGTACCTGATGAGGAAATTGGTTTGCGGGGGGCAAAATTATTGGATTTAACTAAATTTAAACCTGATTTTGCATATACGATAGATTGTTGTGAATTAGGTGAAGTGGTTTATGAAAACTTCAATGCAGCTGCTGCTAAGATAACAATTCAGGGGGTGAGTGCACATCCTATGTCGGCTAAAGGAGTATTAGTGAATCCAATTTTAGTCGCTCAAGATTTTATTAGTTTATTTGATCGTCAACAAACACCAGAATGCACGGAAAATAAAGAAGGTTATTGGTGGTTTAATGGCTTTGTCGCTAATCAACGTGCGGCAACTTTAAATATTGCAATTCGTGATTTTGATAAAACAAGTTTTGAAGAGCGTAAACAATTTATTGAAAAAGCGGTAACAACAATTCAGAAGCAATATCCACGTGCTCAGATACAATGTGATATTACAGATATTTATGGCAATATTGCAAATACATTAACTGAGGATAGACGATCAATTGATTTACTATTTAACGCTATGCAAGCAATACAAGTTGAGCCTAAAGTTACTCCTATGCGTGGCGGCACAGATGGGGCGGCATTATCAGTAAAAGGAATTACTACGCCAAATTATTTTACAGGAGCACATAACTTCCATTCAAACTTTGAATTTTTACCTGTTTCTAGTTTTGTTAAATCTTGTGAGTTAACGTTAGAAATTATGCAAAGAGCGGCAAGACTGGCAAAATAATATGAGTCAAAACAAGGCGTAAAAGGATTTTTTACGCCTTATTTTTAATATATTGTTAAAAAAGCTTATCTGTGATTTATTATCACAGAAAAATCTCATATATTCACGATTCGTTAAAATAGACGTAGACGATGTGTATTAGTGCGTTTTTTCTTTCCAGTAACCAATCCATTCTTTTAATAACATCATATTTTTATGAATTGCGCCTGCCTGAGGGATAAAATGCATAAAATTTAAACCATAATGTTCAGGGGAAACGCCATGACCAATGCTTGCCGGTAATACATGGAATCCTTGTTGTTCAAAAAGGAGTTTGGCACGTTGCATATGCCATTGGTTAGTAACCAAAATAATGTTGTTTATCTTTTCTGGCTCTAACATTTGGCGACTAAATTGTGCGTTTTCTTTTGTGGTTTTTGCCTTATGTTCAAGCCATGTTGTTGGTACAGCAAAAAATGTTTTTAATTCAGTCGCCATTACTTGTGCTTCAGATGTACCATTAGGTGAACTGCCTGTCACTAATAAGGGGAGTTGCGTCTCTTTTTGCAAATAAGCCGCATAGCGTAAACGTTCTAATGGAATCGCGCTAACTGTTAATTTATTAAATAATTCAGCACTATCACGTAAGCCTCCACCTAATAATACGATTGCTTGTGCTTTTTGGTAGTCATTTAAGCTTAAGTTATCTTCAATAACTAAGTTATCTTCTAGTTTGTGTGATGTATAAGGCAAACTAAAAATATACAAAATAGCGATACCCAAGAATGCGGATAAACGACTTAATTTTTTGTAATGAAAAAATGAAAAGAAAAGTGAGAGTAGCCATAAAATCAGTACATTAAATGGCGGAAGAATCATGGCAGTGATAAGTTTTGTTAATGCAAACATATTCAGTAAAGATAAGTAAAAGGTGGTGTATTATTGATGATCTACACAGAGATGTCTATTGTTTAAAATCTGTTTATTGTTAAAATGTCGCCCTAATACATTCAATTAGAGCAAAGAATGAAAGCTATTAAAGACAGTGCGATTTATTTATTTGGTGAACTCATTTCAAAATCTGTCCCTTTTCTCTTATTACCTTATTTATCACGCAAGCTAGGTGTAGAAGGCTTTGGTGAGCTTTCTTATTATCAGACTTATCTTGTTTTATTTTTAATTATTGTCGGTTTAAGCCAAGAAAGTGCTGTTGCACGCTTTTTCTATTTTTATGGTCGTAGATCATTAAACTTAGTCGTCAGAACAGGTTATGTCTACACATTGTTAATGGGCTGTGTGATTTTATTAGGCTGTTTACTCTTACAATCTGAAATGATGGTTTATCTGGCGATTTCAGCTATTTTTCAGTCCTTTTTAGCGGTTCAATTAAGTTTACGTCAGTGTCAGAAACAGGCCGTTGCCTATTCAGTCATCCAACTATTGTTAGCTCTCACATCCGCATTATTCACAGTAATTTTGTTAGAAGTGTATGAGAATGACTTAGTTGAAAAACGAATTTTAGCGATTTTATTGAGTCATTTATTCGTATTTCTTATTGTATACTTTTTATATAGCAAAAAAATAAGGTATAAAAAGTTTAAGCTTACACAATATAAAACTGCATTAGTTTATTTATTTGGCTTTGGTATGCCATTAATTCTTCATAATGTAAGTTTGTTTTTACGTGGACAATTAGATCGCTTATTTATTTATCACCAATTTAGCGATGCAGAGCTGGGGCTGTATGCGATGGGCGCACAAATTGCAGCTATTTTAATGATTGCTATTCAGGCAGTGAATAAGGCGACTGTGCCTTATTTATTTGAAGCATTAAAGCAACAGCGTATTAATGTGAAACATATTCATCAATGGGCGACATACACGTTGTTACTTGTTCCTGTACCTGCATTAATTATGTGGTTTATCCCAGAACAATTTGTCGTTTGGTTATTAGGTAAGCAGTTTATCGGAACAAAGTATTACATTATTTTGTTTTTAGTATCAACAACATTGGTTATCCCTTATCTTATCTTAGTTAATTACTTATTTTATTATGCTAAAAATAAACTCATTTCGATTTGTTCTGTCATAACAACAATAGTTTATGTAGTGAGTTTAATTTGTCTCACGTTGACTGAGATTCAATTTGTGCCTTTTGCAAGTATTATTGGGGCAGTCACTATTTTACCTGTATTGTATATAATGACCGCAAAAGTAGGGAAAGTTGTATGAATTTGATTATTTGTTGTACACCATTACAGGTTTTGATCGCAGAAAAAATTATCGATAAGTTTCCTCATTCTGAGTTTTATGGAGTGATGTTTTCAACGGTGAGCAATAAAAAGTTTGATTTTTATAGTCAGCGTTTGGCGAAAAAGTGTGGTCCATTTTTTACTATGATTCAGCATAATGATCGTTTTAATCTACTCAAAGAGATTTGTTATTTAAAACGTCATTTTGGTGGAAAAAAATTTGACCAAGTCTTTGTGGCTAATATCAATGATTTACAGATTCATTTTTTGCTAAGTGCTATTCAGTTTGAGCAGTTGAATACTTTTGATGATGGTACGATTAATATTGTCGAAAACAGTTTATTTTATCAAAATGAGATTCCTACATTACAGCGAAAATTAGTTAATGCTTTATTAGGTAATAAATATAGTATACAGCTGCTTAGATCATTATCACAGCGTCATTATACGATTTATCATGGTTTTAAAAATATTATTGATAATGTAGTCAATATTGATTTAGTCGAACCCTGTGATATGCAAATAAGGGATTCTGATTGTATTAATGTGTTATTAGGGCAACCCGTTTTTTTAGATGAACAACGTAACATTACATTAGCTGAACAAGTGATAAGACAGTTCAATATTCATTATTATTTTCCTCATCCTCGTGAAAAATATCGTTTGGATAATGTGGAATATATTGATACAGAACTTATTTTTGAAGATTATATTATTCAGCAAGCTAAAAAGAAAAAATATCGAGTTTTTACTTATTTTAGTAGTGCAATCATTAATATTATGAATAAAAGTGACAATATCGAAGTTGTAGCATTGAGAATTGAAACGGAAAATCCCGCCTATGAGGCATGCTATGGATTATTTGATGAATTAGGCGTTCAACTTATTGATATAAGAGCATAAAATGAAAAAATATTTAATATCATTAGCAAAAGATCAGCATCGTCGAGAACTTTTTTTTAGTCAAGCAGATACACAAGATTTTAAGCTATTTTCAGCACTTAATACAATGAACGAAAGTTGGGAAAATCTGACCGCACTTTTTGATGTTGAGGGGTTCAGCACACGTTATGGTCGCCATGTTACTCAAGGTGAGATTGGTTGTACCTTAAGTCATCTCGGTGTTTATCAACAAATTGCGGAAGACAAACAAATTGATGAAGAGGAATATTGTCTAGTTTGTGAAGATGATGCATTATTTAATCTCGATTTTAAACAGCATTTACGTTCGCTGTTAGCACAAAAACCAACAGCTGATCTGATTTTAGTTGGACAATCTAAGATTACAGATTTTAATGCTTTTGAACTCGAAATAAATTATCCAACCACTTTTTCATTTTGGCGTAAGCGGATCGCTAATACCCCCTTTTGCTATGCTTATCCTTATAAAAACTATTTTGCTGGAACAGTGGCTTATTTGATTAAAAAGTCGGCAGCTAAGCGATTTTTAACTTATATGCAACAATATCATCGACCATTTTGGTTGGCAGATGATTTTATTTTATTTGGCTCAGAGTTTAAGTTAGATGTTGTTGTTGTTCGCCCATTATTGGTGATTGAAAATCCTCAATTAGTGAGTAATTTGGAGAGTAGCAGGGGATCTCTATCAAATAACGTATTGAAAAAACTAGTGAAATATCCTTTAAAAAAACTTTTAGCGGTTTTGCGAAATTTTTAACTTAGGTTTAAGACGTGTATGTCAACATTATTCAGTTTTTTTTATCTTTATGATCCTTGGTTATTTCATTTCTTACGTATGGCATTTGTCGTAGGTGGCATTGGCGTAGCTTGGCTTATTTATCGTTTGTATACAAAACAATTAACACAAGGTATTGCTGTACCTATAGACAGTATTTTAGTCATCATTGCATTAATTTTGTTGAGCATCATCCCTATTCTTATTAATGGTACAACTGAATTGGGTGTAGTGAGAATGTACGTTAAAAGTTTAGTCTTATTTGTCTTTGGAATAGGTATCTATAATTTATTTTATTGCCATTTAGCAGGACAGGTTCAGTTTGTAAGTGATTTAAAAATTGGTCTTGTTATACAAGCTGCTATCGGTTTGCTCGCATTGTTCAGTCTTACTACGGTGATTGATCTTGTGTTATCAACTCACACTATCATGCCAAGGTTTTACAATTCAGAGCAGGAGTACCGTTTATACAATCTCACGTCTTCTGCATTTTTTCAGCTCAGTATCTTTTATTTAATGTTGCTACATTTTTTACTCGCTTATGATGTCAAAAAGAATCGTATTTCAGCGTTTTTTTTATTTTTATTGTTATTTATTGGGACTATTTCGGGTAGAACATTTTTTATGTTATCTATAATCAGCATTATTCTTTATTTTAAATGGCGTTATTTGCCTGCGTTAATTACTTTTGCTGCGATTGTTTTATTTTTATCTTTGAATTTTTCAGAACATAAATATGTTGCCCATGCATTTGAGCCAGTGATTAATTTATTTTCACATCAAGATATGAGTAAAATCAGTTCGTCCAGTGAAAATTTAATTAAAAACCATTTATTTATTCCAACACTTAAGCAATTTTTGATTGGTGATGGTGAGTATTTTACTGATGAAGGCAAATATTATGGAGCAACAGACTCTGGTTTTCTACGTCAAGTGCTTTATGGTGGCTTAGCTTATTTAATGACTTGTTTTGCTTTCACGGCATATTTTGTGAAACGTGTTGCAGATAACTGGTTTGAAGGAAGTTGGAAATTTACTTTATCCACACTATTTATTTTAAGTGTGCTTCAGATTAAAGCAGATACTTATGCGTTCCCTGGGATTATGTTAATTTTTATCATGTTTCTGTCATTATTTGGTAAAAAAGGGAAATGGGTATGGCTATTTAAAAATAAGGAGGGGATGAATGTTTAGTATTATTGTGCCTTCTTATAATCGTCCTGATGAAATTCCTAAATTATTAGCGAGCTTAAAGACTCAAACCATACAGAATTTTGAAGTCATTATTGTCGATGATCATTCAATAGTACCTGTTGAAATTAAAGATAGCTATGCGTTTAGTTGTAAAATTGTTCGTAATAATCAAAATTTAGGGGCTGCAGAAAGCCGTAATATTGGGGCGAGGCAGGCAAGTTATGACTGGTTATTGTTTTTAGATGATGATGATCGTTTTATGGCAGAGAAATGTGCAGTATTAACAGAAACGATAACTCAAAATCCGATGATTAATTTTATTTATCATCCTGCACAATGTATGATGGTCAATGAAGGGTTTTCTTATGTGACCCATCCTTATCGTGATACTACTCAACTTACACTTGATAATATTTTATTAGCCAATAAAATCGGTGGTATGCCTATGATTGCCATCAAGAAATCTCTTTTTTTACAGGTTGGTGGGTTGTCTGGCTATTTACGTTCACTAGAGGATTATGAGTTTTTATTAAAATTATTATGTGAATCTCAATTTAATCCCTGTTATGTTGATCAAGCGTTAACAATTTGTACCTTTCATACTCAGCGTTCAAGTGTATCAACCAATACAAAACATACAGAACAAGCAATTCATGAAATCAAAGCTCGTTATGTTAAAACAGAAAAACAAGCTCGTCATTTTGAATTAAATGCATTGTATATGTTGGCATATCCTTATGTTATGAATTTATCACGTGTTGCCGCTAAATATTACTTCGCTATTTTTACCAAAACAGGTAGTATCAAACATTTATTTATGGCTGGATTGACCTTTATTTCACCATCATTGGCAATTAATATGAAAAGGTTTATGTAATGAAATTTTCAGTTTTAATGTCTTTGTATATCAAAGAAAATCCGCAGTATCTACGTGAGTGTTTTATCAGTTTACAAACCCAAACGCTACCTGCAACAGAGATTGTTATTGTATTTGATGGAAAAATCACGGCAGAGTTAGAGGCTGTAGTTGATGAATTTGCCCATTTACTTCCTTTAAAAGTGGTCAAATTACCTCATAATCTAGGTTTAGGTAAAGCGCTTAATGAGGGATTATTACACTGCTCATATGATTGGGTTTTTCGAATGGATACTGACGATATCTGTGTACCAACACGCTTTCAGCAGCAAATTACCTATATTCAAGGTAATCCTGATACAATCATCGTTGGTGGACAAATTGCTGAATTTGGACAAAATATTCAAGATATTGTGAGTTATCGTCGAGTACCTACAACACATGAGGATATTGTTACATTTACTCAGCGCCGTTGTCCTTTTAATCATATGACTGTGGCTTATCAAAAGGCGGCTGTGTTAGCTTGTGGTGGCTATCAAGATTTACAAGAGGATTACTACTTATGGATAAAAATGGTCGCGATGGGAAAAAAAGTTGCAAACTTAGCTGATGTTTTAGTGTATGCGCGTGTTGGTAATGGGATGGTAGGACGGCGTCGAGGTCTTGCGCAAGCGCGAGCAGAATGGCGTTTATTTAAATTAAAGCATCGTTTAAAGTTACAAGGCATTATTTCTGGACTCTTTACTTTTATTTTGAGGGCGCTACCACGTTTATTGCCAACTTCACTGTTGCAAGTTGTTTATCAATTTTTGAGAAAGTAGGAAAGCTGTTGTGTTATTAAAATTTATACATAAAGCCAGTGTTGTACTGGCTTGTCTTATCTTTGTAGGTTGTTCAAGTAAGTCAACACTACAACCTTTAAATCTGGGTGCAAAGTATGATAAAGCAAGGACACTCAATAATTTTGATGATTATGTGGAATTTTTGAAAAGTAAAGCACTTAGTGAGGGCATTTCTGAACAGACTTTAACTCAACATAATGATATCCGTTATATTGAAAAAGCCATTGATTTAGATCGTCAACAAGCTGGGCGTGTGAAAAAGCGCGATCCAAATGATCCTGTACGTTTAAATCCAAATGGTACAACTCATTATTTAAATCGTGTATTAACAGCGCATAAAGTAGATGTCGCAGCAAAGCATTATTGGGAGCAACAAACACAATTAGAAAAAGCCAGTCAGCGCTTTGGTGTACAAAAAGAATATTTGATGTCGCTATGGGGAATGGAAAGTAGCTTTGGTTATTATCAAGGTCGTTATGATGTACTTTCGGTACTTGCGACATTAGCGTTTGAAGGGCGGCGCGAACATTTGTTTAGTCGAGAATTTATTGCGGCGATGAAAATGTTGGAACGTAAAGATATTTCACGTCAGAAAATGTTAGGCTCGTGGGCTGGCGCGATGGGGCAAACTCAGTTTATGCCAAGTTCTTATTTACGCTATGCAGCAGATGGTAATCACGATGGTGAAAAAGATATTTGGCAAAATCATGACGATGTATTTGCTTCCATTGCGAGTTATTTGAGCACAGTAGGTTGGAATAACCAACTACCTTGGGGAATTGAAGTCAACTTGACGAAACCTTTATCTCTTGACTTTGTGGGTATTGAAAAACATAAGAAACGCTCGTTACAAGATTGGCAACAGTTGGGAGTATTTTTGAAATCTTATTCAGCGCAAAATCAGGAAAAACTGACCGCACTTTCTACAGCAGATCTCTGGTTAGTTAGTCCAGATCGTGAAGTGGGGCGTACATTTTTGGTCTCTAACAATTATCGCACGTTATTAGATTGGAACCGTTCTAATTATTTTGCAGTCAGTATCGGTATGTTTGCCGATCGTATTAAACAACAAATTGGTTTGTAGCTCATTTATATTTAATGTAATAGCATAAATGAGATAAAAACGGGCACAGGTACTTAAACTTATGTCCGTTTTTTGTTACATGTAGGAAAAATTTTAATCATTGTATTTGCTATTAACAAGAATACATATGCTCTTACTGTAATTTTAGTGAAACGATTGCGTCTATTGTTATATCTGGGTTCTATCTTTTCTTTTTTGTTTAAAAAACGATGCATCTCATTTATTCTTCTGTTAGAATCCACTGGAAAAACACCTCCACATTTTAGACCTGTTTTTCATCATTTCTTGTTTTTACAATAACCTTAGGAATTACAATGGAAAATCAATCTTTTCTACATCGTTTTTTTAACTTAAAAGAGAAAAAAACTACCCCTAGAACTGAAATTATTGCGGGAATCACAACTTTCTTTACGATGGTGTATATTGTATTTGTTAACCCTTCTATTTTAGGCGATGCAGGTATGGATAAACAGGTTGTATTTGTGACAACTTGTTTAATTGCTGGTTTAGGCACTATTGCGATGGGATTATTCAGTAATCTACCTATTGCACTCGCACCTGCTATGGGATTAAATGCATTTTTTGCTTATGTCGTCGTCAGTAAATTGGGTTATTCTTGGCAAATTGGAATGGGCACGATCTTTTGGGGATCTGTTGGATTACTGATTTTAACGATCTTTCAAATTCGCTATTGGCTGATGGCATCAATTCCATTAGGATTGCGTGTAGGGATCGGGGCTGGTATCGGTCTATTTATTGCACTAATCGGTTTTAAAAATATGGGACTTGTCGTAGCTAATCCATCAACTTTAGTCGCATTAGGCGAATTACATGATCCAAAAGTATTACTTGGCATATTAGGTTTCTTTATTATTGTAGTATTAGCTGCACGTAATATTTATTCTGGTGTTTTAGTTTCTATCGCGGTCGTTACTGCACTGGCCTTTTTTATTGATCCTCAGGTCGCATTTAATGGGATTATTTCTATGCCACCAAGTTTAGCGCCTGTTGTTGGTCAAGTTGATATTACTGGTGCATTGGATACGGCATTGTTGGGAATTATTTTTTCCTTTTTATTAGTCAATTTATTCGATTCTTCAGGTACATTACTAGGTGTAACAGATAAGGCTGGAATCAGTGATGAAAAAGGACGTTTCCCTAAAATGAAACAAGCACTTTATGTTGATAGTGTGAGTGCTGTTGCAGGCTCTTATATGGGAACATCTGCAATCAGTACTTATATTGAAAGTGGTGCGGGGGTTTCTGTGGGAGGTCGTACAGGTTTAACGGCAGTCACAGTCGGTATTTTATTCTTATTAACTATTTTCTTTTCTCCACTTGCCAGTGTAGTGCCTGCTTATGCGACAGCAGGGGCATTAGTTTATGTGGGCATTTTAATGGCATCTAGTTTAATTCGTGTGAAATGGGAAGATTTAACAGAAGCTACACCAGCCTTTATTACTGCTGCGATGATGCCATTTACTTATTCTATTACAGAAGGTATTGCTTTTGGTTTCATTAGTTATTGTATTATGAAAACCTGTACTGGTCGTATTAAAGAAGTTAACGCACCAGTTTGGGTTGTTTCTTTCCTATTTATCGCAAAATTTGTTTGGGTAGGTTAATATGCAAAAAATTCTATTCATTATTCACGCAGCGCCTTATGGTAATGAAGCTTTTTTTAGTGCATTGCGTTTAGCATTACAATTACAAGATCAATATCAACGTGCAGTAGATTTAAAAATATTTTTAATGTCTGATGCTGTAACAGGTGGGTTAGCCAAGCAAAATCCAACAGAAGGATACCATTTACAACAAGCATTAGAAATTCTCACTGCACAAGGTGCACAAGTAAAACTCTGTAAAACCTGTACACAAGCACGTGGAATGACTCATTTACCGCTAGCAGAAGGGATTGAAATTGGTACACTCGCTGAATTGGCAGATTGGACCTTCGAAGCCGATAAAGTATTAAACTTTTAAATGTAAAAGTGCGGTAAAATAGACCGCACTTTTTGTTAAATATGAATACAGAGAAAAATAAAACGATGGATACGGTCGATCATCTCAATCCTCTCACCACACCTCTCAACCAAGTTTGTCTGATAGAAGCTTCTGCTGGTACAGGGAAAACTTATACTATTGGTTCACTCTATTTACGTTTATTACTGCAAGCAGGAGAACATTGTTTTTCTCGACCATTAAACGTACAAGACATTTTAGTTGTAACTTTTACAGAGGCAGCAACTGAGGAGCTAAAAGGACGTATCCGCGAACGTATTCATCAGGCGAAAAAAGCGTTTATTGCTTATAAAGTTGAAGGCGTGAAGGCATTAGCACATGATCCCTTTCTCATGGAGTTAGTCGATTCTATCCAAGATATTGATGTCGCAATACAACGTTTAAAAATGGCTGAACAAACGATGGATCTGGCAGCAATTTATACAATTCATGGTTTTTGTCGTCGTATGTTAATGCAATATGCGTTTAATTCTGGCATTCATTTCAATTTAGAATTAGTAAAAGATGAAAGTGAGCTGCTAGAGCGTTTATTCAAGGATTTTTGGCGTGAAAATTTTTATTCACAACCTTTAGAAATTGCTAATTATATCCACCAAGTATTAGTGTCGCCCCAAGCGGTCCTTAAAAAATTACGCAGTCATATATCACATCAGTTAGAACCTGATATTGGTTCTAAAGCATGGCTGAGTATGTCACTAGTCGAGTTTTTACAACAGTATGTCTTACCTAAACAAGCTCTTGTACAACAATTAAAGCAACAATGGTTAGCACATGAGACTGAATTACGCTCGTTGATTTTCAATGAATTAGATAAAAATTATAAAAAAGGTGAGAAAAAGTCTTTACAACGAACTCGCTTTAAAAAAAATTATGTGCCGAGTTGGTTTAACAGTATACAAGTTTGGGCAAGATCAGCATTAACAACTAAATTACCTGAAACATTAACCAAATATTTTAGCCAACAAGCGTTAGTGAGTTATGCAGACGAAGGGGCAGAACCCATTTCTCATTCCGTTTTTCAGCTAGTTGATGATGTGATAATGAATACAGCAGAACAAGCAATTGATGAGAAAGTCGTGTTATATCATTATTTACGAGGTGTACAACAAAAACTAATTGACTATAAATTGAATCACACACAGAAAAACTTTGATGATTTATTACGCTTATTAAAGCAGGCACTTTATTCTACTCAAGGTGACGAGCTCGCCCAATTTATTCGCTTACAATATCCGTTTGCTATGATTGATGAATTTCAAGATACGGATGTACAGCAGTATCACATTTTCGCCAAGATTTATATTCACCAGCAGCCTGTTGAAAATGGCTTTATTATGATTGGTGATCCTAAGCAAGCGATTTATAAATTTCGTGGTGCAGATATTTTTACGTATTTCAAAGCGGCACAGCAAGCGGATATGCGTTTCACTTTAGGCGTCAACTGGCGATCGGAGCAAAGCTTAGTGAAATGTATTAACGCTTTGTTTGATTTTCAATCAGATAGTTTACCTTTTTTATATCCACAAATTCAATTTCATCCTGTTATTGCTAGTCAGACTCAAGCTAAATTCAAATTACATGGCAAAATTGAACCTGCATTACGTTGCTATATTGGTGATCTTGGTGAAAGTAAACCGTCAGGATTCAGTAAAGCACAAAAACAAGCTATGGCACAAATTTGTGCTATTTCAATTCAAAACTGGTTGCAAAGTGCGCAAGAAAATCAAGCCTTTTTTGCTTTGGATAATAAAATAAAACCTTTAAGTGCTGAGCGGATTGCCGTAATTGTACGAAACTGGACTGAAGCCGAGTTAGTGATACAAGCCCTACAACAGTTAGGTATCGCATCGGTCTATCTTTCTGATCGTAGTAATGTGTTTGATTGTGATGAAGCTAAACAATTAGTTTTAATTTTAACCGCTTGTCTAAACCCATTTAGTGAACGTCATATTTTAAATGCGATTGCAACACGTATTTTTGCTTTAACAACAGCTGAGATTAGCGCAATTAAACAAGATGAACATCGTTGGACAGAGCAAGTAGAGCGTTTTATTCATTATCAGCGTATTTGGCAGAAACAGGGAATTTTAGCCATGCTCCATCAGCTTTTCCTCACAGAAAAGATTACGGAGAAATTACTGGCTAGCGTAGGTGGAGAACGTAAAACGACAGATCTATTACATCTTGCTGAATTATTACAGGAAGCAAGTCGCTTAAATGATAGTGCGGCAAGTTTGTTACGTTGGTTTGAAAAACAAATTCAAGGTGAAGATCGCCAAGAGGGTCAACAAATTCGCTTGGAAAGTGAACGGCAGCTCGTCAAAATTGTGACTATTCATAAATCTAAAGGATTAGAATATGACTTAGTTTGGTTACCTTTTATTGCTGATGCATTAAAAGACAATAAACAATTGATTCAAACATATTATGATAGTTGTGCACAACAGGTATTATGGGATGTGCAACAGCAGCATCAAGTAGAAATTGAGCAAGAGCAACGAGCAGAGGAAATGCGACTACTTTATGTCGCCTTAACTCGAGCGAAGTATCAAATTGCATTAGCATTGCCTACTTCTTTTTTACCAAGTTGGAATTGCTTGCAGTATGTTTTGACTGCAGGAAAAATGGATCGGCATGAAGAAGTGCGGTCAGTTTTAGCTGAGTTTCAACAGCGTATGCGGAACCAGCAAGTGGACATTATCATTGAGGATTTTTCTGTATTACAGCCTAAAAAGGTATCCTCATGTTATGTTCCAAAAGATGCACTACATTACGCTGAATTTCGTGGAGAGATTGAAAAAAATTGGCAAGTGACGAGCTTTACAGCTATAAGTGCTCAGCACGAAAGAACAAAACAGTTTTATCTGACAAAGCAAGAAGAACAGACATCGACAGCTACATTTTCCGCTGAATTGAAGGATTATAAATTAGAGCAGGGCACTCAGCAGGATATTTATTTACCGCAATCAATTGTTGAAGGCTATCCTTTAGGTTATACACCTTTTGATTTACCTGCTGGTGCTCAAGTAGGTCAAATTCTTCACCAATATTTTGAACAAAATAACTTCAACCAACCTATTGAATTAACAGCTCTGCAGCAAATTTGTCAGCAGTTACAACTTGATCAGCAATGGCTTGGATCATTACAAACATGGTTAACTCGTATTTTAAATACACCATTATTTGAAAATGAAAATCTTAAACTTGCAGATTTAGCCCCCCAAGATTGTTTGAAAGAAATGGCATTCTATTTGCAGTTCAAACATACATTCCAAGCTAATAAATTTAATCAGCTATTACAAAAGTATCAATTCATATCAACACCTTTGCAATTACAAGATTTCACTCATGGGATTCAAGGAATGCTACGAGGATTTATTGATCTTGTTTTCCGCTATCAAGGGAAATATTACTTATTGGACTATAAGTCCAACAAGTTAGGGCATGATTTTGTTGATTATGCGCCAGAGCAACTTAACAAAGTTATGGTGGAGCAACATTATGATTGGCAATATTTGTTTTATACAATAGCTCTTCACCGTTATTTAACACAACGAGATCAAAATTATCACTATGAGAGAGATTTTGGTGGTGTGATTTATACTTTTTTACGAGGCATGAATGGAAAAGATAATTATGGTATATATTTTAACAAGCCTAATGCGGATCTCATTGCAGAGTTAGAGGAGTTACTGTAATGCTTACCCTCTTAAAAGAGTTAAAACAGCAACAATGGATCAGTGCGGGAGATTATTATTTCGCAAAATTAATTGCCGATAAACAGCCTAAAGACTATCATACAGAAGTTCAAAATCTCGCTATTTTATTAGCTGCATTGTGTAGTTATAGCTACCAACAAGGCAATACCTGTTTGCTTTTAGATCATCATCTTGAACAAAATTATTTCAATTTAGCTCATCGTACATCAGAACGTCATTATTTAGCGGAAATACAAGCAAAAATAGGCTTTATGCCGATTGACCAGTGGCAATCAGCCCTTAAACATCATATTGCATTTAGTGAGGATCCTTTATCACGTGTTGCACCGTTGGTGTTCCAATTTAATGCTTTATATTTTTATCGTATTTGGCAAGACGAATATTGGGTTGCTAACTATTTAAAAAATACTATACAAAATCAATCTAGTTCAATGAGTCAAAGTGATTTAGTACCAGTAAAACAAGTATTGGAGAAGTATTTTCCTCTTACAGAGCAGACTACTGAAATTAATTGGCAAAAAGTCGCAGTAGCGACAGCCTTACGGCAAAATTTTTGTTTAGTAACTGGTGGACCAGGCACTGGTAAAACAACGACAGTTGCGCGATTATTGCTTGCGCTGCAAGAGTTACATTGTCACAAGCTAAGGATTAAATTGGTTGCACCAACAGGAAAGGCAGCTGCACGTTTGACAGAGTCTATACACAGTGCACTAGAAAACTTATGTGCTCGAGAAAAGATTATTATTACATCTGAATTAATGGCATCTATTCCGACTACAGCACAAACGCTACATCGTTTATTGGGCATACGTTTTTTTGAAGATATGCCACAATTTAACACTAAAAATCCATTGCAGCTTGATGTGCTAGTAGTTGACGAAGCCTCAATGATTGACTTGCCCTTGATGACGAAGTTATTACAAGCGCTTAAAGCAAAGACAAAATTGATTTTATTAGGCGATGAAAATCAACTCTCTCCAGTAGAGGCGGGGGAAACTTTAAGTGAATTAAGGCAATTTGCACAAACATCTTATAGCAATGTATTAGCCCGTTATTTGTACGAAGTAGCAGATATTCAGCTTGAGCATACTACAGACTATCATCCTATACGTGATCATTTGTGTCATTTACATTATAGTCATCGCTTTTCAAGCCAGTCAGGTATTGGACAATTAGCGAAAGCGGTTAATCAAGGAAAAATTGAGTTAAGTTGGCAATGTTTAAGTGAATTTGATGATCTTGAACTCATTGATTTTACCACTTTAATATCCTTAAAATCAGCTAACCCAGTTGCCTACACGCAGGCTTGTGTTGCATTAGTAATAAAACATGCTGTTGAAAAATATGCTGATTATTTGCTCATGATAAAACACATTCAACAAACTCATACTCGCATCACTGAACAGCAAGTTAGCCATATCTTTATGTTGTTTAATTCTATTCGTTTTTTGACTGCACTTCGTGTGGGAGAGCTTGGTGTAGAACAATTAAATCAAAAAATTGCACAGCGTTTACAGCAAAAAGGTTTGTTACATTTTAAACATGAACGCGACTGGTATCTTGGTAAACCTATAATGATTACACAAAATGACAATCATATTGGTTTGTATAATGGTGATATAGGCTTATTTTTAGGGGAAGGAAAAGTTTGGTTCGAGCAAGGTAAAAATCATTATAAAACTGTATTGGCGAGCCGTGTACCAAGTTATGAAACGGCTTTTGTCATGACAGTACATAAAGCACAAGGATCTGAGTTTGATCATACTTATTTAGTCTTACCAACAGAGCCTAATCCGATTTTATCGAGAGAGTTAATTTATACTGGTATTACGAGAGCAAAACAAAAGCTCAGTATTTTTACTACAGCAGATATTTGGAAAAATGCAGTGAAGAATCCAATAAAACGACAAAGTGGATTAAGTAAATTGCTAGTTGAATTGTTTAAAAAATCTAATTAAAGTGCTTAAGTTTGAATTGATTAACAGGAGAAAAATATGCAACTTTATGTTTATGACCATTGTCCTTATTGTGTTCGTGCCATGATGATTTTTGGTTTAAAAGAACTTGATGTAAAAATGAATGTGCTCTTGAATGATGATGAGGTAACGCCAACAAATTTAGTGGGTAAAAAAGTAGTTCCCATCTTAATAAAAGAAGATGGAGAGGCAATGCCAGAAAGTTTAGATATTGTAAACTATATTGATACTCATTATTGTACACCTATTGTGCAAAAAGATGTACGTCCTGAAGTTGAGGCGGTATTGAAGGACATAACGAGTTATTCAAATTATTTATTAATGCCACGTTTTATTAAACTAGATGTACCAGAATTTGCGACACAAAGTGCTATTGACTATTTCACTAAAAAGAAAACGGAATATGTTGGAGATTTTGCTCAACATATGAGTAAAACAGATGAATATTTATCAAGATTAGAACTGGATTTAGATAAATTAGAGTCATTAGTGATAGGGGGCACATCATTAAATCAATCTTTGTCATTAGAAGATATTTTAGTATTCCCAATCTTACGTAATTTGACTTGTGTTAAAGGGCTTAAATTTCCTGAAAAAATAGATAATTATGTCAAGAAAATGTCTGCTTTGAGTAAAGTAAATCTTTACACTAAACAAGCACTTTAATTGGTTAAAATAGTTGCAATTTTTTGCAAAAAAACTATGCTTGTTATTGAGCATCTTGTCTCAAAAATATTATCTAAGGAGAAAATTATGGCATTAGGTTGGTACGAACTTAAATTAGCAAAAGATGGTCAATTCATGTTCAATTTAAAGGCTGCAAACAGTCAAATCATTTTAACGAGTGAACTTTATCGTTCGCGATCTGCTGCTGAAAATGGTATTGCATCTGTACAAAAAAATGGTGTAGATGAAAAGAATTTTGAAGTACGTGTCGCTAAAAATGATAAGCCATATTTCGTTTTAAAAGCTAAAAATCATCAAGAAATTGGTCGTAGCCAGTATTATACCTCTAATGTATCAGCGAAGAAGGGGATTGGTTCGGTGATGAAAAATGCGGCTACAACTGTTATCAAAGATCTGACAGCTCAAGCATAGTTTTATAACTCAAAAAGTTTGCGAGTGTATCGATATTCGCAAACTTTTTATTTGTTTTTATCTCATTACTTTTTTTATTTTTCTTCCTTCCTCTTTATAAAAAGTAGTCGCTTTTTATTTCTTTCTTTTGTATAATCTCGCGACCCTGTGAATGTGTTGGATTTCCCACCACGCATTATTTTATCGAGATCACACTCGAAGGGGTGTTTGATTAAGATTCATGGTTGTGTTTAGTCATTAAACACTGGGTATTAATAATATTATTTTGGTAATTAATTAATGAAAACTTTTGTAGCAAAACCAGAAACGGTTAAACGCGACTGGTATGTAGTAGATGCGACAGGTAAAACTTTAGGTCGTTTAGCGACTGAATTAGCACGTCGCCTTCGTGGTAAACATAAAGCTGAATATACTCCACACGTTGATACTGGTGATTACATCATCGTTATTAATGCTGATAAAGTAGCTGTAACTGGTAATAAAGAAAGCGATAAAATTTACTACTGGCACACTGGATATGTAGGTGGCATTAAACAAGCGACTTTTAAAGAAATGATCGCACGCCGTCCTGAAGCAGTGATTGAAATTGCGGTTAAAGGTATGTTGCCAAAAGGACCATTAGGTCGCGCAATGTATCGTAAATTAAAAGTGTATGCAGGTTCAGAACATAACCATGCTGCACAACAACCACAAGTTTTAGACATTTAATCACGAGGTTTAGGATATGGCAGAGAATCAAAACTACGGCACAGGTCGCCGCAAAAGCTCTTCAGCTCGTGTATTTATTAAACCGGGCAGTGGTAAAATCACTATCAACCAACGTGAGTTAGACGTTTATTTCGGTCGCGAAACAGCGCGTATGATCGTTCGTCAGCCTTTAGAGTTGGTTGAAATGACTGATAAATTAGACCTATACATCACTGTTAAAGGTGGCGGTATTTCAGGTCAAGCGGGTGCAATCCGTCATGGCGTGACTCGCGCATTAATCGAATATGATGAGAGCTTACGTTCTGTATTACGCGCAGCTGGTTTCGTAACCCGTGATGCACGTCAAGTTGAGCGTAAAAAAGTGGGTCTACGCAAAGCACGTCGTCGTCCACAATTCTCAAAACGTTAATTTTATATTTTACGTTTTATATTCAAATTGCAAGTCCCAAAGGACTTGCAATTTTTTTGTCTAGAGAAAAAATTACGAGAAACTTTGGAAATTATCACATGATTTATGGTAGAATAAACGCCCATTTTTTATATGATATTATGCCGAGAATACGGCACAGTTTAATCGATTTTAATTCATTTTAGAGCTGTCGGAGGAATAGATGACAAGCGCTGCAAATAAACGTTCAATAATGACACTTTTTTCAGATAAAACAGATATTTATTGCCATCAGGTGCGTATTGTATTAGCGGAAAAAGGTGTTGCTTATGAAACGGAAGTTGTAGATCCTCAAGTCGTATCAGAAGATTTAATGGAATTAAATCCATATGGCACATTGCCGACATTAGTTGATCGTGATTTAGTTTTATTCAATTCACGTATTATTATGGAATATCTTGATGAACGTTTTCCACATCCGCCATTAATGCCTGTTTATCCTGTTGCACGTGGAAAAAGCCGTTTATTAATGTTACGTATTGAGCAAGACTGGTACCCTGCATTAGAAAAAGCAGAGAAAGGTACAGAAGCAGAGCGTACAACTGCATTAAAACAGTTAAAAGAAGAGATTTTGGCAATTGCACCTATTTTTACTCAAATGCCTTATTTTATGAATGAAGAATTTAGCTTAGTAGATTGTTATGTCGCACCATTATTATGGCGTATGCAAGAGCTAGGTGTAGAATTCAGTGGTGCGGGTAGTAAAGCGATTAAGGCTTATATGTCTCGTGTATTTGAACGTGACTCTTTTATGCAATCTTTAGGTGTTGTTACACCTAAAAACTTAATGGATGAGAAATAATTTCACATGGAATATAAAGTATCCCCAAAACGACCTTATTTATTACGTGCTTATTATGATTGGCTGGTTGATAACGACTTTACTCCTTATTTAGTGGTCGATGCTACTTATCGTAATGTTAAAGTACCCGTTGAATATGTAAAAGATGGTCAAATTGTGTTGAATTTATCTACTAATGCAGTTGGTAACTTACATTTGACTAATGATTTTATTCAATTTAATGCACGTTTTCGTGGTGTACCGCAGGATATTTATATTCCAATGGGAGCAGCTTTAGCAATTTATGCAAGAGAAAATGGTGATGGTGTCATGTTTGAACCAGAAGAGATATATAATGATCTTGATTCTATCAGCGTAGAGCAACCGTTAAGCTTTGTTGAAGCAGTCGATAAAACAGTAACTGAGAATAAAGTGAATAAAAATGAGAATAATTTAGATAAGAGTACTGACACAAAGAAAGTTTCTCATTTACGCATTGTAAAATAATTCTTATAATTTAAAGAAATGAAAAGCACTATTCTGGTTTGAGAATAGTGCTTTTTTAGTGTTAAAAGTCATTAAATTTATTGAGTCATTTTAGCTACAGTTTTAAGAAAGCCTTTCGCGCTGTTATAAATTGCGCTTTTATTTTGCGCGGCTAAAATCATATCTGACATTTCTCTAAAAGCGCCTTTTCCTCCAGCAAGATTTAAGACATGATCGACTTGTTGTTTTACATAAATAGGTGCATCATTTACAGCAAAAGATAAGCCACAAACTGCAAATGCAGGTAAATCAACACTGTCATCACCAATATAGGCTGTTTCAGAGGCCGATACGTGGGCTTGTTGCATCAATTCAAAGCAAGCACTTTCTTTTTCCAGTTTACCTAAGAAGAATAATTTGATGCCTAAATCAGCAATACGTTTACGTAGAATTGGGGAGTCTCTTCCTGATAAAACGGCGACTTGAATACCTGATTCCATTAACATCTTAATGCCAAGTCCATCACGAACATGGAAGGTTTTAATTGCTTCGCCATTAGCATCATAATGTAATGAGCCATCAGTTAATACGCCATCAATATCTGTAATAACAAACTTAATTTTTTTTAATTTTTCTATTAACATCAGCTTGAAAACTCCACTAAACCAACTACGTTATTTTCATCATCAACCACTACTAAAGAATGTATCTTTTGTGCTTTCATGAAATTTTCTGCATCAGATAAATAAGTGTCTTGGTGGATTGTTTTAGGGGTCGAAGTCATTAGATCCTGAGCATTTTTCTTTAATGTTTCAGCTCCATTAGCACTCAATGCACGTCGAATATCACCATCAGTGATGATACCTTTTAACTCATTCTGTTCCATAACGAGAGCCACTCCCATTCTGCCTTCATTCATAATTGTTAAACAATCAGTAAAAGAGGTATGCATTGCTGTGACAGGGAGACGTGTTTGCATTTGATCTTTAACACGGCAAAGGAGTCGTCGACCCAAACTTCCACCTGGGTGAAATTTAGCGAAGTCAGCGGGTTGGAAATCACGAGCTTTAATCAGCGAAACAGCCAGTGCATCGCCTAATGCCATTGTAACGAGTACAGAGGTTGTTGGCGCGAGATTATTAGGACAAACTTCACGTTCAACACTGATATCTAGTACATAATCTGCATGTTTAGCAAGTGTAGAATATGGGTTTCCTGTGAGGGCAATGATTTTATTACCAAAGTTTTTTAAGCTCGGGATTAATTTATTGACATCATCTGTTTCACCGCTATAAGAAATTAACATAACAATATCAATAGGCTTGAGCATACCTAAATCGCCATGAAATGCTTCAGTTGGGTGTAGGAAGAAACTTGGTGTACCTGTTGAGGCGAAAGTCGCGACCATTTTTTTACCTACTAGACCTGATTTTCCAATTCCTCCAATCACTAAACGACCTTCACAATTCAATAATAACTCGACAACATCAGTAAATTGTTGGTCAAGGCGCTGACTGAGTCGAGCAAGAGCCTGTTCTTCTACAGCAAGCGTGTCTTGTGCAATTTTTAAGTAATCCATTTTGATTCCTTCAATAACCCCAAATTTGTCTGATTATAACATAAAGTCTGCTTCAAGTTATAAAGTGGTTTAAAGAGCAATCTAGTTTTGATAAGTTTCAATAGTACTGTATTTCTGTATAAAATTCCGTTATACTGCGCTCCTTGAGTTGGTTAGACAATCGCTGGTTTATTGAAGCCCTTAACCGTCTTATGACGACCTAGTGGGACAAGTAAACGAGAGGAAAGTCCGAGCTACATAGGGCAGAGTGCCAGATAACGTCTGGGAGGCGTGAGCCTACGACAAGTGCAACAGAGAGCAGACCGCCAGTTTTAACTGGTAAGGGTGAAAGGGTGCGGTAAGAGCGCACCGCATGGCTGGTAACAGTACATGGCAGGGTAAACTCCACTCGTAGCAAGACCAAATAGGAATCCAATGAGCGGCCCGTTCAGGATTCGGGTAGGTTGCTTGAGCGTACGTGTGAACGTACGCCTAGAGGAATGATTGTCCACGACAGAACTCGGCTTATCGACCAACTCAACTTTCTTTTAAAATAATGCTTTGACAGCCTTAATTTTATTAAAGTCACTAATCCAAATTTTTTTATCGTCTTCTGCATCTATGCCCATTACGGCATCTGACTGCTGTTTCATTTGACTTAATCGATAGCTTTTGCCAGATAAATGTAACTCTTCTATGCCAGTGTTTTTAACGAGTATTTGAGCATTTTCTGCATTAACGCCTGCACCAGCCATAATGCTAATTCGTTTATTGGCCTGTTTAACAAGTTGTTTAAGTAAGTCTTTTCCGTGAAGTGCAGTGGTTTTTTGACCCGAAGTGAGAACTCGCTCGCAGCCTAGCGCAATAAGTTGTTCTAAGCTGTCAAAAGGGTTATGACATAAATCAAAGGCACGATGAAAAGTGACCCCTAAACCGTCTGCTGCATGAATGAGTGTTTCACAAATTTTTACATCAATTTCAGCTTGTTCTGTAAGAGCGCCAATAACTATACCTTTCGCGCCTAGCGATTTGACGATTTGGATATCTTCTACCATCATCTGTACTTCATAATGGTTAAATAGGAAATCGCCTGCGCGAGGACGAATCATCACATAACATGGAATTTGGCTAAAATTGACCGCACTTTTGATGAGTGAATACTGGGGGCTGACGCCACCAATAGCTAAACAACCACATAACTCTAAGCGATCAGCCCCAGCTTGCTCGGCTATGAATACGGATTCAATATTATCAACACAAACTTCTATCTTCATGAGGTACCTTCTTTCACGTTTATCAGAAAGAAACTATAGAAATCCTTATTTATTTGAATAGTAACCTGCCATAGCACTGTAAACAGCATTTTCTTGCTGAATTAACTGGTATTTGGCATTTAAAATAGCAATTTGTGAATCATTTTCTGTATTTGCTGCATTTAGCCAATCGCGTAGTTGTGATACGCCTGCATCATAACGGTTTTTGTAATATTGAGTGATGCGCTTATTATAACTGTACGCCGTTTGTAAATTATTTAAGCTAGCTTGTGATTGGCGATAAGTAAAATAATTAGTATCAATTTCATTTAATGCTTTGGTTATAGTTTGCTCATAATTTAATCTTGCTGTTTCATAGTTAGCTTCAGAAATTTTAACATTCCATCTGACTGTATTCCAATTTAAGAATGGTAAGTTAATACTGACTAAACTAGCAGCAACAGGTGTATGTAGTGCATTATCTACTTTTGTGCCTGTTGAAGACAAACTTGCACCTAATGTAATAGTTGGGAACCAGCTTTTTTGCATTGCTTTAGTATCTTTAAATGCACTATTTAGACGATATTGTGCACTTTTAATATCTGGTCTATTGGCTATAGTTGCGACTGGTATATTCGTGTTGATACCGATATTCTTAACGTTGAGAATTTTAGGTAGGCTAAGCGTCAGTATATCACTTGGCTTTAAGTTTAATAAGTTACGTAATGTTTGTTCAGCTATTTTATGTTGACTTTGATAAGTTAACAGTTGATTGCGTGCTCTTAATACCGATTGTTGTGCTTGATCTGCACTAGCACTATCAGCAACGCCTAATTTAAAGCGATTTAACATGATTTGGCTAATTTGATTATAATATTTTATACTTCCTTCCGTTGCCTGAATGGCATCGTTTAAGAAAGCGATTTGGTAGTAAGTCGCAATCACCGAATTAATTAATGCTAAACGAGTTGCCTCAAGATCTTCAGTACTTGCTTTATATGCCCATTCACCCGCAGAAGCCGCGTCAGCTAAGCGACGCCATAAATCTAATGTATAGCTGACATTTAGTGAACCACTATGAGTAATTCTTGAATTTTGACTATGTTCAATGTTACGAGATGCACTTGATTCAGTTTTTCCGCTAAACGCAGGGACTAGATTTGCCCCTAATAAATTAGCAGAATAAAGTGCTTTATTAACATTAATCGCAGCTTTGGCAAGATTTTTATTGTTTTCTAATGCTTGTTCAATTAATTTGTTTAACTGAGGATCGCGATATAATGTCCACCAGTCTTCTTTTACACTATATTGCTTTGTGATTTCTTCATATTGCTGAAAGTGTTGGTTTGCCTCTTTGAAAGAACTATCAATATTGGTACAACCTACTAATGTAGTTGAGAGGATAATAAAAGTAAATTGATTTAGTTTTAACATTATCTTGTCCTTTGGTTACAAAGTGCGGTCTAGTTTGATACACTTTTGATTGAGTCAATTATAGCAATTTTCTATTCTCTTGCTAAGGCGTTAATTGGGTTTAATTTTGCGGCATTTTTAGCGGGTATATAGCCAAATATAATGCCGATTAAACTGGAACAAAGAACGGCTGTAATAATAGAAAATGGAGAAAAAATCATGCTAAAATTTGTTGCAAATTGATTAAATACTAATCCAAAAATAAGTGAGGCACAGATACCGAGTACGCCACCAATTAGGCAAATCAATACGGACTCAATGAGAAACTGCTGTAGAATATTTGATTGCCTTGCACCTATCGCCATACGTATACCAATTTCTTTTGTTCGTTCAGTCACAGAAACTAGCATAATATTCATTACTCCAATTCCGCCTACGACTAATGAAATTAATGCAATTGAAGAAATTAATAATTTCATCGTATTAGTTGTATTTTCAATCGTTTGCTTAATTGTATCGCTATTTATTATGAAGAAATCTTTTTTGCCATGACGTATAGTTAAAATCTGAGTCAGATCTTTTTCGGCAACTTGAGTATTGATGTCATCTTTGATTTTGACTGTAATAGAGTCAATTTTAGCGTTCCCTGAAATTTTATACATTGCAGTAGTATAAGGGAGCCAGATCGTTAAGCTGCTATTATTACTATTTATTCCTGCTGGGTTTGCTACCCCAATAACACGAAGCGGCTTTTTATTAATCATGATAATTTGACCTAAAGGGGAACGGTTGTTAAAAATTTGCCGTAACGTATTGGAGTCAATGACTGCGACTTGTGCATTTTGTGCTACATCATAAGAAGTAAAGAGTTGACCTTGTAGTAAGTTGATCCCCTTCACATTAAAAAATTGTTCGTTGACACCTTTTACTTGAGCAGTAAAACTCTGGTTACTATAAGTTAGACTACCACTGACCGCACTATTTGGCGTGACACTTTCAATATAACTTTGTTTTGCAAGGAAATTGGCATCGCTAACTGTTAAATTTTGCATGCGTTCTGCACGTCGGTCACCAAATCCTGTCCCATTGTAAATATCCATCGTATTAGTCCCTAATGAACTGATATTTGACAGGATTTTTTGTTGTGAACCATTGCCCAATGCAACTACTGAAACAACAGAGGTAATCCCAATAATAATACCTAACATTGTGAGTAATGAACGTAATTTATGTGCCACAATTGCATTAATCGACATTTTAAATGATTCAATAAATTGATCTTTAAGTAATGTAAAACGGGTTTTTTGTATTGTTGGTGTAGTGCTTTTTTCAACAACCCAATTAGACTTTTGTTGATCTTGAATAATTTCACCATCTTTAATTTCAATAATACGGTTGGCAAATTGTGCGATTTGTTGATCATGTGTGACTACAATAATAGTATGTCCTTCATGATGGAGTTGTTGGAGAATATTCATTACTGTTGCACCACTTTTGGAATCTAATGCACCAGTGGGTTCATCAGCAAGAATAATTTCACCACCGTTCATTAAAGCACGAGCAATACTAACCCTTTGTTGTTGACCTCCAGACAATTGGTTGGGTTTATTTGCTAACTTATCCTGTAAGCCTAATTTTTCTAATAAATGTTTAGCACGCATCAGACGTGTTTTTTGCTCAACTCCAGCATAAATGGCAGGCAGCGCAACATTTTCTAATGCAGTTAAGGTTGAGAGTAAATTATACCGCTGAAAAATAAAGCCAAATTTCTTTTGTCGTAAATCAGAAAGCGCATTTTTATCAAGCTGACTGACTTCAATGTTGCTAATTTTATATGAACCTGAACTTGCGCTGTCTAGACAGCCAATAATATTCATTAGAGTTGATTTACCTGAACCCGAAGCGCCGATAATGGCAATAAACTCTCCTTTTTTAATCTCTAAGTGAATATTTTTGAGAACTTGGGTGCGACTATTCCCTTCACCAAAAAATTTATTGAGATCGTTTATTTGAATGATTGACATAAAATAGACCAAACTTTTAGAAGATTCTTGGACGGCGAGTCGTATTATTGACTTTTTCAGTATTATCGATCTGTGAAGAGATTACTTTTTCCCCTTCATGTAGTCCTGACAAAATCTCAGTATTGAGTTCATCATTAAGACCGATAATGACTTCGCGTTTTTCTACTTGGTTATCTTTTAGTAGCTGTACAAACACTTTATTCCCTTCTGGCTTTAAAGTTGTGGTGGGGATAAGTAAAACATTTTTTACTTCAGTAACTAAAATTTCTGTTTGTGCAGTCATACCAATACGCAGTTTATTATCAGGATTGTCAACTAGTGCATTGGCATAAAAATAGACTGCTTTTGTATTCGTAATGGATTCTGAGTATTCATTATCAGTTAAGGTTGTCAGTGCAGGATCAATAGTATTGATAACTGTCACGTATTGTTTTTGGGGATCAGAAAGCGTTGAGAAAATAATCGGCATACCGACTTTTACTTTTGTAATATCGCCTTCTGAGATTTCAGGTCTGATTTGCATTTTGCTCAAGTCTGCGACTTGGATAATCGTTGGCGTTGTTTGATTGGCATTAACAGTTTGTCCTTCAGCAACAGGAATTGAAATGACTGTGCCTGTAATGGGTGATAAGATTTTAGTATAACCTAAGTTAGTTTTTGCAGTATTGACTTCGATTTCAGCTTGCTTAATTGTTGCAGTAATTTCTTGAATAGCAGCTTGTGCTATAGCGAAAGTATTTTTGGCATCATCCAGTTCTGTTAGGCTGATTGCTTTTTGACCATATAATTTTTTACTGCGTTCGTAACTCGATTTAGCAATATCATATGCCACCGTTTTAGCATTGAGTTGAGAACGGTAAGACGTTAATTTTGCTTGCGCCGTATTTAAGTGATTACGTTGTGTTTGTGAGTCAATTTCTGCAATGAGATCACCTTGTTGAATGAGTTGTCCAAGTTTGACATGGATTTTTTCTATTTTACCTGATACTTGAGCGCCTACTTCAACACGTTGATAAGCTGTCAATGTGCCTGTTGCAATCACAGATTTTTTGAGATCGCCACGTTTTACTGTTTCGGTTAGATAAGTGATGCTGTTGTGGTTTGTGTTAAATAAATAAAATCCACCAACAAAAATTGCAATAACCATAGTACAGCTAATCAAATACTTTTTATTCATTTTTGCTTTCTCTAGAATCAAATAATACTTTTAAAGAGACAAATATTCGCTTATGAAAATATACAGCAGTTATAGTGAATGAACGTTCGTTCATTTTATCATTAAAACAAAAAATAGGAAGTGCAAAATAATAAGAAAACAGACCTCAGTTTTGTATTCTGTGGGTAAACAGGGTAGAATAGATAACATTTTTCATCGCAAAATATTTATTAAAATTTGAGGTCAGAATGAGTAACCCTATTGAAGCTGTAGAAATCACTGAAAATGCAGAAAAGCGCCCTACTAATTTTATTCGTCAAATCATTGATGAAGACTTAGCTTCAGGTAAACATCATAGTGTGCAAACACGTTTTCCTCCTGAACCAAATGGTTATTTACATATTGGTCATGCTAAATCAATTTGTTTGAATTTTGGTATTGCAAAAGACTATCAAGGATTATGCAATTTACGTTTTGATGACACTAATCCTGTGAAAGAAGATGTGGAATATGTAGACTCAATTAAGCAGGATGTTGAATGGTTAGGCTTTAAATGGGAAGGGCAGCCGCGTTATGCCTCAGATTATTTTGATCAGTTATATGGTTATGCAGTTGAGCTGATCCAAAAAGGTTTAGCGTATGTCGATGAACTTTCTCCAGAAGAAATGCGTGAATATCGTGGTACTTTAACTGAACCAGGTAAAAATAGTCCGTACCGTGATCGTTCCATTGAAGAAAATCTAGCGCTGTTTGAAAAAATGAAAAATGGCGAAATTGAGGAAGGAAAAGCTAGTTTACGTGCCAAAATCGATATGGCATCACCATTTATGGTTATGCGTGATCCAGTGTTATATCGTATTAAATTCGCAAGCCATCATCAAACAGGCGACAAGTGGTGCATTTATCCAATGTATGATTTTACTCATTGTATTTCTGATGCAATTGAACGTATTACACACTCTCTTTGTACGTTAGAGTTCCAAGATAACCGTCGTTTATATGATTGGGTGTTAGATAATATTTCTATTGATCGACCATTGCCACATCAGTATGAGTTTTCACGCTTAAACTTAGAAGCGACCTTAACCTCTAAGCGTAAATTATTACAATTAGTCAATGAGGGGATTGTAGATGGTTGGAATGATCCGCGTATGCCAACAATTTCAGGCTTACGCCGCCGTGGTTATACACCTGCATCAATTCGTGAGTTTTGCCGTCGTATTGGTGTGACTAAGCAAGAGAATATGGTCGAGTTAAGTGCCTTAGAAGCTTGCATTCGTGAAGATTTGAATGAAAATGCGCCACGTGCAATGGCAGTGCTGAATCCATTAAAAGTGGTGATTGAAAACTTTACAAGTAAAGAAATGTTACGTGCGCCAAATCACCCTAATCGTGAAGAGCTTGGACAACGAGAAATTCCATTTACGCGTGAAATTTATATTGATCAAGCTGATTTCCGTGAAGAAGCGAATAAACAATATAAACGCCTTGTTTTAGGCAAGGAAGTGCGATTACGTAATGCTTATGTCATTAAAGCAGAGCGTGTAGACAAAGATGATGATGGTAATATTACAACCGTTTACTGTAGTTATGACCCTGATACCTTAGGGAAGAATCCCGCAGATGGTCGTAAAGTGAAGGGAGTTATTCAATGGGTATCTGCAGAAGACTATTTACCTGCTGAATTTCGTCAATATAACCGTTTATTTACAGTGACAAATCCTGGTGCTGCTGAAGATATTCATGAGGTGCTGAATCCTGAGTCATTAGTAGTAAAACATGGTGTCGTAGAGAAAAGCTTACTTAATGCGCAAGCAGAACAAGCATATCAATTTGAACGAGAAGGTTATTATTGTGCGGACAGTAAAGATAGTCGTCCTGAGCATCTTGTATTTAACTTAACAGTGAGTTTAAAAGAAGGATTTTAATTTTTTTCTTTTCGGTTGATAAAGAGTGCAGAAATGTGCTCTTTTTTATTTACTAAATAATAGTCGCCCTCTTATTAAAAATAGATAAATTTTATTTAAATTATCTATTTTTAATTTTAATTCAATAAGATTAAGTTTTTTTAGTGAAAAATAAAATAATATTCAATTATATTTAATAAAACGATTACAATAATTGGCTTTGTAAAGTAACTTTAACTAAGGAAAAGACACATGGAGATATTTTCTAGTTTTGTTGATCTCGTTGAACAGGTATTAACATGGTTTGTCGAAAAAGTGGATGGACCGTTATGGGATATTACTACTGTTACATTGTTAGGTGTAGGTTTATTTTTTACAATTACAACTGGGTTAGTACAACTGCGTTTATTACCGCGTAGCTTACGTGAAATGTGGTCGGGACGCAGCGCTGAAGGTAATTCATTAACACCATTTCAAGCTTTTACCACAGGTTTAGCTAGCCGTGTTGGTGTTGGTAATATTGGTGGAGTAGCTACTGCAATAGCGATTGGTGGTGAAGGTGCAGTATTTTGGATGTGGATAACTGCTTTAATTGGTATGAGCAGTGCTTTTGCGGAATCTTCACTTGCACAATTATTCAAAGTAAAAGAACCTTGCGGATTATATCGTGGTGGACCTGCTTATTATATTACCCAAGGATTAAAAGCACCTTGGTTAGGGGTACTATTTGCAATAAGTTTAATTTTTACATTTGGTTTTGCTTTTAACGCAGTTCAAGCAAACTCTATTGTTGAAGCAACAAGTAATGCATGGCATTGGAAACCAGAATATGTTGGGCTTTTCTTAGTTGTGATGACAGCATTAATTATTTTTGGTGGTGTGAAGCGTATTGGCGTAGTCAGTGCAAAATTAGTACCTATGATGGCATTATTTTATTTGATTATTGCATTGATTATTTTGGGTATGAATATCAATGCAATACCGATGGTCATTTCACGTATTGTCTCAAGTGCGTTTGATTTTAGTGCGATGGCTGGCGGTATGTTTGGTGCTATTTTCTCTAAAGCTATGTTAATGGGCGTAAAACGAGGTCTGTTTTCTAATGAAGCAGGGATGGGATCGGCGCCAAATTCAGCCGCGACAGCGGATGTTAAACATCCAGCAAGTCAAGGTTTAATTCAAATGTTAGGCGTTTTTGTTGATACTATTGTCGTGTGTAGTTGTACTGCAATTATTATTTTATTGTCAGATAACTATGGCAGTGAGTCTTTGAAAGGTATTTCATTAACACAAAATGCATTACAGTATCATGTTGGTGATTTTGGATTACATTTCTTAGCATTTATCCTATTTTTATTTGCATATTCATCTATCATCGGTAACTATGCTTACGCAGAGAGCAATATTCGCTTTATTCGTAATAAGCCGTTATTTGTCTTAATTTTCCGCTTAATTGTTTTGTTCTTTGTTTATTTTGGCGCTGTTAATCATGCTAATATTGTGTGGAATTTTGCGGATACAGTGATGGCGATTATGGCGATGATTAACCTCGTTGCTATTGTTTTATTAGCACCAATTGTTTGGCTAATTTTGAAAGATTACCAACGTCAAGTGAAGGTAGGACAAGAGCCTGTATTTAAAATTGAGGATCATCCTGAGCTATTAAAACGAGGTGTTGATAAAGATATTTGGTCATAATCAATTATTACTAAAATAGCTTTAAATTTGACCGCACTTTTGGGAAGATTACATTGTTCTAAAAGTGCGGTTATTTTTTAAACATATGTAAGAAAAAATATAGTTGAGATTGTGCTATTTAAAAATCAATATAAATAGCATGATCGGGACAGAAATTATAGCATTTATTATAGCAGTATTTTTCAGCACAATAGTGTAATGATATTAAGTGTCAATTATCATAACGATTAATTTTATTTAAATATCTAATTTAAAGAGACTAAAAGAGGATTCATCAAGATGAGAGGTAAACAATTTATTTTATCTATAGAAATGGGATGAGTTCTATGCAAAAGTTAATTATTATTCGAGGGCATTCAGGTTCAGGTAAAACAACCTTTGCATTAGAAAAAATCAGAGAGTTTCAACAAACTTACCCAACAGGAAAAATTTTTCATATTGAGAATGATCATTTTTTGACAATAAATGGGATTTATCGATGGACAGTTGAGCGCTTTCAAATAGCAAAACAACAAGCACAGCTGAAATTGAATCAAGCGTTTGAGTTTTGCCAGCAACATAAAACACAAGATGTGTTGATTGTTATCAGTAATGTAGGCGGCAATCTCAAAGAGATTGGACACATCATTGAAATAGCAGAGCAATGTTATTTACAAGTCAGTGTTTATCGTTTACAAAATTTCTTTATCAATACACATCAAGTTGATCAACAGACAGTTTATGAAATGTATATTCATTTGTGTGAGAGTTCTATTGAAAATGAAATTTTACTTGAACCAATACAGCCTATGACAGTAAAAGTACGCTCAGAAATTGAAAAATTATGGGACTTAAAAAGAAAAAACCGCTACACCAAGAAGATGTAGCGGGAGGTCTTAATATAAGAAAGTTAAAAAGACGACTGCATTTTGCAGTGCACTAGCATTATCTCAGACTGGTTATTTTTAAAATAGTTCATAAAAAGTTTTATTTTTTATAAAAAATTTTTTATTTGTCTTTGAATGCCACTTTCGTCTAATTGCAACTCTGCTAAAATCTCTTGTTGCGTACCTTGTGGAATAAAGAAATCAGGTAAGCCGAGCTGTAATAATTTCACTTGATGTTGTTGTAAATTAAGTATTTCTGCAACAGCACTACCAGCTCCCCCTTGGATAGCATTTTCTTCTAAAGTAACAATGAGATCATGCGTTTGTGCAATTTGATTAATACGTTGTACATCAATTGGCTTAACAAAACGCATATCAATTACTGTTGCATTTAATTTTTCTGCTACAGCCAAAGCAGTTGGTAATAATGTACCAAAATTTAAAATCGCGATTTTCTCACCTTCACGAATTAATTTAGATTCTCCTAATGTCAATGCGTGTAGTGACTGTAGCTCTACACCAATAGCATTACCACGTGGATAACGTACGGCGGCTGGCTGATTGAGTTTATAGCCTGTATAGAGCATTTGACGACATTCGTTTTCATCACTAGGTGTCATGATGACCATATTAGGAATACAACGCATAAAACTAATATCAAATGCACCTTGATGAGTTTGTCCATCAGCACCGACAATACCTGCACGATCAATTGCAAATAAAACGGGTAGATTCTGAATCGCAACATCATGAATTACTTGATCATAAGCACGTTGTAAGAATGTTGAATAAATCGCAACAACAGGCTTATAACCACCGATCGCTAAACCAGCTGCAAATGTAACTGCATGTTGTTCAGCAATGGCAACATCAAAATATTGTTCTGGAAAACGATTAGAAAACTCTACCATTCCCGATCCTTCGCGCATTGCTGGCGTAATTCCGATCAATTTAGGATCTTGAGCGGCTATTTCACATAGCCAATCACCAAAAATTTGTGAATAAGTTGGTTTAGTATTAGATTTCGGTAACTGACCACTTAAATGATCGAACTTTGGTACACCATGAAAACCGATAGGATCTTTCTCTGCAGGTGCATAACCTTTGCCTTTTTTCGTCATAATATGTAAGAATTGAGGTCCTTTTAATGAACGCATGTTTTTTAATGTGCTGATTAATTCTTCAATATTATGCCCATCAATAGGTCCGATATAATTAAAACCCAATTGTTCAAACATGGTGCCAACAGGTGAAACGAATCCTTTGACATGCTCTTCTGTTTTCTTGACGAATTCTTTAATTGGGGGCATTCCTGATAGGATTTTTTTGCCGCCTTCGCGAATAGAGGAATAAACTGAACCAGTTAAAAGACGTGCCAGATGATTGTTTAAGGCTCCGACATTTTCGGAAATAGACATTTCGTTGTCATTTAAAATGACTAGCATATCTGTATGTGACACACCTGCATGGTTCATTGCCTCAAATGCCATACCCGCTGTAATGGCTCCATCACCTATAACACAAACCGTTTTCCGTCCAGCATTTTCACGTTGTGCAGCAATTGCGATACCAAGTCCCGCGCTGATTGATGTAGAGGAGTGACCTACACTTAATACATCAAACTCACTTTCCTCACGCCATGGGAAAGGATGAATGCCATTTTTTTGTCGAATTGTCGACATTTTTTCACGGCGACCCGTTAAAATTTTGTGTGGATAAGCTTGATGACCCACATCCCAAATGAGTTGATCAAAAGGTGTTTTATAAACGTAGTGAAGTGCTACCGTTAACTCTACTGTGCCTAAACCAGAGGCTAAATGTCCGCTACTTTGACTAACAGACTCTAAGAGATATGCACGTAACTCCTGACAAATTTGAGGTAATTGTTCTTTGCTCAATAATCGCAAATCTTCAGGTGAATTAATTAATGATAAAAGAGGATAATTTTGCATAATTGTTAGTCAATTCCAAAATAATTTAAAAACAGACCGCACTTTGTTAGTTTTTTGTGCGATTTAACTTTTTCTATTTACAACAAACTCCGCTATCGCATGTAGTGCTGTGGTATCAAAAGGTAAACTATTAAGTTCAGTAATCGCTGTTTGATAAAGTTGTTGTGCTTTTTGTTTGGCTACATTTAAACCGAGTAATTTAGGATAAGTACTTTTATCTGATATTAAGTCTGAACCAATATTTTTTCCTGTGATTTCACTTTCCCCTTCAATGTCTAAAATATCATCTTGTACTTGAAAAGCTAACCCAATAGCCTCAGCATAACGTTGTAGCTGTTGTTCTAGTGTTTGGTTTGTAAAATGGGGTGAACAGATAAGCCCCATTTTTAAAGCTGCAGAAAGGAGCGCCCCCGTTTTATTACGATGAATATATTCTAGCTCTTCTATAGTTATTTGTTTTTGTTCAGAAATTAAATCAAGACTTTGTCCTAAGCACATTCCGTTAAGCCCTGATGCATTGCTCAATGTTTTGACTAAGGCAAGTTTTTGCTCAGCGGACAATTGTGGTGCTTGAGTTAAGATTTCAAAAGCAAACGCTTGTAGCGCATCGCCTGCTAAAATCGCAGTTGCTTCATCAAACGCAATATGGCAAGTTGGTTTTCCACGTCTTAGTGTATCATTATCCATTGCTGGAAGGTCATCATGTATTAGAGAGTAAGCATGGATAGCTTCGAGTCCAGCCGCTGCATAATCTAATTGGTTAAGATCGGCTCCTAACATACGACCAGTGGCATAAACTAAAAAGGGGCGAATACGCTTACCACCTAATAACACTCCATAACGCATAGCTTCTGCAAGAGGTGAAGGAGATGTGTCTAGATTGAGATGTTGAGTCAAAAAAGTATTAATACGTTGTTGGAACTGTGATAAATCTTGTGAAAATTGATACATAACAGGCTCGTTTTATTTATTGTTCTGTTGGGTAATCAGTTAACTCAGCGTTTTCACTTTTTTGCAATAAAATTTGAATACGTTGTTCAGCTTGTTGTAAACGCTCTTGTCCTAAGTTGGCTAATTTTATGCCTTTTTCAAATTCTTTGAGCGCCTCTTCTAATGGTAGTTCACTACTTTCTAAACGTGTCACAATGGTTTCTAACTGCTGTAAAGTTGTTTCAAAATCCAATTCTGCTTTTACTGAAGGTTTTCTTGCCATTGTTCGTCCTTTTACTTGAAAGAGTTAGGGTAGTTATTGTACTGTATTTTTTAATATATGTTAAAATTATTTAGTCTCTTTTAAATGGTTTTAGTTTCGACTTTTTTATGTGAATTAAGTTGTTTTGATAGATAAAAGCTGCGCATAAAATGAAAAAGTGCGGTCAGTTTAACCGCACTTTAAGTCTAATTATCACTAATCAAGTCTTATTTAAGCTTTCGCATGTTTAGGTTGTTTAAATACAGTCACCTCAGGGACTTCCCCCGTAAACTTCTCAACTTGAATAATACATGTATTTGGAGAATTACCTTGCGCAAGTTTTGATGTACCAATATCCATTGTTAATACATTTGGACAACCATTTTTACATAATGGTTTTTCACTCATACCTAAATCGAGCGGATCATACCAAGCACCTTCACATAGACTAACAGTACCTTTGATAATGTGATCTGTGACCACTGCACCTGCAAGCACTTGACCACGATCATTAAAAATACGAATAATATCGCCATCAGCAATACCACGAGCTTTAGCATCTTCAGTATGAATCAGAGCGGGCTCACGATCTTGCACTACATATTTCTGGCGGAGTGATGTATGTGCTAATTGGCTATGTAAGCGATAGTAAGGATGAGGCGTCACTAAGGCTAATGGATGCGCTTGAGTCACATTACCCGCAAACTCTTCTGGCTCAAACCATGAAGGGTAACCACGACAATCATCATAATTCATTTTAGCGATTGTATCAGAGTAAATTTCAATTTTACCTGATGGTGTACCAAGAGGGTTGAGTAATGGATCCTCACGGAATTCACCATAACGCACCCATTTTTTCGCTTTTTCACTAGCGTTAAAAGTAATTGGTTTGTTTTCTTCCCAGAATTTTTCAAATTTAGGCATTAAAACACGGTTTTTACGTGCAGCGTCAAAAGCAGATTGATAGAAGTATTTCAACCAATCCATTTCACTTTTACCTTCAGTAAATTTATCTTCTACGCCAGCACGTTTTGCTAACTCTGCAAAAACATCATAATCATTACGTGCTTCAAATTGCGGCTCAACTACTTGTTTCATTGGCAGAATATGCATCATTGAATAATCGCCCGTCATCGTTAAGTCATTACGCTCGTAACTCGTGGTAATTGGAAGGACAATATCTGCCATACGTGCTGTTGGTGTCCAGTTAATCTCATTGACAATAATCGTTTCTGGTTTTTGCCATGCTTTAACTAATGTATTTGTGTCTTGATGATGTACAAATGGATTACCACCCGCCCAGTAAATTAATTTAATATCAGGGTAAGTAATTTCAGTACCATTATATTGAATGGTTTTACCTGGATTGAGTAACACATCAGCAATACGGGCGAGAGGGAAACTGAGTTTTGCTGATTTTGATAACCAAGATTGCCCGGTATTTGATGTATCATTATCTAATGTTGCTGACATTGAGCCAATAACACCGCCTGTTGTAGTAGGTACACCACCATTTGAATAATGATAACTAAAGCCAAAACCACCACCAGGTAAACCAATTTGACCGAGCATTGAAGCTAGCGTTACCATCATCCAATGAGTTTGTTCACCATGACGTTGGCGCTGCATACCCCATCCCCCCATTAACATGGTACGTTTAGAAGAGAAGTCAGTCGCAAGTTGTTTGATTACATCAACAGGCACACCACAAAGTTTACTTGCCCATTCAGCATCTTTTGCTTGTCCATCTACTTTACCAAGTAAATATTCTTCGAATTTTGCATAGCCTGTTGTGTATTTTTTCAAGAATGCTTTGTCATGCTTATCTTGAGTGACCAGAGTATGTGCAATACCTAACATTAATGGCACATCGGTTGCAGTATTGGTTGGAATCCATTCTGCATTTAACATTTTACATGTTTCACTTTTAACAGGATCAATACAAATAATGCGCTTACCTTTTTCTTGATATTTTTTGAAATATTCAATACCTTTTTGGTCGGTAGCCGTCCAAGCAATGCGAAGGGTTGTTAGTGGGTTAGCTGACCAAAGTACGATAATATCAGTACTTTCTAAGATCGTTTCCCAACTAGTCTGTTGTTCATAAACTTCTATCGTACCAAGTACGTGTGGCATAATGACTTGTGCAGCACCAGTGGAGTAGTCCCCTTTATGTCCGACAAATCCACCTGTTGCATTTAAGTAGCGGTGTAAGAGGGTTCTGCTTGAATGGAGTGAACCAGAGCTCTTCCAGCCATAAGAACCACCAAAGATATTTTCAAATCCTCCTTCACTGCGGATACGTTTAAATTCTTTATCAATTAAATCTAAGGCCTGATCCCAAGATACTCTAACCCATTCATCTCGCCCACGCATAGTCGTATCACTTTTACCTGGATTAGCTAAATAACCTTTACGGACCATTGGATACTTAATTCGTGTTTCGCTATAAAGCTGATCTGGTACTACTGATTGCAATTCATTTTCGATAACAGGTGGAATAGCAGGACCAGATTTTACTGCTTTACCATTTTCAACTACTACACCTAGTGGTCCCCAATGTGCAGCCGTCACGATAGTTTTACTTTCTGCTGCCATTGCATTTGGTGCAACTAATGAGCCCACTACACCACCACTTAAAGATGCGCCAGCAATACCAAGAGAAGAATTTTTTAAAAATTCTCTACGTTTTATGTTGACGTTGTTCTCTTTTTTCATATAAAGCCTCGCTTACTTTTATTAGTTAATGTTTTGACACCTTTCTAAATATGAGTGGACAATTAATTTCTCAATTATCCATGGCATAAGCGAACTTATTGCTGGCTTGCTACCATATCTTTCGACTTAGGATCACAAGCTCGGAGTCAGGAATAAATATTTAATGTGAAGCGCCAAGCATATCTTTACTATTACGTTGTAAGTAAATTGTGAGTGCTCTTACTTCTTCAGCCGTTAATGCAGTACGATCTTTCATTGAATTAACGACACCAATCCATTGATTTGCTGTAAAGTGATCTGCCTCAATCACCGCATGACAACCACTACAATGGGTCTGATTTAGTTTGTTACCTATTTGATTAAGTGCGGTCAGATTTGCAGTTAATTTATCTTGTGGAATAGTGATGCTAAGTTCTACTTCTTTCCACTCTGATTCAGTGATGTCATCTTGCACTGTTTTTAAAACTGCAACTTGTTGTTTTGCCTCTTCTTCTAATAAAGCCAGAATAATTCGTTTACCAAGCGCCATATAAACAATTGATTCAGCACCAGTTTGCTGCCATCCTTGTAGTTTAGCTGTCACTTTTTGTCTATCATTTTTCCAATCAGTTAATGTCGCGTAAGGCATTAAACGAACTTCACCTGTATTTTCTGTTTGTGCTGTTGAAATAGATTGCACATAAAGCGGCTGATTATTGTCGTGAGTTAATGTGGATTCTGTTTGGTTAGTAGAGGTTGTTTCGGTTTCTTCTGGAATTTCTGGGAGAAAATGAGCGATACCTTTATGGCAATCAATACAAGTTTGTCCATCTGATTTGGCTAACTCATGCATAGTTTGCGCTGATTTAGATTGTGCTGAAATTTCCATTGCTTCTAGACTGTGGCAACTATGACAGGTTTCTGAGTTTGTAGCCTTCATATCATCCCAAACTTTTTTGGCCATTTCATAACGGTGTTTTTCATAAGTTTCTCGATCAGGTATTTTACCCGTTACCTCATACCATACATCTTTTAATGCAAATACTTTTGCTTTGACATAATGCAAGCCACTAGAAGGTACGTGACAATCCGCACAATTAGCTCTAATTCCTTTTTGGTTTGAGAAATGTACACTAGCTTCCCATTCTTCTTGTGGAAAGCTCATAGAATGACAACTCACACAAAACTCAGGAGAGCTTGTTTTGTGCATCACATACTGTGTTCCAAATAAGGCTCCAGCGCCAATTGCCATAAACGTAATAGCCGTAAGTAAAGTACGTTTTTTTGCTTTTGACATAAGTCACTCCAATAAAGTTATATAATTTTATATATAACAAAACAATATAAATCTAATTAAATACTTATAAGTAGTTAACTTATTTTAGGTATTTCTTAGTCTTTCTTTTTGATTGAAATCAAGAATGAGCTAAAAAATTGAGATTTGAGATAGAGTTGCTGAATTATCGGGCATTATTTATAACATATCGATATATAATATTTTTTATATCGATAGTATTTAATTTCATGGATGGAAAGATTTTTATTCCTGACTTGATCTGCTAGAATGCACCGCTTATAACTTTATGTGGATAAAAATACTATGAAATTTATCATTAAACTTTTCCCTGAGATCATGATTAAAAGTGAATCTGTGCGTAAGCGTTTTGCTAAAATTTTAACAGGGAATATTCGTAATATATTAAATAAATATGATAATAGTGTCGCGGTAGTGAGACATTGGGACTACATTGAAGTGCGCTCAAAAAATGCAGAAAACCGACCGCACTTAATTGAATTATTAAGCCGTATTCCAGGTATTCATCATTTCTTAGAAGTTGATGAGAAACCTTTTTTAACTCTGCATGATATTTTTGAGCAAACTTTACAAGATGTTGGGGATAGTCTGGAGAATAAAACCTTTTGTGTTCGAGTTAAACGCAAAGGTAAACATGAGTTTAGTTCATTAGATGTTGAACGTTATGTAGGTGGTGGCCTAAACCAACATATTGAAAGTGCTAAAGTGCAATTAAGTAAACCTGATGTGACTGTGCGAATCGATATTGAAAATGACAAAATGATGTTGATTAAAGCACGTCATGAGGGAATTGGAGGTTATCCAATTGGCACACAAGAAGATGTGTTATCACTGATTTCTGGCGGGTTTGATTCTGGTGTATCAAGCTATATGTTGATTCGACGTGGCAGTCGTGTGCATTATTGCTTCTTCAACTTAGGTGGCGCGGCACATGAAATTGGTGTAAAGCAAATGGCATATCATATTTGGCAACGTTATAGTGGCTCACATAAAGTTCGTTTTGTGGCAATTAATTTTGAAACTGTTGTTGGTGAAATTCTTGAAAAAGTTGATAACGGTCAAATGGGGGTTGTACTAAAACGTATGATGGTACGTGCAGCGAGTAAAGTAGCAGAGCGTTTTGGTATTCAAGCTATTGTAACAGGTGAGGCATTAGGGCAAGTTTCAAGCCAAACACTAACTAATTTGCGTTTAATTGATGAGGCAGCAAATGTGTTAGTATTGCGACCATTGATTACACATGATAAAGAACAAATTATTGCCTTAGCGAAAGAGATTGGGACAGATGATATAGCTAAATCAATGCCTGAGTTTTGTGGTGTCATTTCAAAAAATCCGACAGTCAAAGCAATTAAAGCAAAAATTGAAGAAGAAGAAAGCCACTTTGATTTTGCAGTATTAGAAGATGCAGTAGAGCATGCACAATATTTGGATATTCGTCAAATTGCAGAGCAAACTGAAAAAGAAGTAGTAGAGGTCAATACTGTTTCTGTGTTGGAGGCGCAGGATATTATTTTAGATATTCGTAGTCCAGAAGAAGTAGATGAAAATCCGTTACAGCTAGCTAATGTTTTATTATTACCATTTTATAAACTCTCTTCTCAATTTGCGCAGTTAGATCAAACTAAAAACTATGTACTATATTGTGAACGTGGCGTGATGAGTAAACTACAAGCGTTATATTTACAAGAACAGGGTTTCAGTAATGTAAAAGTTTTTAAAAAAGTATCATGAAAAAAGTAGAGGAGCATTTAGCTCCTCTTCATTTTTACTTTTTATCATTTTTTCCAAATAACATGAAATTCTCGATTTTCTTCACGATGAGAAATTAAAAATTTAGCAAAAACATCATCCATTTCATCTTGTTCATTGACTAAACCAATCCAAACCTCCGCATAGGCATCTGGATCAATAAGTACACCAATTTCCATTTCCCAATCTTCTGCAGTTTCGACGAATTCCACTGCACCACGTTCTTCAAATTGGAGATTAAATAACATAATATCTGCAGGATCGAGATTTTCTGGTGCCATTTCAAGGAAAATATCATAAGCAATATCAATTGCTGCATCAGGTTCAAGTTTTATTATCTCAGTCATTCAAAAGCTTCCTATATATCATCAACATAGTTGCTAATCATATCATAAATAGCTAAAGCTTATGGAAAATTGACCGCACTTTTTGCCTTTCTTGCTATTTAATACAAATTGTTTGTAAGAAATTGTAAAACTTTTCGTCTAAATGAATACAATCTAACTTTAAATGCAAATACAAATGAAAACTATTCTTTTATATTATTTATTGGAGACATATAATGCTAAAATTTACTGAAAATGATGTAACCCCTGAACACATTTTTTTTCAACGTAGAAAAATTATTCAAGCAATGGGGATAATGGGAGCTGCTTCATTATTACCGAATATGGCTTCTGCTGCTGAAGAGGATTTACGCAAAACTCTAGCATTTACAAAAGATGATAACCTACAATCTTTGGCATTAACGCCAGAAAATAAAGTGATGGGATATAACAATTTTTATGAATTTGGTGTGCCAAAAGAATCTCCAGCAAAATATGCTTCAGCGATGAAGACAGAGCCTTGGACCTTACGTATCGAAGGTGAGGTTGAAAAGCCAATGACGTTTGATGTACATCAACTAATGCGTCAATTGCCTTTGGAAGAGCGTATTTATCGTTTCCGTTGTGTTGAGGCTTGGTCAATGGTCATTCCATGGATTGGTTTTGAGCTAAATAAATTGCTTGCTTTAGTACAACCAACCAGTAATGCGAAATATGTTGAGTTTAAGACTTTATATGATCCTGAAACTATGCCAGGACAAAAAAATAGCTTTTTCGGTGGAGGGTTAATTTATCCTTATGTAGAAGGTTTAACAATAGAAGAAGCTATGAATCCGCTTACTTTATTATCAGTAGGGCTTTATGGAAAAACATTAGCGCCGCAAAATGGTGCACCTATTCGTTTAGTCGTGCCATGGAAATATGGATTTAAAAATATTAAATCTATTGTCAAAATTACACTTACTTCCAAACAGCCAAGAACAACATGGAATCATGCAGCGCCACAAGAATATGGCTTTTATGCTAATGTGAATCCAAATGTTGATCATCCTCGCTGGTCACAAGCAAGTGAGCGTGTGATTGGCTCAGGTGGATTATTTAATGTGAAGCGTCAACCTACATTGATGTTTAATGGTTATGAAGAGCAAGTTGCTCATTTGTATAAAGATCTTGATTTAAGGAAGAATTTTTAATGCTTAAATTACTCAGAATTGTGATTCATTTATCTTGTGCGATTCCTTTTATTTGGTTACATATTATTTTATTTACAGGGAATGAATCACAATTAGGCGCTGATCCTGTTAAAGAAATGCAACATTTCTTAGGTTTTACTGCGATGACTATTTTATTGCTGCTTTTTGTGTTAGGTATTGTATTCCGTTTGCTAAAGCAGCCTCAACTGCAAGTATTGCGCCGCACTTTAGGATTATGGGCATGGTTTTATGTCATTTTGCATATTTATGCTTATTTTTCTTTAGAACTGGGTAATGATGTTCATTTATTTTTACAAGAATTAATTAGCCGTGGTTATTTAATTGTTGGCGGCTTTTCTTTCTTGATCTTGACTCTCATGTCAGTAAGTTCGTTATCTTACCTTAAGAATAAAATGGGAAAGTGGTGGTTTTATTTACATAAATTAGGCTACTACGCATTACTTTTGGGTGCGATTCATTATTATTGGTCAGTTAAAAACCTGACTTTTAGTTCTATGTTGTACTTAATTTTGTCAATACTAATTGTATTTTGGGAACTTTATGTGCTTTTTAAAGCAAAAAGAGTAAGTTAACATTTGCTTGATTGAAAGTCATTGATCTAGAAAATAAGTGCGGTAGAATACCGCACTTACTTTTTGTGGCTTATTGAGTAAATTAGACGATGTCAATTGATAGACCAATTGAACCTGAATTTTGGAAACATAAAACATTACTTGAAATGACTGAAATAGAGTGGGAATTACTCTGTGATGGTTGTGGTAAATGCTGTTATCGTAAGTTTATCGAAGGTCGAGGTAAGCGTAAAAAATTATATTACACTCGCATTGCTTGTAATCTATTAGATTTAGAGACAGGTAAATGTATGAATTATCCAGAACGTTTCAAACACGAGCCAGATTGCACAAAATTAACTAAAAAAAACCTCCCTGATTTTCATTGGCTTCCTAAAACTTGTGCCTATCGATTATTAAATGAAAATAAACCCTTATTTGATTGGCATCCATTACTCTCAGGTGATCCTAATTCTGTCCAAAAAGCACAGATTTTGATAAGACAAGGAATTCATGAAAAAGATGTGATAGATTGGTTTGAATTTGTTATTGACGATAACAGTTAAACTGAAAAGCCTTCTTTTTTAACCTTATAAATCAATTGCTTGCAGTTTATTTTAAAAAGTTACGTTCCGAAATACGGGAAAGTGTTCCAAAACTAACAGTTTAACGGCAATATAATTTTGTCTTTTCTGATGTAACGTTTTGTTGTTTTTTGGTCTGTATGACCTAGCTGTATTTTCGCTGTCTCTGTATCTTGTAACAAGAATATATCTGTCGCACTTTTAGCTCGTAGATCTCTAAACTGGACTTCTTTTATTTCACTTTCTAAGCTCGGATACTGAGCCAATGCTAGTTCTCTTAAATCACTAAACCAATTTGTTAATGTTTGACGAGAAAGTTTTTGCTTCCGCTTATTTTGAAATAAGAATACTTGTGAAGTGTTTTTGATTCTGCGTTCAATGATAGTCGCTAATTGACCTGTCATTTTGAAACGTAATCGTTTTTTTGTTTTTTTCTGATTAATATGTAATATGCCATCATGTATTTGATGTACGGTCATACCAACGATATCAACAGGTCTTTGACCAGTTAAATATGCAATATCCATTAAGTCTTTCATATCTTGATTCGCTAGATCGTAAAAAATTTTATAGATATGATCTTCAACATAAACATCTCTTGCAGACATTTTGAACTTTTTAATTCCAAGAGTAGGACTAGGTAAAGAGGTGTATCCAAATTCTCTAGCAATGTTCCAAATGTGATTAAATGTACCAATTTCCTTATTCGCTTTTGCTGGAACGGATTTACGCCAGTCTAAATACATTTTTATATGTTTTGGTTGAATCTTGTTTAATTCTACTGGCGGGTCACCAAAAAATAGAGATAAGTATTTTATTGCGCTCTTATCTGCATATTGTGTCTGTTGAGCTTTGTTGGGCACTACTTCAGCAAGATATTTTTGGGCCATCTGGATAAAACTCACTGTTTCTATTGAAATAGTTCTATTACAGTTTAGTTTTGCAGCTTCAAGAATCGCTAGATTTTTGTCTAATCCTAATGATTTTTCTTTTCCATCTGCCAAAACATAATAGTAATAGTCAACCACTTTACCGCTAACTCTTTTTCTTGAGCGGCAAATTAGATTTTGTGGCAACCCTTGATTTTCTTTTTTTCTTGGTCTGCCCATATGCTCTCCTTATATTTTCAATACATTTGGATACCAGTCAGATTCATGATTGCATGATATAGATGCAACTCTTTGCTTTTTACTTTTAGTTTCGTTATAGTCGCGACGAACAATGGGGTAGCCATTTGCATTTTGTTTAAATGGAATCCCCATTATGTTTAATTGCTCAATAATCAGTGATTTCTGTTTTCTTCCTGTAAGAAATTCTATTTCTTGGACAGAAAGGAAATCATTGTAGATATTAATTTCCATAAATCCTCCTTAAATAAAAAAGCCGTGCTAGACGGCTTAATACAATGATTTGTTAAAATCATACTTCTTGACTTATCTCCGTGCGTCTCTCATAGCATCAAACCAAGCTTGAGCGTCTTCTTCGCTTTTAAATGCTAGACCAGCCTCTAATAGTGCTAAATGATAAACATTTTCCTTATCAAAAACACTCATACCAACATCTACCTTCGCCCAAGCTATACCTAATGGATCTGAATTCATTGTGATACGCCAAAACTTCTGACCTTCTTCTAACTCTTTAAGCGGACAAGGCAAAGTAAGTGTAACGGTTGGTGGTGGTTCTTCCCACATTCCTATGATATCGTTTGGAGTTATGTCATCTGATAATACATCACCTGACGGAAGCCATTCCTCCACTTCGGTAAGACAGCCATTGTGAACAATTCCAACAAGTTTTTTAATTTTAGAATTTTCTTCTATTGTAAATTTTACATACCCTTTTTGGTGGTCTCTTGTTAATATAGGCTCTCCAGCCAACGCTTTTTCTAAGTCAAATTTTTTCATTTTTAATCCTTTCTTTTTAATCTGTTAAGCAATAAAAAACCGCACAAAAGTGCGGTTGGGTTTCTTATGCTGCTTGCTGTAATTCAAATATTTTTGCGAGTTTTGTCAGCCCTTTTGCTGTTATTAATACACGCTCACAAACTTTTTCTGTGCCATCATCACGCATGGCTACATGGATTTTATGTTCAAGTAATAGTTGTTGTAGTTTATCTTGATAAGCAATCCAGTTAGAGTTGCCAGCTCGTTTATAGATCCACTTTTGTGATGATAGGAAATCAAACAGAAATTTTGGTTTGATACCTAAGTGTTTAGCAGAATCAGTAATACACATTGATCCCTCTGCTTTAGTAGCTATGCGATCGAAAGCTGCCACAGTCGGTTTCATTTCTTCGACTTTATGCTCTAATACCAGAACTTTTTCAGTATAATTGTCTAGCAATCCACGTAAAGTTCGTGGGTCATTGAGCATTTGCATTGGATCTACTGATTGGGGAGTATCCTCTCCCTTCATTAGGGCATCTATTTTTAAATCACACCAAACAGCAAAATCCGCACTTAACCAACGGGCAAAATTGACAGCTAATTTTGGATGTAACCAAGTACCTTGTTCAATACCGCCTTGTTTGACGATTACAAGATCATTTGCCGTTAGGAGAATATTCCTAACGCTTAAATTTTGAGCAAGTGCATTCAGGTAATCTTGAGTTTGTGTAGTTTTTAAATAATCCTTTACGAGTTTATTAAAATGCTTAGCTATTTCAGTTGCATTCAAATAATGTTGTTCATTGAATGAGACACTAATATTGTTATAAAAGAATTTTTGAATTTTCATTTTTCTTCTCCCTTAATTTAAAACTACACTATGCTGATAGCTAATATTGTTTTGTTTTCTTCTTGGTATAGGAGAGGTCATCATTATTAATCCACAATCAACCTCAAACAATATCTTTCCTAAAACATTAAATGCTCGAGATAATGTAGGGTAATGAGAAAACCATATTTCAGCAGAGGCTGTAATTTGTTTTAATAAACAGATTGAGGTAGACACCTCTCTACTTTTTGAGAGGTGTCCATGTGCACCTAATGTGAGAGCTGTGTCATAAATATGAGTTATGTTGTTTTGTATCTCTTTATTCAAACAAAACGCCAAATGAGAAGCACTGCTTAAAGATAATTTTCCTGTTTGAAGTTGTTCAAATAATTCAGTTTTTAATAAAATTTTTTCAAGTTTAAAATCTAGCAATTCAGCAATCTCACGACTACTTATTGTTAAAGTTTCATTATTTAATACGATTAGTTTGTTCATATAAAAATTCCTATTATTTAGCATTAGAAATGTGGTGGTCAATTTGAGAGACGAGATCTAAAGCTGCCCAGAGCGTACCAGTAATAACTTGTTGAGATGATGCAAATCCACACGAGAGATCGTTTCCATCATTCAAAACAATTTGGATAAGTGATTTGGCTTGTTCAGTAAGTTTGTTGATTTCGTCTATCGTGTCGATGGATAGACTTCTAAAGGAATTGATATTTGACATATTTTTGTACCTCGATTTTTAGTAGTATCGCCATTTAGTAGGTGGCGGGCTTCAACTACCGAATCGAGTCGGCGGAGCTTATTTCCACAAGGGTATTGTATTAGGCTCTCTCGACCCGCCATAACTGGCAATACCTAAAATTCAGGTACAAAAAAACCGCATTTCTGTCGGGTGCGGATAGCCGCTCGATTTAGTAGTGCGGTTATCTTATCCGTTATTTGCGGTTTTTGTCAATAGGAAACCCTGCGATAAGCATGGGTTTAGTTTATTTATCTTCTTTTTTATTTTTTTCAGGGGATAATTTTTCAAATAAAAATTCAAAAGGAGAATTTTTAACATTTTTATCGAATAAGCGAACAGGGTTATCTCCCATATTTCTAACAGATAGCTCTAATAAAAGTTTTTTCAAATCTCGCTCTTCTAGTTCATCAACTTTGCGTTGATAGCCTTCAAATGCTGTAGCAACGGCTGCTTTATAGGCGTATTCTTCTTGTACTCTGACTAAATGATTATTGCGTTGAGTATTCGTCCAGATTAGCCAAATAAGTGGTAGGGATAATGGTAAACGAGATACAAATCGTACATAATCAAACCCAATATAAAATTCAAAATATAAGAGACCACTAATTCCTGCAAATAAAATTATTAATCCACAGTTTCTCCAATTTGCCGAAGATTCTATTGGAGCATCTAGTTCTTTTTTTCTATCTAAGAATGATTTAGCCATACTTGCCATATTGGCTAATCCTAAAATATCTTTTATTTTTTCTTTTTCAGCTTCTAGCTCATTCTGCAAATTATTTAATTCAGTTGATTTTTTATCTTTAATTTCATCTATTTCAGTTTTTAAATTCTCAATTTCTTTTTCTTTTGACTTTATAGATGAAATCAAGTCATCATACATATTTTTTTGTTCTATATAATTAGTTTTTTCTGTGTTATATTCAGATTCCATATTTGCAATAGCGCTACTTGAAGTTGAGGCATTTCTATACATTGTTTCAATTGAACTAGCATTCGTTTGTGCATTACCGAGAGCTGTTTGAATAGATGTTAATTTACTGGAAAAATCAGTATCTTTCTTGTTAAATGCCGCATCGAACTCTGCTATTTTTTCGTTAAATGAATTATCCAACTTTTCTACTAATTCTTTAACTAATGGTGAATTTTCCACAAAGGCAGCGTGTAACCTCTCAACTATAGAATATAGTTCAATAAACTCACTAAGATGATTTTCTAAATTAATTTCTTCTTCGTTAGAACTTATTCCATTTTTTATACTATTTAGGATAGGAGTTATTTCTTTATTTTCATATGTCCTGATAATGGACGAGTTGATTGCAGATAAATCTTCTAATTTAGATATAGTATTATCAAATAATTTAGTTAAATATTCATCTGTTTGATTTTTAACTACAATTACTTTTAGTTCTTTTGCAAGCTGAACAGCGTCCATTAATAATGTCCTTTGAGTAAGATTAAATTTGCATATTCTACCAAGTTACTCTCTTAAATTCTCCTGTTTTTTTATCCATTCAATAATAGTGCCAGAACGCCATTTTGAACTGAGACAGTTATTTTCTTTGATGACAGGGATAGGAAAATCAGCTGTGGAAGCTATTTTTGTTATAAAATCAGATAGTGATATTTGCATGAAGTGGCAAATATCGTGTCCATTCCAAAGCTCATTTGAGTTTTCATTAATATAAGCAAATCTGATATTTTTATTCTGAACAATAACCGATAAAATTTCTTCAATTTTACCTAATCTTTCTATTATTTCTTTTGTCATTTCATTTTCCTAATAAAAAGCCACTCGTTAAAGTGGCTGTTGTTCTGTGTTTTAAATTATATGGAATTCAAAACGGTATACTATCTTCTTCAAAATTATCAACCTGCTGCACTGGCTTTCCAGCTTTCGCATTCGCATAAGCATTGTTTTGTGGTGCTGGTGCGTTAGCTTGTGCTTGTGAATCTTGGCGACTGTCTAACATCTGTAATACGTCGCCTTGAATCTCTGTGGTGTAGCGCTCTTGCCCGTTTTGGTCTTGCCATTTACGGGTTTTGAGCTTGCCTTCTACATAAACTTTCGAGCCTTTCTTTAAATACTGCCCGCAAATTTCTGCTTGTCTGCGATAGAACACGATAGAATGCCATTCTGTCTGTGTTTTGCGCTCGTTCGTGTTTTTGTCGATCCAGCTTTCACTTGTGGCCACGCTGATTTTTGCCACAAGGTCGCCGTTTGGCATTGTGCGAATTTCAGGATCATTTCCCAAATTCCCTAAAATAATTACACGATTAACCCCAGCCATTACTTACTCCTTATATAAAACTTAATACTTTGTCGTTGTAGATGATGTTAAATTCATCTACCTTGTCTGGATGTTTTTCTCCAACCCATTTGACTAACGGATCGTAAAGACTAGTCAATTCTTCTTTTGAGTTGCATTGGTTTAATCTCTCCTTAACCATTTCATCAAAAGGCTTTTTAGTTTGACCAGAACTCGTATTCTGCTGGATTGGTGGCTTTGAGTTGCTTTGCGACGCGCTCTTTGGAGGGGCGGGTTGTTCTCCTCCTGTATCCAGCAAATCAACCATGTCGTTTTCAGCTATTTCAAGAGCGGTTAAATAGAGATAACGTCTCTGATAAGTCTGAATTGCACCAAGATTTTGAATATCAGTTCCGCTTGGTAGCGCTTTTTCAACCATTGGTGACGTGAAGATTATCTTTTCATCTTTTTCTCCGTCATAAATAGTCAATGTAGCTAACTCACTCGTATAAGATATAACTGAACACATATTTAATTGTGCAAAGATCTCATTAACAGAAGGGAGGAAGTCTTTTAATTCAAAGTAATTAAAAGAGCGATTTTTTCCAGTTTTCTTTAGTCCTTTTTCCTGTAATTTCACTCGTGCTTGTGCTAGTTTCTGATAAATATTCATATTATTTTCCTTTCATTATTAAGGTTGAAGTCTGGTGACATTGATATCCGTCGCAATCGTTGTATAACTCTAGTTCAAAGCCTGCCCATAAAAGCACGCCAATAAGTAGGATTTTGTACATAATCTGTCCTTTTTGCTGAATTTTGGGTGCAGAAAACTGCCACACGATAAAGTGCGGTCAGTTTTCAGTGAGTTTTAATTGAGCAGGTTGTTTACGGCTTTAACGAGTGTTAGGCGTTCCGTGTTAGAGTGAACGTATTTCTTCGCTTTTGCCATAACTTGTTCTAAAGGATGTTTGAAGTTGTAGAGATACTGTCCGCCAATTTGGCTTTCCATTAATTTGGCAATATTTGTATTCTGTAACTTCTCCTGCATTTCGTGTGCTTGGAAACAGTAGCTATACAACTGGATAATTAAAGCGAGCGTTTCTTCGCTGTTTTGAATGGCTGTGAGGTTTAAATCAGGTTCAGGTAAGGCAAGTTGTTGTGACTGGACTTCATATTTCCCTGTTTTTCTGATTTGGGGTAGGACCTCTTCAAATACCCACGTTTCAAATGGTTCGGCTTCTGGTTTGCGTGATTTGATGATCAGGCGGTATAAATTCGGTTCGTTGATGAAGACCGCTTCTTGCTTTCTTTGCATTGAGTCGATGAGGTAACGTTTCGTTACCCCATTTTCTTTGCAATGATCTTTTAATGCTTTACTGTCATTTGTATAGCCGAGAATATCGCATACATCTTTACCGCAGAACCAGTATTCCTGATTTGGATCAATAACAACACGAACTTGGGAAGATTTAAAACAGAATGATTGGAATTGAATTTGAGTTGACATGTTATGCTCCTAGGATTTTAGTTATTGCCACTTAGTAGGTGACAGGGTTCAACTACCGATCCTAGTCGGCGGAGCTTATTTCCACGAGGGTATTGTATTCGGCTCTCTCGCCCCGTCATAACTTGGCAATACCTAAAATTTAGGCATAAAAAAACCACTTTTAATTCGGAGTGTCGTAACCGACTAGGATTTGATAGTGCGGTTATCTTAATCCGAAAGAGCGGTGGTTGTCAATTTAGATTTTATTCATTGAGTTGTTTAACTTTAATATTTTGTAGATAACAGGCTCTTCATCAATATATTCAACTAAAACATCAACTAAGAAAATTTTATGGTACGGGTATTCTTCATTTAATATCATTTTTTCTTTGAGTGTCTTGTCTTCAAATTTTACTCGTACAGGCTTTTGTGATACTGCAGGAATAATAGCTCTATCGTGTGCTTTGCTTTGAGCATCTGCGGTGGATGACCAGTATAGTGTCGTGTTTTGTAAAGTGTTTTCTTCTCGCTCTTTGAGTAGTTTTAATTCTCGGTTAATATTGTTTTGTGCCAATCCTGCAAGTGCATTGTCTGCGTGTAGATGTATATGTACATCGCCTTGATTATTAGAAACTTGTAAATTGAATTGTGCTTTAGGATCGATTGCGATAGGCTCTAAAATGTTATTGGCATTTTTCAACATATTCGCAGTAAGGCGTTCAGGCTTTTCGCCTCTATTCATTGCCCAATCTAAAATATTTTTCAAGTGCCCTCCAAATTCAAGAATTGCATTTGCTTGCTCAATAAGTGAATATGTGCTTGATACTAGTGCTGCAAGCTCAATAAGGAAGCAGCCTTGTGTGATTTTTTCTACATAGATATGCTGTTCACAGGGTTCAATATCAATTTTGTTGTCTTGTATAAATTGGCGATATTCTGCGGCAATACCTTCCATACTTTGACAAAAAACTGATAGCTGCAATGGCTCGCTATTATCAATTTCGATTAGTAGTTTCATATTTTTATCTATTGTGTAATGTGTTTCAGCAACCATAACCCACCTCAAATTTTAGACACAAAAAAAGCCGTTCAAAACGGCTTGTAGTGCTGTTATCTTAATCCGAAAGAGCGGTAACTGTCAATGCGGTTTTTTAACGAGAACCACAAAACTCGCCCTTACTTGTCACCACAACACATAAGGAATTGATTTTATTTTGTGCTAGCTGTATATTTTTAAATACCACAACACAAAATAAGGATATTAATTATGGAACATTTTTGTTTTAAAGATGCTTTATCTTTAGCTTTTCAATCAGCCTCTTCTGAGCATTATTTAACAATAAAAAATAGCGCCCTTAGAAAAAAACGCCTCAAAGAGTTATTTGATATTGCAGAAGAGATTTATGAGGAAGCAAAAAAACGTGGACTTAAGACAGATTGATTTTCTTATATGCTTCAATGAGTGAGGTAGCAAGATCTTCTGGCAAGAAGCCTGTGCTTCGGCTTGCGCTATCTAGAACCGTTTGGAAAATTTGGTCTTTTACTGCTTTTTCGAGATGGTTCAATTTATTTGTTTGATTGAGCTCACTTTGCTCATCAATAATCACAAAATTAGCTATCTTCCCTTGTTGCTTTGCAAGGGTCGCTAGTGCTAAAAGCTTACTCATTACATCTTCCATTTCTTACCCCTAGTTAAACCAACTCTCTACAACCCAATCTACGTTTCTGTACAGCTCTTACTGTATTAACGCCTAATTGCCCTCTATTGCAGTTATAATTCGCAATATCTAATTTCTTAGCCTTAACTGGAACATCAATCAAAGCCGCATTAATGCGGTTAGATGTCTTTTTACTGCATAATTGCTTTTGTCTTTCTCTAAGACGTTTCGCTTGTTTTAGCATTTTTGATACTTTCATATCGTTTGCTCCTTTCTCTCTCATTTGAAAGCACACTTACTTGTTTGAATGCGCTTTTAAATAAGTCTTGATTTATGTCGCTAGCACGTGGGAGTCATAATCAAGTAACTCAATTCCACTTAACCAAATTGTGTCGCAATCACAGACTACTTAATCAATAAGGCTATATTTGATTAACTTGTGATGTGTAGATTTTTAAAGAGCAGCGAGATGTGTATCTCGTTTTGTTGGATATAATTTAGCAAACACTAAATATTTAGTAAAGTGTTTATTTAGTAAAATTTAGTTAAATTTTGAGATTTATTTAGTAAAAAGTTGATTTCTAAAGAAAAATATTTTTAAATTTTTTTGATTAATTGCTGAGTTTGTGAGCTATATCACAGAAAAGAGAGGGGATTAGTGCATCAAAAACAAAGCACAAATAGATTAGTGAATCGAAAATGGGGGAATTTGATTGGCTAATGAATTGAGGGTAAAGAAAAACCACCAGTGTGGCGGTTTATTGTTCAATAATTAAAAAAGTTGGTAAATGTTTTCAGTCATTCTGAATAACTGCTTTACTGTCAAAGTAGTAGTATATTATAGGAATAAGTAAAGATACTACAAACTTTAGCAAGTCTATCTTTAGAGTAAGATTAGCTGCTAAACTGACTGAGATATTGTTTATATATTGCGTTACCTACTAGATATTTTAGTTGGGATTTAGCACGATGAAATGTAGCATCAACACAATCACTCTCTTCAAAAATGAAATATTTAATGAAGTAATTTATAACATTAAGTAAGTGATTGACTGCAGTACTTACGGAAGAGAAAGTTTGTCTTTCACATTCTAGGAAAGCATTTGAATAGTTAAGATTGGCGATATGATTGTTATGCACATAATTACAACACTCAACATATTCACTATTGAGTTTATCCCTAATACTTTTTTGTTTTTGAGAAAATTCATTAAATAGCTCTCTTACGCCTGTATTATCTGTATTTCCCTTATACAAAGCACAACGAAGGAAATTTTCAATCGCAGAGCGTAAATTAAAGTAGAAATAACGCTCCTGATTTGTTTTTATACAATGCATTGCGTAAAGTAAATCACTAAACATACCTCTAAAAAAGTTATTCTCTTGGTTTCTTTTTTTAATAATATAAAGAAATGTCATTCTCTTTATAATACATCTCACATTATTTTTATCGGTACTTTCTGATAAATTAGACCAGGAATCCAATTCAGCATAAAAATTATCAAGTGATTTTTGATATATAAAAGGTTCTAGTTTTACCATTATTGCAAGATACTTCTAATCAATGCTTGTATTTCATTCAAGTTTGAAGTTGATTTTTGACGCTTAGTTGTTTTCTTTTCTTCTTGATAGTCAATTAATAATAGTATTAATTTTTTTAACTTCCTTGCATCTTCTTTATTGTATTTACTAGAAATAATTTCTTTTAATAGTTTTCCAACAAGGAGTGTTCTAGACTTTAAAACATAAGGTTTAAAGGAAATGTTATAAATTTCAAATATGATCTGGGCAATATCAGAATTCTTTTTGAAGATCTTTTTCTCGTATAAGATTTCAGTAAGGGCGCCACAAAATTCAAATTGATTTCGATATCCATCTAATGTTTTAATTTTATAAAGTGTCTTTTCCATTATTGTGTACCCTCTAATTTTTTAATAAGCTCCTCTGAAATAGCCTTAATGTCATTTTTTGATTTAGTGTAGCTAGAAGCAATATTCCCTTGGTTTCCTACCATTAAATCACGAACATAGGACAAGTGATTGAGGAAAAATGGTAAATCCCTTATTTTGTCTGTATTTTCTAGACCTTCTTTTAACCTTATTGTTTTCTGAGTCATTGAGTCTTCAATATGAGTATAGATAATACCAAGTGGTTTTATTGGCAAGTCCTCTTCATATGCTATATTGTTTATCACACTAAGTAAACTAGAAACACCAAGAATTGAGTATTGATCTATTTTTACAGGGGTAATATAAAAATCAGATGCAATTAATGCTGCATCGGTATACATTGAAATAGTTGGTGGACAATCAATAAAAATATAATCATATTCATCTTTTAATTTGTTTTCATCAATAAATTTTTTAATACGTTTATATTTTGTATTATCTGTTTTATTGCTATCGAAGATAAGGTTAATATCTCCAAGAATAAGCCCTAGGTTTGTAGATAATTGATATATAAGTCCCTTGCCAGGCACTTTACTTTGTGAATAAATATCATCAGGTCGATGAAATATTTTTCGAATTGAATGAGTGTCTAATAATTCAATATATCTTTCGCTGAGATCATATTTAGTCATAAAAGATTGTGTTGAGTTGAATTGTGGGTCGACATCAATGACAAGTATTTTCTTCCCCATTTCATTAGCAATATAATCCGCTAATCCGATACACAGAGTTGTTTTTCCAACACCTCCTTTCATATTAATAAAACTAATTACCTTAGCTTGCTTCACTGGTATATTCTGTTCACTCATTTCACCCCTCCTTTTATTTACAGTAAAATTTAGAATCTACAAACATAACCTACGCTAAATAGCTAAATTCTCTAATCACAAAGCACAGACCACCAGAAGACTTTGCCTAAAATTGTAATTTCGTTTAAATCAACCACTTCTTCAGGTGCGGAATCAGGGTTGTAACTTCTTATTCTCACTTGTTCATTTGGCATTTTGTGTAAGATCTTAATGCGTAATAAGCCACCGTGATTTATTGCGTAAATTTTGCCGTCTTTTATCGTGGTATTGCCACGATCTATACCTACCGTTGCACCATCAGGGATAACAGGTTCCATTGAATCGCCATCTGCTGTAATACAAACCGCATTATCATATTGCACGCCTTGTTTGCGTAGCGTGGCTTTAGAAAAACGAAGCTTAAAGTTGTTGTAGTCCATGATGTCATCAGAGAAACCATTTCCCGCAGCAAAACGAATATCTTTCAAGAAAGGAACTTCTACCTCATCATCGTGAAGTGGAGTATTGCGATCCCATAAATCAAAAGATCCAATATCTTTTACGTTAGATTCTATACTGCTTTGTTTTATATCTAAGTAAAACGGTGGCATTCCATTTTCACTTTCTAATCTTCTTGCCGCTTTTTCACCAAATGATGGCGTTTTCCCACTAATTAACTGAGATATATAACTTCTATCTTTTTCAGGTACAACTTTGTCTGAGAACCATTTTTTTAGATTTTCTCTTCTTACCTGTGTTAGCTCGTTTTTGTCTAGATTCATAAAGTACTCCTATTCAGTTTGATGATATTTAGTAATAACTAAACTAGCAAATGCTAAATAATGTTTACTTTTGCATTTATTAAATGCTAAACTATATTTAGTTTTTAATATCGGAGGTGAAATGGAACTTAAAAACTACTTATCAAATCGCCCCCGCGGTTTCAAAGCCGAGTTTGCTAGAAAACTAGGTATTTCAAAATCATTTCTTTGTCAGGTCGAAAAGGGATATTCAAAAGCTCCTATCGAGTTAGCTAAGAAAATAGAAAACCTAACTAGTGGGGTAGTGAAGAAAGCAGATATCCGCCCCGACGTATGGGGTTAACTTATCAAAAGGGGTGTGCAATGGCACGCAATGAATTAACAAAATCTGCAATAGAGATTGCAGCCTTAGTTAGAAGAAAGGCAGTAGAAAGAACAGATAAAGAGCTTGCTGAGTGTATCGGTATAGACCCAAGCACTTTATGTCGTTTTAAAGCAGAGCATTTAGATAAATTCTGCGCTTATTTAGATGAGCTTGGATTAACAGTTACAGAAAAAGGGCTTAACCAAATAAGTGATGCAGAGCTTGAGGCGTTAAAGCTTTTTGCAAGTAAAGGTTTGGCTGAGTTTGGGCAATAAAAAACCACCGTTGGCGCGGTGGCTAATTAGGAATAACTAAACACGGCGGTATCGGTAGTACGGTTTGATGTAGTCAGCAATGTAACTACCTTTTGACCATGCTGACATCAGTCCAGTGTAGCGAGATAGTGGCACGTTGAGATATTGATAGGTTCCACCGCTACGGAATTTAACTTCAAGAATTTGCAAATTTTCATCATAAGCAACGGAGAGAACATTTGATGAGCGAACAGGTATGTGATGCACATTTTCCCCCTAAATTTAATGAGATGTCAGTAAATGAGATTATCGCACATTTTGCCCGTTATCAGTTTGTCGATCAAGAACGTCATAAATTGGAACTGTGTGATGATTTTATTCGGTTAGTGGAAACTGTAGCAAAAAAAGCCTAGCAAAAAGCCCATGTTGGCGCATGGGCAGTAATCTAAAGGAGATTTTGTAAACATGAAAAATACTAATTTAAACGAAAACGAAAGTAAAGCACAAAGTGCACAGATTTTAAAAGCGTTAAAAAATGGCGAGAAACTCACTCACCTTGATGCTGAAAGACGTTTTAACTGCTTACGCCTTGGTGCACGTATTCATGAACTTAAAAAGCGTGGTTATGAAATCAAATCTCAAATGATTACAGTTCCAAGCGGTAAACGAGTGGCCCAGTATTCGATGGTGGTGTGATATGGAGAGATTCAACAGACCTGTTCGGGTGGATGAATTACTAGAATATTGTGTAGATGGATTATTAGAGCGTTGGGACTATCAGGCAGAAGATAAACAGAGTGGAGAGGTAGAGGATGAGCAAGCTATTAATTAATGAACAACCATTACAAGTTATCCCTAGTCTTGCCACTTTGATCGGTTTGAACGAGGCGATCTTTGTTCAGCAATTGCATTATTTTCTCAATATCAGCAAGCACAAATACGAAGACCGTACTTGGATATATAACACTATTGATGAATGGTGTGAAGTATTTCCTTTTTGGTCTAAAAAAACAATACAAAGAACCATTAAAAAACTTGAAGAAATAGGTTTGGTTTTATCTACAAACAAATTGAACAAAATGAAAATGGATAAAACAAAATGGTACTCAATTGCTTATGAAAAAATTGAAGAATTGACTAGTCAAAATGACCAGATGCGATGTGACCAAAACGGTTCATCCATGAGGTCAAAATGGGATGATCGATATAGTCAAAATGACCAAATGTCATGTGGTCAAAATGACCATACCAATAACCATAAGAATAAAGAGATCTATACACAAAATACACCCCTTACCCCTCAAGGTGAATCAGCTAACGCTGATGATGTGCCAGTTGCTGAAAATAAAAAACAACGTTCACTGAATATCGACTATGTGGGAATTGGAAAAGCGTACAACCAATGTGTAGCTGAAACTGGTAAAAATCTACCGTCACTTGCAGATCCTGAAAACCTAAGCCAAGCACGAAAGCGCAAAATCAAAATACTTGCTGCAGTGATGAAAAAACGCTTTGGCTCTTGTGATGCAGAAACATTTAAAAATTATTTCTTGGATTTTATGAAGTCGGCAAGGTCTTTTTACTTTGGTGAGAACGAACGTGGTTGGCGTGCTGATTTTGAGTATATCTTGAGTGAAAAAATCATGGATAAAACAATCGAGGGATCGCTATGAAAAACACAACGTATGACCTTGAATACAGTTTAATCGGTTCATTTCTTTCTGGTGGTTTAACGGCTCAAGCTCGTGAAGTGATGACATGGTTAGAACCTGAAATGTTTGCTACTTATCAACTTGGTTCAATGTATAACAATATTCGCAAACAAGCACGCAAAGATAACGTGATCGATATTATTTTATTGCATCAAGATTTCGGCGAAGACTTTGCTAATTTAGCGGAGATTATGAAAAACACAATCACATCCGCAAATCTCACAGGATATGCACATAAAGTGCGTTCATTTTGGGTTAATCGCACCGCACAAAAAACGATGCTTGAAATGGCAGCAAAACTATCTCAAGCAAGAGATGAACAGGCAGAAAAAATTACAGAAAAAGCACTTTCTGAAATGCAAAAGCTTTTAAGCAGCAAAGTTGAAGTTAAGCCTATCGTAATGGGGGAGTTAGTTGATGAATATATCGATGTCTTAGAGAAACGCAGCAAACAAGATTTCAACTCAAGACTTCTTCATACAGGCATTGAGGCTGTAGATAACATTTTAGGTGGCATTAATCCGACTGATATTGTTGTGATTGCTGGTCGTCCTGGAATGGGTAAAACCGAGTTTGCTTTAACGCTCACTCGCAATATTGCAGAACAAAAAGGTGCAGTTTTATTTTTTAGCTTAGAGATGGCCAATCAACAATTAATGGACCGTATTTTAAGCGCTAATGCAAATGTTCCAGTCAGAAAACTCCGCAATCCAAATAGCATGGATCAAACTGAATTTGGTCGTGTAGGTGATGGGCTAGGGAAAATCAAAGATCATCACATTTACTTTGTCGATCGTGGTGGTTTATCAGCAAATGAAATTGTATCTATCACAGAAAGTCATTTAAGTAATACAGGACCACTTTCAGCAATCTGTATTGACTATCTTGGATTAATGAATCACGGATCGCTTAAAAATGCTAACAAAAGCCAATTAATTGAGGATTCATTAAGTACGCTTAAAACGTTCGCTAAGAACTTTAATGTGCCAATCATCTTACTAAGTCAGTTAAACCGTGAGGTTGATTCTCGTAGTGATAAACGTCCTCAAAACTCTGATTTAAGAGATAGTGGTTCAATCGAACAGGATGCCAGCCAAATCATTATGCTTTACAGAGAAAAGGCATACAAAAAAGACAGCGACAACGATTATTCAGAAGCCATTATTACTAAGAATCGTTTTGGTGAACTTGGAACGGCTTATATGAAGTTTGATAAAGGGCATTTTGTAGATTGCGATCAAGCGTTGGCATATCAATTTGCTAATGAAAAGCCAGCTAATACCGAAATTAAGAACTATGGGAGAAGAAATTAAATATGGAAATTAAAAACCAGTTCTTCTTACGCTCAGAACAAGTGCGGTCAAATTGCCAGAATTTTATCGCTCAACTCCCTCTCGATGATGACAAGCCACTAGTCGTTGATATTAAGCCGAGAACACGCAACCTTGAGCAAAACGCTAAATTCCACGCTATGTGCCAAGACGTGGCTAATCAGCTCGAATTCATGGGTAGAAAGCTCACGATGGAGCAGTGGAAAGTGTTGTTCATCTCAGGTCATGCGATGGCAACAAATGAAAAAGCAGAAGTAGTACCAGGTCTAGAGGGTGAGTTCGTAAACATTCGTGAAAGCTCAGCAAAAATGAGTGTTAAACGCATGGCAAGCTTAATTGAGTATGTAACAGCCTATGGCATTAGTCATGGTGTTAGATTTAACGATAGATACGGATTTTTGGGGAAATAATGGAAGATTTTTTGATTGTGGTTATATCGCTAGGAATGTTGTTTTTGGGTTGTTTGTTAATGGGTGATTTTCTATGACAACAAAGAAACCAAAGGAACACAAATGCAAAGTATGTGGCTGTTACTTTGTGAAAAGCAAATCAACACAGAAAGTCTGCTCAGTTGACTGCGCTATCAAGCTCAGCAAAGAAGATGCACGCAAGAAAAGAGAAAAAATCCAAAGAAGTGAGAGATTGGCCACCAAAAAACGCATGACTGCTTTGAAAGAGAAGAATAAAACTCATAACGAATTAATCAAAGAGGCGCAGGAGGCAGTTAATAAATACATTCGCGCGAGAGATGTAAATCAGTGCTGTATTTCGTGCGTAACGCCATTAATAGCAGAGCAGTTAGGTGGTGGATTTGATGCAGGTCATTATCGCAGTAGAGGCAGCGCACCACATTTAAGATTCTACACATTAAACATTCATGGGCAGTGTAAAAAGTGTAATCGTTATCACGGAGGAAATTATCATCAATTCAGAATTGGCTTAATTGAACGTCTAGGTATTGAAAAAGTCGAGCAAATAGAAGCAGACCAAAGACCAAGACATTATTCAAAAGATGACTTGAGACGGATTAAAAAAATCTTCAATAAAAAAGCAAGAATGTTGGAAAAGCGTAAGGGGTTATAAGTGGGAGACAAATTATTAGAAAAACCAAGAAAGGAATGGGTTCAAAACCACTTAGATGCTTGGGGAGCTTGGGCTTTTAATGGTTTAGATTTTGACTGTCAAACAAATATTATTGCAAAACTAATGCTGGAGGCTAATGGAAATAAAAATTCAAAGCAGGACAGAAAGATGTGTGATGATGAACTAGGATTGGTGATTAGTTCTGTTATTGGTCATTGTATAAAAACGCCATCTCCAGAAGATTATAAGTATATCGAGGCTAAATATATATTTAATTTATCCAACTACTCAATAGCTAAATTTCAACATGCAAAAGATAAGTCTATTTCATTTAACGCTTGGTATAAAAGAATCAATCAAAGCATAGATTCATCAGAATGGATAATTGCTAAGTTTCTTGATTATGCTCTTAAAAATCACAAAAATGCAGATAGATTGCAAAAGTTTGCTTTTAACGTGTAAAAAGTATTGACTCTGGTGTAGTTTTCATATATCGTATGAGTTAATGGTGGTCGTAGTGTAAGTATGATTCACCGCAGGGGTAAGAGTTGGCACTCAGGTGTGCTTACACACTCCCAAGAAACGTTCGATTCGTTTACTTATCCCATTCAACAAAACCTAGCCTTAAAGCTAGGTATTTTTTTAGGATAGTTAACTCAGTTGGTAGAGTGGCTGGCTGTTAACCAGTATGTCGCAGGTTCAAATCCTGCACTGTCCGCCAAATTCACAAGCTCAGTCTTCACGGACTGGGCTTTTTTGTTGCCCCAAAAGCAAGGGGGGGGAGATTATGAAAATGAAAGATGCTGGGACGCAATCATATATCTGGTCGGGATTTAGTGGCTTACTTGCTTGGCTAGGCGATCAACAAAACTTGATGATGGTTAGTCTTGCGATCGGTATTGTTACCGCTCTCGTTAACTTATCCTCAAAGTTTCATGAGCGAAGAGTTCGAATTAGAGAAGAAGCCAGAAAACTCAAAACGAGAGAAGAAGAAAGAAAAATTAGAATTCGCGACGAAGAACGAAAAGAAGAGCTTCACAGGCTTCACGTAGAGCGATTAAAAAAAGGGCTTGATATCGAATGAAACACGCCAAGAAGATAACAGCTTGTTCTGTTGCAATGATTATCGCTGTTGTTATGTCTGATTACTCTAATGAGATTCGCACAGGTGAACGTGGACTAGAAATCATTGGTAATGCTGAGGGCTGCGCTCGTGAGCCTTATAGATGTCCTGCTGATGTTCTAACGGTTGGTATTGGCTCAACAGAATTAAGCGGACTTCAAATTGAACGTAAAAAATATTCAGATGAAGAAATTGCTCAACGTTGGGTAAATGACATTAAGGTTGCAGAGAAATGTGTTAATGACTGGGCAAACGGGAAGAATTTGCCGCAAGGTGCATTTGAGGCAATAGTATCAATCACATTTAATGTTGGATGTTCTAAGCTTAAGCATTCTACATTGTTTAAGCACGCTAAAAATGGTGATATTCAAGCGATGTGCGATCAGTTTCCACGTTGGAAATACGCTAGCGGTAAAGTGTTGCGTGGACTTGAAATCCGTAGACGAAAGGAGCGTGAGCTATGTTTAGCCGACTTACACAAATCTTGATTGTCGTAATTTTGGGCTTGTGTGTCGCGTTGTGGTTCCAGTTCCAATCTATTTCTAACTTAAAAGCCAAAAACACTACTCAAGCCCAAATCATTTCACAGCAAAGTGAAAGTATAAAATCACTTAAACAGCAAGAAGAAATCAACAGGCAGCTCACGCTTGAAATCAGTAGATTAGAGAGTGAATCACGGAGTAAATCAGATGAAGCAATCAATTCTATTTCACATGATGAAAAGAGTGCTGACGCTTACAATGCTAGCGCTCCTCGTTCTATTGTTGAGTTCTTGCGCCAGTAAACCAGTAGCGCAAGTATGCCCAAGTATTCCAGCAGCGTTACTAGCACATCTGGATAGGACAGATTTCACAGGACAGACATATGGTGAAGTAGCCAAATACGCTGTCATTCTTAAACGTGAAAGAGATGTTTGCTTAACTCGAATCGACAAGATTCGAGAGTGGCAAGTAGAAAACGCACAGAATTAAAAGAGGCATAGATATTTCACTATGCCTTTTTTATTATAAAGATGATGATAACTCTCGTTGTGAAGCTACTGCTAAGAAATGGCTACGGTCTTTATAGATTGGATTATTAGCTACACGTTGGTCTATTCTATCAATTAGATATTGCGGTAATACAATATTTACACGCTGGCGTTTACCAAAGTAAGCAGTGATATCTACATCGATTAGTAACCAACTATCGCAATATTGAAAATCTTCTTGCTCTTTATAGTGAAGAAATCCTAAATCTTTAATTTGGGAAATATCAAAATTATCTTCGACCATCATTTCTAAGATGGTATGGATTGCATCAGTTACCATTGGAACAATTTCTTCGACAGTATCTGCACCACTAAAACAAGAGTAAGTTTCATTAAAAAGCGCAGGCACACATAAGCCAAACGCTTCATTTTCATTTTTTGGCGTTTCAACGCCAATGGTAAATAACATATAACCTCCTAGATAGGACTCGGCAGAGCTATAAAAGCCCTGCCGATTTCTTTATGGATCTGACAGTACCTATTGGTAAATCTTTCTTGGGATGCGGAACAGGAAACGTCTTTCCTGTTTTGGGTGAATACCATATATGGTGCGACCCTTTACATCTCAATTCAGTACATCCAATTGCTGTCAGTTCCTTGATTAAGTCGTGTGAGTTCACGTGATACCTCCTTTGCCTTAATCAAATACTATTATACACACACATACACACAAGTCAAGTATTTAAAAAAGGATTAACCTATGCCAAAAAAAGACGAGGTTAAATCCACGTCTAAAGGGCGTGGTGAAACTAAATTCACGGATAAACAAAAATGCTTATTTTTTATTCATTACAAAATGTAAAAGGTACTCCTGATGGGAGTGGGCTTTCCACGGGGCTGGACGCGCGCGGTTTTTGACAGTTTTTTGAATTTCTAGGCATCATCATCTTTCTGTAGTTTTGCTGTTTTTTAGACGTTTTTATTTTTTATGAGAGGAGCAAATGGAAAATTTATTTGATCTGAAACTCAATATAAATCAGATCGCTGAAGTTGCAGGATTGCACCGTCAAACAGTATCTCAACGTGTTGCGGGATTAACTCCAGCTTTAGGCAGTAATAGCAAACTTAAACTATACAAGTTGTCAGATTTGCTAAAAATGGGCCTACACGAAAAAATGTCAGCTGATGTCGATAGTCTTTCCCCTGTTGAACGGCGTGCTTTTTGGCAAGCAGAGAATGAGCGTCTTAAATATGAACGTGATACAGGCGAACTTATTCCTTCCTTTGAAGTTGCACAAGAAATGAGTTTTTTAGCTAAAGCACTTATTCAGCAACTAGAAACATTGCCTGATATTTTAGAGCGTGATTGTGGATTACAACCGTCAGCCCTCGTGCGAGTTCAGCAAATAATTGATGATATTCGTGATCAAATGGCTTTACATATTCAATTAGGTGACACTAAAAACGAACTGGAGGAATAATGTTCGCATCAGCTAAAGATATCCGAAAAGATATAGCAAATGCAATTAAAGCTCCTCGTAGAATGAAAGTGTCAGAAGCTGTATCAGAATATATGCGAGTACCTGTTGGTGGAGGGAATTCAGTAAAGTGGGATAAGCATACTGCTGCTTATATGCTTGAACCAATGGACTGCCTTAATTCTCGTGAATATGATGCAGTGATTTTTGTTGGTCCCGCTCGAACAGGTAAAACGATAGGCTTGATTGATGGTTGGATTACTTATTCAATTATCTGCGATCCATCTGACTTCTTACTTGTTCAGTTAACGCAAGAAAAAGCGAGTGAACACAGTAGGAAAAGATTAGACCGAACTTTCCGTTGTTCGCCTGAAATCGTGAAACGGTTAAGTCCGCGTAAGAATGACAACAACGTACATGATAAATATTTTCGTGCAGGAAACTTATTAAAAATTGGTTGGCCGTCTATCAACGTGCTTTCTTCTTCGGATTACAAATACGTCGCATTGACGGATTATGACCGCTGGCCAGAGGATATTGACGGTGAAGGTGACGGCTTTTCGTTGGCATCAAAACGTACTACTACGTTTATGTCAGCAGGAATGACATTAGTCGAAAGTTCCCCTGGTAAAGATATTGTCGATATCAAGCATACACCTAAAAGCACTCACGAAGCACCACCGACAACAGGCATTTTGAGCTTGTACAATCGTGGTGATCGCCGCCGTTTTTATTGGCAATGTCCTGATTGCTCAGAATATTTTGAGCCGTCAATGGCAAATATGGTGGGTTATCGAGATGATAGCGATTTTGTTAAAGCCAGCGAAAATGCTCGCTTACAATGCCCGCATTGCCAAGCATTGATTACACCTGAATTAAAACGAGAGTTAAACATTAAAGGTGTGTGGCTCAAAGAGGGGCAGAAAATCAATGCAAAAGGCGAGATTACGGGCGAACCTCGCAAATCTCGCATAGCATCATTTTGGCTTGAAGGTCCAGCGGCAGCCTACCAAACGTGGGCGCAGCTCACCTACAAGTTGTTGAACGCCGAACACGAGTATGAGATGACAGGCAGCGAAGAAACCCTCAAAGCGGTCACCAATACCGACTGGGGATTGCCTTACCTGCCACGCTCTGCGCTCGAACAACGCCGTGCTGATGAGCTGATGGAACGCCGTGAAGAAGTTGAAGAGAAAACCGTGCCACCGCAATGTCGCTTTATTGTGGCAGCGGTGGACGTACAGGGCGGAAAAACCCGCCGTTTCGTGGTGCAAATGGTCGGCTATGGAGAGAATGGCGAACGCTGGTTGATAGACCGCTACAACATCTCGCACACCTTGCCCGACAACGACGGTGTGATCGAAAAAATCGACCCACGCATACCGGACGATTGGCAAATACTGATCTCAGATGTGCTGGAAAAACGCTATCCGCTTGCCCACAACCCGAACCACTTTATGCCGATTTTGGCAATGGCGGTGGACAGTGGCGGTGAAGAAGGCGTAACCGATAACGCCTACAAATTTTGGCGGAAATGTCGGCGCGACGGCTACTCGAAACGAGTCTATTTAGTCAAAGGCGACAGCACCAAACGGCAAAAGTTGATTACCAAAACTTATCCCGACAATACCACACGCTCCGACCGACACGCTTCGGCACGGGGCGATGTGCCGTTGTATCTGTTGCAGACGGATTTTCTCAAAGATCGCATCAATAATGCCCTTGCCCGAGATACCGTGGGGGCAAACTACATTCACTTCCCCGATTGGATCGACGAATGGTTTTTCAACGAATTAACCTACGAAGAACGAGGCGCAGACGGCAAATGGCGAAAACCCGGTAAAGGCAATAACGAAGCCTTCGACCTGTTCTGTTATGCCCACGCCGTAGCAATTTTGCGAGGTTACGAGCGGATCAAGTGGGGCGATGAGAAGGACGTGCCAAGTTGGGCAAAACGGCACGACATCAACCCGAATATCATTCGGGAAACACCAAGAAAGGCTGAACAAGTGGTCGAAATTGAAGAAAAACCCGCAAAACCACAACCCAAACCAACCAAAGCCAAAAGCAGTTGGTTAAGTGGTGGCGGAAGAAAAACAGGAGGCTGGCTTTAATTCCCAAACAGCTTTAAATCGTGAGCTTACGAGCCTGTAACAAGGTAGGCACGTTGAGGTAATACAACCCGATCAGAAATGGTCGGGTTTTTTATTATCTAAAATTCATAAAAAGGAAAAAATGATGCAACTAGCAAACCCAGAAAATTTTAAACAGTTTATTCAAATCAAAGATCGCAAAACCATTACTACATCAGAGATTGTGGCAAAGGTTTTTGGTAAGTACCACAAGCACGTTATCCGTGATATTCGTGAAATTCTCGAATCTGGAGATGAAGAATTCAACCGGACCAATTTTGGTCTCGTTGAATATATCGACAAAAAGGGCGAAAAACGCCCAATGTTCGAGATGACCAAAGACGGTTTTATGCTGCTGGTAATGGGTTACAAAACCAAAAAAGCAATGGCGATTAAGATTTCCTACATCAAAGCCTTTAATTCAATGGCAGAGCAAATCAGTCAAAATGGCTTAACCTTACTTGAACAATACTACCAAGCCATCGGCGAACATAAAGCCGAAAAACAGCTTGCGAGTTTTTGTGGTAAAGCCTTGAATGGAAAGGCAAAAAGCCAGTATTGGAAGGTGTAATCCGTATTATGGAAGATAAAATGCAGATTGAGTTGCCTCTATTAAGATAAATAAACTCCAAGAACTCATAATTCTTGGAGTATTGGTTATGTGCAATTAGCGAGTAAGTGAAATTTTTATCATTTGATGTAGCTCATTCGCAGGATCATTGATTACATGTGATATTCGATCTTCACCGGTTTTTAGTACAAACCATTTACGTTGTGATTCTGGTTTCCCATTAATTCTTAACCCATGTTCTGGATAGAAGATTAATGTTAAGAGACTATTACCTAACTTTAGCGTATAAACCTCAAATAGGAATACGTCTAACCCCTGGTTTTCAAAAGTAAGACTATCCCCATTTCCTGATCGTGGGGTCAGTATTAAATTATCACTTTGTTCATCTATCTTCATATCATAATGTTCAATGTGTTCGATTTTTTTTAATGTTTCTTGAAGAGCCTCCAGGGCATCACGTCTTTTCATATTCAATTTCTCAATTAATAAGTGTATGGACGTTGGAATAGGTGTTCTACCACTAGAATATGCTTTATGTTGATTCTCAGTGATATTTAAAATAGATAACCAACGATCTAAGATGAGTTTTGAACGTTTTAGTTCATATTTATATTGATTGTTGTCCATAGGTAAATCCTCCTTTAATGTAGGACAAAGTTATAATATGTAAAGTATATACGCTACCAAGCTGAGATAACGCTTCATTTATGGTGTATATTACACTATTTTTGGTGTATTTCAAGGTGTTTTTATATTATTTTTTATCTTTACCTTGTAGAATTTTTGTTGTACTATTCCCCCATAGGTCTCAAAAGCCTTTTACATTCAGCGGTAATTCACCCCGTCAGCGTGATTTTTTTGTACCTGCAATTTACAAGCGGTCAAAAAACAACAATTTTTTACAATGGTCGGCAGTGCGAAGAATACAATACCCGAAAGGGGAATAATTCCGCCTGACTGAATGCAGGTTTTGAGCTGCCGACCGCCCTAACTCAAAATTAGGGACTTTCTCTCAGAAGGAACATTCAGAATGACTACTCAAATCTCTACCCAAACACTCTCATTTTACGGTTCAGATCTTATTACTCTCAAAGTTGAAAATGTTATCTACACAGCTATTCGTCCGATTGTAGAGGCAATCGGTTTGGACTGGGCAAGCCAATCAGTAAAACTAAACAAAAATAAAGAAAAATTCGGGTGTTGTGATATCGCAACACCTACAAATGGCGGATTACAAAAAATGCTCTGTATGCCAATCAAAAAACTCAACGGCTGGCTATTTAGCATTAACCCCGAAAAAGTGCGAGCAGATTTAAAAGAAAAAGTGATCCGCTACCAAGAAGAATGTTTTGAGGCACTCTATAATTACTGGCATTTTGGCAAAGCGGAACGCAAAACCACCGTAGATGAACGCACCGGCTTACGCAATGCCGTGAATATGTTGGTTAGCAAGAAAGGACTGATTTATTCCGATGCCTACAACCTTGTTCATCACTATATGAACGTTGAAAGCATTGAAGATATACCAGCAGAAAAATTACCAATGGCGGTGGAATATGTCCATAAAATTTGTTTAGAGGGCGAGTTGATTATTGACCCGCCAAAACAAGATGATGACCTTGCAGATAATCTTACTTTAACCTCAATGTGGTTCGCACTTTATAACTGCCTAGATTTATTAGGGCAGCTTGAACAACCTTTGCGAGCAATCGGATCGCACTTCGGTTCAACGGCATACACTCACGCTACGGAATATTGCCACACATTACAATTTGCGAGAGATGTGCTAATGCCGAAATTAGAGGGCGTAGAAGAGCCGCACTACCATTTAGCATTGAAAACAATGCGAGCAAGAGAATACCCACTAAGAAGAGGTATTACTAAACGATAATTTAGCAAAATTTTAATCAAAACCGACCGCTTGTAGCACGCTGTAAGCGGCTTTTGGCGTATCTAAAAATCACAGAATACAACTGCACGGGTAGAAAGCTTGTGCGGTTTTTTATTGGAGTAAAAATGAGCCTTTACACCATTGACGAGCTTAAACAAAAAATCCGCACGCTTGATGAAAAAATCGAAACCGCACAAAGCCAAGTGAGCTTTAACGGGCGGTCTGTATCATATCAGGTGGCTGAATTAACCAAACAACGTGATCGCTATCAAACCATGCTGGACGAACAGCTTGCAACAAGCGGTCAGAAAGTGCGAAAACATCGCATTAAGTACGCAAGATTTATCTAAAAACAAACCCCGACAGGCGGCAACCTATCGGGGTTTTTTCATATCCACTTATCGTACCTAAGAGGACATAAATTTGAATGAATTTTAATATAGAGATCGCAAAAATGCTAGAAGTAATTGAAAAATCAGCCAAAGCACGCCGATTTGCTTATATTTTCATTATATTGCTGTTTTCTGCTGCCGTATGGTGGAAACTTCCTGATGTAATTATGACATTTAACGGTGGTTAAGATGAACTTCCTCGAAAAAACCATTGCAGCCCTTTCCCCAAAATGGGCGGCAAATCGCTCCCGAAACCGCTATGTGCTGAATGCTTATGAAGCAGCATTACCCAGCCGAACCCATAAAGCCCAACGAGAGGGCAAAGGGGCAAATACCACCGTTCGTCAAAGTGCGGTGAGCTTACGAGAGCAGGCACGCGCCTTAGACCAAAACCACGACATTGTGATCGGCATTCTCGACAAAATGGAAGAGCGGGTGATTGGCTCGAAAGGCATTCACATTGAACCGCAACCGCTCACGCTTGCTGGTGATGTCCACGAAGAATTAGCGGGGCAAATCCGTAAGCTGTGGGCGGAATGGTCGGTCAAGCCTGATGTGACGGGCTTATATACTCGCCCACTGTTGGAACGAATGCTATTGCGGACGTGGTTACGAGACGGCGAAGTCTTTGTTCAGCTGGTAAAAGGCAAAGTGGCAGGGCTGGAACACGGATCACAAGTGGCGTTTTCGCTCGAAGCCTTAGAGCCGGATTTTGTGCCAATGCAGTCGGACGAAGCCAAAAACGGCTTAGTGCAAGGCGTGTTTCTGAATGCGTGGCGGAAACCGACCGCTTACCAAGTCTATTTAGACAATCCGCAAGAAAGCAGTGCAATGTACGGCAAAGTTAAAACCGTACCGGCAGAAAATATGTTGCACCTCGCCTTTCGCAAGCGGTTACATCAAATCCGTGGTGTGAGTATGTTGCACGGTGTGATTGTGCGACTGGCGGATCTGAAAGAGTATGAAGAGAGCGAACGAGTGGCAGCTCGCATTGCGGCAGCAATGACGATGTACATCAAAAAAGGCGATGCTGCACTCTACGGCGATGACGAGCAAGGCGATGAACAACGCTTATTTGATATTGCACCTGGTGCAGTCATTGATGATCTGAAACCTGGAGAAGACATTGGGTTAATTAACTCAAATCGTCCTAATACTAACTTAGAAAATTTCCGCAATGGTCAATTGAGAGCCACTGCAGCAGGCACAAGATCAAGTTATTCAAGCATTGCTCGAGATTACAACGGCACTTATTCTGCACAACGGCAGGAACTTGTAGAAAGTTTTGAAGGCTATGCGGTACTACAAGATGCGTTTGTGGCAGCAATTAGTCGTCCGATTTATCGGGAATGGCTAAAAATGGCGATTGCCTCACAAGCGATTAAATTGCCTGATGATATTGACCAAAACTCGCTCTTTAATGCGGTTTATTCAGGGCCTGTAATGCCTTGGATTGATCCGATAAAAGAGGCGAATGCATGGAAAGAGCGTATCAAAGGTGGTCTAGCAACTGAAGGGCAAGCAATCCGAGCAAGCGGAAACAATCCAGCCGAAGTCAAACGACAGCGGATCGTTGAAGTGAAAGAAAATGCTCGTGAAGGCTTGAAGTTTGATACTGACTTAACTAATACACAAGGAATTACTGATGGAAAAAACAAAAATGATTCTACCGCCGATGGCGATGGGGACAGCAACCAAGACGAATAATCAGTCTTGGTTTACTATCAAAGCGGCTGCGAATGATACTGCTGAAATATCAATCTATGAAGAAATTGGCGGCTGGGGGATTTCGGCACAACAATTTGCTAAGGATTTAAAAGCCCTTGGCAATCTCAAAAACATCGACTTACATATTCATTCCCCTGGTGGTTCGGTGTTTGACGGAATTGCTATCTACAACCTACTTAACAATCACTCAGCAACAAAGACCGTCTATATCGACGGTCTTGCTGCATCTATGGCATCGGTTATTGCAATGGTGGGGGATACGGTCATTATGCCCGAAAACGCAATGATGATGATCCACAAACCTTGGGGTATTCAAGGCGGTGATGCTGAAGATATGCGGAAATACGCCGACTTACTCGATAAAGTCGAAAACACCTTAATCCCCGCTTATGCCAAAAAAACAGGCAAAAGCCACGAAGAATTAGCAGAAATGCTAGCTAAAGAAACTTGGCTCAACGGTAAAGAATGTGTTGAGCAAGGTTTTGCCGATAAACTCGCCGAGCCTGTGAAGGCAATGGCAACTATTCAATCAGAACGTATCAAGGAGTACGCAAATATGCCAAAAGCAATGAAAGAAATGTTGTTTGCCCCACAAGGCAACGCTAAACCGCAACAACCTGCTCAAACGACATCACCTGTCGCAGAAGCTCAACCAGTTGCAAAAAATCCAGAAAACCCGACCGATCTTTCGTCTAGTGTCGATCCTATTTCGGCATTAGCGGAACGCAACGCTAAAATTAAAGCTACTTTTGCCGCTTTCGGCGATAAATATGATGGCTTAATGGCAGATTGTCTTGCTGATGTATCAATGACAGCAGAGCAAGCCAAAGACAAGTTACTCGCCAAATTAGGCGAAAACACTACGCCAAGCGTACCACAAAACCATATTTATGCTGGTAATGGTAATCTTGTAGGCGATAGTGTTAAATCCGCTTTACTTGCTCGTGCTGGTGTCGATAAAGCAGAGAAAGACAATGCTTACAATGCAATGACCTTACGTGAGTTGGCTCGTGCCTCATTAGTTGATCGTGGTGTCAGCGTATTAAATTACAATCCAATGCAAATTGTAGGTATGGCGTTCACGCATTCTACAAGTGACTTTGGTCAAATTCTCATTGATGTAGCACATAAATCTGTGCTTCGTGGTTGGGAAGAAAGCAAAGAAAACTTTGAAAGCTGGACACATAAAGGAACCTTAACGGATTTCCGTCCTGCCTATCGAGTAGGCTTAGGTGGTTTTGACAGCCTACCAATGGTGCGAGAAGGGGCTGAGTACACCTATGTAACATTGGGTGATACAGGTACGCACGTATCTTTGGCAACCTATGGTGGCTTATTTAGCATTACACGCCAAACGATCATCAATGATGATATGAATATGCTAACAGCTATTCCATTCAAACTTGGTCAAGCGGCACGAGCAACTATCGCAGATTTAGTGTTTGCCCAATTAACTGGTGATCCTGTGATGACCTACGATGGCAAGAAATTGTATGATGCAACTCACAAAAACACCTTAACCAATGGCAAAATTGATGTGACAACCATTGATCAAGCAATTCAATTAATGAATGCTCAAAAATCTTTTGATGGCAAACAATTAGCTATTGAGCCAGATGTTTTACTCACACCAACATCTTTATTTACCAAAACTAAACAGGTATTAGGCTCAAGTTCTGTTGAGGGTGCGGATATTAACGCGGGCATTATCAACCCATTGCAAAATGTGGTGCCTGTGACTAAATCACAACGTCTACAAGGCATTAATCCTAAAGTTTGGTACTTGCTCAACAAAGAGGCTATTGAAGTATCCTACCTCAACGGCGTAGAAACACCATTTATCGATCAGCAAACTGGTTTCACTGTAGATGGCGTGACAACCAAAGTGCGCATTGATGCTGGTGTAAATGTACTAGATCATCGTGGTATTGTACGTGTAACAAATGCGTAAATTCTCCCAAAACTGACCGCACTTTAATTAGTGCGGTTTTTTATTATCAAAAATAAGGAAAATTCTTATGGCTAAAAACTTTATTCAAAATGGTGACACCATTGATTTTGTTGCGACAAAAGCAACTAAAAGCGGCGATGTTGTACAAATCAATGACCTCAACGCCATTGCAGTCACAGATATTGAAAATCAAGCAACGGGTACAGGTATTGTAGGTGGCGTATGGCGTGTGAAAGCCAAACAATCAGACGATATTCAACAAGGTGCAATTTTATATTGGGATAATGCTGCTGGCGAAGCCACAACCACAAAAGGCTCTCATAAACGCCTTGGTATTGCTTGGTCAAACTCAGGCACATCATCTGCAGAAGTTGATGTGAAGATCAATGTCTAGCCCTTTTGAGCAGGCGTTATCACTGGCAGATCAAACCATCACTCAAACAATGATGTCGGAATGGCTAATTAACAATAAGCCTTATCCTGCAACTTATGACGAAGCTCCTCGCATTATGGAGGGGCTTCATTCTTATGAGGAGCAAGCATTAAACGGCACATTGCGAACCTTAACCCTCTTTCGTACATCAGGCTATAAGCCCCGTTTAGACGATAAAGTGGTCGGAAATGGCAAGAAATATCTGGTTAAATCCTACCACTTTGTCGATGGAATGATCGTATTACAGCTGGAGTAAGCGATGAGCAAAATCACAGGTGAGCGTGAGTTACGCCAAGCAATGCAAAAACTGCAACGTGACGTCAATAAACAAGCGGCAAAATCTCTCCGAAAAATTGCAAAATCGGCAATGAAAAAAGCAACTAAAAATGTTGCGCAGCAGATAGGTGTTAATGCAAAAACGGTGCGTGGCAGAGCAAGGCTTACATTCTCGCCAACGGCAAATAATCCGAAAGCGATTATTCGAGTTAATCGCAGCCATATGCCGTTAATCCGTGTGTTGGAAACTAAACGCAACCGCATTTCTTCTCGCAAAGGTGTGTTACGAGTAGGGCGGCATTCAGTTTCCCGTGGCTTTGTTCAGCGGCTTGCTAATGGGAGAACACACATAATGTTTCGTCAAGGGCGAGAACGTTATGGGATTGATGTGGCAAAAATCCCACTGGCAACGCCTTTAACTAACGCTTTTCAAAAAGAGTTGGTGGATTATCCTGAACAACTTAGACAGGAATTATCCAAAAATCTCTCAGCTTCATTACGGAGAAAATAATGAAAATCCATTCTCAAATTCGAGAGGAAGTCCTCACTTTTCTGAAAAAGAAAATTAGCGATGTTGAGTATTTCTATAACGGTAGCCCTTCGTTCATCAATATTGATGAAGAGCAGAAAGCCATTGCGGTTTTTATTGATGATGCATTTTGTCAAGAGGCTACGACTTGTTACGACCAATGGCAAGCCAAACTCAACGTGGCGATTTACATCAAATCTATTGACAATGGTGAAAATGAACTAGATGAGATTGCTCAGCAAGTTGCCGATTGCTTAGAACAAGCAGAATTTATACACCTAGATAGTATTGCATTGACAGCATATAGCTACGAGCAAGATCAACAACAACGTACTTGGTACGTTTCACAAATTCAATTTAATATCGAATATGGATTAGAAGGAGAAAACTAATGGCTAAAACAACCCCGTTCCAAGGAACAAAATTTTATCTCGGCACTGGTGTCGAAGCTGAAAAAGCAATTACGGCTTGTGAAGTTTCACCTAATGCCAAAATCACAGTAGCAAGTCACGGTTTGAAAAAAGGTGATTGTATTAAAATCACAGGACTAGGAGCACTTGATGGTTATTACCCAGTTAAAGGTGTGGATAACAATACTATTACCCTTGCCGATGAAGTGGATTGGTCAAACCAAGACAAACCAACGGATTTTGCGAATGCTAAAATGGCAAAAGTAAAATGGTCATCTAATTTCTGCGCAATCAAGAACATCGAAAAAGACGGTGACACCTTGACCGAAGAAGATGTGACGACTATGTGCAGTGAAGGGACTGAAACAGAGCCTGGGGATATTGAACTCGGTTCGGTGAAGTTAACTTTCTTTTATGCGCCAGCAACAGTGATGCAAGCCGACTTGCGTAAGAAATTCTACGGCAAAGAAACGTTCCCATACTTGATTGTCTTCAAGGAAAATCAAGGTTCACTTTACGGTACAGGCTTTATCCAAACGGGTGCTAACATCAGTGGTGAAGTTAAAGGCAAGTTTGAATCAGGTATTACGATCAAGCAATCAAAACGTGACTACTTATTACCAGTCGCTTAACCATAAACAGCCCTCAATCGAGGGCTTTTTTATTGCTTACAAAAGGAAAAACTAATGAAAGGCACACGAGAAACACTTTTAAAAAATAAACCACGTTTAACAAAACTGGAAATTAACGGTGCAGAATATTATGTACGTGAATTTAATGTAGGTGAAGTCAACGAACAGCTTTACGGACAACAACAACGTTTAGTTAAAATTGCACAATCACAAGGGATTGAATTAAATTTTGACGATACGGAAGAATTAACTAAGCAATTAGCGAAAATTTACGATCCCCATACATTAACCCGCACGTTAGCGATCCGCCTGTGCGATGAAGATGGGAATAATCTGTTTGATGCAGAAAATGAAGAAGATTTAGCCGCACTTTCGCAGTTAGACAAAGAAGTCTTTGAAAAATTAACTGAAGTAATCAACCCAAAGGAAGAAGAAACAAAAAACTAACGAACCGACGCAAGTTCCAAATCAATCTGTCGCTTGCGTTGGGTAAAACCTTAGCAGAAATCGAACAAATGCCAGAGCAGCACTTGGAAGAATACCAACAATTCTACAATGAACAGCCGTTTGGACTTTGGCGTGAAGATTATCGCACGGCTCAAATATCACATTTACTCGCAATGATTAATCGTGATCCAAAATCAAAACCAATGGAATTAACTGACTTTATGCCATTTTATAAAGAGCAGAAAACAGAAGAATTGGAAGATGACGGAAGTGCAGAGTTTTTGGCGAGTCGATAAAAGAATCATCATCTCAAAAATAAGGTTAATATTTTTTGGGGAGTATTAAAAATTGACTGCTTATTATTTTTGCAGTAAGATTTCCCAAAATAGCCAAATTGTAACTAATTACTTTTTGGCTTTTTTTATGCGTAAAATTTCTCAAACATCTTTAAATTGGTAGATACCAAGCCGAAAGGTAGGAACGTTGTGGGCAACAAACAACCTCGATCAGAAATGGTCGGGGTTTTTTATTACTCAAAATTTAACAGGAGCATCTTTATGCAAGCATTAAAAACAGATTTTTTAGGTCAAGAAATTACGTTAATTGATAACAACGGCGTGGCTTATGTGGCAATGCGTGAGATTGTGTTAGGGATTGGGTTAGAATGGGCTAGACAAGCTCAGAAACTCAATAAACAAAAGGAAAAATTCAGTTGTGTACATATGCCTACAACTGGAAAAGATGGCAAACAATACGAAATGTTGTGTATGCCAATCAAGAAATTAAATGGTTGGCTGTTCTCAATCAACCCAAATAAAGTGCGTTCAGATTTAAAAGAGCGATTGGAAAACTACCAAGAAGAATGTTTCCTTGCTTTATGGGATTATTGGACAACAGGTATTGCTCGTCGAGATGAAGTGAAGAATAAAACAGAGGCTTGGCGAGCTAAAATGGCAGATTACAAAATGCGATCTAGCCAAAAAGGAAAGGCGTTAAACGAATGCAAAAAAGAAAAGGCTGAACTTGAGCGAGAGTTTGCAGCGATTCAGCAAATGGATTTATTCCTAGAAATTTAAGGCATGGTCATAACAACCATGCCTTTTTGTTATTACCAATATTTGAAGCATACTCCAAAAAACAAACCCCAAACATTCGCAGTGTTCGGGGTTTTTTTATTATCCACTTAATCTGACTAAGAGGACATAAATCAAGATGAATTTTAATATAGAGGTGGCAAAAATGCTAGAAGTTATTTCAAAAGATGCAACAGCTCGCCGTTTTGCTTACGTTGTTGTGGTTTTAAGTTTTATTTTTGGTATGTCGTGGGTACTACCTGATTTGATTAATGCAATTCGCTGGTGGTAATTGTGAATAAAACAATGAAGTTTTTGGCGAGTCGATAATTTGAAGTTCATCACAGAAAAACATTCTCCAGTTTTGTATAATTTACATACTTTTACAAACTGGAGAATAATAATGAGAAAACTATTCTTTTCTTTTTTTATGATACCTGTATTAGCTTTAGCTAATCCTAATATTAAATTTGAAAACGATGATGTTAAGGGAGAATATACAGTAAGCATTGGAGATCCTGAGTCTACTAACTGGATTAAAGTTTTGCTTCTTACGCCTAAAACTAATGTGTTAGCATTCTCAAAAGAAAATCAGGAAAGAAAATATATAAATTGTTATGAGTCTTTCTCTATACTTTTAGATGAAAAACCTTTAATTCCCGAATCAATTAGACTAAGAAGTAATGGTAGCCGAGTGTATGCAGAAGATGTCTTATCGAAAGATGATGAAGACTTAAATAGAATTATGAATACACCCAAAAAATATGAAGAGTCTTTTTATGTGGATTTAACTAATAAGAATCTCAAGAATATTATTGATTCATCAGAAATTTCTTTAAAAGTCTGTGAAGAAACCGAAAATTTCTCTCCAGAAGAAATGACGGCATTGAAGCAAACAATACTAAAAAAGCTGGAGAAATAGTATGAAAAAATTAATATTAATATCATCTTTATTTCCTGTTATTTGTATAGCGGATATTAATCTTAGTCATGATATTTGGAATATTTCATTTGAAAGATCTGAAATGAATGATTCCATTTCGGTCTATATGACTACTAAATCTTTAGAAGCTTTTAATGTGTATGGTAGAAGTGTGAGAGCTAGTATGATGATTCGTTGTAAAGATAACAAAACAGAGATGTTTATTCATTATCCTGGAATTTATTTAGACAATGATTATGTAAGAGTTGAGTATCGCTTGGATAAAGATAAATCGATTAAAGCAACTTGGAATACTTCAACAGATTATGAAGCTACTTTTGTGAAAAAACCTCTTTCAGTGATTAAATCCATGTTTGATAAAGACAGAATGTTGGTGAAAGTATCACCTTATAGTAAATCACCAATCACCTTGCCATTTAATATTTCAGGTTTGAAGGAATCTATTGAACCTTTAAGGAAAGCATGTAATTGGTAAGTTTGTAAAGCCCCTTGACCCAGAGGGGCTTTTTATATTTAGAGATTCAAATGTTAAACATCGTATAGATGGCTTAGAAAAATAATAAAATTCTCCAAAAACACTTGAATAAGTTCAACATCGTATAGATGGCTTAGAAATCTACAGGAGAGGTAAATTGTTCTATTTATAGGTTCAACATCGTATAGATGGCTTAGAAAAGTAACTGGATCGGTTAAGAACATAACGTCTTCGTTCAACATCGTATAGATGGCTTAGAAACACTTTTATAAAAGTATGATTAAAGACATCAAGTTCAACATCGTATAGATGGCTTAGAAAAAATTGCGAAATTATTTGCATAGTTTATCAAAATTAAGTACCATGTCAGCACTATGTAAGTCATAGTTAAGTAGTAACACTTAAACAATTATTTCTAAGAGTTAATAGTACATATTAACAAAGATTAGTGACAGTAATCATTTTGTTCTTTGTAGCAATTTAACTAAAGATGTAGCTTGCCAATAGAACTTGTGCGAGCTTTTTTAGTCAAAAAATTGAGGAGGAGCGCACTATGAAAACATCACACAAACTAACATATGTTGCAAGTTTTATGATAGGCATGGGATCAATTTTGAATATTGGCTCTATTTTCACTCCTATAAATGTACGTCCTGCAAGCGATGATCAAATAAAACTAAAAGAGGACTGGAACGCTGTAGGTGGTTATTTGTATAAAGCAATGAGAAAGTCAGAAGATGCAGGAAAAACAACAGGATGAAGCTGACTTAGTTGCACTGGATAACAACAATGACATAGTTCAAAAAGTTGTTAAAACACCAGAGCTACTTGAACAAGTTTTAGATACTCCAGAAGCAAGTGGCGTGATATCATTACTTGTTCAGCAGCAGATTAGTCATTCAGGACCTCTTCCTATGGCTAAAGAAATGCAGAAATATAATGAACTCATCCCTAATGGGGCTGACAGAATTATGAGATTAGCTGAAAACGAGCAAAAAAATCGTTATTCTATCCCTAAATGGTCTTTATTTATTAGAGGGTTAGGTTTAGTTTTTGCTATGATAAGCGTTGCATTGGTTGTTTTCTTTTGCTTTTCCCTGATGGAAAAAGGGCAGTATGGGTTGTCAGTTACTGTTATGATTAGCGTCCTTGTTGCGTTAGCAGGTGTATTTGCAGTTGGAAAAATAGTAACACCTCACACGGACAAGAATACAAATGAAGAATAAATCTTAATCCCACTTTACACAGTGGGATTTTTGTTTTATATTTTAAAACAAGGTCTCAAAAGCCTTTCTCAAAACGGTATCCATAAGGATAGTAAACACCCCGTCAGTGTGATTTTTTTATGCTTTAAATTTGCTTCTTTTTCTCATCAACAAATTTAGGCATAGACAATAATTTAGTATCAATGATCGAGAGTGCGACGAATACAATACCTTCGGGGAATAAGTCCGCTAGATTTTGAGCTAGTTTTGAGCTCTCGATCACCCTAATTCGATTAGGGTACTTCTCTCAAAAGGAAACTCAAAATGACAGCTCAAATTCAAACTATCAACTTCCACAATCAACCACTTTCCACTTTTGAACACAACAGTATTTGCTATGTTGCAATGAAACCAATCTGCGAGAATATTGGCTTAAATTGGGATGGGCAACGTCAACGTATTCAACGTGATGAGGTGTTAAGTCAAGGTACGGTTATCATAACCGCACCTACGAATAGTGGTGATCAACAAATGCTTTGTCTTCCAATTGATTACTTAAATGGATGGTTGTTCGGTATTGATGTAAAACGTGTTAAACCCGAAATCCGAGATTTATTGATTACATACAAAAAAGAGTGTTACAAAGCCTTACAATTACATCTGAACAGTAAGAAACTTTATTTCTCATAATTGACAACATATCCATTTTACCTTACTATCACTCTCAAGGCGTCGAAACCTTATAAGCAAGTAGCGGTAATCCGCACCCGATAGCATAGCGGTTTTTTTATGCGTAAAATTTGTGATCTGTTTCTTTCTCTCAAGAATTTTGATTACGCATACCCAAAATTCATCTATGCCGAGAGGGCGAGGAATACAATACCTGAAAAGGAAATAACTCCGACCGACTACTTGCGGTTTTCGAACCTCTTGGCACCCTAATTCTAGGGTTATCTAAACTTCGAAAAAACAAGTAGGAGACAATTATGTCTAATCAAATCTCAACTCAAACCATCTCTTTTTATGGCTCTCAATTAATTACTTTAAAAGTCGATGATGTAATCTATACAGCGGTTAAACCAATCGTTGAAGCATTAGGCTTATCTTGGGGAACTCAAAAGAGAAAACTCATTGAACAAAAAGAAAAATTCAGTTGGGTTCATATGAACTCAACTGGATCTGATGGCAAGACTTATGAAATGCTCTGTATGCCACTTAAAAAACTCAATGGCTGGTTATTTAGCATTAATCCTGAAAAAGTGCGGTCAGATTTAAAAGAAAAAGTAATCCAATACCAAGAAGAATGTTTCGAGGCACTTTATAACTATTGGTATCACGGCAAAGCAGAAAGAAAAACAACCACAGACGAAAGAACAGGACTAAGACAAGCTGTTAGCCAGTTGGTCAGTAAAAAAGGTTTAATCTATTCAGATGCTTATTCACTCATTCATCAACGCTTTAATGTGCAACATATTGATGAACTGACACCAGAACAGATTCCTATGGCGGTTGAGTATATTCACAAGATCGTTTTAGAGGGCGAGCTCATAACAGACACATCGCCAAAAGTGAAAGAAGATGAAATTGTCGTGCCTTACAATGTGTTTTATTCTTTATATAAACACGGACAACGTGGGCGACAATTAGGATATGAAGTGAGTATTTTATTGGATTCCTTGTTGAAATTATTAGGCGCAGAATACGGAAGACCTAAGCTCACAGGCTTAGCCTATGATTGCCAAGCACAATGTATCCATTGGTTAGATTTAGCAGAGAAGATTATTGATAAGAGAAATTTAACTGGAGTAAGAGCATAAAACTCACTGAAAAAACGACCGCACTTTTTATAGTGCGGTTGAAAAAATAGACTATTTTTGTTATGTTTGAAGGTAAATAAGGAGGTGAAATATGTTGAATTCAGTATTAAATAGTTTAATGAAAATTATCAATACGTCAGCATGGGGAATTGTTTTTTTCATTTCCTTGATTTCTATTGGCATGATTGTGTACTCTTTATTTACAGATCAACTTCTCATTTTATTTATAGGCGGTAGCTTTATTTTTCTTTGGGCGATAGTGGCACTAGGTATCTGTCTATTTGCGCCTAAAGGAAAACGTAAAGAGATTTTTCATAAAGTATTTTTTAAAAATGAATACTAAATAAGTTAATTTTGAATTAAAGCTCACTTCGGTGAGCTTTTTTTATGGAGAAAATTTATGTCTGGAACATTAAGTTATTTACATATCCATTTAGCACTAGAACAAGCTAAATTCCAAAGCAATCTAGAAAAAGCCCAGAGAAAAGCAAAACAATTCTCAGAACGGACAACACAATATTTAAATAATATTGAACAAGCTGCTAAGAATTTGAATCGCAATTCAAATATTGCTATTTCTGCGGGGATCGGAAGATATTTAGGAAGTGGAGCACAAGCGTTTATTCGTCAAGCGGATGTTTATACTAATATTGGCAATAAACTACGCTTGGTTGAAGAACAGGGAATTAATAGTTCTAGAGCATTGCAATCTGTATTTGATATTTCATTAAAGACGGCACAAAGTGTGGATGCAACTTCTAGTGTTTACCAACGATTTGCTCAAAATGCTCAACAATTAGGGATTTCACAAAGTCAGGTCGCAAGTTTAACAGAAACAGTATCAAAAGCAGTAGCTATTTCTGGGGCAAGTTCGGCAGCAGCCCAAGCAGCATTAATGCAATTTGGTCAATCTTTAGCATCAGGTGTTTTTCGTGGTCAAGAATTTAATTCAGTAATGGAGCAAACGCCAGGTTTAGCACAAGCTATTGCTAGAGGGTTAGGTGTGACGACAGGCGAACTTCGTCAAATGGCGAATGACGGTAAATTAACGGGTGATATTTTAGTTAAGGCTTTAGAAAAGGCTAAATCAAGTGTAGACACTCAGTTTAGTACACGAATTTTAACGGTATCAAGTGCATTAGAAAATTTAAATACCTCAGCAACAAAGTGGATTGGTGAAGCTAATAATACTATTGGTGTAACATCAGGGCTTGCAAAAAGCATTGATTTTTTAGCTAAGAATTTTGATTTTTTGGCTACATCAGCAGTAACAACGGCATCTACTTTTGCCTTAATTAAGTTTGGTCCAAAAGCAAAAGAGGCTTTTGATAAAGCACAAGCAGTAAGTGAACTCGCACAAAAGACTATTTGGCTAACAAAAGCAGAACAGGCTCAAATTGCAACGGAACTAAAAGCCACACAAACTTATATTGCAAGTTTACAAGCTAAGATTAATCTTGCAAGAACAGAAGAATTGAGAATAGCGTTAAGTGCCGAAATGCAAGCTCAAACTCTACGAGAAACGGCTTTAATTGAGGCACAAGCAACCGCTACAACAAAATTAGCTGCGGCAAGACGTTCTGCTAGTGTTTTGGGTAAAGCTCTTGCTTTTCTTGGGGGACCTTGGGGCGCGTTAGCTTTAGCTGCTTCAATAGCGGGTTCAGCGATGTATGAGTGGTATCAGAAAGCGGAACAAGCTAAAAAAGAAGCATTAGAATTTGCTAATAATCTTGATTTAACGACCGAAGCTTTAAAGAAAATGGATAGTGCTACCCTTCAAGCAACAGCGGCAAAAGTAGCACAAGGTATTGATGAACAAAAAAATGAAGTTTTAAAGTTAACAAAAGAGTACGAAAATTTAAATTTAGAATTAGAAAAAGCGAAAGAACAACACGGAAAGGTTGTCCAGACTGGCTATCAGGGTTATCAGAAAATCATTGATAATACAGCTCGCATTGTTGAATTAGAAAGAAAGTCCGTTATTAAGAAACAAGAATTAAGAGAACAACAGTTAAAGCTTAATTCAGCAAACCAAACCGCGACAGACATTCAAACAGAATTAAATAATAAACAAGAGTTATATACTCAACAACTTACACCATTAATAGATTCAACTGTAATAGCGATTGAGAAAATTAAGGAGTTTGGTGAAAAATCGAAAGACACTGTCAGTCAGATAGCAAAATTAACAGGTACAGTGACTGGACTTGTCATTGAGTTTCAAAAACTTAATGGAATTAACATAGGTTTAGATACTACGCCTAAATTAAGTGAAGGTGCTAAAAAATTAATTGAGCAATCAAAGCGTCGTTCTGAAATAACAGGAGAGAAAGACCCATATAAAAAATCTAAATTACAGGCTCAGGATTATGTGCTTAACCTTGGTGATCATTATAGCGATGAGGATAAAAAAGCAATTCTAGCGCAGAAAGAGAAAGAGTTTTTAGCTCAAAATTTAGCCCAAAGTCAATCAAAGGGCGAAAGAACTCGCCAAAACTGGCTAAATTTCTATGATGAATTGCGACAAAAAAGTAGTTCAACTTTGGGTGAAATAGTGCTTGAACAAGCAAGGATGTTTCAACGTTTAGAGGAATATAACAAGAAAGGGATTGTTTCACATCAAGAATATGAAACAGCTAAACTTGCGATTACTCAACGTTTTGCTAAGCAACGTCTTGAACTTGCTTCACAGTATGCGCCAGAAGTCGGTTTAAAAGCTAAACTTGAGGAAGACATCGCTGTCATTCGTGAACTTCAACAAGCAAACGAGTTAACACTCCAACAAGCGCAACGTGCGGTAAATGCGGTGACTTTGAATTACGCTCAGGGAATGGCACAGAACGCAGTAGATCCACTAGCTAAGTTAAGGGGGCAGTTTGACCCGAATCAAGATTTAGCGAATAAACAAGCGGAAGAAATTGCGTTGATTAATGCGTTCTATGCGAATAAAGAGGGTCTTGAGGAAGAGCATCAAGCACGGATTCAAGAAATTAAAGACCGTTATAAAAATGATCAGTTTCAGAAAGAAATGAGTACATATGCTGCTGGTTTAAATGATCTAGGGGGAGCTTTTGGCAATCTTGCTTCAATGGTAGAGCAATCAGCAGGTAAACAATCATCTGCATATAAAGCAATGTTCGCAGTAAGTAAAGCATTTGCGATTGCTGAGGCAACTGTGAAATTATCACAAGCTATCGCTCAGGCAATGGCTGCTCCTGATTCCCTTACGCCAGCACAAAAATTTGCCAACATGGCTGCTGTTGCAGCAGCGGGTGTGAATGTTATCTCGCAAATTTCGAGTGTAGGATTTTCCAGCGGTGGCTATACGGGCGACGGAGGCAAGTATCAACCTGCTGGGATTGTTCACAGAGGGGAATATGTTATCACAAAAGAAGCGACAGCACGTCTTGGTTTGGATTATCTCAATTACTTAAACTATGGAAAACGTGGCTTTTCTAGTGGTGGTGGCGTATCTGTTCCACGCCTGCCGACTTCTTCATTTCAATCAAGCACGCCAAATATTTCTGTGAAAGTCATCAACAATGGTGAACCAGCACAAGCTAATGTTTCAACTAAACAAAAAGGCGGACAGCTTGAGTTGACAATCGAACTCGTACGCAATATAGCAAAACAAGAAGCAAGTGAAATGATTCAAACTAACTTTAGACCAGGAGGGGCTTTTTCATGATTCAAGAATTTAAGTGGTGTGTGCGTCCAGAATTAAGTATGGACAATGCACCTAAAATTTATGAACGGGATTTTGGCGATGGTTATACACAGCGACAAGTGGCTGGAATAAATAATCTGTTACGTACATTTTCGGTTGTTGTCAAAGTAAGGCGAAGTGAAGCGATAGAAGTTGATAAGTTTTTGGCTCAGCATAAAGGTGTTGAGCCTTTTTATTTTATCGACCCGATATCTAAAGAGAAAAAGAAAGTCGTCTGTACACAATGGCCAGCTAAAGTTGGTATTACTTATACAGAATTCACTTGTGCATTTAAAGAAGTGGCAGACACAAAAGTCTCTCAATCATCGTCGGGAGAATGTGCCATCGGTGATGTACCAGATTTAGTCGCTATCTTGGATAAAAAATTGGAGCAATTTAATGGCTAATTTAAATAAAAGACTAATTGATTTTGCGCAAGCAGTGAGTGAAAAGCTGCTTAATGTGCTGAATAAAATCAAAGAGCTTGAACAAACCATACAAACTGTTAGAGGGATAAAAGGAGATAAAGGTGATCCAGGTCCTCAAGGACCAATAGGAGAACGAGGACCGGCAGGGCGTGATGGTATTACGGGTCCCTCTGGTTCAGATGGTCGTAATGGATATACATTTACACCGAGTTTATCTAGTGCAGGAATATTAAGCTGGACTAATGATGGTAATTTACCCAATCCAAGCTCAATAAATATAAAAGGACCTAAAGGTGATATTGGACCTCGAGGGTCCACTGGGCCTCAAGGGAAGCAAGGACCAATAGGACCTCGTGGTCCCGCAGGTTATGAAGGAGAGATATCTAACTCATACAACGGTAATAGAAGAAATGTTCCAGTTAGTGAGTATGCTGTTGGTGAGTTGTACAATTATGTATACGAATCTTTACAAGCACAACCTGAGCGAGTTTGGGCGGGCAACGTGAACTCTGGGGATATTACATTAAGTAAGAATGTATTAGGCAAGACTGTTATCGTTCTCATGCAGCATGGTCAAAGTCACACTCTAACAGATAATAATTTAGTTGAGGTTGTGAGTTTTAATGCGTTTAACATCGAAAACAAAACAGATGGGAGTATATCGTTCCTTTCTGTCATATGGTATCACGCGTGGACTGATGTTAGGCAACTTAAATTCGAACTTAATACCTCTGGTACAAGTATGCGCATATCAGAAACAGGTGGCAGATACCTGAAATCTATATATATTATTTGAGGGTCTTATGAAAATCTATTTTTTAAAAAGTGATTTAAATCAATATCAAATCTTTCCTAAACCAAAAAATATAGATGACTTTATTGAGCTTGATCTTGAAATTGAGAATGAATCAATACTCAATACACATTGCATAGTTGAGTGTAATGGTGAGTTTAAATTAGTGAGTAAGCCAGAATCAACATTGCAAAAATGGGATGGTGAAAAGTGGATTATTGATGAAGCTAAACTCGCAGAGCAGCAAAATGAGGTTTGGGAAAAAATTAAAGAAAAACGCTATAAAAATGGTTTAGGTGGTGTCTATATTGAGCGTGTAGGTAAATGGTTCCAGACTGGCGAAGAAGAAAAAACGAAGTATCTCGGTTTAGATAAGGTTATCGATAAAATTAACGAGATAGATTGGAAATGTGCAGATAATACATTTGTAAAAATGAACCGCACTTTACTTGATGAAATTTTCTTACAAATGGTTGTTACTGAAAATGCCGATCATGTTAATGCAGAAAAACATCGTATTGAAATGATGAAATCAACAAATCCGCTTGATTACAATTTCTCTACAGGATGGAGCGCAAACTATGAACAAGTTTAAACACTGGTTATATCATGTTTTAGTTGCCATCGATCAGCTTTTTAATGCCATTATGCTTGGTAGTGCAGATGAAACATTAAGTAGTCGAGCTTATCGAGGTGCAATACTTACTAAGAATCCTAAAATAAAATGGAAGATTATTTATACAGTAATCGAAAAACTGTTCTTTTGGGAAAAGGAGCATTGTAAAACCGCCTATGAGTCAGAAGTTAAACGCCGCCAATATCCAGCGGCGTTTTCTAATTTGGAATGAGGTCAATCATGCCACAACTAATGAGTGCAGAGATGAAGCTTGAGCTTTCAAAGCTAGAGCAAAACGCAATGATAGAACTGTATGAAGTAGATTTGCGCAGTCTAAAAGATAAAAACGGCATGAATGGTGAATTGTATCGATTCTATGCGGGAACGAATGAAATGTTCAATCCGATTGTGTGGCAGGGTAATATTTATCAACCCTTCGGTGCAAACGCGACGGGCTTTTCAATGTCTGGTCAAGGTCCATCAAATCGCCCACAATTGACACTGGCGAATTTTAACGGATTCGTCAATGGTATTGTGAATCGCTTTGATCAGTGCTTAGGCGGTATCGTTCGGCGTTGGCAAGTCTATGTACAATATCTTGACGCAGTGAATTTTAAAGATGGCAATGATAAAGCAGATTCAACGCAAGGTGTTTTAACATTCTATGTAATTGAGCAACTTTCTACGTTAAAACGCGACATCGCAGTATTCACGTTGGCACTGCCGACAGAAACGGACAATGCGTTGATTTCTTCTCGAACAATCGGAATTCACTGTGGCTGGCTGTATCGCTCTGCAGAGTGCGGTTATACAGGTCCACCAGTGGCTGACGAAAAAGATAATCCCACTCGCGATCCGAAAAAAGATAAGTGTAGTTGCTTAATAACTGGGTGCGCATTGAGAAAAAATACGCGAAATTATGGTGGATTTGTTTCCGTAAATAAATTGAGGTAGCAATGTTAAAACAACAAATAATCGACTATGCAAAACAATGTGAGCCGTACGAAATGTGCGGCTTTGTTGTTTTTGATGGTCAAGAAAAAATCTTTATCGCTTGTGAAAACATTGCTGAAGATAAAGAGAATCACTTTGAAATTTCAGCAGATGATTTCTTAAAAGCGAGCGAGTACGACGGAATCGTAGCACTTGTTCATTCACACCCAAAGGGTGAGCCGCTTTTATCAACAATGGATCGTCAAACACAGATGTTCTCAAATCTTGATTTCTGGCTTGTTTGTCATGACGAGATTCACGAATTCCCTGTCATTCCGCATCTTCTGGGACGTGATTTTATTCATGGTGAAATCGATTGTTACACACTTTTTCGTGATTTCTATCGACTTGCTGGAGTTGATTTCCCGAATTTTGAACGTGACGATTTTTGGTGGGAAGACGGTCAGAATCTGTATCTAGATAACATGGAAAGGCACGGTTTTGAGCGTGTGAGAGATGAAAGTTTAGTGCAAATTGGCGATGTGATTCTAATGCAAGTTGGGGCAGATGTGCCGAATCACGCGGCGATCTATATCGGGAATCAGCAAGTATTACATCATAGCCCTAAACGTTTATCTAAGCGCGATCTATATGATGGATACTGGCTTAAACATACACATTCAATCTGGAGATTCAAACAATGGTCAACGTTAAATTTTACGGCAGTCTTAGACAGTTTGGAACTGCATTCAAACTAGATATCGAGAACGCATCAGAAGCTATAAAAGCACTCACAACACAAATTCCGAAGCTAAGAGAATTTATTCAAAAAGGCTATTTCACGCTAAGAATCGGCAAAGAATATATCGACAATCGATTTTTGGAAAAGGGCTTGTATTACAAACTAAAAGAAGGAATGACGATTCATTTAACGCCAGTTCTAAAAGGTTCAAAGCGTGGCGGTGTATTTAATGTGATTCTTGGAGCTGCTTTAATGGCCGCATCGATATTTGTGCCAGGTGCAGGCTTATTTGGAGGGCTCGTGGTATTCGGTATGGGGGCTGCGCTTACTCTTGGTGGTGTTGCTCAAATGTTGACTAAACCACCAGAAATGCAAGGTATAGGGAATGATACAGAAAAAAAACGATCTACTTCATTTTCTAATCTTTCGAATATGGTCGCACAAGGGAGAATAGTACCACTTGCTTATGGACGTATGCTCTGTGGGTCAATGGTAATTTCTCAGGGGGTAGAAACTATCGATGTAGATATTGTAAGTAAAAATAAAGACGTAGGATTTTTGAAGGGGTAAGTTATGGGTGGAAAAAAAGGTGGTGGTGGACATACGCCTTATGAAGCTCCAGAAAGTGGGCGTTCTAAACAGTTTGTCAAGATTGTAGAAATTATATCTGAGGGTGAGATTCAAGGCTTAGTGGATGGTGTTAAATCCGTATACTTGGATAAAACGCCAATTCAAGCAAGTGATGATAGCTACAATTTTAAAAACGTGGATGCGCAAGGGCGAATTGGAACACAAGACCAAGCAATAATGGAAGGTTTCAATACATCTGAAAAAGAAGTGTCAGTCGGTGCTCAGGTAAGAAAATTAACGCCACTTACTCGTACTGTGACGGATAACAAAGTGAGTCGTTTACGTTTTACTGTTGGTGTTCAATCGCTTTTTAGTCAAAATGATAAAGGCGATACCTACGGTTCTAAAGTAGACTTAATGATTACGATTGGAGAAACGAGCTACCCAGTTTCAATCAATGGTAAGTATAGTTCTCAATATCTTAAACAATTCGAATTTGATGATTTACCCGTTGTTCCATTTAAAATCAAAGTTGAGCGTGTAACAGCAGATAGTACATCGCAGCGGTTACAAAACAACACTATTTGGGCAAGTTATACAGAAATTATTGAGACTGAATTTGCTTACCCGAATACGGCTATTGTTGGTGTACGCTTTGATTCTGAATATTTTAGTTCAATCCCAAACCGCACTTATGAGATTTACGGAATTAAAATCAAAGTGCCGAGTAACTATGACCCTGTGAATCGTACTTATACAGGGCTTTGGGATGGTACATTTAAAATTGCTTGGTCAAATAATCCAGCGTGGGTGCTGTACGACTTAATGACGAATAAGCGCTATGGCTTAGGATGGCGATTGGGTTCATTCAATGTTGATAAATGGACGCTTTACCAAGTTGCACAATATTGCGATCAGCTTGTGCCGGACGGATTCGGTGGCAAAGAACCTCGATTCACTTGTAATGCTTGGCTGACTGATCAGCGTAAAGCATATGATGTGATCAGTGATATTTGCTCAATTTTTAGAGCAATGCCGGTATGGGACGGACAAGAATTCACTGTCGTGATGGATAGACCAGCAGATCCGGTGTGGACTTATACAAATGCGAATGTTGTTGATGGTGAGTTTACTTATCAATATTCAGCACAAAAAGCGCGACACAACGAGATTCACGTTGAATATGTTGATGCAAGTGATAGTTACGAAAGAAAGATCGAAATCATATCTGATGATGATTTAATTCGTCGTCATGGTTTAAACATTAAAAAAGTGACGGCGTTTGGCTGCACATCACGTGGTCAAGCATTTCGCACAGGAAAATGGATTCTTGAAACAGAGAGGTTAGAAACAAAAACAGTCACATTTACTGTCGGTGTAGAAGGCTTAATGCACATTCCCGGTGACATTATTCGTGTAGCAGATTGCCATTATGCAGATACAAATATTGGTGGTCGTGTACTAGCTGTCAATGGTAGAAAGGTGACGCTTGATAGAGAAATTACGCCATGGGGGAATAGTTATTTAACATACATTAATCAGGAGGCTAAACATACTGATATTCGCATTGTGAATGTGAATGGTAATGAAGTGACGTTAGAGTTAGAGCCTGTTGGTTTAGCAGAATTCGGTGTTTGGTCTTTAACAACACAAGAAATCAATGTGCAATTATTCAAAGCATTGACAATAAGCGAAGACAAGCAGGGTCAATATACGATTGTTGCGCTTCAACACGAACCACAAAAAGAAGCAATCGTTGATAATGGTGCAGTCTTTGAGCCTCGTGAAACAACACTTTCTACAGCTGGGCTTGATAAAGTGCAACATGTTGAAGTGCAGGCAGACGGTGATGGTGTATCGTTGAGTTTTGACTACGTAGTCAAACACAGCGCAATGGTTAAATATCAGATTAAGTTGTATAAAGGCGGTACTTTCTACAAAATCTATGATGATTTAACATCACCAAACTACAAACTGATCGGCTTACCAGATGGAGAATATGTTGCAGAAATTCGTGCCAAGAACGAACAAGGACAGCTATCAGAGGCGGTTACTAAGTCGTTTAATATCAGCTTTTCTGTGACTGAATTAACAACGGCTTCTAAAGTGTTTGCAATTCTGCTGCAGTGGAAAAATCCAGTTTTTGCCAATCCAAATTCCGCGATTGAAATCTGGACGAATACAGAGGATCGCTTTGAGACAGCAAGAAAACTCGTCACACTAGCTTATCCGACAAACAGTTATTCGTTTGACGGACTTGGGGTAAACGAGACGTACTATTTCTGGGCACGCATGCTTGATACTGCAAACGGAAATGCGGGAGAGTTCACAGAATCTGTCGTTGGCACCTCTGAAAGCTCAGGTTCAAAACTTGTTGAGTATCTGCAAGGTCAAATCTCAAGTAATGCTTTTTCACAGGAACTTGCTGAACAGATAACGAAGATTGAGAAGACTGGGAAAAGCAATGCAGCAAGAATGAATTCAATGCACATTCTCAAAGTTGAAGATCATGCTAGCGGTAAGAAAGCGATCGCAGGTATTGCAATTGGTGCAGATGCTGAGAGTAGTGATTCTCAAGTGATTATTTCTGCAAATAAATTTATTATTGCCGATCCAAACAGTAGCACTCTGAAAACACCGTTTTCTATCTTAACAGAAGATGGCAGCGCTAAAGTAGTTTTAGATGGTGATTTAATTGCCAACGGGACTATTAGCGGAGATAAGATTCAAGCAAATAGTACTATTTCTGCTCCAAATATTAATGGTGGTAATGTAAAAGCTAGCACATTTGAAGGCGGCTTGATTAAAGGGGCTAGGATTGAGGGGGTAACTGGTACTTTTACTGGCGATCTAGAAGTAAACCAGATTGTTGGTGGTAACATCTTAGAAGTTTTTACTTGTCGCTCAAAGAGAATTGGTACGAGTAGCACTGAATATTTTGGCTCAAATCCGAGTTATAGGATTCATTATTTACGCAAGAGAGTTAAAGTCATAGTTGAGAGTGCTAATGTTGATAGAGAGTTATTTATCATAGATGCATTATCTTCTGTGTCTGGACGATTGTATGAGTCGACAGAAAATCGCAGTGGTGGTGGAAAAGATAGTGATTACCTTGTCTCAATAACTACATATAAACCTGGATCACGGAGTATTCAAGCAAGAATAGTCGTTGGCGAGGGCGTAATCAATACTTATCAACAATCGATTTCGATTCCCAAAAATGTAGAGTGTTCAATTGAAATCACGTATGAAACATTATCTGATACATCGACAGATTCTGATTCATTTACATTTATCTCTGTTGTGAAATCTAATGCCTCAAAATCAATTAAACAAGTAATATAAAAGGGCGTTTAGCCCTTTTATTGTAAATTCCTCTTAATTAATAACCCTGTCACTTCTAATTCTTGCCACTCAAAAAGCGTTCCTAAACAAAAATAAAGCACATTGATTTTAAAAGAAAAATCACAATCATTTTTAGATTTTTTTTGGAACATAAAAATGTCTTGAGATATTGAAAATACTGAAAATAAATTATTATTGACGAAGATCACTAATTTAAATAAAAATCGTTGCCTTTGTATTCATCTTGGATAGAATAACTACTAAATGTTAGTCTAGTTTAGGTAGTTAATAATGGATATGACGTACTTAAGGCAGGAGGCTGAGAAGCAAGGTATTGCCAGTTCTCATTATGATATTGATGGCAATTTAATTTATGCTAGTCCAGAAACGTTGACATATTTTACTGAATTATTAACTCAGCCAACTAAACACAATAAATCAGTTTCTTATTATGATGATGTCGTTGTATTTTTTGAGCATAAGCCTATTCAATATGACGTAACACCATTAAACTTATCAAATCAATCTTTTACTTATCAAGTATCGAATGAGTCTGGACAAACATTGTTTGAACAATCTTCGACCATTTCTTCTTCATTCATTGAATTGCCAGCTTTAGATTATGGTTACTATCAATTAGTTGTCTCTAGTGCAGGAAAAAATTATTGTGTTCGTTTACTTGTTTCACCCAAAATTGCCTATCAGCCCCCTGTATTAGAGCAAAAGAAAGCTTGGGGATTGAATGTACAGCTTTATAGTTTACGTTCACAACAAAATTGGGGGATTGGCGATTTTGCAGATTTAACTTACCTCATTAAACAAGCTAGCCAATATGGTGTTGATTTCATTGGTATTAATCCATTGCATTTAATGTATCCTACAGTACCAGAGTGGGCGAGTCCATACAGTTCTTCGTCTAGACGTTGGTTAAATCCTATTTATTTAGCGGTGCATACATTACCTGAATTTAAATTATGTAAAACTATACAAAATTGGTTCGCTTCTGAGGAGATGCAAAGCGAGATTGAGCAATTACGCTATGCGGAGTTAGTAGATTATTCAGCAATAACGCATTTAAAGCTGACTGTTCTTGAGCAATTATTTGCTTTTTCGAAGCGGAGTAAGTCCGTACATATTGTAAAACGGCGACAAGTGTTCCAACACTTTTTGAAACAACAAGGTGAGCCTTTGTTACTACAAGGGTTGTTTAATGTACTTGATGGTCAATCACACTTACAAGAACCAACAGAACAAACGATTGGGTGGTTAGGTTGGTGTCAAGAATGGCAAAAATTGACAGAGAATAAACGCAAGGCATTACTAAAACAACACCACGAAAAAGTTGAGTTTTATGCTTGGTTGCAATGGCTTGCTACAGAGCAATTGAATGAAATAAAAGCACTATGCCAAACTGTTGGTATGAAACTTGGGATTTATGGTGATTTAGCTGTGAATAGTTCTCGTGGTAGTGTGGATGTTTGGTCCGATCCCGAACTATATTTTGTTAATGCATCGGTTGGAGCGCCTCCTGATCCTTTAGGTCCTGTTGGGCAAAATTGGAATTTACCCCCTTACAATCCTTCAGTGCTCAAAGCATGTGGATTCCAACCTTTTATTGATATGCTACGCAGTAATATGCAGCACTTTGGTATTTTACGTATTGATCATGTCATGGGATTATTCCGTTTATGGTTAATTCCTGAAGGTAAAACGGCGGCTGATGGTGTTTATGTACATTATCCATTTGATCATCTCATGGCGATTTTAGCGATTGAGAGCCAGCGTAATCAATGTCTTGTAGTTGGCGAAGACTTAGGTACAGTGCCTGATGAAGTGCGGTCAAAATTAAACGAATTTCAGATTTTTTCTTATTTTGTCTTGTACTTCGAACAACGAAATAGAGAGTATCCCGCAGTAAATGCTTTTCCACTAAAAGCCTTTTCGACTATTGGTACACATGATGTGCCTTCGTTATCAAGTTTTTGGCATTGTGTGGACTTACAATTATTTAATCAATTAGGCGTTTTAGAGGGAGAAGTTTTACAACAAAAATATGAACAACGAGTCGTGGATAAACAGGCGTTGTTAGATACTTTACATCGTGATAACTATCTACCCGCACATTATGAAGGTGATGCGCTTTCGATGGCAATGCATGCTCATTTAAATTATGTCTTACATCAATATTTAGCTAATAGTTGTAGTCAACTTATTGGCGTGCAATTAGAAAATTTATTGAGTCAAGAAATCTCATTTAATTTGCCAGGAACGAATACAGAGTATCCAAATTGGCGTAAAAAGCTTGCTTGCACATTGGAATCTATGTTTAGTGATAACCACATTACAGCGTTTTTAGCCGCCATTAATCAAGCACGTACAGTATAAATCTATTAGCGAATTGAGGATTTGTTATGGTTCAATTAGTTTCACATTCAGTAATTAATCAGTTTTTTGAAGGTACTCACGCAGATCCATTTTCTGTACTAGGAATGCATGAAACGGAAAATGGCATTGAAATTCGAGCACTTTTACCTGATGCTCATCGTGTTATTGTAATCGATAACGAAACTCATAAAGAAGTATGTGAATTAGCTTGTGTCGATGAGCGAGGATTTTTTACAGGGATTGTGCCAAAAGCGAGAACTTTTTTTGCTTATCAATTACAAGTATTTTGGGGTGGCGAGTCCCAGATTATTGAAGATCCTTATCGCTTTCATCCAATGTTAACAGACTTGGATAACTGGTTACTAAGTGAAGGATCTCATTTACGTCCTTATGAAGTATTAGGCGCACATTTTATGGAATGTGACGGCGTATCAGGAGTCAATTTCCGTTTGTGGGCACCAAATGCGAGACGAGTTTCTCTTGTTGGTGATTTTAATTATTGGGATGGGCGTCGTCATCCAATGCGTTTTCATCAGAAGAGTGGAGTATGGGAATTATTTTTACCAAAAGCCTCTTTAGGTCAATTATATAAATATGAATTAATTGATTGTCATGGACAGTTGCGTTTAAAAGCAGATCCGTATGCTTTTAGTTCTCAACTTCGTCCCGATACAGCATCTCAAATTAGTGTCTTGCCTGAAATTGTTGAGATGACAGAAAAGCGCCGTAAGACAAATCAACCAGATCAACCAATCTCGATTTATGAAGTACATTTAGGTTCATGGCGTCGCAATTTAGCCAATAATTTTTGGTTGGATTATGATCAGATCGCAGAGGAGTTAATTCCTTATGTGAAAGAAATGGGGTTTACCCATATTGAGTTTTTACCGTTATCTGAATTTCCATTTGATGGTTCATGGGGGTATCAACCTTTAGGCTTATATTCACCAACCAGTCGATTTGGTACAGCAGAAGGGCTTAAACGCCTTATAGATAAGGCGCATGATGCAGGCATTAATGTCATTTTAGACTGGGTTCCTGGACATTTCCCAAGCGATACGCATGGTTTGGCTGCATTTGATGGAACTGCTTTGTATGAACATGCTGATCCAAAAGAAGGCTATCATCAAGATTGGAATACATTAATTTACAATTATGGTCGTAATGAAGTCCGTAATTTTTTATCAAGTAATGCTCTTTATTGGTTAGAACGTTTTGGCTTAGATGGTATTCGTGTAGATGCAGTCGCATCGATGATTTATCGTGATTATAGTCGTGCTGACGGTGAATGGATCCCAAATCAATATGGTGGACGTGAAAATTTAGAAGCGATCGAGTTTTTAAAACACACTAACTGGAAAATTGATTCGGAAGTAAATGGTGCAATTGCAATCGCTGAGGAGTCGACTTCTTTTGCTGGAGTGACTAAGCCGAGTAAAGAAGGGGGATTAGGATTCCATTTTAAATGGAATATGGGCTGGATGAATGACACTCTATCTTACATGCAAAAAGATCCCGTTTATCGTCAATATCATCATGATCAAATGACATTTGGGATGGTGTATCAATATAGTGAAAACTTTGTATTACCTCTTTCTCACGATGAAGTTGTTCATGGTAAGTCTTCATTGCTTGGTAAAATGCCTGGTGATGCATGGCAAAAATTTGCAAATTTACGTGCTTATTATGGCTATATGTGGGGTTATCCAGGTAAAAAATTATTGTTCATGGGAAATGAGTTTGCGCAAGGACGTGAATGGAATTATGAACAAAGTTTGGATTGGTTTTTATTAGATGAAAATATTGGTGGTAAATGGCATCAAGGTGTACAGCTTTTAGTTAAAGATTTGAATCATGTGTATCAACAAAATGCAGCACTATTTGAATTAGATTACGATCCTGAAGGATTTGATTGGCTGGTGGTTGATGATCGTCAAAACTCTGTTTTTGCTTTTGAGCGTCGTAGCAAAAATGGTGAACGTATTGTTGTTGTGAGTAATTTCACTCCAGTGCCACGTTATGATTATCGAGTTGGTGTTAATATTGCGGGGGAATATATTGAAATATTGAATACTGATTCCGCATTCTATCAAGGGTCGAATGTGGGTAACTTTGGTACCGTAACTAGTGAAGAAATACAAAGTCATGAAAAAACGCACTCTATTTGTATATCAGTGCCACCATTGGCAACGATTTATTTAAAATATGAAGGCGAAGTCTCTAAAAAAACAATAACAAAGTAGTCACTCGTTGTAATGAATATAAAAATAATTAAAACAGGAAAGCCTTACCCATTAGGTTGTACATGTCAAATAGAAGAGGGCATTGTTGGTTATAATTTTTCGCTATTTTCTAGCGAGGCAAGTGAAGTTACTCTCTGTTTGTTTGATCAACAGGGTACAGAGTATACATTTCCACTGACGACACAAACAGACAATGTGTGGCATATTTGGTTAAGTGGTATACCTTTAGGAACAGAGTATGGGTATCGAATTTCGGGAAAAACTGACCGCACTTTAGCTAACCCAAATAAGTTAATGTTGGATCCTTATGCTAAAGCTGTGGTAGGTAAGCCTGATTTAAGTAGTGCAGAGAAACGTGCTTGGTTTGATTTATCTGATTCACGTGATAATGCTGCTATTGCGCCTAAAGCTATAGTAATTGAAGATGACTTTGATTGGGAAAACGATCAATTATTACAAACCCCTTGGGCTAAAAGCGTGATTTATGAGCTGAATGTAAAAGGGTTTACACAGTTAAGAGGGGATTTACCAGAACAGATTCGCGGTAGCTATGCGGCATTAGCACATCCAAATATAATTGCTTATTTGCAAGAATTAGGGGTAACAGCAATAGAATTATTGCCCGTAAACTATCAGCTTGATGAAGTGCATTTGCAAGAAAAGGGGCTGCATAATTATTGGGGATACAGCCCATTAGCGATGTTTGCGGTGGAACCAAAATATTGGTCAAAACAAGCTAATTCAAGTCCGCTCACTGAATTTAAAATGATGGTAAAGACATTACACCAAGCAGGTATTGAAGTCATTTTAGATGTTGTGTTTAACCATAGTGTTGAATCTGAAAAGCATTTTCCAACATTTAGCCAGCGTGGTATCGATGATAAAGTTTACCACTGGCAAGATGAGAAGGGGGCTTATTGCAATTGGACGGGTTGCGGTAATACGATGAATTTATCTCATCCTATGACTCGTCGTTGGGTAGTAGATTGTCTACGTTATTGGGTTGAAGAATGTCATGTCGATGGTTTTCGTTTTGATCTAGGTGCAGTACTAGGGCGTGAAAATCTGGGGGGGTTTAATCCACAGGCACAATTATTTGCTGATATTATTGCTATACCCAGTTTACAGAAGTGTAAATTGATTTCTGAGCCTTGGGATATTGGCGAGTTTGGGTATCAAGTTGGTCATTTTCCTGATTATTTTGCTGAGTGGAATGATCGTTTTCGTGATGATATGACACGTTTTTGGTTATGGAAAAGTGGTGAAAATGGTGCCTTTGCTGAACGGTTAGCGGGTTCAAGTGATATTTTTAAACGTGGCGAACGTAAGCCTCATTGTTCAGTGAATTATATTACTGCACACGATGGTTTTACGTTACGTGATTTAGTGAGTTATAACCAAAAACACAATTGGGCTAATGGTGAAGAAAACCGAGATGGTCGGAATGAAAATTATAGTTACAATCATGGTGTTGAAGGTATAGAAAATGTCCCAAATGCTATAGAAAATGCTCGTATGTTAAGTGCCATAAGTTTATTGATGAGCCTATTATTATCCAATGGTACACCGATGTTATTAGCGGGAGACGAATTTGGTAATTCACAATTTGGTAATAATAATGCTTATTGTCAAGACAATGAAATCACATGGCTTAAATGGCATGATTTTAACCAGACATTATTTGATTTAACTAAGCAAACGATTGCAATTCGTCAACAAATTCCAAGTTTAAAAAATGATTTGTGGTGGACTAGCGACAATGTGCAATGGCTTAATGTAAATGGTCAGTCGAAGAGTATTGAAGATTGGCATAATCGAGATGTAAAAGCATTACAAGTGATGCTCGATAATCGTTGGTTATTTTTGATTAATAGTAAAACAGAATTACAAACTTTTTTATTGCCAAAAGGTGATTGGGAAGTTGTATATCATGCAGCAAACACGGCCATGCAGGATAATTTGGTCGAGGTGGGGGATATCGCTTTTTGTGTGTTGCAAAAAATAAGTAGTTAATAGACGTTGAAACAATAAATAAGGGTAGTTGATATTAGGTTGTGCAACATTACCCATATAATAATGGAGGTCATTATGAATAGTAGTATTGCTAAATTACCTAATAAATATGAGCTAGTAAAAGATACGCTCGTATTAATTCTTGCGGGCGGTCGTGGTTCGCGCCTTTATGAGTTGACAGATAAACGTGCTAAGCCTGCATTATATTTTGGAGGAAATCGCCGTATTATCGATTTTGCTTTATCAAACTGTTTGAACTCGGGGCTAAATCGTATTGGCGTCGTGACACAATATGCAGCACATTCTTTATTACGCCACTTACAAAATGGTTGGTCATTTTTACCAGCAGAACGTGGTGAATTTATTGATATGTTACCAGCACGTCAGCAAATTGATGATTCTACTTGGTATCGCGGTACAGCGGATGCAGTATATCAAAACATGGCGATTATTCGTGATCACTATTGTCCGAAATACATTCTAATTTTAGCGGGTGACCATATTTATAAACAAGATTATAGCCAAATGCTATTAGATCATATTAATAGTGGTGCAAAATGTACTGTTGGCTGTATTGAAGTTGAACGTGAAAAAGCCTCTGAATTTGGTGTGATGGCAGTGAATGAAAATCTTAAAGTGAAGTCTTTCGTTGAAAAACCAAAAGATCCACCAGCTATGGTTGGTAAACCAAATACTTCCCTTGCTTCAATGGGGATTTATGTGTTTGATGCTGATTATTTATATGATGTATTAGAGCGCGAAGTGACTTCACCTTATACCTCACATGATTTTGGTAAAGATGTTTTACCAAAAGCGTTAGAGGAAGGGGTACTGTATGCACATCCATTCAGCCGTTCTTGCATGGGACGTAATACCGAAGGTGAAATTTATTGGCGTGATGTTGGGACATTAGATAGCTTCTGGCAGTCGAATATTGATTTAGTTTGCGAAAATCCACAATTAGATATTTATGACCAGACTTGGCCAATCCGTGGAAATCCTGTGCAAACTTATCCATCAAAATTCTTCTATAAAAAAGAAAATGCACGCCCAGTAGATAATTCACTAATTTCAGGTGGGTGTGTTATTACGGATGCCTCTATTAGTTATTCGGTTCTTTTTGATCGTATTAAAATTGATGAAGATTCAGAAATTGATCACTGTGTTGTTTTACCACAAGTCACAATTGGTAAAAACTGTAAATTGAAACGTTGTATTATTGATCGCCATTCTGTGATCCCAGATGGGATGGAAATCGGTGTTAATCTTGAACTTGATCGCCAACGCTTTAGAGTAAGTTCTGGTGGTGTTGTATTAGTTACGCCATCGATGCTAAAAAAGTTGAACGGTGAAAAAGTTATTTCAGAATCCCACTTAGATTAAAGTGCGGTCAGTTTTGGAGACGTTTTACCGATTCAAATTATGAATTAAATAAACGTAGGGCGGACCTATGTGTTCGCCCTTTTATATTGAAATACAAACGACCAATAGTTTGTACATATTTGACACTTTAAAGGTAACAAAATGAAAGTACTACATGCTTGCTCGGAATTATATCCTTTATTGAAAACAGGTGGGTTAGCTGATGTGATGGGTGCATTGCCTTTTGCACAAAAAGAGATTGGTATTGATGCTCGCATTGTACTACCAGCTTATCCAGCTATTATAGCAGGGATTCCAGATACTGTAGTTGTCAGTGAATTTGATAACTTTGCGGGGCATATCGTTTTACGTTATGGCGAATATAAAGGGGTGGGGGTCTACTTAATTGATGCGCCACATTTATATCAACGAGAAGGCAATCCGTATCATGATCAATGGTATAACGATTATGCTGATAATTATAAACGTTTTGCATTATTAGGTTGGGTTGCGGCTGAATTAGCTACGGGGCTAGACAGTTGGTGGCGTGCCGAAGTGGTACACGCTCATGATTGGCATGCGGGCTTAAGTAGTGCTTATTTATTTAATAAAGGACGTCCTGCAAAATCCGTTTTTACTATTCATAATTTAGCTTATCAGGGGCAATTTTCTTATCATCATCTATTTGAAATAGGGTTACCTGCGAGTATGTTCCATGTTGATGGTTTAGAACTATACGGGCAAATTTCTTATTTAAAAGCAGGATTATATTATTCTGATGCCGTGACAGCAGTCAGTCCGACTTATGCTCAAGAAATTACAACCCCTGAGTTTGCTTATGGTTTACAAGGTTTATTGAATACATTGGCACAGCAAGGACGTTTAGTGGGTATTCTCAATGGCGTTGATGAACAAATTTGGCATCCTAACAATGATAGTTATATTGAACATCACTATAAATTAAAAGCTATGACGGGCAAACGCAAAAATAAAGAGGCGTTACAAGCATATTTTAATTTGCCGCAAGATCCCGAAGCTTTATTATTTGTTATGGTTACACGCTTAACCGAACAAAAAGGTGTGGACTTATTGATTGAAAGCGCAGATGAAATTGTAAAACAAGGTGGGCAACTTGCATTACTTGGTTCTGGATCACCTCATTTAGAAGCAGGTATTAAATATTTAGCTGAGCAATATCCACAGAATATTGCTGTGAAGATTGGTTATGATGAGGCACTCTCACATTTAATGGTGGCAGGTGGCGATGTAATTTTGGTGCCAAGCCGTTTTGAACCTTGTGGCTTAACACAATTATATGGCTTGAAATATGGTACTTTACCACTAGTACGCTCCACAGGAGGGCTTGCTGATACTGTTGTTGATTCAAATGCTGAAAATATTAAAACACGTGTTGCAACAGGTTTTGTTTTTGAGCATGCAAATGGCGAATCTCTTCGTCATGCTCTCGTAAATGCATTTGCATTATGGCAGAAGCAGCGTTTATGGTTTAGTGTCAGAACTATTGCGATGGAACAAGATTTTAGTTGGCAAATTTCGGCGAAAGGTTACCAACACTTATACCAACGTATTTTATCGAGCTATTAAGTATTAATTTTATTTATTAAGATTTTTAACAAAAAAACTGTTGCATTTTTGTGCAAAAATGACTAAATTGCAACGTTTTTTAAATCATTTAGGAGTGTAATATAACTATGATCATGGATAACTTCGACTCTCCGTTTTTATATAATCGTCCAGAGATTACAGTAGAGTCTTTGAAAAAAACCATTGTATCGAAACTTATTTTTTTAATTGGCCGCTCACCAAAAGAAGCTAGTCAGCGTGATTGGCTTAATGCAACATTATATGCTGTACGTGATTTTGTAACTGAGGGTTGGATAACAACTGCTCGTCAAGCGAGAAGTGAAGAAACACGTCGAGTTTACTACTTATCAATGGAATTCTTAATTGGTCGTACATTGTCTAATGCAATGCTTGCAGAAGGTGTCTACGATATTGCTAAACAAGCGTTATCTGAACTTAATGTGAACCTTGAAGACGTTTTAGAAAAAGAAGTCGATCCAGGATTAGGTAATGGTGGATTAGGTCGTTTAGCAGCTTGTTTTATGGACTCAATTGCTACATTAGCATTACCTGGTGTGGGCTATGGTATTCGCTATGAGTATGGCATGTTCAAGCAAGAAATTGAAGATGGTCATCAAGTTGAAAAACCTGATGCTTGGTTAGATAAAGGTGCGCCATGGGAATTTATTCGTCCTTCAAAACGCCATACTATTCGTTTTGGCGGAGGCATTCATTTTGAAGGTAAAAAATGCATTTGGACGAGTAAAGAAGAAGTTGTGGCATTAGCTTATGATCAGATCATTCCTGGTTATGCTAATGATTCTGCTGCTACATTACGTTTATGGGGCGCTTATGCTGGTGATCGTTTTGATTTAGCCGATTTTAATAAGGGTGATTATTTTGCTGCGGTACAAGATCGTACATTAAGTAAAAATATTACTCGTGTTTTATATCCAGATGACTCAACTTGGAGTGGTCGTGAGTTACGTTTACGCCAAGAATATTTCTTAGTTTCCGCTTCATTACAAGATATTATTTATCGCCATAAACGTATTCATAATACGATGGAAAATTTTGCAGATAAAGTCGCTATCCATTTAAATGATACTCATCCTGCATTAGCGATTCCTGAATTAATGGTAATTTTAATCGACGAGGAAGGTTTTGAGTGGAAAAAAGCATGGGATATTACTCGTCGCGTATTCTCTTATACCTGCCACACGTTAATGTCTGAAGCGTTGGAAACGTGGCCAGTAGAAATGATGGCACAGATTTTACCACGCCATTTACAAATGATTTTCGAAATCAATGATTATTTCCTTGAATATGTACGTACTTATGTGACAACTGATGCTGATTTCATCCGTCGTGTTTCATTGATTGAAGAAGGGGATCACCGTAAAGTTCGTATGGGCTGGTTATCGGTTGTCGGCTCAAATAAAGTTAACGGTGTAGCTGCGATTCATTCTGACTTAATGGTAACGTCGACTTTTGCTGATTTTGCACGTATTTATCCAGAGCGTTTTACTAATGTAACGAATGGTATTACACCTCGTCGCTGGATCGGTGTTGCTAACCCAGAACTCTCAGCATTATTTGATAAATATATAGGTAAAGAATGGCGCCGTGATCTGAGTCAATTAACGTTGTTAAAAGAAAAAGTACAAGATCCTGAATTGAAAAAATCAGTGGCGAAAATTAAGTACAATAATAAAGTTAGATTAGCAAATTACATTAAAAATGAATTAGGTATTGAGGTTAGTCCAAATGCTTTATTTGATGTACAAGTGAAACGTATCCATGAATATAAACGTCAAATTTTAAATGTGCTACATATCATCGCTCGCTATAATGCGATGATTGAAAACCCAGAAAAAGATTGGGTACCACGAGTGTTTATTCTTGCGGGTAAAGCAGCTTCTGCTTATTATGCAGCAAAACAAACAATCAATTTGATTAATGATGTGGCAAATGTAATCAACAAGGATGAACGCTTAAAAGGACGCTTAAAGCTAGTATTTATTCCTAACTATAGTGTGAGTCTGGCTGAATTGATTATTCCAGCAGCCGATATTTCAGAGCAAATTTCATTAGCTGGGACAGAGGCGTCTGGTACGAGTAATATGAAATTTGCACTTAATGGGGCACTAACGATTGGTACTTTAGATGGTGCTAATGTTGAAATTTTAGATAATGTCGGCGAAGAACATATCTTTATTTTTGGTAATACGGTAGAAGAGGTTGAGGCACTACGTCGACAAGGTTATCGTCCATTTGAGTATTATCAGAATGACGAAGAGTTACGTAATGTTGTGGATCAAATCATTGCGGGCCGCTTCTCACCGACAGACTCAAATCGTTATCATCAATTACTACAATCATTGCAGTATCATGATTATTATCAAGCATTTGCAGATTTCCGTAGTTATGTTGATATGCAACAACGAGTCGATGCGAAATATCAAGATCAAAATGCATGGATTGACAGTACATTGCAAAATATTGTCAACATGAGTTACTTCTCTTCTGACCGTACTATTTTAGAGTACGCAGAGAAAATCTGGAAAATTAAACCGATTAAATAAGGCTTAATCTTTCCTTATTTAGAACAAAGTGCGGTTAAAATGTGAAAAATTTTGACCGCACTTTTTTTGTGTAATTCACAGCTAAATACAATATGAACAGGCTCTAAGAGTGATCCATTTATTGCGATAAACGTACTTCTTTTAGCCAACGTTCAATAATCTGTTTTGCTTCTTGGTTAGCGCCAAAGTGTTTAAAATCGAGATCGACTAAATTAAGTGTAGAGGGTAAAACTACATTTTTTGATAATGTAGTCAGTTTATTTACAGGTAACTGATAAGGCGCTTGTTGCATCCAATTAAGCTCTTGTCCTTCTCTACTTAACACTCAATCTACGAATAATGTATATTAACTCATATATTACCCTGTATTACGCATACCTGCAGCAACACCAGTAATAGTAATCATTAATGCTTGTTCCACATCAGGATTTGAGCTTTCTGGTGTTGCACGTAAACGGCGTAGTAATTCTACTTGCAGCAGGTTGAGAGGATCGGTATAGACATTGCGTAGTGCGATAGATTCTGCAATCCAAGGCAAATCGGACATCAGTTGATCTTCATGTGATAAAGCAAGTATGGTTTGAATATCTTGCTTAAGTTGTTGGCGCAATGTTTCTCCTAGATACCAAAGTTCAGGCTTAACAAGATGTTGGTCATAATGCTCAGAAAGCCAAGTATCCGTTTTACTGAATACCATTTCTAACATGCCAATACGTGTTGAGAAAAAAGGCCATGTTTTACACATTTCTTCAATGACTTCTGCATTGCCATCCTCGATAGCTTGGCGTAATGCCGCACCTGCGCCTAACCAAGCAGGTAGCATTAAGCGATTTTGCATCCAAGCAAAAATCCATGGGATAGCACGTAGGCTTTCTACACCACCATTAGGATGGCGTTTTGCTGGGCGAGAGCCTAATGGTAATTTAGATAACTCTTGCTCAGGTGTTGCTGAACGGAAATAAGGAACGAAATCTTTTTCACCGCGAACAATATTACGATAAACTTCACAGGATACGGTAGATAATGAATCCATTAATGCTCGCCATTGCCCTTTCGGCTCTGGTGGAGGAAGTAGGTTTGCTTCTAAAATTGCACTGGCATATAAATCAAGGCTCCCGATTGCAACGGCAGGTAACCCTAATTTAAAACGGATCATTTCACCTTGTTCAGTCACACGTAAGCCATTTTTCAGTGAGCGTGGGGGTTGAGATAATAATGCCGCGTGAGCAGGTGCACCACCACGACCAATTGTTCCGCCACGACCGTGAAATAGGGTTAACTCAATATTGAGATTTTCACAAAGATTCACTAAGGCTTCTTGTGAACGATACTGTGCCCAAGAAGCAGCCAACATGCCTGCATCTTTTGCTGAATCAGAATAGCCAATCATGACCATTTGTTTATTATTGATAACACCACGATACCAGCCAATATTGAATAGTGCTTTCATTACTTGTTCTGAGGCATTTAAATCCTCTAATGTTTCAAATAATGGTACAACAGGTAAATGATAGTTGACTCCAGATTCTTTCAATAACAAATGGACCGCTAACACATCAGAAGCTGTTTTGGCCATTGAAATGATATAGCAAGAAATCACCCCCTCTGGCTGCTCTGCAATGACTTTGCAGGTGTCTAAGATTTCCTGTGTTTGCTCTGAAGGTTGCCAATCACGTGGTAGTAGTGGACGACGAGAATTTAATTCACGAATGAGAAAGGCTTGTTTATCATTTTCTTCCCATTGGGAATAATCACCTAAACCAATATAGCGTGTTATTTCAGCAATAGCGTCTGTATGACGAGTGCTTTCTTGACGAATGTCTAATCGTGACAATGTCACGCCAAAACAACGAATACGGCGTAAACAATCAAGTAATAAACCGTTAGCAATAATGCGCATACCACAAGCTTGTAAGGATTGGTAACAATCATAGAGCGGCTCCCATAACTGTGCATCCTCAGTGATAATGTCATTATCAGAAGTTCTAGGCGGACGATTAGCTAATAAATCATCATAATAGGCAAGCGTCATGGTTAGTTTAGAGCGTAATGCTTTTACTACAGTACGATAAGGCTCCAAATGATCACCATATTTGGCTCTGAATTCCTCAGTACACTTTACTATAGATAACTCATCTGCTAATGCTTGAATATCTGTTAGAAATAAACTTGCTGCTTTCCAACGTGCTAGCTGTAATACTTGGCGTGTTACAGTTGCAGTAACAAATGGATTACCATCACGATCCCCTCCCATCCATGAAGAAAAACGAATAGGATTTAGCTCTACAGGGAGGTTAAAACCAAAAAACTCGACCGCACTTGTGTTGAGTCGACGCAAAAATTCTGGTACAGCTTGCCATAAACTATTTTCAATAACTGCAAATCCCCATTTAGCTTCTTCAAATGGCGTTGGGCGATGAGTACGAATTTCATTGGTATGCCATGCTTGAGCAATGAGTTGTAAGAGACGGCGTTCAATAACTTTACGTTCTTCTGCAGTTAAATCACTGTGTTCTAGTTTACTTAAACATTTATTAATTTCTACATGCTTATGTACCAATGAACGTCGGGTCACTTCTGTTGGATGGGCTGTTAATACGAGTTCAATTAAGAGTTTTTCAACTGTTGCAATGACTTTTTCTTTAGCAATATTTTGAGCTTTCAAACGTTTAAATAACGCAGAAATAGAACGATCTGAGGCAACTTGATCGTCATGCTGGCGTGAGACAGTTTGATATTGTTCAGCAATGTTAGTGAGGTTAAGGAATTGGCTAAATGCACGCGCAACAGGAATAATATTATCATTTGAGATAGTCGCTAAAGTTGTGAGTAATTTTTGACGTGCTTTATCATCCCCATTACGAGAATTACGAGATAGAATACGAATATTTTCAATTAGCTCAAGGATATCACTGCCTTGTGCATCACTGATTGTTTCCCCAAGAAAACGCCCAAGCATATTGATATTATTACGCATAGTTGAATACTGCTGAATCATGAATGACCTCTTTGAACAATGTTAAACTTGAATAAGTAAAAATACTTGAATTGAAGTAGATATAAACAAAAATAATTAGAAAGATCAATCATAATTAGTTTATCAAATAAAAAATTACAATAGGTTAAATAATGTGATATTTATCTAATTTTATTGGTTTTTATTAGAGTAAATCTAATGAATAGAAGAAAAATTTAAAATCCTCATTTTTAGTAAATGAGGATTAATTTGTTTTAACGAAGGGATTTAACGGATTTACGTATCACTAATTCAGGGTGCATTTCAATGACTTCTCGTTGCTCAGATTTTTCATTAATTCGTTCGAACAATAATGTTACTGCTTTTGCGCCTAAGCGTGATTTTGACTGATGAATTGTCGTTAAAGGTGGTGAATAAAAACGTGAGGCATGGATATTATCATAACCAATAATTGAAATATCCTCAGGCACATGTAATCCTTTTTCACCGATAGCTGAAATTGCGCCAAGAGCCATTACATCATTGCAACAAAAGACAGCTGTTGGTAACTCAGGTTGTACTAAGATCTTATTCATACATTCATAACCATCTTCAGGTTCAAAAAAGCCTTCCATTACCCAATTTGGATTAATAGTTAGATTCGCTTCTGTCATTGCTTTAATAAAGCCTTCATAACGCGTTTTAGCTGTTGTTTTAGTCAATTCACCTGCAATAATACCAATTTTAGTATGACCTTGTTCAATTAAATGTTTTGTTGCGATATAGCCCCCTTCAAAACTATGATCTTGAATAATGTCAGTATGTTCATTATTAGGTCCCCAGTCCATTACTACCATCGGTAAAGATGTAAAATTTGCTAGTAGGTCTAATGAATCTTGTGTATATTCAGCACACATTACTAGAATACCATCGACACGTTTTTTAATTAGCATTTCAAGATGATTTTTAATTTTTTCTACATTATTTTGTGTATTACATAAAAAAAGGGAATAGCTTTGTCGATAACAATGTTCTTCTACGGCATGAATAATTTCAGCAAAATAAGGTGCTTCACTACTCGTAACAATCATACCAATAGATTTTGTTGTATTTACTTTTAAACTTCGAGCAACAGCACTAGGTGAATAATTTAACGCTTGAATAGCTTGTAAAACGAGTTTTTCAGTTTCGGCTGCAACAAAACGAGTTTTATTAATAACATGTGAGACTGTTGTCGTTGACACACCAGCCATTTTTGCGACATCTTTAATTGTTGCCATAATTCTTTTTCTCCATACAAATCTTATTTATTATAAGGACTGAAACTGAATTGGTTAAGCACTAGAGAGAAAATATTTGTAAAACATCACAATTTTAATTTTTATTATCAATTAGGCTTCTATTTATAGTCAGTTTATTGTTAGAATGATGCAGTAAATAATACACAAACTTAATTTATGAGAGGTAAAAATGGGTGATTTTGGTTATGCAATGATGACAGTTACTTTTTCCTTAGGCATGATAGTTGTACTCGCTGCATCAATCTTTTAAAGAATATAATATTAACTTCCAAAGCTGAGAATGTTAAATCATCTCAGCTTTTTTGTTTTAATATATCTTGCAGAGCAGCTTTCAGCTCAGGATACTGGAAATGAAATCCCTCTGCTTGTAGTTTCTCTGGAATAATTTTTTGGCTATCAAGTAATAATTGTACCCGTTCACCGAGAAATAAATTGAGTATAAATATTGGTACTGCTAGGAAATAAGGGCGTTTCAGTAGCTGACCTAACATACTATTAAAATCCTTATTACGTACTGGATGAGGTGTGACTAAATTAAAAGCACCACTACATGCTACATTATTCAGTAAAAAAACAATAGCTGCAATCATGTCTTTTAATGTGATCCAGCTCCAATATTGTTCACCATTTCCTAATCGACCACCTAATCCCAAACGATAAATAGGTAACATTTTAGCCAAAGCGCCGCCTGTTTTTGCAAGCACGATACCAGTGCGTAATAGGCATACACGTGTTTTCGCTTTTAATGCCTCAGCCTCCCATTTTTGGCAAAGTTGCCCAGTGAACTGTGCAGAGGGCTCTGATTGTTCCGTAATGATATATTCTTTTTTATCACCATAATAGCCTGTCGCAGAGCCTGAAATAAAAGTGTGGGGTGGTGTAGTGCTATGATTAATTAAACTAGTTAACTGTTTCGTTAATTGTACTCGACTTTCTATTAATCGTTGCTTTTGTTCAGTTGTCCAACGGTGTGTAAAAATAGGCTCCCCAGCAAGATTAATGACTGCATCAAATTGATTTAAATCGTTATATTGGGTTAATGATGAAATAAGTTGCACGTTAGGTGGCAATTGAATACGAGCTTTATCTGGTGAACGGACCAAAGCAGTGATTTGATAACCTAACTCTAATAAATGAGTAATTAATGTCGAGCCAATTAATCCTGTTGCACCAGTAATTAAAATCTGCATATTTTTTCCTCATTATGCTCAAATAGAGGCCTCAAATAATTCTCTAATACTTTTAATCAGATCTTGAATATTCGAATCTAATGTTGGTGTGACGAAAATCGTGTCATCACCAGCAATAGTACCCAGAATACCATCTGCTTTACCAATTGAATCTAATAAACGAGCGATAAGTTGTGCTGCACCAGGAGTTGTTTTGATGACGATGACAGAATGGTTGTGATCGATATCTAATACCAGATTTTTAAGTGGGCTTTTCGTATTAGGTACACTGAGTTCATTTGGTAAACAGTATACCATCTCCATTCTTGTATTTCGTGTACGAACTGCACCAAATTTAGTCAACATTCTAGATACTTTAGATTGATTAATATGTGTAAAACCTAAATCTTGTAATGCTTGTACAATTTCACTTTGTGAACCGAAACGTTCTTGTGCTAACAACTCTTTAAAAGCATTTAATAAGTTATCTTGTTTTTCAATACTCATGATTTTGCCCCTAACTTACATGTGATGTATAGATCTTGCATAAGTTTGCATAAACATGCAAATACATTTCATAAAATAATTTTTTTTAATAAAGTGCGGTTAGTTTTTATTGAAAGTTTGAATTAGATCGCACTATTGAATTTATCTATTTGAATTTGTATTGGGTTCATTCTAAAATCTTACAAGTTTAATTTATTAACCCATAAGGAGTAGCAAATGAAAGTTGCAGTTCTAGGTGCCGCAGGCGGTATTGGTCAAGCGTTAGCATTGTTATTAAAACTACAATTACCAGCAGGTTCAGAGCTATCATTGTATGATATTGCGCCAGTGACGCCTGGTGTTGCTGCGGATGTGAGTCACATTCCAACAGCTGTTAAGGTGCAAGGATTTGGGGGAGAAGATCCAACACCAGCATTACAAAATGCAGACATTGTGTTAATTTCTGCAGGTGTTGCACGTAAACCAGGTATGGACCGTTCAGATTTATTTAACATCAATGCGGGAATTGTACGCAACTTGATTGAAAAAGTTGCATCAGTTTGCCCAAAGGCGTGTGTTGGTATTATTACTAACCCAGTGAATACTACTGTTGCTATTGCAGCAGAAGTGTTAAAGAAAGCAGGAGTTTACGATAAACGCAAATTGTTTGGCGTAACCACATTAGATATTATTCGTTCTGAAACGTTCGTTTCTGAATTGAAAAACTTAGAGCCAATTCGTACAACTGTCCCTGTGATTGGTGGACATTCTGGTGTGACAATTCTGCCATTATTATCTCAGGTTCCATATGTAGAATGGAAAGAAGAGGAAATTGTACCACTCACAAAACGTATTCAAAATGCAGGTACTGAGGTTGTTGAAGCAAAAGCAGGCGGTGGTTCAGCAACTTTATCAATGGCACAAGCGGCTGCGCGTTTTGCACTTTCTTTAGTGAAAGGTTTGCAAGGTGAGAATGTTGTTGAATGTACCTATGTTGAAGGTTGTGGAAAATATGCTCGTTTCTTTGCTCAACCAGTACGTTTAGGTAAAGAAGGTGTTGAAGAAATTCTTCCAATTGGTCCATTAAGCACGTTTGAACAGCAAGCTCTTGATGCAATGTTAGAAACATTACGTGCAGATATTGAGTTAGGTGAAAAATTTGTTAATCAATAAGCGGTTTTAATTAATTTATCGCTTTTAAGAGCATCAATAATTTGATGCTCTTTCTTTTTGTATAGCAGTGATAAAAATCAAAATTTAAATAAAAATCGTGAGTTAGTTCACATTATTAAAAATAACCATTTGCTAAATAAGGTTTATTTTCGTATTCTGAACACAACTAAAAACAAGTGCTATACAAATAGCCGACATATTTTGCTTTCCGAGTAGTGCCTTAAAATAAGGCACTTTTTTTATTCTCTGAATAAGCAAAAAGCTGATAAAGATATCAGCTTTTTGAATACAACTACTTATTTATTACATTTTCTCAACAGTTTTAATACCTAATAAATCGAGTCCTTGCTTCAACGTTTTTGCTGTCAATAATGCTAATTTCAAACGACTTAATTTTATTTGTTCGTTTTCATTATTTAAAATAGGGCAGTGTTCATAAAACGATGAGAAAAGACCCGCTAATTCATATAGATAAAGACATAGAATATGCGGTGTGCCCTCTTTAGCAACAGTTTGAATAGCTTCTTCAAATTGTAATAGTTTAACTGCCAATATACGTTCTTTCTCATCATTAAGGATTACTTTGACCTCTTTAAGATCTTGTTCAGTTAAATTACTACGATTGAAAATAGAACGAATACGAGTATAGGCGTATTGCATGTATGGTGCAGTATTCCCTTCAAAACTCAGCATATTGTCCCAATCAAATACATAATCAGTTGTTCTATTTTTAGATAAATCTGCATATTTTACTGAGCCAATTGCGACAGCTTCAATCACTGCTGCTTTTTCCTCTTCAGAGAGTGTATTGTTTTTTTCATTAATTAATTGACTTGCACGCTCTACAGCTTCATCTAATAAATCAGCTAATTTTACAGTACCACCTGTACGTGTTTTAAATGGTTTACCATCTTTACCGAGCATCATACCGAAGTTTTTATGTTCAAGCTGGAAATTATCTGGCACGTAACCTGCTTTGCGTGTAATTAACCAAGCTTGTTGCATATGTTGACTCTGACGAGTATCAGAGAATACTAAAGCACGATCTGCTTTTAGTGTTTCATAACGGTATTTCGCAGCTGCAATATCCGTTGTCGTATACAAAAAGCCACCATCTTTCTTCTGAACGATAACTCCCATAGGCTCACCATCTTTATTCTTGAACTCATCAAGATATACAACTAAAGCCCCCTCATCTTCAACAGCTAGACCTTGCTTTTTTAGATCGGCCACAATATTTGGTAACATTGGATTATATAAACTTTCGCCCATAACATCTTTTTCAGTTAGTGTGACATTTAAACGATCATAGTTATGTTGATTCTGCTTCATCGTGATATCGACAAGCTTCTTCCACATTTTGTTACAATACTCATCACCACTTTGTAATTTAACGACATAGCGACGTGCTTTTTCAGCAAAGATTAGATCGTTATCATAATGTTCTTTTGCTGCACGATAGAATGCTTCTAAATCACTTAACTCCATCGCTGTTGCATTTTCATTTTCCATTTTTTCAAGGTAAGCAATTAACATACCAAATTGTGTTCCCCAATCACCAACATGATTAGCTCGGATAACGTTATTACCCAAGAACTCAAGTGTACGTACGACAGCGTCACCAATAATTGTTGAGCGTAAATGTCCAACATGCATTTCTTTTGCAACATTAGGGGAGGAGTAATCAGCAACAACAGTTTGAATTTCTTCAGATTTAATACCTAATTTTTCATCATTTAATGCATGTTCTATATTATTAGCTAACCAATTTTTATCTAAGAAAATATTAATGAAGCCGGGACCAGCAATCTCTACTTTTTCAGCAATATTCGTTAAATCAAGTTTTTCAATAACTTTTTGTGCAAAATCACGAGGGTTTTCTCCTTGTTTTTTCGCTGAGGCCATAATACCGTTAGCTTGATAGTCACCGAATTGTACTTTATTTGATTGACGAACAAGCGCATCACATTGTGTATCTGCACCAGCTAGCATCATTGCTTGTTTAATTTTGTTAGATAAAATAGATTGAATATTCACTGTATTTTTGTACCTAGATTATGAATTAATAAAATATTCGGCTATGATACCGCTCTTTATACATTCAGAAAAGAGACCAATAGAAAAAATGACAATATTTAACCAGTCACATCCCTTTTGCATCGAAGTCGCTGATTTAGTAGAGAGCTTTTCTTCTTTTGAAAAAAAAATTCAAACTTTAGCTCAGATAATTAATTTAGATTTAAATGAATATGAAATTGACCATATTGCACTACGTGTGAATACAGAGGACAAGGCGAAATATTGGCTGACACAATTATTAAAGTATGGTACAGTTTTGAGCAATAATGCCGTCAATGGACGTATTATTTATTTAATTAAATTAAAGTACCCTTTGCATTTTGCTGGGCAGTTTATTGATATTATCGAATTACCATTTCCTAAAAATAAAATTTATCCTATTGAAGGTTGGGAACATATTGAAATTGTGATTCCCTTTTTGCAAAATGAAACGACAGAATCTTGGGTAGAACGTATTTCTCGTTTATTTTTATGGAACAAATTGGATAATTTAAAAGTCAAAGTAAGCGAACCTAAAGTAGAAGGAGAGCAACTACCTAATCCATCAGTTGCAGTCAGTTTGATGGATAAGGCTCAAAACCATGCTTGTATTAAGGTTCATCCTTATAATATAAAAAAAGTTATTGAGGTTTAGTAAAGATGAAAAAAACAACGGTTTTAGCATTAGCAGCAGTATTAAGTTTAGGATTGGTCGCTTGTACAAAAAATCATAATGACCACTATTACGGTAATGGCTATCGTGCTGAAATTCTTTTTAGTGAATACAATGGTGAAAATTTACTATTAACTGTACGTAAAAATGATTGTGAGAATAAAGAAGGTCCGGTAGAAACATTACAACTTTCTCACAAATATGATTCAACTCTTGTGGTTGGTGCTTGTGTTCGTGTTCTTGATAATAATGAAGGTTTAAAGAATATTTCTACTTATAATCCAAGATCACCTTTATAATTTTGTTATTAGTTTAATAAGGTAGGAGCTTTATGAAGAAAATAACCGTAGTCGGAGTAGCCGTTTTAATGAGTTTAGGTTTGGTTGGCTGTGCAAATACTGATATTTATAGTGGTAATGTATATGAAGGTAACCAAGCAAAAGAAACTCGCTCAATTAGTTATGGTACTATCGTTTCTAGTCGTCCAGTAAAAATTCAAGCTGATAATCAAGGTATTATCGGTACTATCGGTGGTGGTGCACTTGGTGGTATTGCTGGATCAACTATCGGTGGTGGTACAGGGCAAATGATTGCAACAACTGTTGGTGCAATTGCTGGTGCAGTTATTGGTAGTAAAGTTGAAGAAAAAGCAACTCAAGTGGATGCACTAGAACTTGTTATTAGAAAAGATAATGGACAAGAAATTGTTGTTGTGCAAAAGTATGATGCAAGTTTAATGGCAGGTGCACGAGTGCGTATTGTCGGTGGCTCACGAGTGAATGTCTCTGTTATCCGATAATTTCTACTATTTTAGAACAGGGCTTTCAGTTAATCACTGAAAGCCTTTTTGTTTTGTGATTATCTATGATTAATAAGAAGATTCTTTATAGTTTCTTTTAAATACATGTTAGAATTATCCGATTTTTTTATTTCATTTTGTTAATTTATAAGGTTAATCAATGAAACCAACAATTATCAGTAAATTAGAAAGTTTAAAAGAGCGTCATGAAGAACTTGAGGCGCTGTTAGGTGATGCTACTGTTATTAGTGATCAAGATAAATTTCGCGCTTATTCAAAAGAATATGCACAGCTAGAAGATGTAGTGAAATGTTTTGCGCGTTGGAATCAATTACATAGCAATATGGAAGATGCACAATTATTGCTTGATGATCCAAGTATGAAAGAAATGGCGCAGGAAGAAATTGAAGAATGTAAAACTGAATTAGATCAAGTTGAACAACAGTTACAAATTCTTTTATTACCTAAAGATCCGAATGATGAATATAACTGTTACTTAGAAATACGTGCGGGTACTGGTGGTGATGAGGCAGGTATTTTTGCAGGTGACTTATTTCGTATGTATAGCCGTTATGCAGAAAGTAAGCGTTGGCGTGTTGAGATATTAAGTGCTAACGAAAGTGAGCAAGGTGGTTACAAAGAAATTATTGTAAAAGTCAGTGGGGAAGGGGTTTATGGTCAGCTTAAATTTGAATCTGGAGGTCATCGCGTACAACGTGTACCAAAAACAGAATCCCAAGGACGAATTCATACTTCTGCTTGTACAGTAGCTGTAATGCCAGAGTTACCTGAGTCAGAATTACCTGAAATTAATCCATCTGATTTACGTATTGATACTTATCGTTCATCGGGGGCTGGTGGGCAGCATGTTAATACAACAGACTCAGCTGTACGAATTACTCATATTCCAACGGGGATTGTCGTTGAATGCCAAGATGAACGTTCACAACATAAAAATAAAGCTAAAGCTTTATCGGTATTAGCATCACGTATTGTACAAGCTGAAAAAGAGCGCCAGGAACAAGCTCAAGCGGATACACGCCGTAATTTATTAGGTTCTGGTGACCGTTCAGATAAAATCCGCACTTATAACTACCCACAAGGGAGAGTGACTGATCATCGTATCAATTTAACTGTATATCGTTTAGATGAGGTTATGAATGGTAAAATTGATGAGCTAATTCAACCAATTATTACTGAATATCAAGCTGATCAGCTAGCAGCATTATCTGAGCAAGTATGATGTGATTGATATATAAAAGATGGAAGATAATCTAACTAAAAAATGGGCATTTGCTGTAATGCCCAATTATTTAGCTTGTTTAGTTATTGCAGGTTATAAAACAGCAACTTGCTCTGGTTGCCTTTTTTATACTCTGAGTGGAGAATTATTGCCTCAAATAAATGATAAATCAATTGTTTTAGATCACAATAATACTCCTCTTGTTATGATTAAGGTAACATCAATTGAGCAATGGGCATTTGGAGAGGTGCCAGAAGACTTTGCTTTAGCAGAAGGAGAAGGGGACTATACTCATTGGTATCAAAACCACGAGCAATTTTTTAATGCACAATTTGCAGCTCTAGATGAAAGAATATTAGCAGATCATGTGGGTGTGAAAGATAAAAAAGTGACATCTGATTTCCAAGTGATTTGTGAGAATTTTGTTGTCGTTGATATTCAAACTAAAAGTTATTCTGAGTGGTTAAGTTTTGCAGAAAATGTACTATTAGAAGCATTAAGTTCTGATCCTTATATCAATATTAAATCAGATATCTATGTTTTATTGTCTTTTGTGACAGGGCGTAGTAAGGCAAGCCTTATAGCATTTTCAGAAATGCTTCTTACACAAGATCAACTGATACAATTAGCAAAATTACTTGTTCGTCGTGCACAAGGTGAGCCTATAGCCTATATTCTGGGCGAAAAAGAGTTTTGGTCATTACCATTAAAAGTATCAAAAGATACATTGATCCCTCGTCCCGATACAGAAATCTTAGTCGAAAAAGCGCTTGAGGTGATTAAATTACGTTTAAACTCACCGCACTTTTCTGATGAACTGACGATTTTGGATTTAGGTACAGGAACGGGAGCTATAGCAATCGCATTGGCTTTTGAGTTAGCGCCTTTTGTGCAAAAGTGCGGTATAAGCGTGAAAATTTTTGGAGTAGATTGTATTGCGCAAGCAGTGATGTTAGCACAAGAAAATGCAACACGGCATAATTTGGATATAAGGTTTTTACAAAGTTCGTGGTTTACAGAGTTAGATTTAAGTTGCAAGTTTGATGTTATTGTAAGCAATCCACCTTATATTGATGAAAATGACCCCCATTTACTACAAGGTGATGTACGTTTTGAGCCTTTATCTGCACTGATCGCAGAAGAACAAGGTTATGCAGATTTAAGGTATATTATTGAGCAAGCACCTCATTTTTTAAAAAAATCGGGTTATTTATTATTAGAACATGGTTGGCAACAAGGACAAAAAGTGCGGTCAATTTTTAAAGAAAACCAATGGCAAGATGTTATCACTGTGCAAGATTATGTTGGACATGACAGAGTGACATTGGGTTGTTGGAGAAATTAGCAAATGAAATACGTGAAAAAAGCACTTTATGATGAAATGTTAGCTTTTTGTAATACTACATTGAGAGATAATGACAATTTACTACGTCTGCGTGGAAGAATAGGGCACTTAGTACGTGCTGCGCGTAAAGAAATTCCAGATGAAATAGAAATGAAAACCAAAATTCATTTACTTTTACAATTGTTCTATGGGAAATGGGGATTTCATTGTGATCCTAACTCTTATTTTCTTTCATCAAATTTATATTTAAATGATGTATTAGAAACAAAAAAAGGAATGCCAGTCAGCCTTGGTGCGATTTTACTTTATATTGCTGATCGTTTAAATTTACCACTTTACCCTGTTAATTTTCCGACTCAATTGGTATTACGTGCTGAAGTAGAGGGCGAAGTGGCATTTATTAATCCTTGGGATGGACAATATATTCCACTTGGACTATTACATAAATGGTATGAGGGAGCGATGGGGTTTGGAATAGAACTTACCCCAGCAGAATTAGCTGTTGCGAATATAGGGGATTTATTAGGGCGTTTTAGACAGCTTGCTAAAAATGCATTAATTCGCGAAGAGCGAAATGACGAAGCGTTATCTTATATTTCTCATTTAATGCATTATTACCCAGATGACCCTTACGAAGTTCGCGATAGGGGACTAGTATTGGCGCAAATGGGGTGTTATCACGTGGCGACAGAAGATTTTGAGTATTTTATTGACCAATGTCCTCAAGATCCAACCGCAACATTACTAAAAAATCAATTAGAAGAATTAAGGCAAGATTCTTATCCTATTCACTAAGAAGGAATACAAGATGCAAAATAAAATTGTTCGTTTAGAGAATATTGACATTGCTAATGATAAGCCATTTGTATTATTTGGAGGCATGAATGTTTTAGAGAGTCGTGATATGGCTATGCAAGTTTGCGAAGCTTATGTTAATGTCACGCAAAAATTAGGCGTACCTTATGTCTTTAAAGCTTCTTTTGATAAAGCAAATCGTTCGTCAATTTACTCTTATCGTGGTCCAGGAATGGAACAAGGATTAAAAATCTTCCAAGAATTAAAAGACACTTTCGGTGTAAAAATAATCACAGATGTACACGAAATTTATCAATGCCAGCCTGTAGCTGATGTGGTTGATATTATTCAGCTACCTGCTTTTTTGGCTCGCCAAACAGATCTTGTTGCGGCAATGGCAAAAACAGGTGCGATTATTAATGTGAAAAAACCACAATTTTTAAGTCCAGGGCAGATGGGTAATATTGTTGAGAAAATTGAAGAATGTGGTAATGACAAAGTAATTTTATGTGATCGTGGCTCAAATTTTGGTTATGACAATCTTGTTGTAGATATGTTAGGTTTTTCTGTAATGAAAAAAGTCTCAAAAGGTTGTCCTGTTATTTTTGATGTTACACATTCTCTACAATGTCGTGATCCATTTGGTGCTGCTTCAGGAGGTCGTCGTGATCAAGTAACGGAGTTAGCACGTGCAGGTATGGCGGTAGGATTAGCGGGACTCTTTTTAGAAGCGCATCCAAATCCTAATCAAGCAAAATGTGACGGGCCTTCGGCATTACCACTTTCTGCACTTGAAGGTTTTGTTATGCAGATAAAAGCAATTGATGACTTAGTGAAAAGTTTCCCTGATTTAGATACATCAAATTAATGTTGAAATTAAAAGAGTTGCTACAATGAAAACATTACTTTTTTTAGCATTAACAGCCTTAATAACAGCAATGATTTCGCCTAGTGTAAATAGTATGACTCCTAATGTGGCAACGCAATTACAAACTGAGCAGGGGAATACACTTTATCAGAAAGGGTTGCAATATTTTTATGGCTTTAACAATGAGTTAATTGATATAGCAAAAGCGACAGATTTTTTTGAACAGGCTAGAAGATTTGGTCATGCTGATGCAATAGCAAGACTGGCGGATATCCTGTTGGAAAAGGACAATAAAGAGGCTTATTTACTTGCATTAGAAGCAACAGAAAAAGGAAGTGGGTTTGGTGCCCTTGTTTTAGGAGAAATGTATCAATATGGTTGGTATGTAGGACAAGATAAAAAAGTCGCTAATCAATATTTTGAAAAGGCCTTTTCTATTTTGCAGGATGAGATTAAGGCTGGAAAAATGTATCATCTAAATACATTGGCTTATATGTATGATTTTGGTTATGGTGTAGTTGAGGATATTGATAAAGCGAAAGAATTATATCGACAAGCGGCTAATTTGGGGAACGTAGTTTCAAAACGTAATCTAGCTGATCTTTATAAAACAACCGAAGTATTAACAAAAGAAAAACATGAAGAAATATTCCATTTATTTTTAGACGCAGCAGAAAAAAATGAAGTTGAATCACAATATGAAGTTGGCGAGTACTATATTGAAAGTGGAGAATTTGAGAAGGGAGTCTTTTGGCTAAAAAAATCAGCTGAACAGGGATTTAAGAAAGCTAGATTAATGATTGCTAATTTATCTTTAGTTGGTTTAGGCGTACCAGTCGATCTTGATTTTGCGTTAAATGAGTTTGAGGTATTAGAAGATTATTATACATTAGGTTATCTTTATGAGTTTGGTACGGGTGTACCGCAGAATTTAGAAAAAGCATTACATTATTATGAACTTTCTTATGCCCATAAGCAAGACGATGAATTGTTACAAGGGGAAGTCTTAGAGAAAATAACACAATTAAAAGCGCAATTAGGTAAGAAGTAAGATGGCTTATAACCTCCCAAACACGGGAGGTTTTTTATGTTAAATATAAATATCGTACAGTAAGCTGGCTTAACTAAATTAATAGTTAAAAATAATTTTATTCAGTCAATTTATAGTTTGCTATCTCAAGGTAAATTGGACAAAATAGAAAACCATTGCAACAAAAGGAGTTACCCATGTTAAAAATAGTTTTTCTTGATAGCACAGCGATTCCCAAACATATTCCAATCCCCCATCCAAGTTTTGAACATCAATGGATTGAATATGAACACACTGCTGGGAATGAGGTTATTGAACGTATGCAAGATGCTGAGATAGCAGTGACAAGTAAAGTCGTATTTAACCGTGAAGTTATGCAACAATTACCGCAATTAAAGCTTATTGCAATTACTGCAACAGGTACAAATAATGTTGATTTAGTTGCGGCTAAAGAGCTAGGCATTACTGTAAAAAATGTGACAGGGTATTCAGCAACGACTGTGCCTGAGCATGTTCTAGGACTTATTTATGCATTGAAACATAGCATCATGAGTTGGTATCGTGATCAACTAGTCGCAAAGTGGGCGGATAGTAAACAATTCTGTTATTTTGATTATCCCATTACCGATGTTAAAGGCTCAACTTTAGGTATATTTGGTAAGGGCTGTTTAGGGACTGAAGTTGGGCGTTTAGCTGCAGCTGTTGGTATGAATGTACTTTATGCTGAGCACAAGGATGCAACATCTTGTCGAGAAGGTTATACTCCTTTTGAAGATGTTTTAAAACAAGCAGATATTGTAACATTACATTGCCCATTAACAGAAACAACGCAAAACTTAATTAACAAAGATACTTTAGCCTTAATGAAAAAAGGTGCATTCCTGATTAATACTGGACGAGGTCCATTAGTAGAGGAAAAAGCACTTGTTGAAGCACTAGAAAGTGGGCATTTAGGTGGAGCCGCCTTAGATGTATTAGTTAAAGAGCCTCCTGAAAAAACAAGTGTAATTGTTCAAGCTGCGACTCGATTGCCTAATTTAATTGTTACGCCACATATTGCTTGGGCATCAGATAGTGCCGTCATGACCTTAGTGAGCAAAGTAACACAAAATATTGAAGACTTTGTAAAAAATGAATTAAATGTGTAATAGATAAAATATCGTGATGTTGTTGTATGCGGTTTATGCAATAATAGCACGATATTTTTATTACTAATTTTGGTAAAAATGAGATTTTCTGTTCCTTTATTTATTGCTTTACGTTATTGGCGAGCTAAAAGTGCGGATCGTTTCGGACGACTTGTAACGAATTTAGCGAGTATTGGCATCGTCTTAGGTGTCATGGCATTGATCATTGTGTTATCTGTTATGAATGGATTAGAACATCATCAGAAACAGCAAGTTCTAGCTGATATCCCTCACGCCATTATTATGCCTCAAAATCAACGAATAAACTTACAAGATAAAGTGAATAGCTTGCCTGATTTTGTGCAAAAAGCAGTAGCGATTAATCAAACTAATGTGATTTTACAAACAGCGCATGGCGTAAGTGCAGGACGAGTTATAGGTGTAGAAGCACTTTCAGATGACCCTTTGTTATTAGGATTTCATGATAATATTGATAAAGTATTGCCCCCAGGTGAGTTTAATTTAGTGATTGGTGCGCAACTGGCTCGCAAACTTCAACTAAATATAGGTGATAAAGTGCGTGTGATGATCACTGAAAATAGTCAATATACGCCTTTTGGGCGAGTACCTGTTCAACGTTTGTTTACAGTGAGTGATATTTATTATACAAACGGTGAAGCTTCTAATTATCAAGTTTTTACGCATTTAGCAGATATTGGTCGCCTAATGCGTATCCAACCAAATCAAGCACAAGGTTACCGCTTATTTCTACAAGACCCATTTCAGATTGTTGAATTACCAAATTATTTTATAAAAGAACAATGGATCATTAAGGACTGGCGAGATCAAAAAGGTGAGTTTTTCCAAGCTGTACGTATGGAAAAAAACATGATGAGCTTATTGATTAGCTTAATTATTGTTGTTGCAGTTTCTAACATTATTACCTCATTAAGTTTAATGGTAGTAGATAAACAAGGGGAAATTGCTATTTTACAAACACAGGGTTTAAATAAGCATCAAGTGCGGTCTATTTTTATCTATCAAGGTTGTTTAGTTGGGTTTGTAGGAACATTAATTGGTACGATATTGGGTATATTAGTCACGTTATATTTAGATCGTATTGTGGATATGATTAATCCTCATGATATTTACTTACCAACTTCTTTAGATGTTGTACAAATTATAATGATCGTTAGTTTTGCATTATTACTCTCTTTAATATCAACTATCTATCCAGCTTATCGTGCAGCAAAAATTGAACCAGCAGAAGCCTTGCGTTATGAATAAAAAGACGGTAAATGAAATGAAACAACACTTATTACATTGTCAAAATATCAGTAAATCTTATCAAGAAGGCAGTATACAAACAGAGGTATTAAAAGGCGTTTCTTTTAATATAGAGGCAGGTGAACTTGTTGCTATTGTTGGAAGCTCAGGATCAGGTAAAAGTACTTTATTACATACTTTAGGTGGCTTAGATCAACCAAGTAGTGGAGAAGTATTTATTAAAGGACAATCTTTACAACGTACTAATGCAAATCAATTAGCGCGGTTACGTAATCAATATCTCGGTTTTGTTTATCAATTCCACCATTTAATGGCAGATTTTACGGCATTAGAGAATGTGATGATGCCAATGTTAATTGGTCAGCAAAATAAAACAGAGGCAAAAGATCGAGCAGAAAAAATGCTCAGTGCAGTTGGGTTAGCACATCGTATTTCACATCGTCCCTCTGCACTTTCGGGGGGAGAACGCCAGCGCGTTGCCATCGCTCGTTCATTAGTTAATAATCCAGCTTTAGTATTAGCAGATGAACCAACAGGAAACTTAGATCGCAAAACAACGGAAAGTATCTTTGATTTAATTCAACAGCTTAATCATGAACAAAATATTGCTTTTTTATTAGTGACTCACGATCTGAGTTTAGCAGAAAAATTGACACGTTGTTTGGTCATGCAAGATGGTGTATTAAGAGAGACATTATAAATGAATACTCCTTTTTTTATTAGTTGGCGTTATCAACGTAGCAAGCAGAAAAATCGGCTGGTTTCTTTGATTTCTACTTTTTCTAGTATTGGTATTGCATTAGGAGTAGCTGTATTAATTTTAGGTTTAAGTGCAATGAATGGCTTTGAGCGTGAATTAAATAATCGTATTCTTGCCGTTGTACCCCATGCAGAGATTATACTTTATCCACATGAAAATGAACCACAAACGATCAATCAATGGGCGAGGCTAGTAGAACGGCTTGAACAGCATGAACAAGTTCAAGGGATTTCACCTTATGTGAATTTTACTGCATTAGTGGAAAATGGGAGTAAATTAAAAGTTGTACAAGTGAAAGGGGTTGATAAAGCCGCCCAAGATAAAGTGAGCGCCTTGGGTAATTTTGTATTAGAAAATAAATGGAATGAGTTCGAACAACAAAGTGGTTTAATTTTAGGATATGCTATTGCTCGTGATCTCGATGTTCAAGTAGGAGATTGGGTCACGTTATTGATTTCACAGCAAACTCAAAATAATCAACTATCTCAGCCAATTCGTCATCGTGTACAAATCAGTGGTATTTTACGCTTAGATGGTCAACTAGATCATAGTTATGCTTTATTGCCTTTGGCACAAGCACAAGATTTAATAGGTCTAACTCAAGATCAAATTCATGGTGTTGAATTGAAAGTCAAAGATCCATTTGAGGTTCAGACATTAACATATCCAATGTTACAAGATTATCCTCAAGCACTTTATGCTCAGCATTGGATCAGTAAATTTGGCTATATGTATCGAGATATTCAACTTATTCGTAGTGTGATGTATATTGCAATGGTGTTAGTAATTGCAGTAGCTTGCTTTAATATTATTTCAACATTGATTATGGCAGTGAAAGATAAGCAAAGTGATATTGCGATTATGCGTACTTTAGGTGCAAATAATCGTTTTATTAAGCAGATTTTTGTGTGGTATGGCTTGCAAGCTGGCATGAAAGGGTGTTTAATTGGTATTTTTTTAGGCATAGCCCTAGCATTAAATTTAACTCAACTTATTCAAGGAATTGAGCTTTTACTTGGTCGGAAATTATTATCAGATGGTATTTATTTTGTCGATTTTTTGCCAAGTGAGTTGCATTGGCAAGATGTCTTATTAGTATTAGCCTCTGCGCTAATATTAAGTTTAGTTGCTAGTCTCTATCCTGCTAATCGGGCAGCAAAACTGCAGCCTGCTCAAGTGTTGAGTAGCCATTAGTTAATTTACTGTTTAGAGTTTGATTATTATCGGATTTATTTATAAGAAGTAAGCGAGAGCAAAATGACAGAGTATAAGAACGAAATTCATATTGAAAATGATGACACTCGTATTGATAAAATTGAACAAGTTTTACCCCCCGTCGCATTATTAGAAAAATTCCCAGCCAGTAGTGTTGCGGCTCAAGTTGTAAAAGAAACTCGTAAAAAAGCACATGATATTATTCATCAAAAAGATGATCGTTTATTAGTTGTGATTGGTCCTTGCTCTATTCATGACCCTAATTCTGCACTTGAATATGCAAATCGTATTAAAGCTGTACGAGAAAAGTATAAGGATACTTTAGAAATTATCATGCGAGTTTATTTTGAAAAACCACGTACTACAGTAGGTTGGAAAGGTTTAATTAATGATCCACATTTAAATGGTACTTTTGCTCTTAATGATGGACTACGTATAGCGCGTAAATTATTATCTGATGTGAATGATTTAGGTGTACCAGCAGCTGGTGAGTTTCTAGATATGATTACACCACAATATTTGGCTGATTTTATGAGTTGGGGAGCAATTGGTGCAAGAACAACTGAGTCACAAGTACATCGAGAGTTGGCTTCTGGACTATCATGTGCGGTGGGTTTTAAAAATGGCACTAATGGAGGAGTGAGAATCGCATTAGATGCAATTGGTGCTGCTGAAGCCCCTCATTATTTTTTATCAGTCACTAAATTTGGCCATTCTGCGATTGTATCAACACGCGGTAATGAAGATTGTCATATTATTTTACGTGGTGGTGATAGGGGACCCAATTATAGTGCACAAGATATTGCTGCTGTTTGTGCGGATATTGAGAAAAACGGACGGATTCCTCATGTTATGGTTGATTTTAGTCATGCAAATAGTAACAAGCAATTTAAAAAACAGTTGGATGTTTGTCATAGTGTATGTGATCAAATTGCAAATGGCTCAACACAAATTTTTGGCGTGATGGTTGAAAGTCATTTGACTGAAGGACGTCAAGATCTTATTGATGGTAAAGCCTTAACTTATGGACAAAGTATTACAGATGCGTGTATTGGCTGGGAGGATAGTGAACAAGTACTTGAAGCCTTATCAAGTGCGGTCATTTCTCGTCGAAATTTAAAATCATAATTAAATAAAAACCACCTTCCATTAAGGTGGTTTTTTTACTCTCAAAAAACATAATAACTAGCCTGTACTTAGATCTTTTACATTTATTTGAGAAGAAATCAATAACTATCTAATAAGATAAAACAAAAACTTTGTTGATAGCTCTCATTTATATAATAAACGTAAATAAAAAATCTTTCATTTTTATTGCGCAAACGTTTGCTTTTTAAAATTGGCAGATTATAATGCAACGATTTTTTACTTTTAATAAGGATAAATAATGAGCTTAGATAATTATAGTTTAAAGCCAGTGCCACAACATGAGCGCAAAGGAGGAATTGCATTAACATTTGTTATGCTTGGATTGACTTTCTTTTCAGCCAGTATGTGGACGGGAGGAACACTGGGTACATCATTAACTTATGATGATTTTTGGACAGCAATTCTAATTGGTAATTTAATGCTTGGTGTTTACACTTCTTGTTTAGGCTATATTGGTGCAAAGACAGGCTTAACTACGCATATTTTAGCGCGTTATTCTTTTGGAGTAAAAGGGTCTTGGTTACCTTCATTATTACTTGGTGGAACACAGGTTGGCTGGTTTGGCGTAGGTGTAGCAATGTTTGCTATTCCTGTTAATAAAGTAACAGGAATTGATGTTAACACTCTCATTATTCTTTCGGGTGCATTAATGACAGTAACAGTTTACTTTGGTATTTCAGCATTGACTATTTTATCAGCAGTAGCAGTACCTGCAATTGCTGTACTTGGTTCGTATTCTGTGTATTTAGCTGTGACAGATGCCGGAGGAATTGAGGTATTACAAGCTATAGTGCCAAAAGAGAGTATGTCATTACCTATGGCGATTACATTAGTTGTTGGGTCATTTATTAGTGCTGGAAGTCTTACTGCTGACTTTGTTCGTTTTGGACGTGTACCAAAACAAGCGATTGTGATTAGTATGATCGCTTTCTTTTTAGGTAATTCGTTAATGTTTATTTTTGGTGCAGCGGGTGCCTCAGTGAAAGGCATGGCAGATATTTCAGATGTGATGGTCGCTCAAGGACTAATTTTACCTGCAATTATTGTATTAGGGTTAAATATTTGGACGACTAATGATAATGCCCTTTATGCTTCGGGATTAGGCTTTGCTAATATTACTGGATTAAGCAGCCGTATTTTATCAATGGCAAATGGTGTTATAGGTACACTTGCCGCACTTTGGTTATATAACAACTTTGTCGGTTGGCTTACTTTCCTTTCTTCCGCTATTCCTCCAGTCGGAGGCGTGATTATTGCAGACTATATATTACGTCGTAAAGCATATCAAAATTTCGAGCAAGCAAGATTTGTTAATATTAATTGGATCGCGATTATTGCGGTTGCAATAGGTGTAGGTTGTGGTAAATATTTGCCAGGTATTATCCCTGTAAATGCAGTATTAGGGGGAGCAATTTCATATTTAATACTTAATCCATTGTTTGCAAAAATGTTAGCAACAAAATAGGAGCCAATTATGTTAATTAAAAATGTACATTTAACGAATAAAGAAGGGCTTTGGCAAATTTTGATTGAAGATGGCAAAATCATACGTATTTGTTCTAATGATGAAGTTTTAACCTATGGAGGAGAGATTTTAGATGCAGAGCAGGGTATTGCTTATCCTCCTTTTGTTGAACCACATATCCACCTTGATGCTACACAAACTGCAGGACAGCCAAATTGGAATCAATCAGGTACGTTATTTGAAGGTATTGAGCGTTGGGCTGAACGTAAATCGATGTTAAGTCATGAAGATGTAAAAGCCAGAGCATGGAAAACATTAAAATGGCAGATTGCAAATGGTGTACAGTATGTTCGTACACATGTGGATGTGTCTGATCCTACATTAACAGCACTAAAAGCCATGTTAGAAGTAAAACAAGAAGTAGCACCTTGGATCGATTTACAAATTGTGGCTTTTCCACAAGAAGGCATTTTATCTTATCCAAATGGCGAAGCTTTACTTGAGCAAGCAATGGCAATGGGAGCAGATGTTGTAGGCGGTATTCCACATTTTGAATTTACGCGTGAATATGGCGTAGAATCTATGCATATTGCATTCAATATTGCTCGTAAGTATGGAAAACAAATTGATATTCATTGTGACGAGATTGATGATGAACAATCACGCTTTGTGGAAACAGTCGCAGCATTAGCCTTAAAATATGAAATGGGTGATAAAGTCACTGCGAGCCATACTACTGCAATGCATTCTTATAATGGTGCTTATGCATCACGTTTATTCCGCTTGTTGAAATTATCAGGTATTCATTTTGTAGCGAACCCACTTGTAAATATTCATCTACAAGGGCGCTTTGATACTTATCCAAAACGCCGTGGAATTACTCGAGTAAAAGAAATGTTGAAAAATAATATTAATGTTTGTTTTGGGCATGATGATGTATTCGATCCTTGGTACCCATTAGGGACAGCAAACATGTTACAAGTACTCCATATGGGTTTACATGTCTGTCAATTAATGGGATATGGTCAAATTAATGATGGGTTAAAATTAGTGACTGACAATAGTGCCAAAGCGCTTGGATTAAGCGATTATGGCATTAAAGAAGGATATTCTGCCAACCTGATTATTTTACCTGCGCAAAATGGATTTGATGCAGTAAGAAGACAGGTATCAACGCGTTATTCTATTCGCCAAGGTAAGATCATTGCAGAAACTAAACTGGCAGAAACTCAGATTTATTTGGATAATATAGAGACAGTGACTTACAGATAAATTGAGTGTATTTTAATATTAAATAAACAATTGAAATATAAAAGTGCGGTATAAATGCTTGGAATTTTGACCGCACTTTTTGTTGTTTAATTAGATTTAGTCAACTTTTACAATCCAACCTTCAGGTGCGTCAATATCGCCAAATTGAATACCAACGAGCTCATTATAAAGTTTTGTCGTGATTTCACCTACTTCAGTTTCAGAATAGAAAACATGGAAGTTATCACCATATTGAATACCACCAATTGGGGTAATTACTGCTGCTGTACCACAGGCCCCCGCTTCTTTAAATTTTGCTAATTGATCAATATACACATCGCCTTCTTCTGTTTCTAATCCTAAGCGCTCTTTTGCAAGGTAGAGAAGAGAGTATTTAGTGATACTTGGGAGAATCGAAGGTGAAAGCGGTGTAATGAATTTATTGTCTTGCGTAATCCCGAAGAAGTTTGCTGAACCAACTTCTTCTATTTTGGTGTGTGTGGTTGGATCTAAATAAATACAGTCACCAAAACCATGCGCTTTTGCTTCTTTGCCAGGATATAAACTTGCAGCATAATTACCACCTACTTTAGCGGCACCAGTTCCCTGTGGAGCAGCACGATCATAATTTGAAACTAAGAAATTAGTTGGTTTTAGGCCACCTTTAAAATAAGCTCCAACAGGACAACAGAAAATAGAAAAAATATATTCTGGAGCAGGGCTTACACCAACATTATCACCAACACCTATCATAAATGGGCGAAGATATAATGTAGCACCAGTGCCATAAGGTGCTAACCATTCTTGGTTTGCTTTAACAACTTGCTTACATGCATCAATGAACATATCAGTTGGTATTTCTGGCATCAATAAACGCTGACAACTACGTTGCATACGTAGTGCGTTTTGATCTGGACGAAATAGGTTAATAGAACCATCTTTGCAACGATAAGCTTTTAATCCCTCAAAACATTGTTGACCATAATGTAGTGCAGTTGATCCTTCGCTAATATGTAATGTGTTGTCTTGAGTGAGTTCTCCTTTTGACCATTTACCATCTTTCCAATATGCAATATAACGGTAGTCTGTTTTAATGTAGCTAAAGCCTAAATTTTGCCAATCAATATTTTTTGTCATTGTTATATCCTTTTTGTTGTATTCGGAGAATAACTTTTAATCTACACGATTCTTTATAGCTTGCAAATGTTTGTGAGAAAAAATTTAATAATAAAAAAGAAAATCTGAAAAATAGTTTGAAGCAACACAAGCAATAAGTGTGTGTCTATGCTAGAATCGACAGATAAAAAAACACCGCTCATTTGAGCGGTGTTTAACCAAAAAAGGTTTAAAAATAAATATACAGGAAGTGAAAATAAGTAACTTTAAAAGTTACTCTGTTTGGTTTCCCAAACAATATGCAAACACAACATCATACTTAAGTCCGAAACTCTTAACCAGTAAGGAATTACCAATCATTAAGTATGATTGCATTGTAAGAGGAAGTCTTAGAGTGAACAATGGATATTTTTTTATATGAAGCATTAAAAAAAATAATGCGAAATAACTTTTTTATATTATATATCAAAAATTTAACATTAAGAAGAATATATGTATAAACGTTTGCCTCCCTTGAATTCATTGAAATCTTTTGAGTCTGCTGCAAGGCATTTAAGCTTTACTAAAGCAGCAGAGGAATTATTTGTTACACAAGCTGCAGTAAGTCATCAGATAAAACTGTTAGAAGATTTTTTAGGCGTTGAGTTATTTAAACGCAAGAATCGTGCATTAGAATTAACAGAATTAGGTCAAGCTTACTTTAGCGATGTGGCAAAAATTCTACATCGACTTGCGGAAGCAACAGATAAATTATTGGCTCAAAAAAATAATAAACATCTAACTATCAGTGTGCCACAAACATTTGGGATTCAATGGTTGGTACCACATTTAAGTGACTTTAATCAACATCATCCTGATATAGAAGTGCGCTTAAAAGGTGTTGATCAGGATGAGGGATTATTAAGTAAAGATATTGATATTGCTATTTATTATGGTCTAGGAAATTGGGATAATCTACAGGTTGAAAAGTTAGTTGAAGAAAATTTGCTTATTCTTGCTTCGCCAAAATTACTTGAACAAAATCCAGTCCGTTCCGAAAAAGATTTAAAAAACCATACGTTAATCCATATTCATACGCGTGATAACTGGAAAAATATGGCAAGCTTTTTACAGCTCGATGATTTAAATATTCAGCAGGGTTCATTATTTAGCCATACTTTTATGGCATTACAAGCTGCCATACATGGACAGGGTTTAGTGCTTGCAAATCGTATTTTAGCACAGCAAGAAATTGATAATGGTCATCTACAAGTTGTCTTACCGACCAATTTACATGATCCAAAATCTTTTTATGTAGTAAATCACTTTGATGTGAATGATGAACGTATTCGAGCTTTTCGTGCTTGGATTATTGAAACAATGAAACAAAAATAATGAATAAATTAGCCTTTTATTGCCGTTCTGGTTTTGAAAAAGAAATTGCTGCAGAAGTGACTGAAAAAGCAAATGCACTTGGTGTTTTTGGCTTTGCACGAGTAATGGAAAATAGTGGTTATGTCATTTTTGAATGCTACCAACAAGGCGATGCAGATCGTTTAGCACGAGAAATACCGTTTAATCAACTTATTTTTGCACGTCAAATGTTAGTGGTTTCTGAACTTTTAACTGATTTATCACCACAAGATCGGATTTCACCTATTGTAAAACAATACCAACAGACCGCAGCTCAGATTAATTTAAAGCAAAGTAGTGAGATTTGGGTTGAAACGGCTGACACTAATGAGGCAAAAGCACTTTCTGTTTTTTGTCGTAAGTTCACTGTACCATTACGTCAAGCATTAAAAAAACAAGGTTGGTTAAATGCCCCTAGAAACAAGTCTGTCATGGTGACATTACATATTCTTTTTATTAATACCACAAGTTGTTATGTTGGGTATTCCTATAATCATAATCACTCCGATTATTTTATGGGGATCCCTCGTTTAAAATTTCCTGCTGATGCTCCAAGTCGTTCAACATTAAAGTTGGAAGAGGCAATTCTTACTTTTATTCCTAAAAAGCAAGAAACTATGCGTTTGCAGGAAACGATGTATGCTGTCGATTTAGGGGCTTGCCCTGGTGGATGGACTTATCAGTTAGTTAAGCGTGGCTTATTTGTGTATGCTGTAGATCATGGCAAAATGGCGGAAAGTCTACATGAAACTGGACGTATTGAACATTGTCCAGAAGATGGATTTAAATTTCAGCCTCCCAAACGCCGCAAAATAGATTGGCTCGTTTGTGATATGGTAGAGCAGCCAATGCGCATTGCTAATCTGATTGCAAAATGGTTAGTTAATGGTTGGTGTAATGAAACGATTTTTAATCTTAAATTACCCATGAAAAAACGCTATCTTGAAGTACAAAAATGTTTACAATACCTTGAGGAGCAGCTCATTAAGCACAGTATTAACTATCAAATTCAAGCTAAACATCTTTACCATGACAGAGAAGAGGTGACAGTACATATCGCAGTGAAGAATTGAGAAAAGTGCGGTCAGATTTCATAGAATTTTGCGCTATTTCTTATTTAACTAATGTTAAAATTCAAAGGCAGACAATTTATGCTCTGCCTTTTATGATTTTCATATTATTTTGGCTTTAATATAGTTTTTGAGTGTTTGTTCAATTTCATAGATCCAATCAAGTTCATATTGAGTAAAACCCGCTTGTAGTCGAGCATCTGTATTAATCACCCCTTTGAATATGACGATACGATATTTACGCAGCAGTTCGCCAAAACATTGCATTGCATCTAATCCACGTTTATTGGAAAGCGCATGATACCAATGATTGCCGATTGACACATGACCAATTTCATCACGTAAAATGATATCGAGAATTGCAACGGCATCAACGTCTTTACGTTGGCGAATTTTATCCTGTAAAACAGGTGTCGCATCTAGCCCTCTTGCTTCAAGCACACGAGGTACTAATGCCATACGTTCCCAAATATCATGAGCTGTAGCTTGTGACATTTCCCATAACCCTGCGTGTGCCTCGAAGTCACCATATTGGTATCCTAATGATTTTAAATGTTGATTGAGAAGAGTAAAATGCGTACTTTCTTCTCGCGCCACTCGCAACCAATCCTTTACAAATGCCATCCCCTCACCCAATTCCAGTTGAGCATGGCGCCCAAAGCGCCAAGCTGCATCTAAACCTAAGTTAATCGCATTAAACTCAATATGTGCAATGGCATGTAATGTTGCGGCATATCCATCTTCAGTGGCAAAAGAACGTTTAGGTACATCTTTGGGGGCAACTAGCAGAGGTTTATGAGGGAAGCCAGCAATATCTTGGGATGGTGTGACAATCGGAAAATCTGCTAATTCGGTTAAATTAACTGTTGGTAATAGCTCATCATAAAGTCGATTAACAAGTTCACATTTTTTCTCTGGTACAGTTTCGATTAATGCTGTTGAGATAGCTTGCCAAAGTGCGGTCATTTTTTTCCTTATTTTTTTGTTTCTGATGTATAACGGATTAGGCCTTCTTGTTGGGTTGTTGCAATCAATCGACCTTTTCTATCAAAAATTTGTCCACGAGCCAAGCCTCTCGCCGCAAAGGCATTATTGCTTTCAATTGCGTAAAGTAACCAATCATTTAAATTAAAAGTACGATGGAACCAAATTGAATGATCAATGGTTGCAACTTTCATACCTGATTGTAAAAATCCCTTTTCATGTGGATGAAGGGCTGTTAATAAACAATGAAAATCAGAGAAGTAGGCGAGTAGACATTGTTGTATTTTTTGATCTGATGGTGCATTACCATTTGCTTTGACCCATGCAAATTGTTCTGGAGGTAATATTGTGCCATGAAATGGGTTATTGACATATTTTGCTCGAATATCAAAAGGACGTTCTGCCGTAAATTTTTCACGAATGGGTGCTGGAATATAAGGTGCAAGTTTTTGAATAACAGTACTTTCTGTAATAAATTCATCAGGCTGCGCAACCTCAGGCATCTGACTTTGATGATCGAAACCTTGTTCTTCATTTTGAAATGAAGCTGTAATATGACAAATAGGTTCATTATGTTGAATTGCTTTGACACGCAATGCCGTAAAATTACGTCCTGAACGTAGCGTTTCAACATCATAAATAATTGGATGTTGGCTATCACCAGGGGATAAAAAATAAGCATGGCAAGAATGTAAAATACGATCTGAAGGGGCTACTTGAATAGCAGCGGATAAAGCTTGTGCGACAACTTGACCACCGAAAACTTGTCGTAATCCTAAATCTTCGCTACTACCTCGAAATAAAAAATCATCTAATCGTTCTAGTTTAAGTAATTCAATTAAGTTATTAAGCACTTTTGACATAGCGCATCCTTATGTGAGTAATAAAATTAGATTGGTTGTTATCATAACTGTAATCAACCCAACAAGAGTTAAAATAAACTGCCAGTATCAATTCAATTAAAGGTTACTGAATGATGTATTTATATAGAATCAAAAATTATTTGCTATCAAACTGAGCATTACCTTACTTAAAAAGTAATCAATTAAATAGAAATAAAAATCAACATTTGCAATATCAGGCATCTTATTGCATAATACGCCACCTAATCACTTGATAAGCTTATTTAGTGGTTATTCTATGGAAATCTTCTCGGTTCCTCGCAATGGTATCTGGTTTACCTGGTCAGGTTCGGAAGAAAGCAGCCAAAGTCAGCATCACTGTGTGCCGAGATCAAGCTGGGGAGATTTCCACCCAACTCGCCATTCATTATAAATACTAAATTCTTGCGACTAATTTTTTAAAATAGCTATTTTCTTGTTGGATTAGTTCATTATAGGTACCTTGTTCGATTAGTTTCGCTTCATCAACAATGTATATCTTGTCAAATTGTTCAATAAATGTGAGGCGATGAGTAACCATCAAGAGCGTTTTATTTTTTGCATGCGTTAAGATCAAATGCAGTATTTGGCGCTCAGTTTCTCGATCTAACCCTTCTGTGGGTTCATCTAACAATAAAATCGGTGCATCATTAAGTAATATACGAGCAAGTCCTAAACGGCGTTGTTCACCACCTGATAACGGGCGTCCACCATCACCAAGCCATAAATTTAATCCTTCCTCTTGTTCAACTAATTTAGCTAAACCTACCTGCTGCAATATCGCAATCATTTTTTCATCAGTGATCTTATCTGGGGTTGCTATTTGTAAATTATTACGCAAGCTATCACTAAATACATGAACGCGTTGAGTTAAAAAACATATTTGCTGACGGAGTGCTTGCTCTGAATACTCTTGAATAGGCATACCTGAGAGTAATAATTGTCCTTTATTGGCATCATAGTGACGAACTAATAATTGCAATAATGTCGATTTCCCACTGCCTGTTTTACCAAGAATCGCTACTTTTTTGCCTTGTTCAATTGTAAGACTAAGATTATTTAATGCGAGATTTTTACGATCAGGATATGTAAAAAATAGTGAATGAGCTTGAATAAGTGGTTGTTTTGTTGTGTTAGTTTGATTGAACTGTGCTGTCCCTTCAAATTTGACCAGAGGGGCTTGCTCAATGATTTCATTAACTCGTTCAGCGGAAGCTATCACCTGACCAATATGTAAAAAAGCTGCGCCAATTGGCATTAAAATTTCAAAGGCAGCAAGTGCTGAAAAAGCGAATAAAGCAATTAACGCTGCTTTATACATACCTGTGCCTAAATCAATATCTGCGACAATCCAAAGTGTTGTTGCAAGTATGAGACCATTCACAAATAACAGAATCGCACTGGAAAGTCCCGCTAAGTTGGCTTCTTTTTGTTGGTAATCTTGCCAGTCTTGTTCTGTTTTATTCAGCTTTTCTTTTAATGGTTTTTCCGCATCAAAGAGTAATAATTCTGCTTGAGATTGAATAAATTCGACAAATTGAATGCGATAGATTGCACGTGACTGTATTAATTTATCACCAAACTTATTCCCTAAGTGATAGAAAAGAGTTGGAATGGCTAATAAAAATGTTAATAAAGTGGAGCCAATGAATACAGCAAGAGGAATATGAATAAAACTTAATCCGAATGTAATAAGCGCAATCACTACAATTGCACTAATAAAAGGAGCGATTAGGCGTAAATACAAACTATCAAGGGTATCAACATCAGCCACTAATCGGTTTAGTAAATCACTATGACGATAGCGATTCAAAACAGCAGGACTTAATGGAATAATCCGACTGAAAACTTGAACACGTAATTTAGCTAGCACACGAAAAGTTGCATCATGTGTCACAATTTTTTCGAAATAGCGTGCAACAGTTCGACCAATTGCTAAACCACGTACACCCGAGGAGGGGTAGAAGAAGTTAAACAATGTACCGACTCCAGCAATGGCTGTTGCAGCTAAAAACCAACCAGAGAGCGTTAATAAACCAATACTCGCGGCTAAGCCTGTAATCATTAAAATTACCCCTAAAATTAGAGGAAATTTAGCGTACTTAAATAAACGTAAAAAAGGGAATAATACGCGCATTAGTTTAGATCCTGTTTTCGTTGAGCCAGTAATTCAGCAAAGAAACCTTCATCTTTTAATTCTTCAAAATGACCTTGTTGGATAATTTGTCCTTGTTGCATAACAAGAATCGCATCACATTGTTTGAGATCTTCGATACGGTGAGTAATCATCAGAGTAGTTTGCTGTTGGCTCATTTGTTGTAAAGCTTGTAAGACTAGATTTTCAGATTGTGCGTCTAGGCTTGCTGTAGGCTCGTCCAATAATAATAAATGACTCTGGCGAAGTAGTGCGCGTGCAATAGCAAGCCGTTGTGCTTGCCCGACTGAGATACCTAATCCCCCATCTTTAATTTCACTGTCTAATCCTAATTTATCTGTAAACTCTTTAGCTTGTGCGAGTACCAGTGCTTGCTCAATTTGATGTTCATTCGCTTCAATATTCCCTAACAATAAATTTTCTTTAATTGTACCTTGCAGTAATAAGGGATTCTGTCCAACCCAAGCAATGTGCTTACGCCATTGTGATAAATTCATTGTTTTTAATTCAATCCCATTAATTTTTAAACTCCCTTCATAAGCTAAAAATCCTAGTATTGTATTAATTAAAGATGTTTTTCCCGCACCACTTTGACCAACTAAAGCAGTGTGGCTTTGAGCCGGTAAAGAGAAGTTTAAAGGCTTTGTTAAAGGGTTGCCTTGTGGAGATAATACGACTAAGTTTTGTGCAGTAATGTCAACCGCACGTTTTATGTCTAAAGATTGTTGGTGAGCCGATTGTGTAGATGTATGTTCTGTCTCTAAAAATTCGACAATCACATCCGCAGCACCAATTCCCGCAGCACGATCATGGTAATAAGTACCGAGATCGCGTAGTGGTTGATAAAACTCAGGAGCTAAAATAAGACAGAAAAAACCAACAAATAAAGTTAAAGGAGTATTATAAGTACCAAAATTGAGTTCTCCTAAATAGCTAAACCCGAAATAAACTGCCATTAATGCGATAGAAATTGATGTAAAAAACTCTAATACGGCAGAGGAGAGGAATGCCATTTTTAATACATCCATTGTTGTTTCACGAAATGCTTCAGTATTTTCTTCGATATGTTTTGTTTGTTGTTCAGTAAGATTAAATAAACGTAATGTTTCTAAACCTCGTAGGCGATCTAGAAATTGCCCACTTAACTTTGCTAAAGCAGCCATATTTTTTTGACTACTCTCTGCAGCAGCAATCCCAACTAAAATCATAAAAATAGGAATTAGTGGTGCGGTGAGCATTAAAACAAGACCCGCAGCCCAATTAAGTGGAAATATAGCAATTAAAATCACGATGGGCACAATGGCTGAGAGTGCCTGTTGAGGTAAATAACGAGCGTAGTAATTATGTAAGTTTTCTACTTGTTCTAACATAATAGATGCCCAGCTGCCCGCTGGTTTTTGATTGATTGTTGCAGGTCCAACTTGATGAATTTTGTCTAAAATTTGCTGACGGATAGAGTTACGTAAAATTCGACCGCACTTAAAGCCAATTTGCTCACGTATCCAAAGAATAGTTGCTCTAAGTGTAAAACCAATGATAAGACCGAAAAAATAGAATGACAATGTACTACGATCAGTTCCTGATATAATCAAGTGATGTAATAAACTCGCTAAAAAATAAGTATTAATAACTAAAATTACAGATGAAATAGACGCGAGAAGAATGTTCAAACTTAGTAGTTTTTTAATGGGCTTCTGCTGTGACCAAAGCCATTTCTGTAAATATTTTTGACGTGTTTTTTGCATAGTAAAGTGATTTCAACTTAATGATTAATCTTGTTATAAAATAGTGAAGGACGCGTTGAGTGCGTCCTTAGCTTGATAACTTTGGTGCTATGTTTTTCAAGTTTTTCGTATGTTTATATCTAAGCTCTAACATTCATTTATAGTGTCAAACTTTTTCTATTGATTAGAGATTAAAATCATTCCACACCGACAACAGTTTATCATAATTTATCCAAAAATATGATGTTAAAATATATTGTTGATGTGGCTATGATACTTATATGGTTAACATTGTAAAATAACGGTTTAGGCGTCTAATGCATCCAAATATCGCTCCGCATCTAGTGCAGCCATACAACCTGTTCCCGCAGATGTAATTGCTTGACGATAATTATGATCCATCACATCACCAGCAGCGAATATGCCTTCCACAGAAGTAGCGGTTGCATTACCTTCTAACCCAGATTTTACCACAATATAGCCATTATTCAGTTCAAGCTGCCCTGCAAAAATTTCTGTATTTGGTGCATGACCGATAGCAATAAATAGGCCATCTAACATTAAATCTTCTGTTTCGTTAGATAATGTATTTTTTAGGCGTACACCAGTCACACCCATGCTATCACCTAAGACTTCATCTAAAGTGCGGTGGGTATGGAGAATAATTTTACCTTCTTCCACTTTTTTCATTAAACGATCAACAAGGATTTTTTCACTACGGAAAGTATCACGACGATGAATCAAATGGACTTCAGATGCGATATTCGCTAAATAGAGCGCTTCTTCCACAGCAGTATTTCCACCTCCAATAACTGCAACAGGTTTGTTACGATAGAAAAAACCATCGCAAGTGGCACAAGCCGAAACACCTCGCCCTTTATACGCGTCTTCTGATGGTAGTCCAAGATAGCGAGCAGAAGCACCAGTTGCAATGATTAATGCATCACAGCTAAAAGTCTGTACATCACCATATAGTTTAAATGGACGAGAGGAAAAATCGACCTTATTAATATGATCAAAAACAATTTCAGTTTCAAACTTTTCAGCATGCTGTAACATACGTTGCATAAGCTCTGGACCTGTAGTATCACCAAAATCACCAGGCCAGTTTTCAATTTCAGTTGTTGTTGTTAATTGACCACCTTGTTGTAACCCTGTCACTAAAACAGGTTTCAAGTTTGCACGAGCTGCATAAATAGCTGCGGTATACCCAGCTGGGCCTGAGCCTAAAATAAGTAACTTACTATGTTTAATTGAATCCATTGTATTTCTCTCTTTCATATTTAAAATGTTGTACTTTAATTATAGATACTTCTTTATATTCAAGCTATCAATTCATTCTCATTTGTCTTATTAATATAATAAGGAATAGAGTAAACGGCGGTATTTAGCTGTAATTGGATCGTTTTGTCCAATTGCAGATAAAATGGATAGAAATTGTTGTTTTACTTCGCCATTTGCTGCATTCAAATCATTTTTTAATAGTGTAAAGAGCAAAGATAGAGCCTCTTCATCACGATTAGCTTGATGAAGCTGTACTGCTAATTTTAAGGCAAGCACAGGAGATGGATTTTGTGCAAAATCTTTCTGTAGCTGTTGGATTTCGGGTGTATCTGCTGCTTGAATTAATAGGTCAATTTGTGCTTGTAATCCTTGCCAGCGATTATCTCGATCTTGTAATGGAATTTGATTTAAAATATCTTGCGCAGGTTCAACTTTTTTCATCGCTATATATGTTTCCGCGTATAATAAGGCAATATCACTGTTTCGCTTATCAGAAATTTCCCATGCTTCTTTTAATAAAGGTAGAGCTTCTTGGTAATTTTCTGTTTCCAGTAATGATAATGCCTTCATAAATTTAATTTCTTCCTCTTTAGGAAGAATAATAGCTAGGCGTTGTTGTAATGATTGTTCATCTAGGCTGCCTTGAAAAGCATCTAATGCTTGTCCCGCTTTGAATAAATAAGTTGTCGGCAAGGCTTGAATACGAAATTGTGCGGCAATCATTTGCTCTTTTTCACAATTAACTTTTGCTAATACGAATTGACCTTGATATTGCTCTGCATAGCGTTGTAAAAGTGCGGTAAATTCTAATGAAGTTTGATGGCTAGGAGCATAGAAAACAATCACTAAGGGTGATTGTTCCGAAAGCTGTAATGTTTCATTTAAATTTTGTTCTGTTATTTCAATTAGATACTGAGCGTTTGTCATCCAATTTTCCTAAATCATATGTACATAAAATAGACTTATTCTAACAAAGATATTGCTGGTAGAGTAGCATACCTTTAAAAATTTCGGTTTCTATATTATCAGTTAAAATCGTTTATTGTATAATAAACGCCTTTTTTAGTTTTTCACGTTTATGAAGATGTTTAAGAACTTTATTAATTATTTAAAAAGAAGATTATTTTATCTTTGGCTACTACTATTTTCTTTTGCTTCAACTCTTATTTCGCCAGAACAAAGCATACATTATGCAGTATTAGGTGTTTTTATCTTTTATTATTTGTTGTATGCATATAATGAGAAATTATTTTCTTTTATCGTATTCTTTATCACTATTACACTCTCGTTATATTATCCTATATCTCAATATTATGGTTCTTTGAATTCTGGAATTGTTGCAGCATTTTTGGAAACAAATATAGATGAATCTCTAGAGTTTATGCAGAAAATAAGCTTTTCTCAGCTATTATTTCCTCTTTTTTATATTTTAGCTGCAATTATTTTAATTAGATTAAAAAAATATAATCAACGTTCTCCATTTGATAGTAAAAAAAGAGTCATGTATATCATCTTGTTTGGTGTATTTTGTTTTTCACTCTTATATATACCTACTAAATTTTATTTAGAGCGTTCTTCAGAAGAAGATGAAGAGACGAGATGGACACTATCTAATAGCCCAATTAATATTATTTCTTTTTATGTGAATATTTATGAAAGTATCCGAGATTATTATAGCGAGAAAGCTGAGTTAGAAAAGGCGGCTTATGTGATGCCCCCTTGGCAAGTATTATCGGCTTCTCCAGAATATCAGAATTATGTTTTAATTATTGGGGAAAGTGCTCGTCGCGATTATTTATCGACTTATGGCTTTGAATTACCAACAAGTCCTTTTTTAGATAAAACAAAAGGCTATATTAATAGTGGTTATATTTCTGCTGCACCAGCTACATATCATTCATTATTAAAATCACTGTACTTTAAGAAAGATAAAAAGATAGATTATAGCTATAACATTATTACGTTAGCAAAAGCAGCTGGTATTGAAACAAATTGGCTATCTAATCAAGGTAGTATTGGTAAATATGATACTATTGCAAGTCGAATTGGGGCGGGTGCAGATTTCTTCTATTTCACTAAGAAAGGTGGGTTTAATACTGGAGATGAAGATGATTTTAAATTGCTTGAAAAGCTTAGAGAACGTTTAGATATAAATAATAATACATCAAAAACAAGGTTATTTGTTTTGCACTTAATGGGGTCACATCAGGATTTTTGTCAACGTATTACTGAAGAAGAGAAAAAATTAGAGTTTATAAACAAAAAGATGTCATGTTATGTTAATAGCATCTTAAAAACTGATAAATTAATTAGTGACACAGTTGACTTATTAAAGAGTAGAAATGAAAGTTATTCATTAATTTACTTTTCCGATCATGGTCTCAATCATATTGAAAAAGATAATAAAGAAAAATTCAATTTAGATTACGATTCTAAGTTTAAGTCAAATTATGAAGTACCTTTTTTCAAAGTTTCAAGTGATGACTTAGTGAGAAAAGTCGTTAACACAAAGCGAAGTGCGTTTAATTTTATGTATGGATTTAGCCAATGGTTAAATATTACGACACAAGAATTGAATAAGCATTATGATTTCTTTTCTGATCAGGATGATGAGGACATTAAAGTATTTAATTTTGAAAAAAATATTAGCTTTAATGAGCTAGAAGAAGATTCTATTCATAAAATCAAGGATGTAAAATAATGAAAAATGGAAATTTAAATATCATTAAGACAATCTTTTTTCTTTCAGGATTTGCTGCCTTAATTTATCAAATTGCTTGGCAGCGTTTATTATTTACTGCGTTTGGTGTCGATCTAGAATCGATTACAATCATCATCGCCGTATTTATGGCTGGTTTAGGTATTGGCGCATATTGCGGAGGACGAATTGCAGATAAATATCCACAGAAAATTGTTCTTATTTTTGCACTAGCTGAATTAGGTATAGGGGCATTTGGTTTTGCGAGTCCAACATTAATTGAGTTAGTTAAAAATATATTTTTATATTCAAATATTTCGACAATTGCATTAGCTAATTTCTTATTGCTATTGTTTCCAACATTTTTAATGGGTAGTACACTGCCTTTATTAACTCAGCATTTAAATCGTTATGTCGATAATATCGGGAATAATATTGGCTGGTTATATTTTGTGAATACTTTAGGTGCGTCTAGCGCTTGTATTATGACTGGTTTTTTTCTATTTAGTTATTTTGATTTAGAGCAAGTGATTTATATTGCAGGCGCAATTAACAGCTTCATTGCATTTGTTATATTTCTGCTTTATCGCAATACTGGTAATGATATTGCTTTAGAGGAAGAAAGTTATCAAATGACTAAACAAGCAGAGGTAATCAATTCCACTCATCATATTATTCAAAAAGCCGTTATCTTATCTTTTGTAGGTGGTTTTTTAAGCTTAAGTTTAGAAGTGATTTGGATAAGATTGTTTTCATTTTATTCAGCATCAATACCTCAAGCTTTTTCAATTATTCTTGCATTATTTTTATTAGGGATTGCTTTTGGGTCTTATATTGGCAAAAAAGTCTGCCAAATGGGTCAAGCGAGTATCGATTATATTGGTAAAGTGTTTGTTGTTGCCGCATTTTTTGATTTGTTCATTCTCGTATTAATTAGCCATGCTTCAAATAGAGCTATATTTATCTTAGGTGTTTTTATCATTGCATTATTGCGTGGTATTGTTTTTCCTATTGTGCATCACTTAGGATCTGAAAATAAAAAAACGGGTGCAGCTATTTCTAATGTGTATTTTGCGAATGTATTAGGTTGTACTTTAGCACCAATTTTTATTGGTTTTTATTTACTTGATCTATTAAATACCCAGCAAACATATTTTGTCATCATTCTGTGTACTTTTGTGATTGCATATTTTTGTCTAGCTCACAAAACATTGAAAAGAGTTTCTTTGAGTGTTGCACTGTTTTCTGCTTTATGTATTTTTTTACCAGACAATATCATTCGAGTGTTATCTGAAAAGGATAATTTATTAACTGAAAGAATTATTGAAAATAAGCACGGATTGATACAAGTTTATGCTAATAAAGATAATGAACATATTGTTTATGGAAGTAATGTTTATGATGGTATGTTAAATATTGATATTGACCATAATACTAATGGTATTCATCGTGCTTATTTATTATCTGCAATTGCCCCAGAAGCAAAAAAAGTATTAGTTGTTGGTTTAAGTACAGGCTCTTGGGTCAGTGTTTTAGCTTCAATGCCTCATTTAGAGTCAATCACGGTTGTAGAGCTAAATCCTGCCTATCCATTATTAGCAAATTCTTATCCAGAAATGGCAAAAATTTTGAAAGATAGAAGAATCAATATTGTGACGGATGATGGACGTAGATGGTTAACTAAAAATAAAGATGAAAAATTTGATTTTATCTTAATGAATACAACATTCCATTGGCGAAGTTATGCAACTAATTTATTAAGTCAAGATTTTTTAGAATTAACAAAACAGCATTTAAATAATAATGGCTTTGTGTATTTTAATACAACAGGCTCTTTAGATGCGTTATTTACAACACAACAAGTTTATCCTTATACCTACAAGTACGTCAACATGGCATTAGGTTCTCTGAAACCTGTTACAAATTTAACGGAAGAGCAGGTTTCGGATGCATTAACAAAACTAACTTGGCAAGATGGGAAAAAAGTCTTTACTTCTGCTGAGAAGGTTGAACTGGGAACAAAAATTATTTTGAATGATCACATAATACCTTATAAAGATATTGACTTTTCTTCAATAAAAAGACCATTAGAAGTGATTACAGATAGAAATATGATTACTGAATATAAGTACGGTATTTTATCTTTAAAGCATTAATTTATCAGGTTATTTAATTAAAAACAGCATCTTAAAAATAGATGCTGTTTTTTTATCATTCTTCCTCATATTCTTTTTTTATAATTTCATCTTCATTAAGTTTTAACAAACGTGCAATAGCATTGCGATAAGAGATCTCCAAAGTTTCTCGGCTAGTTGCCATAACACCTTGATCGATTAAAAAACCGTCATTTACATCATAAACCCAGCCATGCAGAGACAATTTTTTACCATTTTTCCAAGCAGATTTGATAATAGAGGAACGACCTAAATTATAAACTTGTTCTGCGACATTAATACGTGTCAACATATCCGCACGATTTTCTGGCGATAAGTTGCCGAGTAGATGGCTATGTTTATACCAAATATCACGAAGATGAAGTAACCAATTATTAATTAAGCCCAAATCTTGGTCTGCTATTGCGGCTTTTATCCCTCCACAATTAGTGTGCCCACAAATAATAATATGCTCAATATTTAATACATCTACTGCATATTGCACTACAGAAAGGCAATTGAGATCAGTATGAATAACTTGATTTGCCACATTACGATGAACAAATAGTTCCCCAGGCCCTAAATTGGTTAATTTTTCTGCAGGAACACGACTATCAGAGCAGCCAATCCAGAGATAACTAGGCGTTTGATGATCAGCCAATTCTTTAAAATAAGAGGAGTTCTCCTCTTTCATACGTAAAGCCCAACTATAGTTATTAGCAAAAAGTTGTTCAATTTTTTTCATTCAGTTTTCCTATACAGCAGAAACAGAGCGTTAGTATATCTTACAAATTGAAATGAGGTAAATGTTGAAAAGAAACAAATAACTAATAAAAATATTGATTTTTATTCTAATCTATTTAAAATTTTCACTCTTGATTAAAATAAAAACAATTATCATTACTTATTAAGGATGGAAAATGAGAAAGCAATTCAAAAAAGGACATTTAACCTTATTCTTATTATCAATAAGTTACATCAATGCCAATGCCGCTTTTGCAAAAGTTGAATCTTCCACAGAACAACTATTACCTATCATCGTTTCTTCTGATGAAGAAAATAAAACAGCAGGTCGCTCAGTATTGAAGCAGAAAAATATTGATCAACAACAATCAGATAATGCAGCTGATTTAATTAATATTTTACCTGGTGTTAATATGGCAGGTGGATTTCGTCCAGGTGGACAAACATTAAACATTAATGGAATGGGCGATGCTGAAGATGTACGAGTTCAATTAGATGGTGCGACGAAGAGCTTTGAGAAATATCAACAAGGCTCAGTGTTTATTGAGCCAGAATTATTAAATAAAGTGACTGTAGATAAAGGAAATTATTCCCCACGATATGGTAATGGTGGGTTTGCTGGCACAGTGAAATTTGAAACTAAAAATGCGTCTGATTTTTTAAGTGATAATCAAAAAATTGGTGGTTTATTTAAATATGGAAATAATAGTAATAATAATCAGAAAACTTATAGTGGCGGATTATTTTTACAAAATGAACAACGTAATCTTGATTTATTACTATTTGGTTCAGTACGCAATGCGGGTAACTACACAAGACCAGACGGAAGTAAAATTCTCTTTTCGCGTAATAACCAAAAAAGTGCTTTAGTAAAAGCAAATTGGGCTATTTCTCCTGAACATTTATTGACCTTTTCTGGAGCTTATGGTTCTCATTCTGGTTGGGAACCTTGGGCTGCTAAAAGAGATATTTCTTCAAAACCAACGGTTGAAGAAATAAGAAAATATGGATTAGATATTGCTTGGAAAAGAAAACTTGTTTATCGAGATCAAAAAGATGAAAGTTACACTTTACAGTACCGTTATTTCCCTGAAAGTAGTCAATGGATTAATTTAGCGGCTCAATTAAGTTATAGTAAAACAACACAAAATGATTCTCGTCATGAAAAAGCAGCTTCTTCTTTTTTAGGTACGTTAGGGAATAAGAGTTGGATTACTTACTCAGATATGAGCGTAGATATCAATAATACAAGTACGTTTACTACACATAATGTTGATCACGAATTTTTACTTGGTTTGCAATGGATAAAAAGTAAAAGAGATACATTAATATATCATAAAGCAGGTGCTAAAAATCCTAAATATAACTATGGCTATTTCCAACCTTCTTATATGCCATCTGGTCGCCAATATACTCAAGCATTGTATTTACAAGATCAAATGAAATGGCAAGATATCTTATTTACAGCAGGATTGCGTTACGATCATATTAATAATATCGGTAAAGCAAATATTGCTCCTGTTTATAACGATAAGTCTGTTGGACATGACTATAGTCAGAGAAACTATAGTGGCTGGTCTTATTATTTAGGGTTAAATTATGATGTGACAACGTATTTGAATTTATTTGCTAATTATAGCCGTACTTGGCGTGCGCCTGTGGTTGATGAACAATATGAAACTCAATATTCTTCAGCCTCAGTAACAGCCACATCTCTAAATTTAGATAAAGAAACGATAAACCAAACTAGAATAGGAGGCGTTTTTAGTTTTGACGATACTATTTTAAAAGATGATTCATTACAATTCCGAGCAACGTATTTTTATAATCGGGGTAAAAATGAGATCTTTAAAACACGAGGTGTAAATTGTGTAGAAAATGCTTTAGATGTTGATAATAATGTTTGTTCTGGAATTATTAGTAATTACCGTAACTTACCTGGTTATGTTATTCAGGGTGCAGAGCTAGAAGCCTACTATCAATCAAAATATCTCTTCGGTAGTGCGACTTATTCTTATGTAAAAGGACGACGTGATACTTCGCCTAGAAATCCATGGGGTAAAACAAAAACATGGATCGCTGAAATACCAGCAAGAAAAGCGACAGTCACTTTAGGTTTCAATATACCTCATTATTATTTGACTGCAGGATGGAGAGCTGAGTTTGTTAGAAGACAAGATAGATCGCCAATTGCGGGTGATCCTAAAGCAGTATACTGGTCACTACCTTCCTCAAAAGGCTATAGTTTACATGGTGTATTTGCTTCTTGGAGCCCTTCAAGATTAAAAGGTCTCAATTTTAAAGTCACTGTTGATAATCTATTTAACCGTTCTTATCATCCATATCTAGGTGAACTCGCATCTGGTTTAGGACGAAATGTTAAATTTAGTGTTACACAACAATTTTAATAAAAAAGCCCGATCATGATTGATTGGGCTTTTTTATATAGTTTAAAGTGCGGTGGCTTTTTTCATTTTTTTAACAAATTCAGCTAATGTGATAAGACCTTGTTCTGGCTGTGTTAAATACTGTTCAATAATTTTAACAATAGCAGAGTCAGATATCACGCCAGTAATGCCTGATTGAATCGTTTCTCGAACTTGTTCTGGTTGAGAAATATCAACCCCTTGTAAAATAGGTGGTGCATGGTTGGCTTTTAAACGTTCAACAAGGGTATCTAAACTTTTCGCTTTGTCTTGATTGTTCGCACTAGTTACATCTGCTCGAGAAATTAGATATGTATAGCCTTGACTATATTTAGCCACTTGTTGGATAGTTTTCTCATCAGCATTAGGCGGACAAATAAAAACTTGCTGAATACTATATTTCTCTGCTGAAGGCGTAAACTCTCGATGAGCGAATAAAGGTACATCGACAATGAGTACTGCATCTACACCAGCTTCTGCACAACGTTGATAAAAGCATTCAATCCCTTGTGCATAGACGAGATTTGCACATAGCAATAAGCCAATAGGAATGCCTGGAAATTTAGACCGCACTTTAGCTAATAAGGCAAAACTTTCTTTACTGCTACAAGCCGCTTCAAGAGCGCGTTTATTTGCTGCTTGAATGATAGGGGCATCTAATAACGGATCAGAAAAAGGAAAACCTACTTTTAATGCATCTGCACCGCTTTCAATTAAAGCACAAATGATATCAAAAGAGCGATCGAAGTTTGGATCACAAAGTGTGACAAAAGGAATAAATGCCCCCTCATTTTTCATATTTAACTGATGAAATAACTGATTAAAACGGCTCATGAGAAAACTCCTTTTCAGCTAAAATTTTGTCTACAGTAAAAATATCTTTATCACCACGACCAGATAAATTTACTACTAATAACTGTTTTTTTTCAGGGGATTGCCGGATTAGTTTTAATGCATAAGCAAGAGCATGTGAACTTTCTAATGCAGGAATAATTCCTTCATGACGTGCAAGGGCTTGAAAGGCTTCAAGTGCTTCATCATCAGTAATTGACTCATATTCGGCACGACCTGTTGAATAAAGATGTGCATGTTGCGGTCCAACAGAAGGGAAATCTAAACCTGCAGAAATAGAATAAGACTCTTCAATCTGTCCATCTGGGGTTTGCATGAGAGGGGCTTTCATACCGAAGTAAATACCTGTTCGACCATGGCGCAGTGGTGCACCATGTTGACCTGTTGAAATTCCTTTCCCTGCGGGTTCAATACCAATTAATTTTACCTGTTTTTCTTCAATGAAATCAGTAAAAATGCCGATTGCATTAGAACCACCGCCTACAGCAGCAATCACCGCATCAGGTAGGCGCCCTTCTTTTGCTAATAACTGACGTTTTGTTTCTTCACCAATAATTTTTTGAAATTCGCGCACAATTGTTGGAAAAGGGTGGGGACCTGCTGCTGTTCCTAATAAATAATGAGTATCTTGATAATTTTCAGCCCAGTCACGCATTGCCTCACAACAAGCATCTTTTAACGAGGCCACTCCTTTAGTTACAGGTATCACTTTTGCTCCCATTAAACGCATACGGAAGACATTAGGGGATTGGCGTTCTACATCTTTTGCTCCCATGTAAATTTGGCAAGGTATATTTAACATCGCACAGGCAAGGGCGGTTGCTACACCATGTTGACCAGCACCTGTTTCTGCAATAATGCGTGTTTTCCCCATACGTTTTGCTAATAGAATTTGTCCTAAAACTTGATTAGTTTTATGTGCGCCGCCATGCAATAGATCTTCCCGTTTTAAATATAATTTCGTTTTAGTGCCTTGAGTGAGGTTACGGCATAGAGTTAATGCAGTAGGACGTCCTGCATAATTGTGTAATAAATCGAATAGCTCTTGTTGAAATTCTGAATCTTGTTGTGCCTCGATAAAAGCTTTTTCAAGCTCTTTTAATACTGGTACTAGAAGTTCAGGGACATACATCCCGCCAAATTCCCCAAAATAAGGATTAAGTAATGTGTCTGACATGAATAACATTCCTATATTTATAATAATTAACAAGAACTATTAAACTAGTACATAAATAAAAAAGCAAGTGTTTTTTGAAAAGAAGATTTATTCAGCTTATTTTTACAAACACAAACTAAATAAATCTTCTATGAGTTGTAATAAGGTAGGGATTATTGTTTTCTGGCTACTTGTAGCGCCGCACTGCTTTGGGCAACAGGCATGACTTCAATACGGTTAATATTAACATGAGCTGGTTGTTGATTCGCCCAAAGAACAATATTCGCGATATCTTCAGCACGAATAAATTCGACATTCTCATATAATTTTTCTACACGTTGATCATCACCTTTAAAACGAACATGTGAAAATTCTGTACCACCACACAGTCCAGGTTCAATGTTAGTAACACGAATAGCAGTTCCAATTAAGTCTGCGCGTAAATTTAAACTAAATTGTTTTACAAAGGCTTTTGTTGCTCCATACACATTGCCACCAGGGTAAGGATAAGTTCCAGCAATTGATCCCATATTGATAATATGGCCTGTGTTACGTTCCACCATTTTAGGGAGAATTAAACGTGTCATCGTGACTAACCCTTTCACATTAGTGTTAATCATCTGTTCCCAATCCGCTAAATCAACTTGATCCGCGCGTTCTAGCCCTAATGCTAATCCTGCATTGTTTACTAGTAAATCAATATGTTGCCATGCTTGAGGTAAGCTTTGTAGTGCCTGTTCTGTTGCTTGTAGATCAGATACATCAAAAGCAAGTGGGTAAAAATCTTCACCTAATTCACGATGAAGTTCAGTCAGACGATCGACACGTCGAGCGGTACCAATTACTTTATAACCATGTTCCACTAATGTACGACAAATAGCCGAACCAAATCCAGCACTGGCACCTGTTACTAATGCGATTTTTTGCATTGTTCCTCCTATAATTTCATTTGCTAAAATACGTTAGAACATCATAGCAATTTTTTTTACATCTTTCATGCCTACTTGATATAAGCGACAATATTCAATCTGTCTTTCTTTAACCTCAGCTGCTTGTATTTTAACATACAGGCGACTTCATCTCAGTCTGTATCATGTACAATAACCGTATGTTGGTAAGCTACTGTTATGCATAGGCTTTAATTAATTCAAGCGAATACGCGCCTAAAAGTGATCTTTTCGGTTTTGTAGGATTCATTAGTGGACCTAAATTACTAAAAATCGTACAAAGTTAAACTAAATAAGGTCGATAAGATAAAGCTTGGTGTAATGAGCAATAATATAAATAGCCGAATAAATACGTTATAGTGGAGGAGATTAGGATGGGGTAAAAGAAAAGGCAGCTTTTAATACTGCCTTTAAAAATTAGAATGTACTTGCGATTTGATCAAGTTCTGCTTTTGCTTGAGTTTGTGCTTTAGTAACTGCTTCTTCGCCTAGACCAAAACCTTCTGCGTAAACAAATTGAACATCTGTGATACCAACAAAACTTAACATAATTTTCATATAAGAGGCAACGATATCTGTTGCTTGACCTTTGTGCATACCACCTGTTGTAGTGATAACAATTGCTTTTTTACCTTTTACAAGACCTTCTGGGCCATTTGAGCTGTATTGGAAAGTTACACCTGGACGAGCGATGAAATCAAAGTAGCTTTTTAGCTGTGCAGGAATATTGAAGTTATACATTGGTGCGTTGAATACAATAACATCAGCATTTTTTAATTCAGCAACTAATTCATCAGAAAGTGCTAAAAGTGCTTTGTCTTCATCTGTATTTGGCTGACCTCTTAATGCGTTAACTGCAACACCATCAAAGTAAGGTAATGTTTTTGCTGCGATATCGCGCTCAATGACATTAACATCGTTTAATTTTGAAACAAAATAATCTGAAAGTTGGTTACTTTGAGAGTAGCCAGCTAAAATACTTGATTTTAACACTAATACATTTTTCATATGATAAATATCCTTTTTGCTGTAATGGAATATAAAGGAATGTCATTATATGCTTTATTATTTCGAAATAAATAGTATTTTTAGAAAAAAATTATCAATAAAAAGTAAATAATGATGATATAAATTGCACTTTATTGTGAACTCGCTATTATAAATTCTCTTATTTTACTTATTTACATTAAGAGGGAATCTTATGTGGTCTGAAATTGCCGCAGGTTATGCCGTATTTATATTGGAAATTTTAACAATTTTATTAGTTATTGCTGGTATTGGATTTATGATTTTTGTTTTAAAACAGCACAAAGCGAAAGCACAAGGGGAATTACTCATTACGGATCTATCACAGGATTACAATGATAATACAAAGAAATTACGTGATTTTCATTTAAGCGAAGATGCACTTAAACAAGTCGAAAAAGCACAGAAAAAGACAGATAAAGAAAAAGCAAAAATAGAAAAAGTAAAACGTAAAAAAGAAAAAGAGATCGATATAGAACGTAAACCTCATTTATATGTTTTAACGTTTACTGGTGATATTATGGCGTCAGAAACGAAAGCATTACGTGAGGAAATTAGTGCAATTATTGGTGCAGCTAAGCCAGAAGATGAAGTATTATTACGCTTAGAAAGCCCTGGTGGTGTTGTCCACGGTTATGGTTTAGCCTCATCACAATTAGCTCGCTTAAAACAACACGGAATTAAACTTACTGTCGCGGTCGATAAAGTCGCTGCAAGTGGTGGTTATATGATGGCTTGTGTCGCCGATAAAATTGTTGCTGCTCCTTTTGCCATTATAGGTTCTGTTGGTGTCGTTGCACAAATCCCGAATATCCATCGTTTTTTGAAAAAGCATGATGTGGATGTAGATGTAATGACAGCTGGAGAATATAAGCGCACTATGACAATGTTAGGTGAAAATACTGAAAAAGGTAAACAAAAATTTCAACAAGAACTCGAAGAAACCCATCAACTTTTTAAACAATTTGTTTTAACAAATAGACCAAACTTAGATATTAATAAAGTAGCCACAGGAGAACATTGGTTTGGTGAACAGGCTCTCGCACTGAATTTAATTGATCATATTGCAACAAGTGATGAATTAATCTTAGAGGCGATGAAAGATAAAACAGTATTATCTGTAAAATATTCAATTAAAAAATCACTCATGCAAAAATTTGGTAAACAAGTAGAAGAAAGTGTAGAAAATGTTTTATTGCGCTGGTTAAAACGAAATGATAGTACATTACTTTAATCGCACTTCACATTGCATTACTTTAGCTTAACCAGCTTTACATTACTTGACTAAATGTTGTGAAATATTAGAGATTTATTAGTTTACTTTGTGAATAATACGACTTACTATATTGAGTCGAATTTTGAACAATTTCAATATCTCTAGTTATTCCGTGAAAAGCTAAAGGTAAAAAAGAGAAGTTTTATTAAGAGTCACTCCCTAAACTTATTTGCTGTGATTATGAGAATGACGATTTCCAACAATGAAAGGAACTAAGGTAACACATATGAAATTATCACGTTTTTTATTAACCGCTGTTGCTGCAACAACATTAGTTGCGTGTGGTAACTTAAGCAAGATAACTGATGAAGGCACATCAGATAATTTGGTTTGGCCAAAAATTGATGAGTCAGTATTCAATCACGATGGTAGCCAATTTGGTTCTTGGCCAAACTGGGATAATGTTCGTATGATTGAACGTGGTATGAATAAAGATGAACTTTATAACTTGATTGGTCGTCCACACTTTGCTGAAGGACTTTATGGCGTTCGTGAATGGGACTATGTGTTTAATTATCGTGAAAATGGTGTACACAAAGTTTGCCAATACAAAATCCTATTTGATAAAAACATGAATGCACAAAGCTTCTTCTGGTATCCAAATGGTTGTAATGGTAATTCAGCGTTTAGTTTAAGTGGTGATTTCTTATTTGATTTTAATAAAGATGCATTAACTGAAAAAGGTAAAGAAGTCGTTGATAGTGTAGCTGCACAATTAAAATCATCTTCAGCAAAAGAAGTGAAAGTTGCTGGTTATACAGACCGTTTAGGTTCAGAGTCATATAACTTAAAACTTTCTCAACGCCGTGCAGATCGTGTTAAAGCACGCTTAATTGAGCAAGGTGTTGATGCGAACATCCATGCTGTAGGTTATGGTAAAGCACAGCAAGTAAAAGCTTGTGACGGTGTACAAGGTGCTGAATTAAGAGATTGTTTACGCCCTAACCGTCGTGTAGAAATTACCGCTTCAGGTACAACATTAAAACAAAATACACAAGGTATGGAAGCAGGTACAACAGGTCCAGCGCCACTTTATAGAAAATAAACTAAGTGTTTTTTGAATAACAATCCGCCCGTAAAACGGGCGGTTTTTAGGCCACCCTATAAGGGCCTAGTACTTCACATGCCCCTCAAGGGGCATGTGAAGTCTGACAACCGTTCAATAACTCTGTTGCCTACCCCTTAAAGGGGTCCATATATTCTTTCTTCGATAAATTATCCTGAATCATATCTTCCTTTTCCTGATTTCGGATATATTCCTCTACAATTTTTGTATTTAAACCTACTGTACTTACATAATAGCCTTTCGCCCAAAAATTTCGATTCCCATACTTATATTTTAAATTTGCATGTCTTTCAAATATCATTAGCGATGACTTACCTTTTAAATACCCCATAAAACTTGAAACGGCCAGTTTTGGAGGTATCCTTAACAGCATATGGATATGATCTTTCATTGCATATGCCTCTATTATCTCTACATTCTTGTAGTGACATAATTGTCTTAGTATCCCTCCTATATCAACTCGCAATTTTCCATAAATTGCTTTTCTCCTATACTTAGGGATAAAGACTATGTGGTACTTACAGTTCCATCTTGTGTGTGATAGACTTGAATCGTCATTGGATTTACTTGCCATGACTTATCCTCCTATATGTTGAATTTTGGTTGTCAGCCTTGTTCATTATAGGAGGATGTTTTTTTCTGCTCACCGCTTAAGCTTTTCTGTTCCATACGCAAAGCGTATGGTTTTTATAGCTAGACTTTGTCTAGCTATAATAAATAAAAGGCTCTTCATACGAAGAGCCTTTTGCTTATGAGTATCAAGTTAATTTGCTAATAAATCATGAATAAATTTTTTAGTGAGTTCAACATAATGTCGGTGAAAGCGATGACTAAAATTCAGCAAATAATAGAGTTGATAAATCGCTTTACGCTCTTTATATCCTTCTTCAATGGGATAAGTGCGGTCATAATTTTCATAAAATTGTATCGGGAAAGGCTCAAATAGCTCACTGAAAGCCAAATCACATTCTCTGTCTCCCCAATAACAAGCAGGATCGTAAGTCACGATTTGATCATTTACACTGGCACAATTTTCAATCCATAAATTACCGTGTAAGAGTGAAGGAACTGGTTTATGCTTAGTGAGTAATTCAGCCACTTTATTAACTATTACATCAATATTACCAAAATCTAATTGCTTTTCTCTGCATAATTGTAATTGCCAACCAATACGTTGTTCACTAAAAAATTTGGCCCAATTATCTTTCCATTCATTCGGTTGATATTCTGGTCCAAGCCAAGTGTCAAAATCTAAACCATAATTTTCTGAACCTTTAATCAGATGCAATTTAGCAAGTTGTTCACCAAATCTAGCCATCGCTTGGGCAGAATTATTTTTATTTAAATTTAAGGCTTCTAATAGTAAAAAACTGTGTGTATGTGAACAGCCTACAGTATAAACATTAGGCACTTTTATGGTATCTGTTTTAGCAAGGAGGGTGAGCTGATCAGCTTCAGCACGGAACATAGACCGAAATGTTTTATCATTCACTTTGACAAAAACAGGTTGGATGCCATCATCAATAATCCAAGCCTCATGCATTTCACCCGTGTGAATTTTTTCTTTATGTTTAATTGAATAGTAGGCACCGAATTGATCAGCCAATACTTGAGAAACATGTTTCCACATAGCACCCTCCGATATTGAAAATATTTCATTGATAGTGTAAAAGATTAATGAAAAATTACTGTGATAGATATCAAAGTTCTTTACTTTTAATGCTAGTTTTAATCTATTTTATCGTAGAAAAGTGTTTTTTCTTTTAAAAACGAAAAGATGTTTTGTTATTGTCAATTGATAACAGAATGAATGTAAATTCATTAAAAGAGATGGAATAAATCAGTGCTTGAGTGACATTTTTGTTGTATATATACACTTAATTTTATGCTTTAGGAGAGATTATGCGTCTTTTAAGAAAATTGAACTATGTATTGTATTTATCATTTTGTATGTCTATATCCGCTCAGGCAAAAATGGAAGATAAGCAACATTTATTAGCACGATTACAATCATCCTTTGAATATATGACGCAAATTGCGAATAGTGATTCGCTTAACCCAATCGAAATTCAACCCGTTAGGCCAATAAAAAAGTTTGATCCTAAAGATGAACATAATTTCATTGTGCTTCCTGCTAAAAAACAAATAGATAGCGAGGAAATAAATCAATTTTTCATGCAAAAGCAAAGTCATATCGATTATAAATATCCTTATTATTTTTTTAATATCCCTAAAGAAAGCTACAAATTAGCTAAGTTACTCGGTTTAGAGCCTGATTACTTTTATCGGAATACTCAATTACACCCTATTTTTACACCAACTGAGATGGTGTTAATGGATGGCTCTCGTGAAACAAATATTGACTATTTATCACCCTCAAAAATTTTTACAGATAAGAATATTGAGGGAGAATTAGAACAACATCATTTGTCAGAAATAGAGCAATCTGTTTATGCGACAAAAGATAGCTTTTATGACCAAGTTGTGATTGAGAGTGATCAAACATTAAAACAAGTTTCTTTCCAAGTTGATTTACCTTTACAGCACTATCAGTCTTATAAAATTACTCAAGTGCCTGATAAAATTGAGACGCAATTTGATAGTATTCACCTCACTCAAATTACGGGGAATGCCGTGACATATCGGTTGCCTAAAAATAGGGTAGGTTCTGTTATTATGCATGCTTTTTATCAAGATGGGCGTGCATTATTGAGTATAGGTTCAAGTATACATCCTTTACTAACTGATGATGAAAAGTCATATCACCGCCAATTAGCCAATCTTTTTAAAGAGGTTCATCGTTTAGTAGACATGGATAAAATCAAAACAGAAAAAGAGATCAGAGATTTTTTTCAAGCTCGCCAGCCTTTCCCTCCAGAAGTTGACGAAGACAAACGCTATTTTCAAATAACACGTTATTATACTGGTGATGTATCTCAAATTGTTTTCCAACTGCCAGAACAGATAGAAAGACAGCAGTTTAATATCGTATTGCCAGTGCCACATAATGAACAAAAATAGCGACCTATTATTACAATTTACTCATCAAAAGAGCTACTCTACAATATACAGAAATGATTCTGTAAATGATGAAAGACTAAAAACAAGGGTTAAGCTAAATAGATGTAAAAAAACAAACCGCACTTTACCTAGTAAAGTGCGGTCATTTCTACAAAATTTTTGGCTAGTCTGCTAATTTAGTGCCATAAAAATAACTATAACCAAATGGGCTTTGTTTATAATCTTTTACCCTTGGGCTCAAAGCTGTGTTTGTGATGGAATGAGCGATAGTAATCCAAGGTGCTTGTTCTTTAGCAATCACTTGTGCTTGTTTGTAAAGGGCGGCGCGTTCATCTTGATTTGATAAGCTAATTGCTTGGTTTAACAATGCATCAAATTCAGGATGACGCCAACGGGCATAATTACTATTTCCAATATTTTCACTGCCTAATAGCGGTGATAAGAAATTATCAGGATCACCATTATCTCCAGACCAACCGTAAGTACCAGCTGTTAATTCTCCAGCTTTAGTTCGTTTGATATAATCGCCCCACTCATAGCTGACTAATTTTGCTTTTACTCCTGCTTTTGCCCAGTCATTTTGAATTACTTCAGCCATCCGACGAGGATTAGGGTTAGAAGCACGTACCACAGGCTGAACCCAGATTTCTGTTTCAAACCCATTTGGATAGCCCGCTTCAGCTAATAATTGTTTCGCTTTTTCAATGTTAAAAGGGTAGTCTTGTATTTCATCATTGTAGCTCCAAATTGTTGGTGGCAGAATATTTTTCGCGATAACCCCCGCACCTTGGTATACCACATCAATAATGGCTTGTTTATCAGTTGCGTAGTTTAACGCCTGACGTACTTTAACATTATCAAAAGGCGCCTTTTCAGTATTAAATGCGATATAAGCAATATTTAGCCCTTCTTTCGACATTAATTGTACTTTTGGATCCGCTTTCATTTTGGCTAAATCTGCAATATTTGGGAAATCAATCATATCGCAAGCCCCTGACTGTAATTTAGCGTAACGAGTTCCCGCATCAGGCACGATATCAAAAATTAAGCGATCAATATCAGCTTTAGGCTGCCAATAATCAGGGTTAGCCAAAAAACGAATTTTTTGTTCCAATTGATATCCCGCAAAGATAAAAGGACCTGTTCCAATTGGTGTTGTATCAACTTTTTCTGGCGTACCTGCTTTCAGCATTTTATCAGCATATTCTGCTGAATAAATAGAAATAAAATCCATACCTAAACTCGCTAAGAAAGTAGCATCAGGTTTATTTAAAGTGATTTTTACTGTGTGATCATCCACTTTCTCTACTGCTTTGAGTAGCTTTGGAAACTTCATGGCATTAAAGTAAGGGTAAGTTCCTTTAGATACAGCATGATAAGGATGAGATTTATCTAATTGGCGTTGGAAAGAAAAAAGGACATCGTCAGCATTAAATTCACGTGTCGGTTTATATTCCTTTGTACTATGGAATTTCACGCCTTTACGTAAATTAAAGGTATAGGTTAAACCATCATCACTAATTTGCCAGCTTTCTGCAAGGGCAGGTTCAATATCTGTGGTACCACGCTTAAATTCAATTAAACGGTTATAAACTTGTTGTGAGCTTGCATTATATGAAATTCCCTCCATTACTAATGCGGGACTGAAACTACTCGGTGCGCGACTCACACAATTAATGAATGTTTTGTTGGCGGCTTGTACAGTACTGATAGCAAATAAACCAGCCGCAATTAAAGAAAGTTTTGTCGTGAGTTTCATGGCGTCTCCTCGTCGTGAAAATAACGTTTATTGGATCCATATACTAAAATAAATTAGTTAGATTAACAAAAGAACTTAGTGTTTTAATTTATAACGAGTTAGTATAAATGTGAATGATTATTTGTTTTTAATATAAAAAAATGTGTATTTTCAGAGGATCTATACTGATTCAGCAAATTCTAAATCGCCAATAATCATTAAATATGTTACACTTTCTAACCGCATTTTTGCCTTATTCAGAGTAGGAATGAGTCTAAAGTGCGGTTTATTTTTAATAATTTTGAGTAAAACAAAAACAAGTAACCTCTCGTATGGGTTACCACTGTAAAGGAAATATTATGCCAATTATTACATTACCTGACGGTTCACAGCGTCAATTTGAACAACCAGTTTCTGTGTTAGAGGTTGCAGCAAGTATTGGTGCAGGTCTTGCTAAAGCCTGTATTGCTGGGCGTGTGAATGGCGAGCGTAAAGATGCTTGTGACGTTATCACAAATGATAGCAAATTAGAGATTATTACTGCAAAAGACGAAGATGGATTAGAAATTATTCGCCACTCTTGTGCACATTTATTGGGGCACGCAATTAAGCAATTATTCCCAAATGTGAAAATGGCGATTGGTCCAACAATCGACAATGGTTTTTATTATGATGTGGATTTAGACCGTTCTTTAACACAAGACGATTTAGATGCATTAGAAAAACGTATGCTTGAGCTAGCTAAAACCAATTATGATGTGGTGAAAAAAGTCGTGAGCTGGCAAGAGGCACGAGATACCTTTGAACAACGCGCTGAGCCATATAAAATGGCGATTTTAGATGAAAATATTGATCGTTGTGATACTCCCGCACTTTATCATCATGAAGAATATATTGATATGTGTCGTGGTCCACATGTACCAAACATGCGTTTTTGTCACCATTTCAAATTAATGAAAGTAGCTGGCGCATACTGGCGTGGTGATAGCAAAAATAAAATGTTACAACGTATTTACGGTACAGCATGGGCAGATAAAAAACAATTAAGTGAATATTTAACACGTTTAGAAGAGGCTGCAAAACGTGACCACCGTAAAATAGGTAAAGCTTTAGATTTATATCATATGCAAGAAGAAGCACCTGGTATGGTGTTCTGGCATAATGATGGTTGGACGATTTTCCGTGAGTTGGAAACGTTTGTTCGTACTAAGTTAAAAGAATATGATTACCAAGAAGTCAAAGGTCCATTTATGATGGATCGAGTACTTTGGGAAAAAACAGGGCACTGGCAAAATTATGGTGACTTAATGTTCACCACTCAATCTGAGAACCGTGAATATGCGATCAAACCAATGAATTGTCCAGGGCATGTACAAATCTTCAACCAAGGTTTGAAATCATACCGTGATTTACCTATTAGAATGGCAGAATTTGGTTCTTGTCATCGTAACGAACCATCTGGTTCATTACATGGATTAATGCGTGTTCGTGGTTTTACACAAGATGATGCACATATTTTCTGTACTGAAGATCAAATTGAAAGTGAAGTGACTGCTTGTATCAAAATGGTTTATGACATTTACAGCACCTTTGGTTTTGAGAATATTCAGGTGAAACTGTCAACTCGCCCAGAAAAGCGTATTGGTGCGGATGATATGTGGGATCGTGCAGAAGCAGGTCTTGCTGCTGCATTAGCACATAATGGGCTTGAATATGAGATTCAAGAAGGAGAAGGCGCTTTTTATGGTCCTAAAATCGAGTTTGCATTGCGTGACAGTTTAGATCGTGAGTGGCAATGTGGTACGATTCAGTTAGACTTCGCCTTACCAGGTCGTTTAAATGCCTCTTATGTTGCAGAGGATAATGATCGTCGCACACCGGTAATGATTCACCGTGCAATTTTGGGCTCTATTGAACGTTTTATCGGTATTATCACAGAAGAGTATGCGGGTTTCTTCCCAGCATGGTTAGCACCTACACAAGCTGTCGTAATGAATATTACTGACTCACAATCAGATTATGTACAACAAGTGGTGAAAACATTATCTGATGCAGGATTACGCGTAAAATCTGATCTACGTAATGAAAAAATTGGTTTTAAAATTCGTGAGCATACTTTGCGTCGTGTACCATATATGCTTGTTTGTGGTGATAAAGAAATAGAAGCAGGAAAAGTGGCTGTACGTACACGTAAAGGTGCTGATTTAGGGACATTTACAATTGATGAGTTTTTAACAATTTTGAAAAAACAAGTCAGATCACGTGAGCTAAAATTACTTGGCGAAGCTTAATGCTTTTTCCAATGAATAACAACAAAAGCGCGGTCAAAATGACCGCACTTTTTTTATCAGTATAAAAAACTACCTGAGATAAATATGATGATACAAGCTAATTAATCAAGATAAATATTGAACAAATTCATCCGTATCCTGTATTCTCTTCTCTCTTTCTAATTTATCTTCTGCTGTACCTATCATTAATAAAGCAATAATTTTTTCGCTTTCTTGACAGCGGAGTGCTTGGCGTAAAGCATTGCCATCTACCCATTTACCTGTAATCCATACATTAGCAAAACCTTGTGCATTTGCTGCTAGTTGAATCGCATAGGTTGAACAAGCTGCACATAACATTTGTTCCCATGCAGGAACTTTTGCTTCTTTATTTATTTTAGCCACTACAGCGATAATCATGGGTGCTCTTTGTGCTAAATTTTCAGCTTTTTTTAATTTTTCATCACCTAATTCAAACTCATATACTGCTTCTTTTAGTAATGTACCAAATTTGTTTAAGGCTTCTTCCTCAATAACAACAAAGCGATAAGGGTGTAAACGTCCATGATCAGGCACATTCAATGCTGCTTGAAAAATGAGTTCTAATTGCGTTTTATTGGGCGCAGGTGTCGTAAGCTTTTTTTCTGAACGACGGTTAATAAGTAATTGTAATGCATCCATGAGATTCTCCTTATATCAAATCGCGTGAATTCTAGCATATTTTTAAAGGAACGTTTATTGCAAGTCGAGTTTATGATATGTTATCCAAATCAAATTTTTATCTTCTAATGGATGAGGTTTTATGCAAATTTTACGTTTGCTAACATTTTGTTGGCGTATTTTAAATTTTATTCGTGACTTAGTTATGAATATTGTTTTTTTATGTTTTGTTTTATTACTAGCCGTATTAGTCGGTCTTTTTACCCATGTAACGAAAACACAACACACCCTGTTAGAGGGCGATCAAGGTGCATTATTACTCAATTTAGATGGTTATTTGGCAGATAATCGAGAAGAAAGTACTTCTTGGCAAAATGCATTAAAAGAACTAGATAATCAACATGTCCCACGTCAAATCTCAACATTTGATGTTGTTTATACTATTGAAAATGCTGCGAAAGATGAACGTATCCGAGGCTTAGTTTTGGATTTAAACTTTTTTGAAGGGGCTGATTTACCTGCCATCGAATATGTTGGAAAGGCAATTAAGTCATTTAAAATAAGTAATAAGCCAGTGATTGCTTTTGCAGACAGCCTTGGTCAATCACAATATCTATTAGCAAGTTATGCCGATGAGATTCTCATTAATCCGATAGGTGCAGTTGAAATTACAGGATTACGACAAGAAAACTTATATTTCAAGTCTATGTTGGATATGTTAGATGCGACAGCTAATGTTTTTCGAGTAGGCACTTATAAATCGGCCGTTGAGCCATTTTTACGTGATGATATGTCACCTGAGGCAAAAGCTGATCTATCACAATGGCTTAGTAAAATGTGGAATAACTATAAACAAGTCGCTGCAGAAAACCGTCAAATTACGCCTGATTTAGTTTTACCTGATGCAAAAACTTATGTAAAAGAGTTAAGCGCTTTAAAAGGAAATCATACAGCTTATACACAACAGCGTAAACTCGTCACAGGTCTTGCGAGTCGTTTGGATATAGATGATAAATTAGCAAAATTATTTGGCGAAGATGAAGAGGGAAATATTAAATTAATTGAATTTGATAAATATTTGTCTGCATTACCAGATCGTATGCTAGAGGAAGGTAAACATAAAATTGCGGTAGTCAATGTGGAAGGAGCCATTATTGATGGCGAAAGTTATGAGCATGAAGTTGGTGGGGATAGTGTTGCCCGTTTATTACGTCAAGCCTATTATGATGATCAAGTAAAAGCTGTTATTTTACGTGTTAATAGTCCTGGTGGCAGTGCCTTTGCTTCAGAAATAATTCGTCAAGAAGTAGATAACTTACAGCAAGCAGGAAAACCTGTTGTTGTATCAATGGGATCAATGGCAGCCTCTGGTGGATATTGGATTTCAAGTACTGCTGATTATATTGTAGCAGATAAAAATACTATTACAGGCTCAATTGGTATTTTTGCTATGTTCCCAACCTTTGAAAAGACAATTAAGAAAGTCGGGATTTCTGCTGATGGCGTATCGACTTCACCATTAAGTAACTTATCCAGTTTTAGTGCGCTTTCTTCAGAGATGAATGATATATTCCAACTTGAAATTGAGCATGGCTATGATCGATTCTTATCATTAGTGAGTAAAGGTAGGGGATTATCTAAAGAACAAGTAGACAATATTGCACAAGGTCGTATCTGGTTAGGTGAAGAAGCATTAAAACATAAACTTGTTGATGAAGTGGGTAATTTTGATATTGCTGTTGCTAAAGCGACTGAACTTGCAAATCTATCACTCGATGGAAGCCAAAGAACTGAAAAGTTTGCGCTTGAATGGCTAGTAGAAACAGATGATAGTCTGTTTAGTAGTTTGTTGCGTGATCTGAAACATAATATGCAATTATTTGTAAAACAAAGTTTGTCAGCAAGTGTAGGTCTACCACATCAGTACTATCAAGTACAACAACAATTAGGTTTATTACATAAAATGAATGATCCTAAAGGACAATATTTATATTGTTTAACTTGTGGCACAATAAAATAAGATTAGTTAGAATAACCAAACCATTGAAATCATTTTGGTGGTTTGGTTATTTTTTTATTTCAATTTGTGGGAGAAAATAAGTGAGTAAATTAAAGCAATTACTTTCTGTTGCGATTATTGGTTTAGCTGTTACAACAGTATCAAATGCAAATGTTCGTGCTGAAATGAACCAAATGAAAGGAGTAGCATCTGCATTAACTAATGCAAATGATCTTGCTGCATTCCAAAAAGCAGCAAAAGAATTACGTGATTTAGCGGTTCAATCAACAGATAAAAAACCATCAAGTATTGATAATGATACAGATTTTAGAGGTTATCAAGAAGGGATGAAAGAATTTATTGCTGTTATTGATGAAGCAGAAAAGCTTGCACAAGAAGGTAATTTAGCTGCAGCAAAAACAACAGCAAAAAAACTTTTTGATCTTCGTAATGAGTATCACAAAAAATATAAGTAAGTCATAGCAATTTCTACTAAGCTCTAATGCAGAACAGCCTGTTATTTAACAGGCTGTTTTCTTCATAAAATTTTCACAAAATAGACCGCTCTTTTAACCATCTGAGTCAGTTTTGTTAGGTTTAATTGCTAATAAATTACAACTAAGTTTATTAATTACATGCTCAGCAGTATTACCCAAAAAGGCAGCGGATAAACCTGTACGTCCAATAGTACCTAATACAACTAATTCTGCTTCTAATTCTTGAGCAACTTGAGGAATTACTTCTTCGGGAAATCCCTCACGTACATGTGTATGATCATCATCAATACCAAATTGCTGGCGCAGTGCTTTCATATTGATTAAATATTGACCTCGTGTATTTTTTTCATATTCACCACTATTAAATTCAGGTAAGTCAATTGCCATATTCACTGGTGTAGGAGGATAGGCTGTAACTAAATGCACGTTACCTCGTTCAAGATTATCTGCTAAATCAATCCCCAAATTGACAAGTTGTTCATTAAATATTTTATGATTTTTTTCTTCATCATCAGCAACATTAACAGCAATCAAAATGCGGCGTTGGTGCTTCCAATCCCCGTCTCTAACCATTAATAGCGGTTTTGGACATTTACGTAAAAGCTGCCAGTCCATTGGAGTAAAAATTAGAGAGGTTATACTTTCTTCCTCTTTAGTATATTTGACGACTAAATCATATTGATTTTGTTCCACTTCATGAGTGATCGCTTCAGCTTCATTACTGTGCCATACAACAATTGCTTTAAATTCAATATTAGGATCAGCATATTTTTCTAGATAAGGTTGGATAGCGAGAGTTCTTTGTGCAATAACGCCTTGATGCATTTCTTCTCGCTCTTCAGAAGAAAGTAGAGCAGACATTTCATAAGAAAGATCATATACCGCCAAAAAGACCGTAATATGAACTTTTTGGCTGCTTTTTTGTTCTTTTGCTAAACGAACTGCACGCGCTAATGCATACTGCTTTTCATTTTCAGGATTTAAAATGACAAGTATATTATTGAACTTCATAACAACCTCCATTGCTGATTGGGTTGTCTATAGAATAGAAAAGATTTAAATAAATGACAAGGTAAGATGTTGAAAAAGGTGATCTAGTGCAACTATTCGTTGCACTAGATTTTTTAGATACCCATACGGATATTCGTTTTTGTTGTACCAGATAATTCAATTAACGCAACCATGTCATTAATTGTTATATATTTACCTTGGACAGATAAAATCCCCATTTTTTGTAAGCGGCCTAACAAGCGGCTAATCGTTTCAACAGTTAGGCCTAAATAATTGCCAATATCTCCACGCGTCATAGTCAAACGAAATTCTCGTGCAGAAAATCCTCGAGCAGAGTAGCGTCTTGATAAATTATAAATGAATGCAGCTAAACGTTCTTCGGCATTCATTTTCGATAAAAGTAAAATCATTTCTTGATCATTTTTAATTTCATTACTCATCAAACGCATAATTTGTTGACGCAATTTAGGCATTTTTCCAGATAAGTCATCTAAAATATCAAAAGGGATTTCACACACCATTGACGTTTCTAGTGCTTGAGCAAAACTAGGATGCTCCATATTCATAATCGCATCAAAGCCAACTAAGTCACCAGGTAATTGGAAAGAGGTAATTTGTTCTTCTCCAGTCTCACTAATTGTATAAGTTTTAATCGTTCCAGAGCGAATTGCGTACAGGGAACTTAGTCGATCGCCTGCTTTAAATAAAACTTGAGACTTTTGTATTGGTTTTTTGCGTTCAATGATATTATCAAGCTGATCAAGCTCTTGTTCATTTAGTGTGAAAGGAATACAGAGCTGACTAATACTGCAATCCTGACAATGAATCGCACATCCCCCAGATTGCACTTTGCGCCCGATTTTAGTGTCCATAGATAAACCTTAATTAATACAATAAAATAGTATAAAATTGATCTATCTCAAATAATATCATCAAATGTTAAAATTAAGAAGTATTAAATATTATCAAGAGAGAGAAAAATGGCAGCAGAAAAGTTAACGAAAAAACGTTTGATTCAAATAATCGTTATGTTAGGAATTTTATTATTTTTATTTTTTTATCGAACTTATTCACATACATAAAAATGCCTCTATTTTTAAAGAAGATAGTAAAAAGGCACATTAATAAATATGCCTTTACTCATAAACAGTTACTTCCAAATTTCAGCAAATTTCACTTTGGCTTTTAAGAATTTTGGCGTAGCAACTAAATTACAATAGGTATTTTGTGGATTTTGTAGTAAATAACCTTGATGATAATCCTCCGCCACATAGAATGTTTGTGCAGGGCAAATTTCAGTCACAATATTTTCATTAAAGTGTAGTTGTAATTCTGCTACTTTTTGCTCTGCTAATTCTTTCTGTTCTGTATTTAAATAATAGATACCACTGCGATATTGTGTACCAATATCTTCACCTTGACGGTTTAACTGTGTCGGATTATGAATAGAAAAGAAAATCTCTAACAATTTTTCATAGCTAATTACAGATGTATCAAATTCAACTTTGACTGCTTCTGCGTGTCCCGTTTCGCCTGTACAGACTTCTTTATAAGTTGGGTTCTCAGTGGTTCCATTAATATAACCAGAGGTCGCTTTTTTCACACCTTTAATTTGATTGAAGACGGCTTCGACACACCAGAAACAGCCACCAGCGAAGATTGCTTGTTGAGTCATATATTCTCCTTCGTATTAGTTTTCTCTTTTATTTTGTCGTTCCAATTGTTTTATTCTTACACAATAACAAAGTATTATTGAACTTGTTTAAATTGGATCATTTCATTTTCTGAAAAATCATTCTGATCTTCGTCATAAATTAAGACTTGGGAAGAGAAGTCTGGTTTGTCAAAAGCAATATCGCCTTCAATATTCTCTAAAATTTGACCATGCTTAATGTCTTTAAAATTAAAGAGGGTAGTGTCGCATAAATGAGAAGGTACAATATTTTGCATTGCGCTAAACATTGTTTCAATACGACCTGGATATTGGCGATCCCATTTTTGTAGCATTTCTTTGGCGACTTGGCGTTGTAAATTCGGTTGAGAACCACAAAGGTTACAAGGGATAATAGGAAATTGTTTTGCTGAAGCATATTTTTCAATGTCTTTTTCTTTACAATAGGCAAGTGGACGAATCACAATTTGTTTTCCGTCATCGCTAATTAATTTAGGTGGCATACTTTTTAATTTACCGCCATAGAACATATTTAAGAATAAGGTCTCTAACATATCATCACGGTGATGACCTAGTGCAATTTTGGTCGCCCCTAATTCAGTTGCAGTACGATATAAAATACCACGTCTTAAACGTGAGCAAAGTGAGCAAGTCGTTTTACCTTCAGGAATTTTTTCTTTCACAATGCCATAAGTGTTTTCTTCAACGATTTTATAATCAACACCAATGCTTGTTAAATATTCTGGCAAAATATGCTCTGGGAAACCTGGTTGTTTTTGATCTAAATTAACTGCCACAATATCGAAATGGATCGGGGCATTTAAACGTAAATTTAATAAAATGTCTAACAGCGTATAGCTATCTTTTCCGCCTGAAAGGCAAACCATCACTTTGTCGCCATCTTCAATCATATTGAAATCGGCAATAGCGTTACCAACATTACGGCGTAAACGTTTTTGTAACTTATTAAAATTGTAAGCTTGTTTTTTATTTTGTTGAGTTGTTTCTGTCATTCTCTTTATTCGTCATTCGTTAAAATCTGCGTATAGTAAGGCTTAATCTGGATTTTTCCAATAAAAATTCGTAAATGAGGAAAAGCGCGGTCGATTTTTTGTGAATTTCTTCGCTGTTAGAATCGACAAAATCCTGTATAATCAACCCAATTTTTTGTGTAATTTATACCCATTGTGAGATTTTTTTATGCTTGAAACATCACAAACAATTCCTGAGCTCGTTTCTTGGGCAAGAGAGCGTGAGTTTTCTTTGAATTTATCAACTGAGCGTTTAGCTTTTTTGCTAGCCATTGCAATTTATAATAATGAACGTCTTCATGGCGAGATGCTAGAGGCAGATTTAGTTGATATTTTTCGCCATATCTCGAGTGCGTTTGATCAGTCCTCCGAAACCATTTCTACACGTGCTAACAATGCTATTAATGAGCTTGTAAAACAACGTTTTCTAAACCGTTTTAGTAGTGAATTTACTGAAGGGTTATCGATCTATCGTTTAACTCCATTGGGTGTAGGGGTGTCGGATTATTACATTCGCCAGCGTGAGTTTTCTGCACTGCGTTTATCCGTTCAACTTTCTATTGTGGCTGATGAAATTCAACGTGCTTCAGAAGCAGCAGAAGAAGGCGGCGATGAACATCACTGGCGCCGCAATGTATTCGCTCCATTGAAATACTCTGTGGCAGAGATTTTTGACAGTATTGATTTATCTCAACGCGTGATGGACGAAAATCAGCACAGTATTAAAGAAGAAATCGCTGAATTATTAACAAAAGATTGGCAAGCGGCAATAGCAAGCTGTGAACGTTTATTAGATGAAACCTCGGGTAACTTACGCGAATTACAAGATACGTTAAATGCCGCAGGGGACAAATTACAAGCGCAATTATTACGTATTCAAGATTGTGTGATCGGTCAGGAAAATTTGTATTTTGTGGAACAATTAATTACTGATTTACAATCAAAACTCGACCGTATTATCAGCTGGGGCCAGCAAGCTATCGATTTATGGATTGGCTATGATCGCCATGTACATAAATTTATCCGTACCGCAATTGATATGGATAAAAACCGCGTATTTTCACAACGTCTGCGTAATTCTATTCATCACTATTTTGATCAGCCTTGGTTCTTATGGACGGCCCAAGCAGAGCGTTTAATTGATTTACGTGATGAAGAATTAGCACTGCGTGAAGAAGATGCCTTAGGTGAATTGCCAGAAGAGTTGCAATATGAATCCCTTGCGGATTTACACGATCAAATCGTGGAGCATATGCAAGGCTTATTAATTGATTATCGAGAGCATAACCGCCCAATTAATTTAAGTTTAGTGTTAAAAGAACAATTAGAAAATTACCCTGTCACAAAACATTTTGATGTAGCACGTATTATCGTTGATCAAGCTGTCCGTTTAGGTTTGGCAAAAGATGATTTAAGTGGTGTTTATCCGCATTGGGAGCCAATCAACCAACGTGGTGCGGAAGTGCAGGCTCATCCAATTGATAAGTATAAATAAGTGCGGTAAGTTTTAGCGAAATTTTATAAATAGAGAACAAACAATGACAGACAATCTTCAAGATCTCATTTCAACTAAATTGGCAGCAGCGATTGCAAATCCGCTATTTCCTGCTGTGGATAGCCAATTGCGTTCAGGCAGACACATTAGTCTTGATCAATTAGACAATCACGCATTTTTAATGGATTTCCAAGGTGAATTAGATACTTTCTACCGCCGTTATAATGTGGAGCTCATTCGTGCGCCAGAAGGTTTCTTCTATTTACGTCCAAAAGCAACGACATTAATCGCGCGTTCTGTGCTGACTGAGCTCGAAATGTTAGTAGGAAAAGTGTTATGTTATCTCTATTTAAGCCCCGAGCGTTTAGCCCAGCAAGGTATTTTCAGTACACAAGAAGTGTATGATGAATTATTAAATTTAGCGGATGAAAGCAAACTATTAAAAGCAGTAAACCAACGCTCTTCAGGTTCTGATTTAGATAAACAAAAATTAGCAGAAAAAGTGCGTGCAGCGTTAAATCGTTTACGCCGTTTAGGTATGATCCATACAGTTGGTGAACAAAATAGCGGTAAGTTTACGATTTCAGAATCAGTATTCCGTTTTGGTGCAGAAGTGCGCTCAGGCGATGACCCACGAGAAGCACAATTACGCTTAATTCGTGACGGGGAAGCGGCAACACCAGAATCTTTAGCATTAGAACGACAAGCCAACGCAGAAAGTGCGGTCGAAAATGAAGAAATTGAAGATGAATTAGATGATGAGGAATAAAGAGAATGTCTGAAGAATTAGCCCTTGAAAACATCGAACAAGCCGAATCTGTTGTTCCTCAAGCTACCCTTAACCACGCTCACCATGCGCCGCGTGGTAAATTCCGCTCATTAACTTTAATTAACTGGAACGGTTTTTTTGCACGTACTTTTGATTTAGATGAATTAGTGACGACGCTTTCTGGTGGTAATGGTGCGGGTAAATCTACCACAATGGCAGGCTTTGTGACTGCATTGATTCCTGATTTAACCTTATTACATTTCCGTAATACCACGGAGGCGGGCGCTACTAGTGGTTCACGTGATAAAGGGTTACACGGTAAGTTACGTCCAGGTGTGTGTTATGCGGCATTAGATACGATCAACTCACGCAACCAACGAATTATCGTCGGAGCAAGACTACAACAAGTGGCAGGGCGTGATAAAAAAGTGGATATCAAAACCTTCTCTATTCAAGGTTTAGCCTTATCTGAAAATCCAACGACTGTTTTCACTGAAATTGTCGGAGAACGCCAAGCGCGCGTGCTTTCATTAAATGAATTAAAAGACAAAATGGAGCAGGTGGGCGCACAGTTTAAGCAATATCATTCTATTACGGATTACCATGGAATGATGTTCGATTTGGGGATTATCCCTAAACGCCTGCGTTCTTCTTCTGACCGTAGCAAATTCTATAAATTGATCGAGGCTTCTCTTTACGGTGGTATTTCAAGTGCGATCACCCGTTCTTTACGTGACTATTTATTGCCTGAAAACTTAGGCGTGCGTAAAGCGTTCCAAGATATGGAAAGCGCATTACGTGAAAACCGCATGACCTTAGAAGCGATCAAAGTGACTCAATCTGATCGTGATTTATTCAAACATTTAATTACTGAAACTACCAACTATGTGGCCTCAGACTATATGCGTAATGCAAATGAACGTCGTGGCAACATCGAAAGTGCGGTGCGTTTTCGCCAAGATTGGTATAAAGCCAAATCAGAACAATGTCTTTCCCAACAACGTTTAGTCGAATTAAGTCGTGAGTCAGCAGAATTAGCAGAAAACGAAAAAACATTAGAAGTGGATCACCAAAGTGCGGTTGATCACTTGAATTTAGTACTCAATGCGTTACGCCATCAAGAAAAAATTTCACGTTATCAAGAAGATGTTGCAGAAATTGTTGAACGTTTAGAAGAGCAAAAAATCGTTGTTGAAACTGCAAATGAGCATTTAGAAGAAGCGCAAATGGAAGTTGAGAAAACTGAGCACGAAGTGGATCAAATTCGTGCACAATTAGCAGATTATCAACAAGCATTAGATGCACAACAAACCCGAGCATTACAATATCAACAAGCTATCGCTGCACTTGAAAAAGCAAAAACATTATGTGGCTTAGCGGATTTAAGTGTTAAAAATATTGATGCGTATCATGAAGAATTTGATGCTCACGCAGAAAGTTTGACTGAGCAAGTGCTTGAACTTGAACATAAAATGTCAATTTCTGAAGCCGCAAAAACGCAATTCGACAAAGCGTATCAGCTTGTATGTAAAGTGGCGGGAGAGATTCCACGCTCAGCTGCATTTGAGCAAGCAAAAGAATTGTTACGTGAATATCCAAGCCAAAAAGTACAAGCACAACAAACGCCACAATTGCGTGCTAAGTTACACGAACTTGAACAGCGTTATGCACAACAACAAAGTGCGGTGCGTTTATTAAAAGAGTTTAATCAACGCGCAAACTTAGATTTAACGACCACAAACGAGTTGGAAGAATACCACGCAGAACAAGAAGCATTGTTGGAAGATGTGAACGCAGAATTATCTGAACAAGTGGAACAACGCTCAACTTTACGTCAAAAACGAGAACAATTGACCGCACTTTATAACGAAAATGCACAAAAAGCGCCAGCTTGGTTGACTGCACAATCTGCGTTAGAACGCTTACAAGAGCAAAGTGGACAATCGTTTACAGATAGCCAAGATGTCATGAATTTTATGCAATCACAATTAGTGAAAGAACGTGAATTGACGATTGAACGTGACCAATTAGAGCAAAAACGCCAACAATTAGAAACACAAGTTTCACGTTTAAGCCAGCCAGATGGTTCAGAAGATGCTCGTTTGAATGTGCTTGCAGAGCGTTTTGGCGGTGTATTGCTTTCAGAGCTTTATGATGATGTACCAATTGAAGATGCGCCTTATTTCTCCGCACTTTATGGACCTGCACGCCATGCTATTGTGGTGCGTGATTTGGAAGCTATCAAAGCACAATTAGAACAGTTAGAAGATTGCCCAGATGATCTCTACTTAATTGAGGGCGACCCAGCAGCATTTGATGACAGTGTTCTATCTGCTCAAGAACTGGCGCATGGTGTAGTTGTTCAGGTGTCTGAACGTGAATTACGTTATTCAAAATTCCCTGACATTCCATTATTTGGACGTGCAGCGCGTGAGAAATATTTAGAAGAGTTACAAGTTCAGCGTGATGAAATCGCAGAACAGTATGCACAGCGTGCATTTGATGTCCAAAAATGCCAGCGTTTGCACGAACATTTCAGCCAATTTGTAGGGTTACATCTTGCGTTAGCCTTCCAACCAAACCCCGAAGAATTAATGGCAGAAATTGCTCAGCAACGTAATGAAATTGAACGTGAATTAAATAACTTCAGCACAACAGAACAGCAATTACGTATTCAGTTAGACAGTGCAAAAGAGAAAATGCAGCTGTTGAATAAAATTCTTCCTCAGTTAGCCTTGCTTGCAGATGAAAGTTTAATTGATCGTATTGAAGAATGCCGTGAGCAACTAGATATTGCAGAGCAAGATGAGTTATTTACTCGTCAATACGGCGCTACGTTGTCACAATTAGAACCAATTGCGAATACTTTACAAAGCGATCCAGAAAATTATGAACGCTTAAAAGCTGATTATGAGCAAGCCATTTCTCAACAAAAACAGGTTCAACAACGCTTATTTGCATTGGCTGATGTGGTACAGCGTAAACCGCATTTTGCTTATGAAGAACGAGTCCAATCTGAAACGTCAGAATTAAACGAACAATTGCGTGCACGATTAGAGGAAATGCAGCAACAGCGTGAACTTCAGCGTGAGCAGTTACGCCAAAAACAAGCACAATATAGTAATTACAACCGTGTATATATTGAGCTACAAACTTCATTCAATAACAAAAATCAAATGTTACAAGAGTTGTTGCAAGAAGTTGGCGAGTTAGGCGTGAGAGCAGATGAAGGCGCGGAAGAACGAGCACGACAACGCCGTGATGAATTGCATCAATTATTATCGACGAGCCGTACTCGCCGCTCACAAGTAGAAAAACAATTAACCTTAATTGAAAGTGAGGCAAATGGCTTAGCTGCACGCATTCGTAAAGCAGAACGTGACTATAAAACACAGCGTGAATTAGTGGTTGCAGCAAAAGTGAGCTGGTGTGTGGTGATGCGTTTATCTCGTGGAAGTGATGTGGAAAAACGCTTAAATCGTCGTGAATTTGCTTATTTATCTGCGGATGAATTACGCTCAATGTCAGATAAAGCATTAGGTGCATTACGTACTGCAGTCGCAGACAATGAATACTTACGCGACAGCCTGCGTTTATCAGAAGATAACCGTAAGCCAGAAAATAAAGTCCGCTTCTTTATTGCCGTGTATCAACATTTACGTGAGCGTATTCGTCAAGACATCATTAAAACAGATGATCCAATTGATGCAATTGAACAAATGGAAATTGAATTGTCTCGTTTAACTGATGAATTGACACGCCGTGAGCAAAAATTGGCAATCAGTTCTGAAAGTGTGGCAAACATTATGCGTAAGACTATTCAACGTGAACAAAACCGTATTCGTATGCTGAATCAGGGCTTACAAAATATTGCGTTTGGTCAGGTGAAATCGGTACGTTTAGTGGTGAATATTCGTGACACCCACGCAATGTTGCTTGATGCGTTATCAGGCACACAAGAAGAGTATCAAGATCTCTTCACAGATAATCGAATGACTTTCTCAGAAGCTATTGCCAAACTTTATCAACGTTTAAACCCACATATTGATATGGGGCAACGTACAGCACAAACTATTGGTGAAGAGTTACTCGATTATCGTAATTATCTCGATCTTGAAGTAGAAGTATATCGTGGCGCAGATGGTTGGTTACGTGCAGAAAGTGGCGCATTATCAACAGGTGAGGCGATCGGTACAGGTATGTCAATCTTATTAATGGTTGTACAAAGTTGGGAAGAAGAATCCCGTCGTATTCGAGGTAAAGATATTGTGCCTTGTCGCTTATTATTCTTAGACGAAGCTGCACGTTTAGATGCGAAATCCATTTCAACCTTATTTGAATTATGTGAGCGTTTAGATATGCAATTGCTTATCGCTGCACCTGAAAATATCAGCCCAGAAAAAGGAACAACCTACAAACTGGTGCGTAAAATTGCAGGCAATCAGGAACACGTTCACGTGGTTGGCTTGCGTGGATTTGGTGCAACAGAGTAGTTAAAGACGAGAAAAAGTGCGGTCAAAACTTTCAATATTTTGACCGCACTTTCTGTTTCAATGATAAGAGAAAATGAATTACTTTTTAGTAACAATGCTTGGAATTAATTTCTCTGCACCTTTTAATTTACCATATACATCTTCAGATAAACCGTGTTTTTTACCAATAGTATCAGTATCATTTAAGGTTACAAATACTTCACCTGTTTTATCTTCCCAAACAAGTGCTTTGATTGGTAAATCAATTGCTAAAGTTGGCGAAGCAAGCATCATCGGAGTTCCTGATTTTGGTGTACCAAAAATTACCACACTAGCAAAAGGCATAGTTAAACCAGCCTCTTTAGCCGCCGCTTGATGATCAATAACCGTAAAGACTTTCATGCCTTTTTCAGTCACAGCATTTTTAATTTTTTCTACAGTTTCGACTGCAGTATATTCACTTTTGACTGTTTTAAGTGCAGGATTATCAGCTTGAGCAAACATTGTTGTTAAAGCTAAAGGTAGTGCTATCAGCCATGATTTGAATTTCATATTTATCTCCATTTTGATATAAAAGCCAATCGTATTCTAAGCATATTAAATATACATTTCAACTAACAAATCAGATTGAAATGCATCTAAATTTTCTCATTAATTCTTTCTTCATAAACAAGAAAAAGATTATAATCAGACCTTTCTAACCGATTAAGGAAAGCAAAATGCATAATCTTATTATTGCCGTTCTCTGCAGTGTAGCGGTTTCAGTTTTACTTAAAGTTGCACGTAAAAAAAATATTGTAATTCAACAAGCAATTGCCTTTAATTATATTGTCGCACTTGGGTTAAGTTACTTTTTATTAAAACCTGACTTTAAAGGATTAGGATTCACTGAGTTTGTAGTACAAAGTGAAAATGCACCAGTGTTTTTCGCACTCGGTATCTTATTGCCTACAGTGTTTATCATTATGTCGAAGGCTGTTGAGTTTGCGGGTATCGTTCGCTCTGATGCAGCACAACGGTTATCGTTATTTTTACCTATCGTTGCTGCCTTTTTAATTTTTGGTGAACAACTAAGCCAAGCACGTTTAATTGGTATTATTTTGGCATTCGTGGCGTTGTTCTGTCTATTAAATAAACCGACAGATACAGAAAGCAACATTAAAGGTATGGTTGGACTTATTTTAGTTTGGTTTGGTTACGGTATTATCGATATTCTGTTTAAACAAGTCGCGAAAAGTGGCGGTGCATTCCCAGCAACGTTATTTATTTCCTTTGTGTTAGCAGCCTGTGTAATGTTTGGTTATTTATTGCTAAAACGTGAAGTGTTTACAGTACCAAGCTTTGTTGGAGGGATTATTCTCGGTGGTTTAAACTTTATGAATATTCTTTTCTATATTAAAGCGCACCAAAGCTTCAGCGAAAATCCAACATTAGTTTTTGCAGGAATGAATATTGGTGTGATTTGTTTAGGCACGATTACTGGTGCATTAGTCTTTAAAGAAAAAATAAGCAAAATCAATGGAGTAGGGATAGTCATTGGAATTTCGGCTATTTTCTGCTTATTCTATTTAGATAAAATCATCAATTAACCCTCAAATTTATGATAAGAGCCGCACAAAAGTGCGGTTTCTTTTTTCTCAATTTTCTCTGTTGTGTTAGAATCCCTTTTATTTTCAATCGAGTTTTCCTATGTCCACAACAGGTGATTTCAGCTTTTTTATTTACGATTATGAAAGTTTTGGCGTCAATCCAGCCTCTGATCGTCCAGCCCAATTTGCTGGTATTCGTACTGACATTGACTTCAATATTATTGGTGAACCAGTAATGCTGTATTGTAAACAAACTAATGATTATTTGCCTGCACCAGAAGCTGTTTTAGTGACAGGCATTACACCACAAGAATGTAATGAAAAGGGGATTGCTGAACCCGAATTTGCTGAGCGAATTTTGCAAGAATTTAGCCAGCCAAATACTTGTGTAATGGGATTCAACAATATCCGTTATGACGATGAAATGACTCGCTATACGTTTTACCGTAATTTCATTGATCCTTACGAATATAGCTGGAAAAACGGTAATTCACGTTGGGATTTACTTGATCTGGTTCGTGCTTGTTATGCACTTCGTCCAGATGGAATTAATTGGGCATACGATGAAAATGGTATGCCATCATTTCGCTTAGAAAAATTAACACAAGCAAATGGCATAGAACATAGTAATGCACACGATGCCATGGCCGATGTTTATGCAACGATTGCAATGGCAAAACTAATCAAAGAAAAACAACCAAAATTATTTCAATTTTTCTTCGAAAATCGAGGAAAAAAAGAAATAGAAAACATGATTGATACAGTCAATATGACACCACTCGTACATGTTTCAGGGATGTTGGGTAATTATCGAGGTAACACGGCTTGGGTTGTACCACTTGCCTGGCATCCAATCAATCAAAATGCTGTAATTGTTTGTGACTTATCGGCAAATCTTGATGATTTACTCACTAAAACTGCTTCCGAATTACGTCAAAATTTATATACGCCCAAAACAGAACTTGTAGAGAAAGGGATTTTACCCGTCCCTTTAAAGCTTATACATATCAATAAATGCCCGATTATTGCACCAGCTAAAGTGTTATTACCAGAAAATGCTGTGCGTTTAGGAATAGATAGATCGTTCTGCTTAACAAATTTACAGAAATTAAAAATGAATAATCTAATCCGTGACAAAGTTGTTAGTATTTTCAATGAAGAACATAAATTTGAGCTAAGTGACAATGTTGAAACTGAACTCTATAGCGGATTTTTTGACTATAGTGATAAAAATAATATGGCTATTTTACGCACATTACCCCCAGAAAAGCTAATTGAACATGGTTTAAGTTTTAAAGATAAGCGTATTCCAGAGTTATTATTTCATTATCGTGCACGTCATTATTTTAATACGTTAAATCGAGCAGAGCAGCTAAAATGGCAAAAATATCGTCGTAAAAAACTTGAAAAAAGCGTGGTTCAATTTGAGCAAAGCTTACAACATTTAGCTGAAGTTTATCATGATAATCCCTATCAGCTAGAATTATTAAAAAAAGTATATGAGTATGGAACAAAATTGCTTAGATAAACTAGTGACATTGTCACTAGTTTGATTTGTAACAAACATCAAAACACTTATCTTAAAATCTACAAACATTATCATCATGATTTCAATACTGATGATTAATTTTCATTTCTGTGATACTTCCTCATAAAAAATATAATATTTTTCACGTAGCGTTACCAATTATAGTAACTGATCAATTTTTTAAGCTTTCTATTTCATTTCTCTTTATTCTTTAACTCGGTATATTTAATTTTTATTTACAATACTTATTTAAGTGTGTGTAACGACTTAATTTTACTGTGACAGCGTGCTTTCTATTATGATTTTATCTTGCTTAAGTAGTATTTGTGACTTGTGCATAACTCTGTGATTTTATTAACTCGTAGTTTTCACTCACTTGGTAACTGATTTCGCATAATGTATATTATGTTAAATTAAATGCTAATCGTGACATCATTATTGGATAAGTAACCCACTCTATATATGAATTAGTATTTGGTAATATAATTTTAAGAAGAGATAATTTGAGTATGCTTAATTTAGGCTATTGCTATTTCCTAGCTGAAAATATAGAAAGCCAAAAAATAGTTTCTTATAGGGAAATGTTGAAGCTCTTAAAAGAAATATGCTAATAACGCTATGTAAAATCTGAGGAATAAATCGACCCATTATAAGTCAGATTTAAAAATGAAGTTTAATGAAATAATATTGTAATTTGCGACAGTGTCACACGGATAACAATAAAAAAACACATTTAGGAAATGGTTTTTCTTTAAATTTAAAAGTCAGCTCTTTTTAGAATGGCTGATTAGCATCTCTAACTGAGATACCCCATTTTTGAGATGCCAATTCAAATGTTTCTCTTTGGCTTTCTAAGATTGCAATTAGACAATAATAATCTCCTTCAGTTTCTGCATTGTATAACACAACACCTTTTGGGGATAAAAACTCATAGGCAATTTGCATTAATTCTTCTGGAGGATCTTCTTCCAAATTTTTAGATATCCAATTCATATTTTCTAAAGCGTGATGTTCAATAATTTTATTTATGTGCCAAATGAATTCATCGCTATCCCGCCAATCAATAAAAAACAGTTCTGTATCATTTGTGGTAAATGCTCAGATAATCCAAAGTGAAGTAATTCATTAGGTTGCCAACTTTCCTGCTCACCTAGTTTCTCAATAATCTCATTTGCTAAATGTTCAGAACAATAAATAGATTTGAGCCATTGTTTACAATTTTCTTTATCTAAATTTGTCTTTTCATCAGTAAATAGAATACGCACAATAAGGCAAGGCATAATAAAAAAGAAAGTGAAAAAACGGAGCTTAATCTTATCAAAAATGTACGTTCTTTATCAGCGAATAGACTTTTTATGGTTGCAAAAGGTAAGATAAAGCAGGTAATAAATGCAGTAATAATACGGTGAAAATAATTCATTTAAATTCCTATATAGACAATCATACAAATTTTAATATAGCGCTAAAATTAACTGATATATAGTCTGTTTTTTTATTAAGATTTCTTCCCACTATGTCAAAAATAATGAGTTAATTCATTAAAAAATAAAGACTACATTAGCACATTTTTTATTCTCTTAATTTGACATTTTGATCTAGATCAGTTTACTATGGTGATGTCTAGCTTATTTTTCAGGCTAGATCATTCCTTAAAAATTAATGGAGGTATCTATAAAATGAGTAAAGAATTCGATAAGAAACGTGATGAGTTATTAAGTGAAATCCGTGACATTTTAGATAATGCGGAAGAGCTTTTTGATGAGAAATCAAAAGCTGGTGCAGATGAACTCAAAAAACTTAAATCGAGTCTTGATTCACGAGTTTCTAAATTACAGAAACAATTCGGTTCATTAAAAGAGGATGCTGTAGCAGGAACTAAAGAAGTTATCAAGCAAACTGATGAATTAGTGCAAGACAATCCTTATAAAGCGATTGGTGTTGCTGGAGTGATTGGTTTATTGTTAGGCGTCTTAATCTCTAAGAGATAAGTCTTTATGGTTGTAAAAGGCTACAAAATGTAGCCTTTTCTTACAATTAGGACGATAAATGCAAATTTTACAAAAAGTTAAGAATATTACCCTGACTTCGCTAGAGCTTGTTCATGTTCGTTTAGAAATGGCAAGGATTGAGCTTGTCCAACAAAAGAATTTTCTAGTAACCTTGTTTACTGTATTATTCTTAATACTGATTTTACTATTAGTTTCTTTTATAAGTTTATTGTTTGGTTTAAATAGCATCATTGAACCTGAAATCAAACATATTGTTTTCTTTGGTATAAGTGCGGGTGCTTTTTTGATTATTTTAATTTTGTTACTTGTGATGCGTAATATAGTAGCAAAACAGCGTAATTTTATGGTCAGCACCCTTTCTGAAGTTAAAAACGACATTCAGGCCTTAAAAGGAGCTTTAAGTACTCAAGAGAAAAAAGAACCTAATGATATGGAGCTTTTATGAAAACAGAACTTGATGAAGAAAAAGAATTATTAATTATGAAAGGAGATGCATTACGAATGAAGCTCTATGGATTAGGCAAAAAACCTAAAATGGGTAATTCCTCTTTTTTGTCAGATTCCGTTTCACAAATTGCGTCTTCTTTAAACCAACCCGTAGTTCGATCGCTTGCAGTCTCACTGTTAAGTAAAAAACTATTGAGCTCAAAATTTTTGGCTTACTCTGCATTAGGTGCAGTCGCACTTTTCTTATTAAGTAAGAGTGATAAAGCAGAATAAACTTCAATGAAAAAAGGCTAGAAAACGATTCTAGCCTTTTTCTGTATTTCCTTATTTTTTTCTTTCAATCCATTGATCATTAATATAGTCTACAATCCATTTAGTCGCTTTTCCGTTTTTTTCAGAAGTCACGTATTGACGTTTTTCTTTACGGCTGAAGCGAATAATTGCCTCATTACCTTCTGGATCTTGTTGAGGGGCATCTGCTAAATAACGCAACTTATCAGGTAAACGATCACGATATAATGCAAGCTCTGATACTTTAGGCGCACGTGTTTCTCGAGATTTAGGGAAATTATGAGCAGACATAAAAACACCACTAGCACCATCTCGAAGCACAAAATATGCATCAGATTTTTCACATTTTAATTCTGGGAAATGTGTCGGTTCTTCTTTAGGTGGTGCAACTTCTCCACTTTTTAAAATTTTACGGGTATTATCGCAATTAGTACATCCCATATATTTGCCAAATCGTCCCAGTTTTAAATGCATATCTGCGCCACATTTATCACATTCTACGATTGGACCATCATAGCCTTTAATTTTGAAACTTCCCTGCTCTAATACATAACCATCACAATTTGGGTTATTACCACAAATATGGATTTTACGTTGTGGATCAATAACATAACTGTCCATCGCAGTACTACATTTTGGACAGCGTTTACGTTCCATTAAAGCTTTCGTTTCAGAAGAGTCATCTAATACGTTTAATAACTCAACTTCAGGGATCAAATTAACAGTTGTTTTACAACGTTCTTTAGGGGGTAATGCATAGCCTGAGCAGCCTAAAAATACGCCCGTACTTGCTGTTCGAATTGCCATTTTACGACCACAAGTTGGGCAATCTATATCGGTTGGTATAAGGCTATTTGGCTTCATTCCGCCTTCAAGCTCATCTAATTCTGCTTGAGTCAATTTTTCAGAAAAATCTTTAAAGAATTGATTTAATTCTGTTTTCCAATTTTTTTGACCATTTGCAATTTGGTCTAAAATATTTTCCATATTCGCTGTAAAATCATAGTTCATCAAGTCTGCAAATGATTGATTTAAGCGATCTGTCACTATTTCTCCCATTTTTTCTGCATAGAACCGACGGTTTTCCACACGAACGTAACCACGTTCTTGAATGGTTGAAATAATTGCAGCATAAGTAGATGGGCGACCAATACCACGCTTTTCTAGTTCTTTAACTAAGGCTGCTTCACTGAAACGTGCAGGTGGTTTAGTGAAATGTTGTTCTGGTAACACCTCTTCTAAATTAAGTTTGTCGTTCACAGACACATTTGGTAATACCTGATCTTCCGCACTTTTGCTTAGTGCAGGCAATACTTTTGTCCAACCGTCAAAGCGTAAAATACGTCCTTTCGCTTTTAGCTCATAATCACCTGCTTTTACACTAATTGTTGTACTATCATATTGTGCAGCAGGCATTTGGCAAGCTACAAACTGACGCCAAATTAGATCGTATAAACGGGTAGCATCTTTTTCCATCCCTACTAACATCTCTGCCAATGTATTTACATCTGAAGGACGAATCGCCTCATGAGCCTCTTGAGCATTGTCTTTACTTGAGTAAAAATTTGGCTTAACAGGCAAATACTGCTCGCCATAATATGATTTAATGTAGCCACGGACCATATTTAATGCATCTTGACTTAAATTTGTTGAGTCTGTACGCATATAAGTAATATAGCCTGCTTCATATAAGCGCTGTGCTAGCATCATTGTTTTTTTCACACCAAAACCTAGGCGTGTACTGGCTGTTTGTTGTAAAGTTGAGGTAATAAAAGGTGCTTTTGGTTTAGAGCTTGTTGGCTTAGTTTCTAATTCTGAAACCACATAATTAGATCTTTGTAAAAAATCGACCGCATTTTGTGCTTCTTGCGCATTTTTTGGAGCGAATTTCTTACCTTTAAATTGGGTAACCTCTAAGCGAAGTATGTCTTTTGTGTGAGTTTCAGTCAGTACGTCGACTTCCCAATATTCTTCTGGTTGGAAAGCCTTAATTTCACGTTCACGTTCAACTAATAATTTCACCGCAACAGATTGAACTCGACCAGCAGATAAGCCTCGAGCGACTTTTTTCCACAATAATGGAGAAACCATAAAGCCCACTACACGATCAAGAAAACGGCGTGTTTGTTGTGCATTAACGCGATCTAAATTAAGTTGTTCTGGTTTATCAAAAGCTTGTTTAATCGCATTCTTCGTAATTTCATTAAAAACAACACGACTAAAACGCGAATCATCGCCACCGATAACTTCACGTAAATGCCATGCAATAGCCTCTCCTTCCCTATCCAAATCGGTCGCAAGATAAATATGATCAGATTTTTTAGCTAGCGATTTCAACTCAGAAACCACTTTTTCTTTACCTGGTAAAATGTGATAATTTGCCTGCCAATCATGATAAGGGTCAATACCCATACGTTTCACTAATGCATTACGCTCTTTTTCTTGCTTTAGTGCCAATTTCTCTTCTGTACTTAATCCTTTAGTTGAAATCGGTTTTGCTTTTTCACCATTACTTGAGCCAACTGTAGGCAAGTCACGAATATGACCAATACTTGACTTCACTACGTAATTACTACCAAGATATTTATTGATTGTTTTTGCTTTTGCTGGTGACTCAACAATAACCAAGGATTTACTCATTCTATTACCCAATTTACTCAAACTTATATAAAATAGTCGCTATATTGCTAACTATCTGCTATAAGGTCAACTCTTTTTTTCAAAAAGGTATATAAATGGACAAACTCAATGCTATTTCTATTTTCTGTAAAGTCGTTGAAACACAAAGTTTTACGCAGGCAGCTGCACAACAAAATATTTCAGTGGCGATGGCAAGTAAGTTGGTCGCACAACTTGAAGAACAACTTAAAGTACGCTTATTACAGCGTACAACAAGGAAAATTTCCCCGACTGAAGCTGGGTTGATTTATTATCAACATTGCCAACCTATTTTAGTTGAATTAGAAGATGCCGAATCAAGCATTAGTAATTTATCAACTTCTTTACAAGGTAATTTAAGTATTTCTGTGCCACGTGATTTTGGATTGCTTTTTATTACGCCTAATTTAGCTAAGTTTGTGAAAGATAATCCTAATTTACATATTGATATTGAATTTAATGATCGTATGGTTGATTTAGTCGCTGAGAGCTACGATATTGCCTTACGGATTGGGTATTTACAAGATAGTTCATTAGTAGCGAAGCGTATTGCATCCGTTTCTACTCTATTTGTAGCATCACCAGAGTATTTAGCAAAACGTGGTATACCTAAAGACCCAGATGATTTACAACATCATGATTGTCTTTTATATAAAGCGATCGGTAATCAAATTTATTGGGAATTTAATAATGGTAAACAAATACAGCGCTTAAAAATGAACTCAAAACTGATATGTAATAACGGGCTAACGTTAACTGAGTTAGCTAAATCAGGTTTAGGTATCATCAATACACCACGTTTTTTTGTTGAAAATGAATTACGTACAGGAGAACTCATTGAAATTTTTTCTGAATATCAACAACAAAAATTAGATATTAACCTTGTTTATCCGCATCGCCGACATTTACCCGCTAAAACCAAAGCATTTATTGAATTTATTCAAGCATTACAGCTATGCCCTGCAAAATAATAAAGGCTCATATGAGCCTTTATTATTTTAACTTGATGTTCTATCTAATGTAATAAACTGAATTACATTATTTATACGTATTACATTTTTATACTATATGTAAATATAAGAAATACTGTTATATAAAGTAGTTATAGTTTAAGTCTATGCCAAATAGGTAAACAATCATCGGGTAACTGCAATGATTTACCTAATTCAATCCAACCGCAGGGGAAATGAAAGTCCGAGCCAACCGAAGATAACAACTTATTTTCTTTAGCCCAACGTGCTAACAATAAGCGTTGTTCTTTAGTTTGCCCACAACCAGCCACTTCAAGCGCATCGCCTCCCCATAGTTTAAAGTCAGCGATTAATTTTTTTAACCATTTAGTCGTCATGGTATAACGTAAAGGATGTGCCAGTACAGCAAGCCCTCCAGACTGATGAATAATATCGATTGCAGTAGGAATATCACACCATTGTGATTTAACATAACAGGATTTCCCTTGTGAAAGGTATTTTTTAAATGCTTGGTTTTCATTTGCAACCTTTCCTAGCTGTACTAATAAGCGGGCATAATGAGCTCTGGTGACTTCTCCTGTCGCTAGTTTTTTTGCCTCTTCAAATGCATTTTCTACTCCAACTTTTGCTAACTTTTCACCAATTTCAATAGCTCGCTGGTGACGAAGGACCGCTTGCTGAGTCAAAAGTGCGGTCAGTTTTTCAGATGTTTCATCAAACCCTAAACCAACAATATGAATCGCACGATTTTCCCATAAGGTTGAAATCTCTACACCATTAATAAATGTAATGCCTTGTTGGCAAGCAGCTTTCTTTGCTTCACTTATACCTGAAACTGTATCATGATCGGTCAAGGCCAAAACATTAACACCCTTTTGAGCTGCTCTATTGACTACGTCTGTTGGAGAGAGTACGCCATCTGATGCTGTACTATGACAATGCAAATCATAAATCGTTGACATGGTATTTTCCTAAATAAAAAATGCGGTTACTTTTATAAGAATTTGCCGCATTTTATTGAATAACATTAAGTCGTTATTTAATTGATTTTACTAATTGCTTAATTAAATTTGGTCCTTGATAAATTAGACCAGAATAAAGTTGTAATAATTCGGCTCCTGCATTTATTTTCTCTTGCGCACTATGCACACTATAAATCCCACCACTGCCAATAATTGGGATTTTCCCTTTTAATTCTTGGTGTAACCGTGTAATTACATCAGTACTCTTGTCATGCAATGGTTTACCACTTAATCCACCTTGCTGTTCTGCATTTTTTAATCCATTCACTGTCTCTCTTGAAACAGTGGTATTTGTCGCAATTACACCATCTATTTTGTGACGTTGTAATGAGTCTGCAATTTGTATTAATTCAGCTTCACTCAGATCAGGGGCAATTTTCACTGTAATAGGCACATACTTATTATATTGATTAGTTAATATCTTTTGACGGGCTTTAACTCCATCCAGTAAATCATCCAGTGCCTCGCCATACTGTAATTGGCGTAACCCTGGTGAATTTGGTGAAGATATATTAATAGTTATGTAATCTGCATAGTTATAGGCTTTATTTAAACAAAAAATATAATCAGCTTTACCGTTTTCTATACTAGTGAACGTATTTTTACCAATATTGATACCTAAAATACCATCATATTTTGCTCGCTTCACATTTTCAATAAGATAATCAATACCGTAATTGTTAAAACCATTTCGGTTAATAATACCTTCCGCTTGTGGTAAGCGAAATTGGCGAGGCTTAGGATTTCCCTCTTGTGCTAATGGTGTAACTGTCCCTACTTCTATAAAACCAAATCCCATTGCAGCAAAACCTGTTATCGCATCTCCATTTTTATCTGCTCCTGCAGCTAAACCAATAGGATTTTTAAAATGTAATCCCATAACTGTTCTTGCTGAACCAGCTGGGCATGAAAAAACAGCTTTTAAAATAGGATTCAAAGGCGAGCGACCAATAATTTTTAAAGTCTGGATTGTGAGATCGTGTGCTTTTTCAGCATCAAGGGAAAAAAGTGCCTTTCTGACTAATGAATACATACTCGTTTATCTCTCTGGATAGTTTAACTGTGAAAATATGCAGAATTATACGCATTTATATGGCAAAGTAATAGGAAATTCCTTTTATTTTTTAAAGCAAATGATTAGCATGAAATGTAAGAAAAGTGCGGTCAAAATTCTCTGAATTCTAACCGCATTATTTTAAATTACTGTAATGCTTTTTCAATTTTCTCATAAAGATCACGAGAAAGATTTTCAACTTCGCTTAGTCTTTCTAATGCACGTTTCATTAAAGTTTGACGTTGACCATCATAACGAGAAAAACGAATCAATGGTTCAATTAAACGAGAGGCAACTTGTGGATTACTGTCATTTAAACGAATCAAAATATCAGTTAAAAAGCGATATCCGGCACCATCAATAACATGAAATGCTTTTAAATTGTGATTTGCAAAACTCCCAATTAAGGAACGAACTCGATTCGGATTATTGAAGTTAAAACTTGGATGATCCATTAGGTGCATGACGTTTAATAAGACATCTTCATCTGGACGAGTTGCTTGTAGCATAAACCATTTATCCATAACAAGACCATCATGTTGCCATTTACTTTCAAAATCTGCCAATAAACTATCACGACAAGGTAGTTGAGCTTTGCTTGCGGCACTTAGTGCAGCGAGTGTGTCTGTCATATTATTAGCATAAGTGTAATGTTTATTTACAACATTATTACCTACTGTAGTGTAAGCTAAATAACTAACACAAAGATTGCGTAAACCACGTAATGCAATATCTTCTGCAGTTACGCGATAAGTGTCTAACCGAATATTGTTATACACTTTTAAAAAAGATTGTTTCAAGCTTTCTGCTATAGTCCGAACCATAAAATCACGAACAATCGTAATGCCTTCAGGATCAATTGTTTTAAAGAGCTCAGCAAATTCAGTGACTTTTGGTAATGTTAAAATTAATGTTGTTAATTCAACATTTTGTTGATAAGTTTCTAATATTTGATATAACTCAGCGAGAATATCAGCTGAAAATTCAAGCGCTTTACCTTGTTGATAGCGAGTTAAATTACGACGTAATTCAGCAGCATAAAGTATTTGTGCAACATCCCAACGTACAAAATGATTTTCAGCATGACGTAACAAGGTGCTTAATTGCGTGGTACTATAATCATAATATAATTTCACTGGCGCAGAGAAATCACAAAGTAAAGCTGGTACTGGTTTAGTATGAATATCTGTAAATTCAAATGTTTGCTCGTTTTGCGTCACATTGAGCACAGAGTTGACTACTGTATCGTGATGTTTTAATACGAGTGGTTTACCTGCTTTATCATATAACGCAATTTTTAATGGTATATGTAAATCTACCTTTTCCATTTGATCGACAGTAGGTGGAGTCATTTGTGAAACATGTAAAGAATAGACCGCACTTTCTTCATCATAGCTATCGGAAATTGTCAGTTCTGGCGTGCCTGATTGACTATACCAACGGCGGAACTGGGTTAAATCAAATCCCGAGGCACGTTCCATTGCAGAAACAAAGTCTTCACAAGTTGCCGCTTTTCCATCATTTTCAGCGACATAAAGTTGCATACCCTTTTGGAATAGCTCTTCACCTAATAAAGTGTGCAGCATACGAATCACTTCTGCGCCTTTCTCATATACTGTAACCGTATAGAAATTATTCATTTCAATTACTTTATCAGGGCGAATTGGATGCGACATTGGACTGGCATCTTCAGCGAATTGCGCAGTTCGCAATAAACGTACGTCTTCAATACGCTTACCTGAACGTGACCATAAATCCGAGGTAAACTCCTGATCACGAAAAACAGTTAAGCCTTCCTTTAAACTGAGTTGGAACCAATCACGACAAGTAATACGATTACCCGTCCAATTATGGAAATACTCATGAGCAATGACACTTTCAATTGCTAGATAATCTTCATCTGTTGCTGTTTGCGGATTGGCCAAAACAAATTTAGAGTTAAAAATATTTAACCCCTTATTTTCCATTGCTCCCATATTAAAGAAATCAACAGCAACAATCATATAAATATCTAAATCATACTCTAGACCAAAGCGCTCCTCATCCCATTTCATTGAGCGTTTTAAGCTTTGCATTGCCCAATCTGCACGATCTAAATTACCACGATCAACAAACAGTTCTAGTGCAACATTACGCCCACTTTTTGTTGTAAAAATATCCGTTAACACATCAAAATCACCTGCAACTAAAGCGAATAAGTAACTTGGTTTTGGAAAGGGATCTTGCCACTCTACCCAATGACGCCCATCATTTAAATCGCCACTTGCAATACGATTACCATTAGATAATAGGTAAGGATATTTATTTTTTTCTGCTGTAATTTTTGTAGTATAGCGAGCAAGCACATCAGGACGATCTAACATATACGTGATTTGACGAAATCCTTCTGCTTCACACTGAGTACAAATTCCATCACCAGACTGGTATAAACCTTGTAAAGATGTATTTTTTTCAGGATTTAAAATAGTGACAATTTCAATTTCAAAATTTGTGGTATGTAAGTCACTTAAATCAAGAGTTAAACTTTCACCATCTTGTTCAAATTGTTTAAAATCTTGACCATTCAACTTTAATGTGGAAAACTGAAAACTGTGCCCATCTAAACGTAATTTAGTAGCTTCAGGATTCAGACGTTGATACTGGCTAGTTGTAGTAACAGTGGTTTTTTTAGGATCAAGTTGAAAATCAAGGAAAATGTCAGTGACAGTAAAGTCAGGTGTACGATAATCTTTTCTATATTTTGCTTTAGCTTGCATATAAGAACCCATTCTTATTTAAGACTCAAAAAATGTGTTTAGGATATGATTTTCTAAGGGAAGTTGCAATCGTATTTTAGTGAATAAAAACATTAGCAATCGTTTGCTTATTGATTATTGTATGTTATTCTACGCACGATCTTATTATTGAGAAAAATTAAGGAATAAAATGTCAAATAGCACTGCACAGATCGCTATTGTCATGGGCTCAAAAAGTGATTGGGCAACTATGCAAGAAGCGACACATATTCTTGATGAATTACACCTCCCTTATCATGTTGAAATCGTTTCTGCCCACCGTACACCAGATAAATTATTTCATTTCGCAGAAAATGCAGTGTCAAAAGGTTATAAAGTAATCATAGCTGGTGCAGGTGGTGCAGCTCATTTACCTGGTATGATTGCATCTAAAACATTAGTACCTGTACTGGGCGTCCCAGTAAAAAGTTCGATGCTAAATGGTGTAGATAGTCTTTATTCCATTGTTCAAATGCCTAAAGGTATTCCTGTTGGTACACTCGCTATTGGTCCTGCTGGCGCGGCAAATGCAGCACTCCTTGCAGCACAAATTTTAGCAGCATTTGATACTGTACTTTTAGCCCGCTTGAATCAATTTAGAGAAAATCAAACCAATACGGTATTAGATAATCCAGATCCTCGTTTTTCATAAAGTTATAGAGCAAGCAAATGTTTGCTCTATTTAGTTTTTTTATTTCTTTCCAAAATGGTTTTTTGATATGCAAGAAAGTGCTTTGTATCCAACAGTATATGTTTTAGGTAATGGTCAATTAGGGCGAATGCTCCGTTATGCTGGTGCACCTTTAGATATTCATGTTCAACCCCTTGCTTTTGATGCACCACTATTTGATTTTCCACAAAACAGTATTATTACCGCAGAAATTGAACGTTGGGAAAAAACACCCTTAACAGAAATGCTCGCGCATCATGATAAATTTATAAATAAAAATATATTTGGATATTTAGCTGATCGTCTATCACAAAAATCATTACTTGATGAGCTAAATCTACCGACCTCACCTTGGTGTTTATTGGCTCAACCTGCACAATGGCAGCAAGTCTTTACAGATATTGGTGAAAAAGTAGTTGTAAAACGCCGTATGGGGGGATATGACGGACGAGGACAGTGGATTATTACTCGCGAAAATCAAGCGACAATTACAAATGATCTCTATGGTGAAACAATTGCCGAAAAATTTATTCCTTTCGATTATGAAATTTCTCTTGTCGGCGCAAGATTTCAGAATGGAGAAACACGATTCTACCCTATTACACATAACTTACAACAAAACGGTATTTTACGTTATAGTATTGTAGATATCGAATTTCCAAAACAATCTCAACACCAAGCCCAGGCCGAGAGTATGCTAAGTAAGATCATGCATAAACTGAATTATATTGGTGTAATGGCAATGGAATGTTTTGTGGTCGGAGAACAATTATTAATTAATGAACTAGCGCCTCGTGTTCATAATAGTGGTCATTGGACACAGCTAGGCTGTTCTGTAAGTCAGTTTGAATTACATTTAAGGGCTTTACTTGACTTACCAACATCCGAACTTAATCTTATCGCACCAAGTGTCATGGTTAATTTAATTGGTACTGAACACAACCAATCTTGGTTAGATACCCCATTTAGTCAATTACATTGGTATGGTAAAGAAGTTCGCCCAGGACGTAAAGTTGGCCATATTAATTTAACTCACCCTGATAAAAAGATATTGATCACAAGTTTAGAAAAACTCTGGAAAGAATTACCATTAGACTATCATTCTGGTTTAAACTGGGTGCTAGAAAAATTAAAATAATTTAATAAAACTAAATTTTTTTAATATGTTTTCTAAAGAATAAATTAAATCTTTAAATTTTTTTAAACGAGGCTTGCTAATATTTGTTGCCTACAGTATAACTAGTTCACAGATTATTAAACACAACGTTAAGGATATAATTATGTTTGAGAATATTAACGCTGCGCCAGCTGATCCAATTTTAGGCTTAGGGGAATCATTTAAAGCAGAAAAACGTGATAATAAAATCAATCTTGGTATTGGTGTTTATAAAGATAAACATGGCAATACACCAATTATGCGTGCAGTCAAAGAAGCAGAAAAACGCTTATTTGATCTTGAAACTACTAAAAATTATTTAGCTATTGATGGTGTTGCTGAGTTTAATACGCGTACTAAAGAATTATTATTCGGTGCAAATTCAGATGTCGTGAAGCAAGGTCGTGCAAAAACCGTACAAAGTTTAGGTGGAACAGGTGCACTACGTATCGCAGCAGAGTTTATTAAACGTCAAACAAAATCACAGAACGTTTGGATTAGTACACCAACTTGGCCAAATCACAATGCAATTTTTAACGCTGTGGGTATGACGATTCGTGAATATCGTTATTATGATCCTGAAAATAAATGTTTAGATTGGGATAACTTAATTGCAGACCTTAGTAATGCGGGAGAAGGCGATGTAGTACTTTTTCATGGTTGCTGTCATAACCCTACAGGTATTGACCCGACACAAGAACAATGGGAGCAACTCGCCCAAATGTCAGCAGAAAAAGGTTGGTTACCCCTATTTGATTTTGCTTATCAAGGTTTTGCTAATGGATTAGAAGAGGATGCTTTTGGCTTACGTGCATTTGCTCAGAACCATAAAGAGTTATTAGTAGCAAGTTCATATTCTAAAAACTTCGGTTTATATAGTGAACGTGTTGGTGCATTGACTCTAGTAGCTGAAAATGAAGCAATTGCATCAACAGCATTAACACAAGTGAAGTCAATTATTCGCACGCTATATTCTAATCCTTCTTCTCACGGCGCAACAACTGTATCTATCGTTTTAAATGATGATAAATTGCGTGCAGAATGGACTCAAGAATTAGCAGAGATGCGCGATCGTATTAAACAAATGCGTAGTCAATTTGTTGAGTTATTAAAAGAATTCGGCGCAGATCGTGACTTCAGCTTTATTATTGACCAAAACGGTATGTTCTCATTCTGTGGTTTAAGCCCTGAGCAAATGGATCGTTTAAAAGATGAATTTGCTATTTATGCAGTACGTTCAGGTCGAATCAATGTGGCGGGTATTACTGAAGATAATATTCGTTATCTTTGTGAAAGTATCGTTAAAGTATTATAGAATATTTAAGCTTAATATCTCTCTATCAAACAACCGCACTTTTAGTGCGTTGTTTGATATTTTATTACCAACGAGTTAAGGCTTCTTGATCAGAATCACGACTCTCAATCCAATGTTCGCCCTTATCAGTTTGCTCTTTTTTCCAAAAAGGAGCCTTACTTTTTAGAAAATCCATAATAAACTCATTCGCCTGATAAGCATCTCTTCGATGCGCAGAACTCACTCCGACTAAGACAATTTCATCGCCTGTCTGCAATAGTCCAATACGATGAATTACTGCAACTCGCTGAATATCCCAACGGACTTGAGCTTGCGTCACAATCTCATGTAAGGCTTTCTCCGTCATTGCTGGGTAATGTTCAAGATATAAACTAGAAACAGTATTACCTAAATTTAAGTCACGCACCTTTCCAACGAATATGACAGTTGCCCCTACTGAGTTTTGTTCAGATAACCAATGATAAACCGCATTTTGATCGAACGCTTGCTCCTGCACTGTGATTTGAATATCACTCATTTCTACCCTCCCGTAACTGGTGGAAAGAAGGCAATTTCATCGCCAGATTTAACCGCGCTTTCTAATGACATCAATGTTTGATTAATTGCCACTAATAATTTTCCTTTTTCTAATGCAAGTGCCCACATTTCTCCTTTCTCTGCTAAATGAGAGCGAACTTCTTCTGCACTATGGAATGTTGCTGGTAATTCAATTTGATCAAGACCAATTAATTCTCTAGTTTGTGCAAAAAACAATACTTTTAACATATCTTTTCCCTATGTATTTACAACAAAGTGCCCAGATTTTCCACCACTTTTTTCCAATAAACGTACTTGTTCAATTACAATATCTTTCTGTACTGCTTTACACATATCATAAATTGTTAAGGCAGCAACACTGGCTGCTGTTAACGCCTCCATTTCAACTCCTGTTTTACCCGTTAACTTACAAAGGCTTTCAATACGGACTTGGTGAGTCTTGATTAATGGTGTGAGTGTAACTTCAACTTTTGAAAGAAGTAATGGATGACAAAGAGGAATTAACTCCCAAGTCCGTTTTGCAGCCTGAATACCTGCAATACGTGCAGTTGCGAAAACATCACCTTTATGATGTTGACCAGTCATGATCATTGCTAATGTTTCTTGTGACATTGTCACCAATGCTTCTGCTCTTGCTTGACGAATAGTTTCTTGTTTGGTAGAAACATCTACCATATTAGCTTCGCCATTATGATTAATGTGTGTAAATGTTTTCATAATAATTTATTAAATATTGAATCAAAACTGAAAATGAAAAAAATGAAATCTGCTTTGGAAAATTTTACAATTAACCACCAATACTTGCTAAATGAGCACGAACACCCGTATCTCCAGTATGTAAAAAATGGTGTTCTCGCTTATTTTGTAATGCTGAATAAAGCCGCGCTTTTAACTGAGCTTGTTGCTCATCAGATTGTAATAAATCCCGTAACTCTACTCCTTCTTCACCAAATAAACAAAGGTGGAGTTTCCCCTTAGCTGAGACTCTCAAACGGTTACAACTTGAACAAAAATTCTTCTCATAGGGCATAATTAAACCAATCTCACCTTTATAATCTGGATGCTTAAATACTTTTGCAGGCCCATCTAGTAAGCCTTTTCTTTGTAACTCCCAGCCTGCTTGTAATAATTTATCTGCTAAAACCTGCCCTGATAAATGATATTTATGGAAAAAATGATCCATTTCGCCAGTCTGCATTAACTCAATAAAGCGCATTTGAATGGGTTTATGTTTAATCCATTCTAAAAACTGCTCAAATTCAGTATCATTAAGCTGCTTCATTAAAACGGAATTAACCTTAATTTTTGCATAACCAACATCAAAAGCACACTCGATACCTCGCATTACATCATCAAATTTATCTACTCCAGTAATACGATGAAACATACGTGGATCAAGGCTATCAATACTTACATTAATTGAAGTGATACCTGCATCACGCCATTTCCCAACATCTTTTGCCATACGAAATCCATTTGTCGTTAGTGCAATTTGTTTAATTCCCGATATTTGCGCAATGTTTTCAACAATAGGGAGAAAATCTTTACGTAACGTAGGCTCTCCACCAGTCACACGCACTTTTTCTGTCCCCATTGCAGCGAAGCTACTCACTACACGACGAATTTCATCAAGTGTTAAAAAACTAGGCTTATTCGCTTCAGGTTGATAACCGTTTGGTAAACAATAATTACAACGAAAATTACATACATCAGTAATAGACAAACGTAAATAATAATATTGGCGTTGGAAAGCATCGATGAGATGATCATGCCCGATTTGTTTAATTGGAATGGATTGCATTTCACACCTTTCTAAAATATGAGAGGATAAACCGTTTCCAGCGTATCCCTGAATAACATAAATTTTTTATGTTATTGGCATTACTACCATATTTCTTATGAAAACGTAGGTTAAGTAAGCTCGGAGTTATGCGATAATTAAGTCATCAAATTGTTGATTTCTATTGTAAGAGATATATCTGAAGGATTGCAAACAAATAATATGATCTAGCGCATAAAATAAGAAAATTCTTTAAAATCAATTATATAAATAAATATATAGCGTTGTTATTTAATCTTATATAGAGTTAAAAGAACTTTACTACGAGATAAATGTCTCTATTACAAAACAGCTCAAGGAATATAAAATGTCAGAATTAATATGTCATAATCAATATCAAAATTTAGATCGTATCAAGCATATTGTAGCAATTGGCGGTGGTCATGGATTAGGGCGTTTAATGTCAGCATTGAGTTTTATGAAAGAGCGTTTGACTGGTATTGTGACAACTACAGACAATGGCGGTTCTACAGGTCGTATCCGTCTTAATCATGGTGGGATTGCTTGGGGTGATTTACGTAATTGTCTAAATCAAATTATTACGGAGCCTAGTACTGCTTCTGCATTATTTGAATACCGTTTTTCTGGCAACGGTGAACTTGCGGGACATAATTTAGGTAATTTAATGCTTAAAGCACTTGAAAATATGCATATTCGCCCAGTTGAGGCAGTCAATTTAGTACGTGAGTTATTACGAGTCAAATCACATATTATTCCTATGTCAGAAAGCCCAGTTCATCTTGCAGCAGTATTACAATCAGGTGCAAGTATTGTAGGAGAAGTAAGTATAGATAATTTAGCTGAGTTGCCCAAATCAATTTTTCTCATTCCATTAGTACCTACAACACCAGAGGCAATTAAAGCATTGAAACAAGCAGATATCATATTATTTGGACCTGGGAGTTTTCTAACAAGCATTTTACCCCCTATTTTATTGCCCGAAGTTATTGATGTTTTAAAACAGAGTCAGGCAAAAAAAATTTTTATTGATAATTTAGGCGTTGAGCAAAGTCCTGCAGCTAACTTGACACTTTCCCAGCGTATTCAATGGATTCATCATACTGTCGATAAAGCTATTATTGATGGTGCAATTGTATCAACAAGTGCGGTCGATTTTTGTGAAGATTTAAATATCAAAGTAATAGCAAGACCATTACATGCGAGTGATATTTGCTATCGTCATGATCGTACATTATTGTCAAAAGCTATTGATGATTTAGTAGGAGAATTATTTCTCCAATAAAGATAACAAGAATGTATATTCTGATTAAATTCGCCTTGCTTGCCAGTATTTTTTCGACCAATAAGGACTATTTAAAGAAGAGTAAATAACACCACCTTTAGTCGAGGCATGTAAAAATAAGTCATCTTTAACATAAATACCTACATGATAGCCGTTCGGACCTCGCCCTGTTTTAAAAAACACTAAATCCCCTGTTTGAATATCTTTCTTAGGAATTAATTTACCATATTTTGCTTGTTGCGATGTCATGCGAGGCAAGGCAATATTAAAGCGATCTAGAAATGTTTTTTGTACAAAACCAGAACAGTCAATACCTTTTTGGCTTTGTCCCCCCAAACGATAAGGCGTGCCAGCCCATTCCCTCTGTTGCTCACTTAACAATGCGATGACCATAATAGGATCATTTAATTGCCCTTTGTACTGAATATTATCTACTGTTTTATTTGAATTACTACAAGCAGACAGTAAACACACAAAAGTGAATAATATCAACCTGGTTACATACTTCTTCATTTTATGTCCTAATAAAAACTAAAGCTACCCGAGGTTTCCCATGGATAGCTTAGGATATGGCTTAATTGAGAAAGTGCTAGGCTTTAGGTTTGGCTTTTTCCACTCTAGCACGTAATTTCTGACCAGGCTTAAAAGCAACAACTCGACGAGCAGAAACAGGTACACTCTCACCTGTCTTAGGGTTTCTACCTGGACGAGAAGCTTTATCACGAAGTTCAAAATTACCAAAACCAGAAAGTTTTACATCTTTACCATCTTCTAAAGCAACGCGAATCTCTTCAAAAAAATGTTCAACTAATTCTTTTGCATCACGTTTATTTAAGTTAAATTTCTCGATTAAGTTGTCTGCGAGTTCTACTTTGGTCAGTGTCATAATTTTAATCTCTCAAATAAGCATTAAAACGTTGTTTTAACTCAGATAATACAACAGAAACCACAGCGTTGATATCATCTTCCTCAAGGGTCTTTTCATTGTCTTGGATAACCAAGCTAATCGCTAGACTTTTATGTCCTGCAGCAACACCACTACCTTGGTATACATCAAATAAATTTACCTGTATTAATTTTTCACCAGCAACAGCCCGACAGGTATCTAGAATATCACTTGCTGCAATGTCATCAGCAACAACAAGTGCTAAATCACGTCGGTTAGCAGGAAAACGAGAAATTTCTTTTGCATGAACGACATGACGAGTTGCAATCGCACTCCAAAGGATTTCAAATACGATTGCTCTACCATTTAAGCCAAGCTGTTTCGCTATATTTGGATGAACGGTACCAATAAACCCTATTTCTTTACCGTCTAATATAATTGCAGCTGATTGACCAGGATGTAATGCTGGATATGATTTTGCTATAAATTTAACCAAATTACTAGTGCCTGTGAGCGATAAAATGCTCTCTAAATCCCCTTTGAGATCAAAGAAATCGACATTTTCTGATTTTCCAGTCCAATGTTCTGCTTTTTTTGTACCTGTAATGACGGCTGATAAAACAAACTCTTGGCGAATACCAAATTCAGCTCCCTTATCTGGAATGAAGCGTAAACCAGTTTCAAATAAACGTACTCGAGTTTGTTGGCGATTCTGATTATATTGCACCGCACTTAATAAACCACTCAATAAAGATAAGCGCATCGCAGACATTTCCACTGAAATAGGGTTCGGTAATATAAATGCTTCCTGTTGAGGGTGTAGTAGCTCCTGTACTTTAGGGTCAACAAAGCTATAAGTAATCGCTTCTTGATAATCAGCATCAACAAGTGCAGCTTTAATCCGAGCTAAATCTAAATCAGACTCTTTATGATCACGCATACGTAAGTGTGCTAATGGGGCATTATTTGGGATGCTGTTGTACCCGTAAACACGCGCTACCTCTTCAATGAGATCCTCTTCAATTTCAATATCAAAGCGCCAGCTTGCAGAAGTGACAGTCCAAATATCATTTGTATAATTAACTCGTAGGCCTAAGCGTTCAAAAATATCTGTAACAACATTCGTTTCAATATGATGTCCTAATAAAGCATCTAATTTTTCACGACGCAGTTGCACTTGATTAAGTGTTGGTAGATAAGCTTGATTTGTGGCTTCACAAATTTCTCCAGCTTCGCCCCCACAAATCTCAATTAACAGTGCAGTTGCTCTTTCCATTGCTTTACGTGGTAACTCAAAATCTACACCACGTTCAAAACGATGAGAGGAATCAGTATGTAATCCATATTGTCTTGCACGACCAGCAATGGCTAATGGTGCAAAAAAAGCCGCCTCTAAAATGATATCTTTTGTTTCACTATTAACACCACTTGCTTGTCCACCAAAAATACCTGCCATAGCCAATGGACCATTTTGGTCTGCAATTACTAATGTATTGTCCTTTAATTTAGCTGTTGAACCATCCAATAATATTAATTCTTCATCTGCACTTGCCATACGCACCTGCACTGGTTGTACAACTTTAGCTGCATCAAACGCATGCATTGGCTGTCCAAGCTCTAACAGAATATAGTTAGTGATATCAACTACAGGATCAATTGAACGAATACCACAACGACGCAATTTTTCTTGCATCCACATTGGTGATTGTGCTTTTACATTGATATTCTTCACTGTACGTAATAAATAACGAGGGCATGCTTCTGGGGCTAAAACTTCAATTGTAACTTTATCTGCAATAGTTGACGAAACTGAAGTAAAGTGCGGTGTATTTAATGCAAGTTTATTTACTACGCCTATTTCACGAGCAATGCCAACAATACTTAAACAATCTGCTCGATTTGGTGTCAAACTAATTTCAATGCTGTTATCATCCAATTGTAAATATTCTCGTAAATTAGTACCAATTGGAGCATCTTGTGGGAGTTCGATGATACCAGTTGAATCAAGCTCAATACCTAATTCATTAAAAGAACATAGCATTCCTTCTGAAGGTTGCCCACGCAACTTTGTTTTCTTAATTTTAAAATCATTAGGCAATATAGCGCCATCAAGCGCACAAGCGACCTTTAAACCCTGACGACAATTTGGTGCACCACAAACAATATCTAATAAACGTTCACTACCTACATTCACTTTAGTTATGCGTAATTTATCTGCATCAGGATGTTGAGTACATTCGACAACTTCCCCTACGACTACACCCGTAAAATCACCTGCTACTTTTTCTACACCATCGACTTCTAAACCAAGCATAGTGATTTGGTCACATAATTGTTCGGTGCTAATTGTTGGTTCAACCCATTCACGCACCCATAATTCACTAAATTTCATGCTATTACCTTTTATTTCTTTATAGGATTTTGATTAATTTTGCTGCTCATTTTAATCGGCAAACAGATAAGTCTGTTTTAGCTTTTAATTGACTGATTTATTTAAACTGTTTCAAAAAACGTAAATCGTTTTCAAAGAATGAACGCAAGTCTGTGACATTGTAACGAAGCATAGTTAGGCGTTCTACTCCCATTCCTACTGCAAACCCAGAATATTCATTTGGATCAATACCTACATTACGTAAGACATTTGGATGAACCATACCACAGCCCAAAACTTCCAACCACTTACCATTTTTCCCCATAACGTCTACTTCAGCAGAAGGCTCTGTAAATGGAAAATAAGACGGGCGGAAGCGAACTTGTAAATCCTCTTCAAAAAATGCACGTAAAAAATCATGTAATAAGCCTTTTAATTCTGTAAAGTTGGCTTTTTTATCTACGTACAATAACTCAATTTGATGGAACATTGGCGTATGAGTTTGATCATAATCATTACGATAAACACGCCCTGGCGCCATAATTCGAATTGGCGGTTGCATTTTTTCCATTGTACGAATTTGTACACCCGAAGTTTGAGTGCGTAGTAATAACTCAGGATTAAACCAAAAAGTATCATGATCAGCTCTTGCTGGGTGATGTTTAGGAATATTTAACGCATCAAAATTGTAATAATCACTTTCAATTTCAGGACCACTTTCTACAGAAAAACCTAATTCAGAAAAGAATTTAGTCACACGATCAATTGTAATTGTAACGGGATGTAATCCACCTGTTTCAACTTTACGTCCAGGTAAACTTACATCAATTGTTTCTTTTGCTAACTGAGCATTTAGTTCGGCTGTTTCAAGTTGTGCTTTTTTTTCATTAAGTGCATTTTGTGCAACTTGTTTAGCCTCATTAATTTTTTGCCCTACTGCAGGACGTTCTTCTGGTGAAACGTCTCTCAACCCCTGCATTAATGCAGTAAATGGTCCTTTTTTACCAAAATATTCAACTCGAATAGCATCCAATGCTTTGCCATCTTCTGCACTCGCAATGGCTTCCAACGCTTGTGCAGTAATTTGTTCTAGGTTTTGCATACCTGTCCTCTAAAAATTCAATTATGCTGTGAAAAATACTGTCAATGATAATATTAACTGATTAAAAAATCACGCCCTTATTAGTGCTTTTTGCATTTTAATCAATGTCTTTTACTTTGATTCAGTGTATTTGTAAAAAATATTGATTCTATATGACGAGTTCTATTAATAAAGATATAACTTTGATTCTAGTAATCAAAAGAACGTGCTGCTAATAAATAAGTTAAATTAACTCGATTAAAAAGCTGCCCAGAAGTCGGCAAACATTGAATGTCGATATGTTGCCCTTGATAATAAAATTGTAGTCGATATGCATGTAGATAAGTGCGGTCAATTTCTGGTGAGTTTCTACCATAGAGTTGATCACCTAAAATCGGACTCCCCAAACTTTTCATTGCAACACGTAATTGATGTGTTTTACCTGTTTTAGGTTGCAGAATAAATAAACGTAAATGAGGCTCACAACTGATTGAATAAAACCGAGTTATCGCAGGATTAGACTTAGTTGAGCATAATTTCCACATACCACGGCGCGTTCTATCCATATCTCCGATGATCAATCCTTGCTTTTTCTTAGGTTTATCGGAAGATAAAGCTAAATACGTTTTTTGTATACTATGTTGAGCAAATAGCTGTGATAAAGTTTGTGCAGCTTGCGCATTTAATGCCAAAATCAATAATCCTGAAGTGACTTTATCTAAACGATGAACTAACCACACCCGAGGCACATTTAATTGATGAGCAATAAGAGTTGTGAGACCTATTTCCTCTTGATCTCTATGTACACTTATACCATAGGGTTTATCAATAACTACAAAATCTACATGTTGATAAATAATTGTAAGAGGGAACATAATCACATATATGTATAAATTAAAATCGTTACATTATAGCATAAGCAAATATTTTTACGGTATGAATCAAATTTTTAGCTATAATTTCACTCTTAACAATAAAGGAATAGTAATAGTTATGAAAACACTAAGATTTTATTTAGTTCGACATGGTAAAACTGTATGGAATGAACAAGGCTTATTTCAAGGTAGCGGTAATTCGCCGTTAACAGATGATGGTATTCAAGGCGCCAAGTTAACAGGCAAAGCATTATCTGATACACCTTTTGTTGCAGCATATTCCAGTACATTACAACGAACTATCGATACTGCAACTTATATTTTGACAGATAGAAATGTCCCACTTTTCCAACATCAAGGCTTGAATGAACAATCTTTTGGTCTATGGGAAGGACAATCTATTTCGCAATTAAAAGATTCGCTAGAATATCAACAAATGCGTGAAAACCCTGCTCACTATAAAGCAAAAACTAATCAAGGGGAAACATATCAACAGCTTGCAAGCCGTGCATTTAATGCTATACAAGATATTATTAATATACATTCCACTGGGAACATTTTAATTGTATCGCATGGACATACGCTACGCATATTATTAGGTTTATTTAATGGAGCGACTTGGCAAAATCATAGAGAGGAAGGAAAAAGTCCTGCATTATTAAATACATCTATCAGCATTGTAAACTATCATCAAGATCAGCATGGGCAGAGCGTATTTGTCATTGAAAGTTGTAATGATGTTACTCATTTAACTAAATAAAAAGTCCTTAAAATATCAAGGACTTTATTTAGAAACACGAGTGATTTTACAGTAACTGTAAAAAGTCGCCAACAGTATGGAAGGAACCGAATACTAATATAATATCGTTTTGAGCAGCTTGCTGTAATGCATTTTTTACGGCATCTTCTACGGAAGATAAACTTTCTGCGGATAATTTTACCTCTTGATTTTGGGCCGCTTGTTGCAACGTCACAAATAATGTATCGCCATCTTGCCCCCTATAACCAGTTAAAGTAACACAATACCAATGATCAATCACTGATAACAAGAGGCTAAATACACCTTCAGCATCTTTATCTTTTAACATACCGCATACAGCAATAATTTTACCGTCATCTTGTTGTTTAAGTGCAATCAATTTCTCTGCCAAATAAGCTGCGGCATGAGGATTGTGTCCAACATCAAGAATTACTCGTGGTAATTCCTTTGTGGCTTTATTAATACTTTTTGCTAATGGATATAAATCAGTATGTTTAATCGTTTGAAAACGCCCGACTAACTCTACATTTTGTAAAGATTGGCGAATTATCTCTTCTGAAATAGCAAAAGGTAATTGTTCAATCGTTGCTAATACTGTCGCGGCATTAGCTAACGGAATTTGGCAAAGAGGTAAATTTTTAAACTGTTCTTTTTGCCCAGTCCAATTCCAATAATAAGAATCGACAGTAAAAAACCAGTCAATATCACGGCAAGAGGACTTGCATGCTAGTGAATTAGCATGATTCAATAAAGTTTGAGGTATATTAGGTTCTCCAATAATAGCTGGTTTATTAGTACGAAAAATACCTGCTTTTTCAAACCCTATTTGTTCACGATCTGAACCTAAAAAATCTATATGGTCAATCCCAATACTTGTAATCACAGCAATATCACTATCAATGATATTAGTCGCATCTAAGCGACCGCCTAACCCTACTTCTAAAATAACAATATCGAGTTTTGCTTGTTTAAATAGATGCAATGCAGATAATGTACTAAACTCAAAATAAGTTAAAGACTGTGTTTTATATTGTTCAATAAAAGAAAAAGATTCTACATGTCTATGATCAGGCAATTCTCTACCTTGAATACGAACACGTTCATTGTAACGAATTAAATGTGGTGAAGAATAAACACCCACATTATAACCCGCATTGATCAAAATCATTTCTAGTAAACGGCAAGTGGTACCTTTTCCATTAGTCCCCCCTACTGTAATAACAAAGGGGGCAGGTATTAATAAGTCTAACTGCTCTGCAACAGATTTTATACGCTCAAGCCCCAGGTCAATGGCTTTGAAATGGCTATTCTCTAAATAATAAAGCCACTCCATTAAAGACGAAGTGGCTGTTAATTGTGAAGTTGAATTACTCATTATCTGTTTTAATTTCTTCTATCAATACAGGCTCAATAAAAGGAGATGGCTTATTCATCAATTTACTCAATAAACTTGCTAAAGTTTGGCGCATATCACTGCGTTTAATAATCATGTCGATTGCGCCCTTCTCTAACAAAAACTCACTACGTTGAAACCCTTCAGGTAATTTTTCACGTACAGTTTGCTCAATCACTCTAGGACCTGCAAAACCAATTAATGCTTTTGGCTCCGCAATATTAATATCGCCAAGCATTGCAAAACTTGCAGACACACCACCTAAAGTAGGATCTGTTAATACTGAAATAAAAGGTACACCTTGTGCACGCATTTGAGCCAAAACTGCACTGGTTTTTGCCATTTGCATGAGAGAAAATAAGGCTTCTTGCATACGAGCGCCACCACTTGCAGAAAAACAGACAAATGGACAGTTTTGTTCAATCGCTTTTTCTGCTGCTTGTACAAATTTAGCCCCAACAACAGATCCCATGGAACCGCCCATAAAGCTAAAGTTCGATGCCGCAGCCACTACAGGCATACCATATAGTGTTCCTTGCATTACAATTAGCGCATCCTTTTCACCTGTTTCTTTCTGTGCAGCAGAAAGACGATCTTTATATTTCTTTAAATCTTTAAACTTGAGAATATCTTTTGGTTCTAAATCTGCTGCTAATTCTTGTACACTATCTTTATCAAGTAGAGCTAAAAGACGTTCTCTGGCATCAATTCGCATATGATGCCCGCATTTTGGGCACACTTCTAAGTGGCGTTTTAGCTCATCACGATATAAAACTTGTTCACAAGAACTACACTTTGTCCAAACTCCTTCTGGTACATTTGACTTACGAGAACTTGTTGAAGAAGTATTTTTGCTAAAAATTCGATCAATCCAGCTCATTTTAAACCTTTTTATTTAACGAAAAATTCGACATATTACACCATAATTTAAGCTAATATGCCAGCAATAAAGGTCTGATCTGGCTAGCATATTTCATTTTCTAAAAACAAGGGACCTAACGCATTTTGTGGTAAACCAAACTGTTTAGGGTAACTCACATTGACTAAATAAAGCCCTTGTGGTTTCGCAGTAGGTGCAGCTAAATTACGATCTTTTTTTGCTAACAACCAACTTATCCACTCTACAGGTTGATGTCCAGCCCCAACTTCAATCAGACTTCCTACAATGTTACGTACCATATGATGCACAAAAGCATTCGCTTGAATATCAACAATAATATAATGTCCACGGCGAATCACTTGTAAATGATGTACACTGCGAAATGGTGTATGAGATTGACATTGTGCCGCACGAAAAGAGGAAAAATCATTCTCACCTAACAAAGCTTGCCCTGCTTGATGCATAAGTTGGTGATCGAGAGATAAATGACAATGCGTAATACCCTCAGGTAAAATTGCTGAACGTAATTTATGACAATACAAAATATAACGATAACGACGAGCAATCGCACTGAAACGTGCGTGAAAACTGTCATCAACAATTTTTGCCCAACTCACTGAAATATCGTTTGGGAGATTCGCATTAACACCAAAACTCCAAGCCTTCTCAGTTCTATTAGCATCTGTTTCAAAATGAATTACCTGTCCTGTCGCATGTACACCAGAATCGGTTCTTCCCGCACAAAAAACTTGACAGTTTTCATTTGCTACGAAAGAAATCGCTTTTTCTAATTCCTGTTGAACGCTAGCAACATTTTCTTGTCGTTGCCAACCAAAATAATTTTTTCCGTTATATTGAATACCTAATGCAACTTTCATCTTATTCGCTATATTTTTATAAGTGTTCGGATCAGATATTATAGATGAGATTTATACTAGCGATAAACAGAAAAATCAGGCAAAATTTTAGAAATAAAAAATAGTGTTTTTATGCACTTTAAATCAAAAGTGCGGTCTATTTTAAACAGGTTTTGCTCGTAGTATTTAGGATGAAAAATGAAAGTAGGCTTAGTGTTAGAAGGTGGTGCAATGCGTGGAATGTTCACTGCAGGTGTACTGGATGTATTTCTTGATGAAAATATTCATATTGATGGTATCGTTGCTGTTTCAGCTGGTGTACTATTTGGTGTGAATTTTCCTTCCAAACAGAGAGGGCGCACAATTCGCTATAACCAGAAATATTTAAACGATAAGCGTTATATGGGATTATATAGCTTGTTACGTACTGGAAATATTGTCAATAAAGATTTTGCTTTTTATGAAGTACCTTTCAAATTAGATCCTTTCGATGTAACAGCATTCCTTGAGTCTAATATTGACTTCTACGCTACCTTAACGAATGTTGAAACAGGCGAAGCAGAATACATAAAATTAGGTAATATACTTGAAGAAATGGAGATTTTAAGAGCGACATCAGCTATGCCTTTTGTTTCAAAATTAGTTGAAATTGATGGGAAAAAATATTTAGATGGCGGTATCGCTGATAGTATTCCACTGAAAAAATGCCAAATGTTAGGCTATGATAAGATTATAGTAATTCTTACTCGCCCATTAGACTATCGTAAAAAACCAACACCTTCTTGGATTTTTAAGACGTTTTATAAGAAATACCCTAATTTAGCCCAAAAACTTGCTTACCGTTATCAAGATTATAATGATCGTGTAGAAGAAATTATTCAATTACATAAACAGAATAAAATTTTTGTTATTCGCCCCTCTCAAACTTTACCAATCAAACGTCTTGAAAAAGATCCGAATAAAGTCCAAGCAATGTATGAACTGGGTATTCGAGATGCTCAAAAAGAAATGATTGCTCTTAAAGATTTCTTATCTAAATAAGATGTGAAAAGACGATATTAATAAAAATAAATTTCTTTATATAAAAAAGCTCTTTGACTTAATACAGTAAAAGAGCTTTTAAAATAAATTAAATAGATAGCCTGAAATTTTATAAAATTATTTACATATAAAAATATGACTAATATTTCAAACTATCTCTTAAATCAAAAAGATTACACACGTTTAAAATCAATGTGAACTAATTTTGGTTTAAATGGATGACGTTGCATTGCTTGTACTTTTACAGCTACATCTTTACCATCAATAACCAACGTGATCACTTCTGAATAAAATGAGTCGTGAGCTTGTGCATTGTTTAAATCATCATGATTTAAAATGATTGAGACAGGTGCTTCACTACCACCATAAACAATAGCAGGAATTTGACCATTATGACGCAGGCGGCGGCTCGCACCCTTACCTTGCGCTTGACGAACTTCAGCGTTAAATTTAAACATTTTCATGATTCTCATTATTAGAGTTAAAAAATAAAACCGTAGGCGACCCAACGATTTCCATCATTCTTCTCAAAGAATCTCTTTGAGAATCGCGAATTATATTGGATTTACTTCAATAAATCAAATAGTGTGCAGAAATTCAATTAAGTTTTTTAGCGACTTTATAAAAAAAACAAGGTAAAATATTAGACTGTTTTTTATATAATTTATCATATTAATTGTGTGGTATATAAATGGATCTCCTAATCTCGTTTTTTTCTGACTATGGCTACTTTGCTGTATTATTTGTCTTAATTTTATGTGGATTTGGTCTACCAATCCCTGAGGATATTACGCTTGTCTCGGGTGGGGTTATAGCAGGTCTATATCCTGAGGATATTAACGTACATATTATGTTAGTAATAAGCATGTTCGGTGTATTAGCTGGTGACTCTTGTATGTATTGGTTAGGTCGTATATATGGTGCTAAGATCCTTCGTTTTAGATTAATGCGTAAACTAATTACTTTGAAACGCTTACGTTTAGTTCGAGATAAATTTGAAAAATATGGAAACAGAGTATTATTTACAGCTAGATTCTTACCAGGATTACGTGCCGTTATTTACATGGTTTCTGGTATAACTCGACGTGTTAGTTATACACGATTCGTGTTAATCGATTTCTTTGCTGCAATTATTTCTGTCCCTATTTGGGTATATTTAGGCTATTTTGGTGCACAAAATTTAGATAAACTACATCATCAGATCCAACAAGGACAATTTTTTATTTATATTCTTATTGCTATTCTTGCTATTTTCTTATTGTGGAAATGGAAAAAAAGCAAAAAAGCTAAATCTGAACAATAATTCTACACAAAATATATATAAAAAGCCTTTTGTAATAATTACAAAAGGCTTTTTATTAAGTATAAATAATTGCACTAATCTACTAATACTGTTTCCATATAAGTTAGTCGTTCAACATTAGTAATATAATGACTCAATTCTTGCTCTTCTGGCTTATGTAAGTAAGGTATCTGTCCTAAAAGCGGAGCATCTATTTTTTCACTTAACAACTTAATAATCTCAGCATAATGACTTAAACAAGGATTAATACGATTAGCTATCCAGCCTAATAAAGGCAGTCCTTTCTGTTGTATTGATTCCACCGTTAATAAAGCATGATTAATACAACCTTCCTTAATTCCAACAACTAATACAACTGGCATTTTTTGTTCTTGAACCCAATCTGCAAAACGATAATGCTCATTTATTGGGGTCAACCAACCATATGCACCTTCAACTAGGATTGATTGATATTTTTTATTTAGCCTAGATAAATCAGAATTTATTTTTTCTATATGAATACTCTTCTCTTCATGAGAGGAAATCGGCGTACTATGTTTAAATGTATAACTATTTACGTCTTGATAGCTTACATTTTCTTTCGTCGACTTCATAAGAGTTAATACATCCGCATTATTTTCTAAACCATAATCACTTTTAGATTTATCTTGATATTCAACATCATTATAAATACTGTCTTCATGACTAAATGCTATGGGCTTATAGCCCACAATTTGAATACCTTTATTTTGTAATGCTTGTATTATGGCTCGACTTGCGACAGTTTTACCTACATTCGTATCTGTTCCTGTTACAAAAAAACAGCTCATCGCCTATCCCCTTTCTAAGTCTTCTCTCTACAAAGATCTTAAAGGAATTCTGCTTTACAAATGTTGAGATAACACAAATTTTTCTTAAATTGATATCATTAATCTAGAGAATATCTACAAAATACATCTTGAGTTATTATCAGAACAAATAATCAATCTTTAATAAAATGCCCTAATAAACTGCCATCATAGATACTTTGTTTAATAGCTGAGGCCGCTACAATAGGAGTATTCCACTCATATTTTCCTGTAATAACCTCTACTTTAGAATCTGTAGAGGCTAAATTTTCTCTTAATGACTGATTTAATCGATTTAAGAAAATATCTTTTGATAGTAAAAAACTAGAACTCAACATAATTTTTTCTGATGCAAAAATATTCACTAAATTCATTAAGATATAAGCCAAACTATCTGCAATATGATATAAAATTTGCTCAGCTTTTTTATCACCTTGATTTACTTTCTCACACAAAAAAGCTATTTTTTCTGAACAATTAGATAATTTATTTTCTGGAAAATACTTATCAATCAGAGGATAAATTGCTTTATGCGTAACTTGATTTTGCAATTGATAGCGTTGCACATCATTTAAATCGGGGCTAATGTCTTGTTGTATCATATTGAATTTGGGCACTATCATCCTATTAATAGTACTACGCGATTGATTTTTATGTGATAATAACTCCCCTTTAGACAGTACACTAAAATTAATCACATTATCTAATTGTAAGAACAGAACATTATCACAGTTTATAACACTACCTAAAGTGGACTCAGCTAATAACCAAGTTTGGAAGTATTCTGTAATCAACACTGGAATCTTAAAATATGGAGTGAATAGCGCTTTTAAATCAATATTCAGCTGTATTTCACCAAGCTTAACTAATCGATTCTCATGATCTAGTTCTCCTCCTACTGCTACAGAAAACGTAATTAAATGATTTAATTCATCTTGCGTTTCAGAAAGGAATTGCTGTAAATGTGCGACTAAAACTTGTTCTAAATTTTTAAAGTCATCTTGATTTAATGGATAGATATTGTGCTTTATTGCCCCACCATCCAACTCACTTAAAATAATCTCAAATTGATTCTCAACTAATGTGGCACACAAAGATTGCCAGTAAAATGGCGATACACATAAACCAATAGCTGGTCGACCACGCGTTTCTGTATTTTGTACTGCTCGTTCAATAATTAATTTTTCTTTAATAAGTTCGCGAGTTAATGCTGTAATTGTTGCTGGAGCTAAACGTGAGAGCTTTGATAAATCAATACGAGAAATTTCTTCAAATTGTTCAACTAAACGGTAAATGCGTCCAAGTTGCTTTAAGCGTAGTGGCAATTTATCTTCTTTTCTGATTTTTGGCATAATTAATACTCTATTCCATAAGTAAAGCAAAGATTGTTCTGCTACTGAAGCATATTAAACAAGATCTATTTTTTGATTATGTTCCATATTAATGCAGAGTTTTCTAATGAAAATAAGAAATAATAAATTGTCTACTTATACCAGTTATAAGAATAAAAACAAGTGCTTTAAAGTAATAATGAGATTTATTTCACAAAAACAAAACTTTTAATAGATTTTGGTAATTTTCATAAGTTAAGGTAAACTATATCGGTTTATTTACTCAAAAAATTATTTAAAAATTGAGGTTTTTATATGACTAAAATTGCATCTATCGTTGATGTATTACAAGGTAAAATAACTGTTGGCGAACAAATAACTGTACGTGGATGGATTCGTACTCGCCGAGACTCAAAAGCTGGGCTGTCTTTTTTATCTATTTATGATGGCTCTTGCTTTGATCCAATCCAAGCTATTGTGAATAATGATATTGAAAATTATGCCTCAGAAGTGTTACGTCTTACTACAGGCTGTTCCGTTATTGTCACAGGAACAGTAGTCGAATCACCTGCCGAAGGTCAAGCAGTTGAATTACAAGCAAGCTCCGTCGTTGTTACTGGTTGGGTTGACGACCCAGAAACGTATCCAATGGCAGCTAAGCGACACTCTATCGAATATTTACGTGAAGTTGCCCATTTACGCCCTCGTACTAATATTATTGGTGCTATAGCACGTGTTCGTCATTGTTTAGCTCAAGCTATTCACCGTTTCTTCCATGAACAAGGATTCTATTGGGTTGCAACACCATTAATTACTGCATCAGATACTGAAGGTGCAGGGGAAATGTTCCGTGTTTCTACATTAGATTTAGAAAATTTACCACGTAATGAGCAAGGAGCGGTCGATTTTTCACAAGATTTCTTCGGTAAAGAATCATTCTTAACTGTTTCTGGCCAATTAAACGGTGAAACTTATGCTTGTGCATTAAGCAAAATCTATACATTTGGTCCCACATTCCGCGCAGAAAACTCAAACACAACACGTCATCTAGCTGAGTTTTGGATGGTTGAGCCTGAAATTGCTTTTGCTACGTTAGCAGATAATGCAAAATTGGCTGAAGATATGCTGAAATATGTTTTCCGTGCCGTATTAGCGGAACGAAAAGACGACTTAACATTCTTTGAAAAACACGTTGATAAAGAAGTTATTACTCGTTTAGAAAACTTTGTTAACTCTGATTTTGCACAAATTGACTATACTGATGCAATTGAAATATTACTACAATCTGGTAAAAAATTTGAATTTCCAGTCTCTTGGGGGATCGATTTATCCTCTGAACATGAGCGCTATCTTGCTGAAGAATATTTTAAATCACCAGTTGTTGTAAAAAACTATCCAAAAGATATTAAAGCATTTTATATGCGTTTAAATGATGATGGTAAAACAGTTGCAGCAATGGACGTCCTAGCCCCAGGAATAGGTGAAATCATTGGCGGCTCACAACGTGAAGAACGCTTAGATGTATTAGATCAACGTATGCTTGAAATGGGTCTCAATCCTGAGGACTATTGGTGGTATCGTGACTTACGTCGATATGGTACTGTACCACATTCTGGCTTTGGCTTAGGATTTGAACGATTAATTGTATATGTCACTGGTGTACAAAACATTCGTGATGTAATTCCATTCCCTCGTGCGCCACGTAATGCCAACTTTTAATAAGCTATGCAATCCAAGTTATTTTCCCCTTACTATATAGTAAGGGGAATTTTTTAAGAGAATGAAATGAAAACGCTGAGTAAAAAAGTCATTTTTAGATTATTTTTAACCGTACTTTTGCTAGGCAGCGTTACTACGATTATTCGCCTCTCTCACTACACTCCTTTGAAGGATTATTTTCCTTACTCTACTGCAATATATGATGATAAAAATAATTTGCTACGCCTCACTACAGCAAAAGATGAGCGATATCGTTTATGGACACCACTTGAAGAAATTTCGCCAAAATTAATTGAAGCAGTTTTATTTCAAGAGGATGAATGGTTCTATTATCACTTTGGTGTTAATCCATATGGCTTAATACGTGGCGCATGGCAAACTTATATTTTAAACAATTCTCCTCAAGGTGGTTCTACTATAACGATGCAACTTGCTCGTGTTTTATGGCACATTGATAGTCGTACATTAGTGGGTAAGGCCGAACAAATATTACGTGCTATTGAATTGGAAATTCGTTATTCTAAAAAAGAAATACTCGAGGCCTACTTTAACTTTGCACCTTATGGTCGTAACATTGAGGGGGCTGGTACAGCTAGTCTAATCTATTTCAATAAATCAAATAGCCAAATCAACTTGGCAGAAGCGATGACATTAGCTATTCTGCCTAAAAACCCAAATGTTTATATTCGTCAACATAATTCTCAGCTTAACCCTGCTTTATTTAAAGCACGTAATCAACTCTATCATCGCTGGTTAATAACTCATCCAGAAGATAAAAAATGGCAAACTGATTTTCAACTGAGCTATGCGTTACGTCCTTTAGAAAAATTACCATTTTTAGCACCGCACTTTGTTGACCAATTGCTACAACAGTATCCTAATAGACCTAAACTCATCAGCACATTAAATAGTCATTTACAGAGTTTAATTGAAAGCATTACTCATCGTTATTTATCACAACAATATCAAACTGGTATTAATAATGCATCTGTATTGTTAGTCGATAATGAAACTATGGCTGTCAAGGCATTAATTGGGTCAGGTAACTATTTTGATCAACGTATTTCAGGTCAAATAAATGGCACTCTAGCAAAACGATCTTATGGCTCTACATTAAAACCCTTTATTTATGCTCTAGCATTTGATCAGGGGTTGGCACATAGCCAGACTATTTTAAAAGATTTACCCACTATCTTTTCTGAATATCAACCAGAAAATTATGAAGGTAATTTTGTTGGTCCAATTAGTGTCACTCAAGCATTATTACAAAGTCGCAATATCCCAGCAATTGAAATAGCCAGTCGTCTTTCACCTGATTTATATGATTTTTTACAACAAGCCAATATAACATTTACTAAAAATAAAGCACATTACGGTCTATCTTTAGTATTGGGAGGCTCTGAACTTAATGCTCAGCAATTAGCTAGCCTATACGCTATGTTAGCCAACCAAGGGATATGGTCACCTTTAAAATTCCTTAAGGAAGAAAAATCTTCTTTAAAAAAACAGTTACTTAGCAAAGAAAGTACGATAATGATCCATGATATTTTGCGCAAAAATATTCGTACTGATATACAAAATAAATCGATTAAATCAAATTTACCCCTCTACTGGAAAACAGGCACATCTAATGGTTTACGCGATGCATGGACAGCAGGATACTTTGGACGTTATACATTAGTCGTTTGGCTTGGTAATTTCAATAATAAAAGCAATCCATATTTGATTGGTCGTAATGTAGCCACACCACTTTTTCTACAACTAGCGGATAGTATCATTGCTAATGAACCACAAATGAGTGACATTGTCACGGAAGGAGCTAATTTAAAAGAGGTTTTCGTCTGTCAAGCTGATGGTAATTTACCTAATCAACACTGCCCTCAACAAGTAAAAACGCTTTTTATTCCAGGCAAATCACCTATTACTGTCAGCCAGCTTTACCAGCCATTTATCGTATTAAAAAATACTGATATATTAGCTTGTCAGCCTTATTCCGATAAAGATATTGAACAAAAAATATATGAAATGTGGTCAAGCGATTTTCAACAGCTATTCGCACAAGCTGGTGTAATGAAACGTACTCCAATTATTAATCCTGCCTGTCCTTATGAACAACAAAATCAAGCATTACAATATTTATATCAAAATAACCCTCAGATTACTTCACCTTTAGCAGAAAGAGATTATTATATTTCACATCAAATTCAATCAGAACCATTAATTTTGTCAGCAAATGTTGCAGCGGATGTACATAAGGTATTCTGGTTTATTGATAATGCATTTATTAGTGAAGCTCTACCCAATCAGCCCATCTTATGGCAACCTAACTCGATGGGCAGTTATATTATTTCTATCCTTGATGATCAAGGTAGAGCTGACTCAGTACAAATTAAAATAAATGCTTTTTAAAAATAGCTTAGGGTCTTTATTTCTTTTTTGCCATGGATTTTGTATCCCATGTTCCTTTTAGCATATTGTACTTCATATTATGAAATACACTTTGTTCTGACTTGTCAAAATGACTTAAAACATCGCCTAATTTCTGGTGTACTGTAGCTGTTCTGCGAAATAATCGATAGTTTTTAGGCTGTTTTGCTAATAGCGTTTGGGCTATTTCTAATGATTGCTGATAGTAATAATGACTTTGCGTATAATTTTGCTGTAATCTAGCAAAATCACCTAATCTCTCATAACTACGAGCTAAATCCGCTTGTACCCAAGGGCTATTAGGCGAATTTAAATAAAGTTTATGTATGATCGTAAACCCAGATTGATAACGTTCACTGGCATGTATCGCATTTCCTTCAGCCAGAGCAATGTCACCTAATTTATAGTACAAAATACCTAAAATACGTTGTATTTGCTGATTAGCTGGTCTTTCTTCAGAAAGATGTTCAAAAATATCAAATGCTTGGTGATAGTGATTCGAAGCTTTTTTTATATCTTCTTGACTTAATGCGATACTCGCTAACTTCGCATAAGATATGCCCAAACTCCTCTGATTTTGCCTATGATTAGGATATTTATCATCTATATCATGGAAAATTGTAAAAGCTTCTTGGTAGTATAAAAGAGCTTGATCAAATTGTTTTTGTATACGAAAAACATTGCCGACTTTATCATAAGAAGAGGCTAAATTATGTTGAATTTGCAAATTATCAGGATCTTGAAGAATCTGTTTTTTAGCGATATTTAACTTTCTTTGATAATAATCTAGCGCTTCTTTCTGATTATTTTCAGCTAATTTCACATCACCTAAGCGCTCATATATCATGCTCAAGTCATGTAAAATTTGTTGATTTTTTGGATCTTGTTTAACTAATTTATCAATAATAGTAAATTCTTTTTGATAGTAATTAAATGCTTGAGCATACTGATACTGAGTTTGCATTAAATGGCCTAAATTATAATAAGAAATACTCAATTCTCTTTGTACATCATAATGTTCAGGATTTTTTTGATAAATATCCTGATCAATATTAAAAGCATTTTGGTAATAAAATAGAGATTGTTCAAATTGGTTCATTAATTGGCTAATATCGCCCAATTTTTTATATATATGACTTAGACTACCTTGTAATTTAAAGTTTGTAGGATCTTTTTGAACTAATTTTTGTCTAATTCCTAGAACAGCTTGATAACTTTGTTCTGCAGCATTTAAGTCTTGTTGGATTTCTGCAAGATGTCCAATATTTTCATAAGCCATGCTTAAATCATGTTGAATTTCTAAATCATTTGGTGTTTTATCGGCTAAATACTGAAATTCAGCAAATGCACGTTGATAGTAAAAACTTGCTTTATCGACATCACCCAATTCTTTTGCATGATTCCCTTGATTCATATAAGCTACAGCAATTTCTCTTAGCCCTTCATAACAAGTATTTTCTTCCAAATGCTGTATTAGTTTTTCAATTTCTTGATAAATGACAGCTTGTTTTGTCGCAGGGACATATTGTTCTAGTACATTACGCAGATCAAAATTTAGAAAACTGACTGCAGTACTAATTTCATGTAATAATGTTTCTGATCTTTCTAATTCCATTTGATATTTTAATGTTTGCTGCTCAGCCTCTTGTTTCTTATCAAATGCAAAACACCCCACACCAATAGATAGTATTAACAATAAAGAAGAAATACCTAAACTCATTTTTACACGTTTCAACGCACGAGATCTGACTGTAATGAGAGCTCTGGCTTTTCTTAACTCATTCACTTGCTGCAACTGTTCTTGTACACGACAGCAATCCAAATATTCTCGTTGTACTGGTGTGAGATAAGCTTTAAATTTCCCTTGCTCTAAGCGATCCATTTCCTGTAAACGACAACCACTCAAACGTAGCCATTCTGTATGTTTTTGAGTACGTAACCACACGATAGTTTCTGCTTGCAGCATTTCTAATAAAAATAAATCGGCTATATCTTCTTTTAACCAATCTGAAAGCAAACGCCATTGACGTAAAATACTTTCATGAGCAAATTCAACTGTAATTCCCTGCTCATTGCTATGTTTTCTTTTGTTATCTAAAAATTGCGCATTATAGTCTTTTGTCAGTAAACGACTTTCTACTAAACTATCAATAATTGGTCTTACATCTTCAGGGAAATCAATATAATGTGCTACCTTACGGTGTGGTTGGTGTGTTTTTACATCAATACTGGCTAAATAAGGGATAATCGCCCGACGTAATAACATAATACGATCGTTATGATTTTTAGGTAAACGAGGATCTTGTTGTGCTTTCGTTAATGCTTCATCAATAGCAATAGATACAGCACCTTGTAGTCCACCAAGTCCAGAATGCTGTTGAGTATATTCGTCTTGAAAGGTCAAATATTCCTTAAGTTCTAATTTACCATTACTACCATAATCTAAATATAACCGCTCTAAAGTAAAAGCTAATAGAGGTAAAGCATCTTTACCGCCATCTTGTTCTAAGTCCTTTAGCAATCTATCCGTTAACTGAGGATCAATCCAAAGTGGCTTTTGTGTTTTCTCTAATAATTTTGCGGGACCTTCAATAATTTGTTGATAGGCACCTTTTGCAATTGGGGGTAATGAAAAAGGATATTGATCAATCCCTTCTAATTTTTCTGCAACTTGTAAAGCAGAATAAGCATCAGTACGAATCGTTGATAACACCATGACATCGAGTTCATCACAATGTATTAACTCCGCAATTAATTGCAAAAATTGACTCGTTTCTTCATTATATGAAGTAAAAAGTTCTTCAGCTTGATCAACAGAAATAATCAAAGTTGGTAAATCCGAATTCTGTTGAAACTCTAGTTTTCCTCTCGCTCTTCTTAAAATACAAAGTAAAAATGCTTTTAAAGCGATACGCAATGTAGGCTTAGTTACAAGCTCCTTAATTGATTTTTTAGTACGTCGAATATCTAATTTTTTACAAAGTTGAAATAATGCTTCAATCAATCCTTTTTCACCACTTAAAACAAGCTGATTTGGTCGAATAAGTGGTAATACTAAAAATTGTTGTTGCAAACGAGCAAGTCTTGGTAAAATCCCTGCTCGTAAAAAAGAAGACTTTCCAGACCCCGAAGCCCCTTGTATTGCAACAAAACGAATTTGAGTAGTTTCACGCAAACGTTGTAATTCTGATAACAGTGCTTTAATCGCACCATCTCTTCCGAATAAAAGCCCTGCATCTTCAAATTCAAGTGGTTTTAAACCTTTATATGGACTAGGCGGGTTGTCATAACGAGATAAAGGTGGCCACTGGAAGAAATCTGGATGTAATCCTGCATAAGTTAAACCTCGTTTTAATCCATTCAAGCCACTTTGGCTAAAAGCAACCATGCTTGATTGCCCTGAAGGTAATAATATCGGAATAGTTACTTTTGGGTGACCAATTTCAAGATTTCCGATATTCCATTTATCTAAAATAGCATGAGGGATACGATATTTAGTAGGTGATTTAATAATTAAAGGGAAAATGGGTTTATTTAATGCCGCTGCCATCTGATATTCAGATAAACAGTGTGGGGAAATCAACCAATTATCAGAAATCAGCAATATCATGCCTTCGCATTCATTAATTGAACTACCTAATTTTTTTCGCCATTCCTCTCCAACGTGAATACCATTATTAGGATCTAAATCTAAAAATAAAGACCAACCTAATTCACTGAGCCAATTATATAAAGCAATAGATTCAGCATTATCTAGACTAGAATGACTAATAAATAATTGGGTCATTGTTAAATATCCTTATACAAAACAAAATATCCTATTAAATAACGCAGACAGTTATTTTTATTTAAAAGTGTAGTACGAAATTAAATTATGAAGTAATGTCAGCTACTCGATTTATCTTTTTAAGTTGGTAATGTTGCCTTACCATTGGTTGTGCTAAAACAAAAGGAATTAAACGTAATAAACATTCATTCTTATGTTTTTCTAATTCTGGAAGTTGCTCAAAAGGGACTAAACTGCAATTCAATTGTTGTTTTTCATCATTCTGTTTCGCATAAAGCCAACCATCTGTGAGGCGCTCTTGATAAAAACGCTGATGCTCTAATTTTAACATTGGGGTCAGATATTGTTGAATTACACAATGTAATTCTGCTATTAACAAATCTTGAGAAGCATATTCTTTTTGATGTACTAATTCAAATCCAAGCTCTCTCAGTTTGATAAATAAGTGATCTGCTGCACAACGATTCGAATGTTTAAATCCTTCCTGTAAAGACTCCCGCCAGTCTCTATTAGCCGAATCAATATTTTCTAAAAATGCGCGAGCAAATTGAGGTCCAAACTCGACAGACTTTATTGGCGGAAACGCACGGCTACGAACAGCTTTATAAGCAGTATGTATAATTAACGATAATACATCATTCGCTTCTTCATAAGGATAATTAATATTACTTTGAATAATCGAAAAATAGTATATATCTTGATTATCAACTTGATTAGCATGGGCAACTAGATTGAGCTTTTCTACATAAGCAAGGTCTTTTCCAAATAAACAAGCTGTGAGATAAGCGGGTACTTGAAGTGCGGTTAAGCTTTGTCTGATTTTATAACATGCTTCCAATACCACGTAATCTGTTTCATCTGTAATATAAATGTGGTTAAATGCACCATGTTTTGCTATTACATCAGTAAGTAACGCTGGTGAAATATGTGTTTCACAGCATACATAATGATTTGCTTCTAATGGGAATCCACCTCCCCCATAAATTTTCTTACTCTGATTCTCTTTTAATAGGAGCGGATTTTCCTGCAAAAACTGTTCGTAAGCCTCTAGATGCTGACTAAAAATACTTAAATAAATCTTCTTAATATTTAAATAAACACAATTACGCATAATATTTAAGATTAATTGCTGCGTAAGAGGAGTAAATCCCACAATCCCAATATGTAAAACACCATTCGTTGATAATGAACTTTCCCTTAATGGAGGGCGTTTTTGTAACAATAAACGTGCAGCGCTATGAATCGCATTTCCCCAGACAATTTCACCTTTTTCACTGCGATATTGCTCAAAAATATATTCCTGATTAGCAATTCGTGACACCAATCGATTTTTAACATTAATTAATAAACGAGGTTTACTATTTGTTCTATTAAGGAGTGAAATAATAGATTCCGCTAATGTAATATTAATTTCATCTTGCTGAGCAACTATATAAATAGTTTTAGCAGATTTTAAATTCAAACTATTTAATTGTTCAAAAGATAATTCTGGTAAATGTAGTAATTTATAATGACGGTTAGGCAACTCACCGTAATAATCTATTCCATCTTTAGAAACATCAACAAATAGCTTTCTACCTGGATGTTTAATTAGCATACTAGAAACAAAAGCTAATTTGGTTGTACCAAAAACAACCATACGAGGAGGAAATAATTTTAGGCTAAGAAATGTTAGCTTCTGACCGATCACTTGTAGAAACAATTTAACGACAGCAACAATTGTAAATAATGGTAACGCAAATCTTGCTAACTCTATTTGCCAATTTGGGGCATGTTCTTCCCCATTAATCACAATTAATTTAATACTGTTGTATAAACCATCTACAAATGAATAATGTTGCTCACGATAGCCCCATAAACCGAGACAGAAAAAAATACTCAAGAGGAAATAAATAGTATAGCCTTTATTTTGGGCTCTACGATGTAATTGATTCATCATATCCGTTTATTTTAAATCGCTTTATATTTGGAAATGAAAACAAATAATTAATAATGGGCATCATCAAATACCCACATAAAAATTAGGGACGGGATTATAATCAAAAACGAGAATAAAAGACAAACAATTTATAGCAAAACCTGATTTATTTAATTTAATTAAATAAATTTATTCCTCACAGAACTCAAGTGAAATATTTTTGTCATAAAAGCTAGCTTAAATGCCTTAACCCATATTGATATAAAAAGTTTTTTTTATAATGATATAACTCAGCTACAATAGCAGCAGCTTTCTTCAAAGGTAATTCTTGACTGATTAATTTTAACGCTTTGATCGCTTGGGGATCGATTTCCTCTTTTTCAGATTTTGGTTTGCCTTCAATAATTAAGACTATTTCACCTTTGATTCTATTTGGGTCCTCTTGTAACCATTGGCGTAAATTCGCAACATTATCACCGACAATCGTTTCCCATGTTTTTGTTATTTCACGTGCTAACACAACATAACGCTCTTTACCAAAAACTTCCTCTATATCAACTAACGTATCTAAAATACGGTGTGTAGACTCATAAAAAATTAAAGTGCGGTCTTCTTCGGCTAAATTTTTTAATTTATCACATCTTGCTTTTGTTTTAGCTGGTAAAAAGCCTTCAAAACAAAACCTATCTGAAGGAATTCCTGATGCACAAAGTGCAGTAATAGCTGCACAAGCACCTGGTAAAGGGACTATTTTGATTCCAGCTTGACGACATTGTCGTACTAAATGAAAACCAGGATCACTGATCAAAGGTGTGCCAGCATCAGAAATCAACGCAACATGATATCCCTGCTGTAATTTTTCTACTAAAAGATGGGCTTTTTGTTGTTCATTATGATCATGTAACGCAAAAAAAGGTTTTTTAATCCCATAATGACTCAATAACAAACCACTATGTCTAGTATCTTCCGCGACAATTAAATCTACGTTAGAAAAAACCTCTAATGCACGTTGTGTAATATCTTGTAAATTACCAATCGGTGTGGCGACAATATATAAAATTCCTGTTAAATTATTCATTTGAGACTTCTTTTATTTGCTTTTAATGAGTGAGATAAGTAAGATCTTTCTATTGTTGTTAACAAACGGAGTAATCATGACTATTCTATTACAACACATTAATTTAAAAAATCGATTAATGCCTTTTTTCTTTACTCTTTTTCTTGCCAGCTGTACTACGTTATTTGATAGTGGCTCAACGAGTGCTTTAAGGAGCGATGCAAATGCAAGCTCTGAATTTTATATGAATAAAATGTATCAGGCACAAAATATTGAAGAACAACAAACTTATAAACTATTAGCTGCTCGTGTATTAATTACAGAAAATAAATTACCACAAGCACAAGCATTATTAGCAGAATTAAAACAGTTAACAGATGAACAATTACTTGATAAATCTATCATTGATGCCCACATTTCAGCGGTTAAACAACAAAATACTGTCGCTGAAAATCAACTGAAATTAATCAATCTAGCCAAATTAAGCAATTCACAAATGGCTCGTTATTATGAAATTGCCGCACGAATTGCAGAAAACCGTTATGATGTGATAGAGGCTGTTAAAGCACGAATTCAAATAGATCAATACTTATCAGATGTACCTCGCAAACAAGCTAATATTGACCGCACTTGGACTTTATTACGCAATGCTAATCGAGGGGTGATCAATAATGCTACGGCAAATGGTAATGCAGCACTAGGCGGATGGCTAGCTCTAGTACGCGCTTATAATGCTAACCTAAGTAGTCCAGTACAATTAAGTTCAGCTATTCAACAATGGAAAGTTGCCTACCCAACTCACTCCGCAGCTTACTTATTTCCAACTGAATTACAAAGTTTATTTAACTTCCAACAAACAACTTTTTCACAAGTAGCATTATTATTGCCATTAAGTGGTAACGCTCAACTCATTGGTAATACAATAAAAGCAGGATTTGATGCATCTAAAGATAATTCAGGTGCACAAGTACAAATATTTGATACTATGGCCACACCTATCGATCAAATTCTTGATCAAGTAAAACAATCAGGAATTAGAACTCTAGTCGGTCCGTTGCTAAAACAAAATGTAGATACCATTTTAAATAATCCTAGCTTAGTACAAGGATTAGATGTGTTAACATTAAACTCAACCTCAAATGAACGCACTATCGGACAATTATGTTATTACGGATTATCACCTGAGGATGAGGCTGAGTCTGCCGCAAATAAAATGTGGAGCGATGGTATCCGTACCCCACTAGTTTTTGTACCGCAAAATGATCTTGGTCGTCGTACTGCATCTGCATTTAATATTCGCTGGCAACAACTTGCCGCAACTGATGCCAATATTAAATTTTATACTCAAGCAGCAGATATTACTTATAGTTTAGAAAGCGCCAGTCAAAGTGTACAAGGAATCTATATCGTAGCGATGAGTGAACAATTAGCAGAAATTAAGACAACTATTGATAACAGCAATGGACAAGTTAAATTATATGCTAGCTCACGTAGTAACTCTGCCAATAACGGCCCTGAATATCGATTATTGATGGAGGGATTACAATTTAGTGATATTCCATTCTTTAAAGATGTCACATCTGCACAATACAAAAAAATTGAAAAACTTACTAAAGGTGACTTTTCACTTATGCGTCTCTACGCAATGGGTGCTGATGCATGGTTGCTAATTAATCACTTTAATGAATTACGTCAAGTACCAGGCTATAATATCGATGGTTTAACAGGTAAACTGAGTGCGGGTGCAAACTGTAATATTGAACGAGAGATGACTTGGTTCCAATACCAAAGTGGTGGAATCATCTCATTGAACTAAAAATGTTCTCATTAAGTCGTCAACAAGGGGCGAGATTTGAATACCAAGCTCGCCTTTTTTTAGAGTCCAAAGGTCTACAATTTATTGCTGCAAATCAATCGTTTAAATGTGGTGAACTTGATTTAATCATGTTAGATCAAGAAACTATCGTTTTCATTGAGGTTCGCCAGCGTAGAAATAACCGATTTGGCTCTGCAATTGAAAGTGTTGATTGGTATAAACAACAAAAATGGCTAAATGCCGCTAACTTATGGCTTGCTCAACAAGAGCGTAGTTTGGAAGATACTGATTGCCGTTTTGACCTTATTGCCTTCGGTAAAACAACACAAGATATCGAATGGATAATGAATTTTCTTGATGAATAACTATGTTAGAAAAACTTAAAGATTTATACACTGAAAGTATTCAAACTCATATCTCTGCTTCGAGTTTATTACCTGATAATATTGCCCAAGCAGCTCAAAGTATTGTTGATTGTTTGTTAAGAGGTAATAAAATTATTGCTTGTGGTAATGGCCGTTCTTACATTAATGCACAATTGCTAGTTGCTAATTTACTCAATCGATATGAGTTAACTCGTCCCAGTTTTCCTTCTATCTTGTTAAGCCTTGATAATGCGGTTAATGCATCCATGATGCTGGACAACAATACAGATACAGCCTTTCAGCGCCAATTTAATGCTATAGCTCAGGCAGGTGATATTCTAGTTGCTTTTTCCCCGCTACCTCATAATGAAGATCTTATTACTAACGTAATTAATTGTGCTGTGAATAAAGGTATTATTGTTATTGTACTCACAGGCTCAGGTAATGATCATATTCAAGGATTTTTAACTGAAAATGATCTTGAAATTTCTGTTCCCGCTGTAAAAGAAAGCCGGATAATTGAAAATCACTGTTTCATTGTTAATCTCATCTGTGAGCTTATTGATCATACTCTATTTTCTCATTCATAACTTGACAATAACACTAATTTCAAGAACACTAAATTCAACTATACATAATATCAGGAGAACTATTATGCAAATGAATACATTCAAAAAACTCTCTATAATTTTAGCTTCCGCTATCTTGCTACAGGGTTGTGTTGCAGCAACAATTGCTGGTACTGCAGCAGTTGCAACTAAAGTAGCAACTGATCCAAGAACAGTTGGTACTCAAGTTGATGATGAAACTTTAGAAGAAAAAGTCCGTATCGCCATTTATAAAGACGAGCAAGTAAAATCTGAAGCTCGTATTAATATTGTTTCCTATAGTGGACGCATTTTATTAATTGGTCAGGCACCAAATAGCAATCTAGCCGAAGTTGCAACTAGCCTAGCAAAAGGAGTTGAAAATGTAACTGAGGTCTATAACCAAATTCGTATTCAACCACAAATTACATTTGGACAAATTGCTAAAGATGGTATTATGACAACAGAAATTAAATCCAAAATGCTTGTCGACTCACGTGTTAAATCAACTGATATTAAAGTAATCACTGAAAATGGCGAAGTATTTTTAATGGGAAATGTCACTCAAGCACAAGCTGAAGCAGCTGCTGATGTTTCTCGTAATGTTTCAGGTGTGAAGAAAGTCGTCAAAGTATTTAACTATTTAAATTAATTTATAGTTATTGACCAATGAATTCTAAAGTGCGGTCAATAGATTGAAATTTTTGACCGCACTTTATCCCTTTAATTTAATCAATTTCTAAATTAGATATTTTTAGCACTTAAATAACGTTCTACTGTATCAACGATAGCTTGAGTTTGTGGATCTATCTCAATATTCACTTTATCTCCCACTCTACGCTGTCCAATTAAAGTACGTGTTAAAGTTTCTGGAATCAAGTTAACGCAAAATTGCTGTAGTTTTACTTCACCAATAGTTAAGCTTATACCATCAATTGCAATAAAACCCTTCGTCAGAATATATTTCATAATATCTGCATTTGGTAATTCAAACCAAATTTGGCAATTATTTTCTGAAATAATGATGTCTTTTACTTCAGCAGTACAATACACATGACCAGACAAAATATGTCCACCTATTTCCGTTCCCATTTGCATCGCTCGTTCAATATTTACAGAATCGCCCACTGTAAATTCACCTAGATTTGTAATACGTAGTGTTTCACGCATTAAATCAAAACTCACTAAGTCATCGTTAATTTCCGTTACGGTCAAACAAACACCATTATTAGCAACTGAAGCACCTATTTCTAGACCGTTAAGCATTTCTTGTGGCATTTTTATAGTCTGTGTTCTAAAATTAGCCTTGTCTTGAATAGAAACAATTTTTGCAGTTCCTTGTACAATACCTGTAAACATAGTCATCTCTCTTTAAACAAAATATCTACTTATTATAACAAACTCGGACTTTTTATGAAATTTATAGATTTTAATGCCTATCAAACTGAAGCAAAAAAACTGATTGTCATTGCCTTACCTATTCTTATGGCACAAATTGCACAAAACTCAATGGGATTAGTAGATACAATCATGTCTGGACGAGTCAGTTCTGCTGATATGGCAGCAATTTCTGTCGGCGCCTCTATTTGGTTTCCTTTAGTTCTATTTGGACATGGACTACTACTTGCTCTACCGCCTACAATTTCTTATCTCAATGGGTCAGGTAAACGCGATCAAATCGCCCATCAAGTTCGCCAAGGTATTTGGATTATTTTATTTAGCTGTTTACCTTTAGGCTTGCTTATTTATTACAGTAATTTCGTTTTTGATTACATGCAAGTCGAAGCACATCTCAAAAGTATCACGCTTGGTTATTTACACGCCATGATCTGGGGACTACCTGCTTACTTGCTGATGATAAATTTTCGCTGCTTAAACGATGGTATTGCTAAGACTAAACCTGCTATGGTTATTACTTTTCTTGGTTTAGGGTTAAATATTCCTCTCAATTATATTTTTATTTACGGTAAGTTTGGTGTACCTGCATTTGGTGCGGTAGGATGTGGTATTGCCACAGCTATTGTAAATTGGTTTATGTGTATTTTGATGATTCTCTATTGTAAAAATGCACGTAATCAACGCGATTTAAAAGTTTTTGAAAAGATTCTTGAAAAACCTAATTTCACGACATTAAAAAAACTCCTCAATTTAGGTTTTCCTATTGCGGTTGCACTATTTTGTGAAGTCGCATTATTTGCCTTAACAGCTTTATTACTCTCTCCATTAGGTACAGATATTGTTGCAAGCCATCAAATTGCACTGAATACCAGCTCATTCTTATTTATGCTACCGATGTCACTAGGTATGGCAGCAACAATTCTTGTTGGTCAACGATTAGGTGAAGGCTCGACAGATAAAGCGAAGAAAGTATGCTACTCAGCATTAATCGTCGGTTTACTGATCGCAGTAGTTACGGCAACTATCACCGTCATTTTTCGTGTAGAAATTGCCCAAATTTTTGTCAAAGATACCGAAGTTATTGCAATGGCTGGTACATTATTACTCCTTGCAGCACTCTATCAGTTCTCAGATACTGTACAGGTTGTTGCTGGTGGCGCATTACGTGGTTATAAGGATACTAAAGCAATTTTATATATTACACTGTTTTGTTACTGGGTGGTTGGTATGCCTATTGGCTACACATTAGCCCGAACAGATATTTTAGTGACACCATTAGGCGCAGAGGGTTTTTGGATTGGATTTGTTGTCAGCTTAACTATTGCTGCATTTTTACTAATGATTAGAATGTATAAAATTCACAATCAGCCTGACAGTATGTTATTCGCTAATTTAGAGAGATTAAAATAATGGAAAAGATAATCAATGTTGGTATTGCTGGCTTTGGTATGTCTGCCAAAACATTTCATTCCCCCTTTTTAGATCTGGATCCTCGTTTTCAGATAAAAAAAGTCTTTGAACGTACTACAATGCATTCAAAAACATATTACCCTTATGTAGAAGTTGTACATGATTTTGAATTACTATTAACACCTGAGATTGATCTCATTATTATTACAACCCCCAACCAAACACATTACGAATTAGCTCAAAAAGCCATTCTATCAGGTAAACACGTGGTTGTTGAGAAACCGCTAGCAATTACAGCTCAAGAAGCCAAAATACTAGATAACTTAGCACATGAAAAAAAGGTTATGCTATCTGTTTATCAAAATCGTCGTTGGGATAGCGGTGCATTAACAGTAAAAAAACTCATTGAAAATCATTTATTGGGCGATATTGTTGAGTATGAAATCCGATATGAGCGTTTTAGCCCACATAAAAATAAAAAGGTATGGAAAGAAACAGGAGAGTTAGGTACAGGGCTAGTATATGATCTTGGTGTTCATCTTATTGATCATGTCGTTGATTTGTTTGGAATACCAACCGCACTTTATGCCGATATCACAAAACAAAACGCTGAAAGTGGTAGTGATGATAGCTTTAGAATTACATTCTATTACACTAATAAAAAAGTCATCATGTCTTCAACTAAATTTGCCAGAGAACAAGCACCACATATCATTTTACAAGGTAAATTAGGATCATATATAAAACCTAAATTGGATAATCAAGAAGCACTTTTAATAGCGGGTATCAAACCTGAAGGTAATTGGAATCAAGAATTAGAACAAGACTGGGGAATTTTACATACTGAAATAAATAGTTCTGTTATACGTAAAAATATTGAAGGAGAGCGTGGCAATTATCAAGCCTATTACGATAATATTTATACCACATTAACAACGAATCTCTCATCACTGATAGTGACAGCAAAACAGGCATACCAAGTCTTATTCCTGATTGAAAAAGCTTACGAAAGCGCTCAAAAAGGACAAAAAATTATAATTAATTTAAATTAATGCAAAAAAAACGATAGGTTATCATACCTACCGTTTTTTATAATTTAGTCGTTTTATTCAACTACAAGCGTACGACAAGTATTTGTACCACTTGCCAATAACTCGTCACCTTGTGTTAGTAAAACTAAATCCCCTGCAACTAAGAAGCCTTTCTCTTTTAATAATCGAATTGCTGCCGCTGCACCTTTAGAATTACGACTTACATCATCAAAGTAAATTGGTGTCACACCACGATATAATGCACATAGATTTAAAGCATCTTGATTGCGTGATAATGCAAAGATTGGTAAACCAGAGCTAATACGTGACATTAAAAGTGCTGTACGACCAGTATGTGTCATCGCAATAATTGCTGCAACACCTTTCATATGATTAGCTGCATACATCGCGGACATTGCTACAGACTCTTCAATTGATTCAAATTGAATTTCCATACGATGGCGAGAAACATTGATACTAGGCATTTTTTCTGCACCTAAGCAAACTTTTGCCATTGTGGCTACTGTTTCTGAAGGATATTGACCAGCCGCTGTTTCGGCAGAAAGCATTACTGCATCGGTACCATCTAATACAGCATTCGCTACGTCCATTACTTCTGCTCGAGTTGGCATAGGATTACTGATCATTGATTCCATCATTTGTGTTGCAGTAATGACAACACGGTTTAACTGACGTGCACGGCGAATTAATTTTTTCTGTACACCTACTAATTCAGGATCACCAATTTCCACACCTAAGTCACCGCGAGCAACCATAATCACATCAGAAGCTAAAATAATATCGTCCATTGCTTCTGTTGTAGCCACAGTTTCTGCACGTTCAACTTTAGCAACAATTTTTGCATTTAATCCAGCCGCTAGGGCTAATTCACGTGCATAATTTAAGTCAGCACTAGAACGAGGGAAAGAAACCGCTAAATAATCGACACCAATTTTAGCAGCAAGTAAAATATCATTCTTATCTTTTTCTGTTAAAGCGTCCGCTGATAAACCACCACCTAATTTATTGATACCCTTGTTGTTTGATAGAGGACCACCCACAGTCACTTCAGTAAATACTTTACCTCCCTCTGTCGATAGCACTTTTAACTGCACACGACCATCATCTAATAATAAAATATCACCAGGAACAACATCTTGAGGTAATGTTTTATAATCTAAACCGACACCTTCTTGTGTACCCTCACCTTTTGGTAAGTCTGCATCAAGAACAAATTTATCACCAATATTTAAGAAAATTTTTCCATCTTTAAATGTAGAAACACGAATTTTTGGTCCTTGTAAGTCACCTAAAATCGCAACAGTTTTACCTAGTTTTTTTGCAATTTCACGAACTTTTTCAGCACGACCGATATGATCTTCTGGCGTACCATGAGAAAAGTTCATTCGAACAACATTAGCCCCTGCCATGATAATTTTTTCAAGATTATTACCACGTTCTGTTGAAGGGCCCATCGTACATACGATCTTCGTTCTTCTTAGTCTTCTAGACATTACCTACTCCGTAAATAAATAAATTATAAAATATTGTTCCTAGCTTTCTTTACATAAATCAAGATTGCAAGAAAAAACTGTGTAATATTATACGCTGAAAATAAAATTAGATCGAGATCACAAATTGGAAATTCCCCTTTTAAACTAGAAGAAATATGATTATTTTTTTATCACTTAACAAAACAAATAGAAAAAATTCTTGTTTTATGATTTAAAAATCTATATGATGACCGAGCTTTCAAACTGCGACTATAGCTCAGTTGGTTAGAGCACCACCTTGACATGGTGGGGGTCACTGGTTCGAGTCCAGCTAGTCGCACCATCTTCTAATCCCTTGTCTTACGACGAGGGATTTTTTATTGTGTTTTAATAAACTAACATATTGATTTTATTAAATTTTATCTTTCTTCCTCTTATTTTTTACTTTCCCATACTTTTACAGCCACTCAATTTAGTTATACGCTTAACCATACGGCGAAATATTTCAAAAATACGTATAGCTAAAATCACCAAAAAGCTTGCTGTTTAATATCTTGCTCATGATTATTTTTGCTTTTAGTTATAATAACATTGCCCATCCTGACGACTATTTTACAATGTACTTAATTTTTATCGCCATATTCAATGCTATAACAAATTTTAGTTTACTGACATATCCTTTTTTGTTTATTTGAAATACAATTGAAATCACCTGCATTGATGACAACTCTTAGGAGAATACATATGAAAAAGCTCTTTTTATTAAGTAGTCTATTATTTGCTTTAACGGCTTGCAAAACAGAGATTGAAAAAGACGTGTCATTGAAATTATTGTTAAATGAACCTATCAACACTCAAACTGCCATATTAAATGTACAAATAGCTTCTTGTCATAATCATGACGATTCGAGAAAGCCCTCAGAAGACTTACTTAAGACTCAACAAAAAATTCCTACGGTGTTCACAAATGCAAAATATAAAGAATGTTTTTCTAAACAATTTGATTCTTTCGCTAGTTTTGAAATTCCTATCGATATAGGTAGGTTTGATAGTCAATCTAAATTTAAGAATGATGTTAGTATTTACAGCTATAAAAATCGCCAATTAAATGTCAGAACGAGTCCTCAACTAACTAAAAATATTAATGATTTTATTGAAAGTGAATTTATCACTAACTTAGATTTTAATATTTTAATTACACTAAAAAATGATACAAAAGAGAGCCACTCATTTAATGTATATTCTGCTTATATAGACGATGAACCTATCGCAATTGATTATTTAACTCTTGAGCCCAATACTGAAATTAAGATTAGGCTTTCTAATGCCTCTGCGGATAGTTTATGGATATATGAAGACGGTGGTGAAGTAATCGTATTAAGCACCGCATTTGATCTAAATAAAATACTAGATGAGCTTGATAACACGTCAAAATAAAATAGACAGATATAAAAAATCCCCTAATTTTTGTTAGGGGATTTTTATGCTTTGAACAAATTTTAATTAAATAACTTGTACATCAATCGCTGAAGGACCACGTTGTGAATCTTGTACACTATACTCTACACGATCACCTTCATTTAAAGTTCTATAATTAGAACCAATAATACCTGAAAAATGTACGAATAAATCTTTACTACCGTCTGCTGGAGTGATGAAACCAAAACCTTTATCAGAATTGAACCATTTTACTGTGCCATTGAATTTAGACATGTTGTCTTCCTCTTAATGAATTAAAATTAATATATTTAATGCTTGAAACAAGCGTGGTGCTAATAACTGTTACTTAAATAAAGATGAGTAAGAGTGCTTTTCAAGTAACAAATTTAACGCTTGTAAATGAGGAAGAACTGTACTAACTAACTTATATAAAGACGGGTCTAGCGGAATGCATTAGAACACGTTACTTTGATTAAAGCAAATAATATTTCAAATTATTTTTAAATAAGTTCCATCATTATAATTTATTCTACTGATAAAACTTCATTTTACTTTGTAAACATTGCATTGTTCTCGCTTTTTTATTATCCTACTATTTGAGTCAACTATTAAAAATACATAAGGGTAAATAATGAAAAATCAGCTAATTTGTTACAAAAAAATGCCTGTTTGGACTGCAACTTCATTGCCAAAAATGTTTCAAGAAAAACATAATACTAAAGTAGGAACTTGGGGAAAACTTACTGTTTTAACAGGACAACTCAAATTCTACGAATTAACAGAAGACGGAAAAGTCGTAAGTGAACATATTTTTACTTCTAAAAGTGACATTCCGTTAGTTGAACCACAAGTCTGGCATAAAGTTGAACCTATTTCTGACGATTTAGAATGTTATCTGGAATTTCATTGTAAGAAAGAAGATTATTTCCACAAAAAATACAACATGACAGCAACACATTCTGAAGTGAAAAATGCAGTAAATATATTATCACCTTGTAAAGTGTTAGATTTAGGCTGTGGTCAAGGCCGTAATTCCCTCTTTTTGAGCCTATTAGGTTACAATGTCACGTCTTGGGATCATAATGAAAATAGTATTAAATTCTTAACTGACACAGCTGAAAAAGAAAATTTGCCAATTCAGACCGCACTTTATGATATTAATTCAGCAAATATTCAAGAAAACTATGACTTTATTCTTTCTACTGTAGTCTTTATGTTCTTAAATCGTGACCGAATTCCACAGATTATTGAAAATATGCAAAGCCATACTAATATTGGTGGTTATAATTTAATTGTTGCAGCAATGTCTACTGATGATGTGCCTTGCCCAATCCCTTTTTCTTTTACATTTAAAGCAGGAGAATTAAAACAATATTATCAAGATTGGGAGTTGATTAAATATAATGAAGAAATGGGTGAATTACATAAAACTGATGAAAATGGTAATCGAATTAAAATGAAATTTGTGACTATGCTAGCAAAGAAAAAATAAGCAACAACGCCCTGTTACTAGGGCGTTTTATTTCCTTTAATCTCCTAATTTTCGGATTGGGAAATCTAAAATTTCTGCTAGACTCAGTACTGTTTCTACGTCCGTTTTTAGGCAGGGTAAAAAGCAGTAACTTTCTAAACAGGTTTCAATATCTAATAAACTATAATTTGATCCTGTTTCAAATTTTCTAGCAAGTTCATCAAGCTGCAAGTTCTCTTCTTCATTAAATTCAAAAGGTTTATCTTGGTATTTAGCAAGATAATTAACTAATTCCTCATAATCCATTTGCCAATGGTCTTCATATGTTGAAGTTAAATATTCACATAATAGAAAGCGATAATTTAAAAAATGAGGCTTGACGGTTCCATAAAAACCTTCATCTTTCACTTGCTGAATTAACTGTTTTTGTTGCTGTTGAATGTCGATCCAACGTGCTTTAAACCCTTCTATGTTTTGAATCCCTGTCAATTGACAAAACTGTTCTAAATACAATGAATAGGCTTCCAAGTTTTTTTGTTTAAGTAGCATTTCTGGTAAGGTGAAACCTGCTGCTTCAATAGAAAGCGATTGACATATCTGTCCAATTGCCTGCTCTAATAATGACCAATATGTTTGATCTAATTTTTCTTCACTGTCTATTTCTAAGCTACGAGCATGCTTCATCTCTTCAAAAATGCTACCAAATTTATTTGGCACAACTAAAATTTTAAAGCGCTGATATCCTTGCCGATCAGTATAAGGTGTACAAAAGAAAGTCACTTGTTCATATCTTGCTTTTTTTGCTTTCAAATATGCTTGAATCGGTGCTGTACCAAAGCTGATCATAATAAAACAATAATTATTACCATCAGTTAATTCTGTTTTCGGAACAGGCTCTATATTGGCTTTCCATAACAATTCCGCTAAAGCATCATAATGATCTGTATAACCTGCATCTGCTAAGGTGAGTGCAATCATTTCTTTTTCATCATCATCGACATCAACAAAATGCGTTGGATAATAATAGTAATCAAGCAAAATGTCTGTTTTAAATAAGTTATTAGGTATTTCAACACTGTAGCTCTCATTATCTAAATATGCTTCAATGTTAATTAATGCATTTAAGATATGATCATACATAATCTACCCTCATATAAAAAATCATACTGTTCAATGTCGTACAATGAATTAGCATACCAATCGCAAATAAGCTAACAAAAAACTAACCGCACTTTACTCTTCTTAAGTAAACTGCGGTCAGTTTTAATTAAGTTTTAAGCTAGTAATATAGACTCACTACTCATCAATTGTACGTAGTAATTCATTAATACCAACTTTACCTCTTGTTTTTTCATCTACTTTTTTCACGATGACTGCACAATATAAGCTGTATTTGCCACATTTAGATGGGAGGCTACCAGAAACTACCACAGAACCTGCTGGCACACGACCATAAGTAATTTCACCTGTTTCACGATCATAAATCTTAGTAGATTGACCGATAAATACTCCCATAGAAATCACTGAGCCTTCTTCAACGATCACACCCTCTACAATTTCAGAACGCGCACCGATAAAACAATTGTCTTCAATAATCGTTGGATTTGCTTGCAATGGCTCTAACACACCACCAATACCAACACCGCCAGATAAATGGACATTTTTACCAATTTGTGCGCAAGATCCTACAGTTGCCCAAGTATCTACCATTGTGCCTTCATCAACTCGTGCCCCAATATTGACATAAGATGGCATCAAGACAGTATTTTTTGCAATATAAGCCCCTTTACGTACTGCTGCTGGCGGCACAACACGGAAACCCTCTTGTTGAAAACGTGCTTCATCATAATCAGCAAATTTCATTGGCACTTTGTCGTAATAATTAGTTTCTCCGCCTGCAACTAATTCATTGTCATTAATGCGAAATGATAATAAAACGGCTTTTTTTAGCCATTGGTGAGTGACCCATTCTCCATCAATTTTTTCTGCAACGCGATATTTTCCACTATCTAAGCCCTCAATAGCCTCTTCGACTGCTGCTCGAGTTTGTTGGTCAACTGTTTTAGGTGTAATTTCAGCGCGTTTTTCAAAGGCAGCTTCAATGATATCTTGTAATGACATGTTATGTTCCTCAATGGATTAAAACTTAAGGCTAATAGTTTTACCATATTTCACGCTAAAACTCATCTGTTAATTTGTAAGAGCATCTGGCATCTCACATGATAAAAAATGATGAAAGATTGCTCACAGAAATGGATTTCAGGTAGAATAAGATCATAAATCTATCGCAGAGGATCGCTTTATGAATAAACGAAATTTCTTTTCCCTATTCGGGTTATTAACAATGGTTTTCATGCTAACAAGCTGTTGGGAGAATAAAGAAGATAATAAAAACGCAATCAGCTTTACTCTCAATCCAATTGAATCTACTAACTATTATGAAAATCCCAAAGAAGTTTATCCATTGGTGATTACATTTAATGGTCCCGCCGCTCCCATCACCTCAGTTAATAAAGAAGTCCAAGAAGGCATTAGCATTGAGCCTGCAATAAAAGGAAAATGGTTTTGGAATACTGATACAATGCTGTCATTTAAACCAGAAAATGATTGGCCTGCTGGTCAGGAATATAAAATTAAAATAGATGAAAAAATCTTAAACCCACAACACACTTATGTAAAAGCTTTAAAAAAACCTTTCACTGTCACAACACCAAGTTTTAGTGCCGACATCACTGAACAATATTTTTACCAAGATCCAAATCAAGCACATATTCGCTATGCTATTGTAGGAGTTTCTTTTTCCCACCCTGTTGATAAAGAAAAATTTGAAAAAGCGATTCAAATTAATTTAGTCCGCCAAAATAATGACGATACTCGCCATGTCATTTCGCCATTAAAATTTAAAGTACGTTACGCGGAAAATGATCTTGTTGCTTGGATTCATTCTGATAGTGTGAGCTTAGCACAAAGTAATAATCAATATATTGAAACTAAAATTAACCAAAATCTGACCGCACTTTTAGGCGGCAATCCATTAGAAGAGAGTTTGGTTGCAAATGTAGAAGTGCCAACTAAATTTAGTCTTGATTATTCGAGTGGTATTATCATTGCACAAAATGAGAAAAATGAAGCCGAACAAATCTTAAATTTAACTTTCACGAAATTGGTTAAAGGCAGTAATATTGCTAAAAATATTGCGGCATTTTTGTTACCAGAAAAAGCACCTAACAATAATTCCCATTGGAATTACAACCAAATTAATCAAGCGCTTTTAAATCAAGCAGAAAAAGTTACATTAAAGCTATTGCCAACTGAAACAGCTTATACTTATACTCAAAATTTCCAGCTTGATATTCCAGAAAAACGTTGTCTCTATCTACAAATTAACCATCATTTCTCTGCTCTAGGGGGATATCAATTTAAAAAACCATTAGGTGAACTTATTTGTGCGCCAGAATATCCAAAACACGTAGGTTTTATTGGCAATGGGTCTATTCTTTCTTCAGTAGGCGAACAAAAACTAACAATCAGCTCTCGCAATTTTAACGAAATAAAATTACAAGTTGGTCGTATCCAAGAAGAACAATTACGCCATCTTGTCTCATTAAATCAAGGTGATTTTCAAAATCCCAATTTAGGTCAATTAAAAATTGATCATATTGCGGACTTTATGACGAAAACTTATACCGTCAATAATCAGTATCCACAAAAAACAAATTATATTGGCATTGATTTAGCACATTTATTTAAAACCAATACGCTATCTGCAGGAATATATTGGTTAAAAGTCAGCGGTGATGATAAAAACATTTCCTCTTCACTACGTGATACTTCACAAAACTACGACTGGCGAAATGATGCGAACAACCAATTTTCTGACTACCGCTTAATTGTACTGACCGATTTAGGAATTATTGCGAAAAAAGCAAACGATGGTTCACAAATGGTTTTTGTGCAATCAATTAGTACTGGAGAAGCGGTAGAAGGCGCATCTGTTTCAGTGATTAGCCGTAATGGTTCAATTATTAAAACAGGTTTTTCTGATGAACAGGGTGTAATTCACTTTGCATCACTCGATCATTTTAAACAAGAGCTCGCTCCAGTGATGTATCTTGTTTCAACAGAAGATCAAATGTCATTCTTACCTATTGATAAATACGATAGAAGCCTTGATTATTCTCGCTTTGATGTAGGTGGCGTTTATACTGAACAAGATATGGCAGGTTTAAAAGCCTACTTATTTAATGATCGTGGGATTTATCGCCCAAATGAAACGGTTCATACAGGTATTATTACTAAATCACAAGACTGGCGAACCACCTTGACGAATGTGCCATTGAAATTTCAAATCATTTCGCCAAGCGGTAGAACAATGTTGAAACAAACTGTTCGCTTAGATAAGAGCGGTCTTAATTCAGTTAATTTTACATTACCAGAAGTTGCAGAAACAGGAGAATGGTTTGCACAATTACTAATTGGTGAACACAACAAACAAAAAGAAATCGGCTCAATGACATTCCAAGTACAGGAATTCCAACCCGATACACTAAAAATTAAAACAACTTTTAATCAATCCGCTGCAGAAGGCTGGATTAACCCTCGCGATCTAATCGCAACAGTAAAACTGACTAACCTTTTTGGCACACCAGCACAAAATCGTCGCGTCAGTGCAGAGTTGACGCTACATCCTGTCTTACCAAAATTCAGTCAATATGAAAATTACCAATTCTTTGATAATCAGCGTAACAAATCAGCTATTTTGTACGAAACAACCTTAAATGAACAGACGACAGATAAAGATGGTCAAGCTACTTTCCCAATTGATTTAAGCCAATATGCTGAAAATACAGCGCAAATGTTATATTTCACTGCAGATGGCTTTGAAAGTAACAGTGGACGCGCTGTTTCAACGGTTAAATCAGTCATGGTTTCAGCACAACCTTGGTTAATTGGTTATCAAAGCAATGTAGATTTAAGCTACTTAAAACGCAATACCCCACAACAAATTCACTTTATTGCGGTGAACCCAACCTTAGAAAAAATAGCCGTTGAAGGATTAAAAGCGACGTTATTTGAACGCCAGTATCTTTCTGTACTGACACAACAGCCTTCTGGCGCCTATAAGTATGAATCGAAATTAGTGGAAAATGAAATTGAACAGCATGACATTCAACTAACTTCAGCTGGCTTAGATTTTGTGCTCAATACTAAAAAAAGTGGCGATTTTGTCCTTGTATTAACCAATGAATATGAACAAGAAGTCAATCGTATTCATTATACAGTGATCGGTAATCAAAATCTGACGGTCGCTATGGACAAAAACACTGAGTTAAAATTACGCCTGAATAAAAAACAATTCCAGCCTAACGACGAAATTGAAATTGCGATTCAAGCACCTTATGCTGGTAGCGGCTTAATTACGATTGAGCGTGATCGTGTTTATGCTCATAAATGGTTCAAAGCTACAACAAATAGTTCTGTACAACGAATTAAGTTACCTGCTAATTTTGAAGGTAATGGTTATATCAATGTACAATTCTCGCGTGATATCAATTCATCTGATATCTTCACTAGTCCTCTGAGTTATGGTGTCGTACCATTTACAGTCAATGTAGATAATCGCCGTTTGAAACTTGAATTAACTAGTCCAAAACAAGTGAAGTCAGGTGAGGTTATTGAATTTAAATTAACCAGTAATAAACCAAGTAAAGCACTTATCTATGCTGTCAATGAGGGGATTTTACAAGTCGCAAATTATAAATTTACTGACCCGTTAAACTATTTCTTCCCGAAACAAGCTTTACAAGTCCAAACATCACAGATTCTAGATTTAATCTTACCTGAGTTCAGTAAAGTAATGCAGTTTGCTAAGACAGGGGGAGATGCAGAAATAGGCATGGAACTTGCGATGAAAATGGCGATGGCTAACACTAACCCATTTAAACGTAAAGCAGATAAACCTGTTGCCTATTGGTCTGGAGTTGTTGATGTAAATGGTGAAACAACTGTCACATACCAAATACCAGAAGAATTTAATGGTAATTTAAAAGTCATGGCAATCGCAGTAAACCATGAGGGCAATCAAATTGGTCATGTAGAAACAGCCACAACAGTACGTAATGATCTCATTCTTTCACCTACTGTTCCATTAACATTAACACCAAATGATCAAGCTGAAATCAGTGTTAATATTGCGAATAACACTAACCGCACTCAACAAGTTAAAATCAAAGTTGATGTTGAACCACAGATACATCTTATTGGTGAAGTTGAAAAAATTGTTGAAGTTACCCCGATGTCAGAAAGTGCGGTCAATTTTATGATTAAAGCAACTGAGCAATTAGGTTCAAGTCAAATTCGCTTTAATGCAACTTACTTAAATGCACAGCAACAACCTCTAGATGTAATGCGTCATGTCACGCTTTCTGTCAGACCTATCATGCCAAAGCAATTTGTTACACAGATTGATAAAGTTGATGCAGGAAAAACTGTAAATACAGCATTACCACTCACACTATTCCCGCAGTATCGTACACAATCTGCGCTCTTTTCACCAACACCATTAGTGTTAGCACAAAGTATTTCGACTTATTTAAGTCAATATGATAATTATTGCACAGAACAAATTATCAGTTCCGCAATACCAACGTTATTATTCTCACAAAATAAGGCTTATCAACCGTTATTGCATAACTTAGCAGTGAATAATCTAGGTAAAACGCAAATCAGCGAACAAACTATCCAGCAATCATTACAAAAAGTCTTGACGCTTTTACCAAATCGTCAACGAGCAGATGGTAGCTATGGTGTATGGAATGACATCGAGCAAGGTGAAATCTTCCTGACGGCTTATGTTGCTCACTTCTTAATTGAAGCCCAAGAGCGTCATATTCCATTACCACAAGCTTGGTTCGGTCAAAATGGTTTATTTAATAATACGATTAGTGCATTAGAATATCAGAGCATTCCACAAGAAGGTGATAGTCTAATTGATTTACGCCAACGCGCTTATTCAGCTTATTTATTAACCCGTTTAGGGCAAGTTCCATCAAATGCCCTATTATCTATTCGAACTATGCTCGAACAACATTTCAATGCTAAAGATTGGCAAAGTGATACCCTATCTGCTTGGTTATCCGCTGCCTACCAATTACTCAAACAAGATGAGGAAGCCCATAAACTGCTTGAAAATGTTATAGCAAAATTAAATAGTGAGCGTGACGTACAATGGTTATACCGCCATTATAGCGATCCTCTGATTCAAGACAGCTCAATGTTATATGTCATTGCACGCCATTTCCCGAAAGAACTTGCAAAAGTATCCGAGAAAGTTTTAACTCGCATAGCACAAGATCTGAATCAGCAACGTTATAATACGCTCTCTTCAGCAATGGTATTATTAGCATTAGATGCTTATGCCCAACAGAATCAAGCGGAATTATCTGCATTACATATTCAGCAAAATGGACAAGATATCAGCCAAAGTAACTCACTTTTCCGTTATGCTGATTTAACAGAAACACAGATGAACTTAGATTTTGTCAATAGCAGTACACAAACAGCATGGTTTGCACTAAGTCAATCGGGCTACCCACAAAAAGCTGATAACAAAGCACTTAGTAATGGCTTAGAAATTTATCGTACTTATACTGATAAAGAGGGGAATGAAGTAAAATCGGTCCAAATTGGAGAGACCATTTATGCCACTATCAAAGTCAGATCGATTGCTGATTATTTAACCGATGTGATTATTACAGACCTTTATCCTGCTGGCTTTGAAGTGATTTGGCAATCGGACGTAGAAGAAGCTTCTGTAGATGCGTGGTATCCACAACATTCCGAAGTACGCGAAGATCGTATTTTAAGCTACGGTAATGTGGAAGGTGAAATGAAGACTTTGAAATACCAACTTAAAGCAGTGAATATTGGCACATTCCAAATTCCTCCTGTTTATGCGGAAAGTATGTACGATCGTACAATCAAAGCTTACTCTGCAAATGAAGGACAAATTAAAGTCACCAAATAACATAAAAAAACTAAAATGCCCATAGGAACAGCACTATGGGCATTTTTATTTCTCTTCTTAAGATGTATAAATAATGCTATTGACTTTGCACTTTTCTAAAAAATGTGCTTAACGTAATTCCAATTCAACACCTTCAAACAATTTTTTCACAGCATCTTTATCACGTAAACGCTCCGCTTTCTCTACAACATCACGAGTCAAATGTGGTGAGAAATATTGCATGAAATCATACATATAAGTACGTAAAAAAGTACTGTGTTTAAATGCAATTTGTACTGCGCTTGGTGCAAATAAATGATCTGCATTTAATGCCAATAAATCCGTATCTGCTTCAGTATGTGCCATTGATGCCATAATTCCAACTCCTAGTCCTAAACGAACATAAGTTTTTATCACATCAGCATCTGTTGCAGTAAACACAATGTTCGGTAGGATACCTGCTCTATTGAAGGCATAATCTAAGTCAGATACGCCCGTAAAACCGAAAGTATAAGTAACTAATGGATATTTACCTAATTCTTCAATCGTTAAATGCTTACATTGTGCAAGTGGATGGTCACGCTTTACGACTATCGAACGGTTCCACATATAGCAAGGCAATAAAACCACATCATCAAACAAATATTGAGCTTCTGTTGTAATCGCTATATCGACTTCACCAGATAGCAACGCATCATAAATTTGATTAGGTGACCCCTGATGAATATGTAAACTCACATCAGGATATTTTTTAGAAAAACGCTCAACGACAGGGGGCAAAAAATATCGTGCTTGCGTATTGGTTGTCGCAATACGTAAAACACCATGATTAGGCTGAGTATATTCATTCGCAACGGCTTTAATACTTTGTGTTTTAACCAGTAATTCACGTGCAATAGCGACAATCTTTTGCCCAGCAGGTGTCAATGATTTAATATGCTTCCCATTACGTTCAAAAATTTCTAAACCAAGTTCATCTTCTAATAAACGGACTTGTTTACTAATACCAGGTTGCGAAGTAAAAAGTGCATTAGCAGCTTCCGTCACATTCAAGTTTTGGTTAACAATTTCAACAATATAACGTAGTTGTTGTATTTTCATACATTCATTCCCCTCACTGCACTTGTTCAGAAGAAAAATTATTTTTTATAACGCTTACTTAACTCTGTATAACGCTTGACAGCCTTACGAATTTGTCCTGTTTTCGCACGACGACGAGGTTTTGTGACGTCAAGTTTCGTTTCCACCTCTGGTGGTAACCCAACTAATTCCCTTAGATAATTTACATTGGTTAAATCCATTTCTTCCCAACCGCCTCGTGGTAATGATTTCATTAATGAAATATTACCATAGCGAGTGCGAATTAAACGGCTGACTTGTACCCCTTGAGATTCCCATAAACGTCGAACTTCGCGATTACGTCCTTCCATCAGAGTAACATCAAACCATTGATTAATACCTACTCCCCCAGCAAATTTAATTTCTTTAAAGTTAGCTGGACCATCTTCTAATTGCACACCTTTTTTTAAACGATGCAGCATAGCATCATCGACTTGCCCAAATACACGTACGGAATATTCTCTTTCTACTTCGCGGCTTGGATGCATTAAACGATTGGCTAATTCTCCATCCGTTGTAAAAAGTAATAAACCTGATGTATTTATATCCAAACGACCTACCGCAATCCAACGTGCTCCCGTTAAACGAGGTAGGCGATCAAATACTGTGGCACGTCCTTCTGGATCATGACGTGTACAAAGTTCACCTTCTGGTTTGTAATACATCAAGACACGGCATACTTCTTTTTGTGCTTGTGTCAAATTTACAATATGTCCATCAATACGTACTTTTATACCAGAATGCACATTAATGCGATCACCTAATGTAGCTATTTTTCCATCAACACTGACTCTTTTTTCAGCAATCATGGTTTCAATTTCACGACGTGATCCCTGCCCAGCTCGAGCTAATACTTTCTGTAACTTCTCACCTTCAACATTGGTTTTAGAAATGACTTTTAAGCTCGATGGATTTTTCGGCGCTCTTTTTTCCTTTTCAAAGTGCGGTCGATTTTGATGAGAATGTGTTTTAGTAGACTTCATGTTTCCTCTAAGTTGTCGCTTTCACAAGCGTCTAGATAAATAAAATAATATGCGTTAAATAAAAGGAGTAATAGTACCACTACCTTCACGCATAATAACGGGGGTATCTTCTGTTAAATCAACTACTGTTGTCGGTTCTTGACCAAGATATCCACCATGAATAATTAAATCCACTTGGTGCTCCAAACGCTCTCTAATCTCTTCTGGATCTGATTGTGTGATATATTCCTCACCAGGTAGCATAAGCGAGCAAGATAAAATAGGTTCACCTAATGCTTTTAATAAATCTAAAGCAATTTGATTATCTGGCACTCGAATACCAATCGTCTTACGCTTTGAAGTCATCAAACGTCTTGGTAATTCTTTTGTAGCTGTTAAAATAAACGTATAACGCCCAGGTGTATTATTTTTAATTAAGCGATAGGCAGTATTATTCACTAACGAATAAGTCGATAGCTCCGATAAATCACTACATACTAGTGTAAAATTATGCCCTTCTGGTAACTGGCGAATGTTTACTATTCTATCCATCGCATGTTTATTACCAATCATACAACCCAGTGCATAACCCGAATCAGTCGGATAAACAATCACGCCACCATCCCGTAAAATACTCACTGCTTGATTGATTAATCTCGCTTGAGGATTTTCTGGGTGAATATAAAAAAATTGACTCATAATCTAAATATTTTTATCAAAAAATAATATTTATTATACACTTTGTTACGCCAATGTAATAACGATTTGAGACAAAATAGTCAAAAGTAAAAAGAAGTCCGCTTTGTTAAAATACAAAATAAACGCAGATATTTCATGAGTTAACTGATAAAAAAATAAACCCACTTTAAAAAGTGGGTTATTAGATCCCAAATAGCCGATTCTGCTCTATCACTTAGTTGGCTATTTAAAGCTGCCTGTAATCATTAGCTTGTTGTAATAATTGGCGGCTTTCTTTAAGAAATAGCTCAGAATAATCACCAAACCATTGTTTTACTTGATTAAAACTATCAATAAACCCTTGTTTATCGCCTTGGCTGAAGAATGCTAAACTTTCTTCATAACTTTGTTTTAAACTTTCAATCACAGCTAAATTTTCAGGTTTATCTAGAATAATATCAGCATATAACGCTGCGTCTTGGGCAAACAAACGCCCAATCATCGCAAGCTCTAAACGATAAATAGGTGAAGATAACGCAAGCAAACTGGAAAGCTGCACAGGTTGCTTAGATAAATGTAAACCGTTAGCAAATGTAGAAAAATGGCGTAATGCTTGAATATAGGTCATACTGTGATCATGTTCAGTCGCTTCCACTGAGTAAAATTTAGCACCCCAAATGTGTATTTGCTCAATTAACCATTGATAACGCTCTTCAAAACGACCATCACAACGAACAATGACTTGCTTCGCCATACTAGCAATATCAGGTCCAAACATCGGGTGTAACCCTAATACGGCTCCTTCATGACAATCTAACATCGCAGCTAATGGTGCACGTTTAACTGAAGTCAAATCAGCTAATAACATATTCTCTGTTAAAAATGGCGTTAAACGCTTGATAGTTTCTACGGTATTCGCAATAGGAACTGATACAATTACAACATCAGCACCTTTTAAAATATCGACCGCACTTTGCCAATCTTCCCGCTCTAATACTTCAACATAGTAACCCGATAACGTAAAATAACGTACAAATAAACTGCCTAATTTCCCTCTACCTCCTACAACGACAATTTTCTTTATTTGTGGATTTACTTTTTTAAAACCAAATTGATTTTCACTTGTATAAGATTCACGCATGACTCGTCGTAACACATCTTCAATCAAATCTGCAGAAACGCCTAATGCCTCCGCTTCTAGTCGACGAGCAGTAAGCATGTCCATTTCACGCTCTGGCACATAAATAGGTAGACCATGTTTGTGTTTTACTTCACCAACTTGTTTCACTAAGTCAAGCCGCTGCGCTAACAGCTGTAATAACTCACGATCCACCTGATCTATTTGTGCTCTTAATTCTTTTAATACATCCACTTCTCTAGCCCTTTATTTTTTCTTTAATGCTGAAGCGATATCGCGTAATAATGTTTCTGTAGTTTCCCAATCAATACAGGCATCTGTGATTGAAACACCATATTTCATTTCGCTTACAGGCTGCTCCGCACTTTGGTTACCTGCGTGCAAATGACTTTCTAACATTAAGCCGATAATAGAACGATTACCCTCTACAATTTGTTGTACTGCATTTTTTGCTACTTTAGGTTGTAAACGATAATCTTTATTAGAATTACCATGGCTACAATCAATCATAATGGCTTGCTCTAATCCAGCTTCTGCCAATGCCTGTTCACATTGTACAATAAATTCAGCTTCATAATTTGGCGTTTTTCCCCCACGTAAAATCACATGACCATCTGGATTTCCTGCTGTATGTAATAAATTTACTTGCCCTTGCTGATTAATCCCAATAAAACTGTGTCCCATTGAAGCGGCTTTCATCGCATTAATTGCCGTCGCGAGACTCCCATCTGTCCCATTTTTAAAACCAACCGCCATAGATAAACCAGAAGACATTTCACGGTGAGTTTGTGATTCCGTCGTTCTAGCGCCAATCGCAGACCAACTAAACAAATCCGCCATATATTGAGGCGTAATTGGATCAAGGGCTTCTGTCGCTAAAGGTAAGCCCATTTCAGCTAACTCCAACAATAATTCTCTCGCAATATGTAAACCATGCTCAACATCAAAAGAACCATCAATTTTAGGATCATTAATTAGCCCTTTCCAACCAACAGTTGTTCTTGGCTTCTCAAAGTAAACCCGCATAACAATATACAGTTGATCTTTGAGATCATTAGACAAGGCTTTTAAACGAGCAGCATATTCTAAGGCTGCGATAGGATCATGAATAGAACAAGGCCCTATAACTACTAACAAACGCGGATCTTTCTTGTGAATGATATTCGCAATATCACGGCGAGATTGCTCTATTTGTGTACGTAATGGCGCTAATAAAGGTAATTTATCCTTAAGTTCACGAGGCGTAATCAGTACTTTCTCACTAACAATATTGACGTTATGGATGCTATCTCTATTCATTTTTATTATCCTTAAAATCTAAGAAGAAATAGATAAATTGTAAACTTTAAAATACACTAAATGTAATAAATAAATTACATTAAAATTTAATAGGATTCAATCACTAAATAAAATTGTTTTTAAATTGTTAATACTCGTCATTATAGCAATTGATAATCTCTTTCAATTACACATTCCAAATGAGAATAGTTTTTGTTAAATTTATCATTATAAATTAATAACTTACAATCAATTTTAATTAAAAATATCTTGCTTATTCTCAATAACAACTATACAATGCCAGCATCACTTAGATTAAATAACAATCTATTATTCATTATTTTTTAACATAGCAAAGGAAAGGAGTGAGTTATGCTAAGTAAAGCAATTACAGACAAGCTAAACGAACAAATTAATTTGGAATTTTATTCTTCTAATGTTTATTTACAAATGAGTGCATGGTGTGCACATCATGGTTATGAAGGCGCTGCGGCATTTCTTTTACGTCACGCAGATGAAGAAATGGAGCATATGCAAAAATTATTCAATTATGTGAGCGAAACAAGTGGTATGCCACTATTAGGTAAAATTGAAGCGCCAAAAAATGATTACAAAACATTAAAAGAAATTTTTGAGATCACGCTAGAGCATGAAAAATTTGTGACCGCCAAAATTAATGAGCTTGTTGAAGTCACTTTCGCAGATAAAGATTACTCAACGTTTAATTTCTTACAATGGTATGTCGCAGAACAGCACGAAGAAGAAATGTTATTTAATAGTATTATTGATAAGTTTAATTTATTAGGTGAAGATGGGCGTTCGCTTTACTTTATTGATCGTGATTTAGCAACATTATAATTTAGGAGAAGAATATGTTATCGCAAAATGTTATTAATTTATTAAATGAGCAAATGAACCTTGAGTTCTATTCTTCTAATTTATATTTGCAAATGAGTGCTTGGTGTGAGCAAAATGGTTTTGATGGTACTGCAAAATTCCTAGCTGCTCATGCAGCAGAAGAAATGCAACATATGCGTAAACTATTTACTTATTTAAATGAAACAGGCGCTTTAGCCATTATTGGTGAAATTGCCGCCCCAGCCCATCAATATTCAAGTTTGAAAGAAATCATAGAAATTACCTATAAACATGAAAAATTAATTACTGAAAAAATTAATACGTTAGTAGGTAAAACATTTGAAGAGAAAGATTATTCAGCATTTAACTTCTTACAATGGTATGTGGCAGAACAACATGAAGAAGAAAAGCTGTTTAGTGGTATTTTAGATAAACTGAATTTACTCGGTGAAGATGGTAAAGGACTTTTCTTAATTGATAAAGATTTAGGCAATTTAGCAATCACTACTAAATAATAATTATCAACTCAACAAAGAAAATCAACATAAAATAATTAAGGTTGAATAGATTTCAACCTTTTTTAATACTTAAACATTAAATCTTATTTTTTATTAAAAAATTATGAATCCCTTGAGCTAATTAAAACAATAAAACCCACTTAAAGTGGGTTTTATTAAAAACAAAGAAAAACTCAACTAATTTATTATAGGCCAAAATTATTCCATTAATTTTCTATAAAAAATCATATGTTAAGTTACTTTGTTATTTCAGCAAAAGAAACACATTATCTAAATAATTTAGATGACATTAGAATTCATAATTGAAACCTACATTATAAGATAAATCCGAGTTATTTAAACTTGAAGAAATACCAGCTTTGGCTGCAATATTTTGATTGAAACGATATCCTGCACCAATAGCAAGTGCATTTTCTGATTTATAACCTCCTAATGCTGCACTTACATTTAACTTACCAACATTATATGGTTGAAATAAGCCTGTTAATGCGGATTGTGCCGCAAAACCGCGACTCATTTCCTTATTTAATCTTTCAAGGCGTGATTTTAAATTATTAATAGCTACATTTGTATTTTTGATACTCAATTTATTATTAGCTATCGCTTGGTTATGCCCCTTAATTTCCTCAGAGTTTTTCTTAATGTTTTCTTTATTCTCTATAGTTTGTTTTTTACTGCTTTCAATTTCTTTTTTATTATTTTCTATAAGACTTGAATTTTCTTTTACAAGATCAGAGAAATTCTTAATTTCACTTTTCTGTATATTAAGATTGTCATTAATAAACTTTAAAGAATAATAAAGACCTTGTTCATCATCATCATTTACAGAATCCTTACGATCTTTTAAAAACTTTAAGGCTTTTTGGTAACCATATGCGTCTAAAAGAGACTCTTTTTGTTCTTTAGTTATTTTACTCAAAATTTTTTCTGCTTCTTTAGCAATTTCTTGGTTCCAAGAGCTACTATTTCTAATTTTATTAATTTCATCAATATTTTCTGATATTATTTTTTCAGCAAGAGATTTTATATCATCTCTATCATAAATTTCATCAGTTTTTTTTTGCAATTTTCCTTCTAAACTAAAAATATTTTTAGCATTATTTTCTATTTTAGATGATAAAGAGTCTGAGGTATTTGCTATAACAACATTACTCACCAAACAAAGTGATACCGCTACTCCGACGGCAATTTTTGATAAATTCATTAAGTTTTCTCCTTGATTACTTATACGACTTATATTTATTCAAATTTCAATCCATTATGCTATTTAATAACCAAGTATCCTACTGGTATATTAAATACGCTTCGAGATTCTATATAATTTGTTTTTTAGCACAAGTCTTTTTTTTATTTTTCATTTCAAATGAGCAAATAAAAAACCAAGTTGGAACAAATAAAAAACTACTGAATATTAAATATTCAATAACAAATCAAAAAATAAACCCAATAATAAAAATTATAATAGATTAATTAAATTATATTTTAGTCATTAATAGGATTTAAAATAATCAATATAAAAATATATTTTAAATTTAATTATGATATAGACTTAATTTTAATCATTAATTACTTTATTTATATATCAATTACACATTAAAAATAGAATTATTAATTCAATTTAGAATAAAACACAATCTACTTTTTATTTTAAATTTATTCAGAATAACGAAAATAGATTATTTTTAATAAAATTCAATCAATAGAAATTGCCTCTAAGTCAAATAATTAGAAAATATCCAACTTTTTCTTGGCATTATTTCATGAGATAGATTATCAAATTTTTACATAAGTGATAAAATAAGAGAGAAATAAACGAACTGGATTCATATCAATCTACGTCTTCAATATAGAAAGACTCGATTAAAGGGAAAGAGATAAAATAAATAATTTAGAATAACGACAAACTGCTTAGCTAGGCGAGAGGAAAGCGATAATGAGCAATATTTTAGTCACAAAAAAGGACGCTAAATCGCGTCCTAATGCATTTTGACTTTAAAATTAAAGTGCAGATTTTGCTTTTTCTACTAATGCAGCAAAAGCCACTTTGTCGAATACTGCTATATCAGCAAGGATCTTACGATCGATTTCAACAGACGCTTTTCTTAAGCCATTGATAAATTTGCTGTAAGATAAACCGTTTTGACGTGCTGCAGCGTTGATACGAGCAATCCATAATTGACGGAATTGACGTTTACGCTGACGACGGTCACGGTATGCATATTGACCAGCTTTAATTACTGCTTGGAACGCAACACGATAAACACGTGAACGAGCACCATAATAACCTTTAGCAGCCTTAAGAACTTTCTTATGGCGTGCTCTTGCAATAACACCACGTTTTACACGAGCCATTATTTAATCTCCTATTTGTCTATGAATCTAAAAATTTAACTAATCGTACGACTGTACTTAAAACGCAGCTTATGCGTATGGTAAGCACGCTACTACTAAAACTTGGTCAGCTTTCGCAACCATTGATTTATGACGTAAATGACGTTTACGCTTAGTTGTCTTTTTAGTCAAAATGTGACGTAAGTGAGATTGTTTACGTTTGAAACCGCCTGAAGCTGTTTTTTTGAAACGCTTCGCAGCACCACGTACTGTTTTAATTTTAGGCATAAGTCTTTATAACTCCGCATTGTTGAATATCAATTACACTTTTAAATTTTAACCTTTACTTATTCACCAAATTACTCTGCGCATGGCATTAGACATCTGCTTCTATAGTATTAGTTAAATTTAAAAGCTCTGCTTTTAATAATTAGGCGAATTAAAGTGCGGTCAAAACTGCAAAAATTTCGACCGCACTTAATTACTTGATCTTGCGCTAATTATTTCTTTTTAGGGGCAAGTACCATGACAGCTTGACGACCTTCGAGTTTTCCAGGTGCAGATTCTACCACTGAAATATCTGCTAGATCGTTTTTAACACGCTCTAACACCTCTAAGCCGATGTCTTGGTGCGCCATTTCACGTCCGCGGAAACGGACTGTTATTTTGGCTTTGTCCCCTTCTTCTAAAAAGCGAATCAGGCTGCGTAGTTTTACCTGATAGTCGCCTTCGTCTGTACCAGGACGGAATTTAATTTCCTTCACTTGGACAACTTTCTGTTTCTTCTTCTGCTCTTTTGCCGCTTTACCTTTTTCATAAAGGAATTTACCGTAATTCATAATGCGACACACTGGCGGCTCTGCATTTGGACTAATTTCAACGAGATCTAATTCAGCTTGCTCAGCCATCTCTAATGCTTGTTGAATTGATACAATACCTGCTTGTTCGCCATCTTGGTCAATCAAACGAACTTCTTTCACTCGAATTTCATCATTAATGCGATTCGGACGATTAGCAACGGGTGCTTTTTTTACGGTCTTAATAGTCTTATTCCTCTATTAGTTTATATTGCTTTCATCTGCTCGGCAGAAGAAGATTATTTACTGTTTAAAAATAAACAAAAACGGTCTGGATTCTACTGGATTTTACACATTTACGCAATAAAAATTCAGTGATTTTTAACAGGTAATGTTATACAACGCTTTTAGCAAAAGTTAAACCTAAATAACCTTATGTACTTTATATAGATGCTGAACTTATGTCTTATGATTCGCTTAAGGTTTCTGCTTTACTTAGATTTGGTATAAAAAATACATTTTATTTTTATGTTAACTAGTTGTTTTTCCTTTATGACTCGGTAAAAGATCAGTAAATAAGCCATTTTGTTTTAATTCTTTGGCGATACGAATGGCTGTTTCTGTTTCACAACCCGCATATTCTGCAATTTCACGATAAGTCCAGTTATAATACGGGAAATTGGTTGTTAAAAAGCACAGACTGTCAATGACACGATCTAAAGTACGTAAATACGCACTTTTAGCAAGGCGTTGCTCAGCATCTCGTAATTCATTCGCTAAGGTTTGTAAAAGTAATTTACTCAGTTCTGTATTATGTAAGAAAAAGCGGTCAATATTTTCTGGTTTGATACGAATAATTTCCGCTTCAATTAAAACTTTCGCATTGCAATGATAACGGCTATCACCCAAACCAAACAAAGTACGAAAACCAAAATAATCGCCTTGCCGATATAATCTGACTAAGCTTTCTTTACCATTATCGAGCGTATGATATAAACCTACCAACCCCTGCTTCACAAAATAAAATTCCTGCGCGACTTCACCTTGTTGATAGACGGTCATTCCTTTAATTAATTGATGTAAATAAGTGAGCTGACAATATTGTAAATCCGTCGGCAAAATAGAGATATTATCCATACTCTTCCTTAATAGGTATCTAACGTCATTTTGCGTATTTTATAACAGTCTACTACAAAACGATAAGGTTAATAATAAACATGCCAAATCGACTTAGTAAAAGCGTCCTAAAGAAGGAAGCAAATAAATAGATCTGTCAGAGATTATTCATTTCTCTTTTAAAACAAAATGTTTAATGAAATCATGCTAATCAATCTAACATAGTAAAAAATCAAATATCTATGATGATTATCATATCCTGAGACTCTCAACATTAACTAAACAATGAGATTTTTTTTCAAATATGAGCATGATCATAATAGGTTAAAAGTATCTCAAGACATAATACACAAAAAATACGAGGTTTTTTGTTATGGATACACAATTGATCGTGATTTTAATACTTTGTGGCATGCTCACAAATCTTATGTCTGCCGTCTTTGGTATTGGAGGCGGTGTACTTATGGTCCCGATTCTCTATACACTATTTCCAGATTTTCCATTACAAATGATTGCCGCGACTTCATTAACCATTGTTATTGGTTCCGCTTTAATTAATTTAGCTTATTTTTATAAACAAAAAATTCAAATTAACATTAAATCTATGCTGTTATGGTCATTTGGTATGATTATTGGCGTCCAACTTGGTTTTGAAGCTAGCTTTTATTTACATGACAACATCATTATTGCTGTTTTTGTTACAACACTCAGCTTACTTGCATTACGCACAATCTTCCACAATTCAGTAGGAGATAATCTCACCGTTGCTACGAATGATGGATTAAAAGGTATGTTTTTATGTTTATTTGGCGGCAGTGTTGCAGGTATGACGGGGATCGGTGGCGGATCCATTATGGCACCATTAATTGGTCAGTTACGCAGCGTTAAGCCCTATCAAATTGCGCCTTATACTAATTACATGATGGTCATCGGCGGCTTGGGTAGCCTTTATGGTTATTTATCTAAAACACCGCCATTTCATCTTGATTACGGCTGGCAAGTTGGTTATGTCAATTTTTCGGTGGTAACCCTTGTAGTGCTCAGTTCTTTTGTAACGAGTTTCTTATCAATGAAAATTCGTGGTATTCTAAAACCTGATTTAGCAAGAAAATTACTTGGTTGTATTTTACTCGCCATCGCAAGTTATATGTTGATTGTCCATTTGACTAAATAACATTATAACATCATAAAAGTGCGGTCTAGATTTTAAGAATTTACTCTATGCTTTTGTGCTTTGTCATGCCAGAATAATTTATCTCCAAAAATTAGGCGCCTACTCATAAATGAATAAGACGCCCAACAAGTCCATTTCAGTTTGACACTATTTTCTTTAAATCATATTAACTCAGTTTATAAGCTTCAACTGTATGATGTGGTTTTTGCTCATGTACAGGAGGAAGTTGCATATAATCTCCGTAATACATTGTTAAATGTTCATGGTAGCCATTCATGACAGGAAACGTTTCACCCTCAAAATCTAAATAGACGACATCAGAAAAATACGCTTTCGGCATATATGATTTTTGCCAACCACCATAATCTGATAAAAATAATCCAATATAATCAGCTCTTTCAATAGGATATTTCTGTTGAAATGAGGTTAAGTGTGTCATCATCTTATGAAAAAAATAATGAGATAATTTAGAAAAAACGACCTTCATAAGACTATTCTCTTGCGCGCGATACCATCTTTTACGGCAAGAGGATAGTCTTAATTTAAGTCGGCGGTGCTTTTTCATTGCTTTATAAATGACAGATGGCTCATTTGGCACCCCATCCCAAATAAAAATATCAATAAAAATCCCAGTAGTTCTTCCTTTAGTATCAACTAAACGCGTTTCTTTATCAAAAATTTTTGTCATTTCACCAGGTATCATTCCATCAATACGTTCAGCAAGAGATAAATTATACTTTGTATGTTGTTGATGCTGCCATGCTTGAACAAATTTTTCATATTCATCTCGACACATATAAACATCCACATCATCATCCCATGGAATGAAACCTTGATGGCGTACAGCGCCAATTAATGTTCCTCCGCCTAATGAATATTTAATTCCATGTGATAAACAAATTTGATTAAAATATTTTAAAATATCTAATGCAATTATCTGATGTTCTCGCAACGTAATTCTTTTCATAAGAACCTACATATCTTCTAATAAATACACTTCTTTTATATGGTGCGGTACCCTTTGTTCTACTGGAGGAAGCTGCATATAATCCCCATAGTATAATGTTAAATGCTCATGATATCCTTTCATAACAGGATATAACTCCCCTTCAAAAGGCAAGTATACTACATCATCAAAATATTCTTTCGGCATATAAGCTTTATCCCAATTATTATAATCAAATAAGACCATTGCTATCGTCTTAGTTTGATTGATAGGATATTTTTTCTGAAAAGAATATACATGTGACATCATCTTATTGAAGAAATAAGATTTTAATTTTTGAATAATGTAGTTAAAAAATTTTGAGTTTTGATATTTTTTTTCGCGTTTATCAATAGAGAAGTAATGTGCTTTTAACCTTTTATGTTTCTGCATTATTGAAAAAATTTCTTTAGGTTCATCAGGTACACCATCCCAAACAAAAATATCAATAAAAATGCCATAAACATCATCATTTGTTTCCACTAAATGTGTTTTCAAATCATAAATTTTTGTTGTTTCACCAACAGAAACCCCATCAATTCTCTCTGCTAATGATAATCTATATCTTGTATGGTTTAAGCTCTCCCATATTTGAACAAATTTTTCATATTCATCTCGACACATATAAATATCAATATCATCATCCCATGGAATGAAACCTTGATGGCGTACAGCGCCAATTAAAGTCCCGCCTCCTAATGAATATTGAATATTATGCTCAACACAAATTTTATTGAAATACTTTAAAATATCTAACGTTATCAATTGATGTTCACGAAGTGTTATTGTTCTCATATTATTTTCTAACCAAATTATTTAAAATAAATTCATATTGGATTAAATTATCCATTTCATAACCATCAGATGGTGACAACTCAATTGTTCTGACATCTAATTCAGTAATCACTTCCATTGGAATATTATCCCAATAAAGAGCGCCTTGGCTTAGTATTGTCGGACAAAGATACGCTTCCAGTTTTTTCTTAATTATATCACTGTCATTTTTTGACCAAAAGGAAACCCCTAATAAGCTAGGAAGATGGGCATTTGTTACTTCTATTTTTATGATCTTTCCTGCATCATTTAAAATAGGTACCCACTCTTTATCTTCACTTTTTGGTCTTTTAACAACAAAATAACAACTTGTTTCAGGAGGATTTAAAAAAATATTTCTAAATAAAACAACATCAGAGTCAATAATATAACTGTCAGAAAAATATGTTTTTGCAACTGCAAAAGAATAAATGCTATTATAATCCTTATATTTTTCATTATATAAAAGATGGCAACCATATTGTTCAGATAAATAGTTAAACTGCTCTGATAAATGACCTGTTACAATATAAATATTATCTATACCTGCCTGCTTTAAATATGTAATTGTTCTTTCTATATTTGGCATTCCATCAATAGGGAGTAATGCTTTATGCGTATTTTTTGTAATTTCTTTAAAACGGCTCCCTAAACCAGCAGCTAATATAATTGCATTCATATATTCTCCCTCTTATCTTTTAATGTCAGTCCTGCACCTAAAACAACACCAATCACAAGTAACATTGTCATTATATCAATATGCTTCCCATTTAAGAGAAAGCCAATAAGAATAATCCAAAAACCATACGTAATATTGAGCATCATTGCTCTTATCGGTTTGATTAAATAAATTGCTCTATAATATAAAAAATAAGATGCCATTGAAGAAAGGATAATGAAAATAATAATAGTAAGAAACCTCGTATCTTTAAAAAATTCAATAGAATTAAAAAATTCTACATCAAGATACAAAACAAGAATAATATATCCAAAACTAGAACCTAATTGCCTTAAAAAATAAGCACTAGAAGACTTAATCGATTGCATGACATAAGAGGATATAACAATTTCGCCTCCCCAACTTATAGCGCAAGTGATCGCTAAAACAATACCTAAAACAGAAAATTGAGAGTTGCTTATATCTAATCCCAGTAATATTGTACAACCTATCGCTAGACATAACCCAATTATACCTAATTTTGTAATAGCATCTTTTAAAAACAGAAAGGCAAAAATAGTACCAAAAACAGGATAAATAGATGAGATTGGTGCCGCATAACCCACACCGATATACTGAATTGCTTGCAAATAACATAGCATGCCTATTGGGCCACCAATCATACCGGCGAGAATACCTAGATATACGCTTTTATTTTTTAATTCAAATTGCTTAAATAAATTTAATTTATAATGTGACACAGCACAAAACATAAAAGCCGAAAATTCTATTATCAATAATAGGAATAATATAATCGTCAATGAATTAGTCAACGGGTAATATGAACTTAACAGCTCATACAGAATACCTGCAATTCCCCATAATAAACCCGATAGAATCCCCCAGAAATATCCAGCATATTGCCTCATAACTTATTCCTTTTCCGCTTTCCAAGCATGCATAAAAGAAATTGCTCTCTCAATACGATTTTTCCCATAATCAGCAAAAAACTCGCCATTTTCTTCTTTAACTAAGGTCCACACGAACCATAAAACATCTTGAGTAAACTGATAAAACGCAATTTTTACTGATGCTTCTTTTATCTCTTCTGGCTTTTTAAAATAACATTGCAAAAAGAAATCTTGTTGTGTCTTATCTAATTTGGCTTCTAAAAGAAAGGCCGCAATATCAAACATAGGATCATTCATACCTGAATATTCCCAATCAATAAAATAAACATTATTTTCTTTTAAAAGGATATTCTCTGGCACTAAATCATTGTGACAAGCGGTAAGAGAAGTCATATTTTGAGAAAAATAAAGTTGGATAGTTTGGAAAAACACTAATAAATCTGCAATACTGTCATTATACTGATAAAAATGTGTTTTATTTTTTAATAAACCCATATATTTATCAAACTCTTCAAACACATCAAATCGATTAGCGAGTTTAATTGGCGATTGGTGAAGTAAATATAATTTTTCTGCAATAAATTTTAAATTTGAAAAATTTTTGATGCTTTGATGATCTAATGTACAACTCTCTGATAAATATTTTGTAATTTTGATACCTGATGTAGAATCAAAAAAACAAGTTTCTACATTAAATCCTGCTTCAGACATTGCAAGACTATTTGCTGCTTCATTATCGCGAACAATTAAATTTTCAGTCATAGCCCCAGGAATTCTGACGACATAGCTATCCGTCTCAGTGTTTACAATATAATTTTTATTTGTCATCCCTCCTAAAAAAGAAACTTGCGATATTGATGAAAGCGGTAGACTTAATTTTTCCTGAATAATATTTTTTATTGTTTCCATTATAAATTATCTTACTTATTACTTAATTCAACTGTTCTTGATTATGCAATGAGTCGCATTCCCAACCTATATATTCACCATTAAATTGTGATGCAATATGTTCAAATTCCTCAACATATTTAAAAATATCTATACTATCTAATCTAAGCTCTTGTTCTAATTTCACAACATAAAAGGGCGCTTCATCATCAAGAAGTATAGGAGTATTACTGTATTGCATTGAAATAAAGTCAATCTGCTGTAAATTAAAATACTCCATAAATTGGAACATATTATTTTCATCTTCAAAATGAAATCCATGTTCAATCAAATAAGGCTCTGAGAGATTTCGTCCATTTTGAACAAGTAAATCTAGCACTTCTTCTGTTGCATTAATTTTCATTTCCAATGGAGAAGGTAATAAAAAATCAAAATAAATATCCCAATTAGGATCATCTTGAATATTAATATTTTCAATATGATCAAACTGTTGTAATACGTCTAAAACAACTTCTGCATTATCACAATAAAAGTAGAGCTGTGCATTACCTGCCGAAAAAACATGTCCTGCATATAACGTGTTTGGTAATGCACACAATTGACTCCACACTTTAAATACTTTTCCCATTAAGTCTTGATAAGTTTCTAATGCAGGCAATTGATTTTCATCAATCACATCATATGGAAACTGAAATTGTATAATTTTATGACTTACTTCTGAGGGAAATTTTTTTAAAACTTCAAGATTAATTGAAAAGATAGCTAGCTTATCATTTATAACTGAACGATAATTTTGCCAGCTTTGTTCTAGTGCCATCATCTTGCCTTATTTAAATACAGCCCAAACAGGTGCATGATCAGAAGGCTTATCCATTGCTCGGATATCCAATGCAATTCCAGTTTCCACACAGCGCTCAGCTAAAGTATGATTTGCGATAATATGATCAATACGTAACCCGCGATTATCATCAAACCCTTTTGAACGATAATCAAACCATGAAAATTTATCACTAGCTTCAGGATTTAAATGGCGAAAAGTATCGACTAAACCATAGTTATATAAGCGGTTTATCCATTCTCTTTCTTCTGGTAAAAAAGAACATTTTCCAGTACGTAACCAACGTTTGCGACTTTCTTCGCCAATACCAATATCTAAATCAGTTGGGCTGATATTCATATCCCCCATGACAATAATCGGATTATCGACTGGGTGCTCTTTTTCTAAATAATGCTGTAAATCTGCATAAAATTTTTCTTTTGCTGGAAACTTTGTTTCATGATGTCGGCTTTCACCCTGCGGGAAATAACCATTAATAACGGTTAATAAACCAAACTCCGTTTCTAAGTCAGCCATAATAATACGTTTTTGTGCATCGTCTTTATCTGTCGAGAATCCTTTACGTACCGCTTTTGGTTTCTCTTTAGTTAGCAAAGCCACACCATAATGTCCTTTTTGCCCATGATGGAAAATGTGGTATCCCAAATGTTGAACTAATTCATAAGGAAAAGCTTCATCAGCAACTTTAATCTCTTGTAATCCCAATACATCTGGCTGATATTTTTCAATGACGGCTTCTAGCTGGTGTGGTCTTGCTCTCAACCCATTGATATTAAAAGAGATAATTTTCATTAGTATATTTCCTTATTAATGTAACTTATAAACTTGGCATTATACTGGTATATAAAAGATTGCTAAAGTAGAAAAAAGCCCTTCTGTTACTTATCTCACATTTTTATAGAAAATAAATCTGATGAATCATTTTTGATATTGGCTTCTTATTAATTTTTTAATCAAAATTAATGTCGATAATGGATTAATCTGAGGGAAATGAGGGTGGAAAGGCGTGGATAGAGTTAACGTCGTAAAATATAGAAGCATAATAAAAATAAAGCCCCTTAAAAGATTTTCGGGGCAATAAGTGCGGTCGCTTTTAACGAAATTTTATTTATTAATCAGCGTTAAAAATTCCTTACGTGTTTCACGATCATCTAAGAAAACACCGCCAAATGCTGAAGTGACCGTGTAACTATTAGTATCTTTAATACCACGACATTTAACACAAAAATGCGTTGCTTTCACATAAACAGCCACATCTTCCGTTTCTAAAATCGTTTGAAATGCTAATAAGATTTGTTCAGTTAAACGCTCTTGTACTTGCGGACGTTGTGCAAAAAACGACACAATACGGTTAATTTTGGATAAGCCAATGACCCATTTTTTGGGATAATAAGCAACGGAAACCATCCCATCGATTGTCACAAAATGGTGTTCACAAGTACTCGTTAACGTGACATCATTAACCAACACCATTTCACTGACTTTCATTCTATTTTCGATATTCGTAATTTTCGGGAAATTAGCGTAATCCATCCCACTAAAAATTTCATCAACAAACATTTTTGCCAAACGTACAGGGGTTTCTTCTAGACTGTCATCACGTAAATCTAGACCAATTAATTTCATTACTTCACGCATATGATTTTCAATCCCAACTCGACGTTCATCTTTAGGCTGAGTAGGCACAATCATAGGGGTTTCGATCCCCTTGCTTAATAAAGCATTACGGACTTTTTCTGCTTCTGGCGAAATCTTATTCATTTAACACTCCCGATAAATAATCCGCACATTCTAGCAAACTCTTACTTAATAATAAAATGAGAATAATCACTATATGGGATGAAAAGTTTTTAGTATAGAATACTCCATATCTCAAAATGCATGTAAAGGATTCAAATTATGTTATCTCTTGAACAAGCGCTTACTCAAATGTTGGAAGCAATACCGTCTCCAACGCTAGACAATGTTGAATTATGTTCATTAGCACAAGCAGCTAATCGCATTTGTGCTGAAGATGTTATCTCACCTATTAATGTCCCTTCATTTGATAACTCAGCAATGGACGGTTATGCAGTCCGCTTAGCTGACTTAGCAAAATCACCAACTTTAACTGTTGCAGGGAAAGCATTTGCAGGTAATCCATTTAAACAAGAATGGCCAGCTCTAAGTGTTGTGCGTATTATGACAGGTGCTATGTTACCAGAAGGTGCCGATGCTGTTGTTATGCAGGAAGAGACTATCTTGAATGAAGATGGTACTGTCACGTTCATTGCTGATCATATCAAACTTGGTCAAAACATCCGTAAAATTGGTGAAGATGTCAAACAAAATGAAATCATCTTAGCAAAAGGTGCTTTACTCAATGCCACTTCTCTGCCTTTACTTGCCTCTTTAGGTATTTCACAAGTCAAAGCTTTTCCTCGTTTGAAAGTTGCTATTTTATCTACTGGAGATGAACTTGTTCCAGTGGGGCAACCTTTAACAGAAGGACAAATTTATGATACAAACCGTTTTGCTATTAAATTGATGCTTGAAAAGCTCAATTGTGACGTTGTAGATTTTGGTATTTTGCCTGACAATGAGCAAGAGTTTGAACAAGCCTTTATTAATGCGCAACAACAAGCAGATTTAGTAATTACAAGTGGAGGGGTCTCTGTAGGCGAAGCTGATTTTACTAAAACCGTGTTAGAAAAAGTAGGTCAAATTAATTTCTGGAAAATTGCAATGAAACCAGGTAAACCTTTTGCTTTTGGTAAATTAGAAAATGCTTGGTTCTGTGGTTTACCTGGTAATCCTGTTTCTGCACTTGTAACTTTTTACCAATTAGTTCAACCCGTTATTGCTAAACTGAGTGGCTATTCTGCATGGCAACCTACACAACGCTTTACTGCTGTTGCTACTGCTAAAATGAAAAAAATTCCAGGGCGTTTAGATTTTCAACGGGGATTTTATCACGTGAATGATAAAGGTGAAATTGAAGTCGAGCCCGTTGGGTTTCAAGGATCGCACTTATTCAGTTCTTTTGTAAAAAGTAACTGTTTTATTGTACTAGAGCGTGAGCGTGGCAATGTAGAGGTAAATGAAACTGTGACGATTGAGCCTTTTAATCATTTAATTAAGTAGTAAATATGACAGTACTTTCCTATCAAGAAGAACTACGTTATAACCGCCAAATTATTTTAAAATCGATTGATTTTGATGGCCAAGAAATGTTGAAACAAAGCAAAATGTTGATCGTTGGCTTAGGCGGTTTAGGTTGCGCAGCAAGCCAATATCTTGCAACAGCAGGTATTGGTCATTTAACATTGTTAGATTTTGATACTGTCTCACTGTCTAATTTACAACGTCAGGTATTACATGATGATAGCCGTTTAAATATGCCTAAAGTAGAGTCAGCAAAGCTTTCTTTACAACGTTTAAATCCACATATTCAAATTGAAACGATGAATAAAAAACTCACATTTTCAGAACTAGCTGAAATGATACCGCACTTTGATGTTGTGCTAGATTGTACTGATAATGTAGACATCCGCAATCAAATGGATACTTGTTGCCAACAAGCTAAAATTCCTTTAGTTTCAGGCGCGGCAATTCGGATGGAAGGGCAAGTTAGCGTCTTTACTTATGAAGAAAATACGCCGACCTATCGTCAATTAAGCCAGTTATTTGGTAAAAATGTGTTAAGTTGTGTTGAAGCTGGGGTACTCGCACCCATTGTAGGCATTGTGGGCAGTATTCAAGCTCTCGAAGCAATAAAAGTGCGATTAAAAATTGGTAAGAATCTCTGTGGGCGTTTATTAATAATTGACGGGCTAAATATGTCTATTCGCGAAATAAAATTACCCATTTAAAATGGGTAATTTATTCTTTATCTATACTTCCCCAACGTTGAAACAAATCTTGTTCTAATTCAATACCAAATTGGTCACACAATCGATTCACACTCTGATCAATAATATCTTGAACAGTTTTAGGATGATGATAGAACGCAGGCATTAAAGGGATAATTTGTGCCCCAATTTCTGCAGCTTGAGTCATTAAACGCAAATGCCCTAAATGTAATGGTGTTTCTCTCACGCACAGCACTAGTGGCTTACGCTCTTTTAAACAAACATCTGCTGCCCGAGTAATGAGATCATCAGTATAACTATGTGCAATACCTGATAACGTTTTAATTGAGCAAGGTACAATTATCATGCCTAGAGTACGATAAGATCCAGAAGAAATAGCTGCGGCAATATCTCGAATGTCATAATTCACATCTGCAAGTGCTTTAACCTGTTGGATACTATAATGGGTTTCTGCTGCAATAGTCTGTTTTGCTGCATTGCTTATGATTAAATGTGTTTCTATATGTATAAGAGGCTTTAAGACCTCTAATAGGCGGATTGCATAAATTGCCCCTGAAGCACCTGAAATAGCAATAATGAGACGTTGTTTTTCATTTTTCATAGCTAAAAATAAGTTTCTATAAATTGAAGTTATTCTATCATGAATTCTGTTTTGAATATGGCGTTATTATAATTGATAAAAAGACTTATCTCATTTCTTTCCTAACTTTCATTCTAAAATAGAGCTAATTTGTTGTCCTAAAGATAAATCTCTTCGAGCAATAAAACGATTTAAAATACAAAATAGAGATAAAAATGATTGTGAAGAATCAAATGATTAATTATCACACAACAAAAACATAATAAATCCAACAGGTTAGACCAGAGATATTTAATTTTAAAATAAAATTAATTTATTTTTTATCAATAAGGAAATTGATGTTTAAACATATAAGTAACCTCATATTTTCTTCTGCCTCTATGGCATTTTTAGTCATTTTAGGTTGGTCAACTGCTTACTCATATGGATGGGGGCAATCTTATTTTTATGGCTACCCATGGTGGTATGTTGATATTCATATAAGCAACATTGCTCGAACGACGGGTTATGTTATTTCAGTTACACTGATACTAGCAAATATTTCTTTTCTTGCAATTTATGCTGTTCGGAAATTAAAGCCTTTCCTTTCTTACAATAACTTAAATCGATTACGCGCTTCAAGTTTAAGTTTTATTATCTGGCTTCCTCTTTTAATTATTAATTTCTTATTAACGGGTTATTTCAATTATCTCGTTATTCTAATCTATATCATTTTATTTATCTGTTTTACTTTCATTATAAAGGGCTATATTGAAAAATATATTACTTTTTTCAAAAAAGATATCATCTTAAAATGTATTTACAACCATCAATATTGCTTACTGATCTTTACTTATCTATATTTTGTTATTGCAGCGTTTGTGATTGGTTATTTTAGGCCTTGTTTTACGCAAACTTTCGATATGGTGGAGTTCAACCATAAAATGTATTATGTACTATCAAAATATGATGATGCCATCATACTTTCAGAACAGATTAAGAAAGATGGAAAAGATTTTTACATCTATCGTATCAATACTAATGTACTCAACCATATAAAAACAGGTCAACCCGCACATTTAGTGAACTCTGAATGTAATCAGAAACATTAAAAATAAATTAGGCGCTAATACGCGCCTAAGGTTAAAAGTTAATCATTATTTTTCATTATGCATTTCAAGATTAGTCGCATCTTTTTCTCGTTTTTTCTTTGCCACATCACTACGCTGCTGTGCGATATTATCTAAATACTCTGGTGTAATATCACCCGTAACATAATGACCAGTAAACACTGAACAGTCGAACTCCTTAATTGCTGGATTTTCTTGTTGAACAGAGGCGGTCAATGCATCTAAATCTTGGAAAATTAATTTATCTACTCCAATTAATTTTGCAATTTCATCGACATCACGGCCATAAGCGATCAATTCATGCTTAGTTGGCATATCAATACCATACACATTTGGATAGCGAATTTCAGGTGCTGCTGAAGCAAAATAAATTTTCTTAGCACCAGATGCTTTTGCCATTTCAATAATTTGTTCAGAAGTTGTCCCTCTTACAATAGAATCATCGACTAATAGTACATTTTTATCTTTAAACTCAGAAGCAATTGTGTTTAGTTTACGGCGTACTGAACTCACACGTTGTGCTTGCCCTGGCATAATAAATGTACGTCCAACATAACGGTTTTTCACAAAGCCTTGACGATATGGTTTATTCAATACGCGAGCAATGCGCAAGGCAATATCATTAGAGGTTTCTGGTACAGGAATAACTACATCAATATCATCCACATCCTGCCATTCTCTAGCTATTTTCTCCCCTAATCGTTGTCCCATATGCACACGAGCAGCATAAACAGATACACCATCAATACAAGAATCAGGACGTGCAAAATAAACATACTCAAAAATACAAGGGGTTAATTTAGCATTTTCAGCACATTGTTCTGAATGAATATTCCCATCAAAAGTGACATAGACCGCTTCACCAGGTTGAATATCACGTACAAACTCAAAACCAACCGTATCTAATGCAATACTTTCAGAAGCAAACATATAGTCGGTTTTACCATTTTCTTCACGTTTTCCTAACACTAAAGGGCGAATTCCATTCGGATCACGGAATGCAACCATACCATGCCCAATAATCATCGCAACGCAAGCATAAGCGCCTCGAATATCTTTATGTGTTTGTTTAATAGCAGCAAAAATATCATCTGCATCTAGCTGGTATTTTTCAAATTTATCTAGGTGATTCGCTAGGATATTGAGTAATAATTCTGAATCGGAATTCGTATTGATATGACGACGAGCTAAACGAAAAAGCTTCTCTTTTAACTCAGAAGAATTAGTTAGATTACCATTATGAACAAGCGTTAAGCCATAAGGTGAATTGACATAAAAAGGCTGTGCTTCTGAAACACTAGAACTGCCTGCTGTAGGATAACGAACATGCCCTATACCCGCATTGCCCTGTAAACGCAACATATGTACTTGTTCAAATACATCACTAACTAAGCCATTTGCTTTACGTAAACGAAAACGATTTTCGTCATCTACTGTTACAATGCCTGCTGCGTCTTGTCCTCGATGTTGTAATAATGTTAACGCATCATAAATAAGTTGGTTAACGGGATTTTGGCTAACAATACCAACAATACCACACATTCGTGCTTATCCTCTATTTATTTAAAGTTGAGTTTATGAAACTAGAACCTGCTTGTAATTGTTGAAAAAACCATTCAACAATAAAACCAAAGTGCGGTATTAGTTTTGACTCTTTCCACCAATCACTTTGGCTGAAATTCGTAAAAGTATCCATAAAGAACAGCAATGCTGCCACAATTAATACACCTCTCAGTAGTCCAAAACATGCACCAAGAACTCGATCTGTACTTGTTAGCCCCGTTTTATCTACTAACTCACCTAAAACATAATTGACAATACCGCCAACAATTAAAGTTGCGATAAATAAAATGGCAATTGCTGTCCCATTTCGTATATAAAGTGATTCGATTTGAGTCAAATAATTAGCAAGATAAGGATAAAAATGGCTCGCTACAAAAAATGCAACAACCCAACTAACAAGGGACATGACCTCTCGGATAAATCCACGTAACAGACTGATAATAATCGAAAATGCAATAATGGCGATGATAATATAATCAATCATAGGCATATCTCTAAAAAACTCTCGAATTTTCGCCAGCGCTATTTTACAAAAAAAGAAAACGTTTGCGTAGTGAAAATTTCAAGAAAGTTGAACAAAAATAAAAAAGAAAAAAGAAAAAAGCTTAATAAAAATAGGCAAGGTAACACGATAAACTTGAGCTCATTTATAATTCTTGCCAAAAAGCTTTATCCAGTTTTCGTTGCGCCTTGTTGAGTACATCCGCTAAATTCTGGTAGTTGGGTTGCTCTTTTACCATAGGCAAAGCTTCGTTAACTTGCTTTAATCGCTCACAAATTTCATAAAACCAGACCGCACTTTGTGGGGATAAGGGCGTAATAGAACGTTTACCTAACCAATATAAACCTTGTAATGGAATCAACAATGCAAAAATTGCTGTCAATGCAGCTATTGCTAATGCACTTATATCGGACTTTGCGTAAACTTGTTGCCAAGTGATTGAAAACACTGCTAAGAACGGCATAAACTTCTGAGCAAAAAGCGTCGCTTTAATCACTCGATTTTCAGGAAAAATCATCCCTAGCTTACTTTCCAATGGCCAACTTTTTAAATAGTGTTGGCCTTTTTTAAAAAAAAGAAAAAAATTCATTGTGCTATGACATACTGTCTCTGTAATAAGATTGCACTATAAAGATAACATAATTTAGTCAAATATTCAGCTCAATTTAACATCAACTTTTCTTTATTTTTAACCAACTACAAAAAATGTTTAATATTTGATAATTTTTTTGATAAATGTCTCATTTTTATCTCTTAGTGAATTTATTTTATTGTATGAAAGGTGTATCCTATAAGCATCAGATTTTCATCTGCCTATTCGCTCAATTATTGAGCGAATAAATTTTTTTAACTTAAAATCAAATAATAGGTCTCTTATGTCTCAAAAATTAGTCCTAATCTTAAACTGTGGTAGTTCTTCATTAAAATTCTCAATTTTAGATCCACAAAATGGTGATGAAAAATTATCAGGATTAGCTGAAGCATTTCATTTAGATGATGCACGTATCAAATGGAAATTACATGGCGAAAAAGGTAACGCTGATTTAGGTGCAGGTGCGGCGCACAGTGAAGCACTCAGCTTTATTGTAAATAATATTTTTCCTTTAGATCCATCATTAAAAGAGGATATCGTTGCTATTGGTCACCGTATTGTTCACGGTGGTGAAAAATTCACATCTTCTGTCGTCATCACTGATGAAGTTGTTCAAGGCATTAAAGACGCTGTTCAATTTGCTCCATTACATAATCCTGCTCATCTCATTGGTATTGAAGAAGCATTTAAAATGTTCCCACATTTAAAAGATAGAAATGTGGCTGTGTTTGATACTGCATTCCACCAAACAATGCCTGAGGAAGCTTATTTATATGCATTGCCATATTCCTTATATAAAGAAAATGGTATTCGTCGTTATGGTGCGCACGGTACAAGCCATTTCTTTGTTAGCCAAGAAGCAGCAAAACGTTTAAATGTCCCGGCTGATCAAGTGAACGTAATTACTTGTCACTTAGGTAATGGTGCCTCAGTTGCTGCAATCCGTCATGGTAAATGTATTGATACCTCAATGGGTTTAACACCATTAGAAGGTTTAGTCATGGGAACTCGTTCTGGTGATCTCGATCCTGCAATTATCTTCTATCTTCATGATAATCTTGGTCTATCTATTAATGAAATTAATACATTGCTAACTAAAAAATCAGGTCTATTAGGATTAACTGAAGTCACTAGTGATTGTCGTTATTCTGAAGATAATTATGCTCAAGAAGCTGCGGCAAAACGGGCATTAGACGTGTTCTGTTACCGTTTAGCTAAATACATCGGCTCTTATATGGCAGTTATTGGTGAGCGTTTAGATGCGATTGTATTTACTGGTGGTATTGGTGAAAACTCTTCTTTAGTTCGTGAGTTAACTTTAAATCACTTGAAACTATTTGGATACCAAGTTGATGCTGACAAAAATAAAGCAGCACGCTTTGGTAACGAAGGTGTTATTACTGCAGATGATACACCTGTTGCAATTGTTATCCCAACTAATGAAGAGCTTGTTATTGCTCAAGATACAGCTCGTCTTTGTATCTAAAATAGATCAATGAACTGCCGATTTATCGGCAGTTTCTTTTTGTAAACAACTAACAAATGTAAGGTTTATTATGTCACGTACAATTATCCTTATCCCAATTAGCGCTGGCGTTGGTTTAACAAGTGTGAGCTTAGGCTTAACTCATGCTTTAGAGCAAAAAGGGGCAAAAGTTGGTTTTATGAAACCAATCTCGCAACCAAACTCAGGTGAAGATACGATTGATCGTACTACATCAATTATTCGCACGAGCACTACCATTGAAACTGCCGAGCCATTTATGTTAAGTGTTGCGGAGTCATTAATTGGTCAAAACCAATCAGATGTAGTGTTAGAAAAAATCGTTGAAAATCATCAACAACTTGCCAAAAACAATGAAATCATTGTAGTCGAAGGCTTAATTCCAACACGCAAACATTCTTATGCAAACAGCATTAACTATGAAATCGCTCAAGCTCTTGATGCAGAAATTATTTTAGTCGCAGCACCTGCTACGGAAACACCTGCTGAGTTAAAAGAACGAATTAAGGCAGCAGCCTCTTTATTTGGTGGTAAAAACAATCCAAATTTATTAGGTGTCGTCATTAATAAATTTAATGCACCAATTGATGAATCAGGTCGCACTCGCCCTGATCTGGCCGAGATTTTTGATTCATTCCAGCATACACAAAATCAAGTTTCTGAAATTTATCACCTTTTTGAAAAAAGCCCGATCAAGATTTTAGCTTGTATTCCTTGGAGCGCTGATCTTATTGCAACACGAGCAATTGATTTAGCGAAACATTTAGGGGCAGCTATCATTCATGAAGGTGCAATTAACGAGCGCCGCATTCGTGGTATTACTTTCTGTGCACGTAATTTAACTAATATGGTAGAACACTTCCGTGTGGGCAGTTTATTAGTTACATCAGCGGATCGCCCAGATGTCATTGTTGCTGCAGCATTAGCCGCAAGCAATGGTGTAGAAATTGCAGGTGTATTATTAACTGGTGGCTACAAAATTGATAGTCAAATTAAAAAATTATGCCAACATGCTATTGAAAGCACTGGATTACCTATTTTCCGTGTGGAAGGTAACACATGGCAAACGGCACTTGCATTACAAAGCTTTAACTTAGAAGTACCAGTGGATGATAAAGAGCGTATCGAAAAAATTAAAAGTTATATCAGTGAGCTGATTGATAGTGAGTTTGTCGATTCGCTTGCCGCTGCCTCATCTCGTTTACGTCGCTTATCACCACCAGCATTCCGTTTCCAATTGACTGAATTAGCACGCCAAGCACAAAAACGTATTGTTCTACCAGAAGGTGACGAACCTCGTACAGTTAAAGCCGCTTCACTTTGTGCAGAGCGCGGCATTGCAGAATGTGTATTATTAGCAAGCCCAGAATCTGTCATGCGTGTTGCTGAAGCACAGGGAGTTCAATTAGGTAAAGGTATCACGATCATCGATCCAGCAACAGTACGTGAAAACTATGTTGCTCGCTTAGTCGAACTACGCAAAAATAAAGGTATGACCGAAGATTCTGCACGTGAACAATTAGAAGATAATGTGGTACTTGGTACTATGATGCTAGAGGCTAATGAAGTTGATGGGCTCGTGTCTGGTGCAGTTCATACCACAGCGAATACTATTCGCCCACCAATGCAAATTATCAAAACAGCACCAGGTAACTCTATTGTTTCCTCTATCTTCTTTATGCTATTACCAGATCAAGTTTTAGTTTATGGTGACTGTGCGGTAAATCCAGATCCAACAGCGGAACAACTAGCTGAAATTGCGATTCAATCTGCTGATTCAGCAAAAGCCTTTGGTATCGATCCAAAAGTAGCGATGATCTCCTACTCAACTGGTACTTCTGGCAGCGGTGCAGATGTTGAAAAAGTGAAAGAAGCAACACGTCTTGCACAAGAAAAACGCCCAGACTTAATCATTGATGGTCCATTACAATATGACGCAGCTGTAATGGAAGATGTTGCGCGTTCTAAAGCACCTAACTCACCAGTTGCAGGTAAGGCAACAGTCTTCATCTTCCCTGACTTAAATACAGGTAATACTACTTATAAAGCAGTGCAACGTTCGGCTGATTTAGTTTCTATCGGACCAATGTTGCAAGGTATGCGTAAGCCTGTGAATGATTTATCACGTGGCGCATTAGTTGATGATATTGTGTACACTATTGCACTCACTGCAATCCAAGCAACACAATAACAGCCAAACTTTTCTAAAAAACAAACCGCACTTGTATAAAAAGTGCGGTTTATTTTTACAAGTATTTAAATCTTTTCATTACTTTTTAATGTCGCTAATAATGCTAAACCAAATTCCCGACGCCAGCCAATTAATAAGTCTGGTAACTTTTCAACCGATTCCTCTTCTAACCAATACCACTTAATTAAACTTTCTAAACTACGTTTACTTGCAATAACTTCTATAGGTAAATCTTGAGGAGATAAGGCTTTTAGTTTTTCTTGCAGTGCTTTTAGCGTTTTTTTATAACGCGGATCATCTGCAATACGTACTATTGGTGCTGGATATTCAGTAGGCTGGATTCGCTTTACTTGTGTCAGCAGATGCAATATTTTTTTACCATGAATGCGCACTTCCTGTGTAGTTAATCCTAATTCCAATAATTCTGATGTATGCTTTGGATTATATTTTGCAACTTGCAATAAGTGTTCAGATCTGACAACAAAATTTAATGCTAAATCTCTTTTCATTGCTTCTTCTTGTCGCCATTTTGCCAAAAGTTTAAGGCGCATCAATTGTAATGAATCCAAACGCCATCCATTTGCAATCGAGAGATAAGCTAATTCAGGATCTTTACTTTGTTCTCTTTTAATTAATAGTGAATTACAGTCATCTTCGACAGCTTTTTGCCAAACTGTTTTCGTTAATTCTTGCTGCATACGTTGATATAGTGGTAATAAATACCATACATCTGCAGCTGCATAAATCAATTGTTTTTCAGAAAGAGGGCGAGCAAGCCAATCTGTACGCGATGCACCTTTATCAATTTCTAATTGGAAATAATGCTGAATTAAGGTTGCTAAGCCAGTCGAGTTAGGAAAGTTGAGAAAATTTGCCATAATCTGCGTATCTCGCATCGGTATTGGCAGCTGTTGAAAATAGTGTAAAAAAACTTCTAAATCTTCACTGCTCGCGTGTAATACTTTCAATACTGACTGATTCGCTAAAAGTGCAACAAAAGGTGAAAAATTTTGGATAACAATAGGATCAATCAGATACACTTGCTCACCATCATACAGTTGAATTAAACCTAATTTAGGATAGAGCGTTCGGATACGAATAAACTCAGTATCTAAAGCAATAACGGATTTTTGCTGTACTATATGGCAAATCTCAGCTAAAGCGAGATCTGTATTGATCACTTTAAAGTGCGGTTTATTTTGAATTTCTTTTAATTGACAGTTCATATTAATACGACAAATTAGGGGCTTTTTATGCCCCTAACAAATTAAATGAATGGACTTATTCAGCTGGACGTTTTGCCAGCTCCTCATCACGTAATACTCGACGTAATATTTTACCAACATTACTTTTTGGTAATTCATCACGGAATTCAATATCTTTTGGAATCTTATAGCCTGTTAGATGCTGACGACAGTGCTTACGTAACTCATCACGCGTTAAGCTTTCATCTTTCTTCACAACAAAGATTTTAATCGTTTCGCCTGATACTTCATTTGGTACACCAATGGCAACAACTTCTGAGACTTTGTAATTTAACATGACAACATCTTCGATTTCATTTGGGTATACATTAAAACCAGACACCAGAATCATGTCTTTTTTACGATCAACAATACGTAAATAATAGTCATTATCCATGACAACAATATCACCCGTAGCTAACCAGCCATCTTGTAATACTTCAGCTGTGGCTTCTGGACGTTGCCAATAGCCTTGCATAACTTGCTCACCTTTCACCCATAATTCACCAGCTTCACCAAGTTCTGCTTCTTGCCCATTCTCTTTAATAATACGCACATCGGTATTTGGTACAGGCACACCAATGCTACCATTATGTTTTGTCATATTTATTGGACAAGCAGCAATTAGTGGTGAACATTCTGTCATACCATAACCTTCAATAATATTACAGCCTGTTGTTTCATGCCAGCGGGTTGCGACTGACTGTTGAATAGACATACCACCACCAACAGAAAGTTTCAATGATGAGAAATTCACTTCTTTGAAATTTTCATTATTGAGTAATGCATTAAATAAGGTATTTACGCCTGTTAACGCCACAAAACGATGTTTTTTCAATTCTTTAACAAAGCCATCAATATCACGTGGATTAGTAATTAATACCCCTGTAATACCTAGTTCAATAAATAATAAACAATTTACAGTCAATGCAAAAACATGATAAAGCGGTAGTGCAATAATGGCTTTACGCTCTTTAGTACGATCACCGACAAAAGGCTCCGCAATCCAATTAGACTGAAATATGTTCACAATAATATTACCATGTGAAAGCATTGCCCCTTTTGCCACACCTGTTGTCCCACCTGTATATTGCAAGAAGGCTAAATCTTTACGCTCAATTTGTGGACGTACATATTGACGATATTTCCCCACACTAAGTACTTCACGAAATGTAACCGCGTTAGGTAATTTATATTTTGGTACTAACTTCTTAATATATTTGACAACAAAATTAACTAAAGTCCGTTTGCCAAAAGAAAGTTGATCGCCCATACGAGTTAAAATGACATGTTTCACATCCGTGTTAAAAACAACTTTTTCCAATGTTGACGCAAAATTTGATACGACAACAATTGCTGTCGCACCACAGTCTTTTAACTGGTGCTCTAATTCACGTGGCGTATAAAGCGGATTAACATTCACAACAACCATACCAGCACGTAATACACCAAATAACGCGATAGGATATTGTAATAAGTTAGGCATCATCAATGCCACACGATCACCGCGTTTAAGCTTTAATTCATTTTGTAAATAAGCAGCGAAAGCTCGACTACGTTCTTCTAATTTACGAAAAGTTAATACTTGCCCCATATTGATATAAGCTGCACGGTCAGGATGTTGACGGACTGCATTATCAAACATATCAAGGAGAGAATCATATTTTGACGTATCCAACTCTCTTGGTGAACCTTCTGGATAATTTTTAAACCAAGGTTTTTCCATTTTATATCCTTATTTTTTAACAAAAATTGATCGAAATTATAACTTAATCATGCCTGTTATGCGAAATAAGAAGTTTTAAGACTGGTCTTACCAATTATTTTCTGAAATATTCTTATTTCGTTATATTGTTTTAATGTAAAACATAGCGTAATCGTGGCTCTGGTCGCCAAAATGAATATCCCCAACCACGTCGTCGACTCTCTCGCCAATCTGCCATTTCATCGGGATCATAGTAATATTCTGAAACCAATTTCCATAGTTTGTAATGATTTACCATCACAACGGGATAGGTATAGTCTACTTGATCAATTTTACCCACTTCTAGTTTCTTTAAGGTCCCTTTTACAGTGATAAATTGTTCTTTTAAACTTTCTGGATCAATAAAACCGTCCAGATAAGCAATAAAACGCCCATTAGTATCTGCAGAGAGATGTGGTTTAGCTGAAAGAGAAATAATTGGGAGACTTAAAATCTCTAATCTCATTTGTCCTTTTAGTGCCGTTGCTGACAAAATTTTTCCACCTAAACGAGCCTGCTGGCACTGACAGTCATAATCTTCTACAGTAATTGCCTCTAATCGCTGTATCGTAAACTGATCACGCTCTAATCCTTTTGGAGCCATAATACAGCCTGTTAATAGTACAGACATAAAAAGTGCGGTCAGTTTTTTCATGATTTACCTCCATTACACTTACGTTATTTAAGATTTATTCACGTCCAGGTAATTTTTTCCAAGTCACCTCATTGCGTAAATAAGTCGGTTCAATCTCTAATGCACTAATAGTTTGTTTTTGCAGCCACTTTAACTGTGCAAGCGATAACATATATTGTGCAGAAGGAAGCACAATATCCGTTTCTCGTCCAACTACGATAGCAGTGAGTTGAGGATACGCTGACCATCCCGTTCCTACAGTTTTCCATCCATCTGTTAATTGTCCTAATTGTGCAACAACGCTCTCGGGACTTAACACTTGTTCAGGACAGAGCAATTGCCAATCTAAAAACTCCCCCACATCTAACCGCACTTTTTGTGCACTCAGCTGTGAAAAATATACTTCATTCATACGTGCATCAATAGCACTTAATACCTTCTCTACACCTTGTTTTTCATAGGCTGCTTGTGCCATTGCGGTTAGATTAGAAATCGGAATCACAGGTAAATCCGCGCCTAACGCCAAACCTTGTGCAATACCTGCCCCAACACGTACACCAGTAAAACTACCAGGTCCTCGTCCAAAAACTAAGCCATCGACTTGTTTTAAACCAATACCTGATTGTGCTAATAATGTATCAACCATAGGTAGAATACGTTGGGTATGAGTTCTCTGGGCAAATTCATCTAAGCTTGTCTTTTCCCCTTTGTAAAGTAGAGCAACTGAACAAGCTTCAGTCGAAGTATCTAATGCTAATAACGTTAAATTATCCATGCTTATTATCCATCTTAAATTTTCGTCAGGAATTGTACCACTTTGTTTAAATCACGGGTACGTTTTGAGTTAGGTAAGCTTTTTAAGAAAGTCGCACCATAGGCACGTGTGACTAAGCGGCTATCACAAATAATTACGACCCCCCGATCGCTAATATCACGGATCAAGCGCCCAACACCTTGTTTTAAACTAATCACGGCTTCAGGAATTTGGATATCATTAAAAGGATCTCCACCTTGTAAACGGCAGTCCTCAATCCGTGCTTTTAATAGAGGCTCATCTGGCGCAGTAAAAGGTAATTTGTCAATAATCACTAAAGAAAGCGCATCACCGCGTACATCAATCCCCTCCCAAAAGCTTGAAGTTGCTACTAATACGGCGTGCTCCTCAGAAATAAATTGATCTAATAGCGTTGTTTTAGCCGTTTCGCCTTGTAATAAAACTAATAAGTTACTCTGCTCACGAAAATACTCGGCTAAACCGCGCATCATGACATAAGAAGTGCAAAGTACAAAACAGCGGCCTTTATTTGCCTCGATCACAGGTAACAACATTTCTCCTAGCTGTTTTAAGGTATGTGTTTGATTACTCGTTGGCAAATAGCGAGGCACACAAAGCAAAGATTGCTCAGGATAATTAAATGGGCTCGGTAAAATTTTCTGTTCAGCATGGCTGATACCCAAACGTTGGCAGAAATGCTCAAAACTGCCTCCCACTTCCAAGGTTGCAGACGTAAAAATCCATGCACTTTCTCGTTTTTGCATTTCCTCATTAAATTTTTCGGCAACAGTTAAAGGCGTAATATGTAAAGCAAATTGACGGCCCATTGTTTCATACCAATAACAATGCCCCGTAATAGACGTATTGGCTAAACGTTTTAGCTGAATTTTCATCGCTTCTAAGCGTTCAAAAATACTGTCTAAGGTTTGTGAACGTCCTAAAGCTAATTTTACAACTTGTGAAACGAAGTCAATTTTCTCTTGTAAATGCTCAAAACTGTTTTTAACAGCAGTTTGTGTTAATAACTCACGCCAATTACCACGTAAATTCCCCTCACCTAGAACTAAACGAAAATCTTGTACTGTTTTTAATAAATGATCCGAAGCTGTACCGAGCTGCGCCATATCCTTAATTTCAGTACGATAAACAATATTGATGTCTTTGCATAAATCAAATAATTGACGAGAACTCATCGACTGCCCAAAATATTGACTCGCAATATCAGGTAATTGATGGGCTTCATCAAAAATAATGACATCCGCTTGAGGAATTAACTCACCAAACCCTGTCTCTTTTACTGCAATATCGGCAAAAAAGAGATGATGATTCACCACGACTAAATCAGCATTTAATGCTCGCTTACGTGCCGCCGCTACATAACAATCACCATAATTAGGACAATCCGTACCTAAGCAACTCTCTGCTGTACTGGTCAATTGAGGAAAAATAGGACTATCTTCAGCAAGCGAAACACATTCTGTTAAATCGCCTGTTTTAGTCGCATTATTCCATTGTCTCACTTTCGCAAGATCGGCTAACACAGTGCGATCACCCAATACACCTTGTGCGATCAATTGATCCAAGCGCTCCAAACACAAATAATTAGCTCGCCCTTTCAATAGGGCAATTTTTCCTGTGTAACTAAGCGCTTTTTTAATTGCAGGTAAATCACGTTTAAATAACTGGTCTTGTAGATTTTTTGAACCCGTTGAAATAATCGTTTTTTTGTTTGCTAATAATGTGGGTGCTAGATAAGCAAAGGTTTTGCCCGTCCCTGTTCCTGCTTCAACGACTAATGCTTTCTTGTTTTTAATTGCATTTGCGACCGCATTTGCCATCTCCAATTGTTCTACACGAGGGCGGAAGCCTTGAATATGCTGACTTAATGCACCTTGTTCAGAAAAGACCTTGATTATTTGTTCAATATTCGCCATTATTTTTCAGATAAATTTCAACATTCTGACATAGTTTAGCAGATTTTCCCTGACCACTAAACAACACACTGAATAAAAAAACAGTATTAAGAGGTTTTATGAAAAATCCAATCCAACCCCAATTTATTAAACACATTACTCCTGAACTGAGCTTATACCAATATCATCAAATTCCTGTTATTGTTTTACAGCATTCTGTTGGAACTGCACAAATTGCCTTACAAGGTGCTCACCTCTTTAGCTGGAAACCTGCGGGTATTGAGCAAGATGTTATTTGGCTCAGTGAAATTGAGCTTTTTCAACAAGGTCATGCTATTCGTGGCGGTATTCCTATTTGCTATCCTTGGTTTGGTCCAGTGAAGTCCCCCTCTCATGGCACCGCTCGAATCCGTTTATGGCAACTTACGGACTATCAAATTGAAGCACAACAAGTACAATTAGAATTCGGTTTATTTAGTGAAGATCATCTTATTGAAGCCAAAATTAACATGATTTTTAGCCAACAATGTGAGCTTATTTTTACACATTATGGGCAGGAAATAGCACAAGTCGCATTACATAGCTATTTCAACATTGGTGATATTCAACAAATTGAAGTACAAGGTTTACCAACGACTGCTGTTAGTAATATCACTAAAGCTCAAGAAAGCGTCCCATCGCCACGTAAAATTAGTGAAAATGTCGACAGTACTTATCATATTGACAATGCACGAACGGCAATTGTGGATAATGCATTACAACGCATAATCACCATTGAGCATCATAACGCATCTGATGTGGTGTTATGGAATCCATGGCATAAAGCCACAAGTGGTATGAGTGAGTCTGGCTATAAAACCATGGTTTGTGTAGAAACTGGACGTATCAGTCGAGAATTAAAACAAGGGGATCAAGTATCAGCAATCTTAAAAGTGCGGTCTGTTTCATAAAAATTTTAGAGGCTGACCTTTCAGCCTCTTTCTAACTTTAAATTATAGCGAGTCGTTTATTCACTTCGTCACACCCAACCTAATTGCGATAAAATTAATAAACCCACTGAAGAAGTAATAATCGCACCTAATGTGGTTAAGGCAATAATATTGGCTGCACTGGTACCATTACCGCCCATACCACGTACCATCGCATAAGTAATAGTCGCCATCGGTGTTGCTGCCATTAAAAATAAAATACCCATATTCATACCAGATAAACCAAATAATTTACCTATACAGACCATAAAAATAGGGGCAATAATCACACGCCCAATACTTCCCCAAATCACTGTTCGAGAGCCACTCGCGCTCCCATTGAATTTAACACTGGCTCCCGCACAAATTAATGCTAAGGGTAACGTCATACTCGCAAGGTAGTTTCCCGTCGTTTGTAATGTTTTTGGAAACTGTAGTTCAAGTCCATTTACCACATACCCTAACACAATGGCAATAATCAAAGGATTTTTAATGACATTTTTAACAATCCCCCAAAAACTGACTCGTCCATCAGCAAACGAACGGCTTAAGGTAATCACGCCTAATACATTAAATAAAAAGATCGTCGCTGCCGCATAAATTGAAGCTGGAGCTAACCCAGCCTCACCATATGCATTAATACATAATGCTAAACCTAAAATGCCATTATTACCACGATAGACACCTTGTACAAACGTACCGCGTTCTTGCTTTTCCACGATGAACTTTGCAGCAACTAGCTCTGCCACAATAAAAAGTAATAATGTGCCTGTGAAACTTGCTGCAATGGGTAATAACTGTGAGCGAAACTCTACTGGATTACTCGTAATATTTAAAAATAACAAAATAGGTAAAGTAATATTAAAAATAATTTTTGTTGCTTGTCCTGTAAACTTATCATCTACTATGTGCAATCTTTGTAAAACCACACCGAGCAATAACATTAATACAGTGGGTAAAGTAACACTCATTGAAAATAAGAACGAGGAAAGAAAATCGGTATTATGCATATTTATATTACCTGTATTGAATCAAATCGCTTTCTCTAAACACCATTTACGGTTAGAATTGCGCAATTAACACTTTTGGTCATTATGCAAAATTTCACCCAAAATGACCGCACTTTTTCTCTAATTAGGATAAATTATGTCGATTACATTATCTACCAAACAAAAGCAATTTTTAAAAGGTCTTGCTCACCACTTAAACCCTGTGGTGATGATCGGTAACAATGGTTTAACTGAAGGTGTATTAGCCGAGATTGACAATGCACTAGCACATCACGAACTCATTAAAGTCAAAATTGCAGGCGCAGATCGCGAAGTAAAACAATTAATTATTGATGCGATTGTACGTGAGACAAAAGCTTGTACAGTACAAACTATTGGGCATATTTTAGTCCTCTATCGCCCAAGTCAAGAACCCCAAATTCAATTACCACGTAAATAATCAATATAAATAGTAAGAAATAAAGAGTAAGAAAAACGGCAATAAATGCCGTTTTATTTTTCATATAAAAAAGGGTATTGCACATTCAATACCCTTTTGTTTTATTATTTTAGTAGAAAATTACCATTGATAACCGATACTACCACCTAGGTTAACATCACCACGGCTATTTACACCACCACCCAGCTTAATCGAGATCTTGTTGTTGTCAGAGTTTCTTGCATAACCGACTGCAACTGCTGACTCACTCTTATAATGTCCCACACCTAATGAAACAAGGCTCTTACCTGCTTCATTTGGACGTTGTAAGAAGGCAACTGCTGTTGCACCTGCAACACCTGCACGTAGATCTTTATCAACTTTATTGATGTGATCACCCAATTTATTGATTGCGGTTGTATTATTGTTCACCTGTTGTTGAACTTTATGTAACTGGCTACCATTCACTGCTTGCTTGCTAGTTGCACTCACTTCACCATCAGCCACACCGTTAATCACGTTGTTACCCATGTTGATTGCTGCACCTTTCTCTACAGTAAATTTCTCTCTAACTGTTACACCTTTCACATCAATATTGTCTTTCAGTTTGACACGAATTGTATCACCTGCTACTTCAGTTTCGATATTTTTATCGTCACCTTTCACTTTCACTGTTGTACCAAGTTTCGCTTTGTGCTCAGTACCTTTATCCGCACCAAACACTAAACCATCGTTCATGGTCGCCACTTGCTCTTCTGTGCCATCTGGTTTTTTATAGACAATGCGTGTTTTACTATTGCCATCTTTACCATCATTGCCATCTAAGCCTTTCACGCTATCTTTCACGCCAATGATCGCATTCGCATTTTTACCATCTGCACCAGCAGGACCTGTTAAGCCGATAGTACCCACACCATCTTTACCACTGATAGATACCGCATCTTTACCATCTTTACCGACGATACTGATACCATCTTTACCATTCGCACCATCTTTCGCATTGATGACGACAGCACCTTCACCAGGTTTACCATCTGCCCCTTTTGGACCGACAACAACAGAGTCTTTCACATTAATGCTATCTGCAAGACCAAATGTCACATTATGCTTATCATTGTCAACTGTTTTGCTGATCACAATATTGCCATCAGTATTGTTCAAATCAACAGTGTGTTTTGGTTTCACGTTAGATACATTGTTATTCGCATTGTCATTAACCGAAATATTCCAGCCCGAAGCAGCAAGCTCTGCGGTTTCTTTCACAGCATGAAGCTGGCTACCATTCACTGCATCTTTGCTCGTTGGCGAAATATCACCATCTGCTACACCAGTAATCTTAACGAATTTATCCGCGTTTGGATTAGTAAGATTCAAAGTTGGATTACCGTCTTTATCTTTGGTTGTAGTCATAGATAATGACTCATTGCCGTCCTTATCAGTAAACTTAATTGAGGCATCTTGACCATCCTTACCATTCAAGACAATACCTGAAAACTCTGGACGTTCTTTCATTACCACCTCTAAGCTACCTGTTGGATTACCATTTTGATCCGTAACAGCACGCACACCGACATTGCCACTTGATACTTTAGTATTGTCCTTGACAGTAGCTGCATCAACACCACCTTTGATACCTAATGTTTCATTCAATTTACGAGTCACAACAGTACCATCATTGCCCTCAAATTTCATACCATCGTTTAAGGTAGCAACTTCCTCAGTGATCGGTTTACCACTTGCATCCTTAATAGGATTACCATCTTTGTCTTTCAACGTGTAAACAATACGTGTTTTACTTGTACCGTTAGCACCATCTGTACCATCAACACCAGCAGCACCTGCTTTTACACCAATATCCGTTGAAACTGATTTACCATCAGCACCACGTGGACCAGTCAAACCAATCGTACCGTCTTTACCATTTAAGACTACACTTGCACCATCTTTACCAGTGACTTTAACAGAACCATCAACGCCTTCTACACCACCTTCCGTTGGTTTACCTAACGTAATATTATCCGCTAAGCTGACTTCTAGGGCTTTAGATTGACTACCATCTGGATTTGTTACATCAACAACTTTCGTATTGATATTACTATCCCCCGTAATCTGTGCAGCTGTACCTAAATCTTGCTTGAATTCATTACCCGCTTTATCTTTCAAGCCAAACCCACCATTTCCAGCAGAAGTAATATCAGTAATGGCATTTTTCAGATCGCCAACATTCACACCATTAGTTAAAACATCACCTGTAGCATCTTTTAATTTAACATCATTACCATTACGATCTTTCAAACCTGTAGCAACATTCACAATTTGGTTACCACCGTTATCTAACCCATTTTCAGTTAATTTAACAGTTTTGTCACCTTGGGTAATAGTTAAGCCATCTTTATTAATGACTGCGCCATCTTTACTTCCATCAGCAGGATTGCCAAATGTTGCACTGTCTAACCCTGCTAAAGCTTTAGCTAAAGCAACAGTAATCGTATTACCCCGAATCTGAGTCATAATATTCTGACCCGCATCAAAATTAGCCCAGTCTGTATTGCTATCTGCGCCTTTTACATTCACACGGCTATTCAATTTGGCGTTATGAACATCACCAGCATTCGCACCAAATTTTAAGCCATCGTTTAGTGTAGCTAACTCTTCAACTGTTGGTTGTCCACCTTGTGTTGAATTTGGAATCTCATAAGTAATACGAGTCTTTTTATTACCATTAGGGTTATTTGGATCATCTGCTGTATTTGCTAAATCAGGATTTCCTTCAGCTACTTTAATTTTCGCCGTTGGTGCTGCTCCACCAGCTTGATTTGGCTGCCCCGTTAATGAGATAGCCCCTTCACCACCATCAACTACAACACGATCTGCTCCTTTATCATCTTTTAAGGTCACTTTACCCGCTTCACCTTTTGCATTAGGCACATTAGCATCTGGACCTTTACCTAAAGATAATTGGTTAGCTAAGCTCACCTCAAGGGCTTTAGATTTCGTATTCGTCTTAGGATCAGTAAAATCAACAACTTTTGTATTTACATTTGCATCACCGATAACTGCTGCAGTATCTCCTAAGTTTTGTTTAAAAGTATTACCTTGTTTATCTTTTAAGCCAAAGCCGCCTAATGGATTGTTATTACCATTTCCATCATTACCAGCAGTGATATTATCAATTGCTGTTTTTAAGTCTCCAACATTCACACCATTGGTTTGAACAGCATCAGCTAAAGATGTTGTTGCACTACCATCATCTTTCGTCAATCCACTGGCAACATTCTTAATTTGGTTATTACCATTATCTAAACCATTATCAGTTAAACTGACTGTGTTATCACCCTGAGTAATAGTTAAGCCATCTTTATTGAGCACTGCAATATCTTTTGGATTCGTAGTAGAATCGCCAAATGTTGCACTAGTCAACCCTGACAATGCTTTCGCTAATGCGACAGTAATAGTATTACCTTGAATCTGAGTCATAATATTATGACCTGCATCAAAGTTATCCCAAGTTGTGTTTGTAGCTTTACCTTTTACATCAACACGTGTATTCAGTTTAGCATCATGTACATCACCTGCATTCGCACCAAATTTTAAACCATCATTAAGTGTAGCTAACTCTTCAACTGTTGTTGTACCACCAGTCGCAGCTGGAATTTCATAGGTAATACGGGTTTTATTGTTAGGTGCAGAGCTAGGATCTGCATCTGGTGTATCTGCTAAATTCGCTTTACCCTTAGTCACTTTAATCTTCGCACTTGGTACTTCTGCTGGAGCTGTACCTGCTGGTAATGCATTACCAGTTAAAGTAAGAGAGCCATCTGTACCATCAAGCACAGCACGATCTTTACCTTTATTATCAGTTAACGTCAATTTACCCGCTTCACCAGTAGCAGTTTCTGTACCCTGTCCTAATTTAATATTATTAGCTAAACTAACTTCTAAACCAGTTGCATTATTACCCTCTTTTAGAATCTTAGTGTTAACATTGTTATCGCCAGTGACTTTAATTGCTGTGCCTAAAGCTTGTTTAACCGTTTGACCATCTTCACCAGTTAAGCCAAAGCCCTCTGCTTTAAGTTTATTTAATTGACTGACGTTAACTGCATCAGTATTTGCTGTACCTTCAGCAACATTAACAATTTTGTTGCCACCATTATCTAAACCAGTATCAGTTAAACTGACATTTGGTTTACCATTATTAACAATGGTCACACCATCTTTATTAATCGTAGTTTTGTCATTTCCACTACCAAAAGTTGCTTCTGTTAAGTTAGAAAGTATTTTAGCTAATCTGATTTCCATTGAGTTATCATCAGTAACGATAACACCAATATTTTTATCAGTCTTAGCAGTTAATTTATTAGTATCTGTTTCACCACCTGTAATATCAATTGCTTGGTTTGAACTACGAGAAACAACATTAGTATCACCGTTTGGCTTGCCATCTTGATTTGTTAAAGTAGAGTTATCACCAGCAAAACGCAATGGGCGAGTTAAAGCAAATAACTGACTACCATTAATCGCATCAGTACTTGTTTCAGTCACTAAGCCTGCTGCAACGTTTTGTACACGGCGCTCCTTACCAACATCACCAACTGTTACTACGCCTACTGGTTTTGAACCTGCAAAAGTGTAACCAGATTTATTGAGTCCATTTGCCATATCTGCATAAATATTCATACCCGAAGTAGAGTTACCCGTTGTATAAGCAGAAGCGGCGCCTAAATACACAGAATTCTCTAATGTTGCGGTGACATTATTACCTAAGACAAAATAATTTTCCCCTTTTGTATTCAAAGTATTATTTGCCCCAATTACAGAAGAATTAGTTAATGTAAACTCCTCTGTTGAGTCTGGATCTGGTAACTGAGCAATAGCGTTCCCATGACCATAAACAAATAGCCCACTTAAATCTTTAGCCAATTTTTTATCACTACTGATCTTATTATCATAACCAGTAACATAAATATCTTTTAGATCATTTGCTGGTGCCGCAGGAGGCGTTCCTGGAACATGAGCTTTTTCTTCAATTGCACCAATAAAGTTTTTGTTACCAACAACACGCGCATTTTCTTTAGCTTTAATTTCATTACTATTCCCGAAAATACCACTCTCGTTTGCGGTTAAAGTGCTGTTCGTATTACCTAAAGAATACGTTCCCTCACCATTAATTACAGTTGCTGTTTTATCTCCAATATTGCCCGCATAACCAATACTACCTGAGTTTTGTCCACTCACTACTTGATTAGTACCAAATGCAATAGAATTTAATCCCTTAGCATGTGATTTAGTGCCTAGCGCATAAGCATTAATACCTTCGGCTTTTGACTCAGTACCAATAGCAGTAGAAGATTCTGCCGCTGATAATGCTTGACTACCAAACGCATTACCTTTTAATGAGTTAGCAACCGCACGATCACCAATAGCATTCGCTTTTTCTGCTGAAGATACTGCGTTATAGCCAATCGCAATCGCTCTATCTACATTAGCATTTGGATCTTTATCTGACGTTGCAGCTAAGCTACCAATAGCAATAGAGTTATTACCATCAGTAGTTGTTCCTGCACCAATTGCAATACCATATTTCACATTTTTTGATGGTTTTGTAACTGTAGTTTCACTTTCTCTTGTTACACCATCATCTAATTCAGGGCTGCCTTTATAGTAAGTTCCTAAACCAATAGAACCTTCACCATTTACTGTCGTATAATTACCAATCGCTACACTGCGTTCTGCTTTTGCTGCTGCATTTTGCCCAATAGCCATTGCTAATTTTGCAGTTGCTCCATCATTGTCACGGTTACCTGGAACAGGATCCACTCCAGCATCATTCACACTAAAATAATGCGCTTTATTCTTATTCACAATTTGGTTAACTTGCCCTAAATTCACTGCATCGGTATCAAGTTCTGCTGGTGCAACATTAGAAATACGTGTTTTTGTTTTTAATGTAATTTTATTTTCTGCGCCAGTTGTTGGAGACGGAGGTACGGTATCATATTTAATCTCAGACACTGTCGGAGAATGTGATAAGGCATTAAACTGCGCTTGTAAATCACTTGTTACTTTTGCAGTGACCTTTTTAAGTTGTGCAACTGTCGCCGCATCTTGCTCATCCACACCATCAGCCACATTCACAAGACGACGTAAAATATGCTGATCTACTGCATTACCATCTTGGTGTCCCACAGAAACAACTAATGAAGAACGTTTACCAGTTAAATATCCCTCTCCCTCTTTTGCTACAGCACGAGAAGTCGCTCCTAATGCCACATTATTTGAATCTGCTGTAGAATTTGCACCAATCGCAACAGATTTATTCCCCTCTGCTTTTGAAGTAATACCTATTGCAACTGCATCTAACCCTAAAGCTGTTGCTTCAGCACCTAATGCCGTAGAACGAGATGCTGCTTTAGTTTGTGCACCAACTACAGTTGACTTTTGTACAGCGGTTAATACATCATATTTATTTGCTTCATGACCAATAGAAACGTTAGCTCCTGAAGTTTCTTCAGAGTTTTTTAAATTCGTACCAGCATAACTACCCAATGCAATATTATGTTTACCCACTACATTTTTACCTGAGTGAGCACCAATACCAATATTTAATTGACCAATAACACCTTCACCTGAATTCTCCCCAATATTAATTTGAGAATGTTTAGTCCCTGTTGTATCTGCTTCTTGCCCTTTACCCGCATTTAGACCAATCGAAATTGTCCTATCAGGAAGAGCCATTGCAGAGGAGCCTATTGCAACTGTATTACCTTGTAATGTTTGGCTGTTACTACCAATTGAAACTGAATTATCACCCGTTGCTTTTGAAGTATTCCCCATTGCAATAGAGTTGGTGCCTTTAGCTTCAGCGATTTTGCCTAAAGCAAGTGCTGCCTCAGCAAGAGCTTTAGAGGTAGTACCCATTGCTAAAGAATGTGCTGCTTCAGTTTCAGCACCATCACCAATTGCAATTGATGAATCAGAATCTTTATTTGTTCTTGCTTTATTACCTAATGCAATTGAGTTATCACTCGCTATTGCTTGAGCACTCGTACCGATTGCAATATTATTACTAGCAATTTGTTTTTTAAGATCTTTATTTGATGTAATCGCATCTTTACCAATCGCAATACTTGCTTTACCTCTACTGATAGCTTTATCGCCAATAGCAACTGAACTTTCACCGTCTCCAGCACCAATCACATAAGAGGATGAGCCATCATAAACCACATCGCTATCTTGTTTAGAACCTACTCGGGCATCATTACCAATTGCCACCCCTTTATTTGCAGTTTTTACAGCATAAGTACTATTACCCACAGCAACTGACTTCTCAGCATTTGCGATTGCGAAATGCCCAACAGCTAAGGCATCATCTTTTGAAGAAACGGCTTTAGGTCCTACTGCAATCGCATTAGTACCTGTCGCTGAGGCATCCTCAAGTGTTGACTTAGTACGGAAATATTTAATGCCCGTATATTCTGTACCATCAGTAACACCGATTGAAGTCACTAATTTACTTAATTGATCGAAAGTTGTTTTATCTACTTTATCTACTTTAAGTTGATTTACTTCTGTTTGACTCGCTTTAGTATTAACTGTTGTAGTTAAAGCATTTACTGTACTTTTATCCGCCTTATCATTAACTTTTGTTGTTAATTCATCTACTTTACTTTTATCTGCCTTATCATTAACTTTTGTTGTTAACTCATCTACTTTGCTTTGATCTGCTTTATTTGCTAAATCCGCTGTCGTCGCAACATTTTTACCACCAACGGTTAAAGTTGTTGCTGTGACGTTCCCTGCAGTAATAACAACATTATTAAAATTAGCTGTCCCATTAAAAGTAGCTGTATTATTAACAGTTAAGTTATTTGCATTCACATCCTGTGCCATCACAGATGCTGGTGAGAAAGTTAAAATTGAGAGTACAGCTATGGCACTTAGTTTAAACGAGGTTGGAATACTTGTACTAACTTGTGCTTGTTGATGAGAAGGTAAAACGCTATACGATTTCACCTTACCTTTTGAAGTTGTTAACTCCGATACAGCAATAAAAGTATTAGTTACATGACTCCATATAACTCGATAAACTTTATTCATAAAAAAAGCCCCTTTGGATAGAAAATATTAAATTAGAGATAGATTTAAACGCGAGATAATACAAATAAACACTAAATCTATAATCTGTAACTGATAGTCCTTGAGCAATAAGGACACTAAATCGACAATATTGGAGCATTTATTTTTAGGTAAGTAAATTGAGTGTATAGTGATCAAAAAGAGAATGCATATTAACCAATTGAAATATAAAGAAAAAATTAAATGTAAAGTTAAGTAATATTCCATTTAGATAAAATTTACATAAAAAACATTATTTACATAGTAGAAATAAATATTATTTATCAATAAGTTATGGTTTTTTTCATATAATCACAGTCTTTAGGTAAAATCATAAAAAAAGCCTGATATCTATACAGAAATCAGGCTTTAAAGAAAAGAGCTGTCACTACCTATAAATAGTTAACCTCAATAATCTCAAATTCCACTTTACCACCTGGTGTTTGAATTGAAACTATGTCATCGATTTCTTTCCCTACTAGACCTCGAGCAATAGGTGAATTAACTGAAATTAACCCTTCTTTAATATTCGCTTCATCATCACCTACAATTTGATAACTGACTTCTTCTTCAGTATCTATGTTAAATAAAACCACCGTCGATCCAAAAATTACTTTGCCATTATTTGGGATTTTAGTGACATCAATAATTTGGCTATTAGCTAACTTTCCTTCAATCTCTTGAATACGTCCTTCACAAAACCCTTGTTGCTCTCGGGCAGCATGATATTCTGCATTTTCTTTAAGATCGCCATGTTCACGTGCTTCTGCGATCGCTTTAATAATTTCTGGACGGCGTGTATTCTTTAAAAAGTCAAGTTCTTGCCTTAATTGTTCTGCTCCACGTATCGTCATTGGAATTTGTTTCATATTCTTTTTTTCTTCCTTTAAGATAAAAACAAACCGCAACATGGTTATTCACTATGCTGTGGATTGGTTAAAAATAATTAATTACGAGAAAGGATTGATTTACTCTCGAAGATTCAAATACTATTATTGTTCTTCTAGGAAAAAATAGCAACTATTCGGACTAATTATGTACAAAGTATCCTCTTTTTTAACCGCACTTTTTCTAAACGCACTAAAAAGTGCTCTTTTCACATTAGTGCTATTTTTTAGTTATCCTCTCTCTGCCAAGATCGATATGACAGAAATCTCCACACATTTACCAGAAGGGACGAGTTTTGCTTTCATTGCTAAAAATGTAGAAAGCGATCAAATGATTATTGATCATAATTCAACAACCTTTATGCTCCCAGCGAGTACACAAAAAATACTGACCGCATTAACTGCGAAATTAGCATTAGGTGATCAGTTTCAATTTGAGACTAGCTTATTGACAAATGGGAAAGTACAAAATCATGAGCTAAGAGGTGACTTAATTATTCGTTTTACTGGTGATCCTGATCTCACAAGTGGTCAACTATATCAGTTACTCGCCCAGTTAAAAAAACAAAAAATTAATAAAATCAAAGGTGATTTAATTTTAGATACTTCAGTATTTACTAGCCACGATCGTGGTTTGGGCTGGATTTGGAATGACTTAACGATGTGTTTTAATGCACCACCAGCCGCAGTCAATATTGATAATAACTGTTTTTATGTTGAACTAGACGCAAATCATCCTGTAGGCGAACAAGCAAAAATTATTATTCCCGCTCAATATCCTGTGCAAGTTTTTGGACAAGTCTATATTTCAGCCCCAAAAGAAGCTGGTTACTGTCAATTGGATGCGGTTGTATTAGACAATAATCGCTACCAGCTAAAAGGATGCTTATCTCGAAAAAATAAGCCTTTTGGTTTGAGCTTTGCGATTCAAGATCCAAATGCCTATGCGGCTGCAATTATCCAACGAAACTTAACGCGTTTAGGAATTGAATTTAATGGCAAAGTAAAACAACCTTATCAACAACAAACTGGACAATTACTTGCACAACATTTATCAAAACCACTACCTGATTTAATCAAAAAAATGATGAAAAAATCAGATAATCAAATTGCAGATGCACTATTTAGAACCATTGCTTATCACTATTATAAACGCCCTGCATCTTTCCCATTAGCAAGTCAAGCGATGCGACACATTTTACAGAGTAAAGCAGGTATTAAATTAGGTAATGCTATTATTGCTGATGGTTCTGGCTTATCACGCCATAATTTGATCTCTGCGCAAACATTACTGCAAGTTTTAGAATATATTGCTAAAAATGAAACTACATTAAACTTACTTGATACTTTTCCCATTGCTGGTGTAGATGGCACATTAATGGGGAGAGGATCACTTATCAACGAACCATTAGTTAAGAACGTCAGTGCTAAAACAGGTGCATTAAAAGGTGTTTATAATCTAGCTGGTTTTATGACTAATAAACAGGGAAAAAAAATCGCTTTCGTCCAATTTATTAATGGCTATTCTACGGGGGATTTTGAGCAAAAAACTAAACGTGCCCCATTAGTACAATTTGAAAGCCATATTTATAACGCAATTTATCAGGATTAATATGCAAGTTACACAGCTTTATCTCTACCCAATAAAATCGACACAAGCTTATCAAGTTTCTCAAGCTGTCGTCCAACCACAAGGGTTAAACTTTGATCGTGAGTTTATGTTAACCGAACTAGATGGTAAATTTATTAGTGCACGAAAAGATCCTGAATTATATCATTTCTTTACATTTCCAATTCCTTTAGGGCTACACATTCAATATAAAGACGGCGATATGCTGACGGTGTATTATCGTCACTTTCAACAACAGTCTGAATCAGAGGTGTGGGGAAATCATTTTCTATCTTGGGTTGCAGAAGCACATATTAATCAGTGGTTTAGTGAAAAAATCGGACGGCAGGTCCAACTACGTTGGATCGGAGAACAATCACAACGATACACTAAACGTCAACCAGATTCCCCTGTTTCTTTTGCAGATGGCTATCCTATTTTGCTCACCACACAAGCTAGTCTGACAGAGGTTCAAACACAATGTCCTTCTCAGATCAAAATGCTGCAATTTCGTCCAAATATTGTGATTGATGCTGAACATCCTTTTATTGAGCAAACTTGGAAACAGATCAAAATTGGCGATGTGCTTTTTTCGAATGTTAAGTCTTGCACACGCTGTATTTTAACAGCTCGCGATCCTGATAAAAATACTGTTGATGCGAAGATGGAACCTTTTCGTACATTAAAAAAGATCAATACTAATGTAGATGGTCAACCCTTATTTGGCATTAATCTTATCCCACTCAATACGGGTATTATTCGTCTTCATGATAAGATTGAAATTATTGAGTAAATACAATGATAGGGGGGAATTCCCCCGTCATAAACAGAATAAAGATTTAAAGTTCTCTCATTTAATTGTTTATGACATAAAAAGACGTAGAAATGAACTAATACTCAATTTATAACGTTGCCTAGTAATCAATAAATATAAAAATGCCTAAATAAGCTCAGCTTAGATGTTCAAATAGTGGAGTTTAATACGAAGTTTTGTCAAAATTGACCGCACTTTTTATATTGAAAACGCTATCAAAAATAAAATTTGATCTAGTGCACAAATTTTAATAATTCAATTTTTCTGACCAATAAAAATTTTACTTATTTATAAATAAGTTATTCCATGTCAATAATTCAAGTAAAAAATTTACTGCTTGAATTTTAGTTATAAGCACATTATCTTGTATCCAATTTTCCAATATATAACTATATCTTGTGTTTTCACAATTCTAGAAATAGGTCAGCAATATGAATAAAGCATTGAAAGTCACTAAACGTGACGGGCATCTTGAACCGATCGATCTTGATAAAATCCACCGTGTTATTACTTGGGCCGCTGAGGGATTGGATAATGTTTCCGTTTCTCAAGTAGAACTACGCTCACATATTCAATTTTATGAAGGGATCCGTACTTCTGATATTCATGAAACGATCATCAAAGCTGCTGCTGACTTAATTAGTAAAGAAAGTCCAGATTATCAATATTTAGCTGCTCGTTTGGCTGTTTTTCATTTACGTAAAAAAGCTTATGGTCATTTCGATCCACCTCGTCTTTACGATCATGTTAAAAAATTAGTACGCATGGGCAAATATGATCCCGCTCTACTGGTGGATTATACGCGTGAAGAATGGGATGAAATGGATAGTTATCTTGATCACTGGCGTGATATGACGTTCTCTTATGCTGCGGTCAAACAACTTGAAGGTAAATATTTAGTCCAAAACCGTGTCACAGGTGAAATTTACGAATCTGCACAATTTCTCTATTTATTAGTCGCTGCTAGCTTATTCTCTAAATATCCACAAGAGACTCGTTTAGACTATATTCGCCGTTTTTATGACGCAACTTCAACTTTTAAAATTTCTTTACCTACACCAATCATGGCTGGGGTTCGCACACCAACGCGTCAATTCAGTTCTTGTGTCCTAATTGAATGTGGCGATAGCCTTGACTCTATTAATGCAACAGCTTCAGCAATTGTCAAATATGTTTCGCAACGTGCAGGTATTGGTGTCAATGCGGGTGCAATTCGTGCCTTAGGTAGCTCGATTCGTGGTGGTGAAGCCTTCCATACAGGTTGTATTCCGTTCTACAAATATTTCCAAACCGCAGTAAAATCCTGCTCACAGGGTGGAGTCCGTGGTGGTGCGGCAACAGTTTACTATCCAATCTGGCACTTAGAAGTGGAAAGTTTATTAGTACTAAAAAACAATCGTGGTGTAGAAGATAATCGTGTGCGTCATATGGATTATGGTGTGCAGTTAAATAAGCTGATGTATCAACGCTTAATTAAAGGCGGTGATATTACGCTCTTTAGCCCATCAGATGTACCAGGACTATATGAAGCGTTCTTTGCGGATCAAAACAAATTTGAACAGCTTTATTTACAATATGAGCAAGATCCAAGTATTCGTAAACGTTCAGTCAAAGCTGTTGAATTATTCTCATTGCTTATGCAAGAGCGCGCTTCAACAGGACGAATTTATATTCAAAATGTCGATCACTGTAATACCCATTCTCCATTTGATCCGACTGTCGCGCCAGTACGCCAATCTAACTTATGTTTAGAAATTGCGTTGCCAACAAAACCATTACAGCATTTACATGATGAAAATGGTGAAATTGCGTTATGTACATTATCTGCTTTCAATTTAGGTAAACTGGAAAACTTAGATGAATTAGAAGAACTATCAGATCTTGCTGTAAGAGCATTAGATGCGCTACTTGACTACCAAGACTACCCTGTTATTGCTGCGAAAAAAAGCTCACTTGCTCGCCGCTCATTAGGTATTGGCGTGATTAACTATGCTTATTATTTAGCGAAAAATGGTGTACGTTACTCTGATGGTAGTGCTAATGATTTAACTCATCGTACTTTCGAAGCGATTCAATATTACTTATTAAAAGCCTCAATGAATTTAGCTAAAGAACTTGGTGCTTGTGAGTACTTTAATGAGACAACTTATGCACAAGGCATTTTACCAATTGATACTTATAAAAAAGACATCGATAGCTTAACGAAAGAACCACTCCATTATGACTGGGAAACCTTACGTAAAGATATCCAAGAATTTGGTTTACGTAACTCAACATTAACTGCATTAATGCCATCTGAAACGTCATCGCAAATTTCTAATGCCACGAATGGTATTGAGCCACCACGAGGCCATGTCAGTGTGAAAGCATCAAAAGATGGTATCCTTAAACAAGTTGTACCTGAATACGAAACTTTGGGAGAAAACTATGAATTACTGTGGGATTTACCAAATAATGATGGTTATTTACATTTAGTCGGTATCATGCAGAAATTCGTTGACCAAGCTATTTCTGCAAATACTAACTATGATCCACAACGTTTTGAAGATGGTAAAGTACCAATGAAACGCTTATTGGGTGATTTGTTAACTGCTTATAAATATGGCTTAAAAACACTTTATTATCAAAACACACGTGATGGCGCAGACGATGGTCAGGAAGACATTGATGATGGCTGCTCAGGCGGTGCGTGTAAAATCTAATTGATTATAAAACAATCTAACTTACTGAAAGTGCGGTCTTTTTAATGAAAAGATCGCACTTTTTTTATCCTTTTTTAAACGAGTTTTGCTAGTTTTTTCCTCTCTTAAGCATGTATAAACACAGTTGTTAAATTTGTTAAATTATTTTTCTTAATATTTAAAGCTAAAAATAAATTAAAATACAGAATATAAATCTTGTAAAATGTAATTTATTCACCAAAATAAAGCATTTATTCCTATTGACTCAAAGCAATATTTCATTATATTTCTAAATCCTAACATTTTTTTAACCAAAACTAACAAAAACAAAGGTTGTGATTATGACAACATCATCTCAAAGTCGCGAAACGTTCTCTGGACGTAAAGCGTTTATTTTTGCGGCAATCGGTTCTGCTGTTGGGCTAGGAAATATCTGGCGTTTTCCTTATGTAACATATGAAAATGGTGGTGGTGCTTTTATCATCCCTTACTTAGTCGCATTATTAACTGCAGGTATTCCACTTTTATTTCTTGATTATGCGATCGGTCATAAATATCGAGCATCTCCCCCACTTGCTTTTCGTAAGCTAAATAAAAATTTTGAAACCTTTGGTTGGTGGCAAGTTATGATCAATGTGATCATCGGTATTTACTATGCCGTTATTCTTGGCTGGGCTGCATCTTACACTTTCTTCTCGTTAAATAGTGCTTGGGGTGCAGATCCTGCTAGCTTCTTCTTTAAAGACTATTTACAAATGGCAGAAGGCGTTTCCATCAGTTTTGATTTCGTAAGCAGTATCACTGGACCATTAGTCGCTGTATGGCTTTTCATTTTAGCAATTTTAGCATTAGGTGTACAAAAAGGAATCGGCAAATCCGCTGCATTCTTTATGCCATTATTAACGATCATGTTTGTCATTTTAGTTATCACCGCACTGTTCTTACCTGGTGCAACTAAAGGCTTAGATGCGTTATTCACACCTGACTGGTCTAAACTATTAGAGCCAACTGTTTGGGTTGCCGCTTATGGGCAAATTTTCTTCTCATTATCTATCTGTTTCGGAATCATGATCACTTACTCTTCTTATTTGAAAAAACAAAGTGATTTAACAGGTTCGGGCTTAGTGGTTGGCTTCGCCAATAGTAGCTTTGAATTACTCGCAGGTATTGGGGTATTCGCTGCACTTGGCTTTATGGCAACAGCAGGTGGTAAAGAAGTAAGTGAGGTAGCAACATCGGGTATTGGTCTAGCATTCATTGCATTTCCTGCTATTATTGACCAAGCACCGTTCGGCGCGGTTATCGGAGTATTATTCTTTGGCTCATTATTATTCGCGGGTATTACTTCCTTAATGTCGATCTTAGAAGTGATTATTGCAGCAGTACAAGATAAATTAAGATTGCGTCGCTCTATTGCTACAGCTGCAGTCTGTACACCAATGGCATTTATTTCAATCTTATTATTTGGTACAACGACAGGCTTACCTGTATTAGATGTATTAGATAAATTCGTGAATAGTTTCGGTATCGTTGCCGTAGGTCTCATGGTGATTTATGCCATCTTAATCAATGAGTCTTTGTCAGGTTTAGCTGCACACATTAATGAAACTTCCTCATTCAAAGTCGGGGTAGTATGGCGTGTATTAATTGGTACTGTAACGTCAACTGTGCTTGTTTATATGCTATTTACTGAGATCAATAAAGTTGCTACAGAAGGTTATGGTGGTTATCCAGATTGGTTTGTAAACACATTTGGCTGGGGAATGGCAATTGGTTTAGGGGTAATCGCTTTCTTACTATCACGCTTACCTTGGAAATATTTAACTGATTCAACAAAAGGAGATAAATAATGAGCACTAGTGCAATTATCATGATGTTAGTCGCATTGGCTATCATCTGGGGCGGCTTAATCATCTCTGTCTCTCGATTACCAAAAGAATAAAATAGACGACTATATTTTAATCAGCACCAGCAATGGTGCTGATTTTTTCTAAATGTAATTCTATCGCAATCCTGCCCAATCATTTCTACATACTGAAAAACATTTTAGCTTATAAAACAATATATTATAAAAAATATAATATCGCATTATCTATAAACAAATGAGAAATATTGTCATTTCTCTAGCTTAAATTTTATGACTTGGGTAAAATAGCCATCGTCTATTAATTTCATCAAAAGTGCGGCAAATTTTTAGCTACTTTTACTATGGAGAAAACAAAATGGCCTATACCACTTTTTCACAAAACAAGAACGATCAATTAAAAGAGCCAATGTTCTTTGGTCAGAACGTGAACGTTGCTCGTTATGACCAACAAAAATACGAGACTTTTGAGAAACTGATCGAAAAACAACTTTCTTTCTTTTGGCGTCCTGAAGAAGTCGATGTCTCACAAGATCGCATTGACTATCAAGCCTTACCAGATCATGAAAAGCATATTTTCATCAGTAACTTAAAATATCAAACTCTTTTAGATTCGATTCAAGGTCGTAGTCCAAACGTTGCATTATTGCCATTAGTTTCCATTCCTGAACTTGAAACTTGGATTGAAACTTGGACATTCTCTGAAACTATTCACTCTCGCTCATATACACATATTATCCGCAATATTGTCAATGATCCGTCAGTTATTTTTGATGATATTGTGACTAATGAAGAAATTATTAAACGCGCTAAAGATATTTCATCTTACTACGATGACTTAATCCGTGATTCACAGCTCTATACACTCTATGGTGAAGGGACGTATACTGTTGATGGACAGGAATGTATCGTTACATTACGCAATCTTAAAAAACAACTTTATCTATGCTTAATGAGTGTTAATGCACTTGAAGCAATTCGTTTCTATGTGTCATTTGCTTGTTCATTTGCTTTTGCTGAGCGTAAATTAATGGAAGGTAATGCAAAAATCATTAAATTTATCGCACGTGATGAAGCATTACATTTAACAGGTACTCAACATATTTTAAATATTATGGCATCAGGTCAAGATGATCCAGAAATGGCTGAAATTGTGGAAGAATGTAAACAAGAAGCTTACGATTTATTTGTTGCGGCTGCTGAACAAGAAAAAGAATGGGCTGACTATTTATTTAAAGATGGTTCAATGATCGGTCTTAACCGTGATATTTTGGTACAATATGTTGAATATATCACCAATATCCGTATGCAAGCAGTAGGCTTACCATTGCCATTCCAAGCTCGCTCAAACCCAATTCCATGGATCAACGCATGGTTAGTATCAGACAATGTACAAGTTGCGCCACAAGAAGTTGAAGTGAGTTCTTACCTTGTTGGTCAAATTGACTCTAAAGTTGATACAAAAGACTTTGGTGATTTTGATCTATAAAATTAGCTAAAAATAGACCGCACTTTTCTAACAAAAAACTGTGCGGTCTTTATTTATTGGAAAATAAAAAATGAAACAAGTTTATGTTGTTCATGGGTATACAGCTTCAGCGAATGCGCATTGGTTCCCTTACTTAGCACAACAACTTCAGCAAACTGATATCGCTTGTTATTGCCTTAATATGCCTGATTCTATGCAACCAAATCCTACAGAATGGCTTGATTATCTCAAACAACATCTACAATTAACAGAACAAACTGTAGTCGTTGGACATAGTTTGGGTTGTATTGCTACTCTCAACTTACTTCTGAATCAACAACAACCAATATTAAGCGGTATTTTTGTGTCTGGCTTTAACCAGACTATACCACACCTAGCTGAACTCACCCCCTTCATAGACATTTATCAAGAGCTTTTAGTCAAAAGTGGATTGAGCATAAAGCAATTATTTAATAGAACACCTTGTGCTATTGCTGCATATGATGATCATATCGTCCCCCATCAATATACTGATACATTAGCTACATCACTACAAGCAAACTATATACGTTTACAGCAAGGTGGGCATTTCCTTGATCGCGAAGGTTGGAAAGAATTCCCCCTCGTGTTACAACAAATTCAAACATATTTTAATAACGAATGAAAATTCATCTAATCCACAGTCAAATTACTCTTGAATACAATAACCAGCTCTCTTTGCTTTCTCATTTAGAAAACAACGGGATTTTTCATGAATACCAATGCCGTTCTGGTTATTGTGGCTCTTGTCGCGTTAAAATCAGAAAAGGAAAAGTATCCTATAAAGAACCGCCACTTGCCTTTATTCAATCTAACGAAATCTTGCTCTGTTGCTGTCATGTTGAACAAGACTTAGAAATTGAGATGTAGATAACTCGATTTTGTCATGAACAGTAAAAACTGACCGCACTTTATCAACTGTAAACATAGCGAAGATATTCACTAATCTGATCTAAAAAGTCATTCTCTCAGCTCTTACTTTCCATCTCCTTATGCAATCCCCATTGCTTTATTGTCATTACAATCTCAATCACTACCAAAAACTAGAAAGGCAAAGTATCAAAATTGTTTACCTTGCCTTTCCTTTAAATTGTTATCTTTTAAATGAGTTTTTGTAATTTAGCTGGAATGCCCTGCCTTACTGCCGAACCACAGACCCAATCAACCCATGGAGAAACAATTTCTTTTGTATTATCTAACAAGCCTAAATCATTAATATTCACACCACGTTTAATTTGTGGGTGACCCGCAATAGCTTTGCCATCAACTACATAGCCTGTAGCACCTAATTGTTTATGTCCATAACCATGTTCAATTGCAATCGTCCCTTTTATCACACCATCCATCACAACAAGTTGAACATTTTGTTTACCACCTGGCGTCATCAAAACAACTAAATCACCATGCTGTAGTCCTTGTTCTGTGGCATCTTGCTGGTTCATTGCGACAATACCATCAGGCTTAATACTATGTAAACGCAATAAGGGGGCCGTAATACTACTCATTAAGTTTGATTTAAAAGAAATCAATTTAAATGGCCATTCTTTTGTAGGATAGTGGCTTTCCAAGGTAGAGCCATCCGCAAACTGAGGTTCAAAATATTTTGGACAACCATGATAATGCTTCCCTGTTTGTGCATGCTTCGCTTTAGCAACAGTTTCATTCCAAATTTGCAAACAATTTTTCCAACGTGCTTGCATATTATCCTCTTGCCATGCACTCTGATACGGTGCAAAACGCCCACCTTTACAATACACATTAGCAACTTTCAAAACTTCTTCTGCTTTCAAGGTTTGTTGTAATTTAGGTATTAAACGCTGCACTCCTGTTAACAATAAGTCCTCTTCAGTCGCATCATTCACAGGTGTTTTTCCATCATAGGCAATATTGGCTGCCGCGCGTAAAAAATAGTCTTCACTACAATTCAACGGGTAGCTATTTTTTTGTTTATCCATAATCGCATTATCACCAAAACCAGGTAAATGCATGGCTTTTGCAATCGCAATAATAAAACTCTCCATACATACAACATCACCCTCTGCTGTTTTTGCATTTTGTGACTGAATAACTGGCCAACGTGCAGTACTGGTTTTTGTTGGTACACCTGCCCATGGTGTACTAAATCCCCAACTCTCGAAATTATGTGTATCTGGTACAATATAATCGGCTAATGCTGTTGTTTCATTCATAAAAGCATCAACAGCAATAAACAAAGGTAACACGTTTGGATCGCGTAATTTTGTTTCGGTTACATGATGAATCCCAGTCATACCATAAATAGGGTTGCTCATATGACTAATCCAAGCTTTAAGGGAATAAGGATAACCTTGTAGCGCAGAAGTTATCATTTCAGACATTTGCCCGCCAACAAAAGGATACCAAGAGGCTTTTGCAGGGTAAGGAGATATTCCTTGTTCGACTTTACGTTTAAATTCGCTCGATTTCTCATAAGCTTTTTTACTACGGGCTAAGTTAGTCCCTTTGGGTTTGACCATCTCTGGGAAATTAGCTAAGTCATAGCGTGGTCCACCACCGAAGTCTTTAAACTTACCACCAGCCATACTCATACCGCCTTTCTTGTTCATATTACCGACCATTGCATTCAGTAACAAGATTGCCCAAGCAGTATAGAATCCTGTCCCATGCATAGTTCCACCATGTGTAATGGCTGTCGCACGATGACCATGTGAGGTAAACTCTTTAGCCAAATTAATGATGGTATCAGTAGGCACGCCACAATGAGCAGAATAAGCTTCAATACTATGTTCAAAACAAGACTCTTTAAACAGTTGCATCGCTGATTTCGCTAATACTTGTGAGCCATCTTTGAGTGTGAGCAAATCCTCTACAAAAATGACCGCACTTTCACAATCCTTAGCCGCAATAAATGTTCCTGTTTGCTCATCTTTGACGATAATTTCACCATCAACGGGGTTTTCAGGCGCTGGCATGTCAACAAGATCTTGTAAGCGAATAGCCTGTCCATAACGTTTATGTGTTGGATCAGCAATAAATAAATGCGTTGCATTACAAAAACTCACTGCATTTACTTTTTGCATTGCTTCTTCGCTTGGTATTGCTAAATAGGCTGCGTTATAACGTTCATTTTCAATAATCCAACGTAACATACCTAAGGATAAGGACAGATCGGTACCTGGAATAATAGGGACCCAACGATTTTGTTTCACTGCACGACTGTTAGTTAACTCCAAACGAGGTGCGACAACAACATAATCAAAATGGTCCTCTGTACGTTGTTTTGCTAATTGCCGTGCTTGACGTTTAAATGGGTTTCCAGCTTGAGCTGGTGAGGTTCCCATAAATAAAATAAATTCTGCATGATCCCAATCAGGCTTGGCATGTGAATTATTCGCCAAATCATTCATAAATGCCCCAGAACCAGCTCGGTAAGATAGACCACAAAACGAACCGTGTGAAGCAAAATTAATCGTACCAAAACTATTATTCGCAAAACGTTTCAATAATGGTTGGCGACCCTCAGGACCCGCAAAAGTAACCATTAACTGATTAACTTTTGCCCCGAAATCTGGATTATCAGTATCAACAAGTGTTTTCAAATCACGAATTGCTTTTAAACCATCAACATGACCTTCGCCAAATAAATCTCCACCATTAACGACTTCGTCTACTAATTGTTCAAATCTGATTGTTTTCCATTTACCCTCACCCCGTTTTCCTACTCTTTTCAGTGGCTGAGTAATACGATAAGGACTATTAATTCCCTCTAGAAAGGCTGCACCCCTTGCACAAGCAGTGGATCGATTATCTAATCCATTTTCTCCTGCTACGCTGAGTTCTGCTTGCTGAATAGGTTGGTTAAAATCGAGATGTTGATCTGCAGATAAAGGATGATATGGATTGCCATTAATACGTAATACTTGATTTTTTTCTAAATCGACTCGTGTACGTAAACCACATAATGTCCAGCACCCCATACATTGAGTATTACATACAACTTGTTTCCCATTCGCTACCAATTGACCATGTTGAACTTGATATTCTGGTAATAACGCATTGCCATGAATTTTATCTGCTGTATGTTCGCCAGAAGTACCGTCAATCAACCCTACAGCCATTTCTTTCACTTTAGGTGAATAACCTGCTACAAAAGCTGTTGCCGTACCCAATGCTAATCCACCTTTTAATAGATTACGTCGTTGGTTATTCATATTTTCCCCCTGTAAAATCCATTTGAGATAAAGCTGAACTTAATAATTGCCATAACAAGATGCCAACAAAAAGCCATAAACTAAATACAGATAAAATACCAATCGCCCCATCAATATGCCAAGTAAGATGATAAGGATTCATTAACGCATTATATTTCGCCACACTTTGTACTTGAATCAATACAATCCAGCGTACTAACCAAGTAAAACACAATGCAATTAATAAGCGAATACAATCCAGTAATAATGAATGAGGTAAATAAATCAGAATAGATAATGCAGCTACACAAATAATTGCTAACATTGGTAATGGGCTAAACTGCCAAAGTTGTGTTAATTGGAATGCGGTCTGCTCTGACGAAGCATACAGACCGCCTAAAGTCCCTATAAAAATAATCAAACTCATCAAAATAAGATGAGAAAAGTAAGTTGGCATCGCTTGCTGAGTAAAACACGCAATAAAAAAGCGACAAAGCAATAATGCTGTTGGGAATGCACTAAATAAAATCAATGGCATTAACCCATAGTGATGCCATAATGGTCTTGCTTCAACAACAAATACTTCCATTGTGGTATACACTAAAATCAAACATGCCAATAGCAACGAAAATAATCGGAAGATCTTCGTCCACATTGCCAAGTTGAAATTCCCCCAATAAAGAATATGACAAAATTTAGGCAGTTTTTGTTGTGGAATCACTTGGCGTAACAAACAGCCAAAATACCCCACGATAGCTAGCGTAAATAAAGGTAAAAAAATCGCCCCCCATGCCATCCACGACCAAGGTGTCAAATTCAGATAAAAATTTATAATGCGGCTGGGTTGATGGAGATCTGCTGTTAATGCAATAGGCGCAACAATCGCACAGCTGAGTGCAATCGTAATAGCAATAAACTCATAATATTGGTTTTTCTCCACTCGATAGATTAACCATCCAATAAGCACACTAGAAAAAGATAAACCAATGAAGAAGAAGTAACTCACTGCCCAAGGTAACCAAGCTATTGCTTGTGGTTCAACGAGGATTTCACGAATGATCATAAATTTGCCTCCTTACCTTGCCATAACATTGGCTGACCTTGTACTTGATTAACAAATGCCTCATCTAAGCCTAAATAAAAGACATGCGGAATTGTGCCTGAGTCTGGTTTTAAAACTTTTAATTCACTTTTATGTGCTGCGACCATTTTGCTAATTGTACTAGTTGGATCTTTTAAATCACCAATCACACGGGCGCCTCCTACACAACTTTCTACACAAGCAGGGAGTAACCCGACTTCAAGACGATGCGCACAAAAAGTACATTTATCAGCAGTCTTAGTTTCTTCATTAATAAAACGAGCATCATAAGGACAAGCCTGAACACAATAAGCACAACCGATACAACGTTCATTATTCACTACAACAATACCGTCTTTACGCTGATAAGTCGCCTGTACTGGACAAACGGGCACACAAGGGGGATTGTCACAGTGATTACACAGTCGTGGTAGCAATACATTATTAACAACTTGATTTTCATCAGTGACTTCATACTGACGAACAGTAGTTCTAAATTCACCAATTGGTGTTGCATTTTCAATCCCACAACTCACTGTACAAGATTGACAACCGATACAACAACGTAAATCTACCAACATCGCATAACGATGCGTTTCATCTCCTTCACGTCTAGCAGGTTGAAACTGACTTTCTGCTTGACTAAAAGGAATAAACGCCTGCCCCACACTTAACACAGATAAATTTTTAAGAAAAACTCGCTTACTCATTTTCATAGTGGCGTTCCTTTTAGTTATTATCATTAACCCAATTGAGTTATGACTTTTTTTAGCGTATTGTTAAGGAAGGTCAATAAAAAAACTATTGTGGTTTTCCACATAAAAAGTGAGTGAATTTGATTTCAATCAAGAAAAAGGAAGAAATGTGAAAAAGTGCGGTCAGTTTTTAAAAATTTTTATCTTGCTCATTGGGCTCTTACCTTGTTTCGCCTTCTCACAACAATGGAAAATCGGTATTTTGGCACAACGAGGTATTGCACATACACATGCTAAATGGCAACCTTGGATCGATTGGCTAAACCAACAATTTGAATCACAACATCAATTCTCATTGGTTACTTTAGATTTAAATGATTTAATCGAAGAACAGGCACAGGGGGTTGATTTTGTTTTAACTAATCAAGCACAATTCTTTTACCTCAATAATAATCAAGTGAGTTGGTTAGTCACATTAAGATCTCCTCGCCAAATTGAGCATGCGACAATGGGAAGAATTGGTAGCGCTATCTTAGTACGGCAAGATAGCCCATTTTATCAATTAACAGACCTAAAAAATAAAACTTTAAGTGCAGTTGGAAATAATGCCTTCGGTGGATTTTTGCTAGGATATAATGTCTTATACCAACATGGTTTAATTGAAAACAAAGATTTTCAGTTGAAATACACAGGATTTCCTGTAGACAATACGTTACTTCTATTACAAGAGAAAAAAGTTGATGGTGCGATTGTACCAGCCTGTATTTTAGAAGATCTCGCCCGTGAAGGTGTAATTAAACAAGAGGACTTCCGCCTACTTGCAGGTAAAGAAAATACATTAGGTTGCTTAGTCAGCACAGAATTATTACCTAACTGGTCATTAGCTGCATTACCTCAGGTTCCTGTTGATTTAACATCTAAATTAGTCAGGTTATTACTGAGTGAAATCCCCTTGCATTTACCACAATGGACACCACCTTATTCTACCTCACAAGCAGATACTATCTTACGTAGCCTATATAAACACCCAAAACAAGATTTATGGCAAAGCACAAAACATTGGTTTCAACAATATCGTGGCTGGATCATTTTTATTAGCTTATTATTTTTACTCAATTACCTTTGGATCAGCTTTCAGATCCATCGTAAAAGTAAAGCATTACAAAAAGCCTACCAAGAAATGCGTCAATATGAGCAACAACTAGCCCAAGCGGATCGCCTCAGTATTTTAGGCGAAATGAGTACAGGTATTGCTCACGAAATCAACCAACCATTATCTGCTATTCGTATGTATGTAGAAGGCGTTAAATATCAGTTAAGTCAGCATGCAACCGAACAAAGAACAATTGAGATTCTTGACAAAGTCTTATTACAAGTCGATCGCAGTGCAGAAATCATTCGTAATTTGATGAACTGGGCAAAAGGCAAAACAGACGATAAAACAGAATGTGTACAACTGCAAAAATTATTGCAACGTATTATTAGCTTCATGACATTACAACATCATAAACAACCACATATTGATTTAACTTGTCCATCTTCACTAAAAATTGAAGTTAAATCGACTATTCTAGAACAAGTCATTTGTAATTGTTTGTTGAATGCTTCGCAAGCTCATGCCAGTGAAATTCAAATTGAAGTTAAGCAGGAAGATAACTTTATTTATATTCATATTCTAGATAATGGGTCAGGCTTTGCTCCTGCCGAATTAAAATTTCCATTTGTTCCATTCCGTACCAGTAAAGCCAACGGGTTAGGTTTAGGATTAGTTTTATGCCAGCGCTTAATTCGCTCAATTGAAGGCGAAATTTCTTTACACAATCGTACAACACAATCTGGTGCGGAAGTGATTTTAAAATTGCCAAATAAGAAGGGGGAACTATGTTAATTCATCTTGTTGACGATGATTTAACAGTACTAGATGCTGCTCGTTTTTTATTAGAACAAGCAGGCTATCAAGTACAAACATGGTCAAATAGCCAAGAATTTGTCGATAATGTCCCATTATTTGAACAAGGTATTGTGCTATTAGATATGAAAATGCCACATTTAGATGGTCATCAAGTCCATCAATTTTTACAACAAAACCATAGTACGCTTGCAGTTGTGATTATGACGGCTCATGGTGATGTACCAATGGCAGTACAAGAGTTGAAACAAGGTGCGGTAGACTTTTTACAAAAACCTGTACAATTCAGCCAATTACAATCTGTATTAAAAATAGCAGCAGAAAAAACACAAACAAGCTATGAACGCTATAAAATTCAAAGTTGCTATGCTCTACTGAGTAGAAAAGAACATGATATACTTGAGCTATTAATTCAGGGCTGTATTAATAGACAAATTGCAGAAACCTTAAATATCTCAGTACGTACAGTAGAAGTACACCGCTCGCACATTATGGAAAAGATGCAAGCTCAAACCATTGCAGAACTTATCTATAAAACAGCACAACTTGGAAGTAAAAAATAAGGCAGCATCTAAAGCTGCCTTATTATTTATAGATTATTCAAATCCAATACATCTGTCATATCAAATAATCCATTTTCTTTATTTACCAACCATTTAGCTGCTCGCACGGCACCTTTGGCAAACGTCATACGACTCGTAGCTTTGTGTGCAATTTCAACTCGTTCGCCAATATCAGCAAACCATACACTATGTTCACCGACAATATCACTCGCACGAATAGTCGCAAAACCAATTTCATCAGGCTTACGTTCACCTGTAATCCCTTCACGTGTAAACACGCCATGTGTTTTTAAATCACGCCCTAATGTTTTTGCAATATGCTCACCCATTGATAATGCTGTACCAGAGGGCGCATCCACTTTATGACGATGATGTGCCTCAATAATTTCAATATCGCAATAATCACCCATCACTTTCGCTGCTTTTTCTAAGAGTTTAAAGACTAAATTTACACCTACACTAAAGTTTGAAGCAAACACAACTGGTATTTTTTGGGCTGCTTGCTGAATGTCTCTCTTTCCAGCCTCATCGAATCCTGTTGTACCAATCACTATTTTTTTGTGGTGCTCAACACAAAATTGTAAATGATTTAATGTACCTTCTGGACGAGTAAAATCAATCAATAAATCGAATTGATCTTTCTGGCTAATAAGATCATCCGAAATAGCAATCCCTAACTTACCAATACCCGCTAACTCGCCTACATCTACGCCTACTAAAGAGGAGCCTGGACGTTCAAATGCTGCCCCTAATATAACATCATTTGCTTCTGATACAGCCTGAATCAGCTGGCGTCCCATTCTACCACCTGCTCCGACTACTGCGATTCTTAATGTCATACGATTTTCCTTCCTATCAGAGTTTAATTATTATCTATCTCACTGGATTTTCACATAAAACTTTTTGTTTTTCCACCGCACTTTTTTCTCTCTATTGGCTAAGATCACACAAATAAGATGCACTAACAATTGTTATTGAGTGATTTATTCATTATAAGCACTCATATTGTGCTTATTTAAGCATGCTGAATAGATTCATCTCGGTGAAACCGTGATAAATTAAGTAAGCACCAAACATAAGAAAAATGATACCAGCAAGATTATCAATATAACGACTGTATCTACTATAAAATTGTTTTGCTAAACGACGAGAAAAGAGAATAGAAATGGCATAAAAATAAAGAAAAGTTTCTATTACAATGATAAAAAGTGCAGTTAGTATTTGCCACACTTCAGTTAAGCTGACTAAGATGAGTGACATCACACTAGCAAAATAAATAATTGCTTTTGCATTAGAAAGATTAATCAATAGCCCTTTTAGAATCTCTGCTGGAATTGTGGTATTTTCATTTAATTCTTGTTCAGAATAAGACTCAAACTCTACATTAGTCCGACTATTGACCATTAGCCAGCCTAAATAAGCTAAATAACTGCCGCCTAAACACATAATTATCCCATGAAAAAGAGGGATAGTTGTAAATAAGAGAGCAAGACCTAAAATTGAGGCTAATGCCCAAAAGAAAACCCCCAAGGTAATACCAATGATCGCACAAATCGCATTACGCCGTGAATTACTCGCAGCCACACGACTCACGTAAAAAAAATCTGGACCAGGTGTAATCAAGCCAAAGAAATGCACAATCACTAAATTAAGCATGATATTTCCTAGATGAAAAGATTCAACAGAAAAACAATTAAAATAGCATATATTGCTGCAAGCACATCATCTAACATAATCCCAAAGCCACTTTCTAACTTATGATCAAAATAACGAATAGGATAAGGTTTTAAAATATCGAAAAGACGAAATAAAACAAATGCAGTAATACACCAAAAAAATGATAATGTAGGAATAGCAAGTAGAACAAGGAAAATACCGACAATTTCATCCCAAACAATCGCACCATGATCATGTACGCCCATATCATCTGCAGTTTTTTGACAGAGATAACAGCCAAACCAAAAACAAAGTACGGTTAAAAAAAAGAAAAAACTGTGGCTTAAATAGTGTAATAAAAACCAGCCTAATAAGAGACCAGCTACACTCCCCCATGTACCAGGAGCAGGGCGAATTAAGCCAGCACCAAAGCCGACTGCTAAGAAATGAATTGGATTACGTAGATTAATGCGCTGAATAGGTGATGTCATTTTTATTCATCCAAGGCAAAATGATCGAAACCAGACTTGAGCCCCATTGCTATCGGTACGCCATTACGTTCAAATTTTATCCGTTTTTTATTTTGCGGGCTAATAGCTCGCACTTGTCCAACACAAGTGTATTCTACCCCAATATAGGCTAAAGCACGCTCTAATTTTGCTTTATTACTATCAGGTACTGTAAAACACAATTCATAGTCTTCACCACCAGTTAAAGCAAATTCTTCTGCTTTTGGCAAGCCGAAAATACTAACAAGCTGTGGAGAAAGTGGCAATTTATCAACATCAACCACAGCACCACATTGGCTACGTTCAAGAATATGTCCTAAATCTGCGATGAAACCATCAGAAATATCAATCGCAGAATTAGCTAGTGAAGAAACCGCTAATTCAAGTCCTAATAGGACCCGTGGTGTTGGTCGAAGATGACGTTGGATTAAAAATTCTTCAGTAGAATTAACCGCACTTTTGCCTGCTAATAACAATGATAAACCAGCGGCACTATCTCCTAACGTGCCAGAAACATAAATCCAATCACCTACTTTTGCACTATGTCGACAAAGTGCCTTACCTTTAGCAATGATTCCATGTGCAGTTATAGTGATAGACAAAGGACCTTTGGTTGTATCCCCACCAATTAGATCAACATTATAATGATCCAGTACATCAAAAAAACTCTGGCTAAATTCACTTAGCCATTGCTCATTCACCTCTGGTAAGGTTAATGCAAGAGAAACCCAAGCAGGTTCAGCTCCCATCGCAGCAAGATCGCTTAAATTAGTCACAGCAGCTTTATAGGCTAGATCTGCTGGACTGATTGTTGAGAGAAAGTGAGTATTTTCCACCATTGTATCTGTCGTAATGACCAAGCGCTGATTTTGACGCAATTCAGTAATAGCGCAATCATCACCAATAGAGACAATAACATCTTTACGAGCAGTACGTTTTGATGAGGCTGTGAAATAACGTTGAATTAAATCAAATTCACCATTACTCATAAATCACCTCTAATAATAGTTATTTACGAGATAATGCAGGCGCAACTTTATCTAAAACGCCATTCACATACTTATGGCTGTCATCTGCCCCAAATACTTTTGCTACTTCGATTGCCTCATTGATAACAACTTTATATGGCACATTGAGCTCAAATTTCAGTTCATATACAGCAAGACGTAAAATAGCTTTTTCAATAGGATCAAGTTCTTTAATATCACGATCCAAATAAGGCGTCATCGTTTCATCCACAATTTCCACATTTTCAGCCGTTTGACGGAAGAGTTGACGAAAATAGGAAACATCCACGCCTTTTAAATCTTGATCAGCAATAAAAGCTAATTCAACTTCGGCTGGAGAATTTTGTGATACATACCAAGAATATAAAGCTTGCACAGCACATTCTCTCGCACGACGACGTGGCGAGACTTTTTTTTCTACTTTTGATTCTGTCATCTAAATTACGCCGCATCAATTTGAGCTAATAAATTCACCATTTCTAAAGCTACTAATGCTGCTTCAGCGCCTTTATTACCAGCTTTTGTACCCGCACGTTCAATAGCTTGCTCAATATTTTCTGTTGTTAATACACCAAAGGCTACTGGGATTTCCGCATTCATTGCCACTTGTCCTAGTCCACTACTCGCCTCACCTGCCACATACTCAAAATGAGCGGTTCCGCCACGAATAACTGTACCTAAAGCCACAATCGCATCATATTTCTTTGTTTCAGCTAAACGACGAGCTACTAAAGGTAGCTCATATGCTCCTGGTGCACGTACTAACGTAATATTTTCTTCTTTTACTTGACCAATACGTTTTAAGGCATCAATAGCACCTTCTAATAAGCTTTCATTAATAAAACTATTGAAACGTGCAATGACGACTGCTATTTTCGCATTTGGCACAGCTACTGTACCTTCTAATACTTTCATGTTCTTTCCTAATCTACAATTAATGGATAAAATCGGTTGCGAATTTTAACACAAAATTTTTATTCAATCAGTAGTTATATTGAGACATTTATTCACAAACCTTCAGCTTGGATATTAAGAACAATGACATAATATAAAAACAATAGTGACATGATATTTTTTTACGTTAAAATGGCTACTTTTTATCTATTCAAATATTGAGAGTTCTTATGAAAAATAAAACTTTTGGAAGCGCGCTGCTAGTTGCTGGTACTACAATTGGTGCTGGTATGCTTGCGATGCCGCTCACGTCAGCAGAAATGGGCTTTACTTATACGTTAATTCTTTTATTCATTTTATGGGGATTGCTTTCGTATAGCGCGCTACTTTTTGTTGAAGTCTACCAAAAAGCAGAAACAAAAAATGCAGGAATTGCTACATTAGCAGAGCAATATTTTGGCTTACCAGGACGAATTTTAGCAACTCTTTCACTCATTGTGTTTATGTATGCTATTTTATCTGCTTATGTAACAGGCGGTGGTTCACTACTAGCAGGTGTATTACCTTTTTTAGGTGAACATGCAACATCAATTTCAATTGTTTTATTCACTGTTGTACTTGGCGTGTTTATTGTCATTAGTACGAGTGCAGTAGATATGCTTACGCGTTTACTCTTTGCTATAAAATTAGTCGCTTTTGCATTAGTGTTACTGATGATGCTGCCACTTGTAAAAAGTGATAATTTACTTGCCATGCCATTAAAAGATTTCTTAATTATTTCAGCCAGCCCTGTCTTTTTTACTTCTTTTGGTTTCCATGTCATCATACCAAGTATTAACAGCTACTTAGATGGAGATATTCGTCGCTTACGTATTGCTATTATTACAGGTACGGCGATCCCACTTGTAGCTTATATTGTATGGCAGATGGCAACACACGGAGTTTTCCCACAAACGCAATTCGTTGAAATCTTAAACACAGATCCAACATTAAATGGTCTCATTACAGCGACTTATCAAGTAACAGGAAGTAGTATTATTAGCTCGGCAATGCGTTTATTTTTCACTCTAGCACTGATTACTTCTTTCTTAGGTGTTGCTCTGTCTCTATTTGACTGTTTATATGATTTACTAAAACGAGTAAACATTAAAACAAACCGTATTTCATTAGGCTTATTAACATTTTTGCCACCACTTATTTTTGCTTTGTTCTATCCAGAAGGTTTTGTGATGGCACTAGGTTATGCAGGACAAATGTTTACTTTTTATGGTTTAGTATTGCCAGTAGGAATGGCATGGCGTGCAAGAAAACGTTATCCAGAATTACCATATCGTGTTATGGGCGGTAACATGGCTTTGTTAGGCGCATTAATACTCGGTATTCTGATTATGAATGTGCCTTTCTTAATTAAAGCTGGCTATTTACCTGCTGTGATTGGCTAAATCTTTTCTTTAATCATTCACTTCCTAAAGGGCAAATACACAACATTTGCCCTTTTTTATTTACTTATCTATGTAAATAAAAAAACACGGCGACTCACGATTCCCATCTTCCTTATATCGCTAAAAAATACAGTTAAAGTATATAAATATCATCTACTACTTTAAGTCTTTTCAAGAAAATAAATGAAGCCATACTAGAATGAAAAAATTTTGACAAATTCGAACATTTTTTCATTTTCTTTGTCTTATGACATACTTAAACTACGCTTTATCATTTAATTTGTTTTATATTTTTATTGGAGAAAATGAACAATGAAAAAAAGAAATTTTCTATTAACTAGTATTGCACTCGGATTAAGCATTCTATCAACCCCAATGATCAGTCAAGCCTCATTGCCTACTCATATTGATGGTCAACAAGTCCCAAGTCTTGCGCCAATGCTAGAAAAAGTACTTCCTGCTGTTGTCTCAATTTCAGTCGAAGGCAAAGCAAAATCCAATGGTCCAGCACAATTTCAGGGCATTCCCGAAGAATTTCGATTTTTCTTTGGTCCTGATATTTTTAATGATCGTGCTCCTCGAAACTTCCGTGGTATTGGCTCAGGTGTCATTATTAACGCCGAAAAAGGTTATGTATTAACAAACAATCATGTTATTGATAGTGCAGATAAAATTACTGTCCAGTTACAAGATGGTCGAGAACTTACTGCAAAAGTCATTGGAGCTGATGAGTTATCTGATGTAGCACTGATTCAAATTGAAAAACCAAAAAATTTAACCGCACTTACTATTTCTGACTCAGATAAACTGCGTGTAGGGGATTTTACTGTGGCAATTGGTAATCCATTTGGTCTAGGTCAAACTGTTACATCTGGTATTATTTCAGCATTAGGGCGCTCAACTGGCTCAGATAGTGGCACTTATGAAAACTATATCCAAACAGACGCAGCAGTGAATCGAGGTAACTCTGGTGGTCCATTAATCAATTTACAAGGTGAGTTAATTGGTATTAATACTGCTATTATTTCACCAAGTGGTGGGAATGCAGGTATTGCTTTTGCTATTCCAATTAATATGGCAAACAATCTCGTACAACAAATTCTTGAATTTGGAGAAGTTCGTCGTGGTATGTTAGGGATAAAAGGTGGTGAATTAAATGCTGATTTAGCTAAAGCATTTGACATCGAAGCACAACAGGGTGCTTTTGTCAGTGAAGTATTACCAAACTCAGCTGCCGAAAAAGCAGGCTTAAAAGCAGGTGATGTTATTATCGCTATGAATGGTCAAAAAATTTCAAGTTTTGCAGAAATGCGTGCAAAAATTGCCACATCAGGAGCAGGTAAAGAAATTGAATTAGCTTATTTACGTGATGGTAAAAAACAAACGACAAAAGTTACTTTACAATCTGATGATCAAACTCAAGCAGATGCGAGTACTTTACTTCCTGCATTAACAGGTGCAGAAATGAGTAATTATGATGAAAAAGGGTTAAAGGGTGTCGTCATTACTCGTGTTGCACCAAAATCCATTGCAGAACAACGTGGACTGAAAAAAGATGATATTATTGTCGGTGTTAATCGCCAAAAAGTGGAAAACTTAGGGCAACTCCGTAAAATTCTAGATACTAAACCATCTGCAATTGCACTAAATATTGTTCGAGGTGAAAATAATTTCTATTTATTGATTCAATAACAATTCATAAATACAAAAAGGACAGATTAATCTGTCCTTTTTTAATATGCCTTGGCGTTTTACTTAAATCGACTGTAATATTTAATTATCTGTTAATAGCCCAAACCTAAGAAAAACAATACGACAGCCATTAAAATTTGCTCTTCAGGAATAGCCTGCCCATTTAACTTCAACGCATTATTTTCAAGCAATAATCCTAAATTTACTGATTTTTCTGAATCGACCAATACACCTTGTTGGATTGCCTCTTCAAACATGACATTTACCATTTGTTCAGCAGCTAACATGGCCTCTTCTTTTGTAACACCATTAGCTTCTTCAACCATTGCGACTAGTTTAACTAAAGCGTTTTTATTTAAATCAATATTCAGTGCTAATTGCTTGAATAGTTCTAAAACTTTACCTTGCTCTAGGACATCAAAATTACCGCTAGCCATTTCAATGATAAGATTAGCTTTAAGATCACCCGCATCTGTTGTTAATTTTAACGGATCAACTTGTAATAATGGTTGATTCTGTAAGATAGTTTTAGCTAATGCTTGAATTTGTTCTTCTGGCAAAGGCTCATAATCTGGATTCTTATCAAGAATAGCCAATAGTTCATTCATTGCTTTACCATCTAAATTTTCAAGCTTAAATTTAGCATCTAAATCACCAACTGTTTTACCATTAACTAACATTTCTGGTGCCTTAGTAACTAATTCATAGTTAACCGAAGTATTTTCTATTTTAGTATTCGCATCGAAAGACATGTTTCTATACTCTAAATTAAAATCTCTCATGTCTCGTTCAGTAAGAGAAACTCGGAAACTATCAATCAATGCACTTTGTCTACCTGCTGGAATATGCTCCCATTCACTGCGTTGTAACTCACTATCAATTTTAATATTATTTATTTCAACAATCGCTTTAGAAGAATCATCTGTATTATCAACAACAAGTTTTAATCCTTCGATAATTGCTTGTGATTTACCAATGCCACCTTCGGTTACTTTATCAAACTTCAGCTCAATCCCTTTCCATAAAAGATCTGCATCAATCAAGTCGAACTTAACTGGCGCAATTTTTGCCTGACCACTAAAAGTCGAATCATAACCAATTTTAATTTGACTCTCGAATGGATTCTTACCTTGTGCATAATCGAACCATGCTTGAGTTTCTTCATTTTTCACAATACGATCATTACTTGAAAGTAATGTTGGCACAAGATCAAATTTAGCAACACGATCTAGTGGAAATGGTCCATGATACAAAGTACCTTCAAATGGAACTTTCACTTGGGTATCAGGCAGTTTTACAATGAAATCATAAGTTACATTAGAGCTAAAAATACCACGCTCAATCGACAGATTATCAAATTTAATCTCACCACCTGCAGATTCAAGGCCTGCAAATTGTGTATTAATTAAAGTAAGATGTTCCTGTGCTTTTTCTTCTACTGATTTGCCCGTGTACCAAGCACTTCCTGTCCAAACAGCACCAAGCGCAACAATAACACCTAAAGCAACTAATGATTTTTTCATAAATAAATTTCCTAAAATAAAGGTTAATTGAAGTGCTTAATCTATCATAAATCATGATTGTATAGAATATATTCTTCATAGTTTATTCGGCGATAAAATGCATTGTTTTCTATATTAAAATAAATTTTTATATTTCCTCTTGAACTTTTAGCTTTTAACCTCACTTATTACAGCACAAACAAACTGAACAAAATATGACAGAAATGAATATGAAAAATTTTTCTTTTCATCACTTGAAATACAAAATTTCGTCCTTATTTTGGAAAAACAAAGCGAATTAACGAATTTACTAGGAGAAAATAAAAATGGGAAAAATTATTGGTATTGACTTAGGTACAACAAACTCTTGTGTGGCTGTTATGGACGGTGGTACACCACGTGTCATCGAAAATGCAGAGGGCGATCGTACTACTCCGTCAATCATTGCATATACACAAGATAATGAAACATTAGTGGGACAGCCAGCTAAACGCCAAGCTGTTACTAATCCAAAAAATACGGTATTTGCTATTAAACGTTTAATTGGTCGCCGTTTCCAAGACGAAGAGGTACAGCGCGATGTTAACATTATGCCATTTGAAATTGTTGCTGCCGATAATGGTGATGCATGGGTCGGTGTAAAAGGTGAAAAAATGGCACCACCACAAATCTCTGCAGAAGTATTGAAAAAAATGAAGAAAACTGCAGAAGATTTCTTAGGTGAGCCAGTAACTGAAGCCGTAATTACAGTACCTGCATACTTCAACGACGCTCAACGTCAAGCTACTAAAGATGCTGGTCGTATCGCTGGTTTAGAAGTTAAACGCATCATCAACGAACCAACAGCAGCAGCACTTGCTTATGGTTTAGATAAAGGTCAAGGCAACAAAACTATCGCTGTTTACGACTTAGGTGGTGGCACATTCGACTTATCAATCATTGAAATCGATGAAGTTGGTGGCGAAAAAACTTTCGAGGTATTAGCAACTAACGGTGATACTCACTTAGGTGGTGAAGACTTCGATAACCGTGTAATTAACTACTTAGTTGAAGAATTTAAAAAAGAACAAGGTGTTGATTTACGTAATGACCCATTAGCAATGCAACGTTTGAAAGAGGCGGGTGAGAAAGCGAAAATTGAACTTTCTTCTGCACAACAAACTGATGTGAATCTTCCATACATCACTGCAGATGCAACAGGACCAAAACACTTAAACATTAAATTAACTCGTGCAAAATTAGAATCACTTGTTGAAGATTTAGTTGCTCGCTCATTAGAGCCTGTTAAAGTGGCATTAGCAGATGCAGGTTTAAGTGTGTCACAAATTGATGATGTCATCCTTGTTGGTGGTCAAACTCGTATGCCACTTGTGCAACAAAAAGTTGAAGCATTCTTTGGCAAAGCACCTCGTAAAGACGTGAACCCTGATGAGGCAGTGGCTATCGGTGCGGCAGTACAAGGTGGTGTATTAGCGGGTGATGTGAAAGACGTATTATTGTTAGACGTAACCCCACTTTCATTAGGTATCGAAACTATGGGTGGTGTGATGACAACTTTAATTGAGAAAAACACAACGATTCCTACTAAGAAATCACAAGTGTTCTCAACTGCGGAAGACAACCAAAGTGCGGTAACAATTCACGTCCTTCAAGGTGAACGCAAACGTGCGGCAGACAACAAATCTTTAGGTCAATTCAACCTAGAAGGTATCAACCCTGCGCCACGCGGTATGCCACAAATTGAAGTAACTTTCGATATCGATGCGGATGGTATTATCCATGTATCTGCGAAAGATAAAGGTACGAACAAAGAGCAAAAAATCACAATTAAAGCGTCTTCTGGTTTAACAGATGAAGAAATTCAACAAATGGTACGTGACGCAGAAGCGAACGCTGAAGCAGACCGTAAATTTGAAGAATTAGTTCAAGCGCGTAACCAAGCAGATCATTTAGTTCATAGTACACGTAAACAGTTAACTGAAGTGGGTGACAAATTATCAGCTGACGATAAAGCACCAATTGAAAAAGCGGTCTCTGACTTAGAAGCAGCTGCGAAAGGTGAAGATAAAGCGGAAATCGAAGCGAAGGTTCAAGCATTAATTCAAGTGTCTGAAAAATTAATGCAAGCGGCTCAGCCACAGCCTGATGCGCAACCGCAACAAGCACAAAGCGGAAAACCAAATGATGATGTGGTTGACGCTGAATTTGAAGAAGTGAAAGATAACAAGTAATTTCATTTTCACAAAAATCGAAGGGCGTAGCGATACGCCCTTTCGGTCTATTAATCAATCAGCTATTTTTCTTTACCTTATTGATAAAGTAAGGTAAAGAAAAATAAATCTGGAGGATAAATGTCCCTAATACTCTACCCACTTGTACAAAAACGTCTTAATAACAAAATTGCTAATGAGGTAATTCCCTCACTATGGCAAGAGAACGCGAAATTATTACCTCAAAATGCATACTGTTATGGCGTTTATTTTAATTATGAGTCGGATAATCAAGCTGACTATGATTTTGCAATTGCGACAGAACAAGAAGTGAAGACAACCGTCCCCACTATTGAAATTGAAGATTTAAGCTTCTACGAAGTATTTCGTTGTAAAGTAGATGAAATTTATCAAACTTGGCAACTTATTTGGAAAAAAGAGCAACAAGGTTTGCTAAAACGTGCTTATACAGTAGATTTTGAAAAATACTATCCAGATAATTCAGTGGCTATTTATATCTCTGTTGTACCACATTGTTAAGCTAGAATATGCAGTAAAACTTTTCAAAAAATGACCGCTCTTTTGCTTATATAAAATAACATTATTAACAATCAAGGAAAAATACAATGGAATTTGCGACACAATGTTTACATGCAGGATATAGCCCGAAAAATGGGGAGGCTCGCGTTCAGCCCATCGTACAAAGTACGACATTTACTTATGATTCTGCAGAAGAAATCGGCAAGTTATTTGATTTACAAGCGGCTGGCTATTTCTATACACGCTTGTCTAACCCAACAACAAATGCAGCAGAAGAAAAACTGACCGCGCTTGAAGGTGGAGTGGCAACAATGTGTACTGCCTCTGGTCAATCAGCGGTATTTTACGCAATGCTCAATATTTTAGAAGCAGGCGATCATTTTATCTCGTCTTCTTATGTCTATGGAGGTACTTACAACTTATTTGCTCATACCTTCAAAAAAATGGGCATTGAAGTGACGTTTGTGGATCAAGATTTACCACTCGAAGAATTGAAAAAAGCAATTCGTCCAAATACCAAAGCTGTATTTGCAGAAACTATCGCAAACCCAGCATTACGTGTATTGGATATTGAAAAATTTGTTGCTCTTGCAAAAGCATCACAATCACCATTATTAATAGATAACACGTTTGCAACCCCATATTTCTGTCGTCCAATTGAATTTGGTGCCAATGTAGTGATCCACAGTACATCAAAATATCTAGATGGTCACGCAGTCGCACTTGGCGGTTCAATTACTGATGGCGGTAACTTTGACTGGAATAACGGCAGATTCCCACAATTAAGTACGCCAGACCAAACCTACCACGGTTTAGTTTATACCGAAACTTTTGGTTCTGCCGCTTATATTGTAAAAGCACGCGTACAATTAATGCGAGATCTTGGTGCAACCCCTGCTCCACAAAATAGCTTTCTACTCAATTTAGGGATGGAAACTTTAGCAGTACGAATGGAGCGTCATTATGAAAATGCACAAGCTGTCGCAGAGTTTTTAGAAAAACATCCACAAGTAGCCAAAGTGAGCTACCCAGGTTTAACAAATTCAAAAGATTACGCATTAAAACAAAAATATTTACCAAACGGCTTATGTGGTGTGATTTCTTTTGAAATTAAAGGTGGTAGAGAAACAGCAGCAAAATGGTTAAATGCATTGAAATTAGTTTCTCGCGAAGTGCATGTAGCTGATATTCGTACTTGTGCCTTACACCCTGCAACCTCAACTCATCGTCAATTAAATGAAACCGAGTTAGAAAATGTGGGTATCTCAGCAGGATTGATTCGTCTTTCTTGTGGTATTGAAAGTATCAAAGATCTTTTAGCAGATTTAGAACAAGCGTTCGAAGCAGCTAAATAATTAAAATAATCAGGGCAGAAACACTTCTGCCCTATGTTAGTGCAGACTAAAGCAATAATCTTATATTTTTTGAAAAAGAAATATCAGCTTATCTCTTTAAAAATCAGAAATAGCACAGAGATCATTCCTGATAAACAAAGAAACCCTATTTGATTTAAAGTAGTAAATAAACGGAAACAGTAAATATTATGGCAAAAAAAGATTATTACGAAGTTCTTGGTGTTGAGCGTAGTGCGGATGAAAAAGAAATCAAACGTGCATATAAAAAACTTGCGATGAAATATCACCCAGACCGTACGCAAGGCAACAAAGAACTAGAAGAAAAATTTAAAGAAATCCAAGAAGCTTACGAAATCTTAAGCGATAAGCAAAAACGTGCAAACTATGACCAATATGGTCATGCTGCGTTTGAGCAAGGCGGCTTTGGAGCTGGTGGCTTTAGCGGTGCTGACTTTGGTGATATCTTTGGCGATATGTTCGGTGATATTTTTGGCGGTGGTCGAGGTCGCCAACGTGTCGTACGCGGTGATGATTTACGTTACGATCTTGAAATCAGCTTGGAAGAAGCCGTTCGAGGCACAACTAAAGATATTCAAATTAACACACTGGCGCATTGTGATACTTGCGATGGCTCAGGAGCAGAAAAAGGCTCTAAAGTAGAAACATGTCCAACTTGTCATGGCGCAGGTCGTGTTCGTCGTCAGCAAGGATTTTTTGTGACAGAACAAGTCTGTCCAACTTGTCATGGTTCAGGGAAAAAAATCGAAAATCCATGTAAAACATGCCATGGTGATGGTCGCGTACATAAGAAGAAAAATCTTTCTGTTAAAATTCCTGCTGGTGTAGATACAGGTAACCAATTACGCTTATCTGGCGAAGGTGCAGCAGGCGAACATGGTGCACCAAACGGTGACTTATATGTCGTGGTCCATGTACGTGAGCATCATATTTTTGAACGTGATGGCAATAATCTATATTGTGAGGTACCAATCAGCTTCACTATGGCGGCATTAGGCGGAGAAATCGAAGTCCCAACCTTAGATGGACGAGTTAAGCTCAAAATTCCAGCAGAAACTCAAACAGGTAAGCTCTTCCGTATGCGTGGTAAAGGCGTAACTTCAACTCGCTCAGGTTATGCTGGCGATTTAATTTGTCGTATTATTGTGGAAACACCAGTACGATTAAGTGAAGAACAAAAAGAGTTATTACGTAAACTTGAAGAAAGTCTTGAAGGTTCAAGCAATAAACCAAAATCATCAAGCTTCTTTGACGGCGTAAAAAACTTCTTCGATAATTTAGGTAAGTAAATCTTTATAAATCAACCGCACTTTATCTATCATAAATAAAGTGCGGTTGTGTTTTATCAATCTTAGTAGTCAAATCCTTTCGCCATAACATCATTTATTTGATGTATTTCATTGTACATACGACTTGAGCAGTATACTAAAATGGCTTAGTGTATTAGTTAAACTACTGAAACAGCTTTCACTTGTACAAATACACTTTGCTCAAGCTGTAAGTCAAGCTCTTTCAATGCCCATTTACTAATAGTTGCCCAAATAACATTCCCTTCTAATAGGATTTGTACATCGACACGATGTTCTCTTTCTAGGATTTTATGTACTTTACCTTTCAAGATATTACGAATACTCGTTTTTTCTGGCATTAATAAACTGATTGACACATCTGATCCCTTAATACATATACGCATTCGCTCTCCTATTGGGCAATCCTGTGCCTTGATCCAAATTTGTTGCTGTGCTAAAGCAAGAGCTGTCATTTTATAATCGGTATGATGTTGTACAACTGGCAAAGAAAGCACCGCACTTTGCTCATCTTCTAACTTCCATGGTAGAAATAAAGGACTCTCCCAAATGTTTTCCAATAAGTCATAAGCCTGAACTTTTCCTCCATCAAGTAACACAACTCGCTGTGCTAATCGTAGTAATTCATCTAGACTATGTGTCACATATAAAATAGGGATTTGAATTTGTTTAGAGAGTTTCTCTAGATACGTCATTAACTCACGTTTACGAGGCAAATCCAAAGCTGACAGAGGTTCATCCATCAATAAAATTTCAGGCTTCGTCAATAACGCACGCCCAATCGCAACACGTTGTTTTTCGCCACCAGATAAAGTAATCGGGTATCGTTTTAGTAAATGTTCAATACCTAATAAATCGACAATATAATCAAATTCTTGCTGATCAAATTTCTCTACACCATATAGTAAATTACCTCTCACATTATAATGTGGGAATAAACGTGCGTCCTGAAAAACATAACCAATACGCCGCTGATGCGGGGGTAAACAAATACTTTTAGCAGTATCAACTAATACACGTTGATTTAAAGAAATGCTACCTTGATCCAGTTTAACTAAACCACTGACTAAATTAATTAGAGAAGATTTACCTGAGCCAGATAAACCAAAGATAGCAGTAACACCTTGTGCAGGAATCGTTAAATCAGCCTCAAGAATAAAATGACCTAATTGTTTTTTTGCATTAATGTGTAACATCACTTTGCCCCAATTTTTTCTGCATATTTTTGGCTAACCATTCTGATAAAAGTAAAGAAATTAACGATAAGATGATAGCGAAAATACACAATCTTGCTGCTTGTTCCTCTGCCCCTGGCGTCTGAATAAAAGTGTACATCGCAAGTGGAATAGTTTGTGTTTCTCCTGCAATATTTGATACAAAAGCAATCGTCGCACCAAACTCCCCTAATGAACGGGCAAAACCAAGTACAACGCCAGCTAATACGCCAGGTAACGAAAGGGGTAAGGTAATCGTAAAAAAAACGCGCCATGCTGAAGCACCTAAAGTTTGCGCGGCTTGTTCTAGTTTTACATCAATGCTTTCAAGTGATAAACGAATTGCACGCACAACTAAAGGAAATGCGACAACTGCAGCTGCTAATACAGCACCATTCCAACTAAATGCAAAAGAAAAACCAAACCAACTATATAAATATTTACCGATTAAACCATTCCGCCCCATTGCGACTAATAATAAGTAACCTATCACGACAGGTGGTAAAACTAAAGGTAAGTGAACAACACCACTAATCACGGATTTACCATAAAAATTTTTACGAGCCAGCAACCACGCGACAAAGATCGCAATAGGTAAGCTCCATAAAATCGCATTTACAGAAACACTCAAGCTTAATTTAACGGCTTGAATTTCCATTGTACTTAGACCAAGAGTGATGAGAAGTTCAGTAAACAAAACGAATCCTTGACTTTATTAACGTTGAAATTTGCTAAAAATAGACCGCACTTTATGCCAATAAAAGAAGAAGGACGCAGAATTAGCGTCCTTCTTTATTGTATGCAAAATCATTTCACAGCGAAACCATAATCTGCGAATACTTTTTTCGCTTCTGGAGATTCTAAATAAGCCAAAAATGCACGAGTATTCGTATTATCATGTTCTTTCAATAAAGCAATAGGGTATTCAATGGCTTTATAAGAATCTGCTGGGAATACACCAACAATTTTCACCCCCTTACTTACTTTACCATCAGTACTATACACGATACCTAATGGAGCTTCTGCACGTTCGACTAAAGCCAATGCAGCGCGTACATCTTTACCTCGTGCTAATTTTGTTTCAACTTTATCCCATAATTTTAAGTAAGTTAATGCTTCTTTTGCATATTGCCCAGCTGGAACATGATCAGGATCGCCTACAGATAAGAAATTATCTTTTAATTCAGCAATCCACTCCCCTTTTTCGACATCAACATCATTAAGTTTGCTTGATTTTGGAGCAATTAGGACTAACTCATTACCAACTAATACTTTTTCTGTTTCTTTAACTGTCAGAGCTTTCTCTGACAAGTGCTTCATCCATTTTGTATTTGCAGAAATAAAAATATCTGCAGGCGCCCCTTGTTCAATTTGTTTCGCTAATGTTGATGAAGAAGCAAAAGAAAAAACTAGCTCTTGTTCAGGCTGAACTTTTTTATAGTTTTCTGCTACTTGGTTTAAGGCATTTGTCATTGATGCTGCAGCAAAAACCGTCACTTTCGCCTGCGTAGAAACAGAAAATGCCAAACATACTAGTGCAAGTGAAGTAGAAATTGTTTTTAGTTTTAACATAGAAATTGCTCCATTTATTGAGTAAATAACTTTATATAAAAAATTATACAATGATTTAATAAAGAAATACTATATAAAAAATGGACTTTCCTTTAAAATGTGAGAGAAATCAAAGTTTAGCGTCGATACTGGAGAAAATGATGTTAAATACTGAAATTTTACTCACAATCAAATTACAACAGCAGCTTTTTGTTGACCCTAAACGGGTACGTCTATTAAAAGAAATTCAAAAGTGTGGTTCAATTAACCAAGCCGCTAAAAATGCTAAGGTCAGCTATAAAAGTGCATGGGATCATTTAGCTGCGATGAATGATATGAGTCCAAAACCGCTCCTTGAACGCAACGTTGGTGGTAAAAATGGAGGAGGAACAGAGTTAACAATTTACGCTCAACGTTTATTACAGCTCTATGATCTTTTGGAAAAAACGCAGGAAAAAGCATTTCAAATTTTACAAGATGAGAGCTTAGCATTAGATAGTGTATTACATGCAACAGCCAGATTTTCATTACAAAGTAGTGCCCGTAACCAATTCTTTGGCAAAATAGTTAATTTAAAATATGAAAATATTCATTGCTTTGTGGAGATCGAGATAGAAGGTGTTCCTCAATACTTGACGGTTTCAATTACTGAAAAAAGTGCGGTGCGTTTAAAACTTGCTTTAGGCAAAGAAGTCATGATGATGATTAAGGCACCTTGGGTCAAAATTCATCACACGCCTCTACAAGAAAACGCTTTTAATACTTTTCCTGCTCAAGTCAAAGAAATTACAGATAAAGGAGATAGAGAGGAGGTCATTCTCACTGTCAATCAGACAGCAATTGAGTTTTGTGCTACTTTAACTCAAGCTGATAGAGTAAAACTTAATGAAAAAGTCTGGATTCATATTGATCCTGAACAAATTATCTTAGCTACACTTTACTAATAATATAAAAGGGCAGATATTTAATCTGTCCTTTTTTATAAAGTAATTTCATCTATCGGTTTACCAAAACTTGGAATAAACACTTGAATAAAATAATCCATCTCTTGGCTATGCCATTGATTCATTAATTTTTCTAAACGTATTTTGGCTGCTTTAAATTCTTGATTACCATTTTCTAATTCAAATTGTGCTTTAATATAAGCGCAGATTAAATCTGCTTGTTTGACTATATGTTTTTCTTCATTAGAAATTGCTTGTGAATTGAGATAAGGCGTAAATTCTGATTGTAGCGCTTCAGGTAATAAAGAAAGCAGATGCAATTCAGCAGCACTTTCAATTTGCTTATAAGCTTGTGTAATTTCTGCATTAAAATATTTAATAGGCGTAGGTAAATCACCAGTAAAAATTTCAGACGTGTCATGGTACATAGCAATAACAGCAATTTTCTCTGGATTAACATTACCTTCGTAAAACTTATTTTTAACCAATGCTAAAATATGTGCGACAAAAGCTACTTGTAGGCTATGTTCAGCTAAGTTTTCTTTTTCGATATTACGCATTAAAGACCAACGTTGAATTAATCGCAATCGATCTAAACAGGCAAAAAAGTGGCTTGTTTGAATTTTTATTTCTGACATCATTAATTAATCGGATATTCTTCTATTACTACAGGTAACTCAATTTGTTTACCCAAGCGTAAAATGACTACATTCAATTTTGTATTTGGTCGAGTATTACTGATAACTTGCATCATTTGTGCTGGCGAAATTGCTTCGATATCCCCTACTTTCAAAATAATATCCCCCGCTTTAACGCCGGCTTTTCCCGCTGGACTCTCTGGGCTTACATTAGTAATTAAGATCCCTTTCTCAATATTTACACCTTGTCCATTGCTGAAGAAAATATCACTTTGCACACCAAAATAGCCTCGAATCACTCGCCCATCACGAATGATTTTTTTCATAATATCATTAGCAAGATCAATCGGAATAGCAAAATTTAATCCTTCTGCAATTTCATTAGAGGTTTTACCGATACTCAACGTATTAATCCCGATTAACTCACCTAATGAATTAATTAGTGCACCTCCTGAATTACCACGATTAACAGACGCATCTGTCTGAATAAAATTTTGGCGCCCTACAGAATCACCTACTGCATTACGCCCAACAGCACTAATAATCCCTTGTGAAACACTTTGCCCTAAGTTGTAAGGATTACCAATAGCTAATGCTATATCACCAACATGTATTTGACGTTTAGGATTTTGTGGAATCGTAGATAAATTATCAGCACGAATTTTTAAGACAGCTAAATCAGTCAAGCTGTCAGATCCAATTAAACTCGCATCAAAAAGCTGTCCATTTTGCAATGCTACAACAATCTGATCTGCATTTTGAATCACATGTTTATTTGTCAAAATATAACCATCTTTCGACATAATGACACCAGATCCTAGATTACCCACCTCAAGTTGATCCCCACTATTTGCAGAGAATGCACGATTGTAAACATTCACAACAGCAGGTGAAGCAATGCGTACAGCATCCTTAAAAGACATTGGCTCAGATTGGAAAAAATTCAAATGATTCAATTTCGGTAGTGCGACTAAAATAAATACAGCACAAGCTAATCCAATCACTGCCGAACGAATAAGTTTTCTTAACATTTTTTCTCCGTAACTATTGGATGATAAATAGATTTAATGTCATCGCCAAATCGCTCAATAGAATATAGTTTCCATAAAGTCGCATCAGAAAGCTGAGTTAAATTTGTAAGTTTACATAACCCTCTTGCATCATCACCAAGTAATTTTGGGGCTGTATAAATAATTAGCTCATCCACTAAATTTTGTTCAATTAATGAACCTGCCAAAGTCGCCCCAGCTTCAATCCATAATGTATTTATTTGGCGCCGACCTAATTCAAATAAAAGATCGTGTAAATATTGTGTACGGTCCACTAACTGAATATGTGTACAAAAATTTGGATAACCTGTAAGATCTCTTGTGTTTTTACCCACTAACCAAACAGGCGATTCAATTTCAAATAGGCGTTGTGTCGCTTTAACTTGATGCTGTGAGTCTAAAATCACACGTATAGGCTGACGTAAATTTGCTATTGGATAAATCTGTTGCGTTTCCTCAGGTAGCTGTTCCCAACGAACATTTAACAAAGGATCATCTGCGATCACCGTTTGGCTAGTAGATAAAATTGCCGATGCTTTTGCGCGCTCTGTTTGTACATCCGCACGAGATAAAGTATTAGTGATCCATTTACTTTCTCCATTTGCTAGTGCAGTACGCCCATCTAAGCTCATCGCCATTTTTAATTGTACAAAGGGTTTTCCCGTACGCATACGTTTCAAAAAACCACGATTAAGCCATTCTGCTTTTTCTGCCAATAACCCAACCGCACTTTCAATCCCATTCTCTGTTAGCATTTGCAATCCCTTACCCGCAACTTGTGGATTTGGATCATGCATTGCACTGACGACTTTAACAACGCCCGCTTCAATCAGCCCTTTTGCACAAGGTGGCGTACGCCCAAAATGTGAACAGGGTTCTAACGTTACATAAGCTGTTGCGCCACGTGCATTTTCACCCGCTTCTCGCAATGCCATTACCTCTGCATGTGGCTCTCCTGCTTTGAAATGAAAACCTTTTCCCACAATATGTCCAGCCTTTACAATAACACAGCCGACTGAAGGATTAGGTGTCGTTGTAAATTGCCCTTGCTGTGCAAGATCCAATGCTATTTGCATAAATACAACATCTTGTGCGCTAAACTCGCTCATTCCTAATCCCTTAAATTCTCAATTTCTTTACTAAATTGTTTAATATCATCAAAACTTAAATACACTGAGGCAAAACGGATATAAGCAACTTTGTCTAATTTTTTTAATTCTTCCATTGCCAAAGTCCCTACTAATTTACTTGGAACTTCACGCTCACCAGTTGTCCGTAAAAGATGCATAATACGGCTAATCGCTTGTTCTACATCATCTGCGCTGACAGGCCGTTTTTCTAAGGCATGCTGAATCCCGCGTCTCAATTTATCTTCATTAAAAGGCTCACGAGTACCATCATTCTTAATAATTTTTGGTACGATTAATTCTGCTGTTTCAAATGTAGTAAAACGCTCATGACAATTTCCACATTCACGACGGCGGCGAACTTGATAACCATCGGACACCAAACGACTGTCAATGACTTTAGTTTCTTCTGTAGAACAAAAAGGGCAATGCATAGCGTCTCCTTGCAAAATAATCAGTAAAATGAGGTTTATCTTAACAAAGTTTAGATTTATTGACGATGAATTATTTTACTCTTTAGCCAAGATCCCAGCTAACTCAAAAAAATGATGATAGGCTTTCGCTTTATCTAGTAAACTCATTGGATAGGCTCTTGATGTTGAGGGCAAACGATATAAATTTAACTCACGACCTGCATAACAAAATGTAATAAATTGATTAGTTTTCGGTGGTAATATTTTTTCTGGTAGCAGACTTAACAATGTTTCCGTTGCTTTTCCCCCTGTAGTGAATAACCAGCGGCAATCAGGTACTTGTGCTAGAGCCTCAACTAGATTTACAGGTTCAACTACCGTTAAAAACTTATCCGATGCATTATCCTTTTCTCGAATCGCACTATGGATTGTGGAACATAATCCAATCCCCCATTCACGTAAAAACGCCTCAATACGTATAGGATCAAAACGTTTTTCATCTTTTACTTGAAAATAAGTCGCATCATTAAAAAAAACTAAGCCATAAATCCGCCACATATCATTTTGAAAATTAGGATAATGAAAATGCATACAACGTTTATCTTCTTTAGGCGGGAAAGTCCCCATCATCATGACTTTAGCATGTGCAGGGAAAATAGGTGGAAATGGGTGTATTTCAATTGTTTTCATCGTACTTCACTTTTCAAATTTTTATTTGGTCATTTGTATTATTTAACAAAATAAAACATAAGGTTTTAAATTTGTTATCATCATTATTTTATAAATAAAAAACCGCACTTTTAAAGTGCGGTTAATTCATAATAAGTTTTTATAATGCTTTCAAAATATCGTCCACACGATCTTTCGCATCACCAAATAACATTTGGGTATTGTCTTTAAAGAATAACGGATTTTGTACACCAGCATAACCTGTATTCATTGAACGTTTGAATACAATTACGTTTTGCGCTTTCCATACTTCTAATACAGGCATACCTGCAATTGGGCTATTTGGATCGTCCATTGCCGCTGGGTTTACTGTGTCATTTGCACCGATGACTAATACCGTATCCGTATCAGCAAAATCTTCGTTAATTTCGTCCATTTCTAATACGATATCGTAAGGCACTTTCGCTTCTGCAAGTAATACGTTCATATGACCTGGTAAACGACCTGCAACAGGGTGAATACCAAAACGTACATTTACACCACGCTCACGTAGTTTCTGTGTAATTTCTGCGACAGGATACTGAGCTTGTGCTACTGCCATACCATATCCAGGCGTGATGATTACCGAGCTTGAGTTTTTAAGTAATTCAGCCACTTCTTCTGCTGTCGTTTCTCGATGTTCACCTTGTTCTTCATCACTACTTGCAACTGGATCGTTACCGAAACCACCAGCGATCACACTGATGAAAGAGCGGTTCATTGCTTTACACATAATATAAGAAAGAATCGCACCTGATGAACCTACTAACGCACCCGTTACAATTAACAAGTCATTGCTTAGCATAAAGCCTGCTGCAGCTGCTGCCCAACCAGAATAAGAGTTCAACATTGACACAACAACTGGCATATCCGCACCACCGATTGATGCAACTAAATGCCAACCAAATGCTAACGCAATAGCTGTCATCAATAACACAGGGAAGATATTTTCTGGGCTATTTAAGAATGACATCATTAATAAGGCAGATACAATAATTGCCGCTAAATTCAATTTATGACGATGTGGCAAAGTTAATGCTTTAGAATCAATAATCCCACGTAATTTACCGAATGCAACAACAGAACCCGTAAAGGTAACAGCACCAATAAAAATACCAAGGAATACTTCCACATTGTGGATATTGCTTAATACTTGTTGTTCAGCTAAAAATGCTGCCTGTGCTGCGGCATCTAAATTTTCTGGCATTACAGCTTCATGATGTAAACCATAGCTATTAAAACCAACTAGCACAGCAGCTAACCCCACAAAGCTGTGTAAAATAGCCACAAGCTCAGGCATTTCTGTCATTTCAACTTTTAATGCTCGTTTGATACCAATCACAGCACCAATTGCCATCGCAATTAAAATCCAGAGAGTTCCTTTAGATTCTGGACCAAAAATCGTTGCGACTAAAGCTATTGCCATACCGACAATGCCATACCAACAACCCGCTTTTGCCGTTTCATGTTTAGAAAGGCCAGCTAAGCTCATAATGAAAAGTAATGCTGCAACGATATAAGCAGCTTGTACTAAACCTTCAGACATTGCTTACTCCTTAATCTTTTCTAAACATGGCAAGCATACGTTGGGTGACTTTGAATCCCCCGAAAATATTGATGCTCGCGACTAAAATTGCGATAAACGCCAAGATACTAATAAAGAAATTGCCTTGAGCAATTTGTAATAATGCACCCACAATGATAATGCCTGAAATCGCATTGGTTACTGCCATAAGTGGTGTATGTAATGCGTGGCTGACATTCCAAACCACGTAATAACCCACTACACAAGCCAATACGAATACGGTGAAATGTGATAAAAACGCTGCTGGTGCAACGGCTGCGATTGCCATAAACAACGCTGCTGCGCCTGCCATCACGCCATATTTCACGCGAGGATCAGTTGGTTTTTCTTCTTTTTTCTCTACTGGTGCAGCTTTCGCTTTTTGTGGCTGTGCAGAGACTTTAATTGGCGGTGCTGGCCAAGTGACTTCGCCTTCACGAATCACAGTGACACCACGTAACACCACATCTTCAAAATCAATATTGATCTTACCGTCTTTTTCTTTACACAATAATTTCAGTAAATTGACTAAGTTTGTACCGTAAAGTTGAGAAGATTGGGTTGGTAAACGGCTTGGTAGGTCAGTATAACCAATGATTTTCACTTGGTTATCTGTCACAACTACTTCGCCCGCTTTTGATAACTCGCAGTTACCGCCTGTCGCTGCTGCTAAATCCACAATCACAGAACCTGGTTTCATTGATTCCACCATTTCTTTAGTGATTAAACGTGGTGCAGGTTTACCTGGAATTAAAGCTGTCGTGATAATAATATCGACTTCTTTCGCTTGTTCTGCATATAGAGCAAGTGCACGACGGTTAAATTCTTCCGACATGACTCTAGCATAACCATCACCACTACCACCTTCCTCTTGGAAATTAATCTCAAGGAAACTTGCGCCCATACTTTCAACCTGTTCTTTCACTTCAGGACGAGAGTCAAACGCACGTACGATTGCACCTAAACTGTTTGCAGCACCGATTGCCGCTAAACCAGCCACACCTGCACCAATCACTAGCACTTTTGCAGGTGGAACCTTACCCGCAGCCGTTATTTGCCCAGTAAAGAAACTACCAAACTCGTGAGCTGCTTCCACAACTGCACGATAACCCGCAATGTTTGCCATCGAACTTAATGCGTCTAATGACTGGGCACGTGAAATACGTGGTACAGCGTCCATTGCAAGCACATTAATTTTCTTCGAGGTTAATTTTTCCATCAACTCTGGATTTTGTGCAGGCCAAATAAAACTGACTAAAGTCGCCCCTTCTTTTATTAAAGCAATTTCTGCATCTGTTGGTGCATTAACTTTAACAATAATATCTGACTGCCAAACCTGCTCTGCTGAGCCAAGTTTTGCGCCTGCTGCTGCAAATGCTTGATCTTCAAAACTCGCTTTAAAACCTGCGTTATGCTCAACAATCATTTCAAAGCCAAGCTTCAAAATTTGCTGCACAGTTTTAGGCGTTGCCGCTACACGACTTTCGTTATCAAGCAGTTCTCTAGGTACACCAATTAACATAATGTTTCCTTCAAATTGATTGATGATAATTTTTGAGTAAATATTTTACTCCCCTAAAAGATGACAAAAAGTCAAAACTGTCTCAATTTACCACTTATCGTTTTAAAGTTGCAAAAGTTTTTATCAATTTCCTCTATTATTTAAAAAAATCTATTTAACTACTTATTATTAAAATAGAAATTTCTTAAAAAAACATACTTAAGTGCGGTCGACACCTCTCATATTTTTACTTGCTATAAATAAAAAAATTCAGCAATATAGCACTCTTTTTTCAAATGCTTTATAGGTATTCTTATGCAACTCCCCACACTACAATCCGCAATTCTTGTTCGTCGTTACAAACGTTTTCTTGCTGATGTACAACTTGAGAATGGCGAAATTTTAACAATTCATTGTGCTAATACAGGAGCAATGACGGGTTGTGGTGATACGGGTGATATTGTGTGGTATTCGCATTCTGACAGCCAAACGCGCAAATATCCTCACTCATGGGAATTAACTCAGCTTAAAAATGGTAATATAGTGTGTATTAACACTCACCGTTCTAATCAGCTAACGTTAGAAGCCTTACAAAATAAACAAATTAAAGAATTAGCGATGTATGACCAAATTTTCCCTGAAGTCAAATATGGCGAAGAAAATAGCCGTATTGATTTTTTATTAAAAGGTGATGCTCTACCTGATTGCTATGTGGAAGTCAAATCAGTAACATTAGTGAAAAATACAATTGGAATGTTTCCTGACGCTGTCACAACACGTGGACAAAAACATTTACGTGAATTAATAGCAATGAAAAAACAGGGACATCGTGCAGTAGTCTTTTTTGCAGGCTTACATAATGGTTTTGATTGCTTTAAAGTCGCAGAATACATTGATCCTGAATATAATAAATTATTACTTGAAGCTGTTCAGCAAGGTGTTGAAGTCTATGCTTATGCAAGTGAATTTACTTTTGATAATAAAAAACCAGTATCACTTTCTCTTACAAATTCAGTAAGTTATATTGGTAGCAAAAAACAACCCGCTATTTGATAATAATTTTCATTAAAATCTATTGACTTTATTTTTGATAACAATTATCATTTACAACATTCAAACAACAATAGATAATCACTCCAACATTTGAACGCCTCCTCCCCCACAAAGAGGCGTTTTTTTTATGCAAAATTTTTAAAAAACTGGGTGCACTTTGAGCCTTTAATTAAAATAACAATTTACTACATGCGTCTCTATTCATAATTATAACAAGGACAAAGTGAATGCCAGTTTAAACAGCTTGTTATCTAGTGAGCAGAGTACTCCATAAGTAATATCATCTATTTAAAGAGAATAAAATACTCGTCCTATAACATAAAAAAAGCAAATTTTGACAACACAATTTGCTTTTTATCTATAAGAAGACGATTAGAAATTCGCTGTTAATCCAAATTTAATCGTTCTACCTGGTGCTGGCATTGAAGATTTAGTCATTGGATCGAGATAATAACGATCAGTTAAGTTAGTCGTCGAAAGTGATACTGACAGATTCTCATTAATACGATAGTTCAAATAAGCATCAATTAAGAATACAGGCTGCCAACGAGGGTTGTTATTAGTGTTGGCAAACCAACCAGCATCACGTAATGATTTATTACGTGTTTCTTTTACATTAGTATGATATACCATACGTGTACCTAACTCTAACTTACGCTCTAATAAGCGAATGCCTAAATTAGATGTGATCGAATATTTTGGTAAAATAGTATTTTTTAAGTATCCATTCTCGTTCCCACCATTAACACAAACAGGCATCGTATTCAGTTTATTATTATGCATAAAACCACCATCCGTAATAGCAGAACCACGATCACAGAATTTGTTTTTGATATTGTAACTTACTCCTAAATCGCCAAAGAAATTACCTTGATCATAACGAACTTGTAATTCAATACCCTCTAAAATACGCTTATCAAATTGCTTCATTTCATAAGTTTCATCACGATCGAAAATATTATAAGTTGTATTACGATACCAGTTAAAACGGAGATCTGCACGTTCTAAATTCGGGAAAAATCCACGTAAATCATGTACATAACCAATTTCAATATTTTTACTGTGTTCAGGTTTACGTTGATAGAACGGCGTTAAAATATCAATCGAATAACCAATTGTATCTTCAAAAATACTTGGCATCCGTTTTGTTTCATCATAACGTGCATAAATTCGAATATTTGGACTCAAAAATACGGTAGCGCCAAAACTAGGTGCCCAAGCATGAGCTTTACGCTCGGCTTTTTTCATTTTTTCCCATTGTGCCGCTGTCAATGGAATACGTTCAGGTTTTGTAGGATCTCCCATTCCGATTTGATGTCGATAAACTTCTTCACCCGTTAGTGGATGTTTCATTTTTTCCGTTAACATTTGTTTAGTAATACGGCCGTCATTAAGCGGAAAACTATCAGGAGAAAATCGCCCATATTGATCACGCTCCCAATAGATTGTGGTTTCTTCACCCTCCCAAGGATCTAAGTCTTTCGCCTCAATTTCTGCTTCTGTTGGCGCAACATAACCATTATCTGCTAAATATTTTTCATGAAATTGATTAAACGCTTCCACATCCTGTAAGTATTTATCCTCATTAAACTCACCGTTAGGTAACAAATATTTAGGGTCATCAGTATGAAAAATAGGGTCTTGCTCACCATAGAGTTCACTAAATTGATTACGTAATTTTGCTCCTAAATCATCTTTCATGTGATAATTGTTATAATTTTTCATTTGTTCTAGAGTAAAAAAACCATATTCTTTATATTTACGATAACTGAATGGAATACGTCCCGCATAAATACGATCTTCTGGTCTTAAATCTTTAATTTTTTCCTGTAAACCAATATCTTTCGATTTATAATGTGTATATTTCATTCCTGCAGTGAGTATTAGCCAATCTGTTGGCATATATTCAAATTTAAATCCTGCGGTAAATTCATTACGTTTCCCTTTGCGGTTACCTGATTTTGCACCATTATCTGCACGGCAGATATAATCCGCCTTCGCACCATATTTATCTTTATCTAAACAAATATGCTCGGACTCTTCCCAGGTTTCGCGTGTCATATTATATTTATTCCAAAGATCATATACATTCGTACTATCTAAAGTTTCACGACGATAATTCGCCATCACATCGAAATTTAATTTTGGATGCAAAGCAAATCGGTTACTAAAAGTAATCCCTTGATGATTGTCACGAGCAAATTGTACTTGTGCACGTTGAGTATTTAATAAGCCATTTAAGTTAGGCACAGCATCACCAGACTTAAGATATTCACGTGCCATTTTTTTTACTTCTTCAAATAATAAATTTTGGTAATATTTTTGCTTTTCGAGTGGTAATGTATGCAGAATACTTTCTAAGTTTTCAATATTTTCTCGTTCGCCAACAATATCAAATACATCAAGACGTTTATAACCCCAATTTTTATCATAAAAAATAACATCACCAGGCGAACCTCCAGAGGTATTTGTTTCTGTTCTATTCCAAACTGCCCAAACACCTATTTTTAAATCAATCCATTTGTTATCTGCTGGGTTGTAAGCAAAATCAACACTAGCTGTCGTTTGTTTTACATTTGCTAACGGCCATTCACGCACAGCCCCATCATCACGGGTTAAGACTGTCCCCAAACGAGAAGGCATAATATCACCATAATTAATTTTTGAATGACGAACATTAGCACTCACAGATGCTGTATTCGTTAAATTTAATTTTCCTTTTAATAACCAAGAGTTACTATGATAGGAAGTATTGGGTACCTCTTTACCGGGATGATAGATTTTTGCTATTAAAGGAATATACGGATCGTCAGAATTTATTAACTCATAGTTTGGTGGTGTTTTTAAATCCTCTCCATATTTATTGCCACCTCGTTTACCTGAAAAATAATTCCCTTTTGTACGATAAGCATAAGCAGCTAACACTTCATAATTTTCATCTTTCGCAGCAACAGCAATCCTCGCAGCATTATCATTAAAAAATTTATTTCTCCCTTTATTACGAGCTAAAATATGCTCGTTATTTTTAAAATAAACAGCCCACTCCCCTAATTCTGCACTCCCATCTGGCGCAGCCAAACGATAGTCTTGTCCCATCACTGCCCCCTGGTAAGGTCGAGCTTTAATTGAATTATTCGCAGTTTCTGTTTTTAGCTCAATTCCCCATTTTTTACCTGGTTTAATAATATCATCCGCATTTAATGTTTTCATACGAACCGTTCCCCCCGCCCCTGTACGTAAAGAGCGGTCTAAATTTGGTCCTTTTTCTACATTAACCTCACTGATTAAAAAAGGATCTAAATAGTTTCGATTATTTACGCCAGAATAACCACGCCAAATAGTAATTGCTTGCTCTGTATCATCGACTAAAACAGGAATACGCCCTTGTCCCCAAGTGCTACGTATAATAGGATCAATTGCTCCACCATTACGAGCATCACCACTATAAACCCCTGTCACACCACTGATTAAATCAGCTACAGAATGATTATGAAAGGTTTCAATTTCTTTTTTGCTTTTATATTCAGTGACTTGATCTTTAAGAAAGACGTTATCTTTACCAGCTATACCTTTATTTTCTGAGACATCTTCTACTACTATGGTCTCTAAAGTTGTCGCATTAGATTGAGAAATATTGAATAAAAATAATAATAGTGCTGTAGCAATACTCTTTGTATTCAATGCATAAGTAAATGTTTTTTTTGCTTTCACAAATAATCTCCAAAAAAATAAAATAGAAATGATAATGATTTTTATTTTATTTTTGAGTGATTATTAATTCAATTTTGCTATGTTATTTTTGTGAAGAAACGCACAAAAAAATGTTAAATTTGTAAACGCTACCAAAATGGAAACTATCAATTATTACACTGCTTAGTCATATCAATCAGAAATAAAACTTAGCTCAGACTTTTCATTTATTGAATAATCACTATAATGTAGAGTTTTATATTGGATAGTACAGGATACAACAATGACAGATATCAATACGGTTCTCGCTGAACTGAAGCGCGGTGTAGATGAAATTCTTTCTGAAACTGATTTAATCGAGAAATTAAAAGAAAATCGACCTTTACGCGTCAAATTAGGTGCAGATCCAACCGCTCCTGATATTCATCTTGGTCATACTGTCGTATTAAATAAATTACGCCAATTTCAGCAATTTGGACATGAAGTAATATTCTTGATCGGTGACTTTACTGGCATGGTTGGGGATCCTTCAGGTAAAAATAGTACTCGCCCACCGCTTAGTCGTGAAGATGTGTTACGCAATGCTGAAACTTATAAACAACAAATCTATAAAATTTTAGATCCGCAAAAAACGCGTATTGTCTTTAATTCAAGCTGGCTTGGTGAACTAGGCACAGAAGGGATGATCCGTTTAACATCCAATTATACAGTTGCTCGAATGCTAGAACGTGACGATTTCAAAAAACGTTTTAGTCACAATCAGCCAATTGCCATTCATGAATTTATTTATCCTTTACTACAGGGCTATGATTCTGTTGCTTTAGAAGCAGATATTGAATTAGGTGGTACAGACCAAAAATTCAATCTACTTGTAGGACGCGAGCTACAAAAATCAACAGGGCAAAAACCTCAAGTTGCGATTACTTTACCATTATTAGTGGGCTTAGATGGTGAGAAAAAAATGTCTAAATCACTTGGTAACTATATTGGTGTGACAGAAGCACCAAACGAAATGTTTGGTAAAGTAATGTCGATTTCTGATGAGCTAATGTGGGATTGGTACAATTTACTTTCTTTCCGTCCATTAACTGAAATCGCACAACTGAAACAAGACGTAGAAAAAGGTCGTAATCCACGTGATATAAAAGTTTTACTTGCTAAAGAAATCATTGCACGTTTTCATTCACAAGCTGATGCTGATGCGGCAGAGCAAACATTTATTAACCGTTTCCAAAAAGGTGCTATGCCTGATGAAATGCCAGAGTTTACTTTTGAAGGTGAGATCAGCTTAGCAAACTTACTAAAAGAGGCAGGCTTAGTTTCATCTACTTCTGAAGCAAATCGTATGGTTCAGCAAGGTGGTGTAAAAATTGACGGTGAAAAAATCGAAGATGCAAAATTAGTGATTACATCAAGTAGCGCAGTATATCAAGTGGGGAAACGTAAATTTGCACGTGTGATCGTTAAATAAAAGTGACAAAACGCTTAAAAAAGTCACTGCTCTTAATGAGTACAATAAAGACAGCAAAAGCTGTCTTTATTATTTTAGTGAAATATAAGGCGGTCATATACCGCAGAATCAAGTCAATAGAGAAAAAGTAGAGACTAACTGAATGATCTTTTAGCTCTTGTGAGTTAACTCTGTGCAATAAGCCGTTGTGGGTGAATCACATTATTTTCATCAACAAGAGCTACCCCTAAGAATTGCTTTTGCTCTGTAAATAAACGAACTTGTCCATAAATTTGCTGAACATTATCAAATTTTATACGTTGACCAAAGCTAATCGCTTTACTTTGTTGTTCTGTTAAAGTTAATACTGATAATTTAGAGACTGCACTGTCCACTGGTAATAAATATTGGTCAAGCAGGACAAGATCTTGCTGCTCAGATAATATTTTTAAATGATTAAAATCTATCATAGCTTCAATAGGATAATCCGCAACAGCAGTACGGCGTAATACTGTCACATGAGCACCACAGCCTAAATATTCGCCTAAATCATCTATTAACGTACGAATATAAGTTCCTTTTGAACAATGTACTTCTAAAGTTAAATAGGGTGCTTGGTATCCAATAAAAGTTAATTCAAAGATCGTAATTGGACGAGCCTCTCGCTCCACGGTGATACCCGCTCGAGCATATTCATATAGCGGTTTTCCTTTATGCTTTAATGCAGAAAACATTGTCGGTACTTGCAGCAAATTACCTCGAAAATGTGGTAATGCAGTAAGAATATCTGTTTCAGTGATATTCACAGGACGTACTTGCACTACTTGTCCTTCTGCATCAGAAGTATCCGTACGCTCACCTAATTTCGCTGTGACTTGATAGCGTTTATCTGCATCAAGTAAAAATTGCGAAAACTTTGTCGCCTCCCCGAAACAAATTGGCAACATACCTGTTGCCAATGGATCTAATGCTCCAGTATGTCCTGCTTTATTGGCTTGGAAGAGATGCTTAACTTTTTGCATAATGTCATTTGAGCTGATACCTTGTGGTTTATCAAGTAAAAACACACCATCAATATCACGCCCACGTTTACGAGGTTTCGACATTATTTTTCCTCAAACATAACATCATCAACATGACGTTCTTCATCTTGACGTACTACATTTGTCACTAAGTTTGACATACGCATACCTTCAATTAAAGAGCGGTCATAAACAAAACGGATTTCTGGCACAATACGCAGACGCATTGCTTTACCAAGCAAACTACGAATATAAGGTGAAGCTTTCTCTAACCCTTTCATACCAGTTTCAATTGCTGCTTCATCGTGATCAAATAAGAATGTCACAAAGACTTTTGCATATGCAAGATCGCTTGATACTTCTACATCAGAAACAGTTACCATGCCAATACGAGGATCTTTAACTTCTCGTTGTAAAATAACTGCGATTTCTTTTTGAATTTCTTGTGCAACACGATCACTACGTTTAAATTCTCTTGCCATTTGCTTTTCCTTTCTTTTCCATTTAAACCACATATTTTGGCATAAATACCTCTTTTTTAACACAACTAACTGCATTATCTAGAGAGCTTATCCCATTTTTCTATTCCGTTTTTTATTGTTGTATAAAAAGAAAACAGTTCATCTGAAGATTGCTTATTTTCAGTAAAATGTTTATGGTATAAACGATTTCTCAACAATCTGGGGGCTTTTATGAATTTTTTCAAACAGAGTTTCTTCGTTTTCTTATCTAGCTTGTTGCTGATTAGCTGTACAGGGGGCCTGACAGAGACCCTACATGACAAAGATGAACAATCCGATATTGTGCGTTTTAACGTTGAAAAAGACAATATTTACTTCTTTGGTTTAACACCTGATAAAAAAATTGCTGTATTTGGTGAAAAATACCACTATCTTTTGGAAGAACAAAATTCAAAAGATAAACAACTGATTGCTCAATTAATGAAATTACCTTTCAAACAACATATTTACTCACAAATAGGCATTATTGAAAGTATAAAAGAAACACCTTCTGAAATTGTTACCAGTCTTTACCTCGTCTTAGATATAAGTCAGTTAAATAAAAAAAACCAGCAAATAGCCAGTAAGCTAGGGTTTAAAGATAAATCTTATAAAAGAGGACTATCTACTATGGTAAACCAATATAAAGATAAGATTGACTTAGCACAACTAGATAAAGAAAAGAAAATTTGGTCCAGAGAAGTCCCGTTAGTAGGGCAACGTTATTTACCAAAAACAGGAGTAAATTACATGGCTAAACATAATTATTCTTTCAATGAAACAGTTGAAATACATACTTATATTGAATATATCCCGGCCTCAAAAAAACCAAGTACAAGCACAATATTACTGACACCATTTGCTGCTTTAGCTGATGTCGCTACGGGTATTTTAGCTGTTCCTGCCTATATAGGATTACGAGCAGCTTGTATTGGTCAAAGCGATGGCTTTATTTGCAAATAAAACTAAAAAATATCCCTTTAAATTGAGTTCAAAATCCGGTCCATTAAAGTGCAAACACAAAGCAAAAGTGCGGTGACTTTTTTGAAATATTAAAGCAACTATCTTAAATTGTTTTACTGATATCAATAAAAAACGGATAGCTTTTAATACTATCCGTTTTTCAATTATTAAGAAAAATTAGATGGTACGTTTGATCTCAACTACTTCAAAGACTTCAATCTGGTCACCGACTTTTACATCGTTGTAGTTTTTCACACCAATACCACATTCCATACCATTGCGCACTTCTGCCACATCATCTTTAAAGCGACGTAATGACTCAAGTTCACCTTCAAAAATAACCACGTTATCTCGCAGTACACGGATTGGATTATTACGTTTCACAATACCTTCTGTCACCATACAACCTGCAATCGCACCAAATTTTGGATGGCGGAATACATCACGTACTTCAGCAAGACCTATAATTTCTTGCTTAAATTCAGGTTGTAACATACCACTCATGGCCGCTTTAATTTCATTTAACAGTTCATAAATGATTGAGTAATAACGCAAATCAATACTTTCTGATTCAATAATACGGCGTGCTGAAGCATCTGCACGTACGTTAAAGCCAACAACAATTGCATTTGAAGCTGCAGCTAAAGTAGCATCTGTTTCAGTGATACCACCAACACCAGACCCCACTACTTTGACTTTAACTTCATCAGTTGAAAGCTCATGTAAGGATTGAACAATAGCTTCTACTGAGCCTTGTACATCAGCTTTCACAATCACATTCAACTCAGCAACATCACCTTCAGCCATATTAGTAAACATATTTTCTAATTTCGCTTTTTGTTGGCGTGCTAGCTTGACTTCACGGAATTTACCCTGACGGTATAATGCGACTTCACGAGCTTTCTTCTCATCACGTACAACTGTAGCCTCATCACCCGCTGCTGGTACACCTGATAAACCCAATACTTCTACTGGAATTGAAGGTCCTGCACTTGCTACTTCTTTACCATTTTCATTACGCATCGCACGCACACGACCATATTCAAAGCCACAAAGTACAATATCTCCACGATGTAACGTACCTGATTGAACAAGAATAGTTGCAACTGGACCACGTCCTTTATCAAGATAAGATTCGATTACAACCCCCGTTGCCATCCCATCTTTCACAGCTGTTAATTCAAGCACTTCTGATTGTAATAAAATTGCTTCTAGGAGCTCATCAACACCCGTTCCTTTTTTCGCAGAAACATAAACAAATTGTGTATCACCACCAAATTTTTCTGCAACAACTTCATGTTGTAATAATTCCGTTTCAACACGTTCTGGATTTGCCTCTGGCTTATCAATTTTATTTACCGCAACAACGATTGGTACACCCGCAGCTTTCGCATGTTGGATAGCCTCTATGGTTTGGGGCATTACACCATCATCTGCAGCAACAACGAGAACAACAATGTCTGTTGCTTTTGCACCACGTGCACGCATAGACGTAAATGCAGCATGTCCTGGTGTATCCAAGAAGGTAATCATTTTACCATCCGTTTCAACATGATATGCACCAATATGTTGTGTAATACCGCCAGCTTCGCCTGATGCAACTTTAGCTTTACGAATATAGTCAAGTAATGAAGTTTTACCATGGTCTACATGGCCCATAATGGTGACAACAGGAGCACGAGTAACTAATTCTGCATCCAGATCACGATCACTCATAACAGATTCTTCTAGTTCATTTTCTTTACGAATAATAACTTTATGCCCCATTTCTTCTGCAACAAGTTGTGCAGTTTCTTGGTCAATCACTTGGTTAATCGTTGCCATTGCCCCCATTTTCATCATAGTTTTGATGACTTCTGTTGCTTTGACCGCCATTTTGTTTGCTAACTCTGCGACAGTAATCGTTTCACCAATCACAACATCACGATTGACTGCTTGTGCAGGTTTTGTAAATGCCTGTTGTAATGCACTACCTTTTTTCGCATTTTTACCTTTGCCGCCTTTACCGTCTTTTTGATTACGACGATTAGATTCACGTTCATTTTTTGAACTTTCTTCTTCGCGACCACCTTTTTTCGCTTTTACAACTTTATTTTTACCGCCACGATTACGACTTTCTTTACGGCGAGCTTCTTCATCTTCTGCTTCACGCGCATAACTAGAAGTTAAGTTATAATCGGCATAATCTTCTGAAGTTGTTGAGTCAAAATCATCATCAGCTAATTCTGCATAACGTTTAGCCTCTTCAGCTGCTTTACGCGCTAATTCTTCTGCTTTTTGGCGAGCTAATTCATCCGCCTTACGACGTAATTCAGCCTCTTCTGCACGGCGTTTCTCTTTTTCAGGATCAACTGGTTTAACAGCAACTGAGGCAGCTTGTTGGGCTTTTTTAGCCTCTTCCGCTTTCATTTGCTTCGCTTTTTCAGCGTCTAAACGTGCTTTCTCCTCTGCTTCTTTCTTCGCTTTCTCTGCTGCAAGTCTTTCTGCTTCTTGAATTGCCTTTAACTTAGCCTCTTCTGCTTTTTTCGCTGCATCTGTTGGCACAGTACGTTTTTTACGCACCTCAACTTGAACTTCTTTTGCTTTACCACCTGCGGTAGTGCTTACTGTCGTTTTCGTTCTACGCTGCAAGCTCAGTTTCTTCGGGGTTACCCCATCGGCTTTTTTTACATCATCTGTCATATCTTCACTCCTACCATTACTCACTGAACCAACAGATATTACGTGCAGCCATAATGAAGTCTGCTGCTTGTTCCACTGTTAAATCTTCAATATCAGCTAAATCATCAACACCTTGTTCTGCAAGTTCTTCTAGAGTAGTAATCTTTTTCTCTGCTAATTTTAATGCGATATGTCGATTCATTCCTTCTAAATTAAGTAGGCGATCTTCAATATGTGCTTGTTTTAGCGCTTCTTCTTCCGCTAATGCTGTAGCCGTAATCGCATCTTTTGCACGTGCTTGTAACTCTTCGACTAGATCTTCATCTTCTAAACCATCAATCGCAGTTAATTCACTGACTGAAACATAAGCTAATTCTTCTAAAGTCGAAAAGCCTTCTTCAATTAAAAGATGAGCAAATTCTTCATCAATTTCTAAAGCATTCATAAATAGTTTTAATACTTTATTGTCTTCTGCCTGATGTTTCTCATCTAATTCATCTGTTGTCATCACGTTTAGCGTCCAACCTGTTAATTGTGTTGCTAAGCGTACATTTTGACCATTACGACCAATTGCTTGTGCAAGATTTGCTGGTTCAACGGCAATATCCATAGAATGTGAATCCTCATCAACAACAATAGAACTCACATCCGCTGGGGCCATCGCATTAATAACAAATTGAGCTGGATTATCATCCCAGAGCACGATATCGACACGCTCACCACCTAACTCATTTGTAATAGCTTGGACACGTGCGCCACGCATACCTACACAAGCACCAACTGGATCAATACGTTTATCATTACTTTTTACTGCAATTTTTGCGCGTGAACCTGGATCCCGTGCTGCATTTTTAATTTCAATTAATTCCTCACCAATTTCTGGTACTTCAATACGGAATAATTCAATTAACATTTCAGGTTTTGCACGAGTAACAAATAATTGTGCACCTTTATTTTCTGGGCTCACTTTATATAACACACCACGTACTCGATCACCAGGGCGGAAATTTTCGCGTGGTAACATATCTTCACGCAAAATCACCGATTCTGCTTGTTGACCTAAATCTAAAACAATATTATCGCGATTTACTTTCTTGACTGTGCCTGTCACAATTTCACCTTCTTGAGAACGGAATTGTTCAACAATTTTATTACGTTCCGCCTCACGAATCTTAGTACTGATTACTTGGCGAGCAGTCTGCATTGTAATACGATCGAATGCGACAGATTCAATTTGATCTTCAATATATTCACCTAATTGAATTTCTGGATCTTCGAATTGAGCAGCTTCTAAAGTAATTTCTTTCGTTGGATTAGTCACTTCTTCTACTACTAACCAACGACGGAAAGTATCAAACTCGCCAGTCTTAGGATTGATCACCACACGAACATCAATTTCTTGTTCATATTTCTTCTTTGTTGAAAGTGCTAACGCACTTTCCAATGCCTCAAAAATCTTCTCACGTGGTAATAATTTTTCATTTGACACGGCTTCAGCAGCCAATAAAAGTTCTTTACTCATTGCTCTGTTCGCTCCTTTTTAGAATTTAGGAATAATATTGGCTTTTTGAATATTGCCAAACACTAAAACTTGCTCCTGACCATCTACAATTATCGTCAGCATATCGTTCTCAATTTTCTCTAATTTACCCTGCCATTTACGACGTTCTAACACGGGAATACGCAGATGTACTGCAATATCTTCACCGATATAGCGTTGATATTGTTCTAGAGTAAACAATGCTCTATCTAACCCTGGTGAAGAAACCTCTAAATTATATTTATCACTAATTGGGTCTTCGACATCAAGAAGTGCACTCACTTGGCGGCTTACATCTGCACAATCTTCCACAGTTACACCACCTTCTTTATCAATATATAAACGAACTGTTAAATATTTACCTGAACGTTGGCATTCGATTCCCCAAAGTTCACAGCCTAAATCTTCAACAGATTCTTGTAATAATTCTTGTAACTTTTGTTCTAAACTTGCCAAAAGAAAATCCTCTTAAATTCATTATGAAGCTAACACACTAACACTAGTATCTTTTTTATACTGTTAACCTCAAATTTTAGACGTAAAAAAAGGACTCGTTTGTCCAGTCCTTACATCAAAAAATCTCCATTCAGATACGAAAAAACCCCATCATTTAGGGGCTTCTTTACTGAACTGTCTGTAAAGTGGTTGCGGGGGCCGGATTTGAACCGACGGCCTTCGGGTTATGAGCCCGACGAGCTACCAAGCTGCTCCACCCCGCGTCCGAAATATGTCAGCATTATAGATAATTTAGTTAAAATAGCAAGTTTTAATTCATATTTTTTGTATTTTTTCAAAAAATCACACAAAATTAACCGCTCTTTTCGTTAAAAACGAACACCCGTACCAATACCGATACCAACCCCTATACCGCTACTTCCTCCACCAGCATTCACACTACCACCAATAGCGCAACCTGAAATAATAAGACTCATTATAATCATCATAATGTTTTTTTTCATATTACTTCTCCTCTTCAAGTTGAGCAGACACATTTTCAAACAAACGATAAACGGCACTTAAATCTGTTTTTGCAACTGGTTTAAATGGTAACAAAAGATAATAAATAAAGCGATACTTGCGCAGTGTATCGCATACTAATTGCCATACCTCAGCATTACCTAATTCAATATAAACTTGAATTAAGCGTTTCACTTCTTGATCTGAAATTACTTTTGAACGACACAATCCATGTAAAAAAATGATTACATCACGCGCTTTATCCCATGTAATTTTTTCTTTATGATATATATGAGCCTCGAAATCCAAAAAGTTCACTTTTCTATCTTGCCATGTCATATCTCTTAACACGGGCCGCCCATGAATTAAATCTTTTTCATGCAATTCAATGAGTGCTTTTATGCAATCAGATAAGATTGTCTGCTTTAATTCTGTAGATACAGTAGGATCTTCTTGCCAATCAATAGCAGTTCTTCCAACATCTTCTAATACGAAAAAATCTTCATTATATAAGTGCAGCATGGGCACTGGTGCATCAACGGATTCAAAATAACGTAGTGTTTGAATTTCTTGCTGAAAAGACGTTTTCGGATTAGGTTTTAATAATTTCCAAATTCCTTTAAGCTGTTCTGGTTGCTTTAACCAGAAATGTTGACCAAAATATTCAAATCGATAAATTCTTGTTCCTTTATGATTTGCAAATAAATGTTTAACATACGCTTCAAAAGTTATGTCTATCGATTCCATTTCTCTATTTTCCTTTTCTTAAACAAGAAAGTGCGGTGATAATCAACCGCACTTTACTTCATAATCCATCATTTATTTTTTTATTAAGCTCAATTTGCTGACTTTATCATTAGCTAGCTGACATTCCATTGTGTAGTATTGTGTACCATTTAAACGTACTGTTGCTTTAATATTAGTCGCGGTGACAACCGCATTTTCTGGACTACGGAAAACACGATTAGTTTGTGCGACTTGCTGAATTTTAGCAATACATAAATAGTTTACTTTTGCGTCACTTCCTGTATTAATACGACTAGCACTAGCATCAGCTTTATTATTTCCCAGAATTTTGAGTAATTTCTTACCTTGCGTCAATAACTCACTTTGTTTTTCTGAGCTAATATCAATTTTTTGACCTTTTATATTCACAGCCTTAATCAATTTGCCCACATGATCAAATTGGTAAACACCTGTTGCATCTTGTACAACAGCTAATTTACCTGTTTGATAGAAAAACTTACTCACATTACTATCTTTTTGAACACGAATAAATTCTGGATGTGTACTTAAATAAGCGAGATAGCGTTCATTATTGTATATATACTCAAATGTCCGTAATGTTGTTGCTTTTTGCTCTAAACTGGCTAAATCGATACCTAATGCTTGTGTTGCTGCTTGTGCAGAAACGACACTCACATCACGTGTACTTGTTTCGGGTAAATGACTACAAGCGAATAAAGCTAATACAGAAGAAAATAAAACAGCTCTAGTACAATATTGGCGCATAAAGTTTCCTTAAAAGAATAAAATAGCTTTTCATTTTAACGAACTTTAATCAATTTTTGAATAAAATTTCCACTTTTATCAAAATAAGTCAGCTTGAGCAAAAATAACGAAGTATTTTACTTCGTTATTTCTCTCATATTATTTAGTTAAAAATAAGGCAGCAGCACCTCGTACTCCACCAGAATCACCATATTTGGCTTTTTTAATCAATGGAATTTTAGCACTACGTAATAAATGAGGTGGTAACGCTTTTGGTAATGCTTCATAAAGATGATCAAAATTAGAAAGTCCACCACCCAGTACGATCACATCTGGATCTAAAATCGTAATAATATTCGCAATAGAAACAGCACAAAGCTCAATAAAAAGTGTCACAAACTTGACCGCACTCTCATCATTAGCATAAAAACGCTGAATAATTTCTTTTGCACTTAATGCTTCTCCTTGTAAATCACGGTAAAGCATCTCAAAACCGCGACCAGATAAATAAGTATCTAAACAAGCACGATTACCACACCCACAATCATAGATAGGTGCATTATCCCAGCCTAATAACTGTAATGCATGATAATTTAATTGGATATGACCTAATTCGCCAGCCATCCCTGTTTGTCCCGAGTGAATCTTACCATTAAAAATCAAACCACCGCCAAAACCAGTACCAAGAATAAGACCTAATACACTAGAGTATTGAGCATTATCCTCGTCCCATGCTTCAGAAAGTGCAAAACAGTTAGCATCATTTTCAGCACGTACTTCACGACTAAGACGAGCTGAAAGATCTTGTAAAATAGGCTTATGATCTGCTGCACGAATATTAACAATTTCAGCGATACCCGTCGTTGGATTAACAAAGCCAGGTATACCTAATCCTACTGAGCCTTTACAATTAAACATTTCATCTGCTTTTTGTACTAAAGAAACAATTGTACTTAACCACTCTTCATAGCTTTCTTTTGGTGTTTCTACTCGTTCACTATAAAGTTTTTCCAATTTTTCATTAAATACAGCAAGCTCTATTTTTGTACCACCAATATCAAACCCGTATAACATTTTCACCTCACTCACAAAAAATAATCTTGATTTTAACGATTCTTTTATTTTTATTTATTGATAAAAATCGCTTTTTTATACAAAAACGCAAAAATAGCCCAATGGACCAGAAAAGCAATTAGTGTACTAACGAATAAGTCTATTGGATAATGCATACCAAAACGTAACCGACTAAATAACATAAAGACCGCCCAAATTGCAGTTGTAACTACTAGTAACTTTGCACCTAAAGAGCGAACTCCTAACAAATGGACAAATCCAACGGCGAGCATTAACCAAGTTGCAGCAAAAATCGTATGCCCTGAAGGAAAAGCATAGCCGACTTCCTTTTCATAATGTCCTTTTAACCAAGTAGGAATATCTGATCTCGCTTGATAAAATTGATCAACAAATTGAGAACGGATTTTACGGTCTTGTGCATAAAAATGCTCAACTGTAATGCCAGCTTCTTCTGCAATATAAACGACATAAGGACGAGGCTCTGAAAAAATTGTTTTCAAACCACTTTTAATTCCCTGTGTCAAAATGACTGAAAATGCCATTACAACAACACCAAGTATCCATTGCTTTTTATTATGAAATAAAGGAAAAAACAGTAATGTAAAGACTCCACAAGTAATGACTGCGTAAGGCACACTACCTGTTTCTGTCAAAACATAAAGCGGATAATCATAATCAGTCATTAAATCTTTGTTATCCCATTGCCATGTAAAAATCCAAGCAAAAAAAGGGACAATACAAAGCAATAAGGTATATAATGACAATCTTTTTAACATATTGACGACCATAAGATTGATAATCTGAAAGAGCGACATTCTATCAGATAAAGTGTAAAAGAATAAGGATTGATTATGGCAAAAATTCAACGAGTTACCGAAGCCAATTTGCCAACAGAATTTGGCATATTTAAAATCGTCGGTTTTGAATTTCCAGACACGAAAAAAGAGCATGTTGCCCTTGTACTAGGCGATGTAGAAAACAGCAATGAACCTGTTCTTGCACGTATTCATTCAGAATGTTTAACAGGTGATGCATTACATAGCTTAAAATGTGATTGCGGTTTTCAATTAGCGGCCGCATTACGCCAGATTAGCCAAGAAGGGAAAGGTGTTCTAATCTATCATCGCGAAGAAGGGCGCGGTATTGGATTAATCAATAAAATCCGTGCTTATGCATTACAAGACAAAGGAATGGATACAATTGAAGCAAACCTTGCTCTTGGCTTTGCTGCGGATGAACGGAATTTTGAAGTTTGTGCGGATATGTTTGATTTGCTTGGGATCAAAAAAGTACGTTTACTCACTAACAACCCTAATAAAATTGAAACAATGAAAAAAGCAGGAATCAATATTACTGAACGGGTCGCATTAAATGTAGGAGAAAATCGCTACAATACTGAATATCTTGATACTAAAGCAAAAAAAATGGGGCATTTTATTGTTCACAATCAACAAAAACATTTACTTGAATGTCCATATTGTTCAGAAGAAATTCCCACTAAAGAAGACTAAAACACTTTCGCCTACGCACTCGCGTAGGCGAAACATTAACTAAACGACCACGTTTTAACTCACTTGCTATTCACCTTACGATATAAATCCTTACTATAAATGATACCTGTCGGATTATTAGTATGATAACCAACTATTGTTGAATGAATAAATATTGGTTTTGTATATTGGAAAATGGGTAATACGACATTCTCTTGCTGTAGTTGTTCCGCAATCTGATCATACAATGCTTGTCTTTCTGCTTCTGGTTGAGGTCGAAGTGTTGTTTCTAATAACTTATCAATATCTGCATTACGATAAGAGATCTTATTATCAGGAGAATGAGAATAGAATGAATGTAAGAAAGCTGAAGGTTCATTATAGTCAGCACACCATCCTGAGCGAATGAGTTGAAAATCACCTTTTTCTCGCTTTTCTAAAAGCTGTTGCCTAGACACAGGTTCTGCGCTTATTCGAATCATATCTGACTGAGACCACATTCGAACTAAACGTTGTGCAATATTATTGTGCAAATTATCTTGATCATAAGTTAATTTTAATTGTAATGGCGATTTTTCAGTGATTCCATTTTGCTCAAGTAATTGCTCCATGACAACAGGCTGCCAAGCTAAATCGGATTCCATTCGCATGGAATGTGGTAAAAAATGTGTAGTTGTCTGCATTTGAGGCGCTACATCTTGCACAATACGCCTACTAGAAATCATTGAGGTTAGTGCTTTACGTACCGAATGGTGTTTTAAAAGTGGATCGGCTAAGTTGAATTCGTAATAATAAGTACAAAGCTGAGGAAAATATTGTATTTCTATAGGTAAATTTTTAGGTTCAAAGACAATATCTAAATCAGATACCGATTCAGTATTGTTTAATTTTTGATAATCAACAAATTTAAACGATACTTTCTCACTAGCCCAATAGTTATAATTTTTTTCTAAATGAATTAAATTACCCTGCTGATTTACTAAACGATAAGCACCATTACCAATAAATTCGCTTGTTTGTTTTTGATAATTTGGTAAAAGTACTACGTGAGCTAACATAGCTGGAAGATGAGGTGTAGGCTTATCAAGCTGAATGCGTAAGATATTTTCGGCAATAGCCTCAACACCAAGCTGATCTACAGCCATATTACCCTCAATGACGGCTTGGCTATTTGCTAAATTTAAAAAGCGTAAATAGGATTTTAATTGACTATTAGAGCGTGCTAATGCTTGCCAACTTGCTACAAAATCTTGTGCACTTAAAAGATCACCATTTGACCAACGAATACCATCGCGTAATAGAAAAATCCATGCTTTATAATCTTCTGTTTGCCAACTTTGTGCAACCGCAGGGATGATATTTCCCATTGCATCATAAGCAGTCAATCCTTCTAATAAATCTCGCAAAAATACATTTTGTTCAGTATTTGTGATCGAATGAGGGTTAAGTAATAAATCATGATATACGCCGCGAGTTAATAACTCTCTTGTCGGTGTTCTATCGATAGATAGAGTAGAGGTCGTTACTTGAGCATCTGATTCAGATTGGCTTGGTTTAGGATCACAAGCAGATAAACAGGAAACTATAAAAAATAAGACCGCACTTTTAACACATAAAATACGGTTTATTTTTAAAAGAAAAAACAAGCTAGAGTGGCTAAACATTAAATAAATTCCAATGAAATAATGTACATTATACAAACAATGTTTAGCGAATACCAATTATTGCTTAGCGGTTTTAATCCAAAAGAAAAAGAACCAATACTTAGTCAATAAAACTAATATAATAATCGTTCTTCCAATCATACTTGGTGTAAAATAAAAACCGATCGACAACATCGCGGTAGCAAATAGTAAAATCCAAAATTTCGATTTTTGACTTAGAGAACGATCTTCTTTAAAAGATTTAAGATGTTTATTATAAAGTTTAGTTTGCAAAAACCAATCATGTAAACGATCTGACCCCTTTGCAAAAAAGAATAATGTCAATAATAAAAATGGCGTTGCTGGTAGTAATGGTAAAATAATACCTAATATACCTAAACCGAGAAAAATAAAGCCTAATAAAATATAAACTGCCTTCATAACGATCCCTTTGAATAAAAACGATTCTCAATTATCTACAATTTTTTCGCTTTTTCAAGCTGGATATTATAAAATTTTGCCCCATATAATAAAAATCACTTTTATTTAAAAGGAATATCATGACAAATCCATTACTTACTTTTGACGGTTTACCGCCATTTTCGCAAATTAAACCAGAACATATTCAACCTGCAGTAGAAAAACTTATTCAAGATTGCCGTACAAGCATCGAACAACTCGTTCAGCAAGAACATATTAGTTGGGATAATTTCATTTTACCATTAACCGAAATGAGCGATCGTTTTAGCAAAACTTGGTCACCTATTTCTCATCTTAATTCAGTAAAAAATAGTCCTGAATTACGTGAGGCTTATCAAGCATGCTTACCATTATTATCTGAATATAGTACTTGGGTTGGACAACATAAAGGTCTATATAATGCCTATCAACAATTAAAAAATAGTCCTGAATTTGAAAAGTATACACTTGCTCAGAAAAAAGCAATTGATAATGCATTACGCGACTTCAAGCTTTCAGGGATTTCTTTACCAGCAGAAAAACAAAAGCGTTATGGTGAAATTTCTGCTCGCTTATCTGAATTAACTTCACAATTTAGTAATAATGTCCTTGATGCTACAATGGGCTGGGATAAAATCATTGAAGATGTTAAACAATTACAAGGTTTACCTGAATCAGCATTACAAGCCGCTCAGCAATCCGCAGAAAGCAAAGGGCTAATGGGATATCGCTTCACTTTAGAAATCCCAAGTTATTTACCTGTTATGACTTACTGTGAGAATCGCGAATTACGTGAAGAAATGTACCGCGCATTTGTTACGCGTGCTTCGGAACAAGGTCCTAATGCTGGAAAATGGGATAATAGTCCTATTATGGAGGAAATATTAAATCTACGTGTTGAATTAGCGAAGCTCTTAGATTTCAATACTTACACAGAACTTTCTCTTGCAACCAAAATGGCCGAAAATCCACAACAAGTTCTCGATTTTCTAGACAGTTTGGCAATTCGCTCTAAAGAACAGGGGAAAAAGGAGTTAGAAGAATTAGAAGCATTTTGTCGTACAGAATTTAATATTAAAACACTTGAAGTCTGGGATATCGCTTTTTACAGCGAAAAACAAAAACAGTATTTATATTCAATCAATGATGAAGAGCTACGTCCTTATTTTCCAGAAAACCGTGTCATTAGTGGATTATTTGAGCTAATAAAACGTATTTTTAATATTCGTGCAGTTGAACGTTTTGATATCGATACTTGGCATAAAGATGTCCGTTTTTTCGATTTAATTGATGAAAAAGATCAAGTGAGAGGTAGTTTCTACTTAGATCTTTATGCCCGTGAACACAAACGCGGCGGTGCATGGATGGACGATTGTATTGGTCGCCGTAAAAAGTCGGATAGTTCAATTCAAACACCTGTCGCTTATTTAACCTGTAACTTCAATGCACCTGTTGGAAACAAACCTGCTTTATTTACTCATGATGAAGTCACTACATTATTCCATGAGTTTGGTCACGGTATTCACCATATGCTTACACAAATTGATGTTGCCGATGTTGCTGGTATTAATGGCGTACCTTGGGATGCTGTAGAGTTACCAAGTCAATTCTTAGAAAATTGGTGCTGGGAGCCCGAAGCACTTGATTTCATTTCTGGTCATTATGAAACTGGAGATCCTTTACCAAAAGAAAAACTAGCTCAGTTATTAAAAGCAAAAAATTTTCAAGCTGCAATGTTTGTACTTCGCCAATTAGAATTTGGTTTATTTGATTTTTACTTACATCATCATTTTGAGCAAAACAAACAAGGTCAAATATTGGAAACATTAAAAGCTGTGAAGGAAAAAGTTGCAGTAATTAAAGGAGTAGATTGGGCGAGAACACCACATAGTTTTAGTCATATTTTTGCAGGCGGTTATGCTGCTGGCTACTATAGCTATTTGTGGGCTGAGGTCCTTTCAGCAGATGCGTTTTCTCGTTTTGAAGAAGACGGTATTTTTAATGCAGAAACAGGTCAATCCTTCTTAAACGAAATTCTTAGTCGTGGCGGCTCAGAAGAACCAATGACTCTATTCAAACGCTTCCGTGGTCGTGAACCACAATTAGATGCATTATTAAGACATAAAGGGATTGCTAACTAACCATGTTGAAAAAATAGAAAAAAAGTAACCGCACTTTGTATTATCAAAGTGCGGTTAAACTTATCAAATATTATATCAACTAATTTAACCAACCTGCTTGCTGAACAATAAAAAGTAATGTAAATGAGCTCAGATACATTAATCCAATTAAAGATAACCAGAATAACCCACCTTTTACCTTATGCTCACCTTTTAATACAAGAGATAAATTTAAATAAGCAAATACAGGAGTTGAAACAAAAGATGCAATCATTGCAAATTTTAACATCGGTCCAACCGCGTTATTAAAATAGAAAATAATTGCTAAACCTGAAATTGCCGCCAATGTAATTGCAATATTCAAGAAACTAGGGCGACTTTCTCGCTTGCCTAAAATTAAACGCAAACTTTCAACATTTGTACGCGAATAACCATCAATGACAGTAATTGTTGTGCCAAACATACACATAAAAGCAATAAATGCGATTAATCCTCTCGCCCATTCACCAATCGTCGAGGCATACATATTAATTAATTGAGCAATATATTTTCCACCCACCATTTGTACTGCCTCACTTGAGCCATGCTGTACTAATGCACCTAAAGCTAAAAATACTAATGCTAAAAGTGCGGTACCAATATAACCGACATTAAAATCCCAAATTCCATCTTGATAAGATACTTTAGATACACGACGTTTCGCAATCACCCACATTGAGTTAATTGCCGAAATTTCAATCGGAGCAGGCATCCATCCCATTAAGGCAACAATAAAACCTAATGCAGCTAAATTCCATGGACTTGCACTAACATAATCTACAGGTGCAACCCCTTGAATACCATTACGGCTCAATGCAATAATAACTGCTATTATTGTTGTAATAGTTAATGCAATCATAATTAATTTAGACAACCCGTCTAATAAACGATATTTGCCTAATAATAAAATTAACGTACTCACACCGATAACAATTAAGCTTAACTTTGGAAGCGCTATCATTCCAGCAGGTAAGACAAAGGTTAAAATAGCCGCACATAAAAGACCTACTGCAGCAGTATTAATGACGGTAGCAAACACATTCATTAAAAAGAAAACCCACAAATAGATTTTTCCTTTTTTCAAATAACCTTGTAATAGTGTCTCGCCAGTATCTAAGGTGTATTGCACACCAAAACGGAAAAACGGATATTTAAAAAGATTGGCTAGAATAATGATAATTGCAAGTTGCCAACCATAAATGGCACCAGATTGAGTTGAGGCAATCAGATGAGAGCCACCTACAGCAGCCGAAGCCATTAAAATACCTGGGCCTAAAGCAGATAATTTAGAATTCCAAGTTGATTTTTCTAATTCTTGAGTTGTTTCTGTCATAATGCGTTCCAAAAAATAATTTTTATTATTGATATAAGGATAAACATTGTTTATAACAATGTTTTAACAATATCTTATATTTATAACAAAGAGTCAACAGAACAAAAATAAAACAAAGTCAGTATTTAATGCTAATAAATATCAATCTATAAGAATAAAAAACCAACTTTAAATGAAGTAAAACAAAATCATATTATTGTATAAAATACAATCTAATATAAAATAAATTTAAAAAAATAATAAAATAATTTAAAAATTAAATAGAAATGACTGTGCAATAAAGAGAATATTAAATAATGGTGGCTGGGGTACTAGGATTCGAACCTAGGAATGCCGAGATCAAAACCCGGTGCCTTACCGCTTGGCGATACCCCAATTAAAATATCTTAGATTTGAAAATTATAGAAGATTGTTTTGATAGTATGGCTGGGGTACTAGGATTCGAACCTAGGAATGCCGAGATCAAAACCCGGTGCCTTACCGCTTGGCGATACCCCAACAACTATATTTTGAATTAAAAGCTAATGAATGGTGCGGGACGAGGGACTTGAACCCACACACCTCGCGGCGCCAGAACCTAAATCTGGTGCGTCTACCAATTTCGCCAGTCCCGCAAATATGGTGGCTATGACGGGATTCGAACCTGTGACCCCAACATTATGAGTGTTGTGCTCTAACCAACTGAGCTACATAGCCATTTTCCTATTTGCATTCACCTCATCGGCTTTGCGGGGCTAATTATGCTGATATCGCCCCCACTCGTCAACTCTTTTTTTTATAAAAATGAAAATTTTAGCTTATTCGCATAGAGTTTGAACAAATCTCTCTAAAAACTGACCGCACTTTATTCAGATAACAATCGACGTAATAAACTACCATCTAATAAAGCGCGTTTAATTAAAGCAAATGCGCCTATCACATCTTCATTTTTTAATTCAGAAGCAACTAAAGGAGTATTTTTAACAAATGCAGGTAAAGCATGACTCTCTAATGAGCGTTGAATAGCTGCAAACAAAATCGTTTTGGCCTGTGTAATTTCACCAGAAATAACAATTTTTTCTGGATTAAACATATTCACACTCATCGCAAGCACACGCCCAATTTGAACACCAACATGTTCAATTAACTCTATAGCTGCTGCATCCTGTTTATTACTGGCCTTGCAAATTGCTTCAATATCATGGGTATCTAAAGAAAGCCATTTACTTTGATAACCATCTTGTAATAACTCATGCATTTTTTTCTCAATTGCAGTGTTACTGACGACAGTTTCTAAACAACCAACATTACCGCATAAGCAACGTTTGCCTAATGGATCAACTTGGATATGTCCAATTTCCCCCACATTGTTTTTATAGCCGAGAAAAACCTCATGATTAATGACAATACCAGCCCCCACTCCACGATGAATACGTAATAAAAGCGAATCATAACAATCTTGTGTTACCCCAAAATAATGTTCTGCTAAAGCAAGGCTGCGCACATCATGTCCAATAAACGTTGGTAGGCTTAAATGCTGAGTTATTTTGTTCGCTAAATCCCATGGTGCATTTAGCTGCAAATGAGGCATGTATTCAATCATACTCGTTTTTACATCTACAAAGCCAGGGACTGTAATCCCAATCGCAATAAATTCACAGCCACGTTTTTGGTTTTCTTCAATAAATATATTTAACTGTTGTAAAAGAAATGCTTCTATATTTTCCACATTTTGATTTTCGGGCAAATCAAGCACATCTTTTTTCAATAGCTTAGTAGACAAATCCATTATCGCAAAAGTCGTATGTTTACGACCTAAATGAATGAGAATAGAACGAAATGCTTTATATTCAGCAACAATAGAGGTTGCTCTGCGGCCTCCTGTTGACTCCTGTTGTTCAACTTCTTTAATCAGACCTCGAGCTAAAAGATGACGAGTAATTTTAGTTACACTCGCAGGCGCAAGTTGACTTAATTCAGAAATTTGAATACGAGAAATCGGTCCTTGTTGATCGATGAGTTTGTAGACTACCGCACTATTCATCTGTTTCACTAAATCAACATTTGCTATCTGATGATTTTCTCGCATGTTTTACCCCAATAAAAAAATAATTGACCTATTTTAATGGCGATTAAGATAATTAGGAATCATTTTTGCAACACAATTTACTTTTGTGCAATTTTTAATGTAGAAGAGAATAATTCTAATCCATTTGCATTGCCAGTTTTAACCATTGAATTCATAACTTGAGTCGGTGAATGTAATAATTTATTTGTCAGTTTATAACTGAGCTCTCTTAATACATTTTCAGCATCTTCGCCTTGTGTCAACGCAAGTAAAGACTTCTCCAATAATTGCTGACGAATATCTTCTGCATTATCACGATATGAGCGAATTAAATTAGAAAATTGATGTACTTTTAACCACTCAAAAAAATCCTCACATTCTTGCTCAATAATTGATTGTGCTTGTTCTGCTGCTTTTTGTCTTTCAGTAAGATTCCGTTGAATAATATGTTGTAAATCATCAACAGTATAATAATAAATACTTTCGAGCTGATTAACACTTTCTTCAATATCGCGTGGCACGGCAATATCAACTAATAACATCGGTAAATAACAACGTGCTTTTTGTGCCAATGTTACCATCTCTTGACTAATGAGAATACTCGGACTACTTGTTGAGCTAATGACAATATCTGCTTGATTCAGTCCTTCTTGTAATTGTTCAAGCGAGAGAATCTGAATATTTTCCGAATCGTCTAACTTTTCAACTAATTTCTGAGCTCGCTCGATAGTGCGGTTTGCAATCATGATATTATTCACTCCATGACGTAACAAATGACGACTCACTAATTCGATAGTTTCTCCTGCCCCTACTAAAAGTACATTTAGTTTTTTTAATGATTCAAAAATTTGACGAGCCAAACTACAAGCTGCATAAGCAACTGAAACAGCACTATTACCAATAGTGGTTTCTGTTCTCACTCGTTTAGCCGTTGAAAAGGTTTTTTGAAATAAGCGAGAAAGCTCGCCAGACATAGGCAGCTCTCTCTGTTGGTAATATTGTTCACTCATTTGGTAGGCTTGTTTAACCTGCCCTAATATTTGAGGCTCTCCCAAAATCAGTGAGTCCAAACCACAAGCTACACGCATGAGATGCGAAGCAGCTTGCTGATTATGTCGCGAATAAATACAATCGGCCAATTCATTCAAAGGCAATTGATGTATGCCAGCAAACCATTGTGTACAAGTATCAGCCCATACTTGTGCTTGTTGAGGGGGAATATCTTTATTATGTAAATAAACTTCAGTGCGGTTACAAGTCGATAAAATCACAGCACTATCCACTAACTTATATTGCTGAATTTGCTGTAATGCTTCAACACGCTTTTCATCGGAAAAGGCTACTTTTTCACGTATAGCGACGGAAGCTGTTTTATGATTAATACCGAGCACGAGAATTGTCATAAATTATTAACACAAGCCAAACTTAACTGTAATGGCTTGATGCACCCACAGAATAAATAAAATAAATAATTTTATTTTAATCAATAGTCGTTCAATGAGCAAACTTAACCATAATAATTTTGTTTAAATACTAAATTGGAGTGAGCTAAAACACATCTTTGGCTTGCCGTAAGCGAATAAATGAAGCTAAATCAGATGCTATTAAAAATGGATTAATTTGTTTTTCTAATATCAAGGTCGTTGGTAAACTTGGTTGATTATCCCTTCTGAGTAGCTCTACTTTTTTAAGATGTTTTTTTAGCATAGATTGATTCTCTATTACTGTTTCAGCGAAATGTAAATTCGCTAATGTATATTCATGTGCTGGACAGACAATCGTCTGATCTGGTAGAGCTTTTAAACGCTGCAATCCCTCAAACATTTGCTGATAATTACCTGTAAATACTCGACCACATCCTGCAGAAAAGAGACTGTCCCCACAAAATAAATGTCCGTCTACGAGATAACTCACATGTTGTTCAGTATGTCCACCTGTTTCTATGACTTGAATTTGATAATGTTTTGTTTCAATCAACGCATTAGTGATAATGTGAGTGGCTCCTTTTGAACGTGTTTCTTCAGGTCCCCAAATTTCAATATCAGGATAATATCGTTTAAAGTCTGCTATGCCTGCTGTATGATCAGCATGATGATGAGTTAATAAGAGTACTTCAACATTTAACTGATTATTGATTAAAAATGGTAATAAATTTTTTGTTTCTGGAATATCGATCACAATTACAGGTAAATCTTCTCGTCTATAAAGCCAAATGTAGTTATCATTCAGTGCAGGAATTGGTACTAACATAGATTCTCCTAAAAGGTTTGATAATGTTGTGGAGCGCAAAATATCCCAAAGAAATCGCATTACCATCTAGTTGGCAACAACTCAACAATGGTGAACAATATTGTAACTTACTTACACAATATTTTTCTGCATGGTTTCCTAAAATATTAGGCTATCATTTCTTAAAATTAGGGGGCTTAAGCGCAGAAATTGCATATGATCTTTTTTTACCGCATCAAATTATTTTATCCCCTGAAATTACAGACACACTCAATAAGCTATCAAAACAACAAAATACATCATTCATTCAAGCAAAATTAACTGAGCTGCCCTTTTTAGAAAGCTCAATTGATGCTTGTCTTCTAACAAATATATTAAACTTTAGCCAAGACCCTCACCAAATTTTACGTGAAGTTAATCGTGTATTAATAGATGATGGTTATCTTTTTTTATCGTTATTTAATCCGATCAGTCCACTATTATTTAAACGTTATTTTCATAAAAAACCACATGATAGATTCCTTTTTCGCCATTACTTGCTTTGGCGCATTATAGATTGGTTAGAATTATTAAATTTTGAAATTTTAGAATGTAAACCGCTGTTACAAAGTCAAAAAATAAGCTGCTTTTCGCACCTAGTCACTATTGTCGCTCGTAAGCAAACTTATCCACTCACGTTAAATCCTCAAAAAATATGCTTCCATAAACAACCGCTTTTTGAACCAGCAAATGCATTTAGAGAAAGTATATTAGGTAAATAAGTGCAATTTGACTTGCAGTGCAAAATAAACTCTCCTATTATGCCAAGCTTTTAGAATAATCTAAATATTGAGATAACAATGTCCGAACAAACTTTTATCCCTGGCAAAGATGCTGCCCTTGAAGAAAGTATTAATAAATTTCAGCAAAAACTAACCGCACTTGGTTTCAATATTGAAGAAGTATCCTGGCTAAACCCAGTTCCTAATGTTTGGTCTGTACATATTCGTGATAAAGATTGTCCACAATGTTTTACTAATGGAAAAGGCGCAACTAAAAAAGCAGCTCTTGCTTCTGCATTAGGCGAATATTTTGAACGACTTTCCACTAATTATTTCTTTTCTGATTTTTATCTAGGTCAAGAAATAGCCAATAGTGATTTTGTGCATTATCCAAATGAAAAATGGTTTCCTATTGAAGATGAAACACTGTTACCAACAGGTATTTTGAATGAAGAACTTTTAGATTACTACGATCCTAATCAAGAATTAACCCCAGAATTATTAGTAGATCTACAATCAAGCAATTATCAACGGGGTATTGTTGCGCTACCTTATGTTCGTCAATCAGATCAATCAACGGTTTATATTCCACAAAGTATTATTGCAAACCTATATGTCTCTAATGGTATGTCTGCTGGAAACAGTAAATTTGAGGCTCGAGTCCAAGGTTTATCGGAAATTTTTGAACGCTATATTAAAAATAAGATTATTGCCGAAGCGATTAGCCTACCATTAATTCCATCAGGGGTGCTTGCTCGCTTTCCATTAATCCAAGCATCCATTCAAAAGTTAGAAGAAGAAGGCTTTCCAATTCTCGCTTACGATGCCTCCATAGGTGGCAAATATCCTGTTATTTGCGTCATTTTATTAAATCCTAATAATGGTACTTGTTTCGCCTCTTTTGGTGCTCATCCTAACTTCCAAGTCGCATTGGAACGTACAGTAACAGAACTATTGCAAGGGCGTAGCTTAAAAGATCTCGATGTATTTACCCCACCATCGTTTAACAATGAAGATGTTGCCGAGCATGCTAATTTAGAAACTCACTTTATTGATTCAAGTGGCTTAATTTCTTGGGATTTATTTAAACAAGATGCCAGTTATCCATTTACAGACTGGGATTTCTCAGGAACAACAGAACAAGAATACAATACACTAATGGATATTTTTCAAGCTGAAGGAAAAGAAGTGTATATCATGGATTATCAACATCTGGATGTTTATGCATGTCGCATTATCGTGCCTGGGATGTCTGATATTTATCCAGTGGATGATTTAATTTATGCTAACAATAATATGGGAATGGATTGGCGTGAGATATTACTTGACTTACCTCATTTTCATCATCCACAAGATACTTATCAGGAGCTATTAACAGAACTAGATGAACAAGGTATTGATGATACAACACGTGTGCGTGAATTCATTGGCATCGTTGCACCAACACAGTCTGGCTGGACAACATTGCGTATTGGAGAGCTTAAATCCATGCTTCATTTGGCTGTTGGTAACTTAGAAGCAGCACTTGACTGGGCAAATTGGACATTAAATATGAATAATTCAATATTCACAGCTGAACGTGCAAATTATTATCGTTGCTTAGTTCATAGTATTGAACTCTTTCTCGATAAAAACCGAATACCAGAGCAATATTGCATGGTTTTTGAAAAAATGTACGGTCAACATGCTGTACAATTTGCTTGGAAAGCAATCCAAGGTGGTAATCCTTTCTATGATTTACTTGCTAGTGATGAAAACTTAAAACAATTTCAAGCGCATCAGAAGCTACTACAAGCATACGAAAAATTACAGAAAGCAAAACGTGAAAATTGGTAATCAATTTCTGTTTAAAGGGTATCATTTGGTGCCCTTTATCATTGTTGTGATCCAGTGCAAAGAAATCTTTTCTATCTGATGATAATATAATAGAGTTATTTTATTCAACTATAAGGAGTGATCTTATGCAAGGCTGGACATCTGAAATGTGGCAAGCAGCAGTTATTGGCTTAATTATTGGTTTCGTCATTAGCTACTTATTACTTCGTTTCACAAAAGATTCAGTAAAAAAACAAGTGAAAACAGAAGCAGAATTGCAAAAAGTCAAAAATCAATTAGACAATCAAAAACAACAACTTGAAAAGCATTTTGCTGAAAGCGCTGAGCTACTAAAAAACATTGCGCAAGATTACCAAAAGCTTTATAAACATTTAGCTGTATCATCAACACAGCTATTACCTGAGTTAACGCATAAGCCACTGTTCTCAAATGAGTTAATCACTAGTACAAGTGAAAAACACAATAATATAAATACTGATGAACAACCTAGAGATTACTCCGAGGGTTCTTCAGGTTTATTAAAAAATGAAAAAAATAATGAATAACAATGTAAAAGCCAGAATATGCATTATTCTGGCTTTTATAAACTCTTTATTTCAATTCGGTGGTGGAGCTGGCGGGAGTTGAACCCGCGTCCGAAATTACTCTACCTTCAGTACTACACGTTTAGTCTAGTGTTTCGTTTAATTTGCTTTCTATAAACAGATTGACTTTGACTTATTAAAATCATTTCAATCCATGTAGTTAAAAAAGTATTTTTTTCTTTGTTATATAATCTCACTGCTTACCTCCCTTTTTTGATTAAATTATGACAAAATATTGCTGTTTATTCACTCTGGATAAATATCACTATATAAGCATCTAATCAAAAATACTTTTATTCTTTACATCTTTTTGATAGACTGAGTTCACTTTTTGGGGCTGATTCTGGATTCGACGGGATTAGCGAAGCCCAAGGTGCACGTCGAGGTGCGGTAGGCCTCGTAAATAAACCGCAAAAAAATAGTCGCAAACGACGAACAATACGCTTTAGCAGCTTAATAACCTGCTCATAGCCTTCTCTCCCCAGCTTCCGCTCGTAAGACGGGGATCAAGAGGAGTCAAATTCAAACGAGATCGCGTGGACGCCTCCGCTTGAGGATCGAAACGTTAAATTGAATCAAGCTAGTTTATCTATCGCGTGTCTGTCCGCAGTGGGTAAATGAAACTAAAGACGAGACTAAACGTGTAGTACTGAAGGTAGAGTAATTTCGGACGCGGGTTCAACTCCCGCCAGCTCCACCACCGAATTGAAATAAAGAGTTTATAAAAGCCAGAATAATGCATATTCTGGCTTTTTTATTATTTACTAAAAAAGAATAAAAAAGAATAAATAAATTAAAAAGCAGAAACATTTGCCTTTTAATTTTTGATCACCCCAATTCTTTAATTGCATTTAAAATCCGTTTGTCTGAAATTGGGTATTTTGTGCCGAGTTGTTGGGCGAATAAGCTCACTCGCAATTCCTCAATCATATAGGGAATTTCTTTTACTTCATCAGAGTGCGGTTTAGATTTTGGTAGTTTTACAAGGAGTTGTTGATACGCTTGGTTAACTTGTTCCACTCTTAACATCGCTGCACGGTCACGATTCACATCTTGTAAGAGCTTATCAATCCGTTTATCAATACCTTGTAAATAACGTTGTAAGTCATTCAAACGAGCATACCCTGTTTTTTGTACAAAGCCTTGATAAATCAAACCATTTAACTGGGCTTTGATATCAGATAACGCAAATGCCATAGTGAAATCCATTTTGCCTTTTAAGCGTTTGTTAAGCTCATAAGTTAAAGTCAAAATTTGTTCCACCTGTTTGGCAATTTCAACGGTGGTTTCATTTAGGTTTTCACGAATAAAATCACGCAATTTATCAAAATCCGTTTCATTCCAAACCAATCCACCAAAATCGGTAATCAGCTTATCTACGGCACAGGCAATACAATCGTCAATCAAATCCAATACTCGCCCAAACGGTGTGAAATACAAGCCAAGTTTCGATTTATTAGGCAGTTTTTCGTGTAGATATTTAATCGGTGAAGGTACATTGAGTAATAGTAGTCGGCGTAATCCCTGTTGCATTGCGACCTGCTGCTCAAATTCCGTTTCAAATAATTTAATCCCTACTGCTTCTTTTTCATCGACAATCGCAGGGAAAGCTTTCACCGTAAAGCCTCGTTTTTTCTGCTCATAACATTGTGGCAAGCTGTCGAAGTTCCAAACGTGGATACCACTTTGCTCGATACCATCATCTGCCACCGCAGAAATACTTTCTTGAACCTGATCTTTTAATTGGAATTTCAGGCTATCTAAATCCATTGATTCAGCAATTTTTTTACCTTTATCATCAATCACTCGGAACGTCATTTTTAAATGACTTGGTAACTGATCTAATTGCCAACTTTCAGGCTCAACACTCACACCTGTCATTCGACGCAGTTCATAAATCAGGCTTTCTAAAATCGGCTTTTCAAGCGGTTTTACTCGCCCTAAAAATGCCTCAGCATAATTTGGTGCTGGCACAAAATTACGGCGTAAAGATTTTGGTAGGGACTTGATTAATGCAATAATCAACTCTTTGCGCAAGCCCGGAATTTGCCAATCAAACCCTTTCATTTCTACTTGGTTTAATAAAGGTAATGGAATATGTACCGTCACACCATCGGCATCAGTACCAGGTTCAAATTGATAGCTGAGCTTGAATTTTAAATTGCCTTGATGCCAGAAATTCGGGAAATCCAACTCACTCACTTGTTCGGCATCTTCTTTAGTTAAAAAGGCTTTTTCAAAATTGAGTAATTCAGGGTCTTGTTGGCTGACTTTTTTCCACCAGCTATCAAAATGGCGTTGCGACACTACTTCCGTACCAATACGCTGGTCATAAAACTCAAACAAGGTGCGTTCATCCACCAAAATATCACGGCGACGACTTTTGTGTTCTAAATCCTCAATTTCGCGGATTAATTGGCGATTTTGGTGAAAAAACTTATGCTTGGTAAACCAATCCCCTTCGACTAATGCAGATTGAATAAAAATTTCGCGGCTCATTTGTGGATCTATCGAGCCATAATTCACTGAGCGGCTAGCAACAATCGGCACACCATACAAGCTCACTTTTTCATCTGCTATGACTGCACCTCTGGATTTTAACCAACGAGGCTCAGCATAGGATTTTTTAATCAAGTGCGTAGCTAATGGCTCTATCCATTCTGGATCAATATCAGCAACCATTCGTCCCCAAAGTCTTGAGGTTTCCACAAGTTCAGCAGCCATACACCATTTCGGCTGTTTCTTAAATAAAACGGAGCTAGGGAAAATAGCAAAATGCGCATTGCGAGCACCTAAATACTGCTGTTTTTCACTTTCTTTCATCCCGATATGCGATAGCAAACCACTTAAAAGTGCGGTGTGAATTTGTGAATATTCTGCTGGCTGAGAATTTATTGGCAGCCCCATTTCACGCACAGTGAGACGAATTTGATGATAAATATCCTGCCATTCACGGATTCTTAAATAGTTCAAATAATCCTTTTGACATAAACGGCGAAATTGATTTTTAGAAAGTTCTTTTTGCTGAGTTTGAATAAATTGCCATAAATTTAAAAAGGCTAGAAAATCTGATTTTTTATCCGCAAAACGGCGATGTTTATCATCTGCTGACTGTTGTTTCTCTTGTGGTCGCTCACGTGGATCTTGAATCGATAACGCCGAAACAATAATCATCACTTCGTGTAAACAATTCAATTTGACTGCGGTCAACAACATTTTTGCCAAACGAGGGTCAACAGGCAACTGTGCTAACTGTCTACCTACTTGCGTTAATTGACGTCTTTCACCAAATTTTGCTTTGACGAAATGGAAAGCCTCTAATTCTTCTAATAGCTTGATCCCATCTTGAATATTACGTTTATCAGGGGCATCTACAAAAGGGAACGCATCAATATCATCCAATCCAAGTGCGGTCATTTGTAAAATAACCGAAGCAAGATTGGTGCGTAAAATTTCAGGATCAGTAAATTCAGGACGGCTATTAAAGTCATCTTCTGAATACAAGCGGATACAAATCCCTTCACTTACACGGCCACAACGCCCCTTACGCTGATTTGCCGAAGCCTGAGAAATCGGCTCAATTGGTAAACGTTGTACTTTAGTGCGGTAACTATAACGGGAAATACGCGCTGTACCAGGATCAATCACATATTTAATACCAGGCACAGTTAGCGAGGTTTCAGCTACGTTGGTTGCAAGCACAATGCGATTTAAGCCAGATGGATTAAAAATTTTATTCTGTTCTTGTGCTGATAAACGAGCAAAGAGCGGTAGAATTTCAGTGTGTTTTAAATCCTGTTTTTGCAAGGCTTCAGCAGTATCACGAATTTCACGTTCACCATTCATAAAGATCAGAATATCGCCGCGTCCTTCAGTTTGTAACTCATCTACTGCATCTAAAATAGCTTGCAATTGATCTTGCTCTTCAGTTTCAACAACGGGACGATAACGCACTTCAACGGGATAAGTTCTACCCGAGACCTCAATAATTGGCGCATTATTAAAATGTTTGGAAAAACGCTCTACATCAATTGTTGCAGAAGTGATGATCACCTTAAGATCAGGGCGTTTTGGTAAAAGCTGTTTTAAATACCCAAGAATGAAATCATTATTTAAACTGCGTTCATGGGCTTCATCAATGATTAACGTATCATATTGATTTAAAAAGCGATCGCTTTGAATTTCGGCTAATAGAATACCATCAGTCATCAATTTGACCATCGTATTTTCACTGATTTGATCCGTAAAACGGACTTTATAACCGACTAAATCGCCAAGTTCAGTGTTTAATTCTTCTGCGATACGTGTTGCCACTGAACGAGCTGCAATACGGCGAGGTTGCGTATGGCCAATTAAGCCTTTTGTGCCTAGACCTAACGCCAAACACATTTTCGGTAATTGAGTTGTTTTTCCTGACCCCGTTTCACCAGCAATCACCACTACTTGATGTTGTGTAATTAGTTTTTGGATTTCTTCTTTACGCTGACTTACAGGGAGGTTTTCAGGAAACTCAATATTTTTAACCGCACTTTTACGCTGATTTAAGCGTTCCTGTGCTAACTGGATTTGTGACTGAATTTCAGCTGCGACTGCTTGTTGCGCTTGTTCATTTTTAATATTACTAATGCCTTTAATTCGAGCCAACAGCTGACGATAATCGCTATTCATTACTTCATTCAGTTCTGATAATAGGGATTTTTGTAACGTGCTAAATTCTATTTTTCTTAAATTCTTCTTCATATCACTTAATTTTTAATACTTCGATATGCTAATGCTGCCCAACCAATTAAAAATAATGTTCCGCCAATCGGTGTTGCCCATACTAAGGCTTTGCTTGCACCTAATGCTAATAAATATAAGCTGCCACTAAAAAGCAAGATGCCAAATGACCAAGTTGTGCCAATCACAGAAATGCATCTGTCACAATCAATACGTAAATAAGACTGTAAAGCACCAAGCACCATCAATGCGACTGTATGGAACATTTGATATTTTAAACCAGTGTCGATCCACGCAAGGGCTTGTAGTGAAAGTGTTTTTTCTAAGCCATGCGCTGCAAATGCACCAAATGCGATACAAAAAAATCCACTTAATGCAGAAATAAATAACCATTTATTTTTCATCGATTGTTCCTTATTTCACTTTATGATTTACCTAAAAATAACGAAAGAATGCCCGCCGCAATTAATGGTCCAACTGGAATGCCACCAGCAAAAGCAACGCCTAAAATTGTTCCAATTAATAGCCCCGTCAATAATACAGGCTGTGCGCCCATTAATCCAACGCCACGTCCACCAAGCCACGCCACTAATAATCCCACAACGATAGCCAGCCACATTTTCCAATTCAAAAAGATCGTAACATCAGGTAATTGAATTTTACCTGAAACAATCGGACTCAATACGCCAATCGTCAGAATAATGATCCCAATGGTGATGCCATTTTTTTCCATAAATGGAATATATTGCGCTAAAAATGTTTGTTGCATTAATAACAAAATTGCAGCTGAAATCGTCACTGAACTGTTATTACTCAATACACCGAGTAAAATTAATACAACTAATAATAATGCGACGGAATTAAACTGTAAGGACATAAAACTCTCTAAAAGTGCAGTTAATTTTGACAATGAATTATAACAAGTTATTCTTTGTTTGTGATGTGAGTTGAAAAAAGAAAAACCCGCAGAATTGCGGGTTTTGAGATATTATTCTTGTGGATGTTTTGCTGCGACTTCAGCTAATAATGTTTGTAGTTCACCTTGCTGGAACATTTCTAACATAATGTCACAACCACCGACTAGCTCACCTTCAACCCATAATTGTGGGAATGTTGGCCAGTTTGCATATGCGGGTAATTCAGCACGAATATCTGGGTGCTGTAAAATGTCAACATAACCAAAAGGCACTTTGCAATGCATCAATGCTTCTACTGCACGCGCAGAAAAGCCACAAGATGGGAATTTTGGTGAGCCTTTCATATAAATAAGAATAGGGTTTTCGCTGATTTGTTTTTTGATTTTATCTAAGGTTTCCATAATTATCCTCAAAAGTAAGTAAACGGTCGTATTGTAACACAGAGAAAAAAACTGACCAATAACCCGACTGGAATAATCAACTATTTACCAGCTACCGCCTGCACCACCGCCACCGAAACTGCCACCGCCGAATCCACCACCAGATCCGCTACCGCCGCCAAATCCACCGAAACCACCACCGCCACGATAATTACTGCTGCGCCCGAGTGTAGTGCTTCTACGTGATGAATTATGCCCCGTTGGGCTAACATAAGGTGTTGCACGTAAGTCGCTTAATACAACAAATAAGATGAATACAACGACCATAAAAATTGGAATATAATCTTCCCAACTGTCATCATCTACGACTTGGTTTGGATCAAACTCGCCTTTGCTAGTTGCAATAATGTAGTTTAAACCGTTATTAATCCCTTCTGCATACTGACCTTGTTTAAAATAAGGTGTAATTTGATGACGAATAAGTTGAGATAAAAAGGCATCGGGCAGTATCCCTTCTAAACCTTGTCCAATACCGATAAACATTTTACGGTCATCTTTAGCAATCAACATTAATACACCATTATTCAATTGCTTACGCCCAATCCCCCATTTATCACCGAGCTCAAATGTATATTGCGAAATCTCATATTCTGCCGTTGAAGGAATGATAACTACCGCAATTTGCGAACTAGTCTCTTTACTATAATCAATTAATTTTTGCTCTAATGCCCCTTTCTCGCTAGCCGATAATGTGTTGGTGTAATCATTAATATATTGGAACGGATTCGGCGAAGGTGGAAATTGTGCTGCAAAAGCGGATAATGTAAAGAAAAAAGAGAAAAAAATGACCACACTTTTTAGCCATTTAACCATTGATAATCACCTCATTGTCTAATTCATTCTTATCATTTGGTTGAATAGGAAAATATAATGCAAGCTCTTTTCCTATATTTTCAATTGCCGTAACAATACCTTGAGTATATTCACCTTGACGAAAATAATTGACCATAACATCACATTGTTGCTGCCAGAATTGTTCACCAACATATTGATGAATACCTTGGTCACCGATAATTGAACATTGGTGATCTTTAAAAGCGACATAAATGAGTACCGCATTTCTCGCTTGTGTTTCATACATTTCTAGATCATTAAAAATCACTAATGCACGTGCCACACCCGTTTTAGATGACGTTTTTTTAGGAATTTTCCGTTCAATATAAACACGTAATTCAGCTGATGTTTGGGTTTCAAGTTGAGAAATAGCTTTCTCAACTTGCGTTTTATTAATTGGAATTCGTGAAAATAAAGGCATATCGTATTTTCTTCAATGATTAATTAAAATTAACTGCAGGCGCATTTTCTGCCCCTTCTACTGATTTAAAATATGGTTTTTCTTTAAAACTGAAAATCATCGCAACTAACTTTGTAGGAAACTGACGTACTTTTTGATTATATAAACGGGCCGCTTCATTAAATTTATTACGTGCAACATTAATTCTATTTTCTGTGCCTTCAAGTTGTGCTTGTAAATTCATAAATCCTTCATTAGCTCGTAATGCAGGATATTGTTCAACTGTCACTAATAAACGAGACAATGCTGAACCTACTTCATTTTGATTTTGTTGAAATTTAACAAGCTGTTCTTCAGAAAGATTCGACGGATCAATTTTAGTTTGTGATGCTTTCGCTCGAGCTTCTGTAACTTTAGTTAAAGTGTCTTGTTCAAAATTCGCCTGTCCTTTAACAGTGTTTACTAAATTTGGAATTAAGTCTGCTCGACGTTGATATGCTGATTCTACATTTGCCCAAACAGAATCAATTTCTTCCTCTGCTTTCACTAACCCATTGTAGCTAGTCATTACAGTAAAACCAGCTACAATAGCGACTAAGATCAATACAATCCACTTTTTCATTTCAACATTCCTTAAAAATTTAATCTCAATTAATAAAAGAAAAGACCTAAACAATAGGTTTAGGTCTTTTAAAATTCTTGCTATAGACTTAACAAATTAATTATTTGTTACCTTTAACAGCGATTTCAACGCGACGATCGTCAGCTAAACACGCGATAAGTGCTTTACGACCTTTAACTGAGTCACATTTGTTACCAGTTACAGGGTTAGCTTCACCATGACCAGTTGCCATGATCGCATTTTGTGCAACACCTTTAGCCACTAAATAGTTAGCTACTGTGTCAGCACGGCGTTGAGATAATTTTAAGTTGTAAGCATCAGAACCTAAACGGTCAGTGTAACCAGCAACTGCCACTGAAGCAGATTTTAATTGTGCGATTTCACCATAGATACCATCTAACACATTTTGTGCAGCTGGTTTTAAATCAGCTTTATCGAAACCGAAAGTTACATCAGAGTTTAATGTAAATGTTTTGCTCACAATTTCTGGCATAGCAACTGCTTGACCGAAACGGTATGATAAACCAGCAGTTACAGCACCAATACTTGGCGTATAGTCTAAACGGTTGCCGTTAGCATCTTTATATTTACCAACACCTTTAACCCATTGGTATTCGATACGTGCTGCTAACTCAGGAATAAATGCATACTCTACACCACCAGCAAATACTGGAGAGACTTTTAAGCTATGATTACGTACATATACACTATTTGGAACTTGAGTAACTTCATCCGCAATTTTATAGTCTGAACGAATTAGTGCTGCACCTACACGCGCATATACATCTAAACCGTCTAATACAGGGTAGCTAGCTTTTAAGCTTAAATGTGTACCATGATTAGTGTGTTTTCCATAAGTTAAGCCATTAGTTTTAGATTTAACTTTAGCACGACCGAAATCATCGTAACCTAATTCAACTGCAAAATTATCAGTGATTTGATAACCACCAAATACACCGTAAGTCACAGAGTTACGTTTAACATCAAGTGTCGGTTTAAATGCATTTAAACCATCGTGGAAAGATGCCCAACCCGCTTTAGCACCTACATAGAAAGTATTAGCTTGTGGAGCGGCTTGTGCTACTGAAGCTGCTGCTAGTGCAGCAATAGTCAATGCGATTGCAGTTTTTTTCATTTGGATGATCCTCTTATCATTTAGTCATCTTTTAAATAAAAACTAAGTCTTAATTTGATTAAAACTTAGAAACACAAAGTATTGTGTTCTTTCTCATCTTAAACTTTTTCAATTAGAAAGTGAACTCTTTTTAATCTACTTAGTCTAAGTCTTTACATTTTACAAGGCTGGAATTTGCCTGAATTTCTTTTGACAAATTCTTTCTCTTATTAAAATAAACCACATAAAGAAAGTTTCAAAAGTACCTATATTATCCTATCTTCATCCCATAAAATCAAATTCTTTTATATTTTGCGCTTATTTTTTAAGCAAAAAAACATCAAAAATGCTCAAAAACAAATAAGAAACTAACTGCATAATTGAAAAAAACGCACTTCTTTTTCTAACTTAAATAAAACTCTTGCTGATTAAAAAATTTCCAACGCAATAATATTTGAATATGCTAAAATCACTTCACATTCATTTCAAATGAAATACTTACAATTATTGACTTAATTTTTACATATTGTTTCAAAATTTACAGAGTGATAAATATGCTACCCCGCTTGAAAAATATTCCACAGCTATCCCCTCTTGTTTATGATTATGTAAACGACTTAAAGATACAACATTTTGAGGGGGATATTACGACTAGTTATGCTGAACGTCTAAGTTTAGCGACGGATAACAGCGTTTATCAGCAATTACCTCAAGCAATTTTATACCCTAAGACAGTCGCTGATATAGTAAGGCTTACAAAACTTGCTCAAAAGTCCATTTATCAACGCTTAACATTCACCCCTCGTGGTGGCGGTACGGGCACAAACGGGCAGGCAATTAATCAGAATATTATTGTTGATCTTTCACGTTATATGACGGCCATTTTAGAGCTTAACGTTGAACAACGTTGGGTACGTGTACAAGCAGGTGTCGTCAAGGATCAACTCAATCAATTTTTAAAACCCTATGGTTTATTTTTCTCACCCGAACTTTCTACCAGTAATCGTGCAACTTTAGGAGGCATGATTAATACTGATGCTTCAGGACAAGGCTCATTACAATATGGAAAAACATCTGATCATGTATTAGGTTTACGAGCGGTGTTAATAAATGGTGAAATATTAGATACTCATGCAATAAAAACAGATAAATTTTTAGAAACTCTCGCACAACAGCCTTTATCTAAAACAGCCTACCATTTACATCAAGAAATTTTTCAGCGTTGTAAAAAAAATCGCAGTAAAATTCTCCAAGATCTTCCTCAACTCAATCGATTTTTAACGGGATATGATCTAAAAAATGTATTTAATGAAGATGAAAGTGAGTTTAACCTTACTCGTATTCTTACAGGTTCAGAAGGCTCTCTTGCTTTTATTTGTGAAGCAACATTAGATCTCACCCCTATTCCTCAATATCGAACATTAATTAATGTAAAATATAGTTCTTTTGATGCTGCACTGCGAAATGCCCCTTTTATGGTCAATGCTAAAGCACTCTCTGTTGAAACTATTGACTCCACTGTTCTCAATTTAGCTAAACAAGATATTATTTGGCATTCTGTTAATGAATTGCTCAATGAAGAAGAAAATAATCCCATACTTGGCTTAAATATTGTGGAATATGCAGGTAATGATAAAGGTAAAATTCAACGTCAAGTCAACGCACTTTGCACTGAACTAGATAAAAAAATTGCTCAACAACAAGATGCGATCATCGGCTATCAAGTCTGTTCTGATTTAGCTTCTATCGAGCGTATTTATGCTATGCGTAAAAAAGCTGTCGGTTTATTAGGTAACACGAAAGGCAATGCTAAGCCAATTCCATTTGTTGAGGACACTTGTGTTCCACCCGAAAATTTAGCTGATTACATTGCTGAATTTAGAACCTTATTAGATAAGCAAGGTCTACAATACGGTATGTTCGGTCATGTAGATGCTGGCGTTTTACATGTACGCCCAGCATTAGATTTATGCGATAAAGCACAAGTGACTTTATTCAAGCAGATTTCCGATCAAGTCGCAGACTTAACACGCCAATATGGAGGTCTCATCTGGGGTGAACATGGTAAAGGTATGCGTTCACAATATGGTGAAAAATTCTTTACACCAGAATTATGGCAAGAACTCCGTTATATTAAGTTTTTATTTGACCCAGACAATCGCTTAAATCCAGGGAAAATTTGTACACCTTTAGAGAGTAAAGATACCCTTTATTCGATTTTATCGCCAATGCGAGCCGATAACGACCGACAAATTCCGATACAAATTCGTGAGGCATTTAGTGGTGCAATGAATTGCAATGGGAACGGGTTATGTTTTAATTTTGATGTTCATAGTACCATGTGTCCTTCTATGAAAATCAGTAAAAATCGATTATTTTCACCAAAAGGGCGTGCTGCAATCCTACGTGAGTGGTTACGTTTAATGACAACTGAAAATATCACGCCTACACAATTAGATTTTCGACAAAGTGAAATCAAACTGACTGATTTGATTAAAAAAATACGAAATTCAATACAAAAATGGCGTGGAGAATATGATTTTTCACATGAGGTTAAAAGTGCAATGGATAGCTGTTTAGCTTGTAAGGCTTGTGCTAGCCAATGTCCTATCAAAATTGATGTGCCGAATTTCCGTGCAAAATTTTTCTATTTATACCATTCTCGTTACCTGCGCTCAGCCAAAGACTATGTGATTGCCAATGTTGAATATATTGCTCCATTCATGGCTAAAAAACCGACTTTTTTTAACTTCTTTACCGAAGCTAAACTGACGCAAATAGCGACAAAAAAAATGTTAGGGCTTGTTGATTTACCACAACTTTCAGCTCCAGCACTACAACAACAACTCGTCGAAATTGGTTATCAGGGATATTCACTAGAGCAATTAGAGCAGCTAAGTGCAGTCGAAAAACAAAAAATTTTACTCATTGTTCAAGATCCATTCACATCTTATTATGATGCAAAAGTAGTTGCTGACTTTATTGCACTTACACAAAAATTAGGTTATCTACCTGTATTAATTCCTTTCAAACCGAATGGCAAAGCACAACATATCAAAGGCTTTTTAACACGATTTGCTAAAACAGCTAAAAATCAAGCTGATTTTTTATCACGTATCGCAAAATTAGGGATACCAATGGTTGGTGTTGATCCTGCAATTGTACTCACTTACCGCGATGAATATAAAGAAATACTTGCCGAAAAACGTGGTGAGTTTCATGTAGTCACTTCGCAAGAGTGGTTAAAAGCACAGTTAGATGACCAACAAAGTATATTACAAAACTTCATGAAAACTGACCGCACTTTTCATCAACAGCAATGGTATTTATTTCCACATTGTACTGAATCAACAGCCCTACCAAATAGTGGTAAAGAGTGGCAACAAATCTTTGCTCTATTTGGACAAAAATTAACTGTAGAAAATGTAGGATGTTGTGGTATGGCAGGCACCTTTGGTCATGAAACACAACATCTTACTATGTCTAAAGAAATTTATGCTTTATCTTGGGCAACAAAATTAGTAGATAAAAAGCCTGAATATTGTTTAGCAACAGGCTATTCCTGCCGTAGCCAAGTGAAACGTATGGAGAAATGGCAACCTAAGCATCCCGTACAAGCGTTATTAACGTTATTGGAATAATATGATTTGGAAGAAGAATTATAGCCTTAAACAAATGAATCAGCTCAGTCAACAAAGCGCAATAGAGCACCTTGGAATCAAATTTAGTGCGCAAGGCGATGACTGGCTTGAGGCGACTATGCCAGTAGATCAACGCACTGTACAACCTATGGGTTTTTTACATGGTGGGCTTTCAGTGGCATTGGCAGAAACGATTGGCTCGATGGCAGGTTTTTGTTGTATAAATGAAAATCAAGCTGTACTAGGTTTAGACATTAATGCGAATCACCTTCGTCCAGTTAAAGAAGGTGTTGTTACAGCTAAGGCTACGCCTGTTCATTTAGGCAAAAAAATTCAGGTGTGGCAAATACATATAACAGATCAACAAAATAAACTTTGTTGTATTGCTCGTTTAACTCTTTCAGTGGTCGATCATGAATAAACAAAAAATAGGTGTCCTTTTAATTAATTTAGGGACACCAGACAAGCCAACCCCAAAAGCCATCTCCACTTATTTATGGCAATTTTTAACTGATCCTCGTGTAGTAGATTTACCACGTTACAAATGGTTTCCTTTATTAAAGGGGATCATTTTGCCTCTACGCTCTAGACGCGTAGCTAAAAATTATGCCTCGATTTGGACTGAAAAAGGCTCCCCTTTACTCAGTATCACACAAGAACAACAACGAGCATTACAAGAATATTTTATCCAACAAGAACAAAATATTATTGTTGAAATTGGCATGACATACGGCAATCCATCTATCGAAGATGCCATACAACGTTTGATGGAAAAACACGTAGAAAGACTCATTGTATTACCACTCTATCCTCAATACAGTAGCTCAACAACAGGAGCTGTTTTTGATGCCTTTGCTAAAGTGATTCATACACAACGAGGGTTCCTTCCTTTTGATTTTATTCATTCTTATCACATCAATAAAGACTATATTTCTGCTTTAGTCAAATCAATCAAGGATCAGTTGCAACCTGACGAGTTTTTACTCTTTTCCTTTCATGGTATTCCACTACGCTATGAAAACATGGGGGACTATTACCGTGAACATTGTAAACAAACTGTACTTGAAGTAGTTGATCAATTAGGACTCACTGAAAATCAATGGGGATTATCCTTTCAATCACGCTTTGGTAAAGAAGAATGGTTGCAACCTTATACAGATCAATTTTTAATGCAAGCTCCTAACCAGAATATTCAAAAAGTTGCTGTCATCTGTCCAGGCTTTGCTGCTGACTGTTTAGAAACATTAGAAGAGATTGAAGAAGAAAATAAAGAAATTTTCTTAACAAATGGCGGAACATCTTACCGATATATTCCTGCATTAAATGCCTCAGCAAAACATATTGAAATGATGGCAAACTTGATTCTTAATAGAATATAATTCAACTCAATACTAACAAAATAGGTTAATGCCAAACACATAAAGCATTAACCTATTTTTAGTTAAATAACTTGAATTCTGACCGCACTTTCTCCATTTGACTCAAGTAGTTTACCGACTTCAATTAATGTGATCCCCGCTTTTTGTGCAATTGCTGATACAGTGGACTCAGCGTCTTGTTTAACCGCAATCAATAAACCGCCAGAAGTCTGTGGATCACATAAGATAGCCTTCTGCATGTCGGTCATAGCACTCACTTTATGGCCATAACTTGCAAAATTACGCTCAGTCCCACCTGGTATACATCCCTTTTCAATATAACGTTCGACCCCTTCCAAGGTTTTAACTTGATCAAAATACACATTTGCACTTAAATCTGAGCCTTCACAAATTTCGGTTAAATGTCCTAATAAACCAAAGCCAGTCACATCCGTCATGGCTGTAACACCTTCTACTTCAGCAAATTCAGCACCAATCATATTCAATTGACACATAACCTCTGTTGCTAACCCCTTATGCTCTTCTTTTAACTTACCTTTTTTCTCTGCGGTTGTTAACACACCTATACCAAGAGGCTTAGTCAAAAATAATTTACAACCCGCTTCTGCTGATGCATTTTTCTTCATTTTATCCGTATGAACGATTCCTGTTACTGCTAAACCAAAAATAGGTTCTGGAGAGTCGATAGAATGCCCTCCAGCAAGAGCAATGCCTGCTTGCTGACAAGCAAAACGTCCACCATCAACAATTTTTTGTGCTACTTCAGCAGGTAATTTTTTAATTGGGAAGCCTAAAATAGCGATCGCCATAATTGGTTTTCCACCCATCGCAAAAATATCACTAATTGCATTGGTTGCAGCAATACGTCCAAAATCAAAAGGATCATCGACAATAGGCATAAAAAAATCTGTTGTACTAATAATCCCAATCCCATTACCAATATCATACACTGCCGCATCATCTTTAGTTTCATTCCCCACTAATAAATGTGGGTCAACCCACTTTTCCATCTCAGTATGTAGGATCTTCTCTAGTACTTGAGGAGAAATTTTACAACCACAACCAGCACCATGACTATACTGAGTTAAGCGTATAGTACTCGCAATAGTTTCATTCATTTCTTGCTCAAGTTCAGTAAGATTCTGTTCAGTTTTAGCTTGCATTTTCCATTCTCCTAACCAATAATTTGGACTAATTATACGCCAGTTATACAAAAAAGATATTGAGAAAAATGACTAAGCGAAAACGTCCAACCCTACAAGATATAGCCAATCATCTTGGTATTACGAAAATGACGATCAGCCGTTATTTACGCAATCCAGAATCTGTTGCTCCAGATACTCAAATTAAAATTGCACAAGCAATCGATCTGTTTGGTTACATACCTAATCGTGCACCTGATATTCTATCTAATGCTAAGAGTCGAGCAATTGGAGTACTAGTTCCTTCTTTAACTAACCAAGTATTTGCTGATGTAATTAAAGGGATTGAAATGATTAGTGATAATATGGGATATCAAACTATGTTAGCTCACTATGGTTACAGTATGGAAAAAGAGGAAAAACGTATTGAAAGCCTACTTTCTTACAACGTCGATGGATTAATCCTTTCAGAAAATCAACACACTGCTCGCACATTGAAAATGCTTGAAATAGCCAATATTCCAATTATAGAAATTATGGAAAGTAGTGAAATAGGTATACAGCAAGCCATAGGTTTTGACAATATTGCCGCCGCGCAATCTATGGTTGAAACCATGATCAATCGAGGACATAAAAATATTGTTTATTTTTCTGCTCGTATGGATAAACGTACACGTCTAAAGATGCAGGGTTATGAACAAGCAATGAGAAAGCACGGACTACAGCCACATAGTTTAACAACTGAACAACCTTCCTCATTTAGCTTGGGAGCACAACAATTAAATGAAGCATTACAGCAGAAACCTGACTTAGATGGTATTTTTTGTACAAATGATGATTTAGCAATTGGTGCTCTGTTTGAATGTCAACGTATGGGGATTAAAGTACCCAAACAAATTGCAATTGCAGGATTTCATGGTCATGATGTTGGACAATCGATGACACCACAGCTTGCAACTGTGATCACTCCACGTTTAGAAATTGGTAAAATCGCAGCAACAGAACTATTAAATCGTATACAAGGTATGCCGCAAAAAAGTGCCATTATCAACTTAGGTTATCAAATTCACTTAGGTCAAAGTATTTAAAAAATAACTGTACCTTTATAATATATACGTTATAAAGCGCGGTTAGTTTTAAGAACTAAATTAATGGTTCAAGTGCTTTGACACAGCGCTCTACTACCTCATCAAATGTGCCATCAATACTAATATGAATCACATCAGGCTCATCTGTTTGTGGTATTTCTAATGTATCAAATTGGCTTTTAAGCATACTTGTTTTCATATAATGGCCTTTACGTTGTTTCATGCGCTCAAGCACTAGATCAAATGGACCATGTAAAAATAAAAATGTCACATCATTACCATCACGAATTAAATCACGGTATTGTTTTTTCAAAGCAGAACAAATAATGATGCCAACTTCACTTTTTTGTTCTAAGCTAAATGCTGCATCACGAATACGTTCTAACCAAGGTGCACGATCCAAATCATTTAATGGCTGTCCTTGCCCCATTTTGATGATATTTGCTTTTGGGTGAAGATCATCCCCATCAATCAATTTAATACCTAAACGTTGTGCGACTGCAGTCCCAACGGAAGTTTTTCCCGTACTAGATACCCCCATTAGGATAAAACCTTTTCCTTTGATTTTTGACATTATAAACCTCCTTTAATTCTTTTTATTTACCATACCTAAAATTCAAGCATAAAGTTACCAGTAACATTAATTTATGTGACAGACATCACATAAATTTTATTTTCACTCAGTTTAAGAAATAAATATCAATTTAAATAATTGCTATATTATTTGAAGATGATCACAGATTTACAAATTCATCCTAAAATTCTCTTTACCAAAGAAGCAGAGCAAAGTATGTTACCAGTAACAACAAACCAAAAGGAGGTTTTCAATGTTAATTATCATTATGATTGCTGCAGTATTGCTGCTATTACTGTTAATTATGAAGTTCAGAGTACATGCATTCGTTGCATTAATTATTGTCAGTCTACTTACTGCATTAGCTACAGGTATTCCCGCTGATAAAATATTACCAACACTATTATCTGGCTTTGGAAATACACTTGCAGCCGTTGCATTGCTTGTCGGTTTAGGTGCAATGATTGGACGATTGCTTGAGATCACAGGTGGAGCAAAGGTATTAGCTGATACATTAATCAATAAATTTGGTGAACAAAAAGCGCCATTTGCTCTGGGCGTTGCATCTCTGTTATTTGGTTTTCCAATTTTCTTTGACGCAGGTCTAGTCGTCATGTTGCCAATCATCTTTAGCGTAGCAAAACAATTCGGAGGCTCAACATTACGATATGCTTTACCTGCTGCTGGTGCATTTGCAGTAATGCATGCATTTCTCCCACCACATCCAGGACCAGTAGCCTCTGGTGATATCCTTGGTGCAAATATGGGGCTACTAGTTATAGTTGGTTTAATTTGTGCTATACCAACCTGGTATATTGCCGCTTATTTATTTGGTATTTATTCAGGTAAAAAAATCAAACTAGAATTACCAAAAGCATTTCTAAATGACAACGCTATCAGTGAAACAGCTGTCAAAAATCCACCCAGTTTCAATAATGTATTACTAATTTTACTACTTCCAATTTGTTTGATTCTACTTGATACTGGTTTAAATACATTAAGCGTTGCTAAAGTTATTGATGGCTCCCAACCTTGGGTAGCTGGTTTACGTTTATTAGGAAAAACGCCAATTGCATTATTGATTACATTAATTGTGGCAATTTTCTTATTAAAAGATCAGCGTAGTTATGAACAAGTTGAGAAGATTTGTGATAATGCATTGGGCCCAATTTGCGCAATTGTATTAGTTACTGGCGCTGGTGGTATGTTCGGAGGTGTTTTACGATCAAGTGGTATCGGAAATGAATTGTCTGCAATGCTATCAGATACAGGATTACCTGTTATTGTTGCAGCTTTTATCATTGCCCTGGCATTACGTGTTGCTCAAGGTTCTGCAACAGTTGCCCTCACTACAGCCTCAGCATTAATTGCACCTACTGTAGCAGCAACATCAGGATTAAGTCAATTTGATTTATGTTTTATTGTGATTGCAATTGCCTCTGGCGCGACAGCTCTATCACATGTGAATGACTCTGGTTTCTGGCTAGTCAGCCGCTTCTTAGAAATGGATGAGAAAACGACTTTAAAAACTTGGACTGTTATGGAAACTCTCATTGGAATTGTTGGATTCACTATTGCTGTTATTGGTAGCATTTTATTATAAAATTTAAAAAATCGACCGTACTTCCTGCGCTTCAACTTACCTTAAGTGCGGTTCGATTTTCTCAATATTTCTCATCCACGCCTCAATCAATCATCACATTGTACTAAACGTTCAAAACCTGCTTGTAAATCTGCAATTAACTCTTCAGGATCTTCTAATCCGATATGTACACGAATTAAAGTACCCGTTAATTTACATTCAATATTGGGACGAATAGCCACAATTTCTTCTGGTTGATAATACAAAATTAATGATTCGAATCCTCCCCAAGAGTATGCCATGCTGAACAAACTGAAATGATTCATCAAATTTTCAAGCTGTCGTTGAGTTAATTTTTGCTGTAATTCAAATGAAAATAACCCACTTGCGCCCATAAAATCACGTTTGAAAAAAGTATGACCAGGACAACTCGCTAACGCAGGATGATAAACAACTTTTACTTGAGACTGCGAAGCCAACCATTGTGCTACTTTTAAAGCATTTTTTTCATGCTGTTTTAAACGAATTCCTAATGTTCTAATGCCTCTTGCAGTCACATAAGCACTATCAGCATCAACCATCTGCCCCATTAAATATGAACGTTCACGCAATCTATCCCAACAACGTGCATTTGCAACTGCCGTACCTATCATTGTATCGGAATGCCCCACTAAATATTTTGTCCCTGCTTGGATTGAAATATCAATTCCATGTTCTAATGCCTTAAATAACACACCAGCAGACCATGTATTATCAATCATAATAACAATATCAGGATTAACTTGACGTGCAGCTTTAACAATTGTAGGGATATCAGGGATCTCCATTGTCAATGAACTTGGTGCCTCAAGAAAAAGTAATTTTGTATTTTTCTGAATAAGAGATGAAATCCCCTCTCCAATCATCGGATCATAATAAGTCGTTTCAACTTGAAACTGCTTTAATAACAAATTACAAAAATCTTGTGAAGGTTCATAAGCTGCACCACTCATTAAAATATGATCTCCACTTTTGACAAAAGCTAAAATACTATGAGTCACTGCTGCAGCACCACAAGGATATAAATAACAACCCGCTCCCCCTTCTAATTCTGTCATTGCGTCTTGTAATGCAAAATGTGTTAATGTTCCACGTCGACCATAAAATAAAGCACCATTAGCACGATGAAGACTAGCTTGCTTTTTGTCTGCTAAACTCTCAAATACTAATGATGAGGCACGCTGAATAACAGGATTCACTCCTCCTTGTAAAAATCGTTTCTTACGACCAGCATGCACAAATGCGGTTAATAAAGAATGTTGATTTGGCATTATAGTTTTCTCCTTATACTTATAAAACGCATGATCTACATGGAATACAAAAAACTACTGTCAAAACAACTTAACTTTCTTTAGAATAGAAAGGCAAATCCTGCTTCTCTAGTAGCAGTGTTTTTTGTTCAATTTTTTTAATAGGAGATTATTACTATGGTATTAGTAACTCGTCAAGTGCCAGATTTTACTGCAGCAGCTGTGCTAGGTAATGGTGAAATTGTTAATAATTTTAACTTTAAACAACACATCGCAGGTAAAGCAGCAGTTGTTTTTTTCTACCCACTTGATTTTACATTCGTCTGCCCATCAGAATTAATTGCATTCGATCACCGTTATGAAGAATTCCAAAAACGTGGTGTAGAAGTTATTGGCGTTTCTATCGACTCTGAATTTAGCCATAATGCTTGGCGTAAAACACCAGTAGAAAATGGTGGTATTGGTGAAGTAAAATATGCATTAGTCGCAGACATCAAACATGAAATTGCCCGCGCTTTTGGTATCGAACATCCAGAAGAAGGCGTCGCATTACGTGCTTCTTTCCTAATTGATAAAGAAGGGGTTGTGCGTCATCAAGTAGTTAATGATCTACCATTAGGTCGTAATATCGATGAAATGTTACGTATGGTTGATGCATTACAATTCCATGAAGAACATGGTGAAGTGTGTCCTGCACAATGGGAAAAAGGTAAAGAAGGCATGACTGGTAGCCCTGAAGGTGTAGCAAAATACCTAAAACAGCATGCTGATCAGCTATAATTTTAAGCTATAGCAATTTGAAAATTAAAAGGATTAACGTTAAGTTAATCCTTTTGTTTTATATTAAAAATATAAATAACAATGCATGAATAGTTGTCATAGCTATAAAACAAAAAATCCCTTGAAATAAGGGATTTTTATATTACTAACTCTTAGTTAAACTTTGGTTTTTTAGATGAAGAACGTCCTACTTCTTCTTCAAAGCCTATAACTTGTTTAAATGTATCTAGTAACTCTTTTTGGCTATAAGCAACATAATATTGATCACCTACACATTTTTTCCAAGCATCAACCTGACGTTTAGGTGGACTATAACCAAATGCAACAAATGCAATTCGTGTTGGTAACTCTCTAAAGTTAGGATCTTGTAATGTATCTACCCTCTCCTTAATTCTATCACAAATACCCGCATTTAATAATGATACAAGTGTATCATAAGTCGGCCAGTTGTCTTCCCCATCAGATAATACCATAATAACTCTTTGTGTATTTGTCCCTAATTTTGCTGGTTGAGCTTTAGGATCTTTATTCGCATCCATAATTAAATTAGCTCCAACAATTAAACCTGATGAAGCAGATGTCCACCCTTGTGGATTAATACGGTGCAGTGCTTGAGAAATATTTTTATTTGATTTATCAAACCACGCTTGTGTAGTTTCTTTTCCTCTATTTCCACCTAAGCAGTAACTTTCATTATCAAAGACCAAATGATAATTTTTATTCGAACCATCAAAATCCTGAACTTGGCTAATAGTTCTATTCGTATCCATATATTTATTAAATATAGCTCTCACAGTAGTCCAATCTTGAATTTTCATTGCATAATCCATGATCGTTTTGGGATTTGCTGATATTTGACAACGCATAGGCGAACTTTTTGTACATGTGTTTTCATAAAATTGATCATACTTACCTTTATAATGTACATCAAATCTTACCCAACTATTTTCCCACTGTTGTCTTTTCTCATTCCATTCTAGCTTGGTATTATTTCCAGTGATCCATCTTTCTATAGTTAAATTAATAGGATCTTTCCAAGATTTTCTCTCATAAGGTAAAGTACATTTACTAGACTCATTTTTTTGTCTTACCCCTCCAGAAAAAGTGGTAAAAGCCATACGATTAAAAGGACTGACTTCTTCAGACTCTTTAGCTGGGAATAAAATATTTGAAATTTCACCAACCACTTCTCTCAAAATAGAAATTTTGCTTTTTCCCATTTTCGTTTTATCACTGTTATATCTTCCATTGAGATCTTGATGCATAGAGCCAGAAAAGTCAGCAACGAGCATTAATTCAACAGGAATAACGACTCCTTTTTCTTTGATCGCATAAGTAGTTTGTGAATCTAAAGTCAAACGACCATTTTTCAGAGAGTTTACATTAGCAAGTGACTCACTGACTGGTAACCAAAATTTACGGTCGACACTGCCTTGAACTTGGCAAACAACAGGTTTACGACGAGAATACTCGTTACCTGTTGGTAAATCTAATTCTTCACATAAATACTGAAAGTCTTTAGTTACCTTAACAGGCGCATCAGGATCACCGCTATCTTCTGATCTTAAATATAGCTTGGCTATACCTTGAATTAATTCTTGATTACGTTTTTCCTGTTTCGCCATAAATTCATTTCCACGAAACTTGTCTTTTTCTGCCTTAGAAATCACTTGTCGATTGACATCAGAATGCTTTTTATTTTCCCTATATTCATTATTTTCTGCAATAAGGGCCAATGCAGCTTGATCCATTCCTTGTGCTAGACGTGCTTTATCTAATAAAACCCCTGTTCCATCTACAGTAAAACCAACTAAAACCAATATAGGGAATGCAAGCAATGCTGTCATTACAGTATAGACGCCTTGTTGATCAGCATAAAATTGTTTTAATTTATTATAAAAGCAAAGTGTTAAATTCAATTTTTTCATAAAGTTCCTCCACGATAGACTATCGTGATACTGACATTGATGAAGATCTCATCAAACCTGATGAACGTTGGGATTCATCTAATAATAAAGATTCAAATAGACTATGGGTTTCAACACATAAGGTTACTTGATAAAGTGGTATTTTTCTCTCATTGTTTAATTCAGAACGTGGAGATAAATAACTTAAATCGTCAAGTTTCTTGTATGGCTTACAATCTCCTACTGCACTTGGAATTCTACGACCAGAACCATCTTGTGCCCAATACTCTAAGACAAGACCTACATTCTTATTACTGTCTTTGTTTCCATAAAGTAATCTTTTCGCCAACTTTTCAAATTGCTTATGATCAGTGTCACTAATTTGTGGGGCTCGATTATAGAGTTGTGAACGTTCTCGTAAAATACTGACCATTGTATATGAGGCATTATCTAATTTACCTAATGTTGAACGTAACATGACTAAATCAAATAAAAATGCAAACAAAATAAGAAGAAACATCGACATAAACAAAAACTCTATCGTCACTGAGCCTTCTTTATTTTGTAAAAATCTTTTAATCCTAAATAAACCAAGTTTTTTCATATATAGCTCTACTATAAAATAGAATAATTGATAAACTTTCCTAAATGACAAGAAATTAACCTTGTGAGTTAGAGCTACTACCCGCATTAAAACGAGAACGCTCAAACTCTTGAACAACGACAAATTCACGATTCAAAATCGTCTCTGACCACGATTTTGGAAGGAATAATAATGGTGTCACAAATTTATACTCGTAAGTTAATGAATAACGTGCTAATGTGGCTAAACGACCATCAGGAGAAATAATCTTACCATCCTTATCTTTTTTAGGTTGGCGAAATTTTTCATCTAACAAATTCTGAATACATTCGTGCTCTTTAGCACAATCTACATATTCTACCTTGACTTTAAAATCATTCTTTTCTAATAAAGCAAGATATCCCATTGTTGATTCATCATTAAACTTTTTTTGCTGTTGAAGAGCCTTCCTAAAAGCCTCTTCATAATTACCTGCTGTCGCTTGTTCATTCTTAGCAATACGGACACTTTCCGTAATCGCAAGATCCCAATACGAGGTTGCAATAGCTAAACGACAAAATTCAAAAATAAACATAACAATAAATAAATAGAACGCTATAGTCAGAGCAAATTCAACTGTAGACGTCCCTCTACTATTTGATAGAAAATTTTTCATACCAAATCCTCTTTAATTATCTGCGGACACCCTTCGATGTCTGTTCTGTTTTTTTCAATGCATTAATCAGATCATCAGGAGAAGTATTTAATCTCTCTTTCACGATGATATCTTTTGCATAGTCTATATTGCCATTTTTGACTAATGCAAAAACAAGATTATGAATTAATCGAGGCTCTCTAATACCATTAAGATATTGTGGTAATAATAAAGAAACGGCATTATTAAAATCACCATTTATAATACTTAACATTGCTAGGTTATTAACAGCAACATTATCGTTAATAAAAAATTCTCTTGCTTTCGTAATATCGTTTCGAGCTTGTGTCAAATTACCATTTTGAGCGTAAGCAATTCCTCTTAAATTATATATTTCTCCATCATTAGGTGATTTAGCGAGTAAATCATTGGCAACGGAAATCGCCTCTGCAAATTGTTGTAATTGAATTAGGTTTTTTACCTGTAACGTTTTAGCTTGTGTACCTATTTGACTATTATCAGTTAATAATGGCGATAAGTATAATGAAGATGAATTACTGTCACCGCGCTGATAATATGTTTGTGCAAGTTTATAACGAATTGCAGGATCCTCTTTAGTTTTTAAAACATCTCTATAAAGAGAAATTAATGCTGAATAATTCTGTGTACTTTCATATAATGTTTCTTTTGCAGTAACACTTTCAGGTGAAAGATTTTTTTGCATATTATTAGCGGAACAACCAACAATAGATAATACGAAAATACAAAGTGATGCTTTTTTTGCTACTTTAGAAAACATTTGGAAATACCCTCATTATACCTGGTGCTAAAATTAAAATAATAATTGGAAACATGATAAATAAAATTAGTGGAATACTCATTTTAGCAGATAATGTCCCCAGTTTTTCTTCTATTATTAATAGTTGAAGTTCTCGAATATCTGCTGCTAATTGAATCAAATGCGAATAAATCGAGGAACCAAAATTCAAGCTTTGTTGTAATACTGTACAAAACATTCTTATTTCTGTTGTTGGTAATGAAATAGAAAGGTCTTGTAATGCTTGTGATAGACCTGTTAGCTCAGCTTTACGAATAATTCGCAACATAACATATGTTAAATCAGGATTAAGCTTTTTAAAATCAGTTGCGACTTGCTTTAATGCTGCATCAATACTAATCCCTGTTTGAACATTAACTGCAACTAAATCAATAAAACCAGGGAGGTCAACCATAATTTTCTTCACTTTGGCTTTCAAAATAGTATTAGTTAAAATTCCAGGTATCACAATAATCAGCACAAAAATTATTGCTAATCCAGTTACAAGATCGGCATCATTTTTCAATGCATATAAATAATATAGACCAGCCAAAACTGAAATAACAGCAAACTTAATTTTAATATTTTTATCAAGCATCCCTAGAAATTTCAGGATTGGGTTGTTATTAATAAGCAATAACTCTAATTCTATTTGCTGTTTACTTTTACCTTTTTCAACTGTATCTTCACTTTTTTCTTTAGGGCGTTCTCCCGCCAGAATTTCTTTTGTGCGTTCTAATTTCTTTTTATGAGATAACGTAATTAATAAAACGAAGATCCCAAATACAATTAGCAAAATGTAAAATAAGAAAATTTTCAATGTCATGTTGACTTCCTCATTAACCACCAAATAATCAACATACCAAACAACTCACTTCCAAAAACATAATACAAAACGAATCGACCATTAGGATCATTAAGTAAAAAATCGAAGTTTTCAGGCATTGCAAATTGCATAAATAAGAAAAAGCCGATAGGGAACATCGCTACAATAAAAGCCGACATTCTCGCCTCAGAAGTCATTGCTTTCTTTTTTTGTTCCATTTTTTTACTGTCGGCAATAACTCTTCCTAAACGAGATATGACTTCTCTAATTTGCCCACCCTTAGAAAGATTAGTGCGAATAATAGTAATAAAGAAATAAAATTCTTTATATGGATAGCGGCTATAACTATCTTCAAACACAGCCATTGGCTCTTCACCCAGAGCGAGGCGTTTGTGAATACTCTTAAATTCTTCGCCAAGTTGCCCTGTTAAGTCTTTTCCGCATCGTTCTAATGCTTGTAGTAAACCTGCGCCTCCTGTTGCTGCTGCGTTCATAATCTGAATAACTTCAGGGAACATAGCATTAAACATTTTTTGGTTGCGATGTTGTCCAAATTTCCACACAAAAACAATAAAAGCAAAAATAAAGAGACAAACAAAAATCCACCGTTCAAGACGAACATAAGCAATATTCACAAAAAATAAGATCAGAAAAACAGCAGCAGTAATAATAATATTTCTTAATAATTTCTTTTTATCACCACCGATAAAATAATACTGCCATAACACAATTTTTCTTCTTATACTGTCAATAATATCTGCCGTTTTATTTAAGGAAACATCATTGGATTGTATTTTTTTTCTGGTAGTTCGCCACCCTGTTGCAGTATAGAGAAATAACACTGCACCAAAAGCGAGAATTAAATAATACATTAAGATCATTTAACTTTCCTCAAAAATACTTTGTAACTCAGCACTCAAATTAAATACTTGCGCATTTTGATAAACAATAGAACGAGTTAATAAACCATGAGAAATAAATTCACCTGTGATTTTTCCATTTTCATCTCGATATTTACTTGGTTGATAGGAGAAAATATCTTGCATAACAATTTGTCCATTTTCCATTCCCATTAACTCTGTAATATTCATTATTTTTCTTGAGCCATCATTTAAACGTGAAGCTTGTACAATCAAGTTAACAGCAGAAGCAATATTTCGACGAATTGCCTCAAGAGGTAATGATGCATTTGACATCATCACCATACTTTCTAAACGAGCAGTCGCATCACGAGGGCTATTGGCGTGGAGAGTAGACATTGAACCGTCATGTCCAGTATTCATTGCTTGCAACATTTGAAAAGCTTCACCACCACGACACTCACCCACAATAATTCGTTCTGGACGCATACGTAAAGCGTTAATTACAAGATCTTGCATCGTAATTTCACCTGTTCGCTCTACTCCCGCTAAACGTGTTTCTAAACGAACAACATGTGGCTGTTCTAAACGCAACTCAGCAGTATCTTCTAATGTAATGACTCGCTCTTGCGGGGAAATATAATTAGATAATGCATTCAACAGCGTTGTTTTACCCGAGCCCGTACCACCAGAGACAATAATGTTCACGCGAGATCTTGCTGCAATAATTAAAAAATTAGCCATTTCTCGTGTCATGGAACCAAAATTAACAAGTTCTTGCAACGACTTTTTGGATTTACTGAATTTACGGATAGAAATTGATGTACCATCAAGAGCAATGGGTGCAATAACCACATTTAGACGGCTTCCATCGGGTAATCGAGAGTCAACTAATGGGCTACCATCATCAATTCGACGTCCAACTCTCGCAACTAATCGTTTAGCTATATCAGTTAGCTGCTCATTGCTAATAAATACTTTATCAGTTTTTTCTAGAATACCCGCTCTTTCAACCCAGACATCATCAGGACCATTAACTAAAATATCATTGACAGTATCATCTTCCATTAATTCTCTAATTGGTCCATAACCACCAATCTCATCAGCGATATTCTCAGCCATAAACAAGGCATCTGCCGATGTAATATAGATATTCCCTTTTCCAGCAACACGATAAACGATCTGAACTAACTCATCTACGAGTTTACTTCTTTCACTTTGTATTTCATCAATTTTTTCAACATCTAAATTACTGAGTAATTCATTTCTAAAAAAAACTTGTTGTTCTTTCGTCAACATATTCTATGATCTTCTTCTATTTTTAATTACCTGTTATCGTTTTACGTAAGGAAGAAAATAAACTTTGTTTTTCTTTTTTCGATTTATGGCGTGATATCACCCCAATCACTTTCATCATTAAAGCATTAATCTCTTTTTTTCCTACACGCCCTAAATCAATATCTAAAACTGTCTTAGCATCTGTTTTCTTTAAAAAAGGAATCACAACGTCTATAGGACATTTTAATAATGTCTCAATATCATTCGTTGCCATTAATTTAGACGTTTCTAAACTGTTATCAGATATACAGATAAAAGTACGGATTGGTTTACCTGTTGCATTTCTTACACGCTCACACTCATCTAAGAATTGCTTAGCAACTCTTAAAGCAGCAATAGTACGCTCTACAACTAAAACACAAGTATTGCTATATTCTAAGAATTTAGAAAAATCATCTTTATCTACATTAAAAATTGGCTGATCATAAATGATAAAATTATATTTATCTGTTGTAGAATTAGGTAGCTTAGCTGGAATACCACTATAGAGATCAAAATTAGGTAGATACTCTACGATGTCTCCTTGTAATTTTTTATCAAAAGCAAGATCTAAATCCTGCGATCCATTTGGTCCTTGAGCTAATAAAACGGGGACTTTTTTATTTAAGAAAATCTCATTTGCTAAATGAGCACTAATCAGGCTAGCTCCAGAGCCCCCTTTACAACTTAATACAGCAATTTTTACCGTATGACGAACTAAAGGAATATTTACACCTGATACTATTTTCTCGGCCATTTGTTTAAGTTGTGTATCTGAGTGAAAATAAAGAATACCTTCCTCTAATAATTTTTGTGCTAGCGAAATCGAATCACTCTGACCAATAACACAACACCAAACATTTTGGGGCACAACACTATAAATGTTTTCCGAAATAACTTTTATATCTGTCTCATTTCTAATGTCGACAATAACACCTAATGTTTCTTCTGCCACAAATGCTAGATCAGATGATGACAAAAAGTCACTATTAATGATCTCTAAATTTTCTAACCCTTTTGTACGTAAAATCTGAGCAATATCACTCTGAATGTGCTCTTGACTAGAGACCACTATAATTTTTCGGGCACTGTCAACTGTAACTTTTTCCTTATCAAGTAATAACATAAAGCAACCCCTTTAAGATTAATATTTTAATTGAATACGATGGTTACTTTTTGTTGCACAAGGATTAATTCCATCCCAACTCATCATATCTTCTGCTGTATCAATTAAACAACGCGTTTTCTTTGAAGCTATTTTCGTCACTTCTATATAAAGTGGATAAACAGTCTTTTTATTCTGGCTACGAACAAGTTTAATCGATTTGCTTTCTATGCCTTTTTTCATTAAAAAATTGCGAATTCTTGCTGCATTTTTTTGTGATTTTTTATCACTCCAAATTATATTTACGCGTTTACTGTTATCACTACCTAAATCTCTCACAACAGCACGAATAATATTATGGTAAGCAACATCAGAATGTTCAGATAACATGTAACGATTGACTAATTGTGTTCTACTAAAATCATCTAACTGATGTGGCTGTGCTAATTTAGTATTATCTACTAATTCATCTTTCACAAACGCCATCGTTTGTGTTGAAGTTAACGCAATAAAAAGGGTTAAACCAATAGCTAATTTTCTCATTGAATAAATCCTCCATTTCTCAAGAAATTAGAGCTTAATGTTTTATGATAGACATTTTTAATTGGCGTTAAATTAAAGAAGCGCTCCATAGTTCCTGTTTGCTCAAATGTAGGATACACAATTTCACTTTCTTGTACTGGTTTAACAACATTCACTGTAGCGACAATTACAAGCTCTCTATCTTCTCTATCTGTTTTGGCATTACGGAAAAATGCGCCTAATACAGGAATATCACCTAACAGTGGAACCTTATTAATTCCTTCTGCATCTTGTGAACTAAATAGTCCCCCAATGATAAAACTTTCTCCATCTGCTACTTCAAAAATAGATTTTGCGCGACGAGTATTAAAAAAAGGTACTGCTCCTACATTCTCATAAGAATAATTACCTGCGATACTACTGACGCTTTGATCTAAAGCTAGACGAATACGGTTATTCTTTTGCACTTTAGCACCAACGAGCAACTTGACACCAAACTCTTTATAAATAATGTTAGCACTACCCTCTTTATCTTTTTGTGCAAATGGAATCTCACCACCTACTAAGATATCTGCTGTTTCACCAGATAGTAGAGAAATACTTGGCTCTGCTAAGATTTTTCCATTATTTTGGTTATCTAATGCATTGATAAATGCAGAAACACCCGTAGCATTTAATTGTAAAATAGAGCCCGAACCGTCAAATCCGCCACTTCCTGACCAACTTCCGCCCAATAATGAGCCACTATGAACGCCGACAACACGTCCCCAGTTAATTCCTAATGCTTCTGTTAATTTTTTATTGACTTCAACAACAGAAAGTTTCACATTAATTTGAGTCGTATCTCTTACATTTGCATTATTAATTACGCCATCAAATTGATACTTATCTAAGAAAGGTACATATTCACTTACACCACCTGAGCGATTAAATGTGGTTTCTGTTACTTTTTTGCCTTTACCTAAAGCTTCGCCAACGATACGATGCGCTTCATCACTTTCTTCTTGAGTAAGCGCTTTCCCTTCAATCACATAAGCCTGCCCTACTTTCTTCACTGAAAGATTTGAGTTTGGGAAACGTGCTTTAATCTGTCTATTTGTATCGGCTATATCATTTATATTATTAATGATTGAGTTAACATTAATAATATCTGTTGTAAGTGGCTTACCATCTTCGCCAAAAGCGGTGATTTCTGAGCGTCCTTCTTCTTTGGCGTAAATGATGAAACTGTTATCATCTAAAATTTCATAGTCTGCAACAGTAGGCGAAGAGACAAAAATAGTATCAATTTTCTGTTCTGTGCGAATTAACTTTGTCCCGCCTTGTTCTAAATTAAATGTCTGTGCAAAGACATTGAGTGAGAAAAATGTCCCTAGTCCAATATATAATGCAGAAAGCAATCTCTTTTTTATTTTCTTATCTTTCATTATTCGTTACCTCTTAATTTTCTAATAAATAGACCTTTGTTATTTGTACTTTCTACTTGATTACTTGATGGTAATATAATTAATTGAGAACCTTTTTCTAATGAATAAAATAGTTTGGCTTGTGCTGGATTTACTTTAAGATTTATATATCCAATATATTCATCAGAGAGTTCATCTTTTTTCACTACTTCATTATTTTCACCTATTGCTTGAAACTCTTTTACTTGTAATACTAATACATTATCTAACAATTTAAGTAGTGCATATCGCTCAGTACTATCCTCACGAGAACGTGTGGCGACTTTTTGATTATATATAGAGACATAATTACCACTCTGTATTGTATCTAATACATAACTTTCTGTTGGTTTAAGATAAACACGAAAGGCTATTTCTTGTTTAGGATCGAGGCTGGTTAACAAGAATTTAGGATCATTAGGTGAAATCACAACAGATTTTGATAAAAGTGAACCTGATTTAAGATTTTGAGCCACTAAATGACCTTGTAAATTTTTTGTATTAGAGAGTGATAATACGTCTGTTAAGTCATTATTCACAAGGGGATTATCTTCTGTTACCGTTAATTCACTTAACGCATAATCTTCTACTTGCAATAAGCTTCCTGCATCAACATCTCGTTTGAGCTCTGCGATTAAGATGAGTTTTTCTGGTTTCTTTTCTACTGTAACGGGTTCACCCGCTTCATTGACAATAGTGCCTGAATTCTCTGTAGGCATAAATAAAATCCCACCAATACCTACAATAAGTGTAAGCAAGGATATGATAAATAACATTCTATAATTCATTATTACCCCTTAAATTATTTATATAATGATGTTCATTTTTTAAATTCTTTTTTATTTAAATACTAAATAGCAATAGATTAATGATAAAGCCAGAAGCGATCGCAACGCCATAAGGCAATCCCTGTTTTCTGATTGAATTTCGAAAAAAAAGTAATCCTACTATAATTAAAATCAATCCAGAAAATGCAGTAAAGAAGAAAAAATAAATAATTTGTTCATTTGGCAAAGCTAGCATCAGTACTGAAATGAGTTTAATATCTCCAGCCCCGATAATACGAAAGGAAAATAAAATAAAGCCGATTACTAACACCAATAACGCGGGTATTATATTAATCTCTCCATGCTTTAACCAAGCTAATGGCAACACCACCACTAATAAAATGAATACAATCTTATTACTAATAATTCTTGATCTTATATCTGTCCATGAAAGAATGATTAATAATAAAATTATGATAGATTGCAATCCAATAATAATTCCATTCGCCACATCCACAAAATCAACCTCCTATTTAGTTAATATTGCTGTTAGAATTATAGAAGTAAGTAATTGTAATTTCGTTTGCAATGCTGTAATAAAATTACTATCTCCATATAACACAACCATCAGAAATGCAGCTATAGCAACTGCAATCAATCCATATTCAATAGAAGTTACCCCTCTTTGATCTTTAAATAATAAATTTTGGATTAAAAACTTCATTCCTTTTTACTCTAAAGCTAGCCCATAAAAATAGGCTAGCCAATGTTTAGGTATAAAAATTAAATGCTATTAACCTGTAATTTTAGTTCCTGCTGATTCAATAGTTCCTTTTAAAGTACTATTAAATTGTGATTTTAAGCTATCGATAAAACCACCATCTTTGTAAAATACAGCAACAATTAATACTGCTACTGCAACAGCAATTAGACCATATTCGATTGCAGTCACACCGCGCTCATCTTTTTTGAAGTTACGAATCGATTCAGTTACTGCAATATAAGCTTTTGTCGTTAATTTATTAAACATGTTGATATGCTCCTAAATGTTAAATTAAATATTAAATATTAAACATCCTCTCATTTTTGAGAGAATATGTTATTTAGCGATTATTTACGATCACATAAGAAAAATTATTTTAATCGCTAAATAATCTAAAGAGATTTTAATCTGTTTTATTTAAAACTGAAATAAAAAAAATACGCAACCGTACTGGTCCGATGAGTTAAAGTAGAACGGTTATTAAAAGAAAGGCTTTAAAAAAGAACAATAACTAATATTACATCAAATTCAATTTGCTCATAGGATAATAAATAATAACAATTCTAAATTACATACTGGTTAATGTAATATCTATAGCATTAGATCGACTAAATAATTCCAAGAAATAAAGATAAAAAGATAAAGATATGAAAAATACAAATGGTGCCCGAGGCCAGACTTGAACTGGCACGCTTCGAAAAGCGAGGGATTTTAAATCCCTTGTGTCTACCGATTTCACCACTCGGGCTTATCTACAAGATAATGATATTTTGGAGCGGGAAACGAGGCTCGAACTCGCGACCCCAACCTTGGCAAGGTTGTGCTCTACCAACTGAGCTATTCCCGCTTTGAGTTAATTTATTGTGTTCCTAAACAACGAGGTGAATTTTACCTATTTATAAAAAGTAGTCAAATAAAAAATGCAAAAGAATTACTCAACTGATTAAAAACAAATCACAATAATGAAAAGTGAGTTTATTTTTATGAAAAGCCATGTTATTTGGCAGTATATGTTTAATTTAAAACTATCTTATGTTTAACATTCGCTATTAAAAATCAAACTGCCATCTATTCTCCATTGAGAAATGGACCTTAATTAACTATTAGTCTTTATTTTCTACAACACTTACAAATGGCAGTGTAGCGTAAGGAATAATGTATTCCATTCCTTTCTAATTTTTAAAATAAACAATTTCATATAAAAAAGCACCTGACTAAGGTGCTTTTTAGTTTTCTTGCCAAGAACTATAATGTTAGATCGGATAATAAGCTACCCTTTGCAGCTTTAAGATATTGTAACATGGACCAAACTGTTAAAATCGCCGCAATATAAAGTAAGACAATTGCTGTAATTTCCATTACAACATTATAACGCCATAACAAGCCTCCCAACGCAAGCATTTGTGCGGTTGTTTTTACTTTTCCGAGCCATGAAACAGCCACTTTATTACGATCGCCAATCTCTGCCATCCATTCTCTCAGCGCTGAAATAATAATTTCTCTGGAAATCATAATCACGGCTGGGAGGGTTATCCAAAATGAATGGTGATATTCAACGACTAACGCGAGTGCTACTGTAACCATCACTTTATCTGCAACAGGATCTAAAAATGCTCCAAAACGCGTTGTTTGTTTCCATTTTCGCGCTAAGTAGCCATCAAACCAATCCGTTATACCCGCAATACAAAATATAAATGTAGTGAGTAAAGGCGCCCATGAAAAAGGCAAATAAAAGGCGATCACAAAAAAGGGGATTAAAATCACTCTAAATAGTGTGAGGAAGGTAGGTATGTTAGGTTTCATAGAATAGTGTTTGGTCAGTTTTTATAATATATTTATTCTAGAACATATCGCTTTATTTGGAAATGGAATTTTCCTCTCTATTTAAAATTCCCGTCTTAATGTTGTAATGCCTCATAAATTCGTTTGGCTAAAGCTTTAGAAATACCTGGTACAGATGCGATTTCAGACAATGTTGCTTTCTTAACACCTTGCATTCCGCCGAGATATTTTAATAATGCTTGGCGACGTTTTGCCCCGACCCCTTCTATGGTTTCTAACCCACTTTGAATAAACGCCTGTTGCCGTTTTTTGCGGTGTCCACTGATTGCATGATGATGACTTTCGTCTCGGATATGCTGGATAAGGTGTAATGCTAAATGATCAGCTGGTAAATGAATTTCCGTTTCTGTTTCCCCTATAATTAAGGTTTCCAGTCCAGCTTTCCGATCAATACCTTTCGCGACACCAATTAATTGCGGTCGGTTTTTATCCCATTTGACATTTAATTGGGCAAAAACTTGCTTTGCACGATTTAATTGCCCTTTCCCTCCATCAATAAAAATCACATCTGGGATTTTATCTTGCTCTAAAGTTCTGTCATAACGCTTAAGTAACGCCTGTTCCATCGCGGCATAATCATCACCGCCAGTAATTCCCTCAATATTAAAGCGGCGATAATCTGATTTTAGCGGTCCTTCTTGATTAAATACTACACAAGAGGCGATTGTTTGCTGTCCCATTGTATGACTAATATCAAAACATTCCATACGTTTAATTTCAGGCAACTTTAATAAGCTTTGTAAAGCTTGATAACGCTCTTGGATTAAGTTCGTTTGTTTTAATTGCGTTGCTAAAGCTGATTTTGCGTTCATTTGTGCCAGTTGTAGATACTGACTTTTATTACCTTTGGCGTGATCTTGAATTTGTACTTTACGCCCCGCTTGCTGGGTCAATAATGTTTCTAATTCGTTTTTTTCGACTAATTTATGATCGACAACAATACTATTAGGAATGCTACGCCCTTGATGTGCTTGTAAGTAGAATTGTCCGACAAAAGTCGCTGTCAGCTCAGCAAGATCGGTATTAGCTGGCACTTTTGGAAAATAACTTCGATTACCTAAGATTTTACCTTGTCGAATAAAGAGGACTTGTACACAAGCTATACCTAATTGATAGGCGATTGACATAATATCTATATCATCTAGCCGCTCATTGGAGACAAATTGTTTTTCAATCACTGCTCGGACAGCTTGAATTTGGTCACGAATTTTTGCTGCCAATTCAAAATTAAGTTCCCTACTCGCCTGCTCCATTTTAGTGACTAAGTGATCCAGTACTTGTTGATCTTTACCCTGTAAAAAAAGACGAGCAAACTCAACTTGTTGGAGATAATCTTCATCACTCACATAGCCAGAGACACAAGGCGCTGTACAGCGCCCAATTTGATACTGTAAGCAAGGTCGAGAGCGATTATTATAAACTGCATTTTCACATTGACGAATCGGAAACAATTTTTGTAACAAGGAAAGCGTTTCTCTGACCGCACTCGCATGTGGGTAGGGACCAAAGTACTCACCCTTTATTTTTTTGCTTCCTCGATATGCTGTAATACGGGGATGGCGTTCGTCAGTTAACAAAATATAAGGATAGGACTTATCATCTCGTAATAATACATTGTAACGAGGTTGATAGGTTTTAATATAGTTATGCTCAAGAAGTAGTGCCTCTGTTTCAGAAGATGTGATAGTCGTTTCAATACGTGCAATTGAAGCTACTAATGCTTCGGTTTTTTTGCTGGTTAGATGAGCTCGGAAATAACTAGCAAGCCGTTTTTTAAGATCTTTTGCTTTTCCGACATAAATCACATTGTCTTTATCGTCATACATACGATAAACACCTGACAGATGAGGTACATGTGCTAAAAAAGATTTTGCATCAAACATAACGGAGTACTAAAAAATTTTCGTTTATTTTTGATGTAGAAGTGACCGCACTTTTTCAAGATCCTCTAAAGTATCCACACCAACTGGTGGCACTTCTTGGGCTAACTCTACATGGATTTTTTCACCATGCCATAATACACGGAGCTGCTCCAAACTTTCGATTTGTTCTAACGCTGTCGGTTGCCATTGTACATATTGTTTAATAAATCCTGCGCGATAGGCGTAGATACCAATATGGCGTAGATAGTGATCGGATAATTTCAACTGTGCTATTTTATCTGCTTGATGATGCAATGTGGCAAACTGATCACGATTCCATGGAATTACTGCTCGTGAGAAATATAACACATAACCATTTTTATCTGTCAGTACTTTTACTGCATTTGGGTTAAACAGCTCTTCTGGGTCGGTTATTTTTACCGCTAAGCTCGCCATTTTCACTTGATACTTGGATAAATTCTCTGCAACTTGACCAACAATTGCAGGCGGAATTAAAGGCTCATCACCTTGAATATTCACAATAATTTCATCTTGTGCAATGCTCAATTTTTCAATGACTTCTGCTAAACGTTCAGTGCCAGAGTTATGCAGAGTAGACGTCATGCAAACTTCTGCGCCAAAATGACGTGCAACTTCGGCAACTTCATTGTGATCCGTTGCGATAATGATACGACTCGCTCCAGATTGCTTCGCTCTGTCAAAAACGTGAGCAATCATTGGTTTGCCTGCGATATCAGCTAAAGGCTTACCAGGTAAACGAGTAGAAGCATAACGAGCAGGAATGATGACAGTAAATGTAGTCATGTTAGTTATCCTCTTGCAACTCTATCAATGGTATTGCTTGTTCTGCTAATAAAACAGGAATACCTTGTTTTATTTCATAAGCCACTTTATCAAAATGGCATACTAATTGTTGATTAGCTTTATCAAGTACTAAGCGCCCATGACACATGGGGCAAGCAACAATGTCTAATAATTTTGTATCCATTTTTTCCTCTCTCAATACTATGCTGGCTATTTTTTGGGATGAAATCTTGCTAAAAATGACCGCACTTTTTCACCTTCAATAACAGCTTCTACTGGTACATACCACCAGTTCGGTTGTGCAAAGGAGAAACACTTTACAGCATCTTTTTCTGTCATTAATAACGGCTGATTATGGTCAAATTTAGCAAATTGATTGATTTCAAATGTTTGATGATCCTGAAAGGCTTGTGTTTGATTTAGCTGAATATTTAATCCCCGTAACATGGAAAAAAAACGTTGTGGATTACCAATTCCAGCGATGGCTGAAACAGCATTAAATGAAGTTAATACACGTTTTTCACCAGTCACTAAATTTACAGCATAATGTGCTTCTAATCTCATCACAATATCTGTATATTGACTCGCCTCACCATTACTAATCACCAAATCTACTTGTTGTAAACGACTTGCTCTTTCACGTAGGGGGCCTGCTGGTAACAAAAGACCATTACCTAAACCACGTTGTGCATCTATTACAACAATTTCAATATCGCGTTGCAATTTATAATGCTGTAATCCATCATCACTGACAATCAAATCACAATCTTGCTGTTGTAATAATAATTCAATAGCCTGTTGGCGATTCGGAGAAATACAAACAGGGACTTGAGTTCGTTTAGCAATTAATACGGGTTCATCGCCACCTAGTAATGGATCAGTTTGTGGTATCACCAATAGTGGATAAGTCTTAGATTGGCTACCATAGCCACGCGAAATAACGCCAACAGTCAACCCTTGTTGTTGTAATTTTTGCACCAGCCAAATAACAACTGGCGTTTTACCATTTCCACCGACAGAAAGATTACCAACAATAATTACAGGCACAGGGGCTCGATAAGAAGAGAGAATACCTTTCTTAAACAAAAGTCTACGTACATAGCTAATCAGCCCAAATAAACAAGAAAAAGGCAACAGTAAAAAACTCACCCAAGAATGCGAATACCAAAATGGCATGTTAATTTCTCTCTAGTCTTGTTTACATTAATGGCTAAATTGCATACTATGTAATTGCTTATAAGCCCCTTCTAATTCAAGCAATTCTTGATGCGTACCACGCTCTTTGATTTCTCCATGCTCAATCACTAAAATTTCATCTGCATTTTCAATTGTTGATAATCGATGGGCAATAACAATCACTGTACGCTCTTTTTGTAATTTTTCTAATGCGAGTTGAATTGAACGTTCTGATTCTGTATCTAAAGCGGATGTAGCTTCATCTAGAATTAATACAGGTGAATTACGTAATAATGCTCGTGCAATGGCTAAACGTTGGCGTTGCCCTCCTGATAAGCTTAGTCCATTCTCACCAATCACGGTATCCAAACCATGTTCAAGTTTTTCGATGAATTCCATTGCATAAGCATCTTCTGCTGCTTTTATAATTTCCTCACGGCTATATTTGTCTTTAGCCGCATAAGCAATATTATTTGCGATAGTATCATTAAAGAGATGAACTTGTTGTGAAACAACAGCACAATTTTCACGCAAACTTGATAAGCGGTAATCTTGAATATTAATACCATCTAATAGGATTTCACCTTGATCAACATCGTAAAAGCGCGTCACTAAATTTGCAATCGTTGACTTCCCAGATCCTGAACGCCCGACTAAAGCGACAGTTTTTCCTTTTTCAACTTCAAAAGATAAATTACGTAATGCGGGCTCTTCACGTCCTTGATAAGTAAACGTAACATTTTTAAATGTAAGATTGCCTTTGACATTTTCCCCTTTATGGGTTCCTAAATCTTTTTCGGTCTCTAAATCGAGTAAGGCAAACAATGTTTGACAAGCTGCCATCCCTTTTTGGAATTGAGCATTCACATTCGTCAATGACTTCAGAGGTCTCATCATAGCCAACATAGAAGAAAATACTACGGTAAACGAACCTGCAGTTAAATTTTGATCCATAATTGTCGGCATTGTTGCTAAATAAAGCACTGCTGCTAAGGCAAAAGAGGCAATAATTTGTACCACAGGATTAGAAATTGCATCAGCTACTGCCATTTTCATCCCTTTACGGCGCATATCATTACTCACATGATTAAAACGCTCCTCTTCCACTAATTGTCCACCAAATGAAAGTACGACTTTATGCCCTTTTAGCATCTGTTCAGCTGTCGCTGTCAGCTCTCCCATCGAATTTTGCATATTTTTACTTAAATCTCTAAAACGTTTAGACACTAAGCGAATTAAGATTGCAATAATCGGACCAATTAAAAAAAGGACTAAAGATAATTGCCAACTGGTATATAGCATGACACCAAATAATGAAATAATGTATGCTCCCTCACGGACAATAGTAATCAATGCACCAGAAGAGGAATTGGCGACCATTTCTGAATCATACGTGATACGAGATAATAATTTACCTGTTGAATTTTTATCAAAGAAAGGAACAGGCATGAACATAAGATGCTTAAATATTCTCCGACGCATTGTCATCACCACTTTGCCTGATACCCAAGATAGGCAATAAGAAGAGATAAAGTTACTCATCCCCCTCAAGAAAATAACTAATACTACGACATATGACATTGTACGTAAAAAAGACGTATCTGCTTTACCGAATCCTTCGTCTAATAAAGGTTTAAGTAAAGATATTAAACCTGCATCAGCTAATGCATTAATAACTAAGGCAACGGCAGAGACAACCAATCCCAGTTTGAAAGGCCGAATAGTTGGCCATAAACGTTTAAATGTTTGTATTGTTGAAAGATCTTTATCTTGCATAGTTTTTCTGCTTTACATTAAATAATCTGGCGCATTGTACCTTTATTTTTTTTGTAAGCCAATTAATCTACGGTACCAAGGTGAAAATTCTGTTCTTGCTCTTTGAATTGTAATTTGTTTTTTATTAAACAATAAACTGATTTGTCCTGTCTCAGCCGTATTGTAAATTTGACATTGATACTGCGTTAAACGCTGTATCACTTGTTTATGAGGAAACTTCCACTGATTCCAACGTCCACTTGAAATAAGTGCGATTTTAGGCCGCGTTTTTTGTAATAGTGCATAGCCTGTCGAGGTTTTACTCCCATGATGTCCGACTTGTAAGACATCAATTTTATCTAGTTGAGAGACAAATTGATTTTCACTTGCAACATCAGCATCCCCCGTTAATAATACGTTATTGTATCCATCAGAAATCAATAATACACAAGAGTCCATATTCTTTGCACGCGTTACAATATGATGAGGTGAAAGCACTATGATGTTTAATCCTTGCCAATACCATTTTTGCCCTGAAAGACAAAAAGTGCGGTCTGTTTTGCCATAATTTTGCCTTGATGCCGTCGTCAGTGTGGTCTTTGGATATTGTTGTAAGATTGTTTTTGCTCCTCCTGCATGATCATTGTCATCATGGCTAATAATTACGTGTTCTAGACTTATACCTTGTCGTTGTAAATATGGCACAATCTCAAGCTGCGCCATACTACCACTACGCCATGCGCTTCCTGTATCATATAAGATACCTCGCCCATTTTTTGTTATTAAGACAGCTAATCCTTGCCCCACATCTAACATATCCAAACGCCATTGAGATGCAAAAAAAGATTGATAAATCGGATAACCCAAACAACTAGTCACAATTAAAGTTGCAATGCAATAAATTGAGCGTTTTAAAGAACAAAATAATGTTGGTTCAGCTGTAAAATGGAAGCCAAAATAAGGTTTATTGAGACAATATAGATTTCTCCTTGTTTTATCTACTTTTTTGACATCGTATACAGAGCGAACTGCTATGATAAAAAGTACTGTCAGTGCAGTAATAATGAATGCGGTTTCTGTTTGAGAAACAAAATGCCAATTATCTTGCCAAGTTTGCAAAATTAACGTCACTTTTTGGGCTATCTCATTTGCGATAGGCCATGATGAGAACACACCTTGTGTAAAAGTCGCAAACAAAACAAGAGGCACTAATACGAGACTATAAATGGGTAACGCTATTAAATTCGCATAAAAGCTACTTAAAGAAAAACCATTAAACAAAAGTAATTGGATCGGTGTAAAAAGCCATAGTAAGCCAATTTGTAGGTGAAAGATACGAATAATCCACTCTACTTTATGCCAAGGGCTGATAGATATGGATTTTCCTTGCCATTGTAATAAAGAAAAAGGAAAAACCTGATACCAGAGGACTAAACACGTTACCGCACTTATTGATAGCCAAAAACTCAACGATAAAATCATTAATGGATCGAACAATAGCAATATAGCCGTGACGATCAATAAAAGTTGCCAAGCGTTGTAAGAAACACGTAGTAGTCGACAACTTATAATCACAAATAGTGCTATACAAGCACGAGAGGTTGGTATTGCAAACCCCGCTAACTGTCCATAAATATATGCTAATAGTAAACCGCTTAACATCGGTAAATGAGGGATAATCCAGCGTAATGGTAATAAAATTTGAACACATCGTACTATCCAATAACCTATACTCATTGCTAATCCAATATGTAGTCCAGAAATAGCTATAAGATGTGCTGTATTCGTTTTTTGATAAATTTGCCATATTTGTTGTGGTAACCACGCTCTCTCACCAAAAGCTAACGCTATTAAAAGCCCTTGATAATCTAATCCTTCTGTTTGTTTTAAACTCTCTTTAAGTAATTGATCACGCCATGAAAAATGTTGGGTAAGTTTAACCGCACTTTTTACTGATGCTCGTGCGGTAATTCGGTTGGCTAAATACCATTGCTGTTTATCAAAACCTGAAAAATTTAACCGTGAAGAAATAGGTTTCAAGGACAATTCTCCATGCCATACTTCGCCCAACTGAACTTTTTCTTTCGTGCGCCATTGCAGATAAATACGTTGTTCGGCTTCTCCTTTTTGTAACTGCGCTGACACAATAAAGGTTTGATAATCAGTTTGATGAAGTATCTCTATAATTTTAAAATCTATTTTTACTTTTTTGGGTAATAAAATGACTTTATCAGCTTGAGATAATAACTGATGGGCAGGAGCATGCATGTAACCTAGATTAAATAGAAGACAAAGTATCAAAATGAGAAATCTTGTATATTGTCTTTTTCCACTAACATAACAAACAAAGAATAATATAAGTAATATCAGACAAGCGACTGCTGTCATCTGCCAAGTGAGCAATAAAAAATCAGGTAACCAAAGTAATGAAACTGCGCTGAATAAAATACAAGCTGACATTTGTTCAATAGATAATCGCATTAACCTGACTCTGTTATAAAAAAATAAAACGCTAAGGATGGATATTTCAGATATTTTTTTCTTGGTGATTGAACAAGTTTTGCAAGCGAGATCGCAAAAATCAGATTTATTTCACTAAAATTTGTAATATCTGGTAAATTTATTTGATAATTAAGATGAGTTCTGCTATTTATATCGCTTTTTAAAATACCTTACATTTTTATAGGTAATTTTAAGCTGAATGAATCAACACCAATGCGTGTGAATAATGTAATTTCAACCGTTAAATGGATGACTTTCTATTAGGAGATAACCAATGTCTAAATCCTCTTTAAGTATATTAGCCCTAGCTGGTGTTGAGCCTTATAAAGAAAAAGCAGGCGAAGAGTACATGAATGAAGCGCAATTACTTCATTTTAAAAAAATTCTACAAGCATGGCATGATCAAATTGTAGAAGAAGCAAGCCGTACAGTTGCACATATGCAAGATGAAGCCTCCAATTTCCCTGATCCAGCCGATCGTGCTACTCAAGAAGAAGAATTTAGTTTGGAACTACGCACAAGAGATCGTGAAAGAAAACTCATGAAAAAAATTGAAAACACATTGAAAAAACTTGAAACGGGTGATTTTGGTTATTGTGATTCTTGTGGTATTGAAATTGGTATTCGCCGTTTAGAAGCGCGTCCTACAGCTGATCTATGTATTGATTGTAAAACACTCGCAGAAATTCGTGAAAAACAAATGATTGGTTAATTCTAATTTTAACTTCAAATAAAAGAAGATTTAATTTAAAGTGCGGTGATTTTTACCGCACTTTTGACTAGAAAATAAAATACTCTGGATGAGGTCTATTATTTTAAAGTACATCAAAAATCTGTTTAATAAAAAAACAAAAGCCTATTTAGTCGAACGAGAAAAAACAGATGCAATTCATTCAAGCGCAACAATAACAAAGGTAGAAGAAGGTTCTAGCACTGTTATTCAGCATGATACGCAACCTCCCAAACCCTCTAAAACTTCTTATTATTACGATAAACATGTAATCAAAGCTTCTCTACATGGTATTACTCCACGTATGATTAGTCGTAATGCATTAACTGTCGTAGAAAAGCTACACCGTCAAGGATTTGAAGCTTATATTGTTGGTGGATGTTTAAGAGATTTATTATTGGGTAAACATCCTAAAGATTTTGACGTTGTGACAAATGCTCGCCCAGAACAAATCCAAACAATTTTTCAACGTCAATGCCGATTAGTGGGTCGCCGTTTTCGTCTTGCACACATTATGTTTGGACGAGATGTTATTGAAGTTGCTACATTCCGAGCAAATCATACTGAAAGCCGTAACGAAAATCATGCCAAACAAAGTGAGCAAGGTATGTTATTACGCGATAATGTTTATGGCACGCTAGAACAAGATGCTCAGCGTCGTGATTTTACTGTCAATGCTTTATACTATAATCCTCAAGACAATACTCTACGTGATTATTTTAATGGTATTGAAGATCTGAAGGCAGGTAAATTACGTTTAATTGGTGATCCTGCTATACGTTATCAAGAAGATCCTGTGCGTATGCTACGTGCAATTCGCTTCATGGCTAAACTGGATATGTTTTTAGAAAACCCCAGTGAACAGCCAATCCGACAGTTGGCTCATTTACTTAAAAACATTCCACCAGCCCGTTTATTTGATGAAAGCTTAAAATTATTACAAACGGGTCATGGAGTAAAAACTTATCAATTATTGCGTGAATATCATTTATTTGAACAATTATTTCCTACATTAATGCCTTATTTTACCGCGAAAGGAGATAATTTTACTGAACGCATGATTTTAAAAGCACTCACTTCAACAGATGAGCGTGTTGCTGATAAATTACGGATTAACCCTGCTTTCTTATTTGCTGCATTTTTTTGGTATCCCCTACGTGAAAAAGTAGAAATACTGAAAAATGAAGGTGGATTGAATAATCATGATGCTTACGCACTCGCAAGTAATGAGATTCTGGATGCTTTTTGCATCGCGCTTGCTGCACCACGTAGACACACATCCGTTATTCGTGATATCTGGTTCCTACAGTTACAATTGCTGAAGCGTACAGGGCAGAACCCGATACGAACAATGGAACATCCTAAATTTCGTGCAGCATTTGATTTACTTGCCATGCGAGCCGAAATTGAAGGTAGTGAGGCTATTGAACTTGCGACTTGGTGGCATGAATATCAGTTTAGTAACATAGAACAACGTGATTTATTGGTGCAGGAGCAACAACGTTTGCATCCAAAACCAAAGAAAAAATACTATCGTTCTAGAAAACGTCGTAAACCAAGACCATTACAATAAGAGAAGTAAGAGGTAGCATAATGAAGCCTGTCTATATTGCATTAGGTAGCAATTTAAGTACGCCAATTGCACAACTAAATACGGCATTAAAAGTACTTAATCAGCTACCTCATACTGTACTCATTAAATCCAGTTCTTTCTATCAAAGTAAACCTCTTGGACCACAAGATCAGCCTGATTATGTTAATGCTGTAGCCTATTTACAAACTGACCTTCCTGCATTTACATTGCTTGACCACCTACAACAAATTGAAAATACGCAAGGGCGTATACGCTTACGTCGTTGGGGAGAAAGAACGTTGGATCTTGATATTTTACTTTATGATAATGAGATCATACAGACAGAACGTTTAACAATTCCACATTATGATATGCACAATCGAGAGTTTGTGATTGTCCCTCTTTTTGAAATTGCACCAACATTAGTATTGCCAAATAAAATCAGACTTACTGATCTTGTACAACAATTCAGAGAACATCAAATGACTATTGTCAACTTAAAATGACAATTTAAACCACTAAGCAACTTATTACTTGATTGATTATTTGAAAAAACTAAAGAGGATCACCTGCTAAACCATCACGAATCTTACTTTCAAATAAAGTATAATCAACTAAGAACGCATCATGGCCATAATCAGAAGCAAACTGATAATAATTCAAATTAACGCCGCTCTGTTCTAATAGTGTCTTACTCTTATGTAATTCAGCTAATTTAAACAACTGATCATTTTCAATAGCTACTAGCGTGTAGCGTGCTGTGATTCTTGATAATGCTGCAGACATATTCTCATAGTGCCAACTAGGATCATATAAATCTAATGCCCTTAATAAATGAAGATAGCTATTTGCATCAAAGCGCCCTAAGAATTTTTTTCCTTGATAGCTTAGATAAGACTCAACCTGAAAATAATCTCCCCAAAATTGGGCCTCTGATTTTATTGCTCGCCCAAAAGCCTTAGTTAATTGCAGATCAGTTCTATAAGTGAGCATTCCCAACATACGAGCTATGGCTAATCCTTGTTCTGGTGGTTGATATCCATAATAATCGCCATTATTAAAATGAGGATCATTAATTACTGCTTGACGCATAACATGATTAAAGCCAATCGCCTCTGCACTGAATAACAATGATGAGCATAAATTGAGGACATTATCCACAAAATTGGGGTAATCAATAGCCCATTGTGTTGCTTGCATACCACCAAAAGAGCCTCCGACAACAGCATGTAAATGCGGAATCTCAAGATAATCTAATAAAGCTTTTTGTAGTCTTACCATATCTTGTACAATCACATTAGGAAATTGACTCCCATAGGGTTTATTTGTATCAGGGTTAATCGACGATGGACCTGTTGTGCCTTGACAGCCACCTAAGACATTAGAGCAAATGAAAAAATAGCGAGAGGTATCTAACGCCAATCCATCCCCCATAAAACTTTGCCACCAACCTTGTTGACTATTTTCTGTAAAATACGGTTGTGCATCACCAGTTAAGGCATGACAAATTAATACAGCATTACTTTTATCAGCATTTAGTACACCATAAGTTTGGTATGCGACATCAACATATTTCAACTTACCGCCTAAACTCAAAGGAAATCCTTTTTCTGTAAACAATGTTACTTTCTTTACTGCCATCTTACTGCCCATATTTCATTATCTTCATTCCCCAACAAAATAGACATCTAAACGTCTTTACGTACAAATCTACTAAAATTCAGCTTGCACTTCAACTGTTTTTTCATTATGGTGAAGACTGGTTTCAAAACAGTAATGATAGCTTTAACATGACATCCATTTTTACGTTTTTCTCTCCTCAATACTTAAAGCGATTATTTCGCTACTTACTTATTGGTGTGTCATCTTTTATTGTGCTATTAATCCTAATCGATCAAGCAATTAGCTTTTATGTTCGACAACATATTTATACTGATGTCAATGAACTACCTTACCGTCCTTATGGTGTCGTACTCGGTACTTCCAAATATTTTGATAAAAATACGTTGAATCTTTTCTACCACAATAGACTACTGGCAGCTTATGAAGTATTTGCTACACGTAAAATTGATTATTTATTATTGAGTGGAGACAATCGTACGAGTCAATATAATGAACCCCGTAGTATGTTTAAAGATTTGCGTAAAATGGGAATACCACAAGAATTTATGTATATGGATTTCGCAGGATTTCGTACATTAGATTCAGTAATACGTGCAGAACAGGTCTTTAAAGCACATTCATTCACGATTATTACGCAAAAATTTCATTGTGAACGAGCTTTATTTATCGCTAAATACTATGATATTGATGCAATTTGTTTTGTTGCTGAATACCCTCACGGGCATTATTTTGTCCGCTTTCGTGAATTTTTCGCACGAATACTTGCCATACTGGATTTGCTAATGGAAAAAGAACCTCACTTTCTTGGCACACCAGAACCACTCCCTCCACCAGCAAGTGTACCGATTGCTGAGCTTGAACTCAGCAACCATTTGATTTAAGTACGCGACTCCAGCAGCTCTCGTACTATCACTTCCTGTGGTTGTTTGATATTCTTTGCTTTCATTTTATGAATCACAAGACTTAACAAAGACTGCGCTATTTTCTCGTGATTCTGTACACAACAAATCACTTTATTTTCCAATACATCTAGCATTTCATGATGACCAAAAGTCGCAATAACAAGTTCTTTAGGAATACTGTTATAACGTTTAATTAACACCTGAAAAACACCTTGTAATAACGTTAAAGAAGTCACAAAAATTGCTTCGGGTAAAGCATTTTTATCTAACCAGTCAGTAAATACCTCTGCACTTGCTAGCTTATGAAATTGCTTTGCATAAAGGTAATCAACGTCTATGTTTTGTTGGTTTAGTGCATTACGAAAGCCAGACTCTCGCTTATAACTGACTGAGAACTCAGGTAATGCACTTAAAAATAATATTCTTTTATCTGAATGGGTTTTAAGCAAACGTTGAGCTAAACGATAAGAGTCGCCTTCGTCATCAGTTAATAACATCATTTCATTCATATTTAAACGGCGGTCAAAGCCAACAACAGGCACATTTGCAAAACGCTGATAAAAATCGGTATCACAAGGTAATGCCGTTGAAACAATAAGTGCATCTATTTGACGTTGAAACAAATGCTTTGCACACTTAATCTCATGATCTGGATTATCATTGGAACAAGCAATTAAAAGCTGGTAGCCTTTCTCACGAAATCCAGCCTCTAAACGGCTAGCAATTTTAGCATAACTGGCATTTTCAAAATCTGGTACAATTAAACCAATCGTATGGCTTTTACCTGCGCGTAACCCTGCTGCCATAGCATTAGGCTTAAAATCATATTTTTTTATCAGTTCTTCAACTTTTTCAATTGTCTTATCACTGACACGATAATGTTTAGCCTTTCCATTTACTACATAACTGGCTGTTGTACGCGAAACACCTGCTAGTTTGGCGAGTTCCTCTAATTTCACTTTCACTCCTTAAAAAACACGTTATGCTTTTCAAGTTCTTTTTATCTAATAAAAAGTCAATAATAACTAACACAACTATTTTTTGTAAATTTACGTAAAAATTTGTATATGGATAAAATTATATATTTAATTTTTTAAAATAACAAAATACAAATACATAATATTTGATCTCGCTCTCAAAATAAGAAATTCAGCCAAATTCTTGAAAAGTTGACCGCACTTTCAATCATTTCCAAGCCTCTATTATGTTATAAACAATTTTTTTCACCGCGAGAAAGGCTAATCAAGCCAGAACGAACAACCTCAATAATAGTCGTTTCTTCTTTAACTGCTGTAATAAAAGCATCTAGCTTATCTTTTGTACCTGTTAATTGGATCGTATAAGATTTGGTTGTCACATCAACAATCTGCCCACGATAAATATCAGCTAGACGTTTTAATTCATCACGAGAATTCCCTTGTGCTCTCACTTTAATCAAAAGGACCTCTCGTTCGACATGTTCACAATCACTCAAATTGATTACTTTAAACACATCAACAAGTTTATGCAGTTGCTTTTCGATTTGTTCAAGTATTTGTTCATCACCATAAGCTTCAATCGTCATTCGAGATAAAGTAGGATCATCAGTTGGGGCAACAGTTAAACTTTCAATATTAAAAGCACGTTGTGAAAATAACCCAACAACACGTGATAATGCACCTGATTCATTTTCTAGTAAGACAGATAAAATTCTACGCATGAGTATTCTCCGGTTTAGTTAAAATCATTTCATTCATTGCACCGCCGCGTACTTGCATTGGGTAAACATGCTCAGTCGCATCAACATTAATATCAACAAAAACGAGTTTGTCTTTCATCGAAAATGCTTGGGTTAATTTTTGTTCTAGCTCATCAGGCGTATTAATTTGGATACCGACATGTCCATAAGCTTCTGCTAATTTGACAAAATCAGGTAACGAATTCATATACGATTGCGAATGACGTCCTGAATAAATTAAATCTTGCCATTGTTTCACCATACCTAAGAAACGATTATTTAAACTGATGATCACAATGGGAATTTCATATTGCTGTGCAGTTGATAACTCCTGAATATTCATTTGGATACTTCCATCCCCAGTCACACATATCACTGTCGCATCAGGATAAGCTAATTTCACCCCTAACGCAGCAGGCAAACCAAACCCCATTGTGCCTAACCCACCAGAATTAATCCAACGGCGAGGTTTATTGAATGGATAATGTAATGCAGCAAACATTTGATGTTGTCCTACATCTGATGCCACATAAGCCTCACCATTGGTTAAGCGATGAACCATTTCCATTACTTGTTGAGGCTTAATAACTTGGCTATCTCGATCAAATGATAAACATCTTCTTGCTTTCCAAGCTTCAATTTCTCGCCACCATTCTTCTAATGATGCTTGCGATTTCAATAAATTCTCATCCTCTAATAAAGATAGAAATTCAGCTAAAACATTTTCTGCACTACCCACAATTGGAATGGTAGCAAATACATTTTTTGAAATTGATGTAGGATCGATATCAATATGTATCACTTTCGCATTTGGGCAATATTTTGCTAAATTATTCGTCGTACGGTCATCAAAACGAACACCAATCCCTAAGATTAAATCACTATGGTGCATTGCATTATTTGCTTCATAAGTACCATGCATACCTAACATACCTAAAAATTGCTTATCCGAACTAGGATAAGCGCCCAATCCCATCAAAGAAGAGGTAACAGGTAAGTTCAAGGTTTGAGCAAACTTCGTTAACGGCTCACTACAATTGGCTGTCACAACCCCTCCACCAATAAATAATACTGGCTTTTTAGCCACTAATAATGCTTTTAACGCTCGCTTAATTTGCCCTTTGTGTCCTTGAGTTGTGGGATTATAAGAACGTAATTCAATCTTTTCTGGATAACGATAAATAAATTTATTTGCTGGATTCACTACATCTTTTGGCAAATCAATCACGACTGGACCAGGTCGCCCAGTTGAGGCAATATAAAATGCTTTCTTAATTGTCTCTGGAATCTCTTCGGCAGACTTGACTAAAAAACTATGTTTAACGACTGGACGTGAAATGCCCACCATATCACATTCTTGAAAAGCATCACTACCGATCAGACCAGACATAACTTGTCCTGAAAGTATTACCATTGGAATAGAGTCCATATAAGCCGTCGCAATCCCAGTAATCGTGTTCGTTGCCCCAGGACCCGATGTGACTAAAACACATCCTACTTTTCCTGTTGCTCTTGCATAACCATCCGCCATATGTACAGCTGCCTGTTCATGACGAACGAGAATATGCTCAATGCCCCCTAATGTATGAATTGCATCATAAATATCTAAGACTGAGCCACCAGGATAACCAAATAAAAACTCAACGCCCTCATCTCTTAAGGACTGTACAACCATTTCTGCGCCCGATAACTTTTTCATTTTCACCTCTCAAATTAACCGCACTGATCTATATGTGATTTTGTATAATGTTGTTGCAATCATGTTAAAAATTAATCTGAGATATGTTTTACTGAAAAGTATCATTTTTGTCTATCATTTTTTGATGAAAAATAAAGATAAAAAAAGAGTAAAAAAGAATTAAATTCTAAAAAAAATAAAAAAATAAGAACTTAATAAAACAAATATAAAAATTTAAATAAAAAATGCGGCAACTTGCCGCATTTTATAAAATAAGTTAAAACAGTATTTTTTACATTATTTGTGATATAGATCACATTTTAATTTCGTTTAAAAATAAATCCTAACACCACCAATACACCACCAGTAGTCACAAAACCAAGTATACCAGATTGAGTAAAACCAAGTACTAAATAACCTACAATTGAAGATATTGCAATCAACATAGCATAAGGAAATTGTGTTGTAACATGATCAATGTGGTTACACTTTGCACCTGTAGAAGACAAAATTGTCGTGTCTGATATTGGCGAACAATGATCCCCACATACCGCCCCTGCCATAACAGCTGATAAGCATGGTAACATTAATTCTGGTGCCGAATTTGCAGCAATAGCTGCAGCAATTGGTAGCATAATACCAAATGTGCCCCAACTTGTGCCTGTTGAAAATGCCATTACTGCTGTCAACACAAATAATAAAGCTGGTAATACTGCAATTGGTAAGCTATCAGAAACTAGCGATGATAAATACACGCCCGTTTTCATATCACCTACAACATTATTAATGGTCCAAGCAAATAATAAAATGAGCACAGCCCCTAACATCGATTTAATACCAACAATCCACGCTTTGCCATACTCATTAATACTGACTTGACGATCTAATACAATACAAATCGTCGAAATCAATACTGCACTAACACCACCAACAACTAAAGAAACGCCAACTGTTGTATTCTCAAACGCGCCCAGAATATCAAATGGTTTACCATCCTGTGCAAGTGCTTCATTTCCCGTGTACATCATCATACCAACTGTGGCTAAAATCAACACTGCAATAGGTAAAATTAAGTTGCGAACATGTCCTTGTACACCTGTCTGCTCTTCTTCGATTTCAATATGACGTTCTAATGCGGTTCTTTCGTGACGAACCATTGAACCAATATCAAAAGAATAATATGAAACAAAAAATACCATCAAAATAGAAAAAATAGCATAAAAATTCATTGCACTCATCGTCATAAATGCACCTATTGGTGAATATTCTGTAATAGAATAGGTCGCAAGTAATCCAGCGATTAGTGTAATAATATACGCCCCCCAACTTGATACTGGCATTAATACACACATTGGTGCTGCAGTTGAGTCAAGGATATAAGCTAATTTTGCTCGAGATACCTTAAATTTATCAGTTACAGGACTCGCAATTGCTCCTACAGCTAAACTGTGAAAATAATCATCAATAAACGTAACGAATACTAAAGAAGCCGCAAGCAATTTTGCACCACGTCTATCTTTAATTCGTTTTTGTGCCCATTCTGCAAAAGCACGATTACTCCCAGAAACAGTTAATAGTGCGGTTAATACCCCAAGTAAAAATAAAAATAATACAATATTAATATTATTTGTATTTAATCCTTCATCATTATATGCCAATGAAATAACATTATTTTTTAAATAACTAAATGCATTAACTAAATTAAAATCTGCAAGCATCAATGAACCAACAAGAATACCGATGCTTAATGATAAAATCACTCTACGAGTGACAATTGCAAGTAAAAGCGCCAGAATTGGCGGCACAACAGCCCAAACAGAGGTCGAATAATCGATAAGTTCCATAAGTTTCTACCTTATAATAATGAAGGAATAACCACTGAGTAAATAATAGAAATGATCTAAATAAGGCAGGTAAAAAATAATTAAGACCTAACCTAGCCAGTAGCGCTCCATAGTTTAAAAAAGACTATGACAATGACGTTCCTTTCGAATACGCCACCAACCAATTAAAATGACTCTTAATTGATTTCGGCAGTCACTCCTTTCCTTTTTCCTCATCGTTATCCACTCAGAAAAAATACTTATAGTGATCGCTCCTCTACATACGTAGGATGGAAACAAGACTACAATAAAAAATTCTACTTGCCAATAGAATAACAAGAATATTTTTAACTTAATTTACATTTTTAATAACTAAAAAATATTAACTTTTAAATATTCTACAAAAATAACATTTACCTCTTATAATATTTGCTATATGATAATTCAAGTTTGATTATTTTTTTATATAATCTACTTTGAAATGATATAGAGGAACAAATATGAGTGATTTATTAAAAGCTTTAACGAATATTCGTAGTTTACGTGTTTTAGCTCGAGAAACACCTTTAGAACAACTTGAAATTGCTTTAGAAAAGTTCTCTCTTGTCGTTGAAGAAAAACGTGAAGCAGAAAAAAAAGCCGAACGTGAGGCGGCAGAGCGCCAAGCAAGAATTGCAAAATTGAAGGAATCATTAAAGCAAGAAGGAATTACAGCTAAAGAATTAGCAATGTTACTCGGTCAAGAGTCCCCTGTTCAACGTAAAAAAAGAGAACCTCGCCCAGCAAAATATCAATATATAGATGAAAATGGTGAAGTTAAAACTTGGACTGGTCAAGGTAGAACACCTAAAATAATTCAAAAAGCATTAGATGCAGGTAAATCGCTGAGTTCATTTGAAATTTAATTCTATTTACCTCATCGTGAAACCCATTAATTTAATGGGTTTTACTTTTATATAATCTAAATAAAAAATATTATATTATGATTGAAAATAAAATATTATTAACTGACTGTCCAGACGATAAAGGTTTAATCGCAAAAATAACAAATATTTGTTATAAACATCAACTTAATATTATTCATAATAATGAATTTGTTGATTTTGAAACAAAGCATTTTTTTATGCGTACTGAGTTACAAGGTATTTTTAATGAAGCGACTTTATTAGCAGATCTGAAATTTAGCCTGCCAGAAGGGACAAATTGTCGCTTGATTAGTGCTACACGTAAACGTGTTGTTATTTTAGTCACTAAAGAAGCACATTGTCTCGGCGATATTCTTATGAAAAATTATTATGGCGGTTTAGATGTTGAAATTGCCGCAGTCATTGGTAATCATGATACATTAAAAACATTAGTGGAGCGTTTTGATATCCCATTCCATTATATTAGCCATGAGAATCTGACTCGTATTGAACATGATCAACGTTTAGCAGACAAAATCGATGAATATGCCCCAGATTACATCGTATTAGCAAAATACATGCGCGTACTCAATCCTCAATTTGTCGAGCGTTACCCAAATCGAGTCATTAATATTCATCATTCTTTCTTACCCGCATTTATTGGTGCTAAACCTTATCACCAAGCTTATGAGCGTGGAGTAAAAATCATCGGTGCAACAGCACATTTTATCAATAATGAGTTAGATCAAGGTCCAATCATTATGCAAAATGTAATCAATGTTGATCATACCTATAATGCGGAAGCTATGATGCGTGCTGGACGAGATGTTGAAAAAACAGTGTTAAGTCGAGCCTTAGATCTTGCTTTACATGACAGAATCTTTGTTTATAAGAATAAAACCATTGTGTTATAAAGAGCGGTCTGTTTTTAGCCACTTTTGAAAAAAATAGCGTGATAATTATCACGCTATTTTTCTAAAGTAAACTCATAGTTTAATGGGCTTTCCATTCACCATTTACCGCAGTACCTAATACTTTAAAATCATGTGTAAATGCGGTTAAATTAGCAACTTTTCCAACTTCAATTGAGCCGAGGTACTCATCAACTTTAATTGCCTTAGCGGGATAATAGTTGCACATACGCAATGTCTCATCTAGTGGAATACCCACTTCTTGTACTGCATTTTTCACAGATTCAATCATTGTTATTGCGGCACCACCTAAAGTACCATTTTCGTCATAACACTTACCATCACGGACATAAACAGTTTTACCAACAAAAACAAAGGATTCGATATCAGCCCCAGCTGCTGCTGTTGCATCTGTAACAATACAAAGCTTATTGCCTTTTACTTTTTTATCAATTCGGATATTACCATAATCAACATGTAAACCATCAATGATGATACCTGTATAAATATCTGAATCTAATACTGCACCAACCACACCCATAGCGCGTCCTGAGCTGATTGGCGACATAGCATTATGTAAATGCGTAGCAAAGCTTACCCCTTTTTCAATTGCCTGTTTAGCGACCTCATAAGTAGCATTTGAATGTCCTAAAGAAATAATAATACCTTTATCTACAAACTCAGGAATATATTGAGCGGTTGGATTTTCTGCTGCAAGGGTTATTTTCGTAATGACATCTGCATTTTCACATAAAAACGCTTTCATTTCAGGGCTAATAGCTCGAATATATTCTTCACGATGAACACCTTTTTTCTCTACACTCAAATAAGGGCCTTCAAGGTGTAATCCCAATGCTTGATTTTGATATTTAGACAAATATTCACGCATTACTTTAACGGCTTCTTTCATTCCTTCATCAGGTGAAGTAATAAAAGTTGGTAGATAACTTGTTGTACCCGATTTTAAGTTAGTTTCTTGCATGATTTCTAAAGTTTTAACGCTAATATCTTCATTAAACATCACGCCACCACAGCCATTTAACTGTAAATCAATAAAACCAGCTGTCAGATTATTACCTTGTAAATCGATTGTTTTCATATCTGCTGGCAATTGCTCAACAGGCATAATCGCGCTAATTTTATCGCCATCGACAACAACGGCTTGACCATAAAGTACTTCTTTTGCAGTGTAGATTACTGCATTTACAAAAGCATACATTCTTACTCTCCTTATCTTACGCTATGGATTGCTCGCGCTTCTAATTCAGTAAAGTATTTTACTGTTTTCACTTTCAATTCTTGTGTTGAAGGCTCATCACAAACAATAATCGCACGACGGTGCATTTGTAAGGCACTTACTGTCCATAAGTGATTAATGCTCCCTTCTACTGCGGCTTGTAATGCAAGTGCTTTATTATACCCTGTTACCAAAATCATCACTTCCTCAGCATCTAGCAATGTCCCAACACCGATGGTCAAAGAGTATTTTGGCACCTTGTTTACATCATTCTCAAAGAAACGTGAGTTCGCAATCAGCGTATCTTCTGTAAGCGTTTTTATACGTGTACGAGAGGATAAAGAAGATGCAGGTTCATTGAAAGCAATATGACCATCAACTCCAACACCTCCCATAAATAAATGAATTTTTCCATAAGACTTAATCTTATCTTCATAGCGCTGACATTCTGCATCATGATCATCTGTGTTACCATTTAAAATATTGATATTTTTTTCTTGAATATCAATATGATCAAAAAAGTTTCTATACATGAATGAATGATAACTTTCAGGATGCTCTTTCGGCAAACCAACATATTCATCCATATTAAATGTCACCACATGTTTAAAGCTCACCTTACCAGCTTTATTTAAAGCAATCAGCTCCTGATAGGTTTTTAATGGCGTCCCGCCTGTCGGTAAACCTAATACGAATGGACGTTCTTCTGTTGGCTTGAATTGATTAATACGATCGACAATATAACGAGCAGACCATTTTGCTACCTGGTCAGCATTTTGTAATGGAATTAAACGCATAATTTGTCACCTCTTTTGTATGTAAAATAAACGATTAACAAAGATTATAACTACTATACTTAAAAAAATTGATTAAATGCCATCAATTTCTATCAAAATATGGAGTTTTTATTTTTTTGCATTATAAAATAAGTTATTCTAAATAGCTAATGAAAACTCTTCTCTCTCAGAGATTTAGTGATGAAAATCACAAAAATAACAGTTTTAATTTGCAATAGAAAATTATCAGCATATAGTTAGAAGCAATTGAGAAAACGTTTACGATATTTCTCAATAAAATTGAAATAAAAAATAAAAAGGAGTTCCTATGAGTGTGCTAAGTTACTTACAAAGAATTGGGCAGGCATTAATGGTTCCTGTTGCTGCATTGCCAGCAGCTGCTATTTTAATGGGGATTGGTTACTGGATAGATCCGAATGGCTGGGGTGGCGAAAGCCAACTTGCTGCATTTTTGATCAAATCTGGTGCTGCCATTATTGATAACATGGCAATTTTATTTGCTGTGGGTGTCGCTTTTGGGATGTCTAAAGATAAACATGGTTCAGCAGCATTATCAGGTTTAGTTGGTTTTTTAGTTGTAACAACCTTACTTTCACCAGGTGCTGTCGCGCAATTACAAGGTATTGCAGCAGATCAAGTACCCGCTGCATTTGGTAAAATCAATAACCAATTTATTGGTATTTTAGTTGGGGTTATTTCAGCAGAATTATATAACCGTTTCTATCAAGTTGAATTACCACCTGCATTAGCGTTCTTTAGCGGCAAACGCTTAGTTCCAATCGTGACTTCTGTTGTCATGATTATTATTTCTTTCATCCTAATGTACTTATGGCCAATCATTTTTAATGGTTTAGTTGGTTTTGGTAAATCTATCACGGATATTGGTGCAACTGGTGCAGGGATCTATGGTTTCTTAAACCGTTTATTAATTCCTGTTGGCTTACATCATGCTCTAAATTCAGTGTTCTGGTTCAACGTTGCTGGTATCAATGATATCCCTAACTTCTTAGGTGGAGCACAATCACTTGCCAATGGTACAGCAGTACTTGGCGTGACTGGTATGTATCAAGCAGGTTTCTTCCCTGTTATGATGTTCGGTTTACCAGCAGCTGCGTTAGCAATTTATCATAGTGCTAAACCCGCGAAAAAAGCACAAGTTGCATCATTAATGATTGCTGCTTCATTAGCTTCATTCTTCACTGGTGTAACTGAGCCATTAGAGTTTGCCTTTATGTTTGTGGCACCAGTACTTTATGTCATCCATGCTTTACTAACTGGTTTATCTGTCTTCATTGCAGCATCTATGCAATGGATGGCGGGCTTTGGTTTTAGTGCGGGCTTCGTGGATATGGTACTATCTTCGCAAAACCCGCTCGCAACACAATGGTATATGCTACTAGTACAAGGTATTGTCTTTGCAGTCATTTACTATGTCATCTTCCGTGCTGCAATCAAAGCATTTAATCTCAAAACACCAGGTCGTGAAGAAGATGAAGTTTCAGTTGAAGTGAAAAAAGATGCATCTCGCGAAGAACGTGCGGCTAACTTTATTGTTGCATTAGGTGGTAAAGATAATTTCCAAACTATTGATGCTTGTATCACCCGTTTACGCTTGACTTTAAATGATCGTAACAAAATCAATGAAGAACAATTAAAAGCACTTGGATCAAAAGGTAATGTGAAATTAGGTGATAATGGTTTACAGGTTATTTTAGGACCAGAAGCTGAATTAGTTGCTGATGCGATAAAACAACAAGTTAAAAACTAATATTCATAGTTTTATCATTAACTAAAAACACACTCAATCGCGAGTGTGTTTTTTATATACAAAGGAACACCATAGGCTCCTATACACGAAAAAACATCCCACACTCGTCTCGTTTTTGCAAAATTCTCCAGCGATAGACCGCACTTAAACGTGAACTTTGCATAACGTCTTCTACTGCACCTTGTGCAATAATCTTACCTTGCTGCATTAAAATAACATGATCTGCATAACTTGCGGCTAAATCTAAATCATGTAATACCATCACAACATTAAACTCAGATTTATGCTGCTTTAAAAAATGCATTAAACTTTGTTGATGATGAATATCTAAATGATTACAAGGTTCATCTAATAAAATGACTGGTGCATTTTGCATAAGTGCTCGTACAATATTGACACGTTGTTGTTCCCCACCCGATAGCATATTAACTCGTTTATACCGTAACGCTTTTAACTCAAACTGTTCGAGTAAGAAAGTTAATTTAGTTTCATTCACTTTTTGATGAGAAAAAAATGTTAGATTCGTTTGTCCAAGTTTCACATATTCGTCCACTGTCAATGGTATACCATAGCGCCCATTTTGAACCACTAGAGCCATTTTTCCTGCTCGAATTTGTTCAATAACCGGTTTTCCATCCATTGTAACCTGTGCATTAAAATAACCTAAAAGAGCTTTTAGTAGTGTCGATTTTCCAGCACCATTAGGACCAATAATTGCGGTATGTTTTCCTTTTGGGATTAATAACTGTTCTGTTTGTAAAATAACTCGCTCATTAACTTCAATCACTAAAGGCTGCAATTCAAAAAGAAACGACATGAATAATTACACTCCGCTATATACGACGAGTTGATTGGATAAAGACCCAGAAAAAGAAAGGTCCACCTAATAAAGCGATAACAATGCCTACTGGTAAATCCACTGGATAAGTCATAAGACGTGATGTACTGTCAACAGATAATAAAAAGATTGCGCCAACCCAAGCAGAGAGCAAAATGAGTTTTCGACGATGTCCCCCTATTGTTGCTGCCAAAATATTCGGAATCATCATACCTAAAAAACCAATAATCCCAGATAAAGAAACAGCTGCGCCTGTTAATAAAGCAGATGCAATCACTGTTTGTAAGCGTACATGAGATACGGAGACACCCATACTATATGCTGTTTCTTCGCCTAACATTAAACAATCAAGCTGACGACCTAAAGTCGTAAGCCAAATTAAGCCAATGATCATAGCTACTAGGGGATAATAAATTGGTGTAAATCCCGCCTCTGATAAACTACCAGCCAACCAAATAGTCGCACTACGCAACACTAAATCATCAGATAAAAAAAGGATTAATCCTACTACTGCTGAACAAAAGGCACTCAAAATAAACCCCATAATGAGTAAGCCAAGTGTGCCACCACCAAATAAATGATGTGCAAATAAAATTAATAAGCACACGACTAATGCCCCCAAAAAGGCGGCAAGGGGAACGCCTATTCCAGTTATTCCAAAGGCTAAAACACTAATCACGCCTAAAGCAGCCCCTCCAGAAGTACCAATTAAGCTAGGATCTGCCAATGGATTTTCAAAAAGTGCTTGTAAACCAGCACCTGCCGCTGCTAATGCTGCACCTACTACTAGTGCATTAATCACTCGAGGTAGGCGAATATCAAAGACGACTGAAGAAAGCGTGTTAGGTAACTGCCAACCACCAAATCCCACACCAATTGAAAGCCAAATAAACAAGCTGGTTACAATACAGGCTAAAAATAAAGCTCGCTTTTTCATATCACTACATCAGCTTTATACACAACTTATTTTGCTAACTTGTGTAAACGTTGCAACACTTCTGGTGTATTTAAACCATAGCGTAAATAATCATTTGCTGACCAGAAATGAATATTACCTGACTTAGCTGCAGGACTATTTGCAATTTCTGGGCGCTCTAGGAGTTTCTCAATACCACCAATTACATCTTTTTGATGTTCTGCAACAATAATGATATCAGGTTGTGCAATTAACCAAGCTTCACGATTAAGCGGCTTAATACCTTCAACATCGACCGCCGCATTTACACCACCTGCACGTCGAATTAATTCATCTGCTGCAGTATTTTTCCCTGCAACAACACGTCCATCATAAGTTAACAAATAACGTTTTCCAGTATGTGGTAAAGGTTGAATCCCGTTATCCCAAGTCTTGGCTAATTTATCTGCCTGCTCAGATTTAGCGATCAGTTTACCTACTTCACGAATAGCTTGGCTAAATTCTTCAATATGATCACGTGGTAATACATTCACTGTTTTAACCCCTAATTGATTTAAGCTATCAAAAATTGTCACAGGCATCGCCATATAAGAGCCTAATACTAAATCAGGTTTTGTTTCTAAAATTGGTTCAATAGTTAGTTTTCGATGAATACCAATACTAGCGACTTGCTTAATTGCAGGATTCATACTAGTCTGATCACGCCCAACCAGCTGTTCAGCACTTTCTAAAGCAACAATAATATCTGCTGTATCTGGCGTTAACGCGACAATACGTTGACCATACGCAAATGGTTGAATTGCTAATAATAAACAAAGTGTAATTATTTTTTTCATAATATAGTCCTATTGAATAATAAATGTTTGTATATTTTCTGGTTTTATTTGTTGAATCTTTCCATTCAATTTTAATTCGATCATTGAGCGTCGATTAAAGGGGAGCTGAGAAAAGTCGATTTGTAGTTCGGCAACACGAGAAGTATCAATATGTAATTGTTCCTCGATAATTTTTGCTTTCACTTTAGCTGAAACAGGTTGTTTCTCAAAAACTTGGTATTCATATCCTTCAGGAAAGCGCCCACTTAATGTCAACTGCTGACCATTTCTTTCAACAGTCATTGAGGTTGTATCCCCTGCTTTTTTTGTCGAGAGATAATTAAACGCCGCATAGCGATGATCGAGTTCAATATCTTCCATTTTCAGAATAATATCTCCTATCTGAACGCCCATTTTTTCTGCTACACTGCCTTTTTTACTAAAAGAGGAGACCCTCATTCCTTTCCCACTATAACTAGCATCTAAAACCATACCAAACGAAGCTTTGTCATTTCGCATTTTAAGCTGATAAGGTGTATGCCATTCCTTTGCAATAGCTTCAGAATGTCTTTTGGTGATCTTCAACCAAGCAAATTGATTAGAAAAATCGTCCGCACTTTCAAAGGAAATTACAGCAATAGGATGGCGTTGGTGTGTATCAATAAAGGCTCTCAACTCTGATGAGATCGTTGGAAAATAACTCATATCATGATTACCTTCGGGAGTACGGAATATCACATCTGTATGATATTCTTTAATTTTATCAATCGTTGGCTGCATTAAGCGTACAGGATAAAGCATGTCAGATTGCGTATTAACGATATACAATGGCTTATGATTTAAATTTTCTAAATACACAGGGGACTCACCAATTGCAGCAGCAACAGCTAATGAACCATTTAGCGGAATGAATCCAGCAAACAATGAAGATTGTGTAGCTGCAAAATACAATGTTCCTGATCCCCCATCAGAGAAACCACTTAAAAAGATTTTATCTTCATTAATCGGAAAATCTTTTTTCACTTTATTAATTTCAGCTAACACCATATTCACACCATTAGTATCAAACCAAGTAGCGCCTTTTTGTCCATAAGGGAATAAAACATAATAGCCACCTTCATCTGCTAATTTTACGAACGGCGATTTTTGTGCGGACTCTAGTGGGTTAATACGTAACGTCGTAGCAGACACTGCACCATGTAAATATACGATTAAAGGATGTTTTTTACTTTGCTCAAGATTTTTAGGGATATACAAAATATAAGGACGGACTTGTCCATCATCACTTTTATACTCAAAGTGTTTAAATTCACCTTGTGCGAGCACCATTTGACTCAGTAGCAATAATAACCCACAGATTTTAAGTAATTGCTTACTCATTTTTTCCTCTTTACATAAAAAGTGCGGTGCTTTTGCTAAAATTTGGCAGATATACACCGCACGTTCAGTTCAGTTTAGAATTTTAATTCCACATTAACAGCATAATTACGTCCTGGTTGAGTATAGCGATCAATCATACTATTGTTAGGTGTCTCAACAACATCGCCAAATGTCCAATATTTTTTATCAAATAAATTGAACACACCTGCACGAATTTCAATTTGTTTCACTGGTTGATAATAAGCTGTTAGATCCCATACACCATAGCCAGGTGCTTTAAAGTAAGAATATTCAACACCTTTATCGATATAAGTACCTGCCTTACGTTTTTTATCAGACCAGCGGAATTTTGTACCAACACCCCATGTATCTTGCGCGTATTCCACTCCGATAACACCATTCAAAGGGTGAGCTGTAGTTAATGGCTTTTTCGGCGTTAAGGCATAACCTTTCATCCAAGCTACTGTATTAGTGAATGACCAATTATTTGTAAATTGCCATGCCGTAAACAACTCAGCACCATAGGTTTTCACCCTACCTTTATTGCTATAGTACACTTCTCTCAAACAGCCTTGGCAAGGTGGTAATACTTGCTCTGGACTGAGGAAATTTTTGTATTGGTTATAATAAGTATTTAAACGTGCTTTGAACGTATCCGTGCTATAAAGCAAACCAAGATCAAAACTATTTGCTTCTTCAGGTTTTAAATTCGGATTTGGATTAATTTTATATTTTCCTTGAGGTCCCATATTCATTTCAGCACCGACACCAATATATTGTGGATTCGGTAATTTCTTGGCATAAGCATAACCTGCTAATAATGCTAAATTTTCAGAAAGTGGAATATGTAAACGTACGCTTGGTGATAAAGTGCTATAAGTTAATTTTTTATTCACCGCCGCTTTATCTTGATTTGGTGTAGTGTCTAAATGGCTTCCTTTAAAACGACGTTCTTCGTATTGATAGCGTAAAGCAATATTTAACGCCACATCATTTGTAAAAGTCATTTGATCCTGTAAGCTTAAACTATAATTTTTAGTCACTGTTTTTGGAAATAAACGAAATTGTGTATTTTGTATTGATGGGTTTCTAGACTGGATTTGATAATCCTCTGCTCTTACACGGTCTAATTCATCTCGTCTAAACTCAATACTGTTAGATAAACGATGACTCACTGTTCCTGTTTCAAAATCTGTTTTTAACTCAGACTTCACTCCATAGATCGTATGTGCTAGTCGGTTATTATTTTTTGTTGTCTCATTTAATTTATTTCCATTAGAAGCGAAGCTTTCAGAATATTGATAGGTCGTATCATGAATTTTTAAACGTTGGGAATAACCTTGGAAATTTATTTCGTCTAGCCAGTGATTTTCAGGTAAATAACGATAAATGAATCCCATACGTTCACGAGTAAATTTATCTAAAGAAGTCGCTGTTGAAATTTTATCTGTTCTAATAATAGGAGGAGAATTTGGTGCTTGCTGTCTTAGTGGACGTGAAGTCGTTTTTAACAATTCTTCACGTTGTGTATTAACTCGACGCTCATAGTGTTCAAACGTGAATTCGAGGCGATGAACATTGTGGCTAAAGTTTAATTTTGCCAAAACATTTTTCCCTCTTATTACTTGATCATTTGCGACCGTTTTGTTATCACCATTCACATCATTTTCTGCAAAGTTTTCGAGCTCTTTGCTATCACGATGAGTAAGCATTAATAAGCCCTCAACAAACTGAGAATGTCCAGCTAATGTTGCAGTTTTAGTATGAGCATTATAAGTACTACGATAACCATACTTTAATCCTGCATGAAATGGCTTATCAGTATGTACAAAATCACTTGGATTGTAAGTCATCATATTAATACTGCCCCCTAATGCACCATTACCATATAAAGCAGAATTACCTGATTTATCGATATCCACTTGTCGTAAAGTTTCAGGCTCAACCACATCCACGCCAAGTTTTGCAGAAATATTACGACCTACACGTGGACCAGCATCCTCAAAAGGCTCAGCTAAAGGTATACCATCAATATTCATTTGAATTCGTTGATGACGAATCCCACGAATATTATATCCATTATGTCCCATACGCATATTGTCAGTATCGACATCCACACTAGGATCATATTTAACAATATCTTCAATATTTTGTGCCCCAGTCCGTTTTAATTGTTCTTGAGTAACCGTAGATTGCGTATGCGTGACATAAGTACTATCCGCTGTTTGTGATGACACAATAATAGGCATGAGTTCAACAGGTTGAGGTGATTGTGCAAATGCAGCTCCTGTCAATGTAAGAGAAACAAATTGCGCGATATAACGTGGTTTGATTTGCATAATTAACATATCCATACTTTTATTTAACTAAATGATAACAATTATCATTATATATTAAAAGTATGTATTTTGAACGAAATACGCCATAGATTTGTTTTTAAAATGAACTGCTCCAATCTCTTATTATTCTCTGGACATTTTGTTTTAAATATAAAAAAATCTACACTTTTTTATTTTCTAGATAAATAAAGTGTAGATTTTAAGTGTAATAATCTTATTTAGTTCAAATAAGCCTTAGCTTAATCATGTTTCTGAACGATAGCGATTTTCTTCTGTTTCTGGTTCCAGATCCAATTTAGCCATTAATAATTGATCACCATCTTCCTCTGGATTCCCCGTTACTAATAACTTATCACCATAGAAAATAGAATTCGCACCAGCCATAAAACACATCGCTTGCATTTCTTCAGACATCCCTTGGCGCCCTGCTGATAAACGCACATAGCTTTTCGGCATCGTAATCCGTGCAACAGCAATAGTTCGCACAAATTCTGTCCAATCTAATTCTGCTGCTTCTGCTAATGGTGTACCTTCGACTTTGACTAATTGATTTATTGGCACAGATTCAGGCTGTGGATCTAAGTTGGCAAGGCTTGCAATTAAACCTGCACGTTCTTTGCGTGTTTCATTCATCCCAACAATCCCACCGCAGCATACTTTTAAGCCTGCTTTGCGAACTTTACCTAAAGTGTTAATACGATCATCAAACTGACGTGTACCAATCACATTATGATAATGCTCTGGCGCAGTATCTAAATTATGGTTGTAGTAATCTAACCCTGCTGCTTTCAAATCTTCTGCCATGCCGTCTTGTAACAAACCAAATGTCCCACAGGTTTCTAAACCTAATGCTTTTACTGCCTTAATAATTTCAGTAATTTTTGCCACATCTTTTGGTTTTGGACCACGCCACGCAGCCCCCATACAAAAACGCCCTGCTCCACGTGCTTTCGCAATTTTTGCTTTCTCAACAATTTCATCAATCTCTAATAATTGTTGATTTTGTACGCCAGTTTGATAACGAGCAGACTGTGGACAGTAGCCACAATCCTCTGGACAACCGCCTGTTTTAATTGACATTAAGGTAGATAGCTGAATAGCTTTTGGATTAAAGTTTTCACGATGCACTTGTGCAGCACGATAGACTAAATCCAAGAAAGGCGTTTCAAATAATGCTTCGACTTTACAAACCGACCAATACTCGAGAGATGGGTGAGGTGTGAGGGTTCTAACTTGAAAAGATGTTGTCATTGTCATAGTTGTTTTCCGTTTTTATACTGTGAAAATACGGTCTATTTTCCATTAAACCGACGAATCTAAAAGTGATAAATCACTGATCCTACCATTTTTAATTTGAATAATACGATCAACTTTATCTCGAATTTCACTTAATTGATGTGTCACCATCAACAAGGTTAATTTTTTATCATCGCATAGTGTTAAAATTAAGTGCAGCATTTCTGCACGTAATTCGGGATCTAAGGCTGAAAAAGGCTCATCTAATAATAAAATCGGTTTATCACGCAATAAACAACGCGCTAATGCGACACGCTGTTTTTGCCCACCCGATAAATTTTTTGGTGATTGCGCTAATAATTTTCCTAAGCCAACCGCACTTGCCACTTGTTCTACTTGCTGGTTTTCAAGTGTACTCAATTTTAAACTGGGTTTTAATCCTAAAGCGATATTTTGTGCCACTGTTAAATGCATAAATAAATTATTTTCTTGAAATAACATGGATACAGGGCGTTGATGGGGCTGGCTTTGTGTGTGATTTTCATTATTCAACCAAATAATACCTTGTGTGGCAAACTCAAAGCCCGCTAATAAATTCAGTAAAGTGCTTTTACCTGAACCACTTGCTCCCACAATTGCAACTTTTTGGTGTACTGGAATAGACAAATCAAACAGAAAATCTACATTTTTATATTCAAAACGAACTTGTTCTAATTTAATCATTAGTCTCTTCCTTTTGTCGTTCAATCACCACAAAGATCAACAAGCATAGTAATAATAAAATAAAAGCTGTCACTGATGCCTCTTGACTACGATAATGACCAAGTTGCTGATAAAGCAAATGTGGTAATGAGGTAAAATCTTGGCTACCAAACAACGCAATCGCCGTAAAATCACCTAAAGATAATGTACAAGCTAATGCAAACGCATACTGCATTGGCGCACGTAACGCCTGCCACTCAATTAATTTAAAACGTTGCCAACCTTGAATATTCAAAGACTCACATAATTTTTCGTAATACAACATGTTGTTCTGCATTGGTACGGCTAGAATACGCAATACAAAAGGCATTGCCATCAATGCATTACAACATACTACAATAGCAAACAGGTGTATGGTGGAAAAATCAATCTCACGTAATAACATAAATAAGCCAATGGCTAGAACAAGTGTTGGAATAGCCAAAATCATCGTACCAATATTCAGAAGACTTTGTGCGAATAGATGATAATGTAACCAAGTCAAACGTCTTACTAAGAGTAATAATATGACTGACATCAAAACAGCTAACAATGCAGCAGTAGGTGCAATCAGAAAAGAGTAACCTAATGCACGCCAAAGTTGTTCACTAGCCCATAAACTAAAAAACTTACCCGAAAAAAAAGCAGAAACCGCAGTGTTAAATAATGGCAATAATACAAATCCAGTCACGACGACAATTAAGCAACCCTGCCAAATTTGTACCGCACTTGACTGTTTATCTTGCCAATGATTTTTGCTATGTAATGCTACTGTTGAGGCATTTCCCCATAAACTACTAAAGATAAATAACATAAAGCAAATCACACATTGTAATAGCGCAAATAAGGCCGCTTTAGCTAAATCAAATTCAAATAAAATAGCCTGATAGATTGCTACTTCTAATGTTGTGTATTTGGGTCCACCACCTAATGTTAAGACTATTGCAAAGCTAGTGAAGCAAAGCATAAAAATTAACATAAATGCTGAAAAAAATTGTTGGCGCAAATAAGGGAGTTCAATCAAACGGATAAATTGCCAACCACGTAAATTCAACTGAGCAGCTAACTGGCGTTGTTGAACTGGGATACTTTGTAAACATTGCAAGAACATTTTACAAGCTAACGGAATATTAAAGAACAAATGTGCGATTAAGATGCCCGTTAAACCATAAATATTGGGAGTCCAATCACTCCCTAAAAAGATGCTAAACTTAGCTAGCCAGCCTGAGCCACCATACACACCGAGTAATCCAAAAATAGCGACTAAAGATGGTAAAACAAATGTTAACGAAAAGAGCTTAAGAATAAACCGCTTGCCATTGAAATGTTGATAAAAAAAAGCACGCGCAACAAGAAAACCGAATAAGATGGATAAAACTGCAGATAAAAAAGCTTGCCACAAGCTAAAAGCTAACACGTGATGTAAATACTGATCATGAATTAACGCCTGCCAACTGTAATTCCCTTGTACAGAACAAAGCGAAAATAACGCACTACCACAAAATAGCAAGAGAAAGGTAATGACAAAAATTCCGCCCACATAATGTGTTGGGCGGAAATTCTGATGGAAAAAACGCATAGGCATAACAAAAGCATTACTTCGTCAAAGCTGCTTGCCAAACAGCAATCCAGTTTTTAAGCTGCTCTGCATTTACTTTACGAGTATCTAACACCCTCGTTTTTAATTGTTTTTCTTTTAAGGCATCAAAGTGCGGATCAATTTTGCCATTTATTACAGGTAGCATCACATTACTTGTAACTAAATGTTGTTGCGCTTCTGGCTGCAGTAAGAAGCCTAAAAAATGATCGGCACAAGCATTATTACGATCAACCACTTTCGCAGCTGTTTCGATTTGTAAGACCCCACCTTCGGCAAATTCAGTCGCTGTATACTGATCTTTCTGCTCAAATACTAAGTGATATAATGGCGACGTACTATAGCTCACTACTAAATCCGCTTCATCTTTCAAAAATGCGCCATAAGTATCAGACCAACCTTTACCCACAGTAACTGTATGTTTTGCTAACGATTTCCACGCATTTTCTATTTCATTTTGTGGATACACGCTATTCATCCAAATTAACAAACCGCGTCCAACACTGCTAGTACGTGGATCTTGATAGATTACTTTCAAATCTTGGCGCTCAACTAATTCCTTTAAACTTTTTGGTGGATTTGAGACTTTGGTTTTGTCATAAATAAAGGCAAATTGTCCAAAATCATAAGGGAGAAATGTTTGATTTTTCCATTCTATTGGTAAGGAAAGTTGAGATAGGTCGATATTATTTTTTGCAAATAAACCGCTCTTTTCAGCTTCTTCTAATGCATAATTATCTAAACCAACAACTACATCTGCTTTTGTTTTTTTGCCTTCTAAACGTAATCGGTTAAACATGGTACCAGAATCACTCAGTGCAGTGAAATTCACTTGGCATTGTGGATAAGCTTTTTCAAAAGCAAGTTTGATTTTTGGACCCGCTCCCCATTCTGAAGTAAAAGAATCATAAGTATACACATTCACTGTTTGCACTGTTTGGCTTTGTGCAAATACAGTGGCAGAAAAAGCAGAAAGTGCGGTTAATAGAAAAGATATTTTTAATTTAGACATTGTGTCCTCTCTTGTGATATCAGCAAAAAAGTACACAGCAATAATGACTGTTAGTTTCCTACGTCAGTATTAACTGCATCAGGTTCACGGGTATTATCTCAGCTTATTATCAGCACCCCGACTAGGTGAATAAGTCTATAATATTTCGTAGAAAAAGAACAAGATTTATTTTCTACAATATAAAAAACTGCCGTTTCATGCTAAAGTCAGACAGTGAGCCATTAAACTCATTGGCTTAGGATTATTGACCTTTATTCTTTAATCATAGGATAGTTTATGCCATTCTCCCTTGCTCAATTTGATCACACACTCAAACAACTTGCTGAAAATTTACTTCAGAATTTTCCTGAACACTATAATACATCGATTTTTCAGCAAATTGCTCAACAGAAAAATGATCCTCAAACAGCTATCGGACAACTTTATACGGCGATTTGTTTCTCTGATTTTTTTACAGAAACATTAAAAAAACAACCGCACTTTTTACATCAATGTTGGCAGAACCCAATCACTTTATCAGATTGTTCTGAGTACACTGAACGTTTAACAAAGTGCCTCTCTACGATAGAGTCCGAAGAACAACTTTACAAAATCCTGCGACAATTTCGTAATCGAGAAATGGCAAAGCTAAGTTTTTGCCAAAGTTTAAATTTAGGTACAGTAGAAGAAATTTTTATTCGTTTATCCCAACTCGCTGAAAGTGTAATTATTGCTACGCGAGATTGGTTATACGAACGCGCATGTGAAGAGATGGGCACACCAGTCGATGCAGAAGGCTGTGCACAACGATTATATATTCTAGGCATGGGTAAGCTTGGTGGCTTTGAACTCAATTTTTCTTCCGATATTGATTTGATTTTTACTTATCCAAGTAATGGGGAAACAGTTGGGGCAAGAAGAAGTATTGAAAATACTAAATTTTTTACTCGCTTAGGACAACGCTTAATTAATGCACTAGATCAATATACAAGTGATGGTTTTGTATACCGAACAGATATGCGACTACGCCCTTTTGGTGAAAATGGCGCACTTGCATTGAGTTTTAATGCATTAGAACAATATTACCAAGAACAAGGCCGAGATTGGGAACGCTATGCCATGATCAAAGGGCGTATTTTAGGTGCAAGTCCGCAAGATCCTAATGTCAAGCTCTTACAGCAACTCCTCCGCCCTTTTGTGTATCGTCGTTATATTGACTTTAGTGTGATTCAATCTTTACGAGAAATGAAAAGTAAAATTGAACGTGAAGTACGCCGTCGTGGTTTAATTGATAACATCAAACTTGGCGCAGGTGGTATTCGAGAAATTGAGTTCATCGTGCAGGTTTTCCAGTTGATTCGAGGTGGACGAGAAATTCGACTACAACAACATGAATTATTAAAATTGCTGCCTGAAATTAGTAAACTCTCACTCATTACTCCTCAACAAAAAGACGATTTGCAGCTGGCTTATTTATTTTTACGTCGTACTGAGAATATACTGCAAGCGATTCATGACCAACAAACACAACAGCTACCTGAAAATGAGTTAGATCGCCTTCGTTTAGTTGAAGCAACTCGCACATTCACCCAATTAGATCATCATGGTAAAGCAGAGAATGTGGTCTATCCAATTTCAGATTGGCAAAGTTTTTATGCTGTACTATCTCGACATCAACAAAACGTGCGAGCTGTTTTTAACCATTTAATTGGTGAAGAAAAAGAGGACATCAGCGAAACAACGCAATTATGGAATGATTTCCTTGATGCAGATTTAGAGCAAAATGAAATTGAGCAAATGCTCATTGAAAATCAAGTCAATTTGCAAGATATGGATAATATTATTGATATATTAATACAATTTCGTCATGATTTATCTCGCCGTCCAATTGGTACACGCGGACGTGAGGTGCTAAATCAATTATTACCACATTTACTGCAACACATTTTTGCTCATCAGGCATACAATACACTTTTACCTCGCATTCTCAATATTATAGAAAAAATCTTAACTCGCACGACATATTTAGAGTTATTATTAGAACATCCACAAGTGCTCACACAACTGATTGAGCTTTGTTCACAATCTAAATTGATTGCAGAACAAGTTGCTCGTTACCCTATTTTACTCGATGAATTACTTGATCGTAACGCTCTCTTAAATCCACCTCCACATGATCAATATCGGAGCGAATTACAACAATATTTACTTCGTTTACCACCTGAAGATGAAGAACAGATTATTGATGGTCTACGCCAATTTAAACAAACTTCGCTCTTACGTATTGCGGCAGCCGATATCCTTGGTGCGCTCCCTGTTATGAAAGTCAGTGATCACCTTACATTTCTAGCAGAGGCTATTATCGAAGCTGTCGTTAATCTTGCTTGGCAACAAGTCAGTGCTCGCTTTGGTATACCTGCACACTTAGCAGAAAATGAAAAAGGGTTTGCAGTGGTAGGTTATGGTAAACTTGGTGGTATTGAATTAGGTTATAAATCTGATTTAGATCTCGTCTTTCTCTACCAATCGGCTGAAAATAGCCAAACCATTGGTGCTAAACGTAGTATTGATAGCCACCAATTCTACTTACGTTTGGCACAAAAAATAATCAGTATTTTTAGCATGAATACTTTTGCTGGTGTTCTTTATGACATTGATATGCGCTTACGCCCTTCTGGTGAATCAGGCTTATTATGTAGCCCGATTTCTGCGTTTGAAGACTACCAGTTAAATGAAGCTTGGACTTGGGAAAAACAAGCACTAGTACGCAGTCGTGCTGTTTATGGCGAGCAATCCTTATGTGAGCAATTTAAAACCATCCGTCAAAAAGTCCTTTCTGCACAACGTGATATCCAACTACTCAAAACAGATGTCATATCTATGCGTGAAAAAATGTATGAGCATCTTGCTAATACAGAGAGGGATCAGTTCAATATTAAAACAGATCGTGGCGGTATTACAGATATTGAGTTTATTGCACAGTATCTGGTGTTGGCATATGCGCCACAACATCCTGAGTTGTCAGTCTGGTCGGATAATGTTCGTATTTTTGAAATTATGGTAGAAAGTGCGGTCATTTCTGACGAAGTTTCAATACAATTGAAACAATCTTATATCACACTACGTAATCGTATTCATCATTTAAATTTATTAGGACTTCCTCCTATTGTATCCACACAAGAATTTCAAACCGAACGAGAATTTATTATGCACATCTGGGCAAAACTATTAGGTTAATGAAACATTATGATGAATATGATAAAAGAGGTGCATACTGCACCTCTTTTTAATTAAACAAACACTTATTTAATCATTCATAAAGTTTGCTTCAATAAATGAGCGGACGTCTTTAACAAATTGGCGAACAACTTGTTGTTTATCTTGCCCTTCATAATTTTTCCCAATACTCAAAATCCCTTCATCAATTTTATCCAATAAGTATTGCTCTACTTCACTATCTGATAAAACACCATCAAATAATAATATCGTTTTCATTTCACTATTTGACAGCACTAAAGTATTCCCCACAAAATTAGACAAGGTCACCATAGGATGATCTGTTGATAAGTGATATTCAAAATATTTTCGATATTTTTCTTTCAACTTCACTTTATCCGAGCACTTTACTTCAAGTGCTCTTGCATAAAACTCAATTGATTGATTATAAATTTCTAATAAAATTGAAGAATATCCTTCTTCTCGATGATCTGCAAAATAAGTATTGATAAAATCAGCTACATTGATTGAATTTGGATAAAGCTCCTTTAATTTCAGCGCTACTTTCGAAGTAGACTCGCTGCCTAAACTGGCGCGAATATGTAACTGATTTAAATGTTCAATCTTAATTGTACGAGAAATATTACATTTTTCTTTATTTTCTAAATGCGTCACAATACTGGTTCTAAATTGTCTATTTAGCAAATAATCGTAATATTGCTCCTTAAGTAAATGATTATCACCACATTCATTGTCAATCATTTCTTCAATATTATCATCTTTAAAAATAGGGAAGCTTGCTCCAACTGTGGAATCACAAATATGAGCTAGTCCATATTGTTCTAATAATCGATTAAAGTCATATAAATAAAAAGGATGGTTATATTCTTCAAAATACTCATGGTAAATATAATGATCATCTTTCGTTTTAAGGCTATCTGCTGACTCTTTTAATTGTTTATCACCAAAAGAATATTGACTTAAAAACTCAGCAGTACCTTTACCATAGGCGACTTTTTCTAAAGGCGAAAAAGAGTGATCATTTTCCTCTAACACATTGACTCTAAACTTCATCATATCTTTTAACACTTCTAAAGATTTCCAACCTGGATAAGTGTTATAAGAAATCGTTGCTGAGCCATTTTCAGCTAAATGGGATTTTATTAGCTGTAAAATTTTGATACGGACAGATTCAGGTACCCAGCTAAATACGCCATGACAAATAATATAATCAAACTTAACAGATAGGTTCTCGAAATAGGAAATATCTTGGCAAAGAAGCTCTACATTATTTAGACCTAATTGCTCAACAATTTGTCTCCCACCTTCAATCTGTGTTTCAGATAAATCAACGCCAATGAAATGTGCTTTATCATGAATAAACGCACTACAAATGATATTGCCACCAAAACCACAACCTATTTCTAAAACATTTGCTTGGGTAATATCAGGTGTTTTAAACCCGAGCAAAGTCAGTACTGCTTTTTGTCTTTCTGGCAAAGTATGTGAAAAACCTTTTGAAGCATAAGGTAGCTCATTATAGCTTTCTTTAATTAAATCCGTCTTTTCCATTTTTTATACTTATTTTCATTCAAATTAACAAATAGACCTAACGATTAACTGACATAGCCATACGGACATAAGTATGACGACGCCCACGAATAGCAATCGAATAAGTCATAATATTTTCAGGCACAGCAATACCATAGAAACCCGCATCGCCAATATGGTAAATATCTGCGCCTGCCATTTTACTGTTTAACGCAATTTGGCGAATAGTGGCTTCATCAGCCCCTTCTTGACTGGTTCCAATGGCAAGTAAGGCTAATGCGCCCTTGGCATGAATAAACTGGACATATTTTTCTACTTTCTCGACCGTCATACCAGGTACTGTCCCAGGTGCGGCAAGTAGAATGATATCTGCACCTGCTTCAATAAAATTAGCTAAATCCTGTTGTGAGATGATGTTACTGCCCGTTTCATTTGCGACACCAGCACCATGCATTTTACCTGCAATAATCAACCCCTCTTCACCGAAAACAGCTCTAGCACGTTTAATCGCATTGACAATTTCCTGATTGGTTACTCCAGTTTTGGGATTACCTGTTAAACAAATAAAATCAAAACCTAATTTTTTTGCTTGCTGTAAAGATTCGGTTGTCGCAATTCGTCCCGTTGCTATCGTATCTAGGGCTTCTATTTGTTCTGCATTGATGTCTACAGGTTCTAAATTAATACCAATTGGGCGACCAATTAATTGCTTTAAAGTATGAATCGTTTGATCTGCTTTATCACATTCTAATCCATTAACATGTGGTTGAAAAACATCAAACAAATTCAATAAAATCAAGTCGGCACCAAATGCTGCGGCTAATTCAGAATTCGTTATATTCGGATATAAAGGTTGAACCGCTACCATGTTTTCTGACAGCATCACTCGCCCTTCACTCGCACGAATAGCTTGTTTTAATTGTTGTCCATTCATTTGTTTGAAATCTGTAGCAGTACAGTCAAGTAGTCGTTTCATAAGTTCATCTCTTAAGTGTGTTCATTTAAACATGTTTGCATTGTAACAAGCCGAATTGACGAAAGAAAGTGCGGTCTGTTTTTCTCTATTTTTAGCAATTTGAAAAAAAGTGCGAGTCATTACTCGCACCTTCTCATTCTTAATATCTGTTAAAATACTAATTCACGATCACCATTTTCATCTTTAATACGGTTTGGCAAGCCAATGTTGTTTAAAAGATTCAAAAATGGTTTTGGATCAAGCTGCTCAACATTACACATCTCACCGACATCCCATTCACCTGTGGCAATGAGTAATGCAGCGGCTACCGCTGGCACTCCGGCAGTATAGGAAATGCCTTGGCTACCGACTTCTTCATAAGCTTCTTTGTGATCTGCGACGTTATAAATAAAAATTTCTTTCTCTTTACCGTCTTTTTTACCTTTCACCAAATTACCAATACAGGTTTTACCAGTATATGTTGGTGCTAAAGACGCTGGATCTGGCAACACGGCTTTCACAACCTTAATTGGAATCACCTCTAAACCTTCAGCGGTTTTTACAGGATGAACCGATAATAACCCCAGATTCTTCAGTACATTAAATACATTAATATAATGCTCACCAAAGCCCATCCAAAAACGGATATTTGGGACATTTAAATGTGTTGATAACGAGTGTAGCTCTTCATGACCTGTCAAGTAAGAATTTTGCATACCAACTATTGGCAGATCATCCGTACGCTTCACTTCAAACATCTTGTTAGCTACCCATTGACTATTTTGCCAACTCCAAACTGTCCCTGTAAACTCACGAAAATTCACTTCTGGATCAAAGTTAGTAGCAAAATAACGACCGTGGCTCCCTGCGTTAATATCAATAATATCAATACTATCTACGCTATCAAACTCATCATTGACTGCATATGCGGCATAGGCATTAACAACCCCAGGATCAAAGCCTGCACTTAAAATTGCAGTCACATTGTTTTGTTTACATAACTCACGACGTTTCCATTCATAGTTTGCATACCAAGGTGGTGTTTCGCAAACTTTACTTGGATCTTCGTGCATTGCGGTATCAATATATGCAGCACCAGTTTCAATACAAGCTTGTAATACGGACATATTGACAAATGATGGCCCCACATTAATCACAATTTGTGATTCTGTTTTTTGAATTAATGCTTTCGTCGCTTCTACGTCAAATACATCAATTTCAAAGCATTCAATGGTCGCTGGTAGTTTAAAATTACCTTTTTCTACCACACTTTCCGCAATGGCTTGGCATTTTTCAATTTTGCGTGAAGCAAGAGAGATTTTACCAAGTACATCATTATGTTGCGCGCATTTATGTACCACAACTTGTGATACGCCACCCGCACCAATAACCAAAACATTTTTTTTCATTTAGCATTTTCCTCCCAAGTACCGAGCTTGCTAAAGGATCGGCATAGGCGTTAATAAAAACCTGATACATATTGAAAACCTAAAAAGTCAATATCAGGGCAGAGATAGCTTTATCATCCAATACGATAAAGTTAAACCGAAAAAGTGCGGTCTGTTTTAACAAAATTTTGCTAACATCAACCGCACTTCTTATTCATTATTAAGATAGACTCTCAACATAATCTTGATAGCCAAATTCTTTTACCACTCGAACTGAACCATCAAGTTCTTTAATCACAATGGCTGGCATATTTACACCATTGAACCAGTTTTTCTTCACCATGGTATAACCAGCCGCATCACAAAATGAGATGCGATCACCAATTTTTAATGGTTTTTCAAAATGATATTCACCAAAAATATCACCAGCCAAACAAGATTTACCACAAACCATATATTCATATTCACCTTTGCCTTTGAAGGCATCTGGCAATAATTTCGCTTCGGAGCGATAAATTAATAAATCTAGCATATGTGCTTCTGTTGCCGCATCCACAATCGCTAATTCTTTACCGTTATTTAAAACATCTAACACCGTGACTTCTAAACTTGTACTTAGCGTAATCGAAGCTTCACCTGGCTCCAGGTATACTTGTACAGCGAACTTATCAGAAAACTGTTTTAAACGTTCTGCAAATGCCTCTAATGGATAATTTTCACCAGTAAAATGAATGCCTCCTCCAAGACTGACCCATTTCACTTGGTGTAATAATTCGCCAAATTCATTTTCAATGCGATCAAGCATCTCGCAAAATTTATCGAAATCTTCATTTTCACAATTATTATGAAACATAAAACCATTTATTAAAGGCATGATTTCACGGATTTTATGAATATCCCATTCCCCTAAACGACTATGTGGACGTGCAGGATCAGCAAGTAAGAAACTTGACGTACTGACACGAGGATTCACACGTAATCCACGTGGTAAATCCCCAGTACGATCTGCAAAGCGTTGTAACTGATTAATGGAATTAAAAATAATTTTATCTGCATTCGCGACCACTTCATCAATTTCCTCATTTGAATAAGCAACGCTGTAAGCGTGGGTTTCACCACCAAACTTTTCTTTACCAAGCTTTACCTCATATAATGATGATGAAGTTGTGCCATCCATAAATTGACTCATAAAATCAAACACCCCCCATGTCGCAAAACACTTCAAGGCAAGTAATGCTTTTGCACCTGACTTTTCACGTAAATAGGCGATTTTTTCCATGTTACGTAACAGCTTACTTTTATCAATCAGATAATAAGGTGTTTGTAATTCAGTCATTTTATTTTTAACCCCTTTTTTACTCATTTATTCATAAAAATTAAAGCTAGCCATTATAGCCAACTCCAATTAATGAGCAATCGTTTTCCCCATTATTTATTGTTCTTTTTTGAATAAATATGCCATAGTGCAAAAATATGCTTTTTTTGCTAGAATCTGGTCAATTTTGACGATAAAAATAGATAAATATAACAAACGATTATGACAACCAATTATTCAGCACACGAAATCACCGTATTAAAAGATCTTGAACCTGTACAGTTACGTCCAGGTATGTATACAGATACCACTCGCCCAAACCATTTAGGTCAAGAGGTCATTGATAACAGTGTTGATGAAGCATTAGCAGGGCATGCAACAAAAATTGAAGTGATTTTGCATAAGGATCAATCCCTTGAAGTCATTGATAATGGAAGGGGAATGCCTGTAGATATTCATCCTATTGAAAAAGTCTCAGGTGTTGAAGTCATACTCACTAAACTGCACGCTGGTGGTAAATTCTCCAATAAAAATTATGAGTTTTCAGGTGGTTTACACGGTGTGGGTATTTCCGTGGTCAATGCATTGTCTGAACGTGTTGACGTCACAGTAAAACGCAATGGAGAAGTATATAAAATTGCCTTTGAAAATGGTGTGAAAGTAGAAGAACTTGAAGTCATTGGTACTTGTGGTCGACGCAATACAGGTACTACTGTTCATTTCAAACCCAATCCAAAATATTTTGATAGCGATAAATTCTCAGTATCACGCTTACGACATTTATTACGCGCGAAAGCAGTACTGTGTTCAGGTCTAGAAATTAAATTTATTGATAAAGTTAATAATACTGAAGACTGCTGGCTATATGAAGATGGGTTAGCAGATTATTTAAGTGAAGCAGTGGATGGTTTCGTTACTCTTCCCGAAAAACCTTTTATTGGTGATTTCAAAGGCAATACAGAAGCTGTCAGTTGGGCGTTATTATGGTTACCTGAAGGCGGTGAATTATTAGGCGAAAGTTATGTTAATCTCATTCCAACTATTCAAGGTGGAACACATGTTAACGGTCTACGCCAAGGTTTACTTGATGCAATGCGTGAGTTCTGTGAATTTCGTAACTTATTGCCACGCGGTGTAAAATTAACGGCAGACGACATTTGGGAACGTTGTGCATACGTTCTGTCTCTTAAAATGCAAGATCCTCAATTTGCAGGGCAAACCAAAGAACGCTTATCCTCACGCCAAAGTGCTGTTTTTGTCAGCGGTGTAGTTAAAGATGCGTTTAGCTTGTGGTTAAACCAAAATGTACAACAAGCCGAACAGCTTGCTGAAATTGCCATTAGCTCAGCACAACGTCGTTTACGCGCCACCAAAAAAGTAGTGCGTAAAAAATTAGTCAGTGGTCCTGCATTACCTGGTAAGCTTGCTGATTGTAGTCAACAAGATTTAGCAAAAACTGAATTATTTCTTGTAGAAGGTGACTCAGCAGGTGGGTCTGCCAAACAAGCTCGTGATCGTGAATATCAAGCAATATTACCTTTGCGTGGCAAAATTTTAAATACATGGGAAGTGTCTTCTGAACAAGTGCTATCTTCTAATGAAATTCATGATATTGCTGTTGCACTAGGTATTGATCCTGATAGTGAAGATCTCTCTCAACTACGCTATGGTAAAGTGTGTATCCTTGCCGATGCTGACTCCGATGGCTTACATATTGCGACATTACTCTGCGCTTTATTTTTACGTCATTTCCCTAAATTAGTACAAAATGGCCATGTTTATGTCGCCATGCCTCCACTCTATCGTATAGATCTAGGGAAAGAAATCTTCTACGCCTTAGATGAAGGAGAAAAAGAAGCGATTTTAGATCGCTTGAAAAATAAAAAAGGTAAACCTAACGTACAACGTTTTAAAGGACTCGGTGAAATGAATCCGATCCAATTACGCGAAACCACAATGGATCCCAATACTCGCCGTTTAGTACAACTCACTTACCATAAAGAAGAGAATGAAGGTGCTGAAACCTTGGAGTTAATGGATATGCTGCTTGCGAAAAAACGCTCAGAAGATCGTAAAAATTGGTTGCAAACAAAAGGTGATCAAGTTGACTTGAGTGTATAAATTGACATTTCTGAATAAAATAAATTTATACATAAAGATGAGTAAATCGATAAGTGCGGTAGATTTTACCTAAATTTTCTCATGTAACGAGTGTAAATAAAGAAAAATTCTTTAACCAAATAAAATAGCGAAACAATGAAAAAAATGATCTATTTTGTGTAAATGACAATTTTACAATGAAGATAAGCTGTTTAGCTAATAACCTTTTTTCTTTTGCGTTCTTTTTTAAGCAAACAAAAAAGAGAATTACAACCAGCGAAATTCAATATAAAAACTGAAAAATAACGATATAACCGAATACAAAACATAAAAAATAATCTCAAAATAAAATAACATTATGAACATAATTAACTATGAAGGTATTGAACAAACGCCATTACGCGAGTTCACCGAAAAAGCTTATTTGAATTATTCCATGTACGTCATTATGGATCGTGCATTACCTTTTATTGGCGATGGATTAAAACCTGTCCAACGCCGTATCATTTACGCTATGTCTGAGTTAGGCTTGAATGCAGCCGCAAAATACAAAAAGTCTGCACGTACAGTCGGGGACGTACTGGGAAAATTTCATCCACATGGAGATTCTGCTTGTTATGAAGCAATGGTATTAATGGCACAGCCTTTTTCATATCGTTACCCTTTAGTCGATGGGCAAGGTAACTGGGGCGCTCCCGATGATCCCAAATCTTTTGCTGCCATGCGTTATACTGAATCTCGCTTATCAAAAATTGCTGAGGTTCTATTGTCTGAATTAGGACAAGGTACTGTTGATTATCAACCTAACTTTGATGGCACATTATCTGAACCACAATATTTACCTGCACGTTTGCCACATATTTTATTGAATGGCACAACAGGGATTGCGGTAGGAATGGCAACGGATATCCCACCACATAACATTAATGAAATTGCTGATGCCGCAGTTATGTTGATTGAGAATCCGAGAGCTACGTTAGATGATTTATTAAGTGTAGTACAAGGCCCAGATTATCCGACAGAAGCTGAAATTATCTCATCAAAAGACGATATTCGTAAATTATATGAGCAAGGTCGCGGTTCTATCCGTATGCGTGCAGTATGGAAAAAAGAAGATGGTGAAATTATTATTACCGCGCTCCCACATCAAGCCTCGCCTTCAAAAATCATTACTCAAATCGCGGATCAAATGACTGCCAAAAAATTACCTATGGTAGAAGATATTCGTGATGAGGCCGATCATGAAAATCCCACTCGTATTGTTATTGTCCCTCGCTCTAATCGTGTTGATGTAGATGCGTTAATGGCACATTTATTTGCAACTACTGATTTAGAAAAGAGTTATCGTGTCAATATGAATATGATTGGCTTAGATAATAAGCCAGCTGTAAAAAATTTAGTCGAAATCCTGACGGAATGGCTTCAGTTCCGTCGAACTACCGTGACTCGTCGCCTCCAGCATCGCCTTGATAAGGTCCTAACACGTTTACATATTCTTGAAGGTTTAATGATTGCATATCTCAATATCGATGAGGTGATACACATTATCCGTCATGAAGACGAGCCAAAACCTGTATTAATGACTCGCTTTAGTTTAACAGATGAACAAGCCGAAGCGATTCTAAACTTACGCTTACGTCATTTAGCTAAATTAGAAGAGCACGAATTACAAGCAGAAAAAAAACGTTTAGAAGAGGAACGTGATAGTTTACAACTCACATTAGGATCTGATCGCCGTTTAAATTCATTAATCAAAAAAGAAATTCAGCAAGATGCAAAAACTTATGCCAGTCCACGTTTATCACCATTAGTTGAACGTGCGGAAGCTAAAGCAATTTCGGAAAATGAAATGACACCGGCTGAGCCAGTAACCGTTATTCTCTCAGAAATGGGTTGGGTGCGTTGCGCTAAAGGCCATGATATTGATGTCCAAAACATCAGTTATAAAGCGGGTGATAAATATCTTGATCATGCATATGGTAAAAGTAATCAGCCTGCAGTATTTATTGACAGTACCGGACGCAGCTATGCATTAGATCCACTCAGCTTACCTTCTGCACGCTCTCAGGGCGAACCATTAACAGGTAAATTGACATTACCATCGGGAGCAACAATTGAGCATGTTTTAATTGAAAATGAAAATCAAGCATTGCTGATGGCATCTGATGCTGGCTATGGCTTTATTTGTAAATTTGAGGATTTAGTTGCACGCAATAAAGCAGGTAAAGCACTGATTTCATTACCTGAAAACGCTAAAGTATTAATGCCCTTAACGCTTACTGATAACAACGCCTTATTAGTCGCACTGACTTCAGCTGGCAGAATGTTGATCTTTCCAGTCAATGATTTACCCTCACTGACTAAAGGTAAAGGCAACAAAATTGTGACAATTCCAGCAGCCAACGCAAAAGCCCGTACAGAGTTGCTCGTACGGTTATTATTAATTAGAGAAAACTCTACGCTTGTTTTCCATTCAGGTAAACGGAAAATCACCTTAAAACCTGAAGAACTGCAAAAATTCCGTGCAGAGCGAGGCAGAAAAGGAACTCAACTCCCTCGTGGCTTACATAGCCATGCTGAAATTGAAGTGATTGCACCTGAAAGTGAATAAAAAATGCACCTGAAAAATGAGATTGATATGATTCTCTTTTCAGGTGCTTATTTTTAAATCCTCTGTAGCCTAGCTACAATTTCTACTAGTAAGATTAAGATAGCTCATTTTAAGCTAGCTTCATAAACTTAAGAAATGATTTTAAAACTGGCTATATAGTTAGCACTGACATCTTTATTGAGCCAAAATTTTCCTGTAAGTGGATTATAATGATAACCAACCATATCTAAACAAGTTAACTGTGACTCATCGCACCAATTCAATAATTCAGCAGGTTTAATAAATTTTTCATAATCATGGGTACCTTTTGGTAGCATTTTTAATACATATTCCGCGCCCAAGATCACCAGTGTCCATGCTTTCAAAGTACGATTAATTGTTGAGAAAAAAATGCTACCGTTTGGTTTCAGCAATTGCTTACAGCTTTCAATCACAGAATTTGGATCTGGCACATGTTCTAACATCTCCATACAAGTAATGACATCAAACTTCTCAGTGTGCCAATTTTCACCATGAAGTGCGGTCTGTTTTTGCAAAAATTCTTCAACCGTAGTTCGTTGATAATCAATAGTCACCCCACTTTCTTGTGCATGCTGTTTTGCAACTTGCAGCGGTGCTGATGTCATATCAATCCCCGTTACTCTGGCACCTTGTTTTGCCATACTTTCTGATAAAATACCGCCACCACAGCCAACATCTAAAACTTTTTTACCTAATAACCCATTCGCTTGTTGAGCGATGTAACTTAAACGTAACGGGTTAAGTTGATGAATCGGCTTAAAATCCCCTTGTGGATCCCACCAACTTTTCGCCATTTTTTCAAATTTATCAAGTTCTTGCTGATCAATATTTTGCATGTGCGTTCTTCTTATGATTTTGAATAGAAACAATGCGTTATTATTCCTCAAATCCCATAAAATTTCACTATAAAATTAGGGAAGCAACAGATTTTATGCTATAATTCCGCTAATTTTTTGATTAATCAAACTCAATGAGTAGGAAGTTTTCAATGACCGATTCAGTCCAAGATACTATTCATCAAGATATTAGCCCAATCAGCATTGAGGAAGAACTAAAATCTTCATATCTTGATTACGCGATGTCAGTCATCGTAGGTCGTGCGTTACCTGATGTACGTGACGGTTTAAAACCTGTACATCGTCGTGTGTTATTTGCTATGCATGAAGGCGGTAACGCGTATAACAAGCCTTACCGTAAATCTGCGCGTATCGTTGGAGACGTTATCGGTAAATATCACCCTCATGGTGACAGTGCAGTCTATGACACGCTTGTACGCATGGCACAGCCATTCTCTTTACGCTATATGTTAGTTGATGGACAAGGTAACTTTGGTTCGATTGATGGTGATGCTGCTGCAGCTATGCGTTATACCGAAGCCCGTATGACTAAAATTGCACACGAATTATTAGCTGATCTTGACAAAGAAACCGTTAACTTCGTACCAAACTATGATGGTTCTGAACAAATTCCCGAAGTATTACCCACTAAAGTCCCTGCACTTTTAGTTAACGGCTCATCAGGTATTGCCGTTGGGATGGCAACAAATATTCCTCCACATAACCTAGGCGAAGTATTAGACGGTTGTTTAGCTTATATTGAAAATAATGAGATTACGATTGATGAGCTAATGACGTATATTCCTGGTCCAGACTTCCCTACTGCTGCATTAATCAACGGTCGTAAAGGAATCGAAGAAGCCTATAAAACAGGGCGAGGGAAAATTTATGTACGAGCGAAAGCCGAAGTAGAAACAGACGAAAAAGGTAGTGAAACTATCGTTGTACATGAAATTCCTTATCAGGTTAATAAAGCCAAACTGATTGAAAAAATTGCTGATCTAGTCAAAGAGAAAAAAATTGAAGGCATTAGTGCCATTACTGACTTATCTGATAAAGACGGTATGCGTATTGAAATTAAAATCAAACGCGATGCCGTGGGTGAAGTGGTATTAAACAATCTTTATGCACTGACTCAATTACAAGTGACTTTTGGGATCAATATTGTTGCTTTAGACAAAGGTCAACCAAAACTCCTTAATTTAAAACAGCTTATTGAAGCATTTGTCTTACATCGCCGTGAAGTAGTTACACGCCGTACTGTATACGAATTACGTAAAGCACGTGAACGTGCACATATCTTAGAAGGTTTAGCTATCGCATTAGCTAATGTTGATCCGATTATTGAATTAATTCGTCGAGCACCAAACCCTGAAACAGCAAAACGTGAATTAATTGCTCAAGCTTGGAAATTAGGCAATGTCGCCGATATGCTTGCAGCAACAGGCGTTGATGCAGCTCGTCCAGAAGAATTAGAAGAACAATATGGCATCCGTGATGGAATGTATTATTTAACAGAAGTCCAAGCACAAGCTATTTTAGATCTACGCTTACAAAAATTAACTAATTTAGGACATGATGAGATCCTAGATGAATACAAAAAATTACTCGATGTAATTGGCGAACTACTTTATATCTTACGCAGTCCAGAACGTTTAATGGAAGTGATACGCGAAGAATTAGAACAAATTCGCGAACAATTTAATGATCCTCGTCGTACTGAAATCACTGCAAGTTCTGCAGATATTAATCTTGAAGACTTAATTGCTCAAGAAGACGTAGTTGTCACCCTTTCACATGAAGGTTATGTTAAATACCAACCATTAACTGATTACGAAGCGCAACGTCGTGGTGGTAAGGGTAAATCAGCAGCAAAAACAAAAGAGGAAGACTTCATTGAACGCCTACTTGTTGCCAATACACATGATACAATTTTGTGTTTCTCAAGTCGTGGACGCTTATATTGGTTGAAAGTATATCAATTACCACAAGCTAGTCGTGGTGCACGTGGTCGCCCAATCGTAAATATCTTGCCTTTAGATGAAAATGAACGTATCACTGCTATTCTACCAGTAACCGCTTATGAAGAAGACAAATTCGTGGTCATGGCAACTGCAGGTGGTATTGTGAAGAAAATTGCCTTGACTGAATTTAGTCGCCCACGTTCAAGTGGTATTATTGCATTAAATTTACGTGATGAAGATGAATTAATCGGCGTCGATATTACTGATGGTAGCAATGAAATCATGCTCTTCTCTGCTCAAGGTCGTGTAGTACGCTTCAGTGAAAGTGCTGTACGTGCGATGGGGCGTGCAGCAACAGGTGTACGTGGTATCAAACTAGCACTCACTAACGATATATCTGAAGATGAAAGTGCGGTCGAAATTGAAGAAATTTCAGATGACAACACAAACGATGTATTGGATTTAAATGTTGATAAAGTTGTTTCATTAGTCATTCCTAAAGGTGAAGGTGCAATTCTGACAGCAACACAAAATGGCTATGGTAAACGTACTGAATTGGAACAATATCCAACTAAATCGCGTAATACTAAAGGTGTCATTTCAATTAAAGTGAGTGATCGCAATGGCAAAGTTGTTGCTGCAACACAAGTAGATGAAGCCGATCAAATCATGTTGATTACCGATGCAGGTACGCTAGTCCGCACACGTGTCAGTGAGATTAGCATTGTTGGTCGTAACACACAGGGAGTGCGTTTAATTCGTACCGCCGAAAATGAAACCTTGGTTGGTTTACAACGTGTTTGTGAAGTCGATGATGAAGATCCAGAAGTCATCGATAATGAAAGTGCGGTCGATATTGAAGACATTTCAGCTGAATAAATAATGTTGAATAAAAGCAGTACATTGCTACTGCTTTTTTATTTGTGGGGAACCTATGATAATTAACTTAATCTATACACATATTATCTGTGCATTTCTAAGCCTGGCTCTATTACTCATACGAGCGGCAATGGTAGCCACTGGTAAAAATTGGCGTGACTACACACTCCTTAAAATTTTACCACACTTAACTGACACACTATTGCTCGCAACAGGCATAGTTCTTTTTATTCTGTCTGATCGTAGTCTTGAACCTCTTTTCATTGTGAAAATGGTACTGATCATTATGTATATTACGGAGTCTATAAAAGCATTCAATAAAAAAGACTATCAACTTAAAAAAGCCTATCTTGTTAGCTCAATACTTTCTTTGGTGTGCGTGATAATCATCGCCTATTTTATTTAAATAGGCTAGCAAACAAAAAAGGATTGAAACTATTAAATTCAATCCTTTTCTTTTATAAAAAATAGCTATCCGCCCGCGAGTTTTACTACATATCCTTTTTGTTCAAGCAGCTGTTTAAGTAAATCCCGTTTTTCGCCTTGGATTTCAATAGAACTATTCTTAACAGAACCACCACAACCACAACGTTTTTTAAGTTCTGCAGCAAGTAATTTTAATTCAGCATCCGATAAATCTAAGCCTGTAATCACAGAAACACCGCTGCCTTTACGACCGCTTACTTGGCGTTGAATACGGACAATACCATCCCCTTTTGGACGAACTACCTCTGGTTTTTCCGCTTTAATTCGGCCTAACTTGGTAGAATAAACTAATTCACTACTACTCATAGATCTTCACTAATTTGTTGGTAACGATGCATTAATTGCTTTAAGCACTTCAGCTGGATTCTCTGCTTGTGTAATTGGACGACCAATCACCAAATAATCAGAGCCTGCTTGAATTGCCCCCGCAGGAGTCATCACACGACGTTGATCACCAAAATCACTGCCAATTGGGCGAATTCCTGGTGTGATTAATTTGAAATCTTTACCACAATTAGCACGTAAAATTTCAACTTCTTGTGGTGAACATACAACACCATCTAGTCCTGCACGTTGCGTTAAATTGGCTAAACGAATTACTTGTTCCATTGGTGAAGCATTAATACCTATTTGAAGTAGGTCAAGATCTTCCATACTTGTGAGTACAGTAACACTGATCAACAATGGTGCATCTTTGCCATAAGGTTCAAGAATTTTTTTTGCTTCTTCCATCATGCGTAAACCACCACTTGCATGTAAATCTACCATCCATACCCCTAAATCTGCTGCAGAACGCACCGCTCTTGCTACTGTATTCGGAATATCATGAAACTTGAGATCGAGAAATACATCAAAATTACGATTATGTAATTCTTTCACAAATTTAGTGCCCAATGTAGTAAACATTTCTTTACCTACTTTCAAACGACACAAACTTGGATCAATTTGATCAACTAGCGCTAATGCGTCTTCTTCCTTTTCATAATCTAGCGCTACAATAATTTTATTCGTCATAATTTTCCCTCTCAGTGTTCAATTAATTATGTTCAGTTAATCTTCAATAGGCTTGATAGTTTCCCAATGCCGACATGATGGGCAGCACCACGCAAGTTTATGGGCTTGATAACCACAATTAGTACAACGGTAATCAAAATTTTGTCTAATACGCTCGCCCACCATTTTATGTAGCAAAACGAGACTTTCTTTCCCTCGTCCTTCTTCTGCATCATTAATCTGATATTGAATAAAACGGTGAAATAAAAACGTTGTTGGATGCTGATTTAACTGTTGATAGAGTTTTGCTTGTGCAGCACTTCTACCATCCATTTCTTCTATCAGATCAGATAAGGCAAGTTCTACTGCACTATTTTTAGTAATCCGACTTGCTTTAATTAAAAAGAGCTCAAAACTTTCTAATTGATTAAGTTTATGATAACTATCCTTTAACAGACTTAAAACCTCACCAACATATGCAGCATTTTGCTCAAGCACATTTTCTAACACTTCAACGGCTTGTTGATATCGTTTTTCTTTGATTAAGATTTCACCTAATAAAATAGATGCACGAACACAATTAGGCGCAACTTTTAAAGCAGATTCTAATAGCGCTTTTGGATTTTGTTTATGATCAGAAGGTAGATTTTGTGCATATTCACAATAATACTGAGCTAATGCAATATTATTTTGCTGTGGCGAAATCTTAGTAAGCTTTTCTGCAACATTGATTGCTTTCTTCCACTCTTTTGTTTTTTGATAAATAACAGCTAGCTGCTGTAGTGCATTTTCTGCAAAATCTGGCTCATCTACCAACATAATATAAAGAGATTCTGCTCGATCATAAAAACCAACCGCCATAAAATCTTTTGCTAATTGTTGTTTAGCTAGCAGCTTTTGTTCAAAAGTATAATTAGGACTACGATCAAGCGCTTGGTGAATACGTAGTGCTCTGTCAACTTCACCACGAGAACGATAAAGGTTACCTAATGTTAACTCGGCTTCAAATTGTGAGGCACTATCGATTTCATTTTCCGCTTCTTGTTTCTGTAGGATATCAAGAAATAAATCAACTGCTTTATCTGGTTGATTTGATAATAGAAAATTCACTCCCGTCACATAATCGCGAGAGAGTTTATTGGTCATATCTTCCTGATCTTTTTTAGCACTACGATGCCCCATATACCAGCCATAAGCAGCTGCGATAGGTAAAAGTAGGAAGAGTAACTCGAGCATTATTTAATAACCTTATCTCGAGCTGTTAATTCATTAATTTGTAAAGTCTGGCGTTTAATTTGACGAGCTAATGAAATATTTTTCAATTTTAATTTGATATAAAAAAGAGCGCTAATTAACCAACCTAAAATCAGACCTAAACCAAATAAAATCGCAACTAAAGTTGATAAACGGAACTCACTCTGCGCTACCATATAATTGAAACTAATGATTTGATCATTGTTCGCACCGATCGTGATAGCAACAAGCACAATGGCAAGTACAAGTATTAATCCCAAAATATATTTAATCATCAACTATCTCCTGACAAAAATGAGTGTTCTCATTATGCCAAAAATAAATACAAAAAACGACACTTTAAAGTGTCGTTATATAAAGTTAGTTGAAATTATGCGTAAATATCAACACGCTCTCTTAGCTCTTTACCAGCTTTAAAGTGCGGTACAGATTTTGCGTCTAATTTCACTTGTTCACCCGTTTTAGGATTACGCCCTAAACGAGGTTGACGATAATGCAAAGAGAAACTACCAAATCCTCTCACTTCAATACGCTTACCGTTTTCTAAGGCGAATGACATTTGGTCCAAAATTTCTTTTACTGCATTTTCAACATCTTTTGCTGCAATTGAATGATTTTTTTGAACTAAACGCTCAATAAGCTCTGATTTAGTCATAATTTTCTCCTAACTTAATATAGAAAGCTAGCGTGAATAATTCACGCTAGCTATACTTTTACAAGGGAAACTTAATTATTCACCTTTAGCTGCTTTGAATGCTTCAGCCATTGCATTCGGAATAGCAACTTCTTCTTGCTTATTATTCACAGTTGCAACTGCTGCTGCTTCTTCAGCTTGGTCTTTCGCACGTACAGATAAGTGAACAATACGAGCTTTACGATCAACGCCAGTGTATTTCGCTTCAACTACATCACCTGCATTCACTTCATTTGTTAAGTCAGCTGCACGGATATAACCTTCTACACCACCGTCTAATTCAACTTTTGCACCTTTCGCATCAGCTTCAACAACTTTAGCGCTTAATACTGCACCTTTTTTGTTTACTGCTACGAAGTTGTTGAATGGATCTTCTTCAAGTTGTTTAATACCTAAAGAAATACGCTCTTTCACTGCATCGACTTGTAATACAACTGCTGCAACTTCGTCACCTTTTTTGTAGTTACGAACAGCATCTTCACCAGATACATTCCAAGAAATGTCAGATAAATGAACTAAACCGTCAATACCACCTTCAAGACCGATGAAGATACCGAAATCCGTGATTGATTTGATTTTACCTTCAACTTTGTCGCCTTTATTGTGTGTTTCAGCGAATTGTAACCATGGGTTAGGTTTACATTGTTTTAAACCTAAAGAAATACGACGACGTTCTTCATCAATTTCTAATACCATGACTTCAACAACATCACCTAAACTTACAACTTTAGATGGGTGGATGTTTTTGTTTGTCCAATCCATTTCAGAAACGTGAACTAAACCTTCAACACCATCTAAAATTTCAACGAAACAACCATAATCGGTTAAGTTAGTTACTTTACCTGTTAATTTGCTGTTAACTGGGTGATTTTCAGCAATTGCAACCCAAGGATCTTGACCTAATTGTTTTAAGCCTAAAGATACGCGAGTGCGATCTTTGTCAAATTTCAATACTTTAACAGTAATTTCATCACCAACATTGACGATTTCGCTTGGGTGTTTAACACGTTTCCAAGCCATATCAGTGATGTGTAATAAACCGTCAACACCACCTAAATCTACGAATGCACCGTAGTCGGTTAAGTTCTTAACGATACCTTTAACTTCAGAACCTTCTTGTAAGTTCTCAAGAATTTGTTCACGTTCTTGGCTATTTTCTGATTCGATTACAGCACGACGAGAAACAACAACGTTGTTACGTTTTTGGTCAAGTTTGATAACCTTGAACTCTAACTCTTTACCTTCTAAGTGTAGAGTTTCACGCACTGGGCGAGTATCCACTAATGAACCTGGTAAGAATGCACGAACACCGTTTAACTCAACTGTGAAGCCACCTTTCACTTTACCGTTGATTAAACCGATAACAGTTGCCTGCTCTTCGTATGCTTTTTCTAACTCAATCCAAGATTCGTGACGAACTGCTTTTTCACGAGAAAGTTTGGTTTCGCCGAAACCATCTTCAACAGCGTCTAACGCAACATTAACTACATCACCAACTTGAACTTCTAATTCGCCTTGTGCGTTTAAGAATTCTTCAACAGGGATTGCTGATTCAGATTTTAAACCAGCGTCAACAAGCACAAAGCCTTTTTGAATAGCAACAACAGTACCGCTAACGATAGAACCTTGACGGGTTTCAAGTTCTTTTAATGATTCTTCAAATAGTTGAGCAAAAGATTCAGTCATAATTAATCTTCAATTTAAAATATAATAACGTCCACTTCAAAATCCGTTGAATGTGGGGTTGAGAATACATGTTCATCCTTCCCTGGATAAACGGTTAAAAATAATTTAAGCTTTAATATCAAGATGTTGCTGAATATAATTTATTGCTTGTTGAATCACTTCATCAATTGTTAATGTCGTGCTATCCAACAATAAAGCATCTTCAGCAGGTTTGAGGGGCGCAACTGTGCGATTTCTATCACGAAAGTCACGATCTTTTATCTCGGCTAAAATCTGGTCAAAGTTACCACTAATCCCTTTATTTTGCAACTGTTTATAGCGTCTTTTTGCTCTTTCTTCCGCACTTGCATCCAAAAATAATTTCACTTGAGCTTGTGGGAAAACCACCGTCCCCATATCTCGCCCATCTGCAATTAAACCTTTTATAGTCGAAAAATCTTGTTGAAGTTGCAGTAATGCTGCTCGTACTTTTGGAAAAACAGCAATTTTAGAGGCTGCTTCAGCCACTTCTTGAGTACGAATTTGTCTGCTTACATTTTCACCATTTAAGATAATTTTTACTTCACCATCTTGTGGTAAAAATTGAATATCCAATTTTCTCGCTAACTCAGCTAACGCACTTTCATTATCCAATGCAACATCCTTTTTTAAAGCTGCTAATGCTGTGACACGATAAATAGCTCCACTATCTAATAAAGCAAACCCTAGCTTTTCTGCTAACGCGTAGCATAATGTGCCTTTACCCGCACCACTTGGGCCATCAACAGTAATCACAATATTTTTCTGCATATAGAATACTCTTTCTTATCTAAAAATTATGCTAAAGCATACCATAATCCACAGGATTTTGATGAGATTGTCAGTATAGTCTATAGTCTATTTTTTAAAAAAATTTGATAATGATTAAACTTTAAACAACTTGTTATATTTTTATTCATTTTTTTCTTTGCAAAAAGCAAAAATAAAAATAAAATTGATAATCGTTATCAATTCAATAAAAAAGAGAATAAAAAAATGGACGCGCAATTAAAAACATTTAAGAAAGGACTTATTGCAATTTTGGTCTGTGCAGCTATCACACCTGTTCATGCAGAAACTGATACAAAAAAAGAAAGCCAAGAAAAAAGCAATATACTAACTGAAATTGTTGTATACGGTGATCAAAATAAATCAATGACATCAACACAAAGTGTGAGTCAGGATGATATGAAAAAAACACCTGTCACTAATGGCAACATTACTGATTATTTACGGTCAAATCCACATGTACGTTATGAAAATAGCGATCAAAATGGATTACAACGCGGTGAAATCAAACCCGAAAATATTTCCATTAATGGTGCAGATACAAACCAAACAGCTTACTTTGTAGATAATGTGAATGTTAATAATGATTTAACAATTGAAAGTGAATTATTTGATGGTGCAATGCAAACTTTACCTGGCATCTCACATACTCAAGCTTATTTCTTTGATGCAAATATGTTATCGAAAGTTGAAGTACAAGACAGTAATATCTCTGCTAGTCTTGGTGGATTTACTGGGGGAGCTGTCATTGCAAAAACAAAACAATACAGTGGTAAAGATGGTATTAAATTAAAATATCGCACAACTGATTCCTCATGGGGCAAACTTGTAGAAAGTGGCGACTCAAAAAAAGTGTTAAACAAAGTCCGTCCAGGGTTGGATGGTGCAACTGATTTACAACCTAAATATACAAAACATAATTTTAGCTTAGTTACTGAAAAAGGATTAACTGATAACTTAGGATTAGTGTTTGGATTAAGCCGCCGTACCTCACGTATTGATCAATATCGTCTCATCGGCTTCTCTACAGAAGCACAATTACACCAACAAGCACATACTCGTGATTCTGATAATGCTCTTTTAAATTTTAACTGGACAATTAATGATAATAATCGTTTAGAACTGAGTACCCGTTATTCCAATTATCGAGAAGAAAAATATTCTCAAACCAATGTAAATAGTAACGTATCTGACTACCATAAAGCATTTGGTGCAACATTAGCTTGGATTCGTAGCTTTAACTCTGGTGTTTGGACAAATACCTTAGCCTACGATCATTTTAAAGATAAACGCAATTCCAGTTCTAATCACGTAGACACAGTGAGTGTAATGGATGATAACTACGACATATTATATGATTATGAAAAAGGGGGTTATGGAGATAGTCAACTGACACAACAAAACCTCCATTATTCTACCGAATATGCCTTTGAACCCTTTGATTTGGGCTCATTCACCCACTCTATTTCATTGGGTGGAATTTATCAATTTACACGATATAAATTCTATCGTCCTAAAGATGTTTATTCTAGAATAGGTGAAGCACAATTAGGAGACTCTAATATTACTTGGTATCCGAATAACGATGGCTCTACCACTTCTATTATACCTAAAGGGAATGCCAAAACGCGTTACCAGAATGTTGCCTTATATATTGAAGACTTAATTAGCTGGAAAAAATTTGAATTACGTCCAGGTATTCGTTTTGAACGTGATGATTATTTAAAAAATAATAATATCGCGCCTCGTTTTGTTGCAAGATTTAAGCCTCTAGAAGAAACCCGTTTAAGTTTAGGTTTGAACCGCTATTATGGACGTTCTTTTGCTTCACTAAAATTGACTAATGAAATTTTAAAAATTAATCGAGATACGACCAATATTCGCGATTTCCAATTATCTGGTCGCTTAAAAACGCCTTATGCTGACGAATTAAGCTTAAGCTTTGAGCAAGAATATCGTAACTTGTTATTTAAGTTAGGCTATATCCACCGTGAAAACAAAAACCGCATAACTTTAAAACGTAAACAAATCAATAAGACAGGTCGTCCTGAATATGCCAAATACTATAGTAATTCGAATAATTATAAAGTAGATATCCACACTATCCAAATCAATAATATTGAGCCTTGGCAGTTAGGGAAAACTTACTGGAATGCATCATTAGGATTCGATTGGCTAAAAACAAAACGAGCTGACTTAGCAAACTCACTCAATCCAAATGATCCTGTGTATTTGGATGGACGCTTAATGAATCGCAAAACCATGCAACAAAAAGTAAATTCAAATACTGAAGACTGGATTGCTCGTTTAGGTCTTGATATGGCTATGCCTAGTTGGGATTTAACTTGGTCAAATAAAGTGTATATTAAAGCACCTATTAAAGGGTATGATGAGCTTGATATAAATCATCCAGATGGTATTCCTCGTTTCCGTACTTTTGACTATGGAACACACACACAATGGGACTCAAGTATTCGCTGGCAACCTAAATTTGCAGGTAAACATAATATCTATGTTCAAGCTGATATTCTGAATGTCTTAAATAAAACACGAAAAATTCGCTCTGTTTCTATTTCAAGCACATCCGAATATAGCATCTACACCCCTGGTCGTGAGTTCTGGCTTGAAGTAGGTTATGAATTTTAAATAACCTTTTCTCACAAAAAATCTACGTGTTATGTTTATAATACGTAGATTTTACTGTTTCTACATTAGGTAAAAATAATGAAAAAACTAACCGCACTTTTAAGTGCATTTTTGTTTTTATTCGCTTGTCACTCGACAACTCAAACTCATTCTGAACAATTGCCCTTTGATCACAGTATTCAACATGGCAAGCTAGAAAATGGTTTAACTTATTATGTTATGCAAAATCCTGATCCTGCTAATCGAGTCTATATTCGTTTAGTGGTGAACGCAGGTTCTATGCATGAAGATGACGATCAAAAAGGCATTGCACATTTAGTTGAGCACATGGCATTTAATGGTTCAAAAAAATTCCCCGAGAATCAAATTATTAATGCCCTTGAAAAATTAGGTATGAAATTTGCTCGTGATATTAATGCGTTCACAGATTTTGAAAATACGGTTTATACTCTGAACTTAGATAAAAATGATAATAAGAGTCTTGCATTAGCTTTTGATGTGTTAAATGAGTGGATGCACAACCTAACTATCTTACAAAAAGACTTAGATAATGAACGAGGTATTGTACAAGAAGAATGGCGACGTCGCTTAAGTCCAATGCTACGTTTAGGCGATAAAAAAAGTGCGGTTGAAATGGCTGGTTCTCGTTACGTTTTACGTGATCCAATTGGCGATATGAATATTATCCGCAATATATCTAGACAACGTGTCGCCGATTTTTATCATAAATGGTATCGCCCTGATAATATGTCAGTCATTATTGTTGGTGACATTAAGCCAAAAGAAGTCACTTCCTTGTTAAAAGAGCAGCTTAATATTGTTAATCCAATCAGTGAAACACCATTACAAAAAATTGATTTTTCTATCCCACTAGTAAATCAATGGCGGCTTGCTAGTATCTCAGAAAAGGGGACAAATATTCCAACAATAGAACTGAGTTTTTTTGAAACATTTAAAGAAAAAAATACACTGGCGTCTTATAAACAAGACTTAATTCAACAAATTTTAATCCGCTTAACTAATTTACGCTTACAAACTTGGGAACAGGTAGAAAATCAAAACATAGAATCAGCCAATTTCTATCGAGCTCATTTAGGCAAAGAAACCTTACAAAACATTTTCTTATTACAACTTTTTGATACTGACTATCAAAAAGTAACACAGTCTTTATTTTCATTTATCGCGGAGATCAAGCAACATGGTTTCTCTGAGCAAGAGTTCCAGCAAGAAATCTCTCGTTTAGTTAAGCTCAATGAAAAACAACGAACAATCAAATCGGGCAGTTTAAAAATAGCTGATGACCTCATTATATCTGCTGCGAATAACCAAATCGTCGTGAGTAATGAAGATCGCTATCGTCTCAACCAACGTTTTTTACAAGATATTACGCTGGATGACATTAACCAACAATTTAAACGATTATTAGATATCCAAGCAAAATTATTGTTAATCACCCAGCCCTACCCTGCTACAACATTGTTATTAAAACAGAATGATGTAGAAAAAATGTGGCAGAAAACAATTACTACCCCTCAACATAACTGGGTACAACAAAAACAAAAAGCAGAAATGCCAGCAATCAATATCGCAAGTGGGGAAATCAAAAAATATAAATATTGGCAAAAAGGCGATATTACAGAATATCAATTAGAAAATGGGAGTAAATTAATTTATCACTATAGTGATAAAACTCCAAATCAAGTTTATTTTAAAGCAATTACAAACGGAGGATTACGTTCGGTCTCTTCTAAAGACTATCATCTTTTCAAAACAGCAGTCACATTAACTGACGATTCTGGTGTAGGTAATCTAACCCTCTCTGATATTAATCAATTGTTTAGTCAGAGCCCAATTGCATTAGCAACTATTGTTGACGATTATAAACAGGGTTTTACAGCAGTAGGTAAAACAGAACAACTTGACGATTTATTGAAATTGTTTCGATTAAAGCTACAAGGTACAGCAGTCACCGAACAAGTACTTGAACGTTATAAAAAAGAAACGATAGATTATTTCCGTCAAATAGATAAAGAAACAGAGTTCATCCAAAAAGTTTCTGCGCTGCGCTATCCAAATATTGCGACGGTTTATAACTCAACTCGCCAAGAATTACTCTCTTTCTCGGCAAAACAATTGACCGACTTCTATCAACATGCAGTGTTAGGTAAAACTGATTTTACTTACTTTATCATTGGTGATATTAGCCAGAAACAAGTCGAAGCATTAGCTAAAACTTATTTAGCATCTATTCAAGTCAACACTCAAAGCCGTCAAACTTATGATGTGTCACCGAAAACACCAAATAAACCATTTGTGATGCATGGTTTAGGAGAACCTCGTGCAGAAGTAGAAATTTATCTGAGCACTCAAAATCAATGGCAACCTGAATTACAATATCAATTAGATTTACTAGGTGATATTTTGCAAGAAAAATTGCGTCTTGCTTTGCGTGAACAATCCTCGGGGATCTATGCTGTAAATAGTTGGTTTGGACAAGATAAGGATCAGGATTACTTGGAAGGAAAAATTGAATTTAGCTGTGCGCCAGAACGCGTGCAAGAGCTGACGGCAAAAACTCACCAAATCTTAGATGAAATGATGCGCAATGGTGTTGAATCGTCTTTATTACAAAAGAAAGTGAATGAAAAGCATACACAAATTAAGCAACAATTTGATTCTTTAGTTTCAATTGCGGCTATTATTGAGCAGAGTTTTTGGCACACGAATAGTACAGAAGGAATCTATCTCTATCAAAAATTAGAGCAACTCTCACATAAAAATAAAATTGATGATATCGTACGGAAAATTTTACATCCTTCTGCTCGTTTTCAAGCAACATTAACACCTTAATATATATTTAAATTATATAAAACATTCCCGCTCTTTATATTGATATAAAAAAGCGGGAATAATATATTAAAACATAGAGAAATAAATCACTGTTAATTAATTTAAAAAAATGTTAATAAAAAATTAAATGTATAAAAAAGGTGATATACATCACAAATAATAAAAAAAGAATATTGAAAATTATAAAAAAAAGCATAGAATATAAGACACGTAAATCCTACGTTTAAAAATTAAGGCAAAGCAATCTGATGTTAAATAAAGATAATTGGAGAGTTTTATGCTAATACATGACTACTACAAAGAATATCACCCAGATAAAGGGCGATCCATTATGGCCCACATTCGTAGAACAAGACATATCATGATGCCTTCACATCGTTCTTGTTTCTCTTATTCAATTTTTAACTCGCAAATATCCGCATACAACGACGCTCGTTGAGCGTATTCCTGTTAAGTATATGTTCGTGCTTGTACTCGTACTTGCATGCGCGTAATAGCTTATCATTATTAAATATAACTGTATTCATAAGAAACATTCACTATATTTCTTATACATCATTGTTATATTTAAAAATCACAAACCGATTTTAAAATACGAATAAATTATTAATTTCAATTTTTATTATTTATTAAGAATAATGAAAATAGAATTAATTAAATTATGCGTAAAATTCTATTCTGTTATTAAATAATAACAGAGGGGATTCTATTACCAGAAAAAAATAAATAAGGAGTCATTTATGTTAAATTTTAAAATTGCATATAGTCCATTAATTCAACCTTACTTTAATACAACAAGAGCATTAGTTTCTGTTCAAGAAACAGATTTTACTGATGTAGCAGCAGTTGTGTTGAGTGCCGAAGATATTAATGATTATATTGATGAGATTCGTGCAACTAAGTTTAATATTCCTGTTTTTGTCGCTGTAACAGAAGGTCAATTTCTCGACCCTAAACTCTTTGATAAAGTCTATCATGTTCAAGATCTAAACAATTATGATATCACTTTATACAGCCGTCAAATTGAAACAGCAGCACACCTTTATGAAGAAAAAGTGCTACCGCCATTTTTCAAAATGTTAAGTGAATATGTCGAAATGGGAAATTCTGCATTTGATTGTCCAGGACATCAAGGCGGACAATATTTCCGTAAGCACCCTGCTGGACGTTACTTATATGACTTTTACGGTGAAAATATTTTCCGTTCCGATATTTGTAATGCGGATGTGAAATTAGGTGACTTACTCATTCATGAAGGTGCGGCATGTGATGCCCAAAAACACGCGGCCCAAGTTTTTAATGCAGACAAAACCTACTTTGTATTAAATGGTACATCTTCTGCAAACAAAGTCGTCACTAATGCCTTACTTACTCCAGGCGATTTAGTTCTTTTCGACCGAAATAACCATAAATCAATCCATCATGGTGCACTTGTCCAAGCTGGTGCTACACCAATTTATTTAGAGACCGCACGTAATCCATTTGGCTTCATTGGTGGTATTGATAGTCATTGCTTTGATGAGGATTATTTAAAATCATTAATCAAAGAAGTCGCACCAGAAAAACTCAACCAAAAACGTCCATTCCGTCTTGCAGTCATTCAATTAGGTACTTATGACGGTACTATTTATAATGCACGTCAAGTTGTAGATAAAATTGGTCACCTTTGTGATTACATCTTATTTGACTCTGCTTGGGTTGGCTATGAGCAATTCATTCCAATGATGAGAGATTGTACTCCATTATTATTAGAGTTAAATGAAAACGATCCTGGTATCTTTGTTACACAATCTGTTCATAAACAACAAGCAGGTTTCTCACAAGCCTCTCAAATCCATAAAAAAGATAAACACATCAAAGGACAAGATCGTTATTGTAATCATAAACGTTTCAATAATGCCTTTATGTTACATGCTTCAACAAGTCCATTCTATCCATTATTTGCAACATTAGATGTTAATGCAAGAATCCAAGGTACTCCTGCAGGTATCCGCTTATGGCATGACTGTGTCAAAATTGGTATTGAAGCCCGTAAAATGGTGTTAAATAGTTGTGATTTAATCAAACCATTCATCCCACCTTATGTGAATGGTAAAAAATGGCAAGATTATGACACTGAAGAAATGGCTAATAGCTTAGAATTCTTTAAATTCCATGCCGAAGATAAATGGCATAAATTTGAAGGTTATGTCGATAATCAATATTTTGTAGACCCTTGTAAATTCATGTTAACAACACCAGGTATTGACATTGAAACAGGCGAATATGAAAGCTTCGGTGTGCCAGCAACTATCTTAGCTAACTATTTACGTGAAAACGGCATTATTCCTGAGAAATGTGACTTAAATTCAATTCTCTTTTTATTAACTCCAGCAGAAACACTAACAAAAATGCAAAGCTTAGTTGCTCAAATCGCTGCATTTGAACAACACATTAAAAACGATTCATTATTAAAAGATGTTTTACCAACTGTCTATAAAAATAATGAAGAACGTTATGAAGGCTATACCATCCGTCGTCTCTGCCAAGAAATGCACGATCTTTATGTAAGCCGTAATGTGAAAACTTTACAACGCAACTTATTCCGTAAAGCAACATTACCTGAATATGCAATGAACCCACATGAAGCTAACCTTGAGTTTGTACGTAATAAAGTCGAGCTTGTTCCGTTAACAGATATCGTTGGTCGTATTGCTGCAGAAGGTGCTTTACCATATCCTCCAGGTGTTCTTTGTGTTGTACCAGGAGAAAAATGGAGTAAAACTGCGCAAGAATACTTCCTTGCTTTAGAAGAAGGTATCAACGTATTACCTGGTTTTGCCCCAGAAATTCAAGGCGTTTATTTACAAAAAGATCCTGATGGTCGTACTCGTGCTTATGGATATGTATTAACTGAAAACTAAACTATTAATTAAAAGTGCGGTATAAATCTACCGCACTTTTGTGAGGACAAAATTATGAGTGCAAAAAATAATAAAATTGGCGTTGTCCAACTCACCATTCTTACAATGGTAAACATGATGGGTTCAGGTATTATCATGTTACCAACTAAACTTGCTGAAATTGGTACAATTTCAATTGTTTCTTGGTTAGTTACAGCAGTAGGATCAACCGCACTTGCTTATGCTTTCGCACAATGTGGGATGTTCAGTAAAAAATCTGGCGGGATGGGCGGCTACGCTGAATATTCCTTCGGTAAAGCAGGAAACTTTATGGCAAACTATACCTATGGGGTATCACTTGTTATTGCTAATACCGCAATTGCAATATCTGCTGTAGGCTATGGTTCAGAGCTACTTGAGGTAACACTCTCTCCGACTGCCATTGCTGGATGGACAATTTTTACTTTATGGTTAGCCACAGTATTAAACTTTGGTGGTGCAAGAATCACGGGGAATATCAGTTCATTTACCATTTGGGGTGTCATTATTCCAGTCGTCGGTATCTGTTTAATTGGTTGGTATTGGTTTGATGGTGAAATGTACGTTAGTGCGTGGAATCCACACAATGTTCCAACATTTGAAGCCATCGGTGTTTCAATTTCAATGACATTATGGGCATTCTTAGGGCTAGAATCTGCTTGTGCTAATACTGATGTTGTTGAAAATCCAGAACGTAATGTACCAATTGCTGTGTTAGGTGGAACGCTAGGTGCTGCGGTTATTTATATCGTTTCAACAAATGTGATTGCAGGTATTGTACCAAACATGGAGCTTGCAAACTCAACTGCGCCATTCGGTCTCGCATTCGCACATATGTTTGAAGAAACAGCTGGTAAAATTGTCATGGGATTAATGGTTATGTCTTGTTTCGGCTCACTTTTAGGCTGGCAGTTTACAATTGCACAGGTCTTTAAAAGCTCTGCCGAAGAAGGCTATTTCCCTGCGTTCTTCAAAAAAGTTACAAGTAAAGATGCTCCAATTGTAGGTATGGTAACAATTACTACAATTCAAAGTTTGCTTTCACTAATGACAATCAGCCCATCATTAAATAAACAATTCAATGTGCTCGTTGATTTAGCCGTAGTCACTAATGTCATTCCATATTTATTATCTATGGCTGCATTAATGGTATTACAAAAAGTAGAAAAAGTACCAGAAAACAAGGCAAAAATCACCACAATTGTTGCATTTATCGGCTCTGTTTATAGCTTATACGCGCTATATGCTGCTGGTGAACAAGCAATGTTATATGGTTCTATTGCTACCTTCATTGGTTGGACATTATATGGTTTTGTCTCATATAAATTCGATATGAAAGCAAAAGCATAAATCATACATCTTTTTATTGTGCGGCTTATATTGTTAAGCCGCATTTTTTTATTTTGTTTTTCCCTTACTATCTCTTTCTATTTACTCAATTTTCTCTCTAGCCTTTTCAAAAAATTAGAGTATAATTTTCTACGCAAACGTTTGCTTAAAATCCCACCATAAATCAATTCAAATTAGGAGAATATATGCCAGTCAATTTACATAATCGTCATTTCTTACGCTTAATGGATTTTACTCCAACTGAAATTCAATTCTTACTTGACCTTTCTACAAATCTAAAAAAAGCAAAATATACAGGGACAGAACAACCTCGCCTAAAAGGAAAAAATATTGCATTGATTTTTGAAAAAACCTCTACTCGTACACGCTGTGCTTTTGAAGTGGCCGCTTACGATCAAGGTGCAAACGTCACTTATATTGGACCAAGTGGTTCTCAAATTGGTCATAAAGAATCCATGAAAGATACCGCTAGAGTCTTAGGAAGAATGTATGATGGTATTCAATATCGAGGATATGGTCAGACACTTGTAGAAACACTTGCTAATTACTCTGGTGTGCCTGTTTGGAATGGATTGACTGATGATTTTCACCCAACACAGATACTCGCTGATTTCCTTACTATGCTTGAACATGGTGAAGGTAAACGTTTAAATCAGATGAAAATGGCATATTTGGGAGATGCAAGAAACAATATGGGTAACTCTTTCGTAGAGGGAGCTGCATTAATGGGGCTGGATTTACGACTAGTTGCACCAAAAGCATATTGGCCAGAACAGAAACTACTTGATGAGGTTGCAGAAATGGCACAAAAAACGGGAGCTCGCATCACTTGTACAGAAAATGTAGAAGAAGGTGTAAAAGACGTAGATTTCCTTTATACCGATATTTGGGTATCAATGGGCGAACCAGAGGAAGCATGGGAACAACGTATTAATTTAATGAAACCTTATCAAATCAATCATGAATTATTAATGAAAACAGGAAACCCAAAAGTAAAATTCATGCACTGTTTACCTGCATTCCATGATGAAAATACAACCATTGGAAAAGAAATGGCAGCGAAATATGGTATGAATGGTTTAGAAGTCACAGACGATGTCTTTGAATCAGAAGCATCTATTGTCTTTGATGAAGCAGAAAATCGTTTACATACAATTAAAGCGGTCATGGTCGCAACTTTAGGTAATTAACTAAAAACGAATATCTTATTTACGCATAAAAAACTCTCCAAAAATATACCGCACTTTTGGAGAGTTCATGATTAATAACGAGTTTGTATATCGAGTAATACTTTGTCATACATCTCATAGCGTTTTCGATACATTGAACGCTTTTTACTCTGAATCTCATCTAATGGTTTACGTTCTATTTCTACTGGAATCCACCAATACTGGGCTAATTGAGCTTTATTCTCTTGCCAAAATTCATCATAATTAAATAATAAACGGGCAGAGTCATTCCAACGATACTTTGCTTGCTTCTTATGTGGAATTCCTGTTAATTCACAATTCCATGTTTGTGCTAACATTTTAAAGGCATTCACTAACATAAACATTGGTCTCACACCATGTAACTGTTTTGTCGCAATACGTACAAGTTCTTGTGAATTTTCTCCTTTAGGTCCCTGTATTGAAGTGATTAAGAGTTGATTTGAGGCTAAAAAAGTAAATGAAGCATCATAAACACTTTGTCCAGTTTCATGGTCTTGAATATTTAATGAAAAAAAACCTTCCAATGGATCAATATTATTAATATTCAATTGCAATGATAAATTTTCAGTTAAATGAGATAACGTAATTGATTTCTGTGTAATTAATTGCTCACAGAGTGTTGCTCCTAGCTTTTGTTCTGCCAAGGTAAAGTGCTGTGTTATTGCGTCTAAGCGTTGTTGTGCATTAAATCTTTTATCACAATAAACATACAGCAAAGTATTCACACGATACAAGTGTTGATTAAAAAGCCTTGCCCATAGAGTTTGCTGATTTAGAAATGATTCTAACCTTTTTGTCTGCTTATAGCATAAAGCCATTCTACCCATATAACGTAAAAACTCACGTAAACGTTTTAAAAAACGCTTTTCATTAGGATACATCTGAGAAAAGTTAGGAAATGAGAATATATTAGACATAACAACACTAAAACTGGTGAGAAAGGAAAAATTTAAGGGCAAATTCTAATCAAAAATAACCGCACTTTCAATGTTACATCATAGAAAAGTGCGGTTTATTTTTAAAAAGAGTTTGTATTAGTCTTTTTGATTATTTAACTGAGGTAAAAAAGAATCCTTAGAAATACTCAATAAGCCAGTTTGAGTATAAATGCCTAACTTATCACGAGTATCAACAATATCCAGATTACGCATTGTTAACTGACCAATACGATCAATTGGGTCAAATGGTGCATTTTCCACTTTTTCCATACTTAAACGCTCAGGCATATAGGTTAAATTTGGTGATTCTGTATTAAGGATCGAGTAATCATTACCTCGGCGTAATTCTAAAGTGACTTCACCAGTAATAGCTCGAGCTACCCAACGTTGTGCAGTTTCACGTAACATTAATGCTTGAGGATCAAACCAACGCCCTTGATAAAGTAAACGACCTAAACGTAACCCATTAATACGATATTGTTCTATCGTATCTTCATTATGAATACCACTCACTAAACGCTCATAAGCAATATGTAATAGTGCCATCCCTGGTGCTTCATAAATACCACGTGACTTCGCTTCAATAATACGGTTTTCAATTTGATCTGACATCCCTAAACCATGACGTCCCCCAATACGATTGGCCTCAAGAAACAGATCAACATGGTCACTAAATGTTTTACCATTTAAAGCAACAGGAATACCTTCTTCAAAGCGTACTGTTACCTCTTCAGTTTTCACATCAACATCATCACACCAAAATGCTACACCCATGATAGGTTTAACAATACGAATCCCCGTATTTAAAAACTCTAAATCTTTTGCCTCATGCGTTGCACCAAGCATATTTGAATCTGTAGAATACGCTTTCTCCACAGACATTTTATACTCGAAACCATTCGCAATTAAAAACTCAGACATCTCATGGCGACCGCCTAATTCTTCGATAAATTGATTATCCAACCATGGCTTATAAATTTTTAAATTTGGATTGGTTAATAGACCATAACGATAGAAACGCTCAATATCATTCCCTTTAAAAGTACTGCCATCTCCCCAAATATTTACATCATCCTCACGCATTGCAGACACTAGCATTGTACCTGTTACGGCGCGACCTAATGGCGTGGTGTTAAAATAAGCAATTCCGCCTGTTGAAATATGAAATGCACCACTTTGAATAGCTGCAATACCTTCATACGCTAATTGTGCACGACAATCAATCAAACGCGCATTTTCAGCACCATATTCCATCGCTTTGCGTGGAATAGCATTATAGTCTTCTTCATCTGGCTGACCTAAATTTGCGGTATATGCATAAGGTACTGCTCCTTTTTGACGCATCCATAATAATGCTGCACTGGTATCTAAACCACCAGAAAATGCAATTCCCACTTTTTGACCTTTTGGGAGCTGTTGTAAAATTGTGTTTGACATACTAAAACCTTAAACTAAATAATTACGCAAAAAAAGTGATTAAATAATCACTTTATTATTTCAAAAATTCGTCAGAAAGTCCACTATACTTTTCTTTATTTGGTAGCATTGAATAAGGATCAGGATATTGATAAACAAAATCAATTTCCTGACAAATTTTATTTGCAAGAATGATACGTACAGGATCGTCGTCAGAAGAAATGAAATGCGGTGCTTCTACACCCAGTTTTTTCGCCATTATGGAATAATATTCCGCTTTACGTGGATGCTCTGGCGCAACGACATGATATAAGCGCTGATGACTTGGCGTTTCGAGTAATAATTGAATCGCTCGCGCACAATCATCAAAATGGACTAAATTGACAGGTGAGTTGCCTGCTTTGACTTCTTTTCCTGCTAACGAATAAACAGGATGACGATCATCACCTACCAACCCACCAAATCGAATAATATCACAATCAATATTGTCTAACTGGAAAAGCCATTGCTCAACTTCGATAAGCGCTTTTGTTATTTCAGAATTTGGCTGCGGTATAGAAGACTCATCAAACTGTCCTGTAATTTCAGGAAAAACAGAGGTTGAACTAATGAAAATAATATGATTAACGCCCTGTAACAAGGCTTCATTAACTAAATTTTGAATCCCTAATACATAATGTTGTGGATTAAAAAAATACTGGCTTGGTGGAATGTTGATCACTAACGAATCTACTGATAAAAGCATAGTCAAATCATCAGGATCGGCATTAATTTCAGGAGTAAGCTCCAATGGGTAAGATTCAAGACGAATAAGCCGCATTTGTTCTGCACCTTCATGTGTCCGTTTACTTCCTTTCACTTCCCAACCTAAATTTTTCAAATGGCGAGCTAAAGGTAAGCCTAGCCAACCCAACCCCACTATTGAAACCGATTTCATAATTCTCCTTGCATTTTTATATTGAAAAAAGCTTTCTTCCCAAAGGAAGAAAGCCTATTTTCCACTTATTTCGTTAACAAATCCAATGCTTCCTGGTATTTATCAACAGTTTTTTGAATGACCTCCATAGGCACTTTAGGCGCTGGAGGTTCTTTATTCCAACCGCTATTTTCTAACCAATCTCGAATAAATTGTTTATCAAATGACGGAGGATTAATCCCTTCTTGATAAGTATCAACTGACCAAAAACGGCTTGAGTCTGGCGTCAATACTTCATCCATGAGAGTTAATTTACCATTTTCATCTAAACCAAATTCAAATTTAGTGTCACAAATAATAATCCCCTTCGTCAAAGCATAGTCTGCAGCAGCTTTATAAAGTGCAATAGCCTTTTCTTTGACTTGAGCAGCTAACTCTTGACCAATTAGTTTTTCACATTCTTCATAGCTAATATTAATATCATGATCGCCTACTTCGGCTTTACTTGAAGGCGTAAAAATCGGCTCAGGTAATTTGCTTGCTTCAACTAAACCTGCTGGTAATACTAATCCACAGATCGTGCCCGTTTTCTGATAATCTTTTAATCCACTCCCCGTTAAATAACCACGAACGATAGATTCAATTTTAATTGGCTTCAAGCGTTTGCAGACTACTGCACGGTCTTTTATCAAGTCAGCTTCAGCTTTGGGTAGCACATCATATACTGTTTCACCTGTGAAATGATTCGGCATAATATGTGCTAATTTCTGAAACCAAAAATTAGAAATTTGCGTCAAAATCTCCCCTTTACGAGGAATAGGATCGTCTAAAATCACATCAAATGCGGATAAGCGGTCAGTTGCTACCATTAACATACGCTTCTCATCTATCTCATATAGATCACGTACCTTACCTGAATAGATTTTGTTTAGACTTAGCTGTGTCATGTGTTTACACCTTGTTTTTGTATTATAAAATTGCGAAGTATTGTAACGCACTTTACTCTGAAAGATAAGCAAACGTTTGCATTTTTTATAATTCTATAAATAAATTTGAGAACAACGCTAAAATAAGCGAAAATACGCCATTATTTTTTAATCTCATAAATGAATACACAGACCATGTCATTAAACGATTACCCACAACAAGTTAATAAACGCCGCACTTTTGCAATTATCTCTCACCCCGATGCAGGTAAAACTACAATCACAGAAAAAGTTCTCCTCTACGGACAAGCAATCCAAACTGCAGGTTCTGTAAAAGGGAAAGGTTCAAGTGCACATGCTAAATCAGACTGGATGGAGATGGAGAAACAACGTGGAATTTCAATTACCACTTCTGTTATGCAATTTCCTTATCATGATTGCTTAGTCAATTTATTAGATACACCAGGACACGAAGATTTCTCTGAAGATACTTACCGCACTTTAACAGCAGTAGATAGTTGCTTAATGGTGATCGATAGTGCTAAAGGGGTTGAAGAGCGTACAATTAAATTGATGGAAGTGGCTCGATTACGTGATACACCAATCCTCACTTTTATGAACAAATTAGATCGTGATATTCGTGATCCAATGGAATTACTTGATGAAGTAGAAAGCGTGCTTAATATTCATTGTGCACCTATTACTTGGCCAATAGGGTGCGGTAAGTTGTTTAAAGGCGTTTATCATTTATATAAAGATGAAACTTATTTATATCAAACTGGACAAGGACACACTATCCAAGAAGTGCGTGTTGTAAAAGGCTTAAATAACCCTGAACTTGATATGGCTGTAGGCGATGATTTAGCTCAACAATTACGTGATGAATTAGAATTAGTGCAAGGTGCGTCCAATGAATTTGATCTTGAGGCATTTTTAAATGGTGAATTGACCCCTGTCTTTTTTGGTACCGCATTAGGTAACTTTGGTGTTGATCATTTTCTAGATGGTTTAACACAATGGGCACCCGCACCACAAGCTCGCCAAGCCGATAGTCGCACAGTGGAAAGCTCCGAACAAAAACTCACGGGCTTTGTCTTTAAAATTCAAGCCAATATGGATCCAAAACACCGCGACCGTGTCGCGTTTATGCGTGTAGTTTCAGGTAAATATGAAAAAGGTATGAAACTTCGCCATGTGCGTATTGGTAAAGATGTGGTCATTTCTGATGCACTTACTTTTATGGCGGGCGATCGTACTCATGCTGAAGAGGCTTATGCAGGTGATATTATTGGTTTACATAATCATGGTACAATTCAAATTGGCGATACCTTCACTCAAGGTGAAGAGATAAAATTCACAGGAATTCCCAACTTTGCTCCAGAATTATTCCGCCGCATTCGCTTAAAAGATCCACTCAAACAGAAGCAACTATTAAAAGGTCTTGTGCAGCTTTCAGAGGAAGGCGCAGTGCAAGTATTTCGTCCATTAATGAACAATGATTTGATTGTTGGTGCAGTAGGTGTACTACAATTTGATGTTGTAGTATCACGTTTAAAATCTGAATATAACGTAGAAGCTATTTATGAAAATATTAATGTAGCTACAGCACGTTGGGTTGAATGTACTGACAGCAAAAAATTTGAAGAATTTAAGCGCAAGAATGAACAAAACTTAGCCTTAGATGGTGGTGATAACTTAACCTATATTGCCCCAACAATGGTGAATTTAAATCTTGCACAAGAACGTTATCCTGACGTGCAATTCTTCAAAACTAGAGAACACTAACTTATTCATAAGTGCGGTCAACATTGAGCAATATAGACCGCACTTTTTACACAAAATACCCTTTTAAAAAATAGGCATTAATTTATATTACCTATCAAAGTCATTATTTCTAACAATTTCCTTTCTTGACCCATAAGTTGTATTATGACTCCATATCGCTCATGTAATGAGCTTGGTTTTATAAAATATGACAGAAATTTAAATAAAATTTTAATTATTGGAGAAATACCCATGACAACAGCTATTGGTTTATGCGCAACCTCATCTGAAAAACTCGCTAAAGAATTGAATAATTTATTAGCTAATTATCAAGTTTTTTACACTAATGTACGTGGTTATCACTGGAATATCAAAGGTGTGAACTTCTTTGAGTTACACGCAAAATTTGAAGAAATTTACAATGATTTAGTAGTAAAAGTCGATGAAATTGCAGAGCGTATTTTAACTTTAGGCCATACACCAAATAACGCCTATAGCCAATACCTTAGCGTTTCTACTATTAAAGAAGACATTGGCGTTAGCACAGCAAAAGAATGCTTGAAAGGAACATTAGAAGGTTTCAAAATTTTATTAAAACAACAACGTGAAATTTTAGTGCTTGCTGGTGATGCTGATGATGAAGGTACTGCATCTCAAATGAGTGATTACATCAAAGAACAAGAGAAGTTAATTTGGATGTTTACTGCTGCTTGTGAAAGCTGCAACGCGTAATCTAAACAACACTGAATATAAAAAATGCGATGGATATTCGAGTCATCGCATTTTTTTATGAGCATGCCAAAACAATTTATAGAAAGCTAAAATAAGAGGCAAATAAATTTGCCTCTTATTCATATTACAATGCTTCAATTGCCTGATACTGTTGTTTGAGTTTATTCAATCCTTCAGCATATTCCGCCATTTTAGCACGCTCTTTTTCGATAACTGCTGGAGGTGCTTTGGCAACAAAGGCCTCGTTAGCAAGTTTATTTTCAATACGTTGGATTTCACCTTGGTATTTTTCAATTTCTTTATTTAGACGAGTAAGCTCAGCCTCTTTATTGATAAAACCAGCCATTGGTACTAATAATTCAGCATTATTCACTAATTTTGTCACAGAAAGTGGCGCATTTTCATCTACTTTGAGCACACGAATAGAGTCCAATTTTGCCATTGCTTGAATTAAAGTGCGGTTGTTTTCCAATGAGTTTTGATCGGTGTCTGAAAGATTGCGCAGCAATAAATCTAAACCTTTGCTTGGTGGAATATTGCTTTCTGCACGAATGTTACGTACCGCCACAATCACATCTTTCATCCAGTTTATTTCCGCTTCCGCTTGATAATCCAATGCATTTTGTTCAAATTTCGGGAATGCTTGCAACATAATAGTATCACCATTTACGCCAGCGAACTCTTTCACTTTTTGCCAAATTTCTTCAGTAATAAATGGCATTACAGGATGACTTAAACGCAATAACTTTTCCAACACGTTGATCAATGTTTGACTTGCAGCACGTTTTTGCGCCACTGTACCATTGGCAAAAACAGGTTTAGTCAATTCTAAATACCAGTCACAGAATTGATTCCAAGTGAACTCATAAAGCGCAGTTGCGCATAAATCAAAGCGGAATTGTGCTAAGGCATTACGGAATGTGTCTACCGTGCGATTAAATTCCGATTGAATCCAACGATCTGCTACCGAATATTCTACAGAGCCTTCGCTCAAATCTAATTTATCATTAGTTAAAACAAAGCGGCTTGCATTCCATAATTTGTTACAGAAATTGCGGTAACCTTCTAAGCGTTTCATATCCCAGTTAATATCACGACCATTAGTCGCTAACGCAGTTAATGTGAAACGTAACGCATCGGTACCGTGTTCTGCAATCCCTTCTGGAAACGCTTTAACTGTGGCTTTAGAAATTTTCTCCGCCAATTGTGGCTGCATCATGTTGCCAGTACGTTTTTCTAACAAGCTTTCGAGATCAATACCATCAATCATATCTAATGGATCGATCACATTACCTTTTGACTTGGACATTTTTTGTCCTTGTTCATCACGAATCAGACCTGTGACATACACCGTTTTAAATGGTACTTGTGGTTTGCCATTTTCATCTTTCACAAAATGCATTGTGAACATAATCATACGTGCAACCCAGAAGAAAATGATGTCAAATCCCGTGATCAACACATCTGTTGAGTGGAACATTTTCAGATCAGGTGTTTGTTTCGGCCAACCTAATGTCGAGAATGTCCATAAACCAGATGAGAACCAAGTATCAAGCACATCTTCATCTTGTTTTAAGGCTACATCAGCAGATAAATTATGTTTTTGGCGTACTTCATCTTCATCACGTGCCACATATACATTGCCTTCCTCATCATACCAAGCTGGAATACGGTGCCCCCACCATAATTGGCGAGAAATACACCAGTCTTGAATATCACGCATCCAAGAGAAATACAGATTTTCATATTGTTTTGGTACGAATTGGATTTCGCCGTCTTCTACCGCTTTCACAGCCACTTCAGCAAGCGGTTTTACGCTCACATACCATTGGTCGGTTAACATTGGCTCGATTGGCACACCACCACGATCGCCGTAAGGCACTTTCAAATCATGTGGTTTGATTTCGTCTAATAAACCTAATTCCTCAAAATCTGCCACGATTTGTTTACGCGCTGCAAAACGTTCCATACCTTGGTATTTTGCTGGAATAAGTGCGGTGTAATTTTCAAGAATTTTGCCATCTGAACCGATAATTTCTGCTTCAGCACGAATATCTGCATTCAAAGTCATCACGTTCACCATTGGTAATTGGTGACGTTTACCCACTTCGTAGTCATTGAAATCATGGGCTGGAGTAATTTTTACTACACCTGTTCCAAATTCACGATCCACATAATCATCTGCGATAATTGGGATTTCACGATTAGCTAAGGGTAACACAACAGTTTTACCGATAAGCGACTGATAACGCTCATCTTCAGGGTGAACTGCCACCGCGGTATCACCTAGCATTGTTTCAGGACGCGTTGTCGCCACCACTAAATAATCTTTACCATCAGTAGTTTTCGCACCGTTTGCTAATGGATAACGGAAATGCCAAAGTGAACCTTTGCTCTCTTTATTTTCTACTTCAAGATCAGAAATCGCCGTATGTAATTTTGGATCCCAGTTCACTAAGCGTTTACCACGATAAATTAAGCCTTCTTCGTGCAAACGAACAAACACTTCTTTTACCGCTTCAGACAAGCCTTCGTCCATTGTGAAACGTTCACGATCCCAGTCGATAGAATTACCTAAACGGCGCATTTGCTGACTGATCGTGCCGCCTGAATACGCTTTCCAATCCCAAATTTTATTAATGAACGCTTCACGTCCATAATCGTGACGAGTTTTCCCTTCTTCAGCAGCGATTTTACGCTCCACCACCATTTGAGTTGCGATACCCGCATGATCAGTGCCTGTTTGCCATAAGGTGTTATGCCCTTCCATACGATTGAAACGAATTAAAATATCCATCAATGTCTGTTGGAAAGCGTGCCCCATATGTAAGCTACCCGTCACATTTGGTGGCGGGATTGCAATTGAATAACTTGGTTTTGTCGTATCTTCTGACGGTTTAAAATAACCACTTTCTTCCCAGTGTTTATAAAGTGCCTGTTCCACTGCAGATGGTGTAAAACGATCTGCCATTTCAAATTGTTTTGTCATTTTAGTTCTCTGTATGATGTAAATCTTAATTTAAACTATTTTTTTCTTAAGTTTAAATACAAGCATAGAACGTTTATGCTCTCAATGCGTATTAATATATAAATTGACTACCAAAAAAGAAATAAATCAAACTCACTCATAAAATCTAAAAAATAACGATTTAACAGTGAATTAAATCTAAACCAAAGCAAATCAAAATTACTTCTATCTAATTGTTGGAAGGCAAAAAAACCTCCGCCCAAAAGTATCGCAATTTTTAACCAAGAAAAACGCATTTCCATGGTTTCACTCCCGTTTTATTTCTTTGTACAATTACCTTTCATTTATATTTGAGTAATTATTATGCTGATCACATCAATAATATTTACTAAAAATACAGCTGTGCTCAAGCTAATTACTTAAAGCATCTTTTAATATTTGAACTCACTACTATCGCTATAGCAGAGTTTATAAAACAGCTAAAGCTGCTTCATAATTCGGCTCTTGCTTGACTTCAGAGACTAACTCGCTGTGCAATACACAGTTATTTTCATCTAACACAATCACTGCACGTGCCGTTAAACCTGCTAGCGGTCCCTCTGTTATATCCACCCCTAATTGCTGATGAACTGCTTTATTACGAAAAGTCGATAGTGTCACAACATTTTCAAGTCCTTCTGCACCACAAAAACGTGTTTGAGCAAATGGTAAGTCTGCTGAAAGGCATAATACAGCGGTATTTGTTAATTTTGATGCTTGCTCATTGAATTTTCGTACGGATGTCGCACAAATACCCGTATCAATACTTGGGAAAATGTTTAAAATTTTACGTTTACCAGCAAAGCTTGCTAAAGTGGTGTCCTCTAATTTTGCACTCACTGTAGTGAAATCTGCAACCACATCGCCAACTTGTGGAAATACGCCTGCAACCTCAATTTCTGTGCCAGCCAATGTAATTTTACTCATAATCTTGTCCTCTTCTATTCATCAGATTAAATCCCCTATCCCACCCATTTTTAGTCAGATCAACACAGGGTTGTTACAGTACAATGTTTTTGTACGATTTCACTTGTACGGAGCAGAAGTTGTTCAGAGAAATGAACGGCTCTTCGTTCCCATGAGTGTGTTTTGTGTTCGCCCCTGACTAAAAATACCTAAAACGAACCGCACTTTCTACAAATCGTATTGCCAATTTGCTTGCTGAATAAACACATCAAGTTCACGATGTGCTTTAGCAACCTGATCTGCTTGTTGACGAATTGCTTTAATATCTACCGCAGAAAGCATTTTAATTTCACTACGGCTATAACGATCTTGCTCTGGTAAAGCTGATTCTGCTAGCTTAATCAGCGCAGAATGCTCATCTTTCAAGCGATCGCGTTTTGCAAGAGCTTCTACCATTTTCATCCCATTTGATAGGGCTATTAGGTTATTCGTTTGATTGATTTGTACTACTAATTTTTCTAAACTATCTGCAACTTGGCGATATTCCATCAATAGCTCTATCGGGTTTTCTGCTGGTTTTTCACCCTCTTGATATTTTGCATTTTGTTGTAAGCGTTGATTCAGTTGTGCAAGGCGACGCTGTGCATCTGCTCGCTGCATAAGAGCTTCAGCTAGTTTCATGTTATCTCTCTTTATTTCATCTGTTCTGTCGATAATGTCCAACCAAGTTGTCGAAGCTGTTTATAACGTTCCCTTGCTAAAACTTTTAGATGCTCTTCAACAGGAACAAAATCGATCAGTTGATTAAAGCTTCCAATATAATCTGGTACTGCAACTTGTAAGTTGATCAATAAATCTCGTCGTTGTGCATTCCGCTTTCCTTTCCAACTGATCTCGATTGGGGTTGCATATGTTGTCACTTCACCAGATAAATTATGAGGAACAAACTCATCAGGCTCTCTCGCCCAAAGTGCTTCATCAATATCTAATGCTTGTTGTTCCGTTTCACAAGCAATTAAAACTCGTTTACCTAAACGCCATGCAGAAGCAGCTAAATCACAAGCTATTTTTTCAGCTTGAGCATCAGTATTTAACAAGTAAAATTGCGCATTTTTAGACATTTTGCAATAAATCCTTTATAAAAGGTATAACTGTAGGATTCTAACGAAAAAGCATGCGAAGATAAAGTCATTGCGACTTTTCACTTTAGTTTTTTCAAAACTTTTATAAAACAAACCGCACTTTATGATCTAAATCACAAAACCAAGTTTTGCTTGAGGCATAGCGTTCCACAAATAACACTCAAGTGTTAGAATTTCATTATTCATTTTTATATTTTTCAACAAGAGGTAACACTATGACATTCCGTATCGAAAAAGACACTATGGGCGAAGTACAAGTACCTGCCGATAAATACTGGGCTGCACAAACTGAACGCTCTCGTAATAATTTTAAAATTGGACCTGAAGCTTCCATGCCACAAGAAATTATCGAAGCCTTTGGTTATCTGAAAAAAGCAGCAGCTTATGCGAACCATGATTTAGGTGTATTACCTTTAGAGAAACGCGATTTAATTGCCCAAGCCTGTGATGAAATCTTAGCAAAAAAATTAGATGATCAATTTCCACTCGTGATTTGGCAAACAGGTTCAGGTACACAATCTAATATGAACGTGAATGAAGTTGTTGCGAATCGAGCACATGTACTTAATGGTGGAAAATTGGGTGAAAAGTCAATTATTCATCCCAATGATGATGTAAATAAATCACAGTCATCAAATGATACCTACCCAACAGCAATGCACATTGCAGCCTATAAAAAAGTCGTTGAGCATACTCTACCATGTGTCAAACGTTTACAAAAAACATTAGCGGAAAAAGCAGCAGCATTCCAAGATGTGGTAAAAATTGGACGTACACACTTAATGGATGCCACTCCATTAACATTAGGTCAAGAGTTTTCTGCTTATGCTGCACAACTCTCTTTTGGTATTAAAGCATTAGAAAACACCCTACCACACTTAGCTGAATTAGCATTAGGCGGTACTGCAGTAGGGACTGGCTTAAATACACCAAAAGGTTATGATGTTAAAGTCGCAAACTATATTGCTGAATTTACAGGCTTACCTTTTGTGACTGCACAAAATAAATTTGAAGCTTTAGCAACACATGATGCAGTTGTCGAAACACATGGTGCCTTAAAACAACTTGCTGTGTCATTGTACAAAATTGCTAATGACGTTCGCCTTTTAGCTTCAGGCCCTCGTTCTGGTATTGGCGAAATTTTAATTCCTGAAAATGAACCAGGTTCTTCTATTATGCCAGGTAAAGTTAACCCAACACAGTGTGAAGCAATGACAATGGTTTGTGCACAAGTATTAGGTAATGATGTGACAATTTCATTTGCTGGTACACAAGGTCATTTCCAACTCAACGTGTATAAACCTGTCATGGCAGCTAACTTTTTACAATCTGCACAACTATTAGGTGATGCTTGTGTATCATTTGATGAACATTGTGCTATAGGTATTGAGCCAAACTATCCGCGTATTAAACAACAGTTAGAGCAATCTTTAATGCTAGTCACTGCACTGAATACGCATATTGGTTATGAAAATGCAGCAAAAATTGCTAAAACAGCCCATAAAAATGGCACGACATTAAAAGAAGAAGCGATCAATTTAGGTTTAGTCACCGCTGAACAATTTGATGAGTGGGTTCGTCCAGAAGATATGGTGGGAAGCTTAAAATAAACTATTAAATTTCATACAAAGGCGAACCTAAAGTTCGCCTTTTTTTTATTTGTTTTGTTATAATCAGACACTATTACAGGTTTATGACGAGTTTATAATGAGATTTAATGCATTAATATTTTCATTTTTATGCTTATTTTCAACGGCAATTTCTGCACAATGGCTAAATGTCGGTAAAGCCGATTATAACTGGGGACCTTTTCATGTTTATACAATTAGCCTTTATACAGAAACAGGGCATTATGAAGAAAATTTACGCCCATTGATGTTAACTTTTAACTATGCAAAACCAATTGAAGGAAAAAATTTTGCGATTAGCCTGATAAAAGAAATCGACAATTTGAAGCTAAAAGAAATTGATAGTAAGCAATATCTCACTGCACTCAAAGAAATTTTACCTGATATTTCACCAAATGATGTTCTAAATTATATTGCTCTTGACGATCGTGGCTATTTTGTACTGAATGACACAATTTTGGACAAAGAATTTGATACTCAATTTACACAAGCATTAATTAGTATTTGGCTCTCTCCTAATACAAGTTTTCCTAAGTTACAACCTAAGTTATTAGGTGATGAAAAACAAGAAGCAAGCGATGAAAAAGCACCGAATGCGACACCCAAAGTCGCCCCACTCACAGAGGATTCAGCCAATCCAGAATTACCGCCCAATTACCAATTAGAAAATAGGAATAACGAATTTTCACAGTTAAAATAAAAGGACGATAAAGTTTCGTCCTTTTTATATTCAGGCTTGACCTATTAACTAACTTTGCTTAAATGCTTTAATCTTTTGTAAATGATGAGAAATTTTCTTAAATTTATGTGTTTCCACTTCATCCCATATAATTTCATAGAATGGGGATAACACATCAGCACTGCGTCGTGAATCAAGCACGCCATCATCTTTTGATAAAAAAACTAAACAGTCACCACGATTTTTCTCACGAAAGTTCTCAACACATTTTGTTGCAATATCTTCGTATTCTTCAGGACGATCTATTTTGCCCTGCATATTTTCATAAGGAAATAGATTTGGATTAAAAATAGCCTGTTTAATACCACATAAAAAACCAATACGTTCAGACCAATAACCACCTAAACCTACACCACAAATTAAAGGCATTGGGTCTTTGCTTTCCGACACTAATTTATGCACTTCTTTTAACAAAAATTGCATATCATGACGAGGATGTAGCGTACTGTAATTAATAAAACGAACATCATCGTCAATAAACTTTAATTGCATTACTTTCTCATGATTACCTGGGCTGCTTGAATCAAAACCATGTAAATAAATAATCATTTATGACTCCTAATCATTAACATTACTGAATGTTATACCGCACTTTGCGCTATTTTGCATTTCTTTTCAAGATAAACGATCATTTGCAACGCAATATCAAGGCCGCTAGTTTTCTCGATCATTTCTAAACCAGGACTGGCATTGACTTCTAATACTAATGGGCCACGTTTTGAACGAATTAAATCAACACCAGCCACATCTAAGCCTAATATTTGTGCTGCTTGTATCGCCATCTGTTTTTCTTGCTCAGATAAAACGACCTTTTCAGCTAAACCACCTCGATGAAAATTAGCGCGAAACTCACCATTCTGCCCAATACGTTGCATACAAGCTACAACACGATCTCCAATCACAAAACAACGAATATCACACCCTTTAGCCTCTTCAATAAACTCTTGAGCAAGCACGGGGACATCTGCTTGTCTTAATGTTTCTAAAATACTCACCGCACTTTGTTTCTTTTCGGCCAAAATAACACCTATGCCCTGTGCGCCAGCTAAAGTTTTTAAAATCATAGGTGATGTCATTTTCTCTAAAGCTGGAATAGCCTGAAACTCTGGACCAGATAATAGTGACTGAGGAATCGCAACGCCATTTTCAGCTAAAACTTGTAGACTCAGCCATTTGTCTCTTGCAGTTAAAAATGCGCTTTCTGAATTTAAACAAGGTACCTTTTTAGCCGATAAATGACGTAATACGGCACATCCCATTTTAGTACTTAATGTACCAAAACGAGGAATAACTGCATCATATTGTGGTAAAAGTATTGGTTCAACCTCCATATTCGCTTGATAGTACAACTCAAAGTGCGGTCTATTTTCAGTTAATTTTAATAAACAACGATTGGGATCCAATATATCCATTTGATGTCCACTACTTTCAGCAGCTTCTTTTAAACGTTGGCAACTATATAAGCGAGGTTCGCGGCATAGCATTAATAATTTCATAACGAGTTTACTGGAAAAGAAAAGTCACATGAGAAATTGTTCTATTATACTCATCCAGCTTATACTAAAAAATAGTTTATTCTTTTTCTTTACATTAAGGTAAAATAAGCAACCTTAAATTAGATGAATTATTTTCAACCCAAAAGAGGAAATCATATGTTTGTTGTTATTTTCGGTCGCTCTGGTTGCCCATATTGTGTACGTGCTAAAAATTTAGCTGAAAAATTAAAAGAAACGGTTACTGATTTTGATTATCGCTATGTTGATATCGTCGCAGAAGGCATCACTAAAGCTGACTTATCTAAGTCAGTTGGTAAGCCTGTAGAGACTGTGCCACAAATTTTTATTGATGAAAAACCAATTGGTGGCTGTACTGATTTTGAAGCCTTAATGAAAGCACAATTTAATGTGATTGCATAAAAGATAGTACTCCCAAAATGCGATGAAAACTCATCGCATTTTTTATGCTCATGAAACAAACATAAATTTTTACTTGCATATTCACAAAAATGAATATAAATTCAAAAAATATGAATAATTATAAATTCAGGTGTAATATGCATAATACAGAATTAGTTCATTGGTTCAGACAATCCACACCTTATGTCAATATGCATAGAGGGAAAACCTTTATCATTATGCTGGATGGCGATACTATTGCTTGTCCAAATTTTATTAATATCATCAATGATATCAGTTTATTGCATAGTTTAGGCACTAAACTTGTGCTTGTCTTCGGAGCACGCTATCAAATCAATACATTATTACAACAACATCAAATTCAATCCGTTTATCATAAAAATATCCGTATCACTGATTTAACCAGTCTTGAATTAGTCAAACAAGCAGTTGGCAAATTGACTTATGATATTGTATCTCGCCTTTCATTACGTTTACCGCATTCGACGTTAATTGATGTTGTAACTGGTAATTTTGTATTAGCACAGCCAATTGGTGTGGACGACGGGGTGGATTATCAGCTAAGTGGAAAAATCCGTCGTATCAATACGGAAAGTATTCAACAGCAATTAGATCGAAATGCAATCGTCTTGATCAGCCCAATTGCCCCTTCAGTAACAGGAGAAACGTTTAATTTACCTTTTGAGGAAATTGCAACGCAAGTCGCCATAAAATTAAAAGCAGAAAAACTAATAGGTTTTTCTGGTACTCAAGGTATTCTAGATAATGACCATCAAACTATCAGTGATTTATTACCACAAGAGGCAGAATTACATTTACAGAAATTTATCACACAAAATCAATATCATTGTTCACAAGCACGCTTTTTACAAGCTGCTATCGAAGCTTGTCGATCTGGAATCAAACGTGCTCATTTAATTAGTTATGAAGAAGACGGTTCCTTACTACAAGAGTTATTTACACGTGATGGTGTAGGAACTCAACTATCGATGGAATTATCCGAAACTATTCGCTTGGCAAATATCACTGATATTCCCGCATTGCTTGAACTTATCTCCCCATTAGAACAACAAGGTATTCTTGTTAAACGTTCACGGGAACAATTAGAGATGGATATTCATAATTATACGATCATCGATCGTGATGGTGTGATTATAGCTTGTGCAGCATTAAATTGTTATCCCGTAGAAAAAATGGCTGAAATGGCTTGTGTTGCAGTACATCCAGATTACCGAAATTCATCACGAGGTGATATTTTACTTGAGGCGATTCAAAAAAGAGCTAAACAACTTAGTATTGAAAGACTTTTTGTTCTCACGACGCGTACTGTACATTGGTTCCAAGAACGTGGTTTTCAATTGGCTAATATTGAAGATTTACCACTCAAAAAACGCCAACATTATAATTACCAACGCCGCTCTAAAATCTTAATCCGTCAAATTGATTAAAAAAACAAAAGGCTAACTTTTAAAGCTCAATGTAAGTTAGCCTTTTCTTATAAATAGATTACTCTGCTGGCAAATGAGCAATCGCACAATAACCTGTATCAATACCTTCGATTTGATATTCTTCATCGCTTTCAATAAATACAGATTCGCCTTTTTTTACATAAAGTGCGGTAGAGTTTTGCAAAATTTTAAGTGAACCCTGCATAACGAGTAAAATTTCTGCACTGTTCGATTGACATTGATGCACTTCACCTTGCGTGTAACGAACGTTTGTTAACGCAAAATCTTGTGCAGGTGTTGCATAAGTAAATATTCTCGCTTCTTCTGGTGCAATTGGAATAATATTAGGCTCAACCTCACGACAATCAATAACCGATAATAGCGCGGGAATATCTACGTGTTTTGGCGTTAAACCTCCACGAATCACATTATCTGAGCAAGCCATTAATTCGATATTTTGCCCACGCAAATAAGCGTGTGGAATGCCAGCATCTTGAAAAATACCCTCACCTTCTCTTAAGTGCACAATATTAAATAGATAAAAACACACAAGTCCTGCATCTAATTTTTCTGCTGAAATCTCCATAGCATCCATAGTATATAGCAACCAATAATCAGGATTGCTTAATTCAAGCTGGTTAGCCTGATATTTAGCTCTATTTTCCTCAACAATAGGCAATAACCATCGTGCTAATTGGACTTGATCTGCTTGCATAATATCCGCATAGAAACGATGTAAATCTTGCAATTCAAGCTTTGCGACAAGCTCATTCAATGAAGGACGCGCTTTTAATGTCTCTAAAATTTGTGTTTTTGATTTAAAACCATGTAATAACCAAAAATCTGATAATGCGATCATCATTTCAGGCTTATGGTTATTATCTTTATAAGTTCTTTTGGGATCTGCCAAATTGATACCTTTAGCATTCTCCTGTATGAAGCCCTGCTCAGCTTGTTGTTTTGTAGGATGTAATTGAATAGAAAGAGGTTTAGCTACATCTAAAATTTTTAACAAATAAGGTAAATCCATGCCAAATTTATTTCTACTACGTTGACCAAGTGCGGTTGGTTTTTGGGCTAAAAACTCTGTGAGAGGTTGTAATGTTGATGATACTGAGATCATAGAAGGAGCAGACACATGGGCACCTAACCACCATTCTGCATAATGCTGTTCTTTTTTTGCCGTTATATTAAGTAGTTGCGGAATATATTCTTTTCCACCCCACGCATAATGTTGTATCTGACCTGTTAATTCATAAATTGCCATGCTGATTCCTTAATTTTTATAGCCACCAAAAAACTCAACAACTTGTTCACGGTCTTTCTCCGTCAACAAATGTACCAATAAACGTTTTCCACTTTGCATATCAATTACCAGAATATTTCCTTCTGCAAGGTTAATCTGATAAATGTTCTTATATGAGAAATAAACATTACCAAAGAAAAACCCCTGTTGCTTCAAAATTAATACAGGGGAACGAATAAACGCTGCATAAATAGTTAAAATGATCAATGTTGCTAGCAAATATAAACTTACTGCTGTAATCGATGCTTGAGTTTGATAGATAATCACAATGAGCAGCACAATAAAAATAACACCATCTTTCTTTGCCTGTTTTTTTAAATTCAGTTTCAGTAATGATTTTCCTTTCCAAAAATCCATACCAAACTGATCATAAAGTGCATAAGCAAAGAAAAATAAGATACCAATAAACAGTAATATATTAATCATAAGACGTTAGACTATTGTAATTGCAAAAAATAGTAACAAACTTACTCATTAAAGTAAAAAAGTAAATTTAACCTATAACAAAAGAGGATGAACTGCTTATTCATCCTCTTTTTTATCAATCATCATTTAGTAAGTTGTATCAATGACTACGCTAAAATACCTGTCCATGCACCAAAAATACCAATAGCAAAGAAGCCGATGATAATCCAAAGTGCATTCACTCGGTTACGCAATAACCACATACACGCAAATGTCAGTAAAAGAGGCAATAAACCAGGCATCAAACTATCTAAAATGGTCTGAATTGTTTCTACTTTAGTAGTGCCATCTTGCATCTGAATATTAGCAACAACAAATGGGACATTGATACTTGTCCATTTTTGAACAAGTGCTCCCATGATAAATAAGCCCAGAATTGAGGCACCTTCTGTTAATTTTTGAAGAAGACCACCACTCATGTCACCCACAACATCAAGACCTTTTTTATAACCATAAGTAACACCAAAGTAACGTGTTGCTAAACGTACAAGATTAAATAACACAAAGAATAAAATAGGTCCTAAAATATTACCATTAATCGCTAGACCTGCACCCAACGCTGCAAATACAGGGCGTGCTGTCCCCCAATAAATTGGATCGCCAACACCAGCTAGAGGTCCCATAAGACCGACTTTAATACCATTGATTGCAGCATCATCAATTGGCTTACCATTTGCCCGTTCTTCTTCCATTGCAATAGTGACGCCTAGCACAGGTGCGGCAACAAATGGTTGTGTATTAAAAAATTCTAAATGGCGTTTTACAGCATCTTTACGCTCTTGTGAATTTGGATCTGGATATAAGCGTTTGATAACAGGTACCATTGAATAAGCGAATCCTAATGCTTGCATACGTTCAAAGTTCCAAGAACCTTGGAAAAGATTAGAACGACGTACTACTGCGTTTAAATCGCTTTGCGTTACTTTTTTCATTTCAGTTGTCATTGTTGTAATTCCTATTAATCTAATCTGTTATCAAGCTCATTGTTACCATTATTCACAACTTGCACCACTTGTTTACTTTGATTGTATTTTGGGTGAAGCTGGATATAAAGCACTGCCATAATTGCCCCTAACACACCAAGCGCGACCAAGTTAAACTCAGTAAATGCAGCAATGACGAAACCAGCATAAAAGAATGGCATTAAATGCCCTGCACGCATCATGTTAATCACCATTGCATAACCCACAACTGCAATAAAACCACCTGCGATTTTTAAACCTGTTGTAACAACTGGAGGAATTGCATTAAGCATTTGTTGTACTGTATCTGTACCCGCGGTCATCGCAACGATTAAGGCAGGAATAGCAATACGCATTGCTTGTAATAATAATGCAGAGCGATGAATCCAATCTAGCTTGTTCAGATCACCTGTTTCAACGACTTTATCTGCCGCATGCTGGAAACCAACAGTAATAGCACGTACAACATAAGTTAATACTTGACCTGCTGCAGCAAGTGGTATGGCAATCGCAATACCTGTAGAAATATCTTGTCCTCCCACAATGACGAGGATTGTAGATACAACAGAGGCCAATGCTGCATCTGGCGCAAGTGCAGCACCAATGTTCATCCAACCCAACGCCAATAACTCTAATGTTCCCCCCACAATGATCCCCGTTTTAATATCACCGAGAACCAAACCAATTAAGGTACAAGCAATTAGTGGACGATGTGTTTGCCATTCATCGAGAATTGACCCCATACCTGACATACAGGCAACAAGGAAGACTAATATGATTTGTAAAGTTGAAATTTCCATTCTAATTTCCTTTCATGAACATCTTTATTTAAATGAGGTTATTTTTCTTCAGTAAATCCATCATATATTGACGGCTATCATTTGATACTTTACGCACATCCAGCTCAATATTCTTCGCATCAAGCACTTTAAATGCCTCAATATCTTTATCATCTACAGCAACAGCACTGGTAATCATTTTCTTACCCTCTTTATATGCCATACCACCAACGTTAATTGATTTAAACTCAACGCCAGCCTCAGATAAACGCACTACATCTGTTGGATTAGTAAACAATAACATCATACGCTCACCAGCATATTCTGGATTGTTATATACACGAATCATCTTTTCTACATTCACTACGTGTGCAGTGACACCTGGCGGTGCAACACTTTTCAACATAGTTGAGCGAACACTATCTTTCGCCACTTCATCATTAACGACAACAATACGAGTGACTTTACTTTCTTTTGTCCAACGTGTCGCAACTTGACCATGAATTAATCGATCATCAATACGTGCCAAACCGATTTCTAAATGTCCAATACCATTTGCTGTTACTACAGCTGGCTCAACAGGCTTAATAGCTGGTGTAACGTCTTGAGCAGATGATTCCTCCTCTTCTTGATAACGTAGAGCACGAACACCTGTACGACCTGTTTCAAGAGCAATTGCAACAAGCTCTTGTAAACTCGGCTCATCATCACGTGCCATAAACGTTTCAACTAACATAGGAATATTAACACCAGTCACAATATCCATATTATCCTGACCTTCCGCTACACGATTAGCTGCATTAAATGGGCTACCGCCCCAAGTATCCACTAAAAACAGCACATGATCGCAATGTGATAGTGTTGTCGCTAGCTTTTCTTGATATTTGGTCATAATCGTTTCAGCATTTTCGCCAGGAACAAAATCGATAGTCGCAACATTTTCTTGCTCCCCGATCAACATCTCTGTCGTTTTCAATAACTGCTCTGCTGCAACACCATGAGTCGCTATAATAATAGCAATAGTCATTGTTTGACTCCTTTATAAAATTAAAAATCAAATAGAGTTATTTGAATCGCGGATTATAGAGTAAAGGCAAATACAATGATGTGATTTAGATCACAATTATTGTCTATAAATAATAAAAAAAGATAACGTTAGTCACATTTTTACACAAAAATATGGAGTATTGCTTCAGTAATAATGAAGATAAAATACTTCATTTGTATATTTAAAAAATCAATCAAATTTTTTAACATTTTAATAACACAATTAACTATTTAATTAAAATATGTTTTTCATTTGTTTTTCTTGCAAAGTTCAAAAAAATCCGTAAACTACGCGCCGATTTCTTAAACAAAGAAATTCTTTCTTTCAACTTTAAAGGGCTACCAGAGAGTAGCAAAAGGTTCAAAAATGAATGACAATGTCAATAAAGATGGCTGGAAAGCCTTACTAGGATCTGCTGTAGGTTATGCTATGGATGGATTCGATCTTCTTATCCTTGGTTTCATGTTATCAGCAATTTCAGCTGATCTTGCTCTAACACCAGCGCAATCAGGCTCATTAGTAACTTGGACATTAATTGGTGCAGTTGCTGGTGGTATTATCTTTGGTGCATTGAGTGATAAATATGGTCGCATTCGAGTTTTAACTTGGACTATCGTCTTATTCGCTGTTTTCACAGGTCTTTGTGCTTTTGCACAAGGTTATTGGGATCTTCTCATTTACCGCACAATTGCAGGTATTGGACTCGGTGGTGAATTTGGTATAGGGATGGCGCTAGCAGCAGAAGCATGGCCTGCTCGACATCGTGCAAAGGCCTCTTCTTATGTTGCACTAGGTTGGCAAGTTGGCGTTTTAGGGGCTGCATTATTGACGCCATTATTACTTCCACATATTGGCTGGAGAGGCATGTTCTTAGTCGGTATTTTCCCCGCTTTTGTTGCTTGGTATTTACGCGCTAAATTACATGAGCCAGAGATTTTTGTACAAAAACAGACCGCACTTGAAAGTCAAAAAGCCTCTCGTTTAGAACCATTTAGACTCTTAATAAAAGACAAAGCAACAACTAAAATTAGTATTGGTATCGTCATTTTAACTTCAGTACAAAATTTTGGTTACTACGGTATCATGATCTGGATGCCAAACTTCTTATCAAAGCAACTAGGTTTTAGCTTAACTAAATCTGGTTTGTGGACGGCTGTCACGATTTGCGGCATGATGTTTGGTATATGGCTATTTGGTCAACTAGCTGATCGTATTGGACGTAAACCAAGCTTTTTACTCTTCCAATTCGGTGCTGTTATCAGTATTTTTACTTATTCACAAATGAGTGATCCTACTTATATGCTATTCGCAGGTGCCATATTAGGTATGTTCGTGAATGGTATGATGGGTGGATATGGCGCATTAATGTCGGAAGCTTATCCAACTCAAGCGCGTGCAACAGCACAGAATGTATTATTCAATTTAGGACGTGCAGTAGGGGGATTTGGACCGATTGTAGTAGGGGCATTAGTCTCAACATACTCTTTCCAACTAGCCATTGCTTTCTTGGCGAGCATTTATATCATTGATATGATTGCCACTATCTTCTTAATTCCTGAATTAAAAGGAAAGCAATTAGATTAAGATAAAATAAAAGCGGCTCTTTTTTAAATTAAGCCGCTTTTATTTTTTGTATTATTATTTCTTCATTAATGCTTCATGTGCTTGTTTTTGTTCTTTCATTTTTTCACGAATATCTCGGCGTTGTTGTGAGATTTCCGCGTTTCTAATCATATAATCATCTACTCGTCTTTCATAATCATCACGCATATTTTCAATAATTGCCCGTACATCAGCAATCGACATATCATCACGGATATATTGGTTTAAGTTATCTAATAGCAACACACGCTTTTGATTATCACGAATTTTACGGTTATTATCTTCACGATCTCGTGCTAATTTATTTTTTAAACGATACATACGCACATACTCTAATACTTCTTGAAATGACTGTTTATTCACATTTTCCATCATACGACTCTCTTACAATAAATAAAAATTAACTATTCCTAATTTATCTATTTTTCGCTTCCCCGTCAAAGCGTTCATTCAGTTTTTCAACATTAAATCTAAAAATAACAAAAATTCAACAAAATACCATTGCCTAGAATGAACTGAGGTGATAAAACTAACGAATTATTTTTCTCTATTTAAGGATGTGAAAATGGCAAAAGTATTTAATTTTAGTGCAGGACCTGCCATGCTACCAAGTGCAGTTTTAGCACAAGCACAAACTGAGCTGCTTAACTGGCAAGAACAACAAACCTCCGTCATGGAAGTAAGTCATCGAGGTAAATTATTTATGGAATTGGCAGCACAATCTGTCGATGATTTACGTCAACTTTACAATATACCAGAAAACTACCAGATTCTGTTCTTACAAGGCGGTGCTCGTGGTCAATTTGCGGCAATCCCAATGAATTTACTCAGCGAAAATGGTAAAGCGCTTTACCTCACAAGTGGTTATTGGTCAGCGACTGCAGCAAAAGAAGCTCGTTTATTTGGTGAGATTGATGAAATCAATATTCTTGAACAAGGTCATGAATTAAAAGTAAATAACTTGGATTTTAGCGACATTGCCACTCAATATGATTATGTCCACTACTGCCCAAATGAAACGATTAGTGGTGTCGAAATCTTTGATATACCGAAAGTTGGCAATGCAATCTTAGTTGCTGATATGTCATCTAATATTCTGTCACGTGAGATTGATATCAGTCAATTTGGTCTTATTTATGCTGGAGCACAGAAAAATCTTGGTCCAGCAGGGATTACTATTGTGATCGTGCGTGATGATCTCATTGGGCGTGCGCGTAACACCACACCGACAATTTGGAATTATGAAGTACAAAAAAATGCAGACTCCATGATCAATACACCACCTACTTTTGCTTGGTACTTATGTGCATTAGTTTTCAAACATTTATTGTCTCAGGGTGGCATGAAAGCAATGGAAAAACATAACCAAGATAAGGCTAAATTGCTTTACGACTATCTAGACCAAAGTGACTTTTATCACAATACAGTAGCAAAACAAAATCGCTCTTTAATGAATGTCACTTTTACGACAGGCCATGATGAGTTAAATGCTAAATTTGTTGCTGAAGCAACTGCAGCTGGGCTACATGCACTTAAAGGTCATAAAGTACTAGGTGGTATGCGTGCGTCGATTTATAACGCTATGCCCATTGAAGGGATTGAAGCATTGATCGCATTTATGCAGCGATTCTCATCAGAAAATAGCTAAAGTGCGGTCAATTTTTTAAACATTTTATGGGTAGATACCTCCTCTACCCACATCAATAAAAGGGAAAATATGCAATATATCAATATCGTAAATGAAGGAGTAAAACAACTTCAGCCTTATCAAGCAGGTAAACCTATCGAAGAATTAGAACGTGAATTAGGCATTTCAAACATTATTAAACTTGCCTCAAATGAAAACCCACTTGGTTTACCTGAAAGTGCTAAGCAAGCAATACAAGCTGAACTCAACAATTTAACTCGTTACCCTGACAGTAATGGATTTTATTTTAAACAAGCTGTCGCTAAAAAGTTTGGCTTAGCGCCTGAGCAAATTACGTTAGGTAATGGTTCAAACGATTTATTAGAGCTTATTGCACATACATTTGCTTCGGAAGGCGATGAAATCATGTTTTCACAATATGCATTTATCGTCTACCCATTAGTAACACAAGCTATCAATGCAAAAAAAATTGAAATCCCTGCTAAAAACTATGGCGCTGATTTAAATAGTTTTTTAAATGCGATTAGCGATAAAACTAAACTCATTTATATTGCAAATCCAAACAATCCAACAGGGACATTTTTAAGTACTGCTGAAATTGCTGAGTTTTTAAATAAGGTACCTCATCATATTATTGTTGTCCTAGATGAAGCATATACGGAATTTACGTTACCTGAAGAACGAGTTGATGCTTTTCAATTATTAGCAAAACATCCAAACCTTGTTGTCTGTCGTACATTATCTAAAGCCTATGGCTTAGCAGGTTTGCGTATCGGTTATGCAGTTTCATCTACAGAAATAGCCGATTTGTTTAACCGTGTGCGTCAACCATTTAATTGTAATAGTTTGGCTCTGGCTGCTGCGACCGCCGTCATTAATGATGAAGAATTTATTGCCAAAGTTGCAGAAAATAACCTTCAAGGATTAAAACAATTAGAAAACCTCTTTATTAGTAAAGGATTAAAATATATCGCATCAAAAGGTAACTTTGTTCTATTAGATTTACAACAACCTGCTTTGCCGATCTATGATGCATTGCTACGTAAAGGTGTTATTGTTCGTCCAGTTGGTGGATATGGATTACCAAACCATTTACGCATTAGTATCGGGCTGCCCGAAGAAAACCAGCGCTTTATTCAAGCACTAAGCGAAGTGTTAGATATTTAGCAGCACTTCTAATGTAAGGGATGAAACAAATCATGCAACAAGCAACATCAATTACTTTAAATCCAATTAATTTTATCGAAGGTGAAGTCACTTTACCCGGTTCAAAAAGTTTATCTAACCGAGCTTTACTCTTAGCTGCTCTTGCACAAGGTAAAACCACTCTCACTAATTTATTAGACAGTGATGATGTACGCCACATGCTAAATGCACTGAAACAATTAGGTGTTAACTATCAACTATCGGAAGATAAATCTATTTGTGAAGTAGATGGTTTAGGTGGACCATTTAAATGGCAAAATGGTCTAGCATTATTTTTAGGTAATGCAGGTACTGCAATGCGCCCACTGGCTGCAGCATTATGTTTATCTTCACCAGAATCTGAAGGAAAAAATGAAATTATTCTCACTGGTGAGCCTCGTATGAAAGAGCGCCCAATTAAACATTTAGTTGACGCGCTAATACAAGCTGGTGCAGATATCCAATATTTAGAACAAGAAGGCTATCCTCCCATCACAATTCGCAATACAGGTCTAAATGGGGGCACGATAAAAATAGAGGGTTCCATTTCTTCTCAATTTTTGACCGCACTTTTGATGGTCTCTCCAATGGCAAAAGCAGATACAGAAATTGAAGTTATCGGTGAATTAGTTTCAAAGCCTTATATTGATATAACATTGCATATGATGCAAACTTTTGGTGTAGAGGTTAAAAATCAAAATTATCAACGCTTTTTCATTAAAGGAAATCAGCAATATCGGTCACCTATAACATTTTTAGTTGAAGGTGATGCCTCTTCTGCCTCCTACTTCCTTGCTGCTGCTGCAATTAAAGGTAAAGTCAAAGTAAGAGGTGTTGGTAAAAACAGTATCCAAGGCGATCGCCTATTTGCCAATTCATTAGAACAAATGGGGGCTAACGTTACATGGGGCGACGATTTTATTCAAGTCGAAAAAGGTGAGCTTAAAGGGATTGATATGGACATGAACCATATCCCAGATGCCGCAATGACGATTGCGACAACAGCACTTTTTGCCAAAGGAGAAACAATCCTCCGTAATATCTATAACTGGCGAGTTAAAGAAACAGATCGTTTAGCCGCAATGGCTACCGAATTACGTAAAATTGGTGCAGACGTAGAAGAAGGTGAAGATTTTCTTCGTATTCAACCATTAGAACTAACCAAATTCCAACATGCTCAAATCGAAACCTATAATGATCATCGTATAGCAATGTGTTTTTCGCTAATCGCTCTATCCAACAGTCCAGTCACCATATTGGATCCGAATTGTACGGCAAAAACCTTCCCTACTTTTTTTACAGAGTTTCTCAAATTAGCAGAAGCAGTCAATACATAACAAAAAAGCTAAGGTTTTAACCTTAGCTTTTTAAATAAAATTTAGTAAAAACCGACCGCTCTTTTTTTATGGTTTATAGATGACTTCTACCCCTTCTTCATCTTCTTCTGACCAATCGTCCCAATCTTCATCGTCCTCATCAAATTGATGTTCAGCTAATTGTGATTGATGATAGTCATCCCACTTAAATTTCACTTCTGTATCTTGTTCAAGATCTTGTTCTTCTTGGCGTGGGTTTGCCTCAATGAAATCCATAATCTCACGACAAAGTGGTTGTACATTTTTACCTGTGACAGCTGAAATGAGATAGTAGTCATCTTCCGAACCTAAGCGCGTAGTAATCGCTTTTGCTCGCGCATGAGCGTCTTCATCACTCATTGTATCAATTTTATTAAATACCAACCAACGAGGCTTATCCTCTAATGCTTCACTATATTGAAATAATTCAGATTCAATGATCGCAATGTTATCGGCGGGATCACTTTCATCAATCGGTGCAATATCGACTAAATGGATTAAGACACGGCAACGCTCTAAATGCTTCAAAAAGCGTACTCCTAATCCTGCCCCATCAGCAGCCCCTTCAATTAACCCTGGAATATCCGCCACTACAAAACTATGATTTTCATCAACACGGACAACACCTAAGCTTGGTACTAATGTCGTAAAAGGATAATCAGCAACTTTAGGTTTAGCAGCAGAAACAGCACGAATAAAAGTCGATTTACCCGCATTAGGTAAACCAAGCATCCCAACATCAGCAAGTAGCATTAACTCTAACTGGAGATCGCGTTTCTCACCAGGTGTCCCATTCGTTTTTTGGCGCGGTGCACGATTAACTGAGGATTTAAAACGTGTGTTGCCTAAACCATGATATCCACCTTTCGCCACCAACATTTTAGCACCATGCTTTGTTAAATCCCCTAACACTTCTTTAGTATCATTATCAATCGCACGTGTCCCTACTGGTACTCGCAATGTAATATCATTACCACGATGACCTGTACAACCTGCACTACGTCCATTTTCACCACGTCCTGCCGCAAAACGTTTTTCAAAACGATAGTCAATTAATGTATTTAAGTTCTCATCTGCAATTAAATAAACATCACCACCGTCGCCACCATCACCACCATCGGGACCACCTTTGGGAATATATTTTTCACGTCGGAAGCTCACACAGCCGTTACCACCATCACCAGCTTCAACGCGGATTAGCGCCTCATCAATAAATTTCATATGTTCTCCTAACGCTTAATAAATTTATGACCAATTGCAGAAGTAATTGCACCTAATACCACAACAAATGCACCAATATAACTGATCGAGTTTAAATCTGGCTTTGTAAAACTTTGAGGATAAAAGAAATACAATAAATAAGAAAATAAAATTGTAAATAAAGGCATTAACGTAATTACAACACTGACTTTAGATACATCCCAGCGATTAAGTGCCTCTGCATAAGCACCATAACCCACTAACGTATTTAAACAACAATAAATAAAACAAAATAATGTCCAACCGTCTAATGCACTAATTTGATTAACCTCAGCAAATGGAGTAAAAACAAACATACAACCAAGGTAAATGACAAATAAAATTTGTTGTGAATTAAATTCACGTAGCATTAATTTTTGTGCAATGCCATAAATACTCCAAATTAATGCAGCAGATGCGGCTAAAAAGATACCCGTTGAATAAGCATTTACACTAAAAAAAAGTCCAAAACGATCATTAAAAAATAAAATTAACCCAATGACTAGTAGTATTAAACCTATTTTTTGATTTAAACGTAATTTCTCTTTAAAGAAGAAGACTCCAAAAATCATCATCGTAAAAGAAGATAACTGTGCAAAAATTTGTGCCATTGAAGGTTCTATATATTTTAAAGATGTATTAAATAATACAAAATTACCAGCTAAACCAATCACACCAATAATAGCCAAGAGACGATATCGTGGTAAAAATTGTGAGATCTTAGGTAATTTGTTAGTTAAACCTAAAATAATAAATAAACCTAATGCTGCGACTAAAAAACGATACCACACAATTGTCTCTGGTGTCATCACAGCTACGACTCGTTGCAATGCAATTGGCAAAGAACCCCATGCCATTACAGTAATTAATGCAAATAAAAATCCCATTAACGGTTTCTGTTGCTTCATCTTATTGCTGCCTATTTGTGATTTTTTCTAAAATTCGGTGCCCTATTGCAGAAAATAACGCTCCCGAAACAACAAGCAAAGCACCCATATAGCTTATCCAATTTAAGTCTTCATGCATAAAATGTTCTGGTGCGAGCCACTGTGAAATCTCTGAAAATATTAATGTTAGTATCGGAATTTGTGTCACTATTGCACTCACTTTAGCAACATCCCAATGATTCAATGCTTCAGCGTAAGCGCCATAAGCGATCAAAGTATTCAAACAACAATAAATCAAACAAGCAATTTGTATTATATTTAAATTTGTGACTTGCGATATTGTTGATACAGGTAAAAAAACAATGCTACAACCAATATAAATCGGTAATAAAACTTGCTGAGCTGCTAAACGCTTAGACATTAGTTTTTGGCAAATACCATAAGCAACCCAAACTAAGCTCGCACTAATACAAATAATGATGCCTTTTAAATACAGACTGAAATGTAAAAAATCAGAAAATCGCTCATTAAAGAAAAAGATTAATCCTAAAATTAATAGTAACAAACCTATCTTTTGATGAAATGCAAAATGCTCTTTAAATAACCACACACCTGTTAATATCATACCGAAAGAGGTAAAGGGGCTAAATACTTGGCTTGTCGTTGGAGGTATATATTGTAACGCTACATTATACAAGAAAAAATTTGCGGACAAACCAATAATACCTAAAAGAATCAATAGCCAATGCTGAAAGTGCAATATCGCTAAATTAGGCAATGTTTTAGTGATTTTTAAAATAAAAAACAAACCTACTGCTGCCACAGCAAATCGGAACCACACAATAGTCTGCGCATCCATAACCTTTAGCACTTGTTGTAAAGCTATTGGTAACGACCCCCACATACAAGCGGCGATAAATGCAAAAAAGAATCCGAGTAAAGGCTGTTGATTCATAAAATACTCCTACAAAAAAGCCCCGCAACTTGTGCGAGGCGTTTTTTATTTAGGAATTTGAAATTACTCAGTAATAATACTAACGTATTTACGATTTTTATCGCCTTTCACTTCAAACTTAACTTTACCATCAGCAGTTGCGAATAAAGTGTGGTCACGCCCCATACCAACGTTTGTACCAGCATGGAATTTAGTACCACGCTGACGAACAATGATGCTACCTGCTAATACAGATTCACCACCAAAACGTTTAACACCAAGGCGTTTAGCTTCAGAATCACGACCGTTACGAGTTGAACCACCAGCTTTTTTAGTTGCCATCTACTTGATCTCCCCTGAAATTATGCTTGAATCCCAGTGATTTTCACTTCTGTGAACCACTGACGATGACCTTGTTGTTTACGGCTATGTTTACGACGACGGAACTTAACGATTTTTATTTTTTCGCCACGACCGTGTGCAACAACTTCTGCCACTACTTTACTACCATTAACTAATGGTGCACCAATTTTAACATCTTCACCGTTAACGATCATTAACACTGAGTTGAACTCAACTGTTTCACCAGTTGCTACTTCAAGTTTTTCTAAACGAACTACTTGACCTTCGCTTACTCGGTGTTGTTTACCGCCACTTTGAAAAACTGCGTACATATATACTCCGCTATATAGTGCCGTAATGTTTTGTTCATTTAGCACTGCAAAAATTCATATAAATAGGTCGCAAATTCTACGCAAAAAATAACTCAAGAGCAAGCGCTTATTTACAATAAAATAAAAAAATTATGAATTTGAGTGATTTGATTTCAGAAATGACAGAAAATTCGGTACAATCTCCTCACATTTGGTCTTAAATCAATTATTACAATGATAAATCAACATAATTTAATGAGTATTGATGCAATTCAGCGCTTAATACACAGCGATATGCAAAAAATAAATGAAACGATTTTAGCACAGCTAAAATCTGATGTTGCGTTGATTAATCAGCTTGGCTATTACATTATTCAAAGTGGTGGCAAACGTATCCGTCCGATGATAGCAATCCTCGCAGCACGTGCTTTGGATTGTCACGGCGAACTCCCTGTCACTTGTGCAACATTTATTGAATTTATCCATACAGCTACATTATTACATGACGATGTCGTCGATGAGTCACAATTACGTCGAGGTAATCCAACAGCTAATGCGGAATTTGGTAATGCAGCTAGCGTATTAGTGGGTGATTTTATTTATACAAGAGCATTCCAATTAATGACACAATTGGATTCTCTACGCATTCTTAAAATTATGTCTGATGCCACTAATGTGATTGCAGAAGGGGAAGTTCAACAATTAATGAATGTGAATGACCCAGACACCACCGAAGAAAACTACATGAATGTTATCTATGGGAAAACTGCTCGCTTATTTGAGGCTGCAACTCATTGTGCTGCTATCCTTGCTCAAGCAACAGAACAACAAGAGAAAGCATTACAAAATTACGGTCGCTATTTAGGTACTGCATTTCAGTTAGTCGATGATATTTTAGACTATAGTGCCAATGCACAAGAACTAGGAAAAAATGTAGGAGATGATTTGGCTGAAGGTAAACCAACATTACCTTTATTACATGCGATGCATAATGCTTCTGACTCTCAAGCTCTATTAATTCGCAATGCGATTAAAGAAGGTGGCAAACGCGATATTTTAAACGATGTATTAGCAATTATGGCTGAACACAACTCTTTAGATTATGCGATGTTACGTGCGAAAGAAGAAGCGCAAAAAGCCGTTGACTCTATTATGATTTTACCTGATAGCGAATATAAACAAGCATTAATTTCATTGGCATATTTATCAGTAGACCGAAATTATTAAAATAAGGGCAATATTTCATCACAGCATTTTTTTGACTTTATTTGATATCTGACAAATGTCACCGTTTTAGTTTTGATATTCAGGTTATGACGGATAGCTATATTTCAGATTATAGCTAATTTTAGTAAAACATTTTTGTCATATATTACTGTTTATAACACATCGAAACTGATAACCTGATGATTATTTAAAATAACCTTTTATCTTAAATATTTGATAATTTACTGAATGATATTTATGCTGATTTCTCGACTGATTGACATCTAAGAGAAGATAATTTTCATCCTATTTCTAAAAACAATATACAATAATTGAATTATAAAAAATGACTAATCAAACTCTAACGAAAAAAACACGTAAAGGTAAAGATCCAAACGCACCTTTCGTTCGTCCCAAATTAGAATTACCTAATGGACATAACAAATTGTTATTGCACTCTTGCTGCGCACCTTGCTCTGGCGAAGTCATGGAAGCTATTCATGCTTCAGGCATCGAATTTACGATTTACTTCTATAACCCGAATATTCACCCGTTAAAGGAATATTTAATTCGCAAAGAGGAAAATATTCGTTTTGCTGAAAAATGGGGAATCCCATTTATTGATGCAGACTATGATCGTCAAAACTGGTTTGATCGTGCAAAAGGAATGGAGGATGAGCCTGAACGGGGTATTCGTTGTACTATGTGCTTTGATATGCGTTTTGAAAAAGCAGCTGAATACGCTCATAACAATGGTTTTCCTGTATTCACAAGTTGTCTAGGTATTTCTCGTTGGAAAGATATGAACCAAATCAACGGGTGCGGGCACCGTGCTGCAGAAAAATATGATGATGTAATTTATTGGGATTATAACTGGCGTAAAGGAGGTGGCTCACAACGGATGATTGAAATTAGTAAACGTGAGCGCTTCTACCAACAAGAATATTGCGGTTGTGTTTACTCATTACGTGACACAAATAGATGGCGTGAAGCTAATGGACGCCAAAAGATCGAAATTGGCAAGCTCTACTATTCTGCTGATTAACCAAACTGAAATCTGCTAAATATTCATTATCTGGGTTTCTACTTTTTAACTTGATAACCACCTTTTAAGCAAAGGTGGTTTTTTATTAACAACAAAAATAATAATAAATGTTGTCAATATCGACCGCACTTTCCTCTCTATTTATTTTATTAGCATCTCAAACTGTCAGCTAATCTTGCAATCCCTAACGCTAATTCCTGTTCTGTAATATTCAAGGCTGGAGCGAAACGCAATACATTCGGACCCGCAACTAAGATCATTAAACCATTATCTGCTGCTTTTTTTACAAACTCACTTGCTTGTCCTTGATATTTTTCAACTAACTCTGCCCCAATTAATAGCCCTTCTCCACGAATATCCTTAAACAGTTGATATTGCTGATTAATTTTCTCTAACGCCTCGACTAAACGCGCAGAAATTTGTTTCACATTATCTAAAAATGTAGGCTGAGAAATAATATCAATGACTTTGCTCGCCACTGCACAAGCCAGTGGATTTCCGCCAAACGTTGTACCATGTACACCTGGTGCAAAACTTTTTGCTATAGTATCAGTCGTTAGCATTGCACCAATTGGAAACCCATTACCTAATGCTTTCGCTGAAGTCAAAATATCAGGTACAACACCATATTTCATATATGCATAAAAATACCCTGTACGCCCAACGCCAGTTTGAACTTCATCGAATATCAATAGCACATTATGCTGAGAGCATAACTCACGTAATCCCAGTAAGAAATCGCTATTCGCTGGAATGACACCACTTTCGCCTTGAATAAGCTCAACAATGACAGCACAAGTCTGATCATCAATCACTGCTTTTACTGCATCCAAATCATTAAAAGGTAGATGAATAATATCTGCAGGTTTAGGACCAAAACCATCCGAGTATTTGGCTTGTCCACCAACACTTACTGTAAAAAAAGTACGACCGTGAAAACTTTGTTTAAATGAGATAATTTTACTTTTCTGGTAACCAAAACGATCGACAGCATAGCGACGAGCTAATTTCAATGCTGCTTCATTTGCTTCTGCGCCTGAGTTAACAAACATAACCCGATCTGCAAAAGTTTTTTCGACTAATTTGCTCGCTAAAGCTAATGTCGGCTCACTCGTAAACCAATTACTAGAATGCCATAATATTTGTCCTTGCCGCTGTAATACCTCTACGACCTCATCAGGGCAATGTCCTAAACTATTTACCGCAATACCACTCGTAAAATCAATATATTCTTTACCTGATTGATCCCAAATTCGGCAGCCTTTGCCTCTAACTGGGATAAAATCCGCAGGTATATAGTTTTGGATCATGACTTGATTAAATATTTCACGCGTATGTTGTGTCATTATATTACCCTTCCTGCTTATTTTTCTAAAGCATAGTTTAGTAAAAATATTTAGTCAATATATTTGAATAATTATTCATATTAACATATAAAAAATCCAGATAGTACATCTGGATTTTTTATATTAATTGGTTCCACCCACTGTAATTTTCTCAATTTTCAATGCAGGTTGGCCAACACCAACTGGGATACTCTGTCCTTCTTTACCACAAACACCCACTCCATGATCAATTTCAACTTGATCCGCCACCATAGAGATATTTTGCATTACTTCAATACCACTACCAATTAAAGTGGCCCCTTTTACTGGCTGAGTAATTTTCCCTTTTTCAATTAAATATGCCTCTGATGTAGAGAAAACAAATTTACCAGACGTTATATCTACCTGACCTCCACCAAAATGCGATGCAAAAATCCCACGCTCTACAGAAGCAATCAAATCATCAAACTGACTTTGTCCTGCTAACATATAAGTATTCGTCATACGTGGCATCGGCAAATGTGCATAAGATTCGCGGCGACCATTCCCTGTTGGTGCTACCCCCATTAAACGTGCATTCATTTTATCTTGCATATAGCCTTTTAAAATGCCATCTTTAATCAATACATTATATTGACCTGGCACTCCCTCATCATCCACTGTCATAGAACCTCGGCGGTTTTGTAATGTACCATCATCAACAATTGTACATAATGGTGAAGTAACAAGCTCTCCAATTTTACCTGTAAACAAAGAGCTTTCTTTACGATTAAAATCCCCTTCTAAGCCATGTCCTACTGCTTCATGCAATAAAACCCCAGGCCAACCAGCACCTAATACAACAGGCATCATCCCCGCAGGTGCTTCTATCGCATTCAAATTAACTAAAGCCTGACGTACGGCTTCTTTAGCAAAATAAACTGCTCTGATTTCACCTTGTTCACTTTCTAAAAACCAATCTAAGCTGAAGCGCCCGCCTACACCCGCGCTACCACGCTCACGTTTACCATCTTGCTCTACTAATACAGCTATCGATAAACGGACTAAAGGACGAATATCTGCGGCTAAAGTACCATCCGTTGCAACAATTAAAACCTCCTCATAAACAGAGCTTAAACTTGCAGAAACTTGTACTACGCGTGAGTCCTCACTACGAGCAATACGATCAACTAAATGTAAGAGTTCAATTTTTTTCTCTTTACTTAAACTCTCTAATGGATTAATTGCCTGATAACGTAAAATAGGCTTAACAGGATTAAAAACACTCGGCACAATAATGTTACCTTGTTTTAATTGCGCAATACCTTTCACTGCATCAGCACATTGTTGCAAACTTGCTAAATTAATTTGATCAGAGTAAGCAAAACCTGTTTTTTCACCACTTACTGCTCTGACTCCCACACCACGGTCGATATGAAATCCACCTTCTTTAATAATGCCATCTTCTAATACCCAATTTTCATCTTGGCTTAACTGAAAATAAAAATCTGCATAATCAATATGACGATGTGATAATAAATCAAATGTGTTTTGCAAGTCATTTAATGAAAGGTTAGTTGGCGCGAGTAATGTGTTACTGACTGTTTTAATCATAAATTTATATGTTCATTAATAATAGAAAAAGTGCGGTGTATTTTATGTTATTTTTGGTCATGATGAAAGGAAGTAATACTCATGTTAATATTGTGTATGGGATAGTTTAAAGCAATAAAAGATGAACCTTAGTCCATCTTTTTACCTCTCAAAGATTATTTTTAATAAACTACAGGATTAATTACATAACGACAACATCAAATTGTTCTTGGTTATAATAAACTTCTGTCTTAATTTGTACTTGTTTACCAATAAACACTTCTAATTCAGCCAACAACCCATGTGATTCTTCATTAATTAAATAATCAGCTACCGCTCTTGACGCATATACTAAAAATTGTTCACTCGAGAATAAATGATGTACTCGGATAATCTCACGCATAATTTCGTAGCAAACGGTTTCTACTGTTTTCACTCGCCCACGTCCTTGACAAGAAGGACAATCACCACATAAAACGTGCTCAAGACTTTCTCGAGTACGTTTACGTGTCATTTCGACTAAACCTAACTGTGTGAAACCATTAACATTTGTTTTCACTCGGTCTTTTGCAAGGGCTTCTTGTAACGATTCTAAAACACGATGACGGTGTTCATCTGTTTGCATATCAATAAAATCAATAATGATAATTCCACCGAGATTACGTAGTTGTAGTTGTTGGGCAATCGCTTTTGTCGCCTCAATATTTGTATTAAAAATCGTCTCCTCAAGATTACGATGCCCTACAAATGCGCCAGTATTAATGTCAATCGTGGTCATCGCCTCAGTCTGCTCAATAATTAAATAACCACCCGATTTTAAATTAACTCTCTTATTTAATGCTGTCTGAATTGCAGTTTCGACACCATAAACATCAAATAAAGGCTGATTACCTGAATAAAGTACTAACTTATCCACTAATGTTGGCATAAATTCTTCGGTAAATTGCTTTACTTCACTAAAACACAATTTAGAATCAATTCTAATTTTCTCTAAACCCGCACCAATAAAATCACGTAAAATACGCTGTGTTAAGGCTAATTCACCGTATAACATAGACTTAGTTGGATATTTAGTGCGCCGTTCTAAGACTTTACGCCATAAACGTTTTAAAAAATCAGCATCTTGCTTCAGTTCTTCTTCTGTTGTACCTTCTGCTGCAGTGCGGATAATAAAGCCACCAAGCTCATCACAAAATGGCAGCACTAACTCTTTTAGTCTTGCTCGTTCCTCTTCGCTCTCAATACGTTGAGACACACCAACATGGCTATTCTCTGGCATAAACACAAGATAACGAGAAGGCAACGTAATGTCCGTAGTTAAACGAGCTCCTTTAGTACCAAGAGGATCTTTTACAACTTGCACAACAATATCTTGTCCTTCCCGAACAAGTTCAGCAATATCTTTAACTACAAATTGTTTTTGTTCACTCTCCTCGACACATTCTGTATGTGAAACAATGTCGGACGCATGCAAAAAAGCCGCTTTCTCTAAGCCAATATCAACAAAAGCAGATTGCATACCAGGCAATACTCGTGTCACGCGACCTTTATAAATATTACCAACAATTCCACGTTTAGCTTGTCGTTCAATATGGACTTCTTTCAAAATACCCATATCGACTAAAGCAATACGAGTCTCGTTGGGGGTAACGTTGACTAATAATTCAACAGAATCCATAACTTTACCTAACTTGATAATTTTTAAAAATAAATTGCTCATTAGTCTAACGAAAAGGAAAATAGAATAATAGTGTCAAATAAGGTAAAATGTGAGCTTTCTCAAATTTTGGCACATAAAAATAATATTTTTAGCATCTTTGTGAGGTTAGAATGTTTGGATTAGATCCAACAATAATTACATTTACTATTTACATTGTCGGTATGTTATTGATTGGCATATTCGCTTATCACTATACTAATAATTTGTCTGATTATATTTTAGGTGGTCGTCGATTAGGTAGCTTTGTTACCGCAATGTCAGCTGGTGCATCGGATATGTCTGGTTGGTTATTAATGGGCTTACCTGGTGCGATTTATGTATCAGGTTTAATTGAAGGCTGGATAGCAATTGGGTTAACAATTGGTGCTTATTTAAACTGGTTATTTGTCGCTGGTCGACTTCGAATTTATACTGAATTTAACAATAATGCATTAACACTACCAGAATACTTCCATAGCCGCTTTGGCACATCAAATAACACATTAAAAATTGTTTCTGCTAGTATTATTCTTATTTTTTTCACAATTTATTGTGCTTCAGGTGTTGTTGCAGGTGCCAAACTTTTTCAAAATTTATTTTCTGTTGAATATTCAACCGCACTTTGGTATGGCGCATTAGCAACTATTGCTTATACGTTCATTGGTGGTTTTCTAGCCGTTAGTTGGACTGATACAATTCAAGCAACTTTAATGATTTTCGCTTTAATTTTAACACCGATTTTTGTATTACTTCATCTGGGAGGACTAGATAATTTCACTTTAGCTCTTCAGCAAGCAGAAAGCGTAATGCAAAAGGATTTCACAGATGTTTTCAGTAGTACAACACCACTTGGCTTATTAAGTTTGGCTGCTTGGGGATTAGGTTATTTTGGTCAACCTCATATTCTTGCACGTTTTATGGCGGCAGATTCGGTCAAATCACTCAATAACGCTCGCAAAATCAGTATGACATGGATGGTACTTTGCTTGTTAGGTGCAATCGGTATTGGTTTCTTTGGTATTGCTTACTTCTACGCTAATCCACAAGTTGCAAGTTTAGTAAATAAAGAATCTGAACAAGTCTTTATCGAACTTGCAAAATTACTTTTTAATCCTTGGATAGCAGGTGTTTTATTATCTGCTATTTTAGCGGCAGTTATGAGTACATTAAGCGCACAATTGTTAATTTCTTCTAGTGCGATCACAGAAGATTTCTATAAGGGCTTTATCCGTCCTAAGGCCTCTGATAAAGAATTAGTTTGGCTAGGTCGAGCGATGGTTCTCACTATTGCCGCGATTGCAATTTGGATTGCACAAGATGAACACAGTAAAGTTCTGAAACTTGTTGAGTTTGCTTGGGCTGGTTTTGGTTGTGCCTTTGGTCCAGTTTTACTCTTTTCCCTTTTTTGGAAACGCATGACATCCAGTGCTGCATTATGTGGTATGTTAACTGGAGCGATTGTCGTTTTTGGTTGGAAGTCTTGGACACCTGAAAAGTCTCAATTACATCAGCTGTATGAAATGGTGCCAGGCTTTTTACTCGCTAGTTTAGTTATTATCGTTGTATCTTTCCTTTCAAAGGCACCTGAACAACAAGTTACTGACAGGTTTGAACAAGCAAAAACAGCTTATAAAAATGCACTATGATTGATTTTCGTCCTTTTTATCAACAAATTGCCACAACACCGTTATCTGCATGGCTAGAAACTTTACCCTTACAATTAAAACAATGGGAAAAACAAACTCATGGTGATTATGCCAAATGGGCAAAAGTGGTTGATTTCTTACCACACTTACATGCTGATCATATTGATCTAAAAAGTGCGGTCAAATCTGAGCAAATTTCACCTTTATCACAAGGAGAGCAACAACGCCTTGTCTATCATCTAAAACAATTAATGCCTTGGCGCAAAGGTCCATATCATTTGTATGGTATACATATTGATTGTGAATGGCGCTCTGATTTCAAATGGGAGCGTGTTTTACCTCACCTTGCTCCGCTGCAAGGACGCACGATTCTAGATGTCGGTTGTGGCAGTGGCTATCATATGTGGCGGATGTTAGGCGAAGGGGCAAGAATGGTCGTAGGCATTGATCCAACCGAGTTATTTTTATGTCAATTTGAAGCAGTACGTAAATTACTTAACAATGATCGTCGAGTAAATCTCATTCCTTTAGGTATTGAAGAAATGCAACCTCTTGCTGCTTTTGACACAGTATTCTCAATGGGCGTCCTTTACCATCGCAAATCACCATTAGATCATTTAACACAACTAAAAAGTCAGCTTATACAAGGCGGCGAACTCGTACTCGAAACATTAGTTGTCGATGGCGATATCAATACCGTCCTTGTCCCTGCTGATCGCTACGCCAAAATGAAAAATGTTTACTTTATTCCTTCTGTCCCAGCCTTAATTCACTGGTTAGAAAAAGTAGGTTTCAAAAATGTTCGTTGTGTTGATGTTGCGCTAACTACATTAGCAGAACAACGTAAAACAGATTGGTTAGAAAATGAATCTTTAGCTGATTTCTTAGATCCTAATGATCACACTAAAACAATAGAAGGCTACCAAGCTCCTACTCGGGCTGTCATTCTTGCTAATAAATAATAAGGATAGGTACGACAAAAAAGCTGACGCCCCGTCAGCTTTTTGAATACAAAAATAAAGGCGAATATATTATCCGCCTTTATGTTATTAGCCATGATATTTTTTAAAAATTAACGCTGCGTTTGTTCCACCGAAGCCAAAACTGTTCGACATCACTGTTTGCAAGCCTGCATTCTCAACTGTTTCAGTAACGATATTACAACCCTCAGCCTGTTCATCTAAAGTGTCAATATTGATACTCGGCGCAATAAAGTCATTATCTAACATTAATAAAGTATAAATTGCCTCATGAGCACCAGCAGCACCTAAAGAGTGACCTGTCATTGACTTAGTTGATGAAATCGCAGGCACCTTATCACCAAAAACATTTTTAATTGCCCCTAACTCTTTCACATCACCAACTGGTGTGGAAGTACCATGCACATTAATATAATCAATAGGTGTATCTACTGTTGCCATTGCTTGCTTCATACAACGCTCAGCACCTTCACCACTTGGCGCCACCATATCATAGCCATCAGAAGTCGCACCATAACCAACGATTTCTGCATAAATTTTCGCTCCACGTGCAAGTGCATGTTCTAGTTCTTCAACAACTACAACTGCACCACCCCCAGCAATGACAAATCCATCACGATTTGCATCATAAGCACGTGATGCTTTTTCTGGTGTTTCATTATATTTAGTAGATACTGCGCCCATTGCATCAAATTCTGTTGCACACTCCCAAGACAGTTCTTCTGCGCCACCAGCAAAGACAATATCTTGTTTACCCAGCTGAATTAACTCAAGTGCATGACCAATACAGTGTGCTGATGTCGCACAAGCTGAACTGATACTATAGTTTACACCACGAATTTTATATGGTGTTGCTAAACAAGCAGATACACTAGATGCCATCGTTTTTGTCACAGCATAAGGCCCGACTGCTTTAACACCACGTGGACCACGCACCGCATCACAAGCAATAAGTTGATTATGCGCAGAGCCTGTTCCCGCACCAATAACTAATCCTGTGCGATCATTTGAAACTTGTTCTTCCGTTAAACCCGCGTCTTCAATCGCTTCTTTCATAGAAAGATAAGCATAAGCTGCGGCATCCCCCATGAAACGATAAATTTTACGATCGATTAATTCGCTTGGATTTAACTTAATAGTACCAGCGACATGACTACGCATGCCAACTTCTACAAACTCAGGCACTACTTCAATACCTGATTTACCTGCTTTTAATGACGCTAATACTTCGTCTTTATTGTTACCAATACTCGAAATAATACCAAAACCAGTAATAACCGCTCTTTTCATAGAGTATTCCTTTTTGTTCAGAAATGAAAATATGGTCGATAAAATAGCCTCCAAACTACAAGATTTCAAGTAGTAATTCGATCATTCGACCAGTACAGAAAATTTCGTTATTATAGTACGATTCAGCTTGTCTATAAAGGAATAAAAAGTCATGAAGAAAATTCAATTTGCAGAAGTCCATTTCAACCAAGATCACACGCCTGTTTCTGCTGAATTTGACGATATCTACTTTTCTAACCAAGACGGACTTGCTGAAAGTCGCTATGTCTTTCAACAAGGCAATCAATTGTGGCAACGTTGGCAAAACTATCCATCTGAACATTTTGTCATTGCTGAAACAGGATTTGGTACGGGTCTTAATTTTTTTGCAGTAACAATATTATTTCGTGAATTTCGTCAACAATATCCAAATGCACCACTTAAACGCTTATTCTTTATTTCTTTTGAAAAATATCCTATTCCACTTGAACAACTCAAGCTTGCCCATCAAACTTACCCTGAATTTACACAATTAGCTCAACAATTACAGCAATATTGGCTTGAACCTATTGAGGGTTGTTATCGCTTCCATTTTGCCGAAACCACATTGGATCTTTGGTTTGGCGATCTCATCGATAATCTCCCTCAACTTGGTGATTATATGTGTAACAAAATAGATGCCTGGTTTCTTGATGGATTTTCTCCGAGCAAAAATCCACAAATGTGGAATGATACACTCTATCGACATATGTATCGCTACAGCAAAGAACAAGGCACGTTTGCTACTTTTACTGCAGCAAGTACCGTACGAAAAGGCTTAGAACAAGTAGGTTTTGAAGTTAAAAAGCGCAAGGGCTATGGAAAAAAACGCGAATGCTTACAAGGTAACAAACCTAATTCTAGCCAAGCTCCTATTCACTTCCCTTGGTATCTAGCACAACCTGCTCAGGTTACTCCACAACCAAATATCGCCATTATTGGCGGCGGCATTGCTTCATTATTCTGTGCCTTATCTTTATTAGAGCGTCAAGCTAAAGTGACACTTTATTGTGAAGACGAAGATATTGCTCTCAATGCGTCAGGTAATAAACAAGGTGCATTCTATCCACAACTCAGTGATGATGATTTGATTAATATTCGCTTTTATATTCATGCCTTTGCTTATGGACAACAACGTTTACAACAGGCAATCCTGCAAGGGATTCCTTTTGAGCATTCGTTCTGTGGCGTAGCACTTTGTAGCTATGACCATAAAAGTGCGGTCAAATTAGAGAAAATTTCACACTATCAATGGCCTCAAAGCTTATATTCCCCCCTTTCACCAGTACAATTGAGTGAAAAAGTTGGACTGCCTTTAGCCTGTTCTGGTGGATTTATTCCACAAGGTGCTTGGCTTGCACCGCGCCAATTTGTCCAAAACATGTTTGCCTATTTAGTTGAATGCGGACTTGAAATTAAAACCCAGCAAAAAGTGACCGCACTTGAACAGCAAGAAAATGGTTGGCAACTAACAAATGCACAAGGAGAACAATATAAACATCAAGTTGTGATCTTAGCAAACGGGCATAAAATTACTGAGTTTACTCAAACAGCACATTTGCCTTTATATCCTGTACGTGGGCAAGTGAGTGAGATCCCGACGACTGAACATTTAAAACAGCTAAAAACGGTTGTATGTTATGATGGTTATCTCACTCCTATGGCACAAAGCCATACTCATTGCATTGGTGCAAGTCATGTACGTGATTGTGATTCACGAGAATTTAGTTTGGCTGAACAACGAGAAAACCAGCAAAAAATTCAAACTAACCTCAACGTCAACTGGACAAAAGAAATTGATACATCAGGCAATCAAGCGCGTGTTGGTATTCGCTGTGCAGTACGCGATCGTATTCCTATGTTAGGAAATGTACCAAAATTTGAGCAACAATTAGATGATTACCAACATCTTTACAATCTGCGCCGCCGTAAACAATCGATAAAAAATGCAGCCAATTTTGATAACTTATTCTTAATCGCCGCTTTAGGCTCAAGAGGACTCACTTCTGCTCCTTTGTTAGGAGAAACCCTTGCTTCACTCATTTATCAGGAGCCTTTACCTTTGAGTCAAGATATTATGCATCAACTTCAAGCTAATCGGAGTTGGATCCGTAAACTATTAAAAGGAACTATTGTCAAAAAATAATAAAATTTAGCCAATTTGAATGACATTTATACTATAAAATCATCAATAAATTTAAATAGTTAACTTAATTTACCCATTTGGGCGAATATCCTACAAGTTGCCCTTTTCATTTCTAAACATCGCCTCTATAATTGAAAATGATTTTCATAATCAATTTTATTAGTAGTAAAAGAGGTATCTATGCAATTAAATAAGCAGTATGCATTAATACTAGCCGCTTTAACATTAAGCCCCCCTTCCCTTGCAGAAGAAGTAGAACATATCGAACAACTTGATACGATTGTTGTTTCTGGTGGAAATACCGAACACATGAATATCCAAGAAAACAAAGTAGGCGAAAGCCAAATTAACTCACAAACAATACATAAACAACAAGTCTCTGATAGTCGAGATTTAGTCCGCTATGAAACAGGGATTACTGTTGTTGAAACAGGACGTACTGGTGCTAGTGGCTATGCGGTACGAGGCGTTGATGAAAATCGTGTTGGCATTATGATTGATGGCTTACGTCAGGCTGAAACATTAAGCTCACAAGGATTTAAAGAACTATTTGAAGGCTATGGTAATTTTAATAATACACGTAATGGCATAGAAATAGAGAATGTTAAAGTCGCGACTATTACTAAAGGCGCGGACTCAATTAAATCAGGTAGTGGAGCACTAGGCGGTTCTGTCATATTTGAAACTAAAGATGCTCGCGATTATCTCCTTAATAAAAATTACCATATTGGTGTCAAACGTGGCTATCAAAGTATGAATAACGAAGATATCACCTCTGTCACTTTAGCAGGAAAATATAAATGGTTTGATCTGTTATTCATCAATACACGCCGTGAAGGTCATGAAATCGAAAACTATTTTTATGATATCTATACAAACCAAGAAAAAGATAAATCAGCTGTTGGAAAAACACGTGAAAAAACAGATCCTTATGATATAACTCGAGATAGCACCTTAATTAAATTTGGTTTCCAGCCCCATGAAGAACATCGTTTTACTGTCGCATTAGATGATTCTAAACTAAGATCGCGTGGAGAAGATTTATCTTATACATTAAGACCAAGTAGCTATGTGAATACTGAAATCTATGGAGAAAGAAAAACGAACGATAGCTCTCATCGCAAGAATATCCAGTTTGCTTATGAAAACTTTACACAAACAGCCCTTTGGGATCATTTTAAAGTCTCCGTTTCCTCACAAAAAATTAAAAATAAGGCAAGAACAGATGAGTATTGCAGTGGACCAAAATGTGTTTCTGTATTAAATGAGCAAGGCTTAGCGCTTGATAGCAGTACTGGTGTCAATAAAATTGCCGATAAACAAGGTGGTGAAATTACCGCAGAAGTAATAGAGGGTACTTGGGGCAAAGAAGTCAAATATAAAAATTCTAAAGGTGAAGTCATTTCAGGATTTGATTACCGAGAGTATTCACCACAGACAACATTAATTGATTGCTCTAAAATTAACTGTAAGAAAAAATTTAAAGTCTTTGTCAAAAAAAATGAAAAATCCGAAGACGTCTACAAATTTGAAGAAAGAGAGATTACCCTTAAAACGCTTGCTGATGGTCGACAATACGGTGAAATTGAGCTCAAATCTCAAGCTAACAATTGGGGAGGAAAACAATATGAGGAAGTTAAATTTATTTTACCTTTCTCCGCAGGTTATAGCCGTAATGATTATAACGATCGCGATCTCAACACGGACACCAAACAAATCAATTTAGATTTTGGTAAAGAGTTCTCAACTTGGGGAATGGCACATCAACTAAAATATGGCGGTCTCTATAATAAAACACACAAAAGCATGGTCAATAAAGATGGTTATAAAGGTGGCAATGTTCAATGGTGGGCTGATGCGTTCTTCTGTAATAAAAGTATTAGTGGCACTTATCCTATACAATATGAACCGCGTCCAGATTACTGGCCAACTGGCTCTTGTACAGGTAATTTAAGAGAAAATGTTAATGGACGTTATAGTTACCTAATTCCAGTAGAAACCAAAAACCAAGCTCTTTATTTGGGGGACAATATTAGGCTAACCAATTGGCTAAACTTAGATCTCAATTACCGCTATGACAAAGTAGAACATCGACCAAGTTACAATCCTAATGTACCTGTACCCAAAGGGCTAATTGCGGGTATCTTTATTCCATTACCTGAGAACGCTTACGGTATTGGAGCAAAATGTGGCTATAACACCGAATGTATGAATAAAAATGTCGCACAAAACCTTGCAATGATGTTGCAAAACAAAGCATACAAACATCATTCTTACAATTTCGGGTTAAACATCGATCCATTAAATTGGATGCGTGTCCAATTTAAATATTCAAATGGATTTAGGGCGCCAACTTCCGATGAAATGTTCATGACATTTAAGCACCCAAGTTTCTCAATTACGCCGAATGTCAATTTAAAGCCTGAAATTGCTAAAACAAAAGAAGTAGCAATGACAATATATAAAAATCAAAGTTTTATTACTTTAAGTGCATTCCAAACTGATTATGATCATTTTATTGATCTAGTTTATGTTGGACAACGTGCAGTTGATGAAGGCAGCTCAATCAGCTATCCATTCTACCAAAATCATAATAGAGATAAGGCTAAAGTAACAGGACTTGAAATAAATGCTCGCTTAGAATTAAAAACGCTTTATCACAAGTTAGCTGGCTTCAGAATAGGTTATAAACTGACGCATCAAAAAGGCAAAATTGAAAGCAAGATCCCAATGAATGCCATTCAACCCACTACCGCAATATATAACATTGGCTATGCAACTGAAGATGACAAATACGGAATTGACTTCTTCATTACCGATGTTGCGGAGAAAAAACGGCATCAAACTTATAACATGTATTGGGAGGATCAAAAGAAAAATGGGGCTTTAATTCAAGGGAAAAGCGTAACTGATAATACATTAGCATGGCGTAATCATCACTACATGACAATCGATACGATTATTTATGCTAAACCGTTTAAGAATCTAATGTTGACTGCTGGTTTATATAATATGACGAATAAAAAATATATTACTTGGGACTCAGCTCGTTCAATTCGTTCAATTGGCACGATTAATCTCATTGATCAAAATACAGGAGCAGGAATCAAACGTTTTTATGCGCCTGGTCGAAATTTTAGATTATCCGCTGAATTAACCTTCTAATACTGGCTAAACCTAAAAAGAGATAGCTATATATGCTATCTCTTTTTTTATTGATAATACACTATTGAAGCATTATTTTTTGCTTAACAATTGATTAGTCACTGTACCAGCGACCATTGAGCCATTCACGTTAAGTGCGGTACGTCCCATATCAATTAAAGGCTCAATAGAGATCAATAGCCCTACTAACGCAAGTGGTAGATTCAACGTTGAAAGCACCACAATGGCAGCAAAGGTCGCACCACCACCCACACCCGCAATACCTAGTGATGAAATCGTCACAACTAAAATCAATGTAGCTAAATAAGTAAAACTGAAAGGATCAATTCCAACTGTTGGCGCAACCATAACGGCTAACATTGCAGGATAGATACCCGCACAGCCATTTTGTCCGATTGTTGCACCAAAAGTTGCGGCAAAATTCGCAATCACACTATTATTACCTAATTTATTTGTTTGTGTTTCAATATTGAGTGGCAATGTGGCGGCACTAGAACGAGAAGTAAACGCAAAACTTAATGTGGGTAAGACCTTTTTAAAATAATTCACAGGGTTTACTTTAAAAAGGACCAATATAAGTGCGTGTACCAGAAACATGAATAAAATAGCTAAATAGGAGGCAATAATAAATGAACCCAAATTAACAATATCTGCCCATTTTGATGTTGTAGCCATTTTAATCATGAGTGCAAATACACCATAAGGCGTTAAACGAATGACCATACGCACTAAACGCATAATTAATTTATTCAATGTTTCTACACCTTGTGCAATACGCTCGCCCAATGCCTGATCTTCTTTACTTAAACTGAGTGCCGCAACACCGAGCAATGCTGAAAATAACACAACACTAATAATAGAAGTAGGATTTGCACCCGTTAATTCTAAAAATGGATTTTTAGGGATAAAAGACAATAACATAGCAGGAATAGTCAAACTACTCACTTTTTCTACTCGACCTTCAACACGGGTTTGAGCCGCTAATTCACGCTCTCCTGCCACTAATCCCTCTGCACTTAGTTCGAATATATAAGCCATAGCAATCCCAATTGCTGCAGCAATTGCAGTCGTGATTAATAACACAGAAATTACACTGAAACTAATTTTCCCCAAAGCACTTGCCTGATTTAAACGAGTAATTGCTGAGAGAATTGAAATAAAGACTAATGGCATTACAATCATTTGCAGTAAACGCACATAACCACTACCAACTAAGTTAATCCAATCTAAAGTACTTTTAACGGCATCTTGATCGGCTAATTGCTGCAATAACGCACCACAAACTAAACCTAATACTAATCCGATAAATACTGTTGTCCCTAGTTTTTGGGTACGTTTAAAAATCCATGCTAATAACACAAGTAATGCGACAAAAATAATCAGATTTATCACGCTCATAATTTGCTCTCAATACGAATAAAAAAACTGCATATGATTAAATGAGAATTTTTAATAAACTACAACTACTTTTTGGCTATGGTTTATAATCTTTTATTATATGAAACATCTCAAAATCAAAATAAAAAGACCGCACTTTCGCTTTAAGCAAATAAAGTGCGGTCTTTTTTTATAAAATATCTCGTATCTATGCAGCAACCATTACCATTGCTGGACGAATAACACGACCATTTAATAAATAACCTTTTTGTAATACTACTGTAATTTGGTTTGCTTCAAATCCTTCCATCGGCTGCATGGAAATTGCTTGATGTAATTCGGGATTAAACACTTCACCAACAATACCAACAGGTTCAACACCGAAACGAGCCACTGTGGAAATAAGTTCTTTCAAAGTCAGCTCAACACCATCAAACAGAGCTTTTACACTTTCATCCTCTAAATTTGCTGGTGTTGCTAAAGCACGTTCTAAATTATCAATAGTATTGAGAATATCTTTAGAAAATTTTTCTAATGCAAACTTATGTGCTTTCTCTACATCTTGTTCTGTACGACGACGAATGTTATCAATTTCAGCTCGTGTACGTAATAATAAATCTTGCTCTTTCTTCATTGTTTGTTCTAACTGAGCTTCCAATTCTTGAACACGAGCAATTGCTTCCTCTAAAGGATCTTCCCCTACTACCTCTTCAACAGGTTGTTCTAATTCAACTTCTTCTTGAATCATTTCTTCATTTTCAATTTGTTGCTCTTTTGCAGACATTACATTCTCCGTTAATAACAAAATTTTGACTAATTCTAGCAAAAAATATAAAAGTTAACACATATATAGATACTTGCTGACAAATAAAAGGTTTTGTGTGTAATATAATGGCTGATTTTTTGAATTCAAGTGCGGTTAAATTTTTTCATCAAATGGAACAAGCAATGACATACCAAAATGCAGTGGATATTAAAGCACTACAATCCTCCTTTCAAACCATTGGATTATTAGGTAAACCTCGCCATGATTTGACTTTACAAATGCATAAAAATCTTTTTCAGTGGCTCATTGAAAAAGGTTATCAAGTATTAGTAGAGCGTCCAATCGGCGAGCAACTTGGCTTAAGCGAAGATTATTTAGCCTCAATTGAAGATATTGGACAAAACGCGCAGTTAGGAATTGTGATTGGTGGTGATGGCAATATGTTAGGACGTGCACGCATCCTTGCCAAATATGACATTGCATTAATCGGTATTAATCGAGGTAATTTAGGCTTCTTAACAGATATTGACCCTAAAAATGCTTATGCACAGTTGCAAGCTTGTTTAGAACAAGGTGAATTTTTTGTGGAAGAACGCTTTATCTTAGAAGCCAGCGTAGAACGTGATGGAAAAATTATTGCTAAGGCGAATGCTGTCAATGAAGCGGTTATTCACCCTGCCAAAATTGCACATATGATCGATTTTCATGTTTATATTGATGATAAATTTGCCTTTTCACAACGTTCTGATGGCTTAATTATTTCTACGCCAACAGGTTCAACCGCTTATTCTCTTTCTGCTGGAGGTCCTATTTTAACTCCTCAGCTCAATGCAATTGCATTAGTGCCAATGTTCCCACATACCCTCTCCTCACGTCCCTTAGTCATTGATGGCGATAGTAAAATCTCTATCCGTTTTGCCGAATATAACACAGCACAATTAGAAGTAGGTTGCGACAGTCAAATTGCTTTGGAATTCTCTCCAGATGACATTGTACATATTCAAAAAAGCCAGCATAAACTCAGATTACTGCATCTAAAAAACTATAACTATTACAAAGTACTGAGTTCAAAATTAGGTTGGCTCAGAAATCTAGTATAAAAAACACTCAAAATTATTAAAAATCGCTTTACTGTATATAAAAACAGTTATAAACTGATAAATATACAGTAAACGAGGAATTACTATGCTCATTCAACTGACAATTAATAATTTTGCTATTGTTCGTCATCTTAATATTGAACTGACTAAAGGGATGTCTGTCATCACTGGAGAAACTGGTGCAGGAAAATCCATTGCAATTGACGCATTAAGTGTTTGTCTTGGTCAACGAACAGAAATCAGTATGTTACGAGAGGGACAAGAACGAGCTGATATTTGTGCAACATTTATCCTTGAGCAAAACAGTCCTGCTTTCCAATGGCTACAAATACAAGAATTACAAGATGCCGAGAATCCTAATGAATGTATTTTACGTCGTATTATCAACCATGATGGACGTTCAAAAGCTTTTATCAATAGTATTCCTGTTTCAGCCACCCAGCTGAAAGAACTAGGGCAATATTTAATCCAGATTAATGGTCAACATGCTTCTCAATTATTACTCAAACCTGACTATCAACTACAATTACTCGATAATTTTTGCTCTCATGGAAATTTACTGGCACAAATGCAAGAAGAATATCAAGCATGGAAAACACTACAACACCAAGTACAAACTTTTCAGCAAAAAGTTGCTGAAAGTGAAGCCAAAAAGCAGCTTTTACAATATCAAGTTGCGGAGTTGGATGAATTTAATTTACGTCCTGATGAATATCTCACATTGGAAGAAGAACAAAAACGTCTCTCCAACAGTGAGCAATTAACCACACTTTCACAATCAACTCTACAATTATTAAGTGAAAATGAAACAGTGAGTATTGATTCTCTACTCTATCGAGCAACACAATATTTAGACGAACTGTGTGAATTAGACTCTCGGTATAACAATATATCTAATTTATTGCAAGAAGCCCTCATTCAAGTGCAAGAAGCAACACATGAAGTACAACAATTGGCTACTGATATAGAACAAGACCCAGCATCACTTTATGAAATAGAACAACGTTTAGGGCATGCTTTACAATTAGCACGCAAACACCATGTGAAACCAGAAAACTTAGTTGAGTTACATCGCTGTTTAAAACAAGAGTTAGCTCAGTTAATCGATTTTTCTGAAAGTGAAGCGTTATTAATTGCTCAAGAAAAAGCAGCCTATAACAAAATGCACACAACAGCATTAGCATTACATCAAAGTCGAAAAACAGGTGCAATGAAACTTGCTGAACATGTCACCCGCTCAATCAGGCAGCTTGCCATGGAAAATGGTGAGTTTTTCATCGAACTAACCACAGATTACAATAAAATCGGCTCGAATGGTGCAGATCACCTAGCTTTCATGCTGCGTAGTAATTTAGGTCAAATAGCACAGCCATTAACTAAAATTGCCTCTGGGGGTGAGCTTTCTCGTATATCCCTAGCGATTCAAGTATTAACCTCCGATAAATCAGCTATTCCTACTTTAATTTTTGATGAGGTTGATGTGGGGATAAGCGGTGCAACTGCCAGTATTGTTGGGAAATTACTACGTAAATTAGGACAACATAGTCAAATAATTTGTGTAACACATCTTCCACAAGTGGCTTGTCATGGTCATCAACATTTTATTGTTGAAAAACAAATTGTAGAAAACAAAACTGAAACAAAAATGACTGCACTTTCTCCACAACAACGAGTAAAGGCCCTAGCTAAATTATTAGGTGGCAGTAAGGTAACAAATACTACATTAGCTAACGCACAAGAAATGCTTGATTTAGTCTCTTAATATAGCGATAACGAATAAAAAATGGGCAAGTTTATTGCCCATTTTTAAAAACTGAAAAAACAGATTAAAAGCGATAACCTAATCCTAAGAAGAAGACTGTTGGATCTAATTTCACATCAACTTTATGTTCATCACTACCTAATTTAAAGGTTGCTTTTGATTTAATCTTTGCATACCACACAGAAGTATTTAAAAATAAATTATCTGCTAATTTAATATCAACACCCGCATTAAACGCCATTCCCCAAGAATCTTTTAGCTTCAGATCAGTAACACCATCTAATATTGCTTTTTCACTAAAAAATGTTGTGTAATTCACACCAGCACCTACATAAGGGCGAGCACTCGCATCTTTATTTAAAAAATAGTATTGAGCGTAAAGACTTGGTGGTAGATGTTTTGTCTTACCAACAAGTTTATTACCTAATGTAATTTCATGACTAAATGGCGTTGCGGCTAAAAGCTCAATACCAATATTCTCTGTTGCCATATAAGTGGCAGTTAAGCCTAACTGTGCATTTGAATTCACATCAAACTTGAATGTATCACTATTAGTGGATGCTTTTGGAACAACCATAATTGGGCCACCACGAACAATAACACTACCAGCTTCATGCGCGACTGCCGAACCAGCAACTAATGATGCAACTATACTTAATGCACATATCGCTTTTTTCATAAAAATACCTCATCTGTCTATATCATTGGATAATATAACCATAAAAAAATCATGTCTTTTTTTAGACAAAAGAAGAATAGCACTTTACAGGTATACACTTTCTGATCTTTATCAATTTTTTAAAAACTTGTTAAAAAATAAATATAAATTTAACGCATTCTTAGGTTTGTTTAAAAAAACGCAAAAAATGATACAAATCAAAATCATAGTTTTTTATGAATTTTATGACAAAAAGCGGTATAATCTTTTCACTTTTTTGAGCTTAAATTTGGGTCTTAATCAATGCCTATAAATTTCACAAAAATTTTTCAAGATAGCTGGAATTTTATTCAAAACCAGCGTCAATTTACTTTAACATTTATAGTCGCTTTCTTTTTGAGCAATTTATTTATTACTCTTATGCTTAACCTATTTCCCACAACGGAAATTACGACAAATAGTAGTGATGAATTAGCCCAAGTGCTTGGTATAGGTACTGTCAGTCCTAACATTGCGATACTTTTAATTGCTTATCAATTACTTTACTTATTCATCGCATCTTGGTGCTTGATTTCGATTCATCAAGTAAGCCAAAACCAACACTTTTCGCTAAATACGACTATTACTACTGTGTCCAAGCGTTTTATTGGTGTTATTTTGATCAATATTATTTTATTAATGCCTATCCTTATTGGTGTTTCTGAGATCTTCTTCTCTTTAATCATGAACAAAACTCAACCCTCAAATTTTTCTTTGCTATTCGCAGGATTAGGTATTTATTTATTTATTCGTTTCTGTCTTACTTCAGTGCATTATTTAATTCGTGATGTAACAATAAACCAAGCACTTCAAACCACATGGAAAGCGGGAATTAAACGTACCGCACCATTATTTTTATACTGCTTAATTATTCATTTTCTTTTACCGTTATTAATCCGCCATATTTCGGCTTTCAGTATAAATTTCATCTTTGAAATCATTATTGATGTCATGACTTCATTTTTAACAGTATTTTCACTCATTTTTACTTATCGTTTTTACACTATTTTTATGCAAAAGGTGTAGTTTGCTATGAAACAATTACTTGAATTTATTCCACTTATTTTATTTTTCGCTGTTTATAAACTGGTTGGTATCCGTGAAGCAGCATTAACATTAATGATTGCTACAGTTATCCAATTACTTATTCTTAAAATAAAATATGGCAAAGTAGAGAAACAACAACTGATTATGGGCGTCGCCGTCGTATTCTTTGGTGCATTAACTGCTTACTTTAACCAACTTGAGTATTTAAAATGGAAAGTCACAATCGTCTATGCTATTTTTGCCTTAGTACTACTTATTAGTCGATATGGTTTTAACAAAAACTTAATTCAATTAATGTTAAGTAAAGATCAAGCGCTTGAATTACCAGAGCGTGTTTGGCACAACCTCAACCTTGGCTGGGCAGCATTTTTTATTTTATGTATGTTAATTAATATTTACATTAGCCAATATCTCTCCGACGATCTTTGGGTTGATTTTAAAACCTTTGGTATTCTTGGGATGACATTAATCGCTACAGTTATTACGGGAATTTACATTTATCGTTATCTTCCACAAGTAAATAAAAATAATAAGGAATGATTATGCACACGCTTAATGACACATCAAAAAACTGCGATATAAGAGGTACTCTTTTATTACGTACACTGGCAATGCCTTCTGATACGAATGCTAATGGCGATATTTTTGGTGGCTGGATTATGTCACAAATGGATATGGGCGGTGCAATTTTAGCTAAAGAAATTGCTCATGGTCGCGTAGTGACTATTGCTGTAGATAGTATGACATTTATACGCCCTATTGCAGTAGGTGATGTCGTCTGTTGTTATGGTAAATGTCTGAGCATTGGTCGTTCATCAATAAAAATAAAAATGGAAGTTTGGGTCAAGAAGGTGTCAAGTGAACCTATCGGTGAGCGTTATTGTGTGACTGAAGCTGTGTTTACTTTTGTCGCTGTTGATAAAGATGGACGACCGCGTCCAGTACCTAGAGAAAATAATCCTGAATTAGAGAAAGCTTTATCTCAACTTAATTAATAAATGAGGAAAAATTATGATGTACTACGTCATTTTTGCACAAGATAAACCAAATACATTAGCACAACGTTTAGCTGTACGTGACAAACATCTTGCTCGTTTAACTCAACTTCAAACAGAAGATCGCTTATTAGTTGCAGGTCCTAATCCAGCCATTGATGATGAAAATCCAGGCGATGCAGGTTTTACTGGCTCAACTGTGATTGCAAAGTTTGCTAGTTTGGAAGATGCCAAACAGTGGGCAAGTCAAGATCCTTATATTGAAGCTGGTGTTTATGCTGAAGTGACGGTCAAACCTTTCAAACGCGTATTCTAACTTATCTCTTTTCATTACATACTTGGGCGAAATTCAATTTCGCCTATTTTGTATAAAGCAAAGAAAACCATCTCCTGCACTTTTAGCCCAAAAGACGGTCTAAGCTGCTATATGATAATTAACGATAAATAATTTTTAGAGACTTTCATGAAATTCTACGTGTTAACACTCAGTTGTTTATTTTCGCTACTTTCAGTTTCTACATGGGCTGAAACTCAGACTCCTCAACATTTAGACCAAATCAAAGAAAATACCTTATTGGAACAATACTCTCAGACAGTTTCGCAACAACAAAAAGCACGCCAAGCCTATCAAAAAATCCAGCAATTACTCAGTCGCTCACAAAGTGATGCTACATTAGCTGTTGTGAATGAATTATTAAGACGAATTGAGGATTATTCACTCTATCCCTATGCTCAATACCAATATTTAAATGCTACACAAGATAAATTAACCTTAGAGCAAATTGATGCTTACCAAAAACGGTACTCAATGTTGCCTTTTGCCACAGAATTAAAAAAGAAATGGCTACAACAAGCTCAAATAAAGTCAGATTGGCAAAGTATTGTGGATAATGCCATAAAACTACCACAAGATATAGCTTCCCGTTGTATCATCCTACAAGCAGAATATGAAACTTTGCCAAAATCGACCGCACTTTCAATAGAAAATTGGCAAAAAAAAGTGACACAATTATGGTTAACTGGTGCTAGCCTACCTAAACAATGTGATCCTGTTTTAACAACATGGATTGAAAAAGGCTATCTAAGTGATGAGGAGCTTAAAACGCGCGCTGTTCTAGCTTTTGAACAAAAAAATCAAGGCTTACTGGTTCATTTACAACAACAAGCAAAAGACCAAGAACTCAAACAATGGTTAATTGCACTAACGCAGCTAGCACAAGTACCACAACAACTACAAAACCCAAGTACTGTATTTTATCCACTCAATATCTCTGCACAAGATACGCTAGCGAAACGTATTGTATTAAACCATTTCCCAAACTTTATCAAAACCCTGAAAGAAAGCACAATACAAGACAATCAAAACCCATTTTCTCCCTATGAAATTTGGGCGAATGGACTTGAGCTTAACTTATCGCAAAAAAATCAATGGAAAAAACACTTAATGAGCCATTTATTTGATAGCGATAATTCATCTATCCAAGAATGGCGTGATAAAACTCTCATTGAATTGAGAGATGATACGTTAACTGAACGCAGAATTCGTACTGCGATTCGAGAGAAAACAGACATCACCCCATGGCTAGCATTACTATCTGATACAGCTAAAAACAAAGAAGAATGGCGATACTGGCAAGCAAAGGTGTTAACAACAGATAAAAACACACAGGCTCAAGCTAAAAAGATATTGATATCCCTTGCTCAACAACGAGGTTTTTATCCTATGTTAGCCAGTGCTGAACTTGGGATTGAATACCAGCCTAAGATGCAAACATTCACCCCAAACCCTAAACAAAAGATACAGGCTGCTTTTCACGAAACGTTAAATCGTATTGCTGAACTACGTTGGTTTAATGATTTAGTCAACATGAATTTAGAGTGGAAAAGATTATTAGAGCAAGCATCTTTTGAACAAAAGCTCGCACTTGCCCATTATGCTGATACACAAGAGTGGTTTGATCTTGCTGTTGAAGCTACAATTCAGGCAAAAGCTTGGGGACATATTGCTCTTCGACTACCAAATGCTTATCTTGATTGGTTTGATTTACACTTAAAAAATAAAAATATCGATCGTACTTTTGCTATGGCTATCGCTCGACAAGAAAGTGCTTGGAAACATAATGTATCCTCTCATGCTAATGCACGTGGTTTAATGCAATTATTACCGACAACAGCAAAACAAACAGCTCAAAAATCGGAGTTACCTTATTCTCATGAAAGCCAACTATTTGATCCTTTTGACAATATTATGCTTGGCACAGCCCATCTACAAGAGCTGTATGAAAAATATGGAAACAATCGGATTTTAATTGCCGCAGCATATAATGCAGGGGTAAGTCGAGTGGATCGTTGGTTGGCTAAAGCAAATAGTCAGCTCACTATGGCAGAATTTATTGCCAGTATTCCTTTTTATGAGACACGTGGCTATGTACAAAATGTGTTAACTTACGATCTCTATTATCAAATTTTGCAACAACACTCACAGCAAAAATTTAGCACAGAAGAGTATAATCGATTATACTAGTTTAACAGTCTAAAAAGGAGGGAAAATTATGTATCTCAGTCGTGACCTAGAACAGTGGCATGCTTTTGTTGAAATGTTACGTATTGCATTTGAACAAGGCAAGGAACAAGATATTCTCACATTATTACTTACCCCTGACGAACGTGACTCTGTTGGTTTACGCTTACAGATCGTCGCACAATTATTGGATAAAAATATACCACAACGTGAAATCCAACAAAATCTCAATACCAGTGCAGCCACTATCACACGTGGTTCCAATATGATTAAAACAATGCCTCCAGAATTTATGGCTTGGGTTAAAGCACAATTAGATGAGCAAGCAAAAAAAGATTAAATATTTTCCTTTCTTAAGCTGTTGGCATCGAGCTAAAGCGATTATTTACCGCATTTTTGCGTTTTTCCTGTTTATTCTCGTAATAAGTACATTATTATTTCGAGTGGTTCCTATTCCTTTTTCATCTTATATGGTGCAAAAGAAATTAGAGAATTTACTGCAAGGTAATATTGATTATCCACTGAACTATCAATGGATTAATTTGGATAATATTGCTTGGGAAATGCAGCTTGCTGTGATTGCAAGTGAGGATCAGCGTTTCCCTCTCCATAATGGTTTTGACTGGCATGCAATTCAAACGGCACTACAACACAATATATCTAGTAGAACAATTCGCGGAGGTTCAACTATTAGCCAACAAACGGCTAAAAATTTATATTTATGGCATGGACAAAGCTGGCTACGTAAAGGTATTGAAGTGCCTACTACATTCCTATTAGAAACGCTTTGGCCAAAAAAGCGAATCCTTGAAGTTTATTTAAATATTGCGGAATTTGGACAAGGTATTTTTGGTGTAGAAGCCGCAAGCCAACATTACTTTGCTAAATCTGCTAAACAGCTTACTCAAGCCGAGGCAGCCTTACTTGCCGCAGTCCTCCCCAACCCAATCATCTTTAAAGCAGACAAACCTAGTGCTTATGTTAAGCGTAAACAAATGAGAATTTTGCGACAAATGAAATTATTAGGGAAAAATTATTTACAAAAATTAGATTAAAAGTGCGGTCTGTTTTGACAAAGTTTTAATAAATAAAGGCTCAACACCAGTTGAGCCTTTTGCCTACTCTTCACGAGCATGATTAATAGTGTATTTTGGAATTTCTACAACGAGATCTTCTTTTCCGACTAAACATTGGCAGCTCAAACGACTGTCTACTTCAAGGCCCCAAGCCTTATCTAACATATCATCCTCATCTTCACTACTTTCATTCAAGCTATCAAATCCTTCGCGGATAATGACATGGCAAGTAGTACATGCACAAGACTTATCACATGCATGCTCAATATCAATTCCTGCATCAAGTGCAACATCTAATAAGTTCTCCCCTTCTGCCACATCTAAAGCCAAGCCTTCTGGGCAAAGATCATCATGGGGTAAAAAAACGACTTTTGGCATTTTCTATCCTATTTCTTTATATTATTTCTGATTAACAATATCATCAACAGCTTTCCCAGCTAATGCTGAGCGAATTGATTTATCCATTCTACGTGAAGCAAACTCTTGGGTTGCTAAGTCAAGGGCTTTTATCCCTTGCTTAATTGCTTGTGTATCCCCTTCTATTTGCAATCTTTCTAAAGAAGTTATCGCATTTTTAACTGCGATTAACTCTTCATCATTCAATAAATCTTGGTCATAACTTAATGCAGAACCTATACTTTCTAATACACGTTCAGCTTCAACACGTTGTTCTGCTAATAAACGTACTTGAATATCTTCTTTTGCATTCAACATAGACGCTTTCAGCATATTCGTAATCTCATCATCTGTTAGTCCATAAGAAGGTTTAACTTGAATAGATGATTGTACCCCTGTAGATTTCTCCATCGCGGTAACACTTAATAAACCATCTGCATCAACTTGATATGTTACACGAACATGTGCCGCACCAGCTGTCATCGCAGGTATACCACGTAAACTAAAGCGCGCAAGCGATCGGCAGTCATTCACCATCTCACGTTCGCCTTGCACAACATGTACTGACATAGCTGTTTGACCATCTTTAAACGTCGTGAACTCTTGTGCACGTGCAACAGGTATGGTGGTATTGCGTGGAATAATTTTCTCCACTAACCCACCCATTGTTTCAATACCTAATGAAAGCGGAATAACATCCAGTAATAACATTTCTGTATCTGGCTTATTACCGACTAAAATATCTGCTTGAATCCCCGCACCTAAAGCGACTACTTTGTCTGGATCAATAGACGTTAATGGTTGTTGCTGGAAAAAGTTTGCGACTTGCTCACGTACAAAAGGGACACGTGTGGAACCACCAACCATTACGACTTCACATACCTCATCAATACTGACATTTGCGTCTTTTAGCGCTCGACGACAAGCGAACAAAGAACGCTTAACTAATGGCTCAATAAGTTGATTAAATTGCTCACGATGAATATACCCTTGCCAATTTTGATAAGTAATTTCAACTTCAATGTGATTAGTTAAAGCAATTTTAGTTTGAGTAGCTAATTCGGCTAATAACTGATGTTGCTGTGCAGTCTGTGGCTGCAGCCCAGATTGTTGTATGATCCAATCCATAAGTTGGTGATCGAAATCATCACCACCAAGCGATGTATCTCCTCCCGTTGCAAGGACCTCAAATACTCCTTTAGATAAACGCAAAATTGAAATATCAAAAGTCCCCCCACCAAGATCATAAACTGCAATCACTCCCTCTTGCCCACTATCTAATCCATAAGCAATTGCGGCAGCTGTTGGTTCATTTAATAAACGCAACACATTAATACCAGCAAGTTTTGCCGCATCTTTCGTACTTTGACGCTGAGCATCGTCAAAATAAGCCGGTACGGTAATTACTGCGCCAGAAAGTTTACCCGCTAAGCGTTGTTCAGCAAGTGCGGTCAGTTTTTTTAAAATTTCAGCAGATACTTCTACTGGACTCACTAATCCTTTCGCGGTTTGAATCAGAGGTAAACCATTTTCACTTGCTTCAAATTGATAAGGTAAATTTGGGTAACGTTGTTTTACATCCTCCAAACTACGACCAATTAAACGTTTAACTGAAATAATCGTATTATTCGGTGCCTGACTGGCTAATTCACTCGCTTCATAACCAACAATTACATTATCTTGTTGAAAATGCACAACTGATGGCACTAATGGGCGTTCTTTTTCATCTAATAAAATATCAACTGTGCCACTGCGTACCGTCGCAATTAAAGAATTTGTGGTTCCCAGATCAATACCAACAGCTAATTTATGTTGATGCGGTGCCGCACTTTGGCCAGGTTCTGCAATTTGAAGTAATGCCATCATTTATCTCTTGTTCAAATAATATTATTTTTATTATAGCCTGTTTTATTCTTTTTATTTAATAATCTACTCATCTAAGTGGGTAACATCTTTTGCCTAATCATGTTTGAGTTTCCCCAAATGTAATCAGAGAAAATAGTACTCAACTTAAATATCTAATAGTGACTCTTCTACACGTTCAATTTCAACTAAGAGTTTTTTAATAAAGCGTAATTTATCATTAATTGCTTTAGCCTGTATCCACTGACGTTGTGTCAATGCAGTAGATAACTCCATTAGTATCACTTTTTGTACTTGTTCAATTTCTGCTGAAAAGTCCAGTAGCCTATCAGTATTGCGCTCACACTCAATTTCTTCTAAACACTCACGCCATTGCATTTGCTGCATTAAAAATGCCATATCCTGGTTACTTTTTTCTTCTCTATTTTCTTGTTCACCTGTATGGATAGCAATAATACTATCAGCGCGCAAAATCGGATCTTTTAATATCTGTAATGCATCATTCACTTCTGCAGATTTTTGTATTGCAAGACGTTGTTCTTGTGGGGAATGTGTAGTGTAATTATCGGGATGCAACGATTTTTGCAAAGCAAGATAGCGACTTGATAATGTAGTTTGATCAATATGAAAATCAACGGGTAAATCAAAAATCTTAAATGGATCCATCTTTAACTCAAATCAAGAATAAAATGAAAAATATATTTAGCATCTAAACGTGGAAACTTTCACCACAGCCACACTGCTCTTTAACATTAGGATTATTAAATTTAAAGCCTTCATTTAATCCCTCTTTCGCAAAATCTAGCTCTGTGCCATCAAGATAAACTAAGCTTTTAGTATCAACAATAATTTTTACGCCATACTGTTCAAATATGTTATCGTCTTCATGTAATTCATCTACAAACTCTAACACATAAGCTAATCCTGAACAGCCAGAGGTTTTAATCCCCAAACGCAAACCTATCCCTTTACCTCGATTAGCCAGAAAAGTTCTTACGCGATCTGCTGCCGCTTCAGTGAGAGAAATACCCATTAAGTTATCTACTCCATATTACTCTTTAATACTAATGGGGCAAATTTGCCCCACTTCATTCTAATTATTTAGCATCTTTTTTTGCTTTATAATCAGCAATCGCTGCTTTAATCGCATCTTCTGCAAGAATTGAACAATGTACTTTTACTGGGGGTAACTCCAACTCTTCAGCAATTTGACTATTTTTAATCGATTGTGCTTCATCTAATGATTTACCTTTTACCCATTCTGTAATTAATGAGCTTGAGGCAATTGCGGAACCACAGCCATAAGTCTTAAATTTCGCGTCTTCAATGATACCTTCATCATTCACTTTAATTTGAAGCTGCATTACATCACCGCAAGCAGGAGCCCCCACCATACCAGTACCAACATTAGAATCTTTTTTATCTAAAGATCCTACATTACGTGGATTCTCATAATGATCAATCACTTTTTCGCTATATGCCATTTTGTATTCCTTTCAGTTTTTTGAGAATTTCAAGTGTTTCTATTGACTCTTGCAATATGTAATTGCTTAAAATGAGTCAGAAGTAACCGCACTTTTTATTCTTTCTATTCATAATTATGTTTATAAACACTTATTTTTAGTAATTAATGGTGAGTCCACTCAATTGTATTTAAATCGATCCCTTCTTTATACATATCCCAAAGAGGCGATAACTCACGTAACTTCTCTACTGCATTTTTAACTAAGTTAATAGTGTAATCGATCTCTTCTTCTGTTGTATAACGTCCCAACGTAAAACGAATTGAACTGTGTGCCAGTTCATCATTTAAGCCTAAAGCACGTAAAACATAAGAAGGCTCTAAACTTGCGGAAGTACAAGCAGAACCTGAAGAAACCGCAATATCACGTAATGCCATCATGAGTGATTCACCTTCAACATAGTTAAAACTAATATTTAAGTTACTATCTAAACGCTTCTCCATCGAACCATTTACATAAGTTTCTTCAATATCTTTTAAGCCATTATAGAGGCGATCACGTAGTGCTTTTAAGCGAGGCATCTCAGTTGCCATTTCTTCTTTACAAATACGATAAGCTTCACCCATACCTACAATTTGATGCACAGGTAATGTGCCTGAACGCATACCACGCTCGTGACCACCACCATGAATAATCGCTTCTAAACGCACGCGAGGTTTACGACTTACATATAGTGCACCAATTCCTTTTGGTCCATATAACTTATGACTTGACATTGACATTAAATCGACTTTTAGCTCTGCCAAATTAATCGGTAATTTACCTACACTCTGAGTTGCATCAACATGGAACAAAATTTTACGTGCACGGCAAAGCTCACCTATTGCAGCAATATCTTGAATAACACCAATTTCATTATTTACATGCATAATAGAAACTAAAATAGTATCATCACGCATCGTATTTTCTAGCTCTTCGAGATCAACTAAACCATCAGATTTTGGACTTAAATAAGTCACTTCAAATCCTTCACGTTCAAGCTGACGACAAGTATCTAAAACTGCTTTATGTTCAGTTTTACAAGTAATAATATGTTTACCTTTAGTTTGATAAAAATGAGCCGCACCTTTAATAGCTAAGTTATCAGACTCAGTTGCGCCTGAAGTAAAAACGATCTCACGCGAATCTGCACCGATTAAGTCAGCAATATGATTACGCGCAATATCTACTGCTTCTTCTGCTTGCCAGCCAAATTTATGTGAACGAGATGCTGGGTTGCCGAAGTTTCCTTCAACAGTTAAATACTCCATCATTTTTTTAGCAACACGTTCATCTACTGGACAAGTTGCTGCGTAATCAAGATAAATAGGTAATTTCATTTCTTTCTCACTCCTAAAAAATTCATTTTTATGACCACTCATGAACAGGCGGCTTAATTATCTAATATAATTAAATTATCAAAATCCCCATGGAACTCTATTGTTGAGCATTTTTGACGATTTTGTTGAACTAATTCTGCAAGCGTAATTTCATTTAAAAAGTCTTCAATACGCTGGCTTAATTCTTTCCACAGTGCATGAGTCAAACATTCAGCACCGTCTTGACAATCCCCTCGCCCTAAACAACGAGTTACATCAATGTTCTCATTTACTGCATTGATAACCATACCTACTGAAATTTTATCAGTCGATAGTCCTAATTGATATCCCCCACCAGGACCACGGACACTTTTCACTAATCCGTGTCGACGCAACTTCGCAAATAATTGCTCTAAATATGAGAGCGAAATATGCTGTCTTTCAGAAATATCAGATAAACTCACAGGGCCTCTGTTTGAATGTAACGCAATATCAAGAATCGCAGTTACCGCATAGCGTCCTTTAGAGGTTAATTTCATCTTTGTTTCCTTTAATTAATCAACAATTTTTGAATATTTACATATCATACTAAATTAGTCAACTATTCAAAAAAGCTATTTAAGCTGTTTTTTTACAGCAGAAAGCATGCCTTGCAAAATATTTAGCTCATTTTTTTCTAAACCAGAACGTAGATAAAACCGCCTTAATTTAGACATAACTCCTTGATTTTTAATAAAACCTAACTCTGTATAAAGTTGTTCTATATGCATAAAAAAATGTTCCATTTCTGCGCTATTTGGATAGATATTTTCTATTGTTGAAAGTGGTAGAGTTTTCTCTTTTTTTGATAAAAACGCCATACGTAGTTCATAACATACAAGTTGTACTGCCATTGCTAAATTTAGTGAAGAATATTCTGGATTAGCAGGAATGGTTAGGTGATAATGACATTTCAATAGTTCTTCATTAGTTAAGCCAATCCGTTCACGTCCAAAAACAATAGCTACTTGACTATTGATACTGTGTGTAATCGCTTTTACACCACATTCACGCGGTTCAATTAACGTACTTTGTAAATGACGTAATCTCGCACTCGTCCCAATAACTAAAGAACAATCTGCAATAGCCTCATCAAAACTAGTAACAGTTATTGCCTTTTTAACAACATCCTCAGCCCCCGCTGCAAGCGCAATTGCTTGATCATCAATAAGCTGCTTAGGTGCTACAAGATATAAAGACTGTAATCCCATGGTTTTCATTGCTCTCGCTGCTGAACCAATATTACCGCTATGTGAGGTTTCTACTAGAACAATTCGAATATTTTCTAACATATACTATATATCCATTTAAAGAGGCGTTATTCTAACATAATAACCACTATTTTTAGTCAGGAATTTGACGTTTTTTTATTAGAATATACATAAAAAAACTGGTGCAAATCCCATGTTATCTTCACTATTTTTATGTCAGTAAATTACACATGACTATTTCTTTTCATTTCCTACTGAAGTACATTCAAGATGATAAAAATATTTATGGAATATCATAACTATTGTTTAAACATAAATTTTGATAAACATGCGGGGCTCAAGTTAATTCAAATTCTTCTCGCTATCTTAGCTAAAATTGCCTATAATAGAAGCTCTTTTTTATGTTCTTTAAAATCTGGTGGAAACAATGAATCCAATGTTAAATATCGCAATTCGTGCAGCACGAAAAGCGGGCAATGTAATTGCTAAAAGTTATGAGCGCCGTGATGATATTCAAACAACACTGAAAAATAAAAATGATTATGTCACAAATATTGATAAAGCATCTGAGCAAGCTATTATTGAAGTAATCAAAAAATCTTATCCTGATCATACAATTATCACAGAAGAAAGTGGTGCATTAGAAGGAAAAGATAGCGATGTACAATGGGTGATTGATCCGCTAGATGGTACAACAAACTTTGTAAAAGGTTTACCTCATTTTTCTATTTCTATTGCTATTCGAGTTAAAGGTCGCACTGAAGTCGGTGTAGTTTATGATCCAATTCGTAACGAGCTATTTACTGCTGTTCGTGGTGAAGGTGCTAAAGTTAATGATATGCGCTTGCGTGTTGATAGTAAATGTGAACTCTCAGGAGCAGTAATCGCCACAGGTTTCCCATTTAAACAAACTCGTTTAATGCCAACTCAATTTGCTGTGATGAACAGCTTGATCACTGAAGCGGCGGATTTTCGTCGCACTGGTTCCGCCGCATTAGATTTGTGTTATGTCGCAGCAAATCGCCTTGATGCTTACTTTGAAATGGATATTAAGGCTTGGGATATTGCAGCAGGTGACCTAATTGTACGTGAAGCAGGTGGCTTGGTTTGCGATCTCCATGCTGGACATCATTATTTAACAGCTGGTCATGTTGTTGCTGCACCACCACGAGTGATGAAAGAAATGTTAAATAAAATTCAGCCTTGTTTAGGTGATATATTAAAAAAATAAAGGTAATACATATATAGTACATTATAAATAACAATCCGCCCGTAAAACGGGCGGTTTTTAAGCCACCCTATAAGGGCCTAGTACTTCACATGCCCCTCAAGGGGCATGTGAGGTCTGACAACCGTTCAATAACTCTGTTGCCTACCCCTTAAAAGGGTCCATATATTCTTTCTTCGATAAATTATCCTGAATCATATCTTCCTTTTCCTGATTTCGGATATATTCCTCTACAATTTTTGTATTTAAACCTACTGTACTTACATAATAGCCTTTCGCCCAAAAATTTCGATTCCCATACTTATATTTTAAATTTGCATGTCTTTCAAATATCATTAGCGATGACTTACCTTTTAAATACCCCATAAAACTTGAAACGGCCAGTTTTGGAGGTATCCTTAACAGCATATGGATATGATCTTTCATTGCATATGCCTCTATTATCTCTACATTCTTGTAGTGACATAATTGTCTTAGTATCCCTCCTATATCAACTCGCAATTTTCCATAAATTGCTTTTCTCCTATACTTAGGGATAAAGACTATGTGGTACTTACAGTTCCATCTTGTGTGTGATAGACTTGAATCGTCATTGGATTTACTTGCCATGACTTATCCTCCTATATGTTGAATTTTGGTTGTCAGCCTTGTTCATTATAGGAGGATGTTTTGTTCTGCTCACCGCTTAAGCTTTTCTGTTCCATACGCAAAGCGTATGGTTTTTATAGCTAGACTTTGTCTAGCTATAAATAAAAAAATACCCCAAGCTCTTGGGGTATTTTACTTTATAAATCTCTTAATAATGTTCGACGTTGTGGTCGCTCCTCTAACTTTTTCTCAAGCAGTAATAACTCAGGTGCAGAATAAATGATTTCTGCAGGTTGTGGAATATCATTATATGTTAACATCGTCAAGGCAACTGTTCCTTTAGCAAATTGATGTGTATCTAAAAAAGCAGTCTCATTTTTCTTACGTCGTTTTATCTTGCCTTGCAACAAATCTTCTTCAATTAAGTCTCGCTGTTCAACATGTGTGGGTTTACCATATTTTTCTTGTAAAACATGTAACAGTAATTCTGCTGGATATTTTGGGTATTCAGGCATACGTAACTCAATTACTTTTAATTGCCCACCAATAAAACGTAATCGAGCTAATGCATAACTATCATCGAAACGGAATTTATCACAAATCCAGTATCCACGCACAACTCGTCTCCAATCATCTGCCTCTGGTAAACGCCAATCTGTTTCACAGAGTTTTGTTTCTCTTGCCTGTTCGATCGTCATGCCAAATTTAAGTTCTTTATAACCATCAATAGGAGAACTTGGTACAACTAAAGGCATTAGAAATACTGATAATACAGCGAATACTTTCATAGTGAGTCCTTAAAATAATTCATAATTGTGCAATAGAATAGCATTCATTCCCATATAATTAAAATGGTTAATATGCTGTTTTTCTTGCTAGTTAAATATATGTCAATAAAAAGCATATTGCTTAAAGAAAGACGAATATATTTTGTTAAATTTACTGTAAACAACTTAAATATTGTTCTAATTCTTCTACATCAGATAACCAAAGAGTAGCCAATTGTTCAACCCATTCTTCAATTTTTAATGTCCATTCTTCCTGCATTGGATCTTGTGCTTGTGCTGCAATCTGTTGTAACCGCTTCAATCCTACAGAAGCAGTCGCTCCCTTAATCTTATGTGCAACAGAAAGTACTTCTGCTTTCTTTGTTGGATCTTTTTGGTAGGCTGAAAATGCTCGTAATAATTCATTAATATAGTCAGGCATCGTTTCTTTAAACAACAGTAAATTATTCTGTGCAAAGCTCACCCCAAGCATCTCAAGTAGCTCATTTAACATTTTCATATCGAAATGAGATGCTATAACATCATCTTTATTATTTATTGGTACATCTAGCTTAAGAGTAGCCTCATCGCCAAAATATTCCATTAAACACGCTGTAAGCTCATCTAAAGAAAGTGGCTTACGTAATACATCGTCCATCCCATTTTCTTGATATTCTTTTTTGTTATGCATCACATTAGCAGTTAATGCAATCAACGGAGGGAGAAAATCATAATCCCCCTTTTCATAGCCTAAGCGGAGATGCTGTGCCACATCAAAGCCAGACATATCTGGCAATTGAATATCTAAAAGCAATAGATCGTAATATCCTTGCTCAAATTTTTCTATAGCCTGCTGTCCTGTCATCGCGACATCAACAGCATAACCTAATTTCTCTAATACTGATCTTGCTACAACAATATTCACTTCAATATCTTCAACTAATAAAATCTTTAAGGTTGTTGGAATCTGATTTTTAGCTGCTATTGGTTTTTCCACTTCATTAATAGGTAGAATTAAAGTAAAACAAGATCCCTTACCTATTTCGCTTGTAACGTATAAATCCCCACCCATTAATTGAGCAATGGTTTTTGAAACAGCTAATCCAATTCCACTCCCTAATAACGTATGCTTACTAGATTGTACTTGATAATACATTTCGAATATGTGTGGTAACTCATGAGGTGGAATACCAATCCCAGTATCTGTCACACTAAAGGCGATTTGATGAGCAGAAACTCGACTTACATTTAAGCTAACTTTACCTGTTTCTGTGAACTTCACTGCATTACTAATCAAATTCCACAAAATCTGACTTAAGCGAGCATAATCTAGCATCAACCAATTAGGCAGTTCATTATCACTGATCAACTGGAAACCTAACTTCTTCTGTTGAGTCATTAGACTAGCAAAATTACTGATATCATTTAAAAAACTATTTAATTCAACCTCTTTCAAATTTAATTCGATTTTACGAGCATCAATTTTTTCAAGATCGATAATATCGCTAAAAATATGTCCTAAGGAAATAGCACTAACATTGATTGTTTTCAGATAATTACGCTGCTGTTCCGTCAACTCCTCATCTAATAAAATACGACTTAAACCAATAATACCATTTAATGGTGTGCGTAATTCATGACTAATAGTTGCCATTAAACGAGTTTTATCACGGCTTGTTTTCTCAATATTATCAAGTGCAATAGATAATTTTTTCTCAGCAATCACTCTTTCAGAGACTTCATTACGTAAATTATTGACTAATTGAGATAATCCTTGCCGAGAATGCTCTAATTTCTCAACTAAAACAGTAAAAAAATAAATAACGAACGGTGCAGAAATTAAACCAAAAGTAATAGATCGAATTAAGTCGCTCCAATAAACTTCTCCAATAATGAAAAAACTAAGTAAAGCTTGAGTACATAAAGCTAAAATAGCCAATACAATAAGCCCAAGAATAGAAAATTTTACACGCCCTAAACGAATCACCCAATCCACATATTTTTGGGTAAAATATCTGATATTTTTCATATTAATTGATTTACTTCATCTTAATTTTATTTACGGTGCTTATTGTATCATCAAGTCAATAGCCGCAGAAGTGAACTATTTCTCAAATTCAATATTTTATTCTATATAAAAAAGCACCCCATTAGCTAAGTTAATAGGGTGCTATAAATAAAAAGATAATGCTTATTTAAGCTAAATTGATCAGCCAACAATTATGAATATGTTTATTACGCTCAAAATCGAGTGGTAATGTTTTTGCTGAAATTTCGACCGCACTTAAACCTAGATTAGCTAGACCCATAAAATCCATTTTAAATCCACGTTTATTATTAGAAAAAACAATAGTTCCATTTGTACGTAAAATACGTTTCAAATGTGCCATCAATTTAATATGATCACGTTGAACATCCCAACTCTCCTCCATACGTTTTGAGTTAGAAAATGTGGGAGGATCAATAAAAATAAGATCAAATTGACGGTCACAATCGGCAAGCCATTGTAAGCAATCTGCTTGAATTAATTTATGCTGTTTACCTTGTAAGTCATTTAACAATAAATTTTGTTCAGCCCAATTTAAATACGTATTTGACATATCTACAGTTGTTGTTGACTTTGCACCACCTAATGCTGCATGAACCGTCGCAGAGCCTGTATACGCAAATAAATTCAAGAAATCTTTCCCTTCTGCCATTTCCCCTAACATTTTGCGGGTTAAACGATGATCAAGAAATAATCCTGTATCAAGATAATCAGTTAAATTCACCCATAATTTTGCACCATATTCATTTACATAGAAATATTCACCTTTATTAGCTAATTTCTCATATTGATTCGTGCCTTTTTGTTTTTGACGTACTTTTAAAATTAATTTATTTGTTTCAACACCAGTGACTTGTAATGTCGCGGTCACAGCATCTAATAAACGCTGCCGTGCTTTATTTTCATCAATATTTTTAGGTGCTGCATATTCTTGTACGACAATATGATCATCGTAGCGATCTACCGCTAAGTTATATTCTGGCAGATCAGCATCATAGAGGCGATAAGCATTCAGACCTTGCTGATTTGCCCATTTTTCGACTTTTTTGATGTTTTTTTGCAGACGGTTAGCAAAATCGAGCGCAACAGGTGCCGCAGAAGTGTGATTAAATTCTAACGCATTTTCTACCGCACTTTTTTGTGATTCAGATGCCGAGCGAGCACTGATGTAGTAATTTTTTTGTACACACTCTAGCGGGCCATTTTTGGCTTTAAATTGACGGTGTGAACGCAAACGTAAGCAGTCTAATAATGCAGGTTCTGCACTAAATACAGACACATTCCAGGCGGAAAATTGCTCTTTTAAACGCTGACCAAATACGGAATATAACGCAATTAATGCTGGAGTTGTGCCTAAACGCTCACCATAAGGTGGGTTACAAATTACTGTCCCTTTTTCCTCTGTAAATGGATTTTTTAATCCTACCACATCACCTTGCTGCCATTGGATTAAATGAGCGACACCTGCATTTTGTGCATTGCGTTTTGCTTTTTGTAATACTCGGTGGTCTAAATCAAAGCCATAAAAATTTGCTTTGTGTTCTCGGTTGAATTCTTGTTCTGCTAATGCCAACGCTTCACCTTTGACTTTACCCCAAGCACTTTGATTATGCCCTTTCCAAGAATCAAAGCCCCAATGTAAGCGATATAACTGCGGTGCAATTTTTGCTTGCATTTGTGCAGCTTCAATAAGCAACGTACCTGAACCACACATAGGGTCTATTAATGGTGTACCAATTTGCCAACCAGAACGTAACACAATTGCCGCAGCTAATGTCTCACGTAAAGGTGCTTTACCTGTATCTTCACGATAGCCACGCATATGTAACGCCTCTCCACTTAAATCTAAAGAAAGAACCAAATCTTCACGATTTAAATAAGCATGAATACGAATATCGGGATGATCTTTATCTACATTTGGACGAGCTTTTCCGAGACGTTCAAAATAATCCACAATTCCATCTTTCACACGCATTGCACCAAATTGAGTATGACGAATCTCTCGGTTAGTGCCATTAAAATCGACTAAAAAACTTATTTTTTCATCAAAATAATCCAACCAATTTTGGTTAGTTACCGCCGAATATAAATCTAAATCACTGTAAATTTTACTTTCAACAATTGGTAATAGCACACGGGAGGCTAAGCGTGTCCAAAGTAATACACGATATAGTGCTTCATCATCAGCATAAAAGTGTACACCACCCTGCGTAATTTGGCATTCAATTGCGCCTAGTTCAGTCAGCTCATTTTTTAATAATTCTTCAAATCCACGTGCAGTGGTGGCAAAAAGTTGTTTCATAGGTAATCTCTACTCATAAAGTGATGTAGAATTATAACAGGTTTTAAACATGAAAAGAGAACTAAAAACAAAGTGCGGCCGAAACTGTTAAAATTTCTACCGCACTTTATAGACAACAAACGAATCAAGGAAACTATTTCACTTGCATCCCTGCTTTTGCACCTGAATCAACATCCAGTAAAAATAAATCGCTACCACCCGTACCTGCACTTAAAATCATACCTTCAGATAAACCAAATTTCATTTTACGCGCGGCAAGGTTTGCAATCACGATAACAAAACGCCCTTCGAGTTCTTCTGGTTTTTGATAAGCTGCTTTAATACCCGAGAAGACCTGACGAGTATGATCGCCTAAATCTAATTCGAAACGCAATAATTTATTCGACTCTGGTACAGCTTCACATTTAATCACTTTAGCTACACGTAAATCTAACTTAGCAAAATCATCAATTGTAATTATGTCTGCTATTGGTTCAATTGTAGTATGTTCTTTAGTTGTCTTGGCTTTCTCTGCGGCTTGTTGGGATTCAAATTGTGCTTTCGTTTCACTCACAATTGCCTCAATATGTTTTGAGTCTAAACGCTGTGCCAAAGCTTTGAACGGCAAAATTTGATGATTTAATAATGGTTTATTTAGGCTTTTCCAACTCAACTCATCTTGTAAAAACGCTTCTGCACGTTCAATAATTTGTGGAATAACTGGCTTCAAGTAGATTGCTAACACGCGGAATAATTGCAACGCCATTGAACAAACTGCTTGTAATTCTGCATCACGACCTTCTTCTTTCGCAATCACCCAAGGTGCTTTATCGTCGATGTATTTATTTGCTTTATCCGCTAATAACATCACTTCACGCACCACTTTACTGAACTCACGTTCTTCATAATAAGTGGCAATTTGTGCAGATTTTTCAACAAATTCTGCTAATAATTCTGGTTCAGCGATCTCTGCAGCTAATTTACCGTCAAAACGTTTTGTAATAAAACCAGCACTACGGGAAGCTAAATTAACAAATTTATTCACAACATCAGCATTTAAACGTTGTACGAAATCTTCAAGATTTAAGTCTAAATCTTCAATGCGGTTGTTTAATTTTGCAGCGTAGTAATAACGTAAATATTCAGGCGCTAAATGGCGTAAATAAGTGGATGCTTGGATAAATGTACCACGAGATTTTGACATTTTCACACCATTTACGGTGACATAACCATGCGCAAATACGTTAGTAGGTTTGCGTAAATCACAACCTTCTAACATAGCTGGCCAAAACAGGCTATGGAAATAAACGATGTCTTTCCCGATAAAATGATAAAGCTCGGCAGTGCTGTCTTTTTTCCAGAAATCATCAAAATTTAGACCGCGCTTATTGCATAGGTTTTTAAACGATGCCATATAGCCAATCGGCGCATCTAACCAAACATAGAAATACTTGTCTTCTGTATCTGGAATTTTAAAACCAAAATAAGGTGCGTCACGAGAAATATCCCACTGTTGTAAACCCGACTCAAACCATTCTTGCATCTTATTAGCAATTTCTGGTTGTAATGAACCCGATTTTATCCATTCTTTTAACATGCCTTCAAATGCAGGTAAATCAAAGAAAAAATGCTCTGAGTCTTTTAAAACAGGTGTAGCGCCTGATACCACAGAACGTGGATTGATCAATTCTGTTGGGCTATAAGTCGAAGAGCAAACCTCACAATTATCACCATATTGATCTTCAGCCTTACATTTAGGGCAAGTGCCTTTCACGAAACGATCTGGCAAGAACATCCCTTTTTCTGGGTCAAATAATTGTGAAATCGTGCGGCTTTTAATGAAACCATTAGTACGTAACTTTTTATACATTTCCGCAGTTAGCGCTTCATTTTCAGGACTATGCGTTGAATGATAATTATCATAACTAATATTAAATCCCTCAAAATCAGCCACATGATCTGCTTTTGAGCGTGCAATTAACTCTTCAGGTGTAATACCTAATTTATCCGCATTCAGCATAATCGGTGTACCATGTGCGTCGTCGGCACAGATAAAATGTACATTATTTCCCCGCATACGCTGAAAACGAACCCAAATATCAGCTTGTATATGCTCAAGTAAATGCCCTAGATGAATTGCGCCATTAGCATAAGGTAAGGCGCAAGTAACTAAAATATTTCGCGCTGAATTTGCCATTGATTATTCCTATATTTTTTACTCAAAAATTGGCGCTTATGTTACCTTATCAACGGTATTTTTTCCAGTTTAACTGTTCTTTTCCACATTTCTGCTTAACAGTTGCAGAGGTTCGTGGTTAAATATTGTTGAGTGATTAACTAAGGCTTGAATGAGCCAGAAAAATAACAGGATAAAATCAATGGGAATTTTATTTTCAGATAGTTTAAATGATAGTCAAAAAGAGGCGATTCAAAATATATTTAAACAATTTCAACATCCAAGCTTACAAAAAGATTTAGTGGCGTTAAACTCTATCAAAAAAATTGAAAAAGGCGGCAATACATTACGTATCGAAATCCAAATGCCATTTGCATGGAATACTGGATTTGAGCAACTTAAATCAGCACTGACAGAATCATTACTTAAAGCAAGCGAAAGCCAAGAAATTAAATGGCAATTAAATTATCAGATTGCGACATTAAAACGTGCGAATAATCATCCTGCTGTCAAAGGTGTGAAGAATATTATTGCGGTGACTTCAGGTAAAGGTGGTGTCGGAAAATCAACCGTCTCTGTAAACTTAGCAATTGCACTGCAAAAACAAGGTGCTCGAGTGGGTATTTTAGATGCCGATATTTATGGTCCATCAATTCCGCATATGTTAGGCGTTGCAGATCAACGTCCAACCTCACCTGATAACAAACATATCACACCAATCCAAGCACATGGCTTATTTGCTAACTCCATTGGTTTCTTAATGGAGGCGGACAGTGCGACGATTTGGCGTGGTCCTATGGCAAGTAGCGCATTAAGTCAATTACTACAAGAAACTTTATGGCCAGATTTAGATTATTTAGTGATTGATATGCCTCCTGGGACTGGAGATATCCAATTAACACTTTCACAGCAAATTCCTGTCACGGGTGCTGTTGTTGTCACTACACCACAAGATATCGCATTACTTGATGCAATTAAAGGTGTTGCAATGTTTGAACGTGTATCTGTACCAGTACTCGGCATTATCGAAAATATGTCAATGCACATTTGTAGTAACTGCGGTCACCACGAAGCTATTTTTGGCACAGGCGGCGCAGAAAAAATTGCAGAAAAATACAATGTTAAAGTGTTAGGTCAACAACCATTACATATTCGCTTACGTGAAGATCTTGACAAAGGTACGCCAACTGTTTCGGTTACGCCAGAAAGTGAAATTGCACAATCTTTTATCCAACTTGCAGAAAAAGTTGCCTCAGAACTTTACTGGCAAGGTTCAGTAATTCCAAGTGAAATCATGTTTAAGGAAGTGAAATAAAATTTGCTAAAATCGACCGCACTTACATTTAACTCCAGAAAAGTGCGGTGACTTTTATAAAACTTTTATTAATACAAGATAACAAAAAAGCCCTCAATATTGAGGGCTTTTTTAGGGTATATATCCTAATCGAGATTAGCGACGTAAACCTAAACGAGCGATAGTTGAAGTGTAAAGCTCAAGATTAGTACGTTTTAAATAATCTAAAAGTTTACGACGACGAGAAACCATACGCAATAAACCACGACGACCGTGGTGATCTTTTTTATGTTCAGCAAAGTGAGCTTGTAAATGGTTGATTTGTGCAGTTAATAAAGCGATTTGCACTTCTGATGAACCAGTATCTTTTGCATCACGACCAAACTCAGCAACGATTGCTGCTTTTTTTTCTGTACTTAGAGACATTTGATAACTCCTAAAAGTTAAGTTAAACATACATCGCTAGCCGATCTCTAATTCAGCCACGACAAGGAGTGTGAATTTTAGCATTGATGAGGATAAAAGCAATAAAATCTTTATAAAAACTCACCGCAAACTTTGAGCAAAAAAGAAAGCCTGCTAAACAGGCTTTCTCTAGTTTAATTAAAACGTAATTTCTGCACTCAATTTATAGTTTCTACCTGGTGAATAAAAACGATTAATACCTGCACCTGTTTTTTGATTAATCAAGTTACTTGTCCCAAATGGCTTAATTGAACGAGCAGACTCCCAAGTTAAATATTTACGGTCAGTCAAGTTATATACACCAAACTGTAAAGTCACATTTTTAACTGGTTTTACATAAGTAACAAAATCAACCAACGTATAGTCATCACTACGCCATCTAATTGCACTGTCTTTATAACCTTGTTCCTTATAAAACATATTATAAGTATCTTTAGCTTTCTTCGCACTAATATGGGTTACATATAAGTCTGCACCAAATCTCTGCTCTTTATGATCATACCCTAATCCAATAACAGAGGTTTTTGGTTGAATTGCATTCATTGGTCTATTACCATCTAAACGTCCTCTTTGATAAGTAAATTTATAACTTAAATTAAAACCATCTAACTTCTCAAAGAAATAACCAATATTCAAGCGAGAATTAATCTCAACGCCTTTCACTTTTGCGCGATCTACGTTTACATTCTGATAGACTTGGAAATCCCTTGCTTGTGCCTGACCACCTACAGAATTAGATAAATTTCGTGATCCTAGATAAGCTAAATCAATAAAGTGGCGATATTTAGTTTGAAATACACTTGTACTGAAAAAGCCCCAATCATGGTGGAAAGTCAAAGCAATTTCTTGGTTTTTTGCTTCTTCTGGCTTCATATTTGGATTCGGTAAAATCGTAAAGTCAGGATGCTTAAACGTAAAATACAATTCATCTGAGGTAGGTGCTCTAAAGCCTTTTGAATATTTTACTTGAAGTCTTACAAAATCTAGTGGATCAAAAGTCGCACCTAAAGAATAAGAATGCTTTTTAAATTTCTTTTCTTGTGCGATATAAGCAATATTTTTTTCTGCATTCTGATCATTTTCTGCTTTTTTAGCTTTCCATTCAGCCAAATCAGCAAGGTATTTAGGATCTGTACTTCCATTATATTTAGGAGAATAAGGGCTAGGAGCCCAAGGTTCAATTTTATGTAAAGGTATAAATAAACCTTTAACCATATCATCTGCAATCTTAGGTGTTATACCTGGAATATATTCTGGTTGATAGTTAATAGCATCATAACGATAACCTAAATCCACACTTAATATATCATGTAACTGAACTGTATCTGCAAAATATAATGACTTGGTTGTTGTCTCCACAGGAATTAGGAAAGAGGTTTTAGGTTCATGACGAGGACAAAGAAGACCGTTAAAGGATGAACTTGTTTTACAGTCTCTTAATTGGCCTGAAAAGTTTTGTCCTAATGTTCTTTCTGCCCACCAAGTTGGATTAGTTCCATTATAACCCGCCTTATTTATCATTTCTTTGCGTGTTTTTGAATAAATACCACCATAAGAGATACTATTTTCAATCTCAAATACAGAAAAAGTTTTAGTTAGGTCTAAATTAACTTGTTTTGTGTTTGTATTCAAATCACGCTCTTTATAATCAAAAGGACGATATCCCAGAGAATTAGGTAAAATAATATGATGACGCTCCCATCCCATGTCGTAAGTAGCAAATTTTTTACCATTAACATCCATGAATTTATTTAACATGACATCTACTTTTTCAGGTTTATCAGATGAATAACGATATTTATAAGTTGTTACAGGTTTCTCACAATTAAAAATAGAACAATCTAACCAAAAATCAGATGTACTTAATCGTTTACCGATAAAAGCAGCATTATTTGTTCCTTTATCAGCAACAAAAGGATTACCATTTTTATCTAAAATTTGATGAGTACCATCTTTTAGATCCAACCAGATAGGATTGCCCTCGCGATCAACAATTTGCCCATCTTTTAGTTGTAATCCTAGCGAATTCTTATAAGAATCACATTTCTCATTACCATCACAGTAATCTTCTGTTCTCGCTCTGGTCGTGATTTTTTGTTGAGAATAAGTCAGTTTCAAAGTATCCCAAAATGGTATCGCTGTATAATTCTCATAAGTAAATGATAAATTTTTACGTTTCACTCTATCATTTGAATGACGAGATTCTTTTTCATCATAAGTTAAATAATTAGATTGTGGCTGTAGGGAATAAGAACGATCATGACCACGTGTATGAGTTTGATATAAGTCCGAAGCAACTGTAAAACGATGGTTATCGGTTGGAGAAAAAGAGAATTTTACTAAAGTACTATCTTTAGTAATCGTATATGGATCTGTTTTTTCTCTTTCTTTTCCTTGGATGTCCATAGCATATTTATAATCATAATTTTCTAGCTCATGCCCATGGCGTTTTGTATGCATAAATAATACATCAAAGTATTTATAACGACCTGCTACAGTAACTCCATTCAACCCTTGATCATCTGCTGTACTATAACCTGTTTTATAGCCAAGATGCCAATCTTTCTCCGTTAAAAAGTCTCTGGCATCTTTTGTCTCAAATAACACTGCACCACCAAGAGAGCCACTACCTACTTTGACTGAATCTGCGCCTTTTGCAATCTTCGCAACTTTTAATGTTTCAACCTCAACACTATTTCTTGTATTATTAAAATTGCCATAACCCTCAAAAAGCTCTTTGAAACCTTGTGAAGAGAGTGTCTCTGCTTGGTGTAAACCGTCTACAGTAATCGCAACACGGTTTTCATCAACACCACGAATAGCATAGCCACTTGACCCGAAACGACCAGCTTCAACAACACTGACACCTGTCTCATAACGAACTAAATCACGACTATCTTGAACTTGCTGACGCGTTAAAACTGAAGAAGTTTTTACTGTCTCACCAATTTTTTTCTCTTTTATATCTATAGCATCTTGTTGAGAAGTTACAGTAATGGTATCTAATGACTCAGTTTCTTCATCAGCTAAAACGGAACCACAATAACTAAATACAGCTAAAGTAATCAATGAAAGCTTGACTTTTTTATTTGCTATAATTGTCATAATATTTTCCTGAAATAAATGGATATACCCTAAAATAATAATGCTAAAAGTTTTCTAACCGTCTAAATGACCTTCGTCTAAATGAACAAAACTAACTAGATCATCATTACTCACTTGGAAAGCTTGACCAAAGCCTTTAACAAATAAACCTTGAGTTGGCTTAAAACTAAATAAATGAAAATCTTTCATTTTTGATAACTCATCAATCAAATTACCTTGCCTTGTTTTTAATGCTGCAATACTCTCTTTCCATTCATCTGTTTCACGTTCAATAATTCGCACAGTTGCATCAAAAGAAAGTCGACGACGTGCAAAAATTTGACGACTTTTGCTTTCATCCTCAATTAACATTAATGAAACTTTTGGTACTTCTTGTAAATTCCGAGCATGACGTGCGATTGTTGAAATGAAGACTTGATATTCTCCATTAGTAATAGCAAAAGGGGCATAACTTACATTAGGATTACCATCTTCTCCTACTGTTGCTAACATAATGGTTTTACACTGTGCTTTTAACTCTTGAATCTCTGGTCCTAAACGATTTTGTAATACTTCTTGACGATTTGTAATCATTGTTTTTCCTTAGTTTTACTGCTTAAATAAATTGTTTAAATTTTTCTACTTGTTCTGGAAATAATTGACGCTCTTCATCACGTCCTAAATAAATTTTAAAAATAGTTTGTCCATTATTAGCGATAAATGCGATGTTATAACTTTCTTTACCACGAAAAGGTAAACTAACAAAAGCAATTTTATCGATATTATCTAACTTTAAATGTCCATGTAATGCGCCTTCATCCCCTTTCATATTTAAATTGTAATAACCTCGCCCAATCATGCCTGTTGGAAAACGATCTTTGATTTCAAAAATAGAACCTTCTTTTTCGATGATAGTCGTAAAAGTCCCCCATTTACTCACTTCACTCAAAATTTCTTCTGTTCTTATTCCAGCAAAAATGCGTACAAAAGCATCAGGCAAAGCACACAAAATCTTACCTTCTGGCTGATTAAAATGCGCTGCCATATCCAATGTAATTGCCATTGGATTTTCTGTAATATAGTCTGCAACTTGTTGTTTAAGAGTCATTGTTTTTTGATCCTCAATAAAAAAACTATTATAAAAAACCACTCAATAATAGTATTGATAATAATTATTAATTATATTTGTGATTGGCACTTTTTTCAAAAAAAACTTACATCTTTTTGAAAAAAATATGATAAATATCGAAGAGTTAGGATAAAAAATCGAGGCACAATCACCCATTTTTTATAGGTATTTGAGTTACAACACGTTCAAATATCAATATGGAAAATAGAAACGGTGAAAATAAGTACAATTAATACTCACACTATAATTTTTTACTTGTAACCAACCATTGAATAGGTATAATGTCCAACAACTTTTGAAGACTATTCACCGTTGCTGCCTGGGTGGCGAAATTGGTAGACGCAGTTGATTCAAAATCAACCGCCTTCGGGTGTGTCGGTTCGAGTCCGACCCTAGGCACCATTGATAAATAGTTTCAAAATAAAAAAGTCACTCTTTTTTTTTAAAGTGTGACTTTTTTATATATAAAATATTTTTCTTCTATATCTTACCAAAGCCTCCATAATACTCACTTCACCTCTCAGTACACACTATTTTATCTACATATTAGCGTTCATATGTATGTAATTAGTTAGACTAAAGTGAAAGGCTATTTGAATAGACATTGGTTGAGATGGTGTAGAGTTGAAACAAGCTTCTTCACTGATACATTTATAATTGAAATAAAGTGAAACTAACGTAGTCTAACAACGACCCTTACGGATTCTAAGTCAGGGATGACTCAAGAAAGTAAAGAGAAAAAGAAGAAAAGATAAACTTAAACTAAAGGATGTAAAATGACAAACGAAGAGATATAAAGAGATATAAAATGAAGTAAGCTGAAGTAAAAAGAGGCTGAGCTTTGTTTTAGTTTGATTTGGTTTGCTTAGTCTTGTCTGCTTTAGCTTTATCTGATTTTATTCCAGCTAGATTTTTTCCGCTGCCACTTTATCTCACCCTCCTTCCCATAACAAAAAACCCCAGGTATCTCTACCTAGGGCCTCTCATTTCTACCTGGCGGTGTCCTACTCTCACATGGGGAAGCCCCACACTACCATCGGCGTTACAGCGTTTCACTTCTAAGTTCGGCATGGAATTAGGTGGGTCCACTGCACTATCGCCGCCAAGATAATCCTGTTTGATGATTTACTCTCATCTCGTTCTTCACATCTTCATACTCTACCCTCATCCAGTACAGTATAAGATTCTCAATTGTCAACAAGCTGAACTACTATCCTTTCTCTCCAACCCCTACAGTCAGAAACATGTCGTCTTGTATTAAAAATACTTGAGCGTTGTATAGTTAAGCCTCTCGGGCAATTAGTATCTGTTAGCTCAACGTCTCGCAACGCTTACACACCAGACCTATCTACGTCGTAGTCTACAACAACCCTTACTGACTCTAAGTCAGGGATGACTCATCTTAAGGCAAGTTTCGTGCTTAGATGCTTTCAGCACTTATCTCTTCCGCATTTAGCTACCCAGCAATGCCTCTGGCGAGACAACTGGAACACCAGTGATGCGTCCACTCCGGTCCTCTCGTACTAGGAGCAGCCCCTTTCAATCATCCAACGCCCACGGCAGATAGGGACCGAACTGTCTCACGACGTTCTAAACCCAGCTCGCGTACCACTTTAAATGGCGAACAGCCATACCCTTGGGACCTACTTCAGCCCCAGGATGTGATGAGCCGACATCGAGGTGCCAAACACCGCCGTCGATATGAACTCTTGGGCGGTATCAGCCTGTTATCCCCGGAGTACCTTTTATCCGTTGAGCGATGGCCCTTCCATTCAGAACCACCGGATCACTATGACCTGCTTTCGCACCTGCTCGACTTGTCTGTCTCGCAGTTAAGCTTGCTTATACCATTGCACTAACCTGACGATGTCCGACCGTCATTAGCAAACCTTCGTGCTCCTCCGTTACGCTTTGGGAGGAGACCGCCCCAGTCAAACTACCCACCAGACACTGTCCGAGTACCCGTTTCAGGCACTTCGTTAGAACATCAAACGTTAAAGGGTGGTATTTCAAGGACGCCTCCAACAACACTGGCGTGTCATCTTCAAAGGCTCCCACCTATCCTACACATCAAAATTCAATGTTCAGTGTCAAGCTATAGTAAAGGTTCACGGGGTCTTTCCGTCTAGCCGCGGGTACACCGCATCTTCACGGCGATTTCAATTTCACTGAGTCTCGGGTGGAGACAGCCTGGCCATCATTATGCCATTCGTGCAGGTCGGAACTTACCCGACAAGGAATTTCGCTACCTTAGGACCGTTATAGTTACGGCCGCCGTTTACTGGGGCTTCGATCAGGAGCTTCTCTTTCGATAACACCATCAATTAACCTTCCAGCACCGGGCAGGCATCACACCCTATACGTCCACTTTCGTGTTTGCAGAGTGCTGTGTTTTTAATAAACAGTTGCAGCCAGCTGGTATCTTCGACCGGTTCAACCTTCAATCGCGAGGATTTACAATCTACGCCGGCGCACCTTCTCCCGAAGTTACGGTGCTATTTTGCCTAGTTCCTTCACCCGAGTTCTCTCAAGCGCCTGAGTATTCTCTACCTGACCACCTGTGTCGGTTTTCAGTACGGTTTAGATAAACCTGAAGCTTAGTGGCTTTTCCTGGAAGTGTGGTATCAGTTACTTCAGTGCCGTAGCACCTCGTCATCAGCTCTCAGTGTTGTATAAGAGACCGGATTTGCCTAATCTCTCCACCTACCACCTTAAACGACCATCCAACAGGTCGATAACCTAACCTTCTCCGTCCCCACATCGCAGTTTATCCAAGTACGGGAATATTAACCCGTTTCCCATCGACTACGCTTTTCAGCCTCGCCTTAGGGGCCGACTCACCCTGCCCCGATTAACGTTGGACAGGAACCCTTGGTCTTCCGGCGAACGAGTTTTTCACTCGTTTTATCGTTACTTATGTCAGCATTCGCACTTGTGATACGTCCAGCAAACCTCTCGATTCACCTTCATCCGCTTACACAACGCTCCCCTACCCAACAGAATAAAATTCTGATGCCGCAGCTTCGGTGCTATATTTAGCCCCGTTACATCTTCCGCGCAGGCCGACTCGACTAGTGAGCTATTACGCTTTCTTTAAATGATGGCTGCTTCTAAGCCAACATCCTAGCTGTCTAAGCCTTCCCACTTCGTTTCCCACTTAATATAGACTTTGGGACCTTAGCTGGCGGTCTGGGTTGTTTCCCTCTCCACGACGAACGTTAGCACCCGCCGTGTGTCTCCTGAGTATCACTCTTCGGTATTCGCAGTTTGCATCGGGTTGGTAATCCGGGATGGACCCCTAGCCGAAACAGTGCTCTACCCCCGAAGGTGTCCGCTCAAGGCTCTACCTAAATAGATTTCGGGGAGAACCAGCTATCTCCCGGTTTGATTGGCCTTTCACCCCCAGCCACAAGTCATCCGCTAATTTTTCAACATTAGTCGGTTCGGTCCTCCAGTTAGTGTTACCCAACCTTCAACCTGCCCATGGCTAGATCACCGGGTTTCGGGTCTATACCTTGCAACTAAAACGCCCAGTTAAGACTCGGTTTCCCTTCGGCTCCCTTATTCAGTTAACCTCGCTACAAAATATAAGTCGCTGACCCATTATACAAAAGGTACGCAGTCACCCTTTCGGGCTCCCACTGCTTGTACGTACACGGTTTCAGGTTCTATTTCACTCCCCTCACAGGGGTTCTTTTCGCCTTTCCTTCACAGTACTGGTTCACTATCGGTCAATCAGGAGTATTTAGCCTTGGAGGATGGTCCCCCCATCTTCAAACAGGATTTCTCGTGTCCCGCCTTACTTATCGTAAACTTAGTACCACAACCTGGACTTCGAGTACGGGATTATCACCCTCTGTGATTTGGCTTCCCAGCCAATTCCTCTGTCTCTGTTGTTATCACTTACTGGCTCCTCCGCTTTCGCTCGCCGCTACTTACAGAATCTCGGTTGATTTCTTTTCCTCGGGGTACTTAGATGTTTCAGTTCTCCCGGTTCGCCTCATTATCCTATTTATTCAGATAATGATAGTAGATTCTTCATCTACTGGGTTTCCCCATTCGGACATCTTGGATTAAACGCTTCTTATCAACTCATCCAAGCTTTTCGCAGATTAGCACGTCCTTCTTCGCCTCTGATTGCCTAGGCATCCACCGTGTACGCTTAGTCACTTAACTATACAACCTCAAGTACTTTTCTATACTTAATGTTGCTATTAACTACTAAACACTTGACTGCCTTTTCTCAGTCAAGATTTTTTCTACTCAGACTTCATGTTATTCATCACTTTATATTTACATTACTTACTTCTAAATACAAAGCAATAAACTTGAAAGTCTCTTCAGTTTTTCAGCTTGTTTCCAATTTTTTAAAGAACTAATAGACAAAAATAAACAACCTAATATAAAACTCATTACATCATCTTTATATCAGTTGTTTTACTATCATCATTGCTAAATATTTTAATTGATTAAGTAACTAACAACTTATCAAATAATTAAGTTATTAATTATTTGAAAGCTTAATAAAACTTAACCAAAAATATTTAGCAATGATGATTTTTGGTGGAGATAAGCGGGATCGAACCGCTGACCTCCTGCGTGCAAGGCAGGCGCTCTCCCAGCTGAGCTATATCCCCATTTACATCATAATACTATCAACTAGAATCCCATTTGCTTATCACTCATCATTGAGTGGTGGGTCTGAGTGGACTTGAACCACCGACCTCACCCTTATCAGGGGTGCGCTCTAACCACCTGAGCTACAGACCCAACAGGATTTTAGGTTACTTCTCTAATTTACACAATTCATCAAACAATCTGTGTGAACACTTGCTGTCGTCCCATTTTAGGTAAGGAGGTGATCCAACCGCAGGTTCCCCTACGGTTACCTTGTTACGACTTCACCCCAGTCATGAATCATACCGTGGTGAACGCCCTCGTTTCCGTTAAGCTATCCACTTCTGGTACAACCCACTCCCATGGTGTGACGGGCGGTGTGTACAAGGCCCGGGAACGTATTCACCGCAACATTCTGATTTGCGATTACTAGCGATTCCGACTTCATGGAGTCGAGTTGCAGACTCCAATCCGGACTTAGATGCACTTTCTGAGATTCGCTCAACGTCGCCGTCTCGCCGCCCTCTGTATGCACCATTGTAGCACGTGTGTAGCCCTACTCGTAAGGGCCATGATGACTTGACGTCATCCCCACCTTCCTCCAGTTTGTCACTGGCAGTCTCCTTTGAGTTCCCGACCAAATCGCTGGCAACAAAGGATAAGGGTTGCGCTCGTTGCGGGACTTAACCCAACATTTCACAACACGAGCTGACGACAGCCATGCAGCACCTGTCTCTAAGTTCCCGAAGGCACAAGCTCATCTCTGAGCTCTTCTTAGGATGTCAAGAGTAGGTAAGGTTCTTCGCGTTGCATCGAATTAAACCACATGCTCCACCGCTTGTGCGGGCCCCCGTCAATTCATTTGAGTTTTAACCTTGCGGCCGTACTCCCCAGGCGGTCGATTTATCACGTTAGCTTCGGGCACCAAACATAAAGTCCAATCCCCAAATCGACAGCGTTTACAGCGTGGACTACCAGGGTATCTAATCCTGTTTGCTCCCCACGCTTTCGCACATGAGCGTCAGTACATTCCCAAGGGGCTGCCTTCGCCTTCGGTATTCCTCCACATCTCTACGCATTTCACCGCTACACGTGGAATTCTACCCCTCCCTAAAGTACTCTAGACTCCCAGTCTGAAATGCAGTTCCCAAGTTAAGCTCGGGGATTTCACATCTCACTTAAAAGTCCGCCTGCGTGCCCTTTACGCCCAGTTATTCCGATTAACGCTCGCACCCTCCGTATTACCGCGGCTGCTGGCACGGAGTTAGCCGGTGCTTCTTCTGTAATTAACGTCAATGATATTATCTATTCAATAATACCCCTTCCTCATCACCGAAAGAACTTTACAACCCGAAGGCCTTCTTCATTCACGCGGCATGGCTGCGTCAGGGTTCCCCCCATTGCGCAATATTCCCCACTGCTGCCTCCCGTAGGAGTCTGGGCCGTGTCTCAGTCCCAGTGTGGCTGGCCATCCTCTCAGACCAGCTAGAGATCGCAGGCTTGGTAGGCCTTTACCCCACCAACTACCTAATCCCACTTGGGCTCATCTTATGGCAAGTGGCCTTACGGTCCCACCCTTTCATCTCTCGATTATACGCGGTATTAGCTGCAGTTTCCCACAGTTATCCCCCTCCATAAGCCAGATTCCCAAGCATTACTCACCCGTCCGCCACTCGTCAGCAAAAAAAGCAAGCTTTCTTCCTGCTACCGTTCGACTTGCATGTGTTAAGCCTGCCGCCAGCGTTCAATCTGAGCCATGATCAAACTCTTCAATTCAAAGTTCAATCGCTCAATAAACTGCTTAGCTAAAGTTTACACTTCTATTTAATATTAAACTCTTAATATTAAATCAGTATGAATTTTCAGTTATAAGCACCTATCAAGACTTCAATAATTAAATTTTTTCAAAATGAAATCAATCAACAAGTGCCCACACAGATTGTCTGATAAATTGTTAAAGAACAAAACAACGACGCAACTTGTAATCTCTTATCCCATACAACGTCGCGTCGTTGTGTGCCGCGTATTATAGGCAAAAATAAATATCGCGCAACCCCTTTTTATGCTTTTTTTTGATTTTTTTATTAAACGGTTATTTTTTCAACTACCCATTTAAAATAATCAATAATATTCTTTTTATTCATTTACAGTTAATATATTTAATTCTTCAAAGCCCCAAATATTAATTGTATTTTCAAACTGACTATCATAGTTAAATTTTTGAGTACAAAAAATAAGATTTTTTTCTGAAATTTTTGACTGCACTTTTGCATTAGATAATAAGTTCTTTACTCTTAGTGCTATTGCTTTACCTGAGTCCATAAAATACTTAACTTGTGGTAAACACAGGGCAATTTCCTCTTTGATTAACGGAAAATGTGTACACCCTAGAACAATCGTATCTAAATCCATAATTGACTGCCAAGCAAAAAGCTCTTGCTTCAAAGTAATCAAATCAGTACTTTTTCCATGTAATTTTTGCTCTGCAATTTCAACTAATTTAGTACTGCCAATCTTTTCAACTATACAATAGCTAGCATAATTCTTAATTAAATCAGATACGTAAGCCCTTTTTACAGTACCTTTTGTCGCAAGTAAACCAATATGTTTTGTTTCAGAAATTTCAGCTGCGGGTTTAATTGCTGGTACTGTTCCAACAATGGGAATAGAAAAATATTCACGTAACACGGGTAAAACAACTGTACTAGCAGTATTACATGCTATAACAATAATATCGAGTGGAAAATCTTGATTAATTTTATGACAGATCGATAATGTTCTCTGAATAATTTCTTCCTCAGTCTTTTCAGAATAAGGAAAATATTCATTGTCAAAACAGTAAAGATAGTGACAATTAGGTAAAAGTTGCTTTGTTTCTTTATAAACACTAAATCCACCAACACCAGAATCAAAAAAAAGAATTGTTGGTTGAGTTTGTTTATCCATGTATTTCCTCAGTAAAAATTTGCGGTTCAAGGAACAATTCTGCCACCATAATTGGAGAAGTATTCACTTCAATTAATGTACGTCTTGCATAAGTCTCATATTGAAACTCCTCTATTTTTGCCCACTGCGATGTTTTCCGCTGACGATTCCGTTGGTTAAATAACCATTCTCCAAGCGCTCTATTACCTAATTGCTGTAATTCTAAATGTTGTAATAAAAAATGATCAGGCATGAGAGTCCTCGCAAAAATGAGAGGTTTATTTTGTGTATATAATAATACTTCTCTACACCAAAATCTTTTATATTCTGTAAATAAATGTCTTTCACTTTCAGCTACATTATTTAACCAATACTCAGATAAAACATTCACTTTTACTGAGCCAAAATGTAATCGTAACTGTTCAGTGAGAGAAGAAGATAAAAGAAGCCATTTCTGAATATTTAGGGGAGGCTGTAGAGTATGAGATTTATCAAAAAATAACCAATTTGCCTCTTGCAAACACTTAGAATACTTATGCATTTGAGTAAATCTCTTTATTATTAAGCCAACGTTTAATTAAACTATCAGCTACATCAGGTCGTTCAGCAATCAAACGGCTTGCACAATGTTGTACTATTGGTATCATTTTATGATCCCGAATCAAATTCGCTACTTTAAATTCTGTAATTCCAGTTTGTTTTGTACCAAGTACCTCTCCCGGACCTCGAATCTCCAAATCTTTTTCAGAAATAATAAAACCATCTTGAGTATCACGTAATACTTGTAAACGTTTTTGTGAAATTTTGCCTAATGGTGGTTTATACATTAATACGCAAAAAGAAGCTGTATTCCCTCGCCCAACTCGACCTCTCAATTGATGTAACTGAGATAGTCCTAAACGCTCTGCATTTTCAATAATCATTAAACTCGCATTAGGTACATCTACACCGACTTCAATAACAGTTGTAGCAACTAATAAGTCGATCTCTGCATGTTTAAATGCAGCCATTATTTCTTGTTTTTCAGTTGGTTTCATTCTCCCATGCACTAATCCTATACGTAAGTGCGGTAAGATTTTTCGCAAATCTTCTGCAATAGCTTCTGCTGCCTGTGCTTCAAGTATCTCAGACTCATCAATTAAAGTACAAACCCAGTACGCTTGGCGCTTTTCATTAATACAAGCATGATTTACTCGTGCAATCACTTCATCACGACGCTCCTCAGAAATTGCTACTGTTGTGATAGGCGTACGTCCTGGTGGCAGCTCATCAATGACTGAAGTATCTAAATCAGCATAAACTGTCATCGCTAATGTTCTGGGAATTGGTGTTGCAGTCATAATTAATTGGTGAGGATAAACATGTGCTTTTTTTCCCTTCTCACGCAGCATTAAACGTTGATGAACGCCGAAACGATGTTGTTCATCTACTATAACTAATGCTAAATCTGCAAATTCTACCTCTTCTTGGAAAAGAGCATGCGTTCCCACTACCATTTGAACCTGATTAGTTTGAATATTTTCTAATTCAACTTTACGCGCTTTTCCTTTTACTTTGCCAGTTAACCATCCGACTTTTATACCAAGTGGCTCAAACCAACATTTGAAATTAGTCACATGTTGTTCTGCTAAAATTTCAGTAGGTGCCATCAATGCAACCTGTTTGCCATTATCAATAGCAAGTAATGCCGCTATAGCTGCAACTAAAGTTTTACCAGAACCAACATCCCCCTGCACTAAGCGCATCATAGGATAAATATGTGCTAAATCTTGTTCAATATCTTGTGTAACTCGCATCTGTGCGTTAGTTGGACGAAAAGGTAATTGTGCTAAAAAACGCAGTTTTAAATCTGTCTGATAGTACAACGAATAAGCTGAAAACCGTTGTGTTCCTAACCGCACTTTCTGCATCGCTAAATTATAAGCTAACAATTCCTCAAAAATCAGACGCTGCTGAGCAGGATGAGTCCCTTTTTCTAAAACTTCAATTGAAATATCTGGTGGAGGCCGATGTAAAAAATAAATCGCTTCTTTTAAACTAAAGGGATGTGGATTAAATTCACTAGGTAAAATTTCTAGTACTTGAATTTTATCAAGTAAAGCTAACGCTTGATCTATTAATTTTCTTAATGAATTTTGTTTTAATCCCTCTGTTGTAGAATAAATTGGTGTAAGATTTTCTTCTAAAACCAGTGGCGCATTATCACGAATAATCTGATACTCTGGGTGATACATTTCTGACATAAAACGCCCACGTCTTACCTCACCAAAAGCCTTAATTCGGACACCTTGCTGAAAACTATTTTTCATACCTGCATTAAAATTAAAAAAACGCAACATGAGTTTAGATGAGCCATCTGACAGTGAAACAGTAAGGATAGGACGTTTGCCGAATTGTACTTCGCAAGTTTGAACAAGTCCTTCTATAGTTGCATAGCTATTTACCTGAAGATCAATAATCGGAGTGATTTTTGTACGATCTTCATAACGAATAGGCAAATGAAAAAGTAGATCTTGAAGATTGTTGATGCCAATCCTACTCAATTTTTCAGAAATTGCAGTACCTACACCAGAAAGTACGGTCAATGGTACTGCATCAAGGAGTTGAGTTGTCATTTATTGATATTGCGTTCAATATTAACAAAACCAGGTATTGCTTTGATCTTACGAATAATATTAGCCAAGTGTTTTGTATCTTTCACTGTTAATAGTACAACGATTTGATAAAGACGACCTTCTTGTTCTTCTGTCCAAATACTTTGAATATTACTATCTAGAGAAGAAATTGTGTTAGTTAAATTAGGTAAAACACCTTGTTGGTTAATCAATTCAATACGTAATTCAGCTTCAAAGTCAATCGCATTGTCACTTTTCTCCCATTCAACAGACATATAATGCTCAGGATTTTCTTTGCGATGTTTTAAGTTCGCACAGGATTCGTGATGAATTACTAGACCTTTACCAGAACTGGTATAAGCAACTATTGGATCACCTGGAATTGGATGGCAACATTGTGCGAATGTTGTTAGCAGTCCACCAGCACTTTTAATTTCAAAATGATCTTTACTATGCGTGATATCACCATCAGTATCAATTTCAATAGCTTCTCCAAGTAAACGATAAGCAATAACAGCACTCATTTGATTACCCAGACCAATTTCCATCAGTAAATCATCAAAATTTTCTAACTTCAGTTCGTTCAATAAACTTTGTACTCTGGCTTTATCTAACTCCTCTAATTTAGTTGGTGCTAGAGCACGAGTGAGCTGACGTTTACCTAAGCTAATCGCTTCTCCACCTCGTAATTGTTTGAGAAAATGGCGAATATTAGTTCTTGCCTTGGCTGTGACAACAAAATTTAGCCATCCTGCACTTGGCTGAGAATTAGGGAGTGTAATGATATCAACAGTTTGTCCTGAGCTAAGCGCTTGTGATAGAGGGTAGGATTTACGATCAACATTTGCAGCAATACAGCTATGACCAATGTCAGTATGTACAGCATAAGCAAAATCAACTGGAGTTGCACCAACGGGTAACTCGACAATCCGCCCTTTTGGTGTAAACACATAAATTTCTTTTGGGAAAAACTCTGACTTCACGCTTTCAATAAATTCGAAAGAATTACCCACACTTTGTTGTAATTCAATCAGACTTTGCAGCCAACGTTGCGCACGAATTTGTACCGTCGTGCTATCGTTTTTTCCACCTTCTTTATAGGCCCAATGTGCGGCTACCCCCATTTCTGCCATCTGATCCATTTCTTCTGTACGAATCTGAACTTCAACAGGTACACCATGTGGCCCAATCATTGAAGTATGCAAAGATTGGTAGCCATTAGCTTTAGGTACAGCGATATAATCTTTCACTCTACTTGGACGAGGTTTATATAAACTATGCATTTGTCCTAACACACGATAACAAGTATCAACATCCTTTACAACAGTACGAAATGCATAAATATCCATAATGGAATGAAACTGCTGATCTTTAAGTTTCATCTTTTGGTAAATCGCATATAAGTGTTTTTCACGTCCGAAAACACGAGCCTCAATACCAACATCCTCTAAGCGTCCTTTAATTTCATTGGTAATACGTTGAATCATATCTTTACGATTACCACGTGCAACTTGAATGACTTTTTGCAATACTGCATAGCGCTGAGGGTGCATTGCTTCAAAACCAAGATCCTCAAGTTCGTTTTTGATATGCTCAATACCTAAGCGATGAGCTAATGGGCTATAAATTTCAAGGGTTTCTTTAGCAATGCGCCGACGCTTATCTGGTCGTAATGAACCCAGTGTACGCATATTATGCGTGCGATCAGCTAATTTAATTAATACAACACGAATATCACGTGTCATAGCAAGAATCATTTTACGGAAATTTTCAGCAGCAGCTTCTTTACGTGTACGAAATTTTAACTTATCGAGTTTTGAAACCCCTTCAACAATTTCTGCGACGCTCGCACCAAACTCTGCCTTTAATTGCTCTTCTGTGTATGGAGTATCTTCTATTACATCATGCAATAATGCTGCCATAACTGCTTCATGATCTAAACGCATTTCCGCAATAATAGATGCTACGGCTACAGGATGAGTAATATAAGGTTCACCACTTGAGCGAGACTGTCCCTCATGCGCATCACGCGCAATGACATAAGCACGCTTAACTAATTCGATCTGTTCTGGGGGTAAATACGCTTCAATAATGCGATTTAAACTTTCAAAAAGATACAAGGGACACCTGACTTCAAGTTAGTTGATGAAAACTTTATAAAAATGACCGCACTTTTATTGATTAGATAATAAAGATACTGCGTGTAATTCTGTATTCTCTCTCTCTAATGCATCATAACGTTCTTGTGCATTCATGATTTCATTATTGATTAAACCTTTTTCAATCTCACGTAATGCAATCACAGTTGGTTTATCATTATCTTCTGGTACTAAAGGTTCACGTAAATGTAACTGTAATTGTCTTGCACGACGTGCTGCGGTTAAAATTAAATCAAAACGGTTACCAATTTTTTCTACCGCATCTTGCACTGTGACACGAGCCATATTTTACTCCATCTCTATTATTCAAAAAAATTAAAAAAGGGTTAATATGATACTAAAGCAATGCTTATTTTGCCAGTAGTTGTTCTATTAATTGTTGATTTTGTTTTTTTTGATGAGATAGTGTTAAACGCTCAGATCGCAAAATTGCCTGCAAATCAGCTAACGCTTGCTCAAACACATCATTAACAATCACATAATCATATTCATTATAGTGAGAAATTTCTTCAATTGCCTTTGACATTCGAGTTAAGATGACTTCTTGACTATCTTGACCACGACCGATCAATCGTTGTTCTAATTCTGTTAAGGAAGGGGGTAGTATAAAGATACTTTTCACATTAGATACTTTCTTGCGAATTTGCTGCGCACCTTGCCAGTCAATATCTAGAAAAACATCAATACCTTGTGCCAAATTTTCTTCAATAGCAGGTAAAGATGTTCCATAGTAATTACCACCAAATACTTTCGCATATTCGAGAAATAAATCTTGTTTGATTAATGATTCAAATTCTTCTATTGACACAAAATAATAATGTACTCCATGACTTTCACCTGGACGAGGTGGTCTAGTTGTATGAGAAATCGATACCATCATTTCATTATTCTGCTGTTGCTGCAATAAAGCCGAAATCAATGAGGATTTTCCTGCTCCGCTGGGCGCTGAAATAATATATAAATTACCTTGTGTCATAACTCATCCCTTTATGAATAAAATACTGTTATCTATTATGCCGAGAAATTCATGTAAAATCAGCTAAAAAAATAGTAAAGTAAGGCTACTTTTTATAAAAATTTAACCCTCTATAATTTCGCCTGTTGATAAATCTTCAAAGGCCATAGAAACAGAATTCACACAATAACGTAACCCTGTTGGATCTGGTCCATCTTCAAATACATGACCTAAATGTGAATCACATTTTCCACAGCGAATTTCAACACGAGGACGAGATAATTTATAATCATCTAAATAACGAATTGCTTCTGGTGATATTGCCTCAAAAAAGCTTGGCCAACCACAACCTGCATCAAATTTCGTATCTGAAATGAATAACGCAGAATGACAAACCACACAACGATATAAGCCTTTTTTCTGTTGATTTAATAACTTACCAGTAAAAGGATGTTCAGTTCCTTGATTCAAGCAGACATGTACTTGAATATCTGTCATTTCTTCTCTTTTTTTCATTTTCTTTCCTAATAAAAATTATCTTATAATTCGTTTTAAAAAATCGAGTAATTTTTCACAAGTTACAGTTTTTATTATTTTGACATAGATCACAAAAAGTTTATCTGTTATTGTTTTCAATGTCGTGTAGTTTCACAACTAAAAAGAAACCATGTTATAATCTCTCGCGACAAAAACAAAAGGGAATCACTTCATTTTGTTCTATGTAACAGTTTTGTTTAACTTTAAATATAGGTGAAAATCTTATGGCAATTAAAATTGGTATCAATGGCTTTGGCCGTATCGGTCGTATCGTATTCCGTGCTGCACAACATCGTGATGACATCGAAGTTGTAGGTATCAACGACTTAATCGATGTTGAGTATATGGCTTATATGTTGAAATACGATTCAACACACGGTCGTTTTGATGGTACTGTTGAAGTTAAAGATGGTAATTTAGTCGTTAACGGTAAAACAATCCGTGTCACTGCTGAGCGTGATCCAGCAAACTTAAATTGGGGTGCAATTGGCGTTGATATCGCAGTTGAAGCAACGGGTTTATTCTTAGATGATGCAACTGCACGTAAACATATTACTGCTGGCGCTAAAAAAGTTGTTTTAACTGGCCCATCTAAAGATGCTACACCAATGTTTGTAAGTGGCGTTAACTTTGATACTTATGCTGGTCAAGATATCGTTTCTAACGCGTCTTGTACAACTAACTGTTTAGCTCCACTTGCTAAAGTTATCAACGATAAATTCGGTATCAAAGATGGTTTAATGACTACTGTTCACGCAACAACTGCGACACAAAAAACTGTCGATGGTCCATCTGCAAAAGACTGGCGTGGTGGTCGTGGCGCAGCACAAAATATTATTCCATCATCAACTGGTGCAGCTAAAGCAGTAGGTAAAGTTATCCCTGCACTAAACGGTAAATTAACAGGTATGGCATTCCGTGTTCCAACGCCAAACGTTTCTGTTGTTGACTTAACTGTTAACTTAGAAAAACCAGCAACTTATGCTGAAATCTGTGCAGAAATCAAGCGTGCGTCTGAAAATGAAATGAAAGGTGTTTTAGGTTACACTGAAGATGCTGTTGTTTCTACTGATTTCAACGGTTGTACATTAACATCTGTATTTGATGCAGCAGCTGGTATTGCATTAACAGATACTTTCGTGAAATTAGTTTCTTGGTATGACAACGAAACTGGCTACTCAAACAAAGTATTAGACTTAGTAGCTCACGTTTATAACTACAAAGGTTAATTACTCTATGTTGAACTAGCTTCTTGCTTTGCAAGAGGCTAGTTTTATACCTATAATATATAATTACAACCAACATCCACTCAACCATAAAATGGTTTTATATTTTCTGAACTTATTAAATTAAACTCTACTCAAATAATCGGATTATCTAAATGTTTCTATATGAAAATCATAGCTAGATTATTTTAAATAAATTATCAAATTCATTCTCATACTTCTCCGACAGTTATTTATTAGAAATTCCAATTTAAAAATACTATTATCAAATTTAATTTAACGCAAAAAAGGATTATTTAACTTTTCTTGACCAACAGTTGTATAAGGGCCATGCCCAGCTAAAATGATCATATCATCACCTAATGGATAGAGTTTTTCACGAATCACTGTTAATAAAGTTTGATGATTGCCTCCTGGAAAATCTGTTCGTCCAATACTTTGCTTAAATAAAACATCTCCTGTAAAAGCAATACGTTTTTGATGTTCTATAAAACCAATATGTCCTGGAGTATGTCCTGGTAAATGTAATACTTCAAATTTCATTTCTCCAATTTCAACTATTTCACCTTCTTTATCTAACCATCGATCTGGTGTAAAAGCTGCTATTTCAAATAAACCAAATTTTTGTGACTGTTGAGGTAATTGAGCAAACCAATAATAATCTAATGAATGAGGTCCAATAATTTCTACTTGGAAATGTTGTTTAATTTTGGGAGCAGCACCAACATGATCAAGATGACCATGGGTTAATAAAATCACTTTTAAATTTAGTTCAAGCTCTATAATACGTTTAATTAATTTATCTGCCTCACCACCAGGATCAATAATAGCTGCATTCTTGTCTTCATCCCAAATTAAAGAACAATTTTGCTGAAAAGCAGTTACGGGAATAATTTCAATATTCATCTCATCTCTCTATCTATAAATAATAACAATCCGCCCGTAAAACGGGCGGTTTTTAGGCCACCCTATAAGGGCCTAGTACTTCACATGCCCCTCAAGGGGCATGTGAAGTCTGACAACCGTTCAATAACTCTGTTGCCTACCCCTTAAAGGGGTCCATATATTCTTTCTTCGATAAATTATCCTGAATCATATCTTCCTTTTCCTGATTTCGGATATATTCCTCTACAATTTTTGTATTTAAACCTACTGTACTTACATAATAGCCTTTCGCCCAAAAATTTCGATTCCCATACTTATATTTTAAATTTGCATGTCTTTCAAATATTATTAGCGATGACTTACCTTTTAAATACCCCATAAAACTTGAAACGGCCAGTTTTGGAGGTATCCTTAACAGCATATGGATATGATCTTTCATTGCATATGCCTCTATTATCTCTACATTCTTGTAGTGACATAATTGTCTTAGTATCCCTCCTATATCAACTCGCAATTTTCCATAAATTGCTTTTCTCCTATACTTAGGGATAAAGACTATGTGGTACTTACAGTTCCATCTTGTGTGTGATAGACTTGAATCGTCATTGGATTTACTTGCCATGACTTATCCTCCTATATGTTGAATTTTGGTTGTCAGCCTTGTTCATTATAGGAGGATGTTTTTTTCTGCTCACCGCTTAAGCTTTTCTGTTCCATACGCAAAGCGTATGGTTTTTATAGCTAGACTTTGTCTAGCTATAATAAGAAAACCGCACTTTGAAAGTGCGGTTCATTAAAAAATTCCTCTACTTCAATCCCGTCTAAGCTCCACGCCAAGTTCTTACTGGACCAGTATCAATGTGAATAAAATTGCTACGAGGATAATAACCTACTCCACCATTATTCAATTTTTCTGCTGCCTGCCGAAGTTTTACTAGTGGTACACCATCAATACGAAAATCAATAGCTTGCCCACGTGTATGATAACTATTACTCGCTACACCATGACTTTTACGACGCATTGCGGCATTACTTGCAGGGGAACGATAACCACAAATAATTTGAATTTCACTATTACGTAACCCTAGACTCGATTGTAGACGATAAAATTTTAAAAATAACTTTGGATCCATCCGATGCATATGATTATTACGCTTATCTCGCATTAAATAGTCCAATTTTTTTAATGCCACCGATGAGAATCCTTTACTCGGTAAAAATTCAGAACTGAATTTATCCCCTGTATTAATATTTCTAAAACGTAAAATACGTGGTTTTGGGGTTGAAACAGCAGCTAACAGGCTATTAGGTAACAAACTAGCACCTAATACAATTCCACCTAAGGATAACCATTTTCGACGACTATGGTTAATAGTATTCATTCTGTTAATATCTCTATGTTATTTGATGTTTATTTTGACCAACGTAATTAAGATTAGTTCTCAGCTTAAGAAAACATAACAATTTTACTGATTTCCCTTCAAAATGGAAGGGAAATTTAGCTTAATTTTTAATAAAAATGACATTAATTAATGTATTTTTTGATCATATTCCAATCTATATAACTTAAGTCTGGTGTAACATCATAACCATAAATATCAGGTAAAGTATAAGTCTTCTCACCATCGACCCAACTTGTTACATAATATAAAAATACTGGATTATTTGATGCCACATTCGCTGAAGTTGTTTTACGACTTTGTAATGTATTTCGTTTTCTTTCCTCAGACCAACCAGCTTCTTTCAATAAAATGGTTGCTAATTCATCTGCTTTCTCAACACGGACACAACCTGAGCTTAATGCACGATCTTTCTTAGCAAATAAATTTCTTGTTGGCGTATCATGTAAAAAAATTGCATCAGAACTTGGCATATTAAATTTAAAATTGCCTAATGCACTATCTCCAGGTGCTTGACGTAAACGATATGGGAACTTTTTCGCAGTCATATTTTCCCAATCAATTGTATAAGGATCGATAGTTTTTCCTTTACTATCAATAATCGTATAACCATTACGATAAATATAACTCGGATCTTTTCGTACTTTTGGGATAATGTCTTCATTAATTAAACGTGTTGGTGTATTCCAAGGTGGATTCACGACAACATTACTTAATTTACTATACAAAACAGGAGTTTTACGTGCTTTTTTGCCTACAATCACTTTGGAACTTAAAACTAATTTTCCGTCACGATAATAATCTAATTCATAACTAGGAATATTAACAAATAATCCATCCTCAAATGCTGGAATAACCCGCAAACGCTGCACATTAATTGCTAATTTATATAGTTTTTTTAATGCTTCTTTATCCATATTTGATGGATTCACTAACTCCGGTAATGCAGCGAATGTCTGTTTATATAAATTGTTCTCGGTTGTTAGCGTATTTAAAAATGCCAACATATTTCCTTCTTGAGCAGCCATCAGCCAAGTTGAAATTTGTTCCTCTGTCGGCAAGCTAGATTTATAATTATTTGCTGAATAAAGCCATTTTTGTGCAGATTTAATAATATTATAGCTATAATACATGTAATCCAAGAATGTATCTGTAAGTAATACATCACGTTCAAAATTGCCTTCTGGTATAGCATCTATTTTTGCTAAAATTTCAGCCGAGTTCTTTGAAACACCACTGATAACTAACATTGCATATTCACGTAAAAACTGTTTTTCAGCGGAGCTATCTTGCCAAATCGGCTGAAAGTTATTACTGGCATAAATCTTAGCGACTGCCGATTTAAACTGTAATTTTATTTCACCTAACTTTGCATTCAATTGTTCTTCTGCTAATGCTTGTTTCTCAGCTGCAATACGTTCTTCTTCAAGCTGTTTTTCAGCTGCAAGTTGATCTTCAATTGCTTTTGCCTCTAACTCAAGTTGCTGCTTAGTTAAAAGATCAACTTCTTGAGTAACTTCAGTACCTGTATTAAGCGAATCTTGATGTTCTGGATTAGCATGTACATTCATCGCATATAACGAGGAAAACAAAAATGCTAATTGTGCAGATTTGAATAATTTGATATTTAACATATTATAGTTCCTTAAAATCATTAGAATCTGACCGCACTTTTAGCTATAAAGTACGGTCAAAATAAACCTAATTTAATTTTACTTGAGCTACCCTAGCTTTTTCTATTTCTAACTTCAATAAATCTGCTGCTATTTTTTCTGCTTCCTTGAGATAAAAATCAGGTGCCTCATAATCTTTTGGTAGACTATCTAAATCTTTTAGTGGTTTTTTACCCTCTCGTTTAAAACGAGCATTTAAATCTTTTAAACGTCTAGCATCATCTTTGTCATTCTCAACCTTACGTACTTGATAGTTCAAAGATAAATATTTACGTTCACTACGCTCATCTCGAATTTTAAGCTCTTCATTCAATGCAATAAACTCTGGATCCTTAGCAATACGCTCAAGATGATTCTTATTCAAAGTTGAGACTGCTTCTCTTGCTTGAGCAACTTCTACATAATTTGCAGCGGGAATTTTATCCCATGGCAGAGCATTATCTTCTTTTTCCTCTCCATACTCTTTAGCATCAATTGCTGCTGGAAAATCAATATCAGCAGCAACTCCTTTCAGCTGAGTACTCCCACCATCAATTCGGTAGAATTTCTGGATAGTATATTGAATCAATCCTAAAGGTTCTTGATTTGCGTCAAAAGCAAAATTTAATGAGCGACTTTGCTGTACAGTTCCTTTACCAAAAGTATTTTGCCCAATCACAATACCTCTGTTATAGTCTTGCATTGCCGCAGCAAAAATTTCTGATGCAGATGCACTAAAGCGGTTAATCATGACAAATAATGGTCCTGAATAAACTTGTTCACTATCTGGATCCTCATGGATACGAATACGTTGGAACGCATCTCGAACCTGCACAATTGGTCCATCACTAATAAAGAGTCCACTTAATGCAACAGCTTCAGTCAATGCACCACCACCGTTATCACGTAAATCAATAATTAACGCTTTTGCCTTCTTAATTTTCATTTCTGACAGTAACTTACGTACATCTTGTGTCAAACCGATATAAAAGCTAGGAATCTTAATAGAGGCTACAATTTGTCCATCAACTTTACTTACAGTTAATTTGGCTGCTTGATCTTCAATTCTAACCTTATCGCGTGTTAACGTAATTACTTTCGATTTACCGCCTTTTTCAGGTTCAATTTCTAAACGTACTTTCGTACCTTTTTTACCTTTAATTTTGTCAACAATATCTTCTAAACGCCAACCAACAACATCTTCGATTTCTCCTGTTGCCTGACCAACACCGATAATGCGATCACCTGCTTTCAATTTTTTACTACGCTCTGCTGGCGCACCAGGTACTAAAGATTTAATAGTCGTGCCTTCATCTTCTGTTTGCTGTAACGTTGCACCAATCCCCTCTAAAGAAAGATTCATACTTTCATTAAAACTTTTAGCTGTACGTGGTGCTAAATAACTTGTGTGCGGATCAATTTCACGAGCAAAAGAGTTCAAGTACACTTGAAGAATGTCATCTGCTTTGGTTTGCGTTAAACGACGAATCGCTAAATCATAGCGTTTAACAAGGGTTTTTCTGATATCTAACCACTTTTTCCCTTTTAGTTTTTGATTGATAACATCATTTTTAACACGCTGTTGCCAGAGTTTATCAAGCTCTGCTACATCTTTAGCCCAATCTGCTTTCTCACGATCAATTTCAATGTGATCATCTTCTGATAAATTTGGCTCTTTATCTAATAAAGAAAGAGCATATTTATAACGTTCATAACGTTTCTTCATCATTAAATCATACATTTCAAATGCAATTGAAAGATTCCCTTCATTTAATGACTCATCAAATTGAGTTGCAAATTTTGCTCTCATTTCGTCCACATCAGATTGTAAAAAAATGTTCCGACTAAAATCTAATGATTTTAAATAACGTTCAAATACCTTCTGTGAAAAAGCATCATCCAGTGTAAATTTACGGTAATGACTTTGCGTTAAACGTGTTGTAGCTCGTTTAGTGGCTAATTGATTTTCTTCTGTAGGTTGTGGAATCACAATATCGTCTTGTTTAATTTTTGGAGCTACTGCTTGTACGATAGTGAAGTTCATAAAAAAAGTGCTTAACAAAAATATTGTTAAGTAACTTTTAGCGCTACGTAATATCATTTATTATTCCTAAAAAAGAAAACATGCTTACAGGTTAATTAATATAAAATACACAAATGCCATCGAGCATGATGGCATTTTCATTTTTAATAAAATTTATGCAAATAGATGCTCAGCTGAAACACTAATGACCAAACCATTATCTAATTGTACTCGAGCAGACTCTTTCACCACTTCTAATACAATTGCATTTTTAGGGTTTCCACCGACTTTGACCTTAACAACATCACCTTTTTGTAAAGTTGAGAAATCAATTGTATTTAATTTTATTCTTGACTTACGTACTGGTTTTGGTTTTCTTTCTGTTTTTACCGTTTTACCTTCTGTACGTTGAGTTAAACGTTTTTTCTCAGGCTTAGCCGCTTTCTCAGAAGCTCGCTTTTCGGCGACTTTTGCTTTCGCTTGCGCAAGCTGTGTTGCAGCATGCTCTACATGTTCTTGCTCCAATACACCGCAAGCATTACCCTCTAGATCAATACGTTCAGCACCTAATTTGCAACCATGCAAATAACGCCAGTTTGATGTATACGCACGCAGTGCTTGACGTAACTGTGTTTTACTCACACGTTCATCGTCTTTTAACGCTTCTGCTAAATCTTGGAATAAACCAATTTTTAAAGGCTTGGCTTCACCTTCCAAGGAAAAACAAAGTGGAAATTTTTCCACTAAATAAGCAATAATGTCTTTATTATTTGTTAATTTTTGGAGTTCGCTCATTCTCTCTTCCTGACTCTATATTTCTACTAGAAAAACTCGGCATAGTTTAGCTCACTTTAAGAAAAAATGACAATTATATAATCATATAAATACGTTAATTTACGTTTCTCAACAAAAATAAATGGGACTTTTTCATTAGTTATACAACTATTTTCAAATTTTTTTAGACAGTATAGAATATCCATTCTTTATCTCAACGCCAACAAGTTAACTCACATGATAAATACCGCACCTAACAAATCTACAAACCAATTAGCTTGTTGCTCGGATTGTGATGCGGTGATTTCCTTTCCTCCATTAAAAGAGCAACAATATGCAGAATGCCCACGTTGTCACAATGCACTGAGCTCTACAGATCGTTGGAGCTTACATCGCTGTGCTATGTTAGCGTTATCTATTTTAATTTTAATGCCTTTTGCACTTAATTACCCTTTGCTTAGTATTGATTTATTAGGCTCAAAAATTGATGCTTCTGTTTGGGGGGGAATATGGAAAATGGCAACCCAAGGCTACCCTTATACAGCATTTCTCGTTTTCATTTGTGCTGTTTTTATGCCTATTTCTTTTGCCTTATTAGTAATTTTATTACGCATATCTCAGTTACTTGGAATCAAACCTCGTAACTTATTAATTTCGCTGACTTATATTAAGCCTTGGGTGATGTTTGATGTCTACCTCGTTGCGCTTGCTGTGACAATGTTTAAAGTGCGTGAATACGCTACTTTACAAATTGACATTTACCTTATAGCATTTATATTTACCGCTTTATTGACGACATTACTCTTTATAAAACTCAATCCTAAGGCACTTTGGAATGAGTTTTATCCGAATAGCCATGCATTAACTGAAATACCAACGGATAATCAACCGCACTTTTGTACCGAATGTCAATATAGCTTTACTCAAGCAACTTATGATCATAAACAGCGAGCAACTTGTCCTCGTTGCGATTCTCTTCTTCATTTATCGCCTGATATAAAATTACAGCGCACTTGGGCAACTTTAATTGCAGGAATTATTATGATTATTCCAGCGAATATTTTACCTATGTCAGTGGTTTATTTAAACGGTGCACCAAGCGAAGATACATTAATGTCTGGTGTATTGAGCTTTATCGATATGGGAAGCTATTTCATTGCATTTGTCGTTTTTGTTGCGAGTATTTTCGTTCCAATTAGTAAAATTATTATCATGCTGTATTTACTGATTTGCGTACACTTTAAACTAAAACACGCTATAAAATGGCAAATGCGCTTATTACATTTTGTACATTTTGTAGGTCGTTGGTCTATGCTTGATCTCTTTGTATTAGCACTAATGATGTCCTTAGTTGCACGAGGACAAATAATTGACTTTTCCGTAGGTCCTGCAGCATTCTACTTTGGTATCGCAGTATTTTTGACTATGATATCTACTTCACAATTTGATAGTCGCTTAATTTGGAAAATTTATGACAAACAATAATCAAAATGACACCGTTGAACAACTTTACACAGAAGCAAAAGCAAATGTAAAACAAGTCAGACGAATCTCACCGTTCTGGCTCTTACCTTTTATTGCCCTCTGTATTGGTGCAATCCTCTTTTTCCAAATTATTCAAGAACAGGGGTATACAATTAAAATTACTTTTGCTAATGGTGAAGGATTAGTTGCAGGCAAAACGCAAGTACGTTACCAAGGTTTACAAATTGGTGTAGTTAAAAAAGTCAGTTTTACGAATGATCTGAAACAGGTTGAAGTACTAGCGAATATATATCCAGAAGCAAAAACTGTTTTACGTGAGAATACAAAGTTTTGGTTAGTTAAGCCAAGTGCTTCACTTGCTGGCATCTCAGGTATTGATGCCTTAGTTTCAGGTAACTATATCACTTTACAGCCAGGTGATGGCGATAATGAAGATGAATTCATAGCGGAAACAGAAGGTCCTATCGCACAAGTTGATGATGGAGATCTACTTCTCCATTTATTGGCTGATGATCTTGGATCAATCTCAATCGGTGCTTCTGTCTATTTTAAAAAACTCCCCGTTGGTAAAATCTACGATTATCGTTTTATTGAAGATGGTAAAAAGGTCTCAATCAATTTAGTTATTGATAAAGCCTACGCACATTTTGTCAAAAAAGACAGTCATTTCTGGAATATCAGTGGTATTGATGCACAAATTGGTTTATCTGGCATCAATATTAATGTGGATAGCTTAAATGCGATTGTACAAGGTGCTGTCGCGTTCGACTCACCAAGTCAGAGTGAACTTGCACAAAATAACGATAAGTTTACACTTTATGCAAATTTCAATGCGGCTAAACGAGGGATCCCAATCGACATTAAATTACCTAAAACATCTGGACTCCAAGCAGGACAAACTAGCGTATATTATCAAAACAAACAAATAGGTATTTTATCCGAGCTTAACGAAGTAGACAATAATCCAGAGTCCTTAACAGGAAAGTTACTTGTTGATCCTCTCTCAGTCGATCTTTTTACAAATAAAACTAATATCGTTTTACGCAATAAAAAATTGAATTTAGGAGATCTTACTAATATTCAAAATTTACTGCGCGGAGAATATTTTGAAGTCGTTGCAGGTCTGGGGGAACCCCAAACAACATTCACAGTTATTAAGGAAAATGAGCTATTATTACAACAACCAAATACTTTGGTCTTATCCTTAACCGCTCCAGAAACTTATGGTGTCAGTGAAGGTCAACCTATCTACTATAACAATATTACTATTGGTGAAATCATCGCTCAGACTCTTGATATTGAAGGTGTAACCTTTAAAATCGCTATCGCAGAGAAGTATCGTCATTTAATTCACCAAGATACCCGTTTTATTGCTGCCTCTAATCTGGACATTAACTTAGATGTAAATGGGTTTCGATTTGAGGCTGCCTCACCTGAAAAATGGTTACAAGGAGGCATTCGAGTCTTAAGTGGTAAACAAAATCAGGGGAAACCACTCGCAGTCTATCCTCTATATAAAGATATCTCCCATGCCGAATCGGGTATTATAGGAGGTCAATTAATACCAACGATCACATTAACTAGCACAGAATTACCGAATATTAGCCAAGGTTCTTTAGTTCTGTACCGCCAATATGAAGTTGGGAAAATTCTAGAGGTACGTCCAAAAGCTAAAACATTTGAAGTTGATATTTTTATTTATCCAAAACACCGAGAGTTATTAACCGATAAAAGTGTTTTCTGGGTAGAAAGTGCTGCACAAATTGATATTACAGCAAAAGGAATTAGCATACATGCAACGCCAATAGCTCGCTCTCTAAAAGGAGCAATAAGCTTTGAGAATCTTATTGGTCGGGCTTCAGCTAATACACTTTATGCAAACGAATTACGCGCAAAATCAGCAGGACAGCAACTTACTTTTATTACAGAGGATGCGACCAATTTAACGAAAGGAATGAACTTACGCTACCGTGGTTTAACAATTGGAGAAATTGAACAAGTGAATCTCGATGTCAAAAGCAATAAAGTCATCGCAAAAGCCTTGATCAATCCACAATATATAACATTAATTGCGAAAGAAGGTAGTCGATTTACACTGATCTCACCACAAATCTCAGCTGGTGGCATTGAAAATATTGAGAGCTTATTACAACCTTATATTGACGTTGAAATCGGATCTGGAAAAGCAAAAACACAATTCCAACTAACTCAATCTGCACCGCGTAAAAATAATCAATATGCTCAGGGCCTCCCGCTCATATTAGAAACACATGATGCTCTGAATATCACGACAGGCTCGCCTATATTATACAGAGGTGTAGAAGTAGGTACGATAAATCAAATTAAGTTGAATGAATTAGGTGATCGTGTTTTTGTTCATATTTTAATTTCACAAAAATATAAACATTTAGTACGTCAAAATTCAGAATTCTGGATTGCAGCAGGCTATGATTTCAGCTTTGGGCTAAATGGAGCAGAAGTAAATACTGGCTCTGTACAACAATTATTGAAGGGCGGAATTGCTTTCTCTACGCCACCAACAACTATAATTAAACCAGCTGCAAAAGCCAATCAACATTTTTTACTACAAATAAAACGCCCAGCTAATGCGCAACAATGGAACTCTGGAGCTTTAGCTAAATAAAATGTAAAAATTTCAAAAAATAGACCGCACTTTCTATGCGGTCTATCATATTCCAAACATAGATGACAATTTTCATTATTGTAGTGCTAATGCAGCAATAGTTGTTATCACTTTCACAGCACTTTTCATCCCTTCCAAAGTAATAAGCTCATGTTTACTATGGAAATTATAGCCACCAGTAAAGATATTTGGACACGCTAATCCTTTTTCTGCTAACCATGCTCCATCTGTACCGCCTCGGATAGCTTTATGAATTGGTTGAATACCACATATCTGCATTGCTTTATCCGCAAGTTCTACAGATTTTGGCACAGTTTTAACAATCTCATTCATATTCTTATAACTATCTGTAATTTCCACGCATACTGGCTTTTTCAATGATTTTTTCATATTAAACTCATTCACAAGCTGCCGAATAAAAGCCTTACGCTGTAAAAATTTTTCTTGCTCAAAATCACGAATCAAATAATGCAGCTCAACTCTTTCTATATCACCGCTAAAGCGGCTAAGATGATAGAACCCTTGTTTACCTTCTGTTTTCTCTGGTGTTTCATCCGCAGGCAACCCCTGTTGGAACTCACAAGCTAAACTTAATGCATTAATCATTTTATCTTTTGCAGATCCTGTATGAATATTGACTCCTTCAATAGTCACAATTGCACTAGCTGCATTGAAATTTTCATATTCTAATTCACCAACTTCCCCACCATCAATAGTATATGCCCAATCACAAGAAAAGTTTTCTAATGGAAAAAATTGCATTCCCAGTCCAATCTCTTCATCTGGGGTAAATGCCACTCGAATATTACAATGAGGTAAATTGTTTTCTTTGAATATTGAAAGTGCGGTCATAATTTCTGCAATTCCAGCTTTATTATCTGCTCCTAATAACGTATTTCCATCAGCAACAATCAAGGTTTTCCCTACCAGTTGGTGTAAAAAATGGTAATGTGCGGGACTAATAAATTCTTCCCCCATTCCTAATGCAATATCACCCCCACGATAATTTTCAATCACTTCAGCCTGTACATTTTTACTACTACATTCAGTTGCTGTATCTAAATGGGCAATTAGTCCAATCGTTGGGGAGCTGGGATCAGTATTAGAGGGAAGAAAAGCAGTAACAACTGCATTTTTTGATACTTCAATTTCTTCTAATCCTAGAGCAACTAGCTCTTGTTGTAGATGCTTTGCTAATTTTACTTGCCCTTGTGAACTCGGGGACACTTTAGCGCCAAGTTTAGATTGAGTATCATAAGTAGTGTAATGTAAAAAACGCTCTAATAATCGATATTCTTGATCTTCATTTAACATAGAATTTACTCGCGACAAAATAATGATTAAAGTTTAATGGCAAATAACGCTATATTCATTGATATATCACAACTTTCTCTGTTAATTTTCTCAAAGTCAGCTATTCATTTTTGAATAATAAAATATAGCTATAGAATAGTGTGTTATCTGAGTGAAGTCATTCTCCCCTTTTCCTACAATTTTTTTATAAAATCACTTTTATTTATTAAACAATCGCTATATCATTAGCATTTATTTTTTAATCGTGAGCGCCAACAGTTTTTCTGTTGGCATTTGTTTCTACTCAATACCTAAATTATTGGTACATTAGGGAGAAAACCAAAGCTAGTGGAAAATTCAGTTCAAAACAAGCCTATTATTGAGCTTCGTTCTATTACTAAGTCCTATGGTGATAGAACCATCATTGAAAACTTTAATTTAACGATCAATAATGGGGAGTTTTTAACCATTCTTGGTCCTTCAGGTTGTGGTAAAACAACTGTTTTACGTTTGCTTGCAGGCTTAGAAGAATTAGATTCTGGTCATATTATTCTTGACGGCGAAGACATCACAAACATTCCCGCTGAACATCGCCATGTCAATACAGTCTTTCAAAGTTATGCTCTGTTCCCACATATGACAATTTTTGAAAATGTGGCATTTGGTCTACGTATGCAAAAAGTACCTAATGAAGAGATTAAACCTCGTGTATTAGAAGCATTACGTATGGTTCAACTTGAAGAATATGCAGAGAGCAAACCAGCACAATTATCTGGTGGACAACAACAACGTATCGCTATTGCTCGTGCTGTTGTGAATAAACCAAAAGTATTATTACTTGATGAATCACTTTCTGCTTTAGACTATAAATTACGTAAACAAATGCAAAATGAATTAAAAGCATTGCAACGTAAATTAGGGATCACATTTATTTTTGTCACACACGATCAAGAAGAAGCTCTGACAATGTCTGATCGCATTATCGTGTTACGTAAAGGGCATATTCAACAAGATGGTTCTCCACGTGAAATTTATGAAGAGCCTAAAAATCTTTTTGTTGCTAAATTTATTGGTGAAATCAATATCTTTAATGCAACCGTTTTAGAGCGCATTGATGAAAAACGTGTACGTGCTAATGTTGAAGGTCGAATTTGTGAAATTTATACAAACCTTAATGTCACACCAGAACAAAAGCTGAAAGTTTTACTCCGTCCAGAAGATATTCTGATCGAAGAACTTGATGAAAATCAAAGCTCAAAAGCAATTATTGGTCACGTTGCTGATCGTAACTACAAAGGCATGACATTAGAATCCAATATCACATTAGATCACAATGGAATGACAGTACTTGTCAGTGAATTCTTCAATGAAGACGATCCTAATATTGATCACTCTTTAGGTCAAAAAGTGGCATTAACATGGCACGAGGGCTGGGAGGTTGTGTTGAGCGATGAAGAATAATGCTTTCCAAAAATCAACTATTGCTGTCATTTTTGGCTGGTTGATCTTCTTTGTACTGGCACCAAACATTTTGGTACTTATCGTCAGCTTTTTGACTCGCGATAGTAGTAACTTTTATGCATTGCCATTTACATTTGAAAACTATACACGTTTATTTGAGCCACTTTATGCTCAAGTTGTATGGAATTCATTGTATATGTCAGGTCTAGCCACACTTGTTTGTTTAATTATTGGTTATCCTTTTGCATTTTTATTAACGAAAATTAACCCTAAATATCGACCATTCTTACTCTTTTTAGTTGTGTTACCGTTTTGGACTAACTCACTCATTCGTATCTATGGTATGAAAATCTTTTTAGGAGTAAAAGGTATTCTCAATAACACATTAATGACTCTTGGTATTATTGATACACCAATTCGTATTTTAAATACTGAAGTTGCGGTAGTCATTGGCTTAGTTTACTTACTTTTGCCATTCATGATTTTACCGCTCTATGCTGCGATAGAAAAACTAGATTATCGTTTACTCGAAGCAGCTAAAGATTTAGGGGCAAATGCATTTCAACGTTTTATTAAAGTGATTATTCCACTCACTATGCCAGGTATTATTGCAGGCTGCTTATTAGTTTTATTACCTGCAATGGGAATGTTCTACGTCGCTGATTTATTAGGTGGCGCAAAAGTACTGCTAGTAGGTAATGTAATTAAGAGTGAATTCTTAATTTCGCGTAACTGGCCATTTGGTTCCGCGATCAGTATTGGTTTAACTATTCTGATGGCATTGCTCATTTTTGTTTACTACAAAGCAAGTAAATTAATGAATAAGAAAATGGAGTTGGAATAATGAGCCGATTACTACGCAATATTTTTATGCTGGTGGTATACGCTTATTTGTATATCCCAATTATTATTTTGGTGACAAACTCGTTTAATGATGATCGCTATGGTTTAACTTGGAAAGGCTTTAGCTGGAAATGGTATGAACGACTATTTAATAACGATACGCTCATTCAAGCAGCTATTCACTCAGTAACGATTGCTTTTTTTGCAGCAACAATCGCTACGATTATTGGTGGTCTAACAGCAATAGCCTTATATCGCTATCGTTTCCGTGGTAAACAAGCAGTGAGTGGCATGCTATTTATCGTGATGATGTCACCAGATATCGTCATGGCAGTATCATTACTTGCTTTATTCATGATTGTTGGCATTAATTTAGGCTTTTTGTCATTATTATTAGCCCATATTACATTCTGTTTACCTTATGTAGTTGTAACTATCTTTTCACGTCTTAAAGGTTTTGATATAAAAATGCTTGAGGCAGCAAAAGATCTTGGAGCAGGTGAAGTAACGATTTTACGTAAAATTATTTTCCCACTTGCACTGCCTGCAATTATCTCAGGTTGGTTACTCAGCTTTACAATCTCATTAGATGATGTTGTTGTTTCATCATTTGTGAGTGGAGTCAGTTATGAAATTTTACCATTGAAAATTTTCTCTTTAGTAAAAACAGGTGTGACTCCTGAAGTTAACGCGTTAGCAACAATCATGATTATCTTATCATTAGGATTAGTGATTTTAAGCCAAGTTGTCGCCAGAAAAGGAAAATAAGTATTGTAAAAATAATACTTCACAAACAACTTAATACAAAATAGAATACGCCTTGCCTTCAAACAAGGCGTTTTTTTATACCTCTTACCAAAGAGAATGTTTACCCTTAACAGGAGAATGATAGAAATGAAAAAATTTGCAGGTCTTGTGACTGCAGGAATCATGACACTTGGCTTAACTGCTAATGCACATGCAACCAATGACACTGTTTACCTTTATACTTGGACTGAATATGTCCCAGATGGTTTATTAGATGAGTTTACAAAAGAAACGGGAATCAAAGTCATCGTTTCTAGTTTGGAATCAAACGAAACTATGTATGCGAAATTAAAAACGCAAGGTGAAACAGGTGGTTATGATGTTATCGCACCATCAAATTATTTTGTGTCAAAAATGTCGCGTGAAGGTATGCTAAAAGAGCTAGACCACAGCAAATTACCTGTTATCAAAGAATTAAACTCTGACTGGTTAGATAAACCTTATGACAAAGGTAATAAATATTCATTGCCACAATTGTTAGGAGCACCTGGTATTGCTTATAACACAGATAGTTATAAAGGTGATAACTTCACTGCTTGGGGAGACTTATGGAAGCCTGAGTTTAAAGGAAAAGTACAATTACTTGATGATGCGCGTGAAGTATTTAATATTGCACTACTTAAATTAGGACAGGATCCAAATACTACGGATCCAGCTATTATTAAGCAGGCATATGAAGAATTATTAAAATTACGTCCAAATGTACTTTCGTTTAATTCAGATAATCCAGCTAACTCATTTATCTCTGGTGAAGTTGAAGTAGGCCAACTTTGGAACGGTTCTGTCCGTATTGCTAAAAAAGAGCAAGCTCCTTTAGATATGGTTTTTCCAAAAGAAGGACCGGTACTTTGGGTTGATACTTTAGCAATTCCAGCAACATCAAAAAATCCTGATGGCGCACATAAATTAATTAATTATTTATTAAGTGCGAAAGTATCTGCTCAATTGACTGAAGAAATTGGCTATCCAACATCGAATGTTGAAGCGCTAAAACTACTACCTATTGAAATTACACAAGATCCAGCTATCTATCCAACAGCAGAAATATTACAAAATAGCTATTGGCAAGATGATGTAGGTGATGCTGTTGAATATTACGAAAACTATTACCAACAGTTAAAAGCAGCTAAATAATCTGTTTTACATACTATATAAAGTGCGGTGAAAATTCTGAAATTTTAACCGCACTTTCTCTCTATTTCATCTTATCTCATTCTGTTTTCAACAAATGAATTTTTAAGCATAAATTTCATATAATAATTCATTTACAATCTGTATTTTCTAGCCTAAAATCCATCTCTGTCCGTATCCATTCGGCATCTTCAGGTCAGTTTAGCTATATTTTGACTGACACATTCATTATCCCCTTTTATGGGAGCTATATTCATGAAAAAACTCACTTGTATTTTAACAACTGGCGTGATGATGCTAAGTGTAAATAACTACGTAAACGCAGCGAATAATAATGAAGTTTATCTTTATACTTGGACAGAATATGTTCCAGAAGGTTTATTAGATGAATTCACAAAACAAACTGGAATTAAAGTTATTGTATCAAGCTTAGAATCAAATGAAACAATGTATGCAAAATTAAAAACTATTGGTAAAGATGGTGGCTATGATGTCATCGCACCAACTAGCTATTTTGTGTCAAAAATGGCCAGAGAAGGGATGCTGAAAGAATTAGATCACAATAAACTACCAGTCATAACACAGCTTGATCCCAATATGCTTGATCGTCCCTATGACAAAGGTAATAAATATTCACTACCCCAACTATTTGGTGCAACAGGAATTGCTTACAATACTTCAAACTACAAAGCTGAGCAATTTCAATCTTGGGGAGATTTATGGAATGTGGAATTTAAAGATAAAATACAAATGCTTGATGACCCCCGTGAGCTCTTCAATATTGCGTTATTAAAAATGGGAAAAGACCCGAATACACAAGATCCTGCTGTGTTGGAAGAAGCCTATAAAGAATTATTAAAAATACGTTCAAATATTCTCTCTTTCAATTCTGATAATCCAGCAAGTACTTTTATTTCAGGTGAAACAGATATTGGACTCTTGTGGAATGGTTCTGTACGTATCGCTAAAAATGAAGGAGCAACAATAGATATGGTCTATCCAAAAGAAGGAACAATGCTCTGGATAGATAATTTAGCTATACCTTCCAGCGCAAAAAATACAGAAAATGCTTATAAATTAATTAATTATTTATTAAGTGCAGATGTGTCAGAAAAATTGACATTAAATATTGGCTATCCAACATCTAACTTGGAAGCATTAAAACGTCTTCCCAAAACATTGACAGAAGATCACGCTACCTTCTTAACTCAAGAAGTAATTGATCGCAGCCAGTGGCAAATTGACGTAGACAATGCCATTGATCTGTACGATAGTTATTATCAGAAATTAAAAGCAGCAAAATAATTGACCATAGCTTGATTTCAATCACAAAAAGATCTTCGGGATGAAGATCTTTTCCATTTTGTACATTAATATAGTCAAAAATATTTAGACAAGGAGAAATAATATGAAGCAACATATTTCAGACAGAATAAAACAAGCAGCCTATCTTATTGAGCCGAGACAGCTCGGAGAAGATATATGGCATATTTTAGAGGAGCAGCATTTTACTGGCTTATTACCTCACTTCGTTATCAATCATCTTGGCCAAAAACATCAGCTTGATAATAAGCAACTGGCCTTAAAATTGTTACCTGTTGCGGCTTGCTATTCCCATACACCAATTTCACATTTCCATGTTGGTGCAGTCGCTATTGGTATTAGCGGTAATTTTTATTTTGGCGCAAATCAAGAATTTTCAGATAGTAACATCCAGCAAACTATCCATGCAGAACAAAGTGCTATTTCATATGCTTGGATAAATAAGGAGAAATCACTTACTGATATTGTCGTAAACCATACACCATGCGGTCACTGTAGACAATTCATGAATGAGCTAAACTCAGCTTCAGAATTACAAATTCATTTACCTCATAGTCAAAATAACCCACTACAAAAATATTTACCAGACTCTTTTGGTCCAAGAAATCTGGATATTGAACTACATTTGTTAGATGCTCATTCTAATCATCTTAGCTATGAGACAGATGATCCTGTTATTTTAGCAGCTCTCAGTGCAGCGAATATGGCTCATGCACCTTATTCTAACTCTTATCATGGTGTTGCAATCCAGACTGAAAATCAACAAATCTTTATTGGTAGCTATGCAGAAAACGCTGCATTTAACCCAAGTTTACCTGCACTGCAAGTCGCTATTAATAATGTATTTTTGAATGGAGAGGAAATTGAAAATATTCAACGCATTGTCATGATAGAACAAGCAAATGCGCTAAGCTATCGTAAAATGAGTGAGGATTTAATCGAGAGTATTTGTGATATAAAATTAGAATATGTATCTCTCTAGTCAAAAATAACTATAAAAAGAAAAATGTGGCTAAAATACTAAAAATCTTAGCCACATTTTACATATAACAGGATTAGACTGAATTATTACTTATTTTAATGATATAGCCCAACTAGAATAAATTCCTCTCTCGTAAAAAATTTATTTGCCAATAATATCTAAATTATTCATATAAGGACGTAACACATGCGGTACAGTAATCGTTCCATCTACATTTTGGTAATTCTCTAAAATAGCTACAAGAGTACGTCCCACCGCTAGACCTGAACCATTTAAAGTATGGACTAAACGTGTTTTCTTATCTGCTTTAGAACGGCACCGTGCTTGCATACGACGAGCTTGGAAATCCCACATATTTGAACAAGACGAAATTTCACGATATGTATTTTGTGCAGGTAACCACACTTCTAAATCATAAGTTTTACAAGCCCCAAAGCCCATATCTCCTGTACATAATAAGACTTTACGGTATGGTAATTCTAATAATTGTAATACTTTTTCAGCTTGCCCTGTAAGTTCTTCTAAAGCATCCATAGAAGTTTCTGGCGCAACAATTTGAACTAACTCAACTTTATCAAATTGGTGCATACGAATGAGACCTCGAGTATCACGCCCATAAGAGCCTGCTTCAGAACGAAAACAAGGCGTATGTGCAGTCATTTTTAATGGCAAATCAGTTTCGTCCAAAATTTCATCACGTACTAAGTTAGTTACAGGTACTTCTGCGGTTGGAATGAGCGCATAAGGTTGCTGTCCTTCTAAAGCTTGAGTATGGAATAAATCTTCTCCAAATTTTGGCAACTGACCTGTTCCATATAGTGTCGCATGATTGACTAGATAAGGCACATAAGTTTCTGTATAACCATGTTGCTCCGTATGCAAGTCCAACATAAACTGTGATAAAGCTCGATGTAATTTAGCTATTTGGGCTTTCATTACAGCAAAACGAGAACCACTTAATTTCGCACCTGCCGCAAAATCTAAACCACCAAGTGCTTCACCTAATGACACATGATCTTTTACATCAAAATCAAAATTTTTGGGATTTCCCCAGCGTAGCACCTCTAAATTGTCATTCTCATCTTTACCTAAAGGCACTTCATCTGCTGGTAAATTAGGGATAGCCAAAGCGATTTGATTAATTTCGGCTAATACGTCATCTAATTTAGCTTTAGTTGTACTTAATTCAATCCCCATATGATCAACTTCTGCTAATAAAGCTGAAATATCCTCACCACGCGCTTTTGCTTGACCTATATTTTTTGAACGCGCATTACGTTCTGCTTGTAAAGTTTCTGTTTTCACTTGCAATGTTTTACGTTGCTCTTCAAGCTCTGTTAACAGCGCAATATCTAATACAAAATTACGTTTAATTTTTAATTTCTCAGCCACGTCTGCAAGATTATTACGCAATAGATTTGGATCGATCATTTTTTACCTACTTTGATTAAAATTTAGACGGAATTAACCGCACTTTTGCATAAAATTGATTGAAGTATTTTAGATCGAATTACATGAATAAACCAGTTTAAAATCAAAGCGTATGAGATTAAAAGTAAACAATATCAAGAATAAAGCCAACTTCTTGTAAACACATAATGAGGATATGAGGATATGAGGATATGAGGATATGAGGATATGAGGATATGAGGATATGAGGATATGAGGATATGAGGATATGCAAGTTATGGCTAACAAAACTTGTCAATCCAATATATTTTAATAACGTTTTTTCTGACTCGTTTGATCTTGTTGTCGAAGCCAGTCAAGTTTCTCTTTGATTTTAATTTCCATACCTCGATTAGTTGGAAAATAGTATTGTGTATCTTTGAGAGCTTCAGGAAAATAATTTTCGCCTGCAGCATAAGCATTAACCTCATCATGAGCATAACGATATTCCGCCCCATAACCAAGCTCTTTCATCAACTTAGTCGGTGCATTACGCAAATGTACTGGAACATCATAATCAGGTAATTCTCTTGCTTGCTTTTTTGCTTGATTAAACGCGGCATACACTGCATTACTTTTTGGTGCCACCGCAAGATAAATGATAGCCTGTGCAATCGCTCTTTCGCCTTCAGCTGCACCAACACGAGTGAAACAGTCCCAAGCAGCAAGTGCAACTTGCATCGCTTTAGGATCTGCGTTTCCCACGTCTTCTGAAGCAATAGCTAATAGGCGTCTTGCAACATAGAGAGGATCACCACCAGCAGTAATAATTCTTGCATACCAATATAATGCTGCATCTGGTGAAGAACCTCGCACAGATTTATGTAGTGCTGAAATCAAATCATAAAAACGATCACCTTGTTTATCAAAGCGGGCTTGGCGTTCCCCCAACACTTCTTTTAATAAAGTATGATCTAACACTTTTCCATTTGTATTTTCTTCCGCCATGTCAACCATTAACTCAAGGCTATTTAATGCCAAACGAGCATCACCATTCACATATTCAGCCAACGTCTCAAGTAAATTCGGGGCTAAAACAATGTGTTCTTTTCCCAATCCCCGAACGTCATCTTTCAAAGCCTGCTGAAGAACCTGAGTAATATCAGAAGTAGTAAGAGGCTTTAAAATATATACTCGAGCACGAGATAAGAGCGCACTATTTAATTCAAAAGACGGATTTTCAGTCGTTGCACCGATAAAAATAATAGTGCCATCTTCAATATGAGGTAAGAAAGCATCTTGCTGGCTTTTATTGAAACGATGCACTTCATCTACAAAAAGAATTGTACGTCTATCTGTTAAACGATTTTGTTTAGCTCGTTCAATTGCCTCTCTAATTTCTTTTACACCACTAGTTACTGCAGAAATGCGTTCTACTTCCGCCTGAATGTGTTGTGCGATAATCTCGGCAAGCGTAGTTTTTCCGGTTCCAGGTGGTCCCCACAATATTATTGAATGAATATGTCCAGATTGGAGCGCTTTACGCAAAGGTTTTCCTGCACCAATTAAATGCGTTTGACCATAATATTGTTCAAGCGTTGTTGGACGCATTCTTGCAGCAAGAGGGCGGAAATCATCGTGCATAAAATCAAGACTCAAGTTAGACATAAACTATTCCTATTTATTTTTTACGCTGATCGTCTAATTCTACGCCTTTTGGTACAGTAAATTTAAATAAACTGTCAGTTAAAGGTTGGTTAGTAATATTACGCAATACATATAAATTTGACTGCCCATCTTTTTCAATAGTACTGAAATTACGTAATATTCCCTCACTATCAATACGAATATCAAATTGTTTAATATTACTATTCTTAGCCTTTGGCTTTAGAATAAAAGTATCTGCTTTTTGTTCAACCGAATATTGCGTCCAATGGCTATTATCGTCGCTCGTAAGTAACACAAAAGGTGTATTATTCACCGCTTCTTTTACCCAATTCGCAGTGACTTGTTCAACAAAAGGGTCATAAAACCACAATGTTTTACCATCAGAAATAATTTGGCTTTCCTGTGGCTCTTTATTATCCATACGAAATAAATTAGGTCGTTTAATTTGAATTTTACCACTTCCCTGTTGTACATTTTTTCCATCAGCGGTACTCACAGTTTGCGTATAATCCGCACTTAAGACATTGACTTTCGCCAAACGCTGTTGCAGCTCACTAGTAGCATCAGCCCAAACTAAACTACTAAAACAGGTAGCAATAAGTGCGATTGTTTTTAACAAAATTTTTTGCATATTGATTTCCTTAAAAATCAGAAGAACGTCGTGCTAATATTTCACGTTTACCGTTTTGCATTGGCGAAACGATCCCTTGTTCTTCAAGTTGATCCATAATACGTGCAGCTCGATTAAAACCGACTTTAAATTTACGTTGTACATATGAAGTTGAAGTATTGCCCGTGCTGGTAACAAACTCAACGACTTCATCAAATAAATCATCTAAATCATCCGAATCTGTTGTTGACCTTTGCGAATCAGCTTCATCATCATCTGATCCATCTAAAATCCCTTCTATATAAGTTGGTTTGCCTCGTGCTTTCCAATCATCAACAACGCGAGCAACCTCATCATCACTCATAAAAGCACCATGCACACGAACTAAATCAGAAGATCCTGCTCCTGAATACAGCATATCACCACGTCCAAGTAATGCTTCTGCACCAACTTGATCCAAAATAGTACGAGAGTCAATTTTACTTGCCACGGTAAAAGCAATCCGACTTGGAATATTAGCTTTAATTAATCCTGTAATAACATCTACTGATGGACGTTGTGTTGCTAAAATTAAATGAATCCCAATAGCACGTGCTTTTTGAGCTAAACGTGCTATCAGCTCTTCTACTTGTTTACCCGCTACCATCATCAAATCGGCAAATTCATCTACAATCACCACAATATAGCTTAATTTCTCCAATGGAGGGGGCAATGCATCCATTGTATCCCCAGGTCTCCACAATGGATTCGGAATTGGCATATTCATGGCTTCATATTCATCTATTTTTTCGTTATAGCCTTCAATATTGCGTACACGTAATGCAGAAAGTAATTGATAACGGCGCTCCATCTCATCAACACACCAACGTAATGCATTTGCAGCTTTCTTCATGTCTGTCACGACTTCTGTCAGTAAGTGAGGAATACCATCATAAATAGATAATTCAACGACTTTAGGATCAATCATAATAAATTTTACTTCCTCAGGCTTCACTCTGAAAAGTAAACTTAAAATCATCGTATTGACTCCAACTGATTTCCCAGATCCTGTTGAACCAGCCACTAATAAATGTGGCATTTTAGCAAGATCAACCACTACGGGTTTACCACTAATATCTTTGCCTAATGCCATTGAGAGTAACGATTTTGATTGTCGGAATTCCTCACTATCTAGGACCTCGCGTAAAGTCACCATTTGACGATTAATATTCGGTGTCTCAATCCCAATATAAGGTTTACCTGGAATAACTTCTGCAACACGAATTGAACGAAACATTAATGCTCGTGCTAAATCTGTATCAATACTTGTCACTTTCGCAGCTTTGACACCAGGTTGTAACTCAAGTTCATAACGAGTAACAACAGGACCGACTAACACATCTCTGACAGTAGCTTTTACACCAAAATTCCGTAATTGATGTTCAATCCGTTGCGATATTTCAAGAATTTCCTCCTGAGTAATACGATGTGCCTGACTTGGACGATGCTCTAATAATTCTAAACTCGGCATTGGTGTTGTTGGTTTAGCTTTAGTCGTCACTTTTTGCTGTAATGCAGGATGAATTAAAGAATCCGCATAAGATTTATAGAGTGGTGCAGTTGGTGCTAAATTAACATCTTGTAATGAAGGTTCTGTAAAAATCGCTTGAAGTGCATCTTCTGCATTTATTTCTTTTGCACGTAATGCCATTTCATCCAATCTTTGCTGTTCTTGCACTGCAAATTGCCGCGCTAAATCACTCTCTTGCTCATCATTAAGTGCGGTCAAATTTTGCGAAATCTTATCTGAAAGTGGAGATAAAGAGACTGTTGGTATTTCAGTTATGTCAGATGAAAAATCACTCACATTTTCAGGCAATTCTTCAACCACAGGAGATGTAGGTTCAGGTATTGTTACTGAAAAAGGTGGAACATTATATTCATTTTGTACACTTACTGTTGGCAATGAAAGATCCTGCTCAACTGCATACCCACCAAGTTGGGCATTTTCAAGATTATCAAACTCAACATCAGAATTTAATGTTGATGGAGACACCGCTACTGTAGCTTGCTCAGTATTTACTCCATTAATATTAATAAAATTTTCAATGTTCACTAAATCAGGTGCTGTCGTTTCAACTGTCGGCACTTCTTCAATTGATATTTCTTCAATTAGATCCGATAGATTATTAGTCTCTTTCTCTTCTAAATCAGTATGTTGTAAGTCTAAATCTTGTTGCATTGGTAAGGACTGAATATCATTTTGTCGTGTTTTATCATCAGTTTTCATCGTTAACCAATTAAAGAAACTAACAAATAAACGAATCAATGAGGAACCAGAGCACAACATAAATCCAAGTAAAGTTAATGCAACACCAGATAACATCAAGCCAACAAAATCTAATAAAGGAAAAAATACCGTTACTAAACTGCCGCCAAGAACCCCTCCAGCTAAATAATACGGTGAATTTGTTAGTAATAACGTAGCGAGAACGCAAGCCCCACATAAAAAAACGACAAAGCCGAATACGCTAAAACTGAAACGTAATATATTAAATTGTTTGTTTTTTTTATTACGTAAAAAATAAAGCGAAGTGATTAAAATCACGAAAGGAATAAGATGTCCAATATGTCCAAATAGCACAAAAAACAAATCAATTAACCAAGCCCCCAAAGCACCTGTTTTATTGATTGTATGTCCAATATAGCTTGAAGATGCCCATGAATTATCTAAAGGCGAGTAACTTGACCACGCGGCAATCAAATAAAGCGCAAAAAATGTAGTCAAGATAAAGAAAAACTCAAACAAATACTGCTTAGGTGTAAATTTTTCAGAAATTCGTTTAATCATTGTCTTATTTCAGTTGTAAAAAGTTAGTTTGTTTTACTTCTTCCATCACCACATAAGTACGGGTGTCATTTACACCAGGTAGCCGTAATAATGTTGTCCCGAGTAATTTACGATAAGCCGCCATATCTGCTACACGTGTTTTTAATAAATAATCAAAATCACCTGATACTAAATGACATTCTTGGATTTCATCAAGTTGTTGTACTGCTGCATTAAACTCTTCAAATACATCAGGTTTACCTCGAATCAACGTAATCTCGACAATAACTAATAACGGTGAATCTAGTAATTCAGGATTTAGTAAGGCACGATACCCCATAATCACGCCCTGTTTTTCTAGGCGTTTTACACGTTCTAAGCAAGGCGTAGGTGATAACCCTACTTTTTTAGACAAATCTATATTTGAAATTTTACCATTGCGTTGTAATTCATCTAGAATTTTTATATCAATACTATCAAGCGCTTTTATCAATTTCTTTTCCATCGGCGATATCCTTTATTGTAGTTTTCAATCTTAAGATTAAGTCAGATAATACTATGATATTTAAAAATTATCTAATATAGTCAATGCATCAGATAATTTTTTCACTGTAAATACTTCCATATTTTGTAATGCATTTTTAGGACGATTAGCGAATGGTACGATAGCGCGTTTAAAACCATGTTTAGCCGCCTCACTAATACGTTCTTGTCCACTCGGTACAGGGCGAATTTCACCCGCTAACCCCACTTCGCCAAATACGACCAAATCTTGTGGTAATGGACGGTTACGAAAACTCGAAATCAGCGCTAACAATAATGCTAAATCTGCACTCGTTTCCATTACTTTCACTCCACCCACAACATTAACAAAAACATCTTGATCTGACATTTGTAGTCCGCCATGTCGATGTAATACTGCCAATAATAATGCTAAACGATTCTGTTCCAACCCAACAGCTACACGGCGTGGATTGACTAACATAGAATGATCAACTAATGCCTGAATCTCCACTAGCAATGGACGAGTACCTTCCCAAATAACCATCACCGAGCTACCAGAAGTTTGTTCTTCACCACGGCTTAAAAAAATCGCAGATGGGTTTTTCACTTCTCGTAGACCTTGTTCTGTCATGGCAAATACACCTAATTCATTGACTGCACCAAAACGGTTTTTTTGACTACGTAATGTCCGATAACGTGAATCTGCCTCACCTTCCAATAATAAAGAACAGTCAATCACATGTTCTAATACTTTAGGTCCAGCTAAAGTCCCATCTTTCGTCACATGCCCGACCATCACGATCGCAACTTGTCTTGTTTTTGCATAACGTGTTAAAAATGAAGCGCATTCACGAACTTGAGCAACACTTCCTGGTGAAGATTGAATATCAGCCAAATGCATAACTTGAATAGAATCGATCACGATGATTTGTGGCTTTAACTGATCAGCTAAAGTACAAATTTGCTCAACTGATGTTTCAGAAAGCATATTTAATTTATCAGAAGGTAATCCCAAACGTTTTGCACGCATAGCCACTTGTTGTAAAGATTCCTCTCCTGTCACATAAAGTGCGGTCATTTTCTCAGCTAAACCACACATGACCTGCAACAATAACGTACTTTTCCCTGCTCCAGGATGTCCACCAATTAAAATTGCACTACCCGGTACCACACCACCGCCTAATACACGATCTAATTCATTAAAGCCACTCGCAAAACGAGGCGTTTCTTGTAGTGAAATATCTGAAAGTGTTTGAATTTTGGCACGAGTTTCCCCAGCATAGCCACTAAAGCGATCCCCTTTAGAGGATGTGCTCGCAGAGATTAAACGTACTTCACTAATAGTATTCCACGCCTTACAAGCTGCACATTGTCCTTGCCAACGTGAAAACTCTGCACCGCAATCATTGCATACATAAGCAGTTTTAGGTGCTTTTGCCATAAATTAATGCTCCAAGGTTAAAGAAATTAAATTGATCATACGTTTTACATATTGCCCAGTTTGCAATACTTGTTTTAATTTTTCTAAAGCGATCTGATTGTTTTTCGTTTCACTGTGAAAACGTATAATCTCACGAATCTGAACAAATAGTTCATTATTACTTTCCAACAAATCTATTAATACATTAGCATTCACTTCTGAGAGACATTTTGACTGTCTTTGATTAAAAATTGTTTCTAATAAAACTGTTTGATCAATGTAATAATGATACAAATTAAAAAATACGCCAATGCGTTCTACAGTACGTAAAAAATCCACATTAAAATAGCTACTCTCTATAGTAAAAGTTTCGTCAATTAAAGCTTGTTCTAATTGAAAAAGTGCACTGAGCTTATCTATAGGATTATGTGTACTTTGTTCAACTTGTAAAAACTCGCGCCATTTTTCTAACCAATGAGTGACTTCGACTGGTTGTTGTGCATAAGCCAATGCATAGCCTCTCTTGGCTTTTGATGCCCCACTTAAACGCACATTCCCTTCTAACTCTAAGCCTGCCACAAAATCTAGTAAGTCACTTATATTACCTGACTTTAATTCAAACTCGACTTCAGAAATAGGCACTTGTTTGTCATTCGCTTTTATTTGTCCTAAATCAAAAGCAATTTCAATCACTGTGTGCGCTCCACATTCAATCAACCATGATTGACGTTCAAAATCAGTACTAAAAATAGGCTGTAGCTTAAATTGAGCCAAATTTTCCACATCCACACCGCACTTTTTAACTAGCAAAGCTAAATCAGGCTCCGCATTTGGTAAAGTAACATTATATTCTGGGCGAATATGTAATCCGCCTTTTACTTCACCATCGGTTTTTAATGTTAAGGTATATTGCCCGTTCTGCTGCCGTACTCGTAAACCCATTTTTTGTTTTGCTAATAAATGTTCTGGGGTGTCATAATAACAATTACCCAAAAATTGCTTTTCATTTCCTAACAAACGAAAACCCGTTATTTTTTGATGTAAAAAATTAATAAAATTAGGTTCTACGGCTAATTTAAGCTCTACTTCATTACTCATTATAAAAAACCTTTTATTTCAATAAATTATAAACTTCATCAGTTATATAAAAAGCATTTAATTTCTGCATTATCTAATAAATACTGAACTTTTTCGATTAAAATCGTGAATTTTTAGCTGACATAAGGTAAGATTCGCGTGAAAAATACATCAATCTCTATTTGGGAGCTATCTTATGGCAATTAATAATATCCTTGGATTATTTGCACATTCGCCGTTAAAGCCGTTGCAAAAACACTCAGAAAAAGTGACTGAATGCTGTAATTTGCTTATTCCATTCTTTGAACACACGTTTCGTGGCGAATGGGATAAAGCTGAAGAATTACGCGCTAAAATTTCAGAATGTGAGCGTCAAGCAGACACATTAAAACGAGAAATTCGTTTGAAATTGCCTCGCGGCTTATTCATGCCAATTGATCGCACAGATTTACTTGAATTAGTCACTCAACAAGATAAATTAGCTAATTTTGCCAAAGATATCTCAGGTCGAATGATCGGTCGCCATTTTGCAATTCCAGAAGAAATGCAACCTGAATTTGAAAAATATTTAAAACGTAGTCTAGATTCAATTGTACAAGCACACCGTGTGATCGATGAAATGGAGCAATTACTTGAAACTGGCTTCAAAGGACGAGAGCTTGATCTAGTTAATCGCATGATCAATGAACTTGATGCAATTGAAGATGATACAGATCAAATGCAAATTTATTTAAGAAAAATGCTACTTAGTATTGAATCTCGCTATAACCCAATTGATGTGATGTTTTTATATAAAACACTTGAATGGGTTGGCGTCTTAGCAGATCAAGCTCAACGCGTAGGCTCACGGATAGAATTAATGTTAGCTCGTTCATAACCCATCGGTTTAATAGGAAGAACAAAAAATGGAACTACTTAATCAATATGGTACTGTGCTCGTTCTTATCACTGCGATTTTTGGTTTTTTTATGGCATTCGGTATTGGTGCTAATGATGTCTCTAACGCAATGGGAACTTCTGTTGGCTCAGGCACTATTACTGCAAAGCAAGCCATTATCATTGCAATGATTTTTGAGTCTGCTGGTGCTTATTTAGCTGGCGGAGAAGTCACAGAAACAATCAAAAGTGGTATTATCGATCCAATGCAATTTGCTGCTACTCCTGATATTTTAGTATTAGGTATGATGGCAGCATTATTTGCTTCTGGGTTATGGTTATTAATAGCCTCTCGCATGGGCTGGCCAGTATCAACAACTCACTCTATTGTGGGTGCTGTTGTTGGCTTTGCTTGTGTTACTGTAGGTAAAGAGGCCGTTGAATGGGGAACAATTAAGAATATTGTTGGTAGCTGGTTTATTACTCCTGTAATTGCTGGTATTCTGGCTTATGGTATTTTTGCCAGTACTCAAAAATTAATTTTTGATACAGATGAACCACTCAAAAATGCACAAAAATATGGGCCATATTATATGGGATTAACCTCATTTATTTTGTGTATTGTTACTCTCACTAAAGGATTAAAACATATTGGCTTACACTTAAATGGTTTTGAAGTCTTTTTAATCTCTTTAATTGTAGGTATTATTTCTATCGCCATTTGCCATTTCTATTTTAGAAGTCCAAATTTCATTCAAAAAGTTCAAAAAGGTACATTTGGTGCAGTAGAAAAAGTATTTAGTATATTAATGTTATTAACTGCTTGTGCTATGGCATTTGCGCATGGATCAAATGATGTAGCAAATGCAATTGGGCCGCTTTCGGCTGTTGTTTCAATTGTTGAACATGGTGGACAAATCTTACCAAAAACACAACTTGCTTGGTGGATACTACCTTTAGGTGCATTAGGTATCGTAGTTGGTCTTATTGTGATGGGATATAAAGTCATGGCAACAATTGGTACAGGTATTACTGATTTAACGCCAAGTCGTGGGTTTGCCGCACAATTTGCCACTGCAATTACTGTTGTTCTCGCCTCAGGTACAGGCTTGCCTATTTCAACAACTCAAACCCTAGTAGGGGCGGTATTAGGTGTTGGTTTCGCACGTGGGATTGCAGCATTAAACTTAAATGTTATCCGTAATATTATTGCCTCTTGGATTGTTACACTACCAGCTGGTGCATTATTCGCCATTATCATTTATTATGTGTTAAGCTTTATTTTCCACTAATCTTGATTAAAGTGCGGTGATATTTTGCCGCACTTTTCTTTTGTTATTGATTTATATAGGATATTGTTTTATGCAGAAAATCACTAAAGTCTTACTTTCCTGTCTTTTTCTCGGTGTATCCATCCAATTGGCTCATGCCGAAACAAAATATGTTACTGAGAATTTAACTACATTTCTACGTAAAGGTGCAGGTGAGCAATACAAAATTGCAGGCGCAATTCGTGCGGGTGAACCTGTGACAGTATTAGATCAAAAAGATAAATACAGCTTAATCCGCGATAGTAAAAATCGTGATGCTTGGATCCTCACTAGTGAGTTAACATCAACACCTAGTAGTAAAGAAGAAAATCCCAAATTAAAAACACAGATTCAAGAGTTGACAATGAAATTGAATCGCTTAGACAGCGATTGGCAGCAGCGTACTAGTGAAATGCAGCGTAGAGCAAATCAAGCGGAACAACAAAGTAGCCAACTATTAGAACAAAATTCTCAATTAAAACGAGAATTAGAAATTACTAAAAATAAAAATCGTGATCTTGAAGCGATGCTTGATGCGGGAAAACGTGAAATTGCAATTCAATGGTTCATTTATGGTGGTTCTGTACTTGGTGTTGGTCTCTTACTAGGTTTAATCATCCCATTAATTTTACCAAAACGCCGTCGTAATAATGGTTGGGCATAACGTTTAAACTAATGCAAAAAGACAACATTCAAATTTACTTAGTAGGGGGAGCTGTGCGAGATCAGCTCCTTAAACTACCAGTTAAAGATCGCGATTGGGTTGTCGTTGGTGCCACACCAGACTATTTAATTACACAAGGTTATCAGCAAGTCGGTAAAGACTTCCCTGTTTTTCTTAATCCATATACAAAAGAAGAATATGCTCTTGCTCGTACAGAGCGAAAAGTAAGTAGTGGTTATACTGGTTTTATCTGTGATTTTTCACCTACTATTTCACTCAAACAAGATTTAATGCGTCGTGATTTAACCATTAATGCACTCGCCCAAGATTCAGATGGGAAAATACATGATTTCTATGGTGGCCTCCATGACCTTAAGAATGGTATTTTACGCCATGTTTCCCCCGCATTTGCAGAAGATCCTTTACGGATTTTACGTGTGGCCCGCTTTGCTGCTCGCTATCACTATCTTGGTTTCACAATCGCAGAGGAAACTCTTGCACTCATGCAACAACTGACACAAGCAGGTGAGCTCATTCATCTTACTGCTGAACGAGTTTGGGCAGAAACAGAAAAAGCACTATTAGAAAAAAATCCTGAAATTTATTTTGAAACACTACGTCAAATTGGTGCACTGACTATACTTTTTCCAGAATTAGATGGATTATATGGCGTACCAAATCCAGTAAAATACCACCCTGAAGTCGATTCATTTATTCATACCATGTTAGTTTTACAGCAGGCAGTTTTACTCACGGAGAATACAAATTACCATAAAAGTGCGGTTCGTTTTGCTGCAATTTGTCACGATTTAGGTAAAGCATTAACACCCAAAACGATTTTACCTCACCATTATGGACACGAGAAAGTAGGTATCAAACCAATAAAAGCGTTATGTCAGCGTTTAAAAATACCCAAAGCGATACAAACTTTGGCAGAACTATGTTGTGAATATCACTCACATGTCCATAAAGCTTTTGAGCTTAGACCTCAAACTATCATTAAGTTATTTAATACTTTTGATATATGGCGTAAACCACAACGTTTTGAAGAGTTTTTATTAGTTTGTATTGCTGATAGTCGGGGAAGAATAGGCTTTGAGCAGGTTACTTACCCACAAAAAGACTTTCTATGGCAGCTTTATCAAGCCGCACAACAAGTTGATGTCCAAAATATTATTGCTGAGGGCTTTAAAAAACAGACTATACGCGATGAACTTAATCGTCGTCGTACTGAAGTCATCAAGCAAAAACGAGTGGACATTCTACCGCACTTTACTAATGTGGATTAAGCTCGTAAAATAACCTTAATTTTACGTTTCTTTTTATATTATGAAAAAATATTACATCTTTTTTTCAGCTATCATCAGTCTTATTTTAAGCGCTTGTACACTCGATACAGAGCGCCCAACAAATATCAAGTATATCGATAAAACAGATCCAAGCTGGCAACAACACCTCAGTCAAATAAAAAAAATCCAGCAATATCGTAATCAAGGTCAACTCGGTTATATCAGTACAAAAGAGAGATTCTCCACGCGTTTTAGTTGGCAATATCAAAACTCAGCAAATTATCTTTTGATCCTTTCATCGACAATCAGTAATACGACTCTGACACTTGAAATGCGTAATAACTTGATGCGTATTTATGATAACAAAGGCAATCAACGTGCGGCATCTGATGCAAGACAATTATTAAAAGAAATGATTGGTATAGATTTTCCGTTAGCACAGTTTGCACTATGGCTGAAAGGACAGCCAGATGAAAAAGTAGATTACAATGTGGGAGAGAACCATCTATTAGCAAATTTTAGCTATCCACTCAATGACTATATTTGGACAGCAGATTACCTCAGCTACCATCAACAAAATTTACCTTTACCCAAAGATATTCTGTTAAAAACTGAAGGGCAAACGTTGAAAATACGTATAGATAACTGGACATATTAATGCAAAATTATCAATTTTCTACTGCACATTTATCATTACAAGAGGAAAAATTACGTTTTCCTTGCCCCGCTAAACTAAATTTGTTTCTTTATATCAATAATAAACGCTCTGATGGCTATCATGAATTGCAAACATTATTTCAATTCCTCGATTTTGGTGACTGGTTAGAGATTGAAGTTCGACAAGATGATGAAATCTGTCTTACACCTGAAATACCTAATTTGGCAACAGAAGATAATTTAGTCTACCGTGCTGCCAAACTGCTCCAACAAAAAACCGCCTGCAAGCTAGGTGCTAATTTACACTTAGATAAAATCTTGCCGATGGGTGCGGGTATTGGGGGAGGCTCCTCAAATGCTGCAACGACATTACTCGCGTTAAACCAACTTTGGAATACACAGTTAAGTATAGAACAATTAGCAAAATTAGGTCTTACTCTCGGCGCGGATGTGCCTATTTTTATACATGGGCATGCTGCTTTTGCAGAAGGTGTGGGGGAAAAGATTACTTACTGTGATCCACCAGAAAAATGGTATATTGTATTAAAGCCCGATGTTGCTATCTCGACAGCAATAATATTTTCGGATCCGAATTTAACGCGAAATACCCCCAAAAAACCACTAGCGCAATTACTTACACAAAAATATGAAAACGATTGCGAAAAAGTTGTCCTAAATCATTATCCAGAGGTTGAAGAAATACTCCACAGGTTGCTACAATATGCGCCATCGAGATTAACAGGCACTGGCGCCTGTGTATTTGCTGAATTTAATGATGAAGAAAGTGCTAAAAAAGCCTTTCAAACGATGCCAAAACAATATTTTGGTTTTGTCGCACAAGGATTAAATATTTCACCTTTGCATAAAATGCTTATGCAATTAAACAAATAAAATGCAATAACAGATTAACTCTACTATTTTTTATTCTTTACAATCTAAACCTCGAGGTTCAATTAACAATGCCTGATATAAAACTCTTCGCTGGTAATGCAACTCCAGAACTAGCAAAACGAATTTCTGAACGTTTATATCTCTCATTAGGTGATGCGACTGTCGGTCGCTTCAGTGATGGTGAAATCCAAGTTCAGATCAATGAAAACGTACGTGGTAGTGATGTGTTCATTATTCAATCTACTTGTGCACCAACAAATGATAACCTAATGGAGTTGATTGTAATGGTTGATGCGCTGCGTCGTGCATCTGCTGGTCGTATTACTGCAGTTATACCTTATTTCGGTTATGCTCGCCAAGATCGTCGTGTACGCTCTGCTCGAGTACCGATTACTGCGAAAGTTGTTGCAGATTTCTTATCCAGTGTTGGGGTTGATCGTGTACTTACCTGTGATTTACATGCGGAACAAATTCAAGGCTTTTTTGATGTACCTGTAGATAACGTCTTTGGTTCACCAGTACTTGTGCATGATATGTTAAAGAAACTAGATATGGAAAATCCTATCGTCGTCTCCCCTGATATTGGAGGCGTTGTTCGTGCGAGAGCAATTGCCAAATTATTGAATGATACAGATATGGCAATCATTGATAAACGTCGTCCTCGTGCTAATGTTGCTCAAGTTATGCATATTATTGGTGATGTGGCTGGTCGTGATTGTATTTTAGTTGATGATATGATTGACACAGGTGGCACATTATGTAAAGCAGCTGAGGCATTAAAGGAACGTGGTGCTAAACGTGTGTTTGCCTATGCTACACATGCGGTATTCTCTGGTTCAGCTGCAAAGAACTTGGCAAGTGATGCTTTAGATGAAGTAGTAGTAACAGATACTATCCCACTTTCACCAGAAATTAAGGCACTCAACAAAGTGCGTGTTTTAACTCTTTCAGGTATGTTGGCAGAAGCAATTCGTCGTATCAGTAACGAAGAATCTATCTCTGCGATGTTTACATAAAATACTTTAAAAAATGAAGGCGAATCATCAGATTCGCCTTTTTTATATTTTATAAAATACCAAATAAGTCATGAACTCATGCTTATTTATAATATCAATATAACTATTAGTAAATAAAGTGCGGTTAAAACTAGAAAAATTTTAACCACACTTTGTGTAGAAAATATTATCATCTCTACTATAGTTTCAATTGCCGCTCAACTTCTTTGGCCCGAACAAGGAATTGTTTGCGTTCAGCTGTTCCCATTCCACTACTTGTCCCTGGTAACTTGACACTTAATGGATTCACTGCTCGCCCATTAATATGAAATTCATAATGTAAATGTGGTCCAGTCGATCTCCCTGTATTTCCTGAAAGAGCAATACGTTGACCACGTTTAACATTTTGTCCTGCCTTTACTAAAGGACGACTTAAATGCATATAAACCGTCTGGTATTCACGACCATGGCGAATCACAATATAACGTCCTGCACCATTTGCCTGATATGCTACTTTTTCAACAATACCGTCAGCAGGCGCAATAATTGGAGTACCTATAGGCATTGCAAAATCAACACCTTTATGAGGTGCAATACGCCCTGTTACAGGATGGCGGCGATAAGGATTGAAGTGAGAAGAAACACGTGCTTGACGCTGTAGAGGATAACGCGCGAAACCTTTACCTAATGTTTCGCCTTGTCGGTTATAGTAACGTCCATTGCTAGCTTGAATCGCATAATAGCTTTTGCCTCCTGAAATGATATGAATACCATCTACATTGCCTTGCCCAGTGCGCTTATTATCAATATATTCACGCGTAACGAGTAGAGCGAACTTATCTCCTTTTTTAAGACGTTTCAAGTTAATTTGCCATTGTAATGCATTTGCAAGTTGATTAATTTGGCGTAACTCTAATCCTAATGTTCTTAAAGTTGTATTAAAAGAACCATCAATTTTTCCTTTTAATACTTCTTTTTTCCATACACTCTGTTTTTTGAGAATCTCACGTTTAAACTTACTTTCTTCAGTTCTTTCATAGATTCGTTCTTCACGTTCAGAAACTAGCCAGTTTAAATATTCTAACTCACCTTGATTATCTAATATCCAATAAAATTGCTGACCAGGTTTAAGGTTTTTAAACTCAGGATAACTTTTTATCAGTGCATCGCTGACTTTCACATCTAAACCTGATAGTTCTAATACGTCTTTTAATGTATCGCCTTTAACTACAGTATGACTAAATTGATTTTTAATCCGCATAGCCTGATCCATCACATCAAATAAATCATTTAATGCATTGCGAGCTGATTCAGGAAACTCTGCGAGCTCATCGATTGTTTCTGGCTTAATTTCATCAACTTCATCATCTTTCGCTTCAAGATCATCATAATACGAAGTTGCATCAAGAGAATTAACCTCCAATTTATTCATGCTAGCTCGATCTATTTCATTCTCTCCAACTACACTATGCTCAGTAGAAGAACCTGAACTTAAAGAAGTTCCTGATATAGTTTCTGCTGGGTCAACTCCAACTGATGTAGAATCTACTACAGGCGATGTTAGCTGGTTTACTGATGCTATTTCATTCTCGGCTACTTTTGAATGTGATTCATAATTTGTTATTTCAGGTGGAGATGAAGACTCAAGAGAAGAAGATAATGTTGTCGAGACGTTTGTATCAGTAGAAGATTTAGTAAATGATGAATGCTCAGATTGATTCAATTCAGTGCTTGAAGTAGGAACAGAAACTTCTGAATATAGGTTAGAGGATTCAGAGCGTGGAATATTCTCTTGTGCTTGAGTCGTAACAGTAGTAGATACAGTATCAGCTGTTTCTTCTTTATCTCTTAATAAAATACCTGTAATAATTAATAAAATGGCGCTAAAGAAAATCATTACTTTAATTTGTAATTTTTTTCTTCGTCTATCTCTTGCTAACTTAACATGTCGCACCATTCTATCCCTTTATGTATTCTTAAACTCTAATAATGTTGCTTTATTATGACCAAATAAATGCTAAAAAATTCGACACGCTTTCAAAAAAAGCGAATAAATGCTGGAATTGTATCCATTCTACTCATTTTCATACGGCAAACTTGTGAAATAGCTAAAAATAAGCTATTTTTACTGCAATTTTTAAGCGGTCAAGTCTAACAAATAATGCAAATTCATTCTATCAATTTACCCCTAGTTGAACTAAAAAATATTAATGTCACTTTTGAACAAAAAAGAGCATTACAAAATATCAATCTCACGATTTATCCCAATTCCATTATTACGATTGTTGGCCCTAATGGTGGTGGTAAATCGACTTTATTAAAAGTCCTGCTTAAACTCTTAACTCCCACATCAGGAAAAGTACACTATAGTAAAAATGTACGTATCGGTTATGTACCACAAAAAATTCATCTTGATCACAATTTACCAATTACAGTCGAACGATTTTTATCACTTAAAAAAGGCGTTAGCTCACAAGAAATTAAATCAACGCTAGCTCTATTATCTATTTCTCATTTAACTAAAAGTAAGATGCAAAAGCTCTCTGGTGGCGAAATGCAACGTGTATTGTTAGCAAGGGCAATTCTAAACAAGCCTAACTTATTAGTACTTGATGAACCTACTCAAGGTGTGGATATTAATGGTCAAGCAGAGCTATATCAACTGATTCATCAAACTCAACAAAAACTGAATTGCGCCATTTTGATGGTGTCGCATGACTTAAATATTGTGATGGCAGATACACATCAAGTCCTCTGCATCAATCAACATATTTGTTGTGCAGGCACACCTGAAATCGTATCTAATGATCCGACTTTTATTCACTTCTTCGGTGACCAATTTGCTAAAAATGTTGCACTGTATACTCATAAGCATAATCACAAACATGATATACATGGCGATATCTGTTGTGCACCAAACTTTACATCAGAGCAATGTCACCATCAGAAATAACGAGATAAATTATGTTTGAAATTGTTTTCCCAGCTTGGTTAACGGGTATTTTACTATCACTGATTACCGCACCACTTGGTGCTTTTGTTGTATGGCGCAAAATGGCATACTTCGGCGATACCTTAGCACATTCTGCCTTACTTGGTGTTGCACTTAGTATTTTCCTCGATATTAACCCTTATGTATCTATTGTTATTTTAACGCTGATTCTCGCTGTCAGTATGGTATGGTTAGAAGGTAAAACGCAATTTTCTGTAGATACTTTACTTGGCATTATTGCACACAGTTGTTTGTCACTCGGTGTAGTCACTGTCGGTTTATTACAAAATGTACGCGTGGATTTAATGGCATATTTATTTGGAGATCTACTGGCAATGAATTACGATGATCTGCTCTTTATCGGATTAGGTGTCATTATCGTATTAGTCACTTTACTGTATTTTTGGCAACCTTTACTCTCAACAACTGTTAGTCCAGAACTCGCACAAGTAGAAGGTATTAATGTACAAAAAATGCGCTTCATTTTAATGATTCTCACTGCATTAACTATTGCCCTTAGTATGAAATTTGTTGGTGCATTAATTATTACATCCTTACTTATTATTCCTTCTGCAACAGCACGTCGATTTGCTAAAACACCAGAAAGTATGGTGATTATTGCTATTTTTATCAGCATGGTTGCTATTAGTTTAGGTTTATTACTTTCAGCCTTCTATGATACTGCTGCTGGACCTTCTGTAGTGATTAGTGCCAGTTTATTATTTTTACTTTCTTTGTTTAAGAAAGAAAGTACTTAAAAGTGCGGCTGATTTCAGAGAAGTTTGAAAAAGTAAAAAAAGCGAATACAATATTCGCTTTTTTCTAATTAATCGACGATAAAGCAGGCAATTTTTGTTCCATCGGCATAGGTTTTTAATGCAGGCTTTTCAATTGCGCATTGTGCAGTTGCAAATCGACAACGAGCATGAAAGGCGCAGCCTTTAGGCGGGCTCAATGGACTTGGTAATTCACCAGTCAACTTGATGCGTTCTCTACGGTGTTCAGCTTCTAATCGAGGTGTTGCAGATAATAATGCCTGTGTATAAGGATGACGCGGGTTACTAAAAATTTTCTTAGTTTCACCTTGCTCAACACATCGTCCTAAATACATCACCATAACTTCATCAGCAATATGTTCCACAACAGAAAGATCATGAGAAATAAAGACATAGGATAGTCCCATTTCTTCTTGTAAATCCATCATCAAATTGAGTACTTGAGCACGTACCGAAACATCAAGAGCTGAAACAGGCTCATCTGCGACCACAATATCTGGATGTAACATTAAACCACGAGCAATTGCGATACGTTGACGCTGACCACCTGAAAACATATGTGGATAACGATCATAAAACTCAGGTTTTAAACCCACTTTAGCCATCATTTCCAATACTTGTTGTTTACGTTGATGAGCGGATAAATCAGTATTAATTAATAAAGGCTCCTCTAAAATTGCTCCTATTTTTTTACGTGGGTTTAAAGACGCATAGGGATTTTGGAAAACAATTTGAATTTTTTTGCGGCGTAATTTTTGCGTTACTGCATCATTAACCAAAAAATTTTGTCCTTGATAAAATAACTCACCATAAGTTGGCTCCTCAATCATTGTTAACATTCGACCAAGTGTCGATTTCCCACAACCTGATTCTCCAACAATTGCAAGAGTTTTACCACGTTCGAGTGTAAAAGAAACTCCATCCACCGCTTTAACTAATCTCGGCTTACTGAACATCCCTTTTTTAACTGGGTAATATTTTTTAAGATTTATAGCATCCAAAAGTGGAGCATCTAATTGATTTTGTTGCATATTGCTCTCTTTTATTATTGTTATCACACAGCAAGTGCGGCTGTAGTCGGTCTCCCCTGCGCATTTAATGGGGTATGACATTTTACTCGATGACCATTTACAATCTGTGTTTCAGGTTCTTGCTGACGACATAATTCCGTTGCATATGGACAACGTGGATTTAGTAAACAACCTGTTGGACGATCATATTTACCAGGTACAACACCAGGTAAAGACTGTAAACGCGATTTTCCTTCTGCAAATTCAGGAAGCGCACGTAACAATGCTTGAGTATAAGGGTGTAGTGGTGCTTTGAATATCTCTTCAGCTTTCCCCTCCTCTACAACTTGCCCTGCGTACATCACAATAATACGGTGTGCAGCTTCTGCTACTAAAGCGAGATCATGCGTGATCAAGATTAATGCCATATTCTTTTTACGTTGTAGTTCAAGTAACAAATCAATAATTTGCGCTTGAATCGTCACATCAAGTGCTGTTGTAGGCTCATCTGCAATTAATAGTTTTGGATTACAAGCAATCGCCATTGCGATCATCACACGCTGACTCATACCACCAGAGAGTTGATGTGGATAAACATCTAAACGAGAAGTAGGATCTGGAATGCCTACCAATGTTAATAATTCGATTGTTCGCTCTCGTCGCCATGCTTTACTTCCACCTTGATGTACTTTCAACGCTTCCATGATTTGATAACCAACCGTATAACTCGGATTTAAGCTAGTCATCGCATCTTGGAAAATCATCGACACATCTGCACCTACAATTTTTTGTTTTTGCTTAGCATTCAGTGTCAACAAATCACTTTGATTAAATTCCAACTTGTCAGCATACACACGACCAGGGTAATCAATTAAGCCCATAATCGCTAATGAACTCACTGATTTTCCTGAACCTGACTCTCCGACGATACCTAATACTTCACCTTCATTTATAGTGTAATTAATGCGATCAACTGCTTTAAATGGTGCTTTTTCATCACCGAAATGAACAGATAAATTTTCTACATTTAATAACGCCATGCTTTTCCTCTTATTGTTTTAATTTTGGATCTAACGCATCTCGTAAACCATCACCCATTAAATTGAAAGCAAGCACGAGAGAAAGAATGGCCAAACCAGGAATTGTAACTAGCCAATGCGCAGTTTGCATAAAGCCTCGAGATTCCGCCAACATAGTACCTAACTCTGGTGTGGGTGGTTGCGCCCCAATCCCCAAGAAACCTAATGCTGCAAGCTCAAGAATAGCATTAGAAATCCCCATTGTCATTTGTACAATTAATGGCGCTAAACAGTTAGGTAAAATAACAATGAACATTAGACGGAATACACTAGCACCCGCAACGCGAGACGCTATGACATAATCACGATTTTTCTCACTTAAAACTGAGGCTCGGGTTAAACGGACATAACTTGGAATGGAAACAACCGCAATTGCAATTGCAGCATTAGTTAAAGAGGGTCCAAGAATTGTTACTACACCGATGGTCAATAATAAACTCGGAATAGCTAACATAATATCCACAAAGCGCATAATGATTGTATCAATTAAACCGCCATAATAACCTGCGAGTAAACCCAAAATCACGCCAAAAAAACAAGATAATAAAACAATAGTTAAACCAATAAATACAGAAAGGCGAGCACCGTAGATAATACGCGATAAAATATCACGTCCAATATCATCAGTCCCTAATAAATAGGCACTATTTCCGCCTTCAACCCATGAGGGAGGAAGTAATAAAGCACTTCGGTCTTGTGCAATAGGATCGAAAGGGGCTATCAGCCCTGCAAAAATACAAACAATTAAAACAATCGTAATAAAAGTTAATCCAATCACCGCACCATGGTTTTGTTTAAAATAAAACCAAAATTCTTGTAATGGTGTTTTCGGTGCAGGTGAACTCAGTGTGGTCACACTTGACATGTTTCACTCCAATCAAAATTAAGTATGGCGAATACGCGGATTCACAATGCCATAAATTACATCAACCGTTAAATTCACTAAAATAATTAATGTAGCAATAATCAATACAGAACCTTGTAATACAGGATAATCTCGAGAATTAATCGCATCAATAATCCATTTTCCTATCCCTGGCCAAGAAAAAATATTTTCAGTTAACACTGCTCCAGATAATAATTGCCCAACAATGAGCCCTACAACTGTAACAACAGGAATTAACGCATTCCGTAAAGCATGAATTACGACAATACGTGTTGTGTTCAAGCCCTTGGCTTTTGCTGTACGAATATAATCTTCACCAAGCACTTCTAACATAGAAGATCGTGTCATACGAGTGATAACAGCTAAAGGAATCGTACCAAGCACAACTGAAGGTAAGATCAATGACTTAATGGCGGCTAAAAATGCGCCTGGTTCATCTGAGTTCCAAGTATCGATCAACATGAAACCTGTTTCAGCTTCAATCCAATACTCTGCAGGTAAACGCCCTGACGCAGGCAATCCTAATGGAGTCGAAAAATACAGAATTAAAATTAATCCCCACCAAAAAATTGGCATTGAATAACCTGTGAGAGAAAGTGTGGTTACTGTATGTGATATCCAGGAATCTTTTTTAACAGCTGCGATTACCCCTAAAAAAACACCTAAAATTAACGACCATAACAAAGCAAAAAAAGCTAATTCGACGGTGGCAGGAAAGAGTGTAAAAAATTCTTTGAGTACAGGTTCATTGTTACGAAATGAAGTGCCTAAATCGCCTTGTAATACACCTTTAACATAGCTGAAATACTGTTCAGGTAAAGGCCTATCCAATCCCAGCTTTTGCATCATTTCAGCATGCACTTCTGGGGTCAAACCACGCTCTCCCATACGAATTTCGATTGGGTCGCCTGGAATCATATGAACTAACGCAAAAGTAATCAAGGTTATTGCAATAAACGTAGGAATAACCATTAAAAGGCGTTTAAAAATAAATTGAAACATCGAAGACTCTCTATATTATTTATAGTGTTGAATCCCTTGCTCCCCTATAAATAAAGAGGAAAATTATAACTGGTCAAACTGAAAGTAGAATAAATGATAACTTAATTAGGATAGCACAAGCTTATATGACTCATGCTATCCCTTATTGCCAAATTCATAAAAATTTGACCGCACTTAAGCTAACAACTTACTTTTCTAAATCAACATGATAGAAATTATGTAAGCCAAATGGATCGATTACATAGCCTGTGGCCTCTTTACGTACAGGGAAATACGTAGTTGAGTGAGCAATTGTAATCCATGGTGCTTGTTCTTTAAAGACAACTTGTGCCTGTTTATAAATCGCTGTACGTTCTGCTGGATCAGTCACTTGCGCCGCTTTTGTCACAAGATCATTAAATTCTGGATGACAGAATTTTGCATAATTAGAACCAGACTCAACTGCTGCACAACTTAATAACGTATTTAAGAAGTTGTCAGGATCACCATTATCACCAGTCCAGCCCATCATACCAGTTTGGTGATCGCCCGCGCGCATACGTTTGAGATATTCACCCCATTCATAACTAACAATTTTTGTTTTTACGCCTACTTTTTCCCAATCTGCTTGAACTAATTCAGCCATACGACGTGCATTTGGATTATATGGACGAGATACAGGCATTGCCCATAAATCCGTTTCAAACCCATTTTCAAAGCCCGCTTCTTTTAATAGTGCCTTTGCTTTCTCAGGATTATATTCGTAATCTTTTACATCATCATTGTAAGACCACATTGTTGGCGGGATCGGGTTTTTGGCAACTTGTCCAGCGCCTTGATAAACAGACTCAATAATCGCTTCTTTATTTACAGCATAATTTAATGCTTGACGTACTTTGACATTATCAAATGGTGCTTTTTTTACATTAAAGTTTAAATAACCTACATTCAAACCAGGCTTAGTTAATAAATTAATGTTTGGATCTGCTTTTAATTTTGCAATATCTGCTGGATTTGGATATGGTGCTGCATGACATTCTCCTTTCTGTAACTTAGCATAACGTACAGAAGAATCTTTTTGATAAGAAACAAATTCAAATGGACCTGTACCAATTGGTACACTATCTAATTTTTCAGGTGTTTTTGCTTTTGCCATCGCATCTGCATATTCTGCAGAATAAATTGAAGCAAAATCCATCGCCAAATTTGCTAAAAATGGTGCATTAGGAACTTTCAAACTAATTTTTACAGTGTAGTCATCCACTTTTTCTACTTTATCAATGATATTTTGCATATCCATACCGATAAAATATTCATAATTACCACCAGATACTTTGTGATAAGGGTGGTTTGGATCTAATTGACGATTGAAGGAGAAAACAACATCATCAGCGTTAAAATCACGGGTTGGTTTAAAGGCTTTATTACTATGGAACTTCACGCCCTTACGTAAATGAAACACGTAAGTTTTACCATCTTCTGCAACGTCCCATTTTTCTGCTAGTGCAGGAATTACATTCGTCGTACCACGCTCAAAAGTCGTTAAACCATTAAACATTGCCTGACCAGAAGCATCAATAGTCGCACCATCCGTACCTAGTACTGGGCTTAAATAAGAAGGGGATGCCTCAGAACAGTACACAAATGTTTTCGGACCCGCTGCGAAAGCGGCAGTCGAAGTCATCGCCAATGCGATAAGAGAGAGTTTTGTTAATTTTTTCATTGTTCACTCCAAGATGTTGTCGATTTAGTACAAAAGATGTACCTTTTGTTTGCATAAGCATCTACGAATATGGCAATTTTTAGACCAAATAGCAATCCCTAATGTAAATAAAATGTGAAAAAATATCATTTTTTATTAATTTTTTTCGAAAAAAAGAGCCATATTTTTAGATAAAACACATTATTTATCACTAAATATGGCTATATATATATTAAACAGCTCTACAAAAGAAAGAGAAAGCCGAACTTTCTTCTAATTTATTAAAAAAACTCAGTATAAAATCCACCTATTATCTTTTTAATTCCCATTTTTAGTTTTAAGTACTAAATTTTACTAAAACAGGTCACTCATCTAGCCTTATTCTATTGGGCGTACACCGAGTGTATGACAAATTGCATAAGTCAGTTCACTACGGTTTAACGTATAAAAGTGAAAGTCTTTAACACCTTCACGAGAAAGGACTCGTACCATATCCATGGCGACACTAGCAGCAACTAAATTACGCGTAGTTTGATCATCATCCAGCCCTTCATATTTTTTGGCTAACCAAGTTGGAATTTTGACATTAGTAATCGTAGCCATTTTCATTAGCTGTTTAAAATTAGTGACTGGCAAAATACCTGGCACAATTTCAGCATCAATACCAATGGAAGCACAACGATCACGAAAACGTAAATAACTATCAATATCAAAGAAAAATTGAGTGATGACATGATTCGCCCCTGCATCAATCTTACGTTTTAAATTGATTAAATCTGCTTGAGCAGATTTTGCTTCTGGATGGACTTCGGGATAAGCTGCCACTGAAATCTCAAAATCAGCGACAGAACGTAATAATGTGACTAAATCTGCTGCATAAAACGTTTTTTTCGCGTAGCCTGCTGGCTCATCACCACGTAATGCAACAATACGACGAATACCACTACTCCAATAGTCTTTGGCAATATTAATTAATTCTTGTGGTGTAGCATCAATACCAGTCAAATGTGGTGCAGCTTCTAATCCTGTTAATTGTTTAATGTTCTTCACAACGGAATGCGTACGATCGCGCTCACCTGAATTGGCACCATAAGTCACAGAGACAAATTTAGGTTTAAGTACTTTTAAACGATGGATGGACTCCCATAAAATCGTTTCCATTTTTTCATTTTTAGGTGGAAAAAATTCAAAGGATACATTGATCTTGCCGTCTAAATCGGCAATATGTTGATTAAGTGTATCAATCTCTTTTGCATAACTCATCGTTCACCTCAGAATAAAATCATTTTTAGATGTCTATATGGCTAAATTAAAGAGAAAAATCTATTATGTCAATCCTTAAAAAATTCATTCTATAAATGAATTGAATTCATGATCTAGCCAAACACAGGAATTTGTACTCAGAATATGAATTCGTTATACTTTATACTATGTCAATTACGTCAAAATAGACGGAGTGGGGAAATAATGAATAGAAAAGCAAAAATCACGCTTATTTTATCAGGCATTACACTTGCTTTAGGTATAGCAGCACAGTATTACACTAATCATAAAATTAATCTTAGTTTGCAAAGTTTTCCTTATCATCTTAAAGATCAACTAACCTTACATGTTACTGAAAAACAAGCTAATTTTTTCCAACGTGAATTAGTTTTTAGTCTTGAAGATGATAAACAGCATAAAACAAACATTATTTCAACAAAATTGACTGCACTCCCTTTTACGATTATTGCAGAATCACATATTCCTCAACCTCTTATCAGCGAATTAAATAAAAAATTAAATATCACTATTGATAAAAATAGTATTAATAGTAAATTCTCTGTCGTCGGCGACTACCTACAATCTAATATTGTGACACAATTTAGAGATCTTGCTAACAAACCACAGGATCTACAAATTGATATTAACTACGCGGCAAAAACAAAGTCTATGGAAATCCAAAGCCAACTCTCTGGCTTTAATTATGATGCAAAGACAAAATTTGATGGAGTGACTGGGCAATATGTACTGATCCCAATTGGGGATCATCACTATGATTTGGCTGAATTAGAATTAAACGTAAAAAATGCTGATATTTACTTATTAAATGGTGAAAATACGAATATCAAATTAGAACAAATGCGTTATTCACTCAACAAATCTTTAAACGAACAGTACTATGATTTGACTACAGAGTTTAATAGCAAAAAAGTTAATATCTCAAACAAAAATAAAATCTCAGAAAAAGATCAAACTGCTATAAATGAATTTGTGTTCTCATCTAAGCACACAAAAATCCCTAATAGTTTAAGTTTCTACCGTGAATTTAGCAGTATCCTAGAAGAAAATAAAACCTTTCCTGAAGTTATTCAGTTGATTGCTGATACGCTATTTAATAACGATTCCGCAGAAGCAAAAATAGCAATGAAGGAATTAAACTTACTGGAAAATCCCTATCAAAATAGGTTTTTAAAACTAAACGATTTTTCTTTGTCTTTCGAGGCTAATAATCAAGATCGTCAAAATATCAACACAGACTTAGTACTCAATGCAAAACAAATCACTTTAGATGGAGAAGGACATAAAGATAACAAAGAAACATTAATCCTAAAAGGCTTATCTGCAACACACAAACTTGCTCAAATAAACTTAGACAATCGCTTGAGTTTACTTCGATTCTATACAGACCTATTAAAAAATGGATCAACAATGAAGACTTTCCCAGAGAAAGATGATCCAGCTTTCATTGAAACATTGAAACACAACTTAGCCACATTTAATGAAAAAAATGAATTCACACTCAGTATAGATGAATTAAGCTATGCTGATACTCAATCAGCAAAAAAATTAGCATTAAACAAACTCAAGATGGCCCATACAGAGGATCAACAACAAGAGAAATATGGCTATACCTCAACGCTTTCTCTTGGAAAATTTGTCTATGATGATATTAAATTACAAGTTAATGATTTAAACTACCAAATCCCATTTCGTCTAGCGCCACGCAAAACTGCTTCACCATTAGATCTATGCTATGACAATAGTTATCGAATGTTATGTGCATTCTATCTTTCAGAAAAAACCTACCAAAAATGGCAAAAAAGTTTTGCAAATGAAACAACACCTACAATTAAAAATGCAGAATTGAAGGCTTTTTTAGATACTCTCCCTAATAGCCAAGCGTATCCTATCAGTGCTAATTTAACTGTTGAGCTTATACCTTCTGAAAATAACATGATGTATTTGAATATAATCAATATGTTATCTAGTGTCATGTACGCCAATATGGATATCAAATTAACTCTTGCAAAAGGACTAATTAAAGATATTCAAGCAAATGATAATCAAGAGCACAATATTTGGGATATGCTACGTACTTATGTGAAACCAAATGAGCAATTAGCCCCTTATTTTATCGAGCAAGATGACAATTACGTCATCCATTATGTACAACAAAATCATGTGAAAACTATTAATGGTCAACCATTTGACGAAGTAATGGACAAGCTCAATTCACCAACAAAATCAGAAACGATTGATGAATCCTCTTCTCTTGAACAACCTGTTTCTGAATTACCATCAACAGTTGAACAAGAGAACCAACCTACAAATCCTTAATCAAAAGCGGTCTATTTTAAAAAAGTGTTAAAATAGACCGCACTTTTTATTTAGACGAATGCTTTCTACTTTACAAAGTCTAAAATCCCCATACAATATTGCCCTTTAATTATTCACGACAGTGAATACCTGACTTGAACTCAGACTAACGGAAACACTATGACAACTTTCACTCCTGAGCTGCTCTCTCCAGCAGGCTCATTAAAAAATATGCGTTATGCTTTTGCCTATGGTGCAGATGCTGTCTATGCTGGACAACCACGCTATAGCTTGCGTGTACGTAATAATGAATTTAACCATGCTAATTTAAAAATTGGCATTGATGAAGCCCATTCACTTGGTAAAAAATTCTATGTTGTGGTTAACATCGCACCACACAATTCAAAATTAAAAACATTTATTCGCGATTTAGAACCCGTCATTGCTATGGGACCTGATGCATTAATTATGTCTGATCCTGGCTTAATTATGTTAGTACGTGAACACTTCCCACATGTTGCTATTCATCTTTCAGTTCAAGCAAACGCAGTGAACTGGGCTTCAGTGAAATTCTGGAAACAAATGGGGTTAACCCGAGTAATTTTATCACGGGAACTTTCACTGGATGAAATTGCTGAAATTCGCCAACATGTACCCGATATGGAAATTGAAGTTTTTGTACATGGTGCATTATGTATGGCTTACTCAGGGCGTTGTCTACTATCTGGCTATATCAATAAACGTGATCCAAACCAAGGTACTTGTACTAATGCTTGTCGTTGGGAATATAGTGTTACAGAAGGCAAAGAAGATGATATTGGAAATATCGTCAATATAGGCGAAGAAATTCCAGTTAAAAATGTTGCCCCTACTTTAGGTGAGGGTGATACAACTAGCAAAGTATTTTTACTTGCAGAAAGCCAGCGCCCAGAAGAACAAATGTCGGCATTTGAAGATGAGCATGGCACTTATATCATGAACTCTAAAGATCTACGTGCCGTACAACATGTAGAAAAACTGACCGCACTTGGCGTACATTCACTCAAAATAGAAGGACGCACTAAATCTTTCTATTATTGTGCAAGAACAGCACAAGTATATCGTAAAGCAATTGACGATGCAGTGGCAGGCAAACCATTTGATGAAGGTTTAATGGACACGCTAGAATCACTTGCTCACCGTGGCTATACAGAAGGTTTCTTACGCCGTCATACGCACGATGAATACCAAAATTATGACTATGGCTACTCGATTTCAGAACGTCAACAATTTGTTGGTGAGTTTACGGGCAAACGTAATCAACAAGGTATGGCGGAAGTGGCTGTAAAAAATAAGTTCTTACTTGGTGATGAAGTTGAAATGATGACACCAAAAGGAAACGTTGTGTTCAAAATTCAGCGTATGCTTAATCGTAAAGATGAAGCTATAGAAGCAGGATTAGGCGATGGTCATTTTGTATTTTTAGATGTCCCAGAAGATGTGCAATTAGATTATGCATTACTGATGCGTAATTTAGTCAATACTAATACTCGTCAACCGCACGCTGTCTAAATGCTAAAAAAATAAAAAGTATTATTTAATGTTTTGTTAAAAAAATGTTGCATTTGTTATTTTTGTGTATATAATGCATCACATACCCTAAAAAGTATGACTCCAAATATATTTTGGCCCTTTCGTGTTGAAAGGGCTTTTTTTTACCTTGAAATCAAATAAAAGCGGTTCTTCTCAGAAATAAGGGATTTTTCCTTGTACAATCGCAAAATTCGCAATAGACTTACGCCCACCTTTTTTACATAACAGTTATAACATTTTTATGCGTGTTGCTGATTTCCATTTCAATTTACCAGATGAGCTTATTGCTCGCTATCCTAAAACTGAACGTACGTCTAGCCGTTTACTTCAACTCAATGGTGAAAATGGCGAACTTTCGCATCATACTTTTGCGGATATTATTGAGCAAATCAATCCAGGAGACTTACTTATCTTTAACAATACCCGAGTCATCCCTGCCCGTATGTTTGGGCGAAAAGCAAGTGGTGGAAAAGTCGAGGTATTAGTCGAACGTATTTTGACAGATACACGTTTTCTCGCTCATATTCGCTCCTCAAAGGCACCTAAAGCAGGTACAGAGCTCTTTTTAGGCGAAGATAAATTAGGTGAGAATAACGGAATCAAAATGGTCATGCTTGATCGCCATGATACATTATTCGAAGTCGAAATTGTGGAAAAACAAACAACACTTTTAGATGTATTACAACAAATTGGACATATGCCTCTTCCTCCTTACATCGATCGTCCTGATGAAGACGCAGATCAAGAGCGCTATCAAACAGTCTATAACAAAGTACCTGGTGCAGTGGCTGCACCGACTGCAGGTTTACACTTTGATGATGAACTATTAGCACAATTAAAAACAAAAGGTGTAAATTTTGCATTTGTCACGCTACATGTTGGTGCGGGAACCTTCCAACCTGTACGTGTAGAACAAATTGAAGATCATAAAATGCACGCAGAGTATGTCGAAGTACCACAAGACGTTTGCCATGCAATTCTAGAAACGAAACAAGCAGGTAAACGTGTCATTGCTGTCGGAACAACTTCGGTTCGCTCAGTAGAAAGTGCTGCTTTAAACGCTGAAGAACAAGGCAGTAAACAGTTAATTGAACCTTATTTTTCGGATACCTCTATTTTTCTGTATCCAGGTAAACCATTTCGCATTGTGGACTGTTTAATTACTAACTTTCATTTACCTGAAAGTACATTAATTATGCTAGTGTCAGCGTTTGCTGGATATAAACATACAATGACAGCATATCAAAGCGCGGTCGAAAATCGCTATCGCTTCTTTAGTTATGGCGATGCGATGTTTATTACAAAAAATCCAAATGTCACGGGGTTAGATTAATAATTTTTACTATTCAAATCCAAGACTAATGCGTACTTCGGAAATTTGACTTATAAGAACCGAGCACATACAATGAAAAATGAGGCTGTATGCTAATGGTTTCTTATTGAGATCAACTACTATATATTCGCGTTACCTTTAAATAAGGAATATAGAAGCGTCATAGTGACTAAACAAATTTTATCCTTTTTCTAGTCATAGAAATAAGCCTCCACTTATGTAGCCTATTCTATCTCGACTAATGGGCTATCACTGTAGAATCTGTCTCTGTTCTCACTTATTCTAGTCAGAACATTGAAAAAGGTAATAATAGAAAGCCTGTTGACTAACACAGGCTTTTTTGTTCATAAAATACTTCGAACTGTTTATTCGTTGAAAGGACACAAAATGAAATACGAACTTGATAAAACAAGTGGCAATGCAAGACGTGGGCGTCTTGTTTTTGAACGCCCACAGGGTACATTTACCGTTGAAACACCAGCTTTCATGCCCGTCGGTACTTATGGTACAGTAAAAGGCATGACCCCTGAAGAAGTCCGTGCTACTGGTGCAGAAATTTTATTAGGCAACACTTTCCATCTATGGCTACGACCAGGTCAAGACGTTATGCGTAAGCATGGTGATTTACACGACTTCATGCAATGGTATCGTCCTATTTTAACTGACTCTGGCGGTTTCCAAGTCTTCAGCTTAGGTAAATTGCGTAAAATTACTGAAGAAGGAGTGAAATTCCAAAATCCAATTAATGGTGAACGTATTTTTTTATCTCCAGAAAAATCAATGGAAATTCAATACGATCTTGGTTCAGATATTGTGATGATTTTCGATGAATGCACGCCTTATCCAGCTACATTTGATTATGCTAAGAAATCGATGGAAATGTCCTTACGTTGGGCTAAAAGGAGTCGTGATCGCTTCGATGAACTTGGTAATAAAAATGCACTGTTTGGTATTATCCAAGGTGGTGTGTATGAAGAATTACGCAAAGTGTCTGTAGAAGGCTTAATCGATATTGGTTTTGATGGTTATGCTGTTGGTGGCTTAGCTGTTGGTGAACCTAAAGAAGATATGCACCGTATATTAGAATATGTTTGTCCGCAAATTCCGACAAACAAACCTCGTTATTTAATGGGTGTAGGGAAACCTGAAGATCTAGTCGAAGGCGTACGTCGTGGGATAGATATGTTTGATTGCGTTATGCCAACTCGTAATGCACGTAATGGTCATTTATTTGTCAGTAATGGCATCGTCAAAATACGTAATGCCAAATATCGCGATGATACAACTCCACTAGATTCTGAATGTGACTGTTATACATGCAAAAACTACACTAAAGCCTATTTATACCACTTAGATAAATGTAATGAAATTCTTGGTGCAAGATTAAATACTATTCATAATTTGCGTTATTATCAGCGTTTAATGGCACAAATTCGTGAGGCAATTGAGCAAGATAGATTTGATGATTTTGTACATGAGTTTTACGCAAAAATTGGCAAACCTGTTCCACCAATGCAGCTAGATACTGAAAATGCTTAATCTGTCAGCACAACAATTTGCTAGTTGGGAACAACCGATTGAAATGCTTTATGCTTGCCACAACAAAGTCAAGCACTTTTGCCATCAGTTGAGTATATTACCAAATTATTTGGCAGAATACGGTTGTAACCAAGCAGTAAAAAATGATGTTCAACAAATTCTGACTTATTTTAATCAATCTGCCCCACTACATCATCAAGATGAAGAGGAGGATTTTTTCCCTGCTCTATTAAAAAAGGTACCCCAAGTGCGGTCAGAAATTGCAAAACTAGCTATTCAACATAGCTTATTACATCAAACTTGGGAGAAATTATCAGTACAGCTGCGCGAATTACTGGCGAACCAACGTACTGATATTGATGCTGAACTGATAAACAAATTTATTGCTAGCTATGAGCAACATATTGCAATTGAAGAGCCCCTATTTGAATTAGGTAAACAGTATTTATCTATTGAAGAATTAACTAATATGGGCAAAGTCATGTTTGCACGTCGTTGTGTAAAATAAATAAAAAGGCAAGTAACATGAACTATTTTCTTGATTTGACACCATTTACTTGCCCTTTACCTCTGTTAATGAGTCAAAAAGCATTAAAACAATTAAATCAAACTGAAACACTCACTCTTATACTTAATAATCGAAGTACGATAGATGAGATTAAATTGCTGTGCCAACAACAAAATTATCAATTTCTCAATATTAAACAAATCAATCGTTGCGCTTATCAACTAACCATCCAAAAATAATGGCAATTCCTTTCACTTCACCTGATTTTATGGTATTTTTAGCAAGCGATTTTTTCGTCAAATTTATGTTTTAATTTTACTTTTAAGAAGGGAAATAACAAATGGAAGCTCAACAAGGTAGTCCAATGTCAATGTTATTTATTTTCGTAATCTTCGGATTGATTTTCTATTTTATGATCTATCGTCCGCAAGCAAAACGTAATAAAGAACACAAAAAGTTAATGTCTGAATTAGCAAAAGGTACTGAAGTATTAATCGCAGGCGGGTTAATTGGTCGTATTACCAAAGTATCGCCTGATAGTGACAGCATCATCATTGCATTAAATGACTCTACTGAAGTCACAATCAACCGTAACTACGTTGTTGCAGTGTTACCGAAAGGCTCATTAAAATCTTAATTTTTTATTCCTAAAGGGAAAACTATGTTAAATCGTTACCCTCTTTGGAAGAACCTAATGGTGATCCTTGTGATCGCCATTGGTGTTTTATATTCTCTTCCAAATCTTTATGGTGAAGATCCCGCTGTTCAAATTTCAGGAACACGAGGACAAGAAGCCAACACACAAATATTTAGTGAAGTACAAACTTTATTAAATCAAAATAATTTAGAAACAAAATCTATTATTCTAGAAAACGGCTCTATCCTTGCACGTTTTCACAATACTGATGCTCAACTCCTTGCTAAAGATAAATTATCTGAAAAGCTCGGCAATAGTTACTCTGTCGCACTTAACCTTGCACCTGCGACGCCAAAATGGCTAACATCTGTAGGTGCTTACCCAATGAAATGGGGGCTGGACTTACGTGGTGGTGTACGCTTCTTAATGGAAGTTGATATGAATTCGGCTCTGACTAAACGTCAAGAACAATTACAAGATGCCTTACGCACTCAATTACGTAAAGAAAAATATCAATATACGTCAATCAAATCTGGTGATAATTTCAGTACTCTGATCACATTACTAAAACCAGAACAATCCGATGAAGTACAACGTTTCTTACGTAAACAGCATCATAATTTAGATATTAAAGCGATTTCAGAAAATACACTTTCTCTTGAGCTCTCTGAGGCGGCACTAAATGAATCCCGCGAAAGCGCAATTGAGCAAAACTTAACAATATTGCGTAAGCGTGTATCTGAATTAGGGGTATCTGAGGCAGTTATTCAACGTCAAGGCGCTGAACGTATTGTAGTAGAATTACCCGGGGTGCAAGATACTGCTCGTGCAAAAGAAATTTTAGGGGCGACTGCAACTTTAGAATTCCGCTTGGTTAATGAAAATGTCAATCTTGACTCAGCAACACGTGGTTTTGTGCCAAATGATTCTGAAGTAAAACTTGATCGCCATGGTCGCCCTGTCGTACTTTATAAACGTGCAGTGCTAGGTGGTGAACATATAACTAATGCTAGTTCTGGAATTGATCAACAAACTTCACGCCCACAAGTAAGTGTCACTTTAGACAGTGAAGGTGGCGAAATTATGTCGCAAGCAACGCGTTTAAATCTCAAAAAACCAATGGCAACCTTATATGTTGAATATAAAGACAGTGGTAAAAAAGATGAAAATGGGAAAGCTATTTTAGAAAAACATGAAGAAGTCATTAATGTTGCTACGATTCAAGGACGCTTTGGTAGCCAGTTCCAAATTACAGGTATTGATAGCCCTGCAGAAGCATTAAATCTTGCTGTATTATTACGTTCTGGTGCTTTAATTGCACCTATTCAAATTGTTGAAGAGCGTACCATCGGTCCATCACTTGGTGCTGAAAACGTTCGCCAAGGATTAGAAGCAAGTTTCTGGGGATTGCTTGCTGTTATAGTATTTATGACAATTTACTATCGCAAATTTGGGCTGATTGCTAATATAGCGCTTATCGCTAATATAGTATTAGTTGTGGGTTTAATGTCATTATTACCTGGAGCAACCCTTTCTATGCCTGGTATTGCGGGTATTGTTCTTTCCGTAGGGATGTCAATTGATGCTAACGTGCTTATTTTTGAACGCATCAAAGAGGAAATTCGTAATGGTAGACCAATCCAGCAGGCAATACATGAAGGTTATTCTGGTGCATTCACCAGTATTTTTGATGCAAACCTGACCACGATCCTAACCTCTATTATTCTTTATGCAGTAGGCTCAGGTCCAGTAAAAGGCTTTGCAATTACACTTGCGCTTGGAGTAGGTATTTCTATGTTTACTGCCATTATAGGCACTCGTGCTATCGTAAACTTCTTATACGGTGGCAAACGTGTAAACAAATTGTCAATTTAGAGAGGATGCTGTGAGTTTATTTACAAATAAAAAAGAAACCTCTGAAGTAGGAAATATCAAACTACCATATCGTTTAATTCGCTTTATGGACTTTCGTAAATGGGGTTATCTCGTTTCTGTATTAGTTATGGCTGCCTCTCTCTTCTTTATTGTGACTAAAGGCTTTAATTGGGGATTAGACTTTACTGGTGGAACAGTAATTGATATGAGCTTTTCACAACCTGCTGATCTTGATAAAGTACGCGTTACTTTGGAACAAAATGGTATTCAAGGTGCTATTGTGCAAAGCTCAGGCAGTATAAGAGATATTATCATTCGTTTACCTGCTGCGATTAGTGATGCCAATATTGGTAACAATGTGAAAGAAATACTTGCTGTTGCAGTGGATAAAAATGTGATAGTACATAGTATTGAATTTGTTGGACCCAATGTAGGTGAGGAATTAACACAATCGGCTATTTATGCTACTTTAGCAACGTTACTCATGCTACTCGTCTATATTGGTATGCGATTTGAGTGGCGTTTAGCAGTTGGTGCTGTTGCCTCATTAACTCATGATGTGATCGTTACACTTGGTTTTTTCTCGTTATTACAGATTGAGGTGAATCTTACTTTTGTTGCAGCAATCTTAACCGTTGTCGGTTATTCATTAAACGATAGTATCGTTGTATTTGACCGTGTAAGAGAGAATATGCGTAAAATTAGACGTACTGACGTTATTGATATTATCAATATTTCTCTTTCACAAACTTTATCGAGAACGTTAATGACATCCGTAACAACAGTGATTGTTGTTGTATCATTAATCTTATTTGGCGGTCCAAGTATCCATAGTTTTTCTGTCGCATTATTAATCGGGATTGCTTTTGGTACTTATTCTTCTATCTTTGTCGCTATCGCGTTAGCTTATGATTTGGGTTTAAAACGTGAACATATGCTACCACCAAAAATTGATAATGATGATCTAGATGATATGCCATAAAGCATTCTTTAACGTAATAAAAGGTAGAACAGTTGTTCTACCTTTTTCTTGAATGATATAGCCCAAAGAATGATACTATTCAACTACATCGAAAAGTCTATGGTCTAGCAAAATGAAATTATCCTCTAGTAAACAAGGGACGATATTTCAAATTAAAGTGCGGTCCATTTAGGTAAAATTTTACTTTTATGTTTTAAAATCAAAAGATAATATCACTCACATAATCAACAAAGTCCCCATAAAACTGACCGCACTTTTAAAGACCAGTTATGCTATTTGATGTTGAAAATCTTGGCTAATCAACCCTATCTCTAATCAATCTACTCGTCAAATAACAGAATCAAAATAAATCCTCAATAGTTCTTATCGCATTCTGTTATTTATTTTTCATAAAAAAAGAAACGGTGGCATTTGCCACCGTAAAATAGTCAATAGTTAAAGTATTAGATTAAGCATAAACAGGAAGGCGCTTACAAATTGCTAATACTTTTTCTTTTGTTTCTGCAATCACTTGTGCTTCATTTTCTTTACCCATCGCATCTAATACATCACACATCCAACTTGCTAATTCAGCAGATTCTGTTTCTTTAAAACCACGACGAGTAATTGAAGGTGTTCCTACACGAATACCTGATGTCACAAATGGTTTTTGTGGATCATTTGGCACGGCATTTTTATTGACAGTGATATTCGCACTCCCTAATGCAGCATCCGCAGCTTTACCTGTTAAGCCATGACTAACTAAATCAACTAAAAATAAATGGTTTTCAGTCCCATTTGATACAACGTTATAACCACGTTGTTTAAACACCTCTACCATTGCTTTAGCATTTTTTACAACTTGTTGTTGGTATACTTTGTATTCAGGTTCAAGTGCTTCTTTAAAGCATACGGCTTTTGCCGCAATTACATGTACTAATGGACCACCTTGATTAGCAGGGAATACCGAACTTTGTAATTTTTTATAAAGCTCCTCATCTTTCGCTGAAGAAAGAATTAAACCACCACGTGGACCACCTAATGTTTTGTGTGTTGTTGTCGTTACGATATGTGCGTGTGGTAACGGGCTTGGGTAAACACCAGCTGCGATAAGACCAGCAACGTGTGCCATATCAACGAAAAGGTATGCACCTACTTCATCAGCGATTTCACGCATTTTCGCCCAATCAACCACTTGAGAGTAAGCAGAGAAACCCGCTACGATCATTTTAGGTTTGCATTCTAATGCTTTTTGGCGAACATCTTCATAATCAATTAAACCATCTGCAGTGATCCCATATTGAACTGCGTTATAGATTTTACCAGAAAAGCTCACTGATGCGCCGTGCGTTAAGTGACCACCGTGTGCAAGACTCATCCCTAGAATAGTATCGTGTGGCTGTAATAATGCGCCATAAACAGCTGCGTTTGCTTGTGAACCGGAGTGAGGTTGTACATTCACATAATCTGCATCAAATAATTCTTTCGCACGATCAATTGCTAACTGCTCAACAATATCCGCATACTCACAACCACCATAATAACGTTTGCCTGGGTAACCTTCTGCATATTTATTAGTGAATTGAGAACCTTGCGCTTCCATTACACGTGGGCTTGCATAGTTTTCAGATGCGATTAATTCGATATGTTCTTCTTGACGACGATTTTCATCTTGAATAGCTTGCCATAAAACCGGATCGTAATCAGCGATGTTCATACTTCTTTTTAACATTATGATTTCCTCTTTTAGTAAAGATGATTGTGAATTCAGTTAGTGTACCTGTTTCCACAGGATTTTTTAATTAAAATTTGGTTGTTAATTTTTCATTTTTTAATGAAAAAATTTCATCTTATCAAATCGATGAAAAAGATACCGCGCTTTATTGTTGTTCTCTTGCAACTGCGCGATAACCAATATCACGACGATAGAAACGACCAGCCCATTTCACTTTTTCGGCTAACATCAGCGCTTGTTGTTGTGCATCATAAACACTATCGCCTAATGCCGTTACACAAACGACACGGCCACCATTGGTAACTAATTTACCGTCTTTATTTTCCACACCAGCTAAAAAAACTTTTTGATTTTCGACCGCACTTTCGATGCCTGTAATTTCGTCACCTTTGCGATAATCACCGGGATAACCTTCCGCAGCAAGAACAATTCCAAGTGAAGCCTTTTCACACCACTGTGATTTTTTCTTATCCAATTTACCTTCGCAAGCAGCAAGGCAAAGCTCAACTAAATCTGACTCTAGACGCAACATAATTGGCTGTGTTTCAGGATCACCGAAACGGCAGTTAAATTCAATCACTTTTGGCTGACCATTAGGCATAATCATCAAGCCTGCATAAAGAAAACCTGTATACACGTTGCCTTCTGCAGACATTCCATTTACTGTCGGATAAATCACTTCTTGCATAATACGATCATGAATTTCAGCAGTTACAACAGGTGCAGGTGAATATGCCCCCATACCGCCCGTATTTAAACCGGTGTCATTTTCACCCACACGCTTATGGTCTTGACTGGTTGCCATTGGCTCAACGTTTTTACCGTCCACCATCACGATGAAACTCGCCTCTTCACCATCTAAAAATTCTTCAATAACTACACGGCTCCCAGCTTCACCAAAGGCATTACCTGAAAGCATATCTTTTACTGCTATTTCTGCTTCTTCTAAAGTCATCGCAACAATCACGCCTTTGCCTGCTGCTAAACCATCTGCTTTAACTACGATTGGTGCACCTTTTTCACGTAAATACGCCAAAGCAGGCTCAACTTCAGTAAAGTTTTGATATTCTGCAGTTGGAATTTTATGACGCGCTAAAAAATCTTTAGTAAAGGCTTTTGAACCTTCTAATTGTGCAGCGGCTTGAGTTGGTCCAAAAATTTTCAAACCTGCTGCGCGAAATGCATCTACAACACCAATTACTAATGGTGCTTCAGGTCCAACAATAGTTAAACCAATTTGATTTTCTTGTGCAAACGCTACTAATTTTTCGACATCGGTCGCAGAAATTGCTACGTTTTCAACTTTATCTTCTAATGCTGTTCCAGCATTACCTGGAGCAACAAATACTTTATCTGCTAATGGAGATTGCGCAACTTTCCAAGCTAATGCATGTTCCCGACCGCCATTTCCGATGATGAGAATGTTCATAATGATTTTCCTGTGTTATTTGAAATTGATACATTTATTTAAAATGGAACATTTTGATAAATACATTAAATCTTAATGTCTAAAATGACGCATTCCCGTCAATACCATCGCCATACCATGTTCATTAGCCGCATCAATCACTTCTTGATCACGCATTGAGCCACCTGGATGGATAACGCAAGTAATGCCAGCTTTCGCAGCTGCATCAATACCATCTCGGAATGGGAAGAAAGCGTCAGATGCCATCACACAACCAGCCACTTGTAAGCCTTCATCTTCTGCTTTAATTGCTGCGATTTTCGCAGAATAAACTCGACTCATCTGCCCTGCACCAATACCGATAGTCTGTTTATTTTTCGCATAAACAATCGCATTAGACTTCACATATTTCGCCACTTTCCAACAGAACAATAGATCGAACATCTCTTCTACGGTTGGTTTACGTTCCGTCACAAACTCTAAATCCTCAATATCAACATGACCTAAATCTGCTTCTTGTACTAACAAGCCACCATTGACTCGTTTGAAATCTAAACGAGCAATAGGCTCTTCTTCCCACTCACCACAAGCTAGCACACGCACATTTTTCTTAGTCGCAAGGATTTGTTGTGCATCCTCAGCAACCTTTGGAGCAATAATCACTTCAACGAATTGACGCTCAATAATTGCTTGAGCAGTTTGTACATCAAGCTCTCGATTAAAGGCGATAATACCGCCAAATGCCGAAGTAGGATCAGTTTGATAAGCACGATCATAGGCTTCTAAAATGTTTTCACCTAATGCCACACCACAAGGGTTTGCGTGTTTCACAATCACGCAAGCTGGCTCGTGGAACTCTTTCACACATTCCAACGCCGCATCCGTATCTGCAATGTTATTATAGGAAAGTGCTTTACCTTGCAGTTGAACAGCAGTAGAAACGCTGGCTTCTTTTAATTCATTTTCCACATAAAAAGCTGCTTGCTGGTGGCTATTTTCGCCATAACGCATTGTTTGTTTACGGGTAAAATTCAGGTTTAAAGTACGAGGGAATTGACCACATTCTTGGGTTAAATCTTCTTCAGCAGCACCTTGATACGGTGGTACTTTTTGTCCGAAGTAGTTAGCAATCATAGCGTCATATTGCGCGGTATGTTCGAAAGCCTTAATCGCTAAATCAAATCGTGTTTCTAAAGTTAAGCTATTTTGGTGTTGATCCATTTCAGTGAGAATAGCATCAAAATCCTTATTATTGACTACAATCGCCACATCTTTATGGTTTTTAGCAGCAGAGCGCACCATTGTTGGTCCGCCAATATCAATATTCTCTACTGCGTCCTCTAATGTGCAATTTGGTTTTGCCACTGTCGCTGCAAACGGATATAAATTCACAACGACCATATCAATACTTTCAATACCATGCTGATGCATGATTTCATCATCAATACCACGACGGCCTAAAATACCACCATGCACTTTAGGATGTAATGTTTTTACACGCCCATCCATCATTTCAGGAAAACCAGTATAATCTGAGACTTCAATTACAGGTAAACCATTATCTGCTAATAACTTTGCAGTACCACCTGTTGAAAGTAATTTTACTCCCCGTTGTATCAAACCTTGGGCAAATTCAACGATACCAGTTTTATCTGAAACACTCAGTAATGCCTGACGAATAGGACGATTAGCTTGCATTGAAAAAATCCTTAAAATTTAGCGTTTAAAATGAATAATAAAAGAGAGGTGAGCATTATAACGCAAACGTTTGCGCTTGTGTCAAAAAATTAATAAGAAATGATCTATATTCACGAGTTAAAATATTTATAAAAAAACCGCCTAGATATAATAGGCGGTTTCCAACAACAAGTGAGATGATTTATTTTTTGCTAATTTTGTTATCCAATGCAAAAGCGCCTGAACCCGCAACAACAAAGTATAAAAATACTAATGAATACAGTGCTGCCAATTCACCTTGGTTTAAAATTGGTAATAACACATTAGAAACAGAAGCATGAACATAAAAATAAGCGACTGCCATTTGACCTGAAAGAATAAAAGCAACAGGACGAGTGAACAGACCTAAAATCATTAACACACCACCAATAATTTCAATGACACCACCAATACCAAATAATGAGAATAATGGTTGTGCACCAAAAACGGCTGGCACACCAAAAACTTTATCTGTACCATGTAATAAAAACATGTAAGCCGCAATAATACGCAATAAACCTAATACTTGTGGACGATATTTTTCTAATGAAATCATGTGCTTTCCTTAATGAATATAATTAAATTTAAGATAATCAGAATTTCTAGTGAGGCTCTCTCGCTAAAAACTGGTGCTATCATAACGATATACAAAAAGGAAAAAAACCATCAAAAAAGAAAAAAATATTCTACTCAGAGTTAATAATCTTTTAGCCCTGTCAAATGCTCATTAAATATACTAGCCTCCATAAAACCTGTAATACGTGAATGAGGTATCTCACTACCTTCACTATTAAAAAATAAAATGGTGGGTAATCCTAATATATTGAGTTTATCTAATAACATTTTATTTTCTGATGTATTTTTTGTCATATCAATTTGTAATAACAACACATCATTAAATGTAGACATGACTTCAGGCGCATGAAATGTATATTTTTCAAATTCTTTACAAGCCACGCACCAATCGGCATATAAATCTAGCATAGCTAGGCTTTTATGATTAGTTCGTAAAACTTGTTGTAATTCCTCATATGTTTTTATTTGTTTAAATTCAATACGTTGAGGATGTCCTAATTGTTCGATAGCATTTCCACTCAAAAATCCTATTCCAATAAGATTTGGAAAAAATGTGCTAAAAACTAACATGATAAAAACAGCTATCCATGCCCATTTATAATTTCTTAGGTGGAAAAATATCCACAAACAGAAACCTATGGCTAGTATAAACCATAAGTGATTTTCTACATTTGGGAAAACACGAGAAACTAAAAAGACAGGTAATGCGAGCAAAACAAAACCAAAAGCATGTTTGACATGTAACATCCAATTCCCTGATTTTGGTAAAATTTTATTACCAAATACCGTAATCAAAATTAATGGCACTCCCATACCTAATGCCAATAAATACAATGTGATAGCTCCCGTAAAGAGATCACCACTTTGCGCAACATAAAGTAACGCGCCAGAAAGTGGTGCAGAAGTACAAGGCGAAGCGACTAACCCAGCAATCATTCCCATAACAAAAACACCACTAAATGCACCGCTCTTTTGCTGTTGACTATATTGTGTTAATTTCGTTTGCCAACTTACTGGGAGTTGTAAATTAAAGAAGCCAAACATTGATAAAGCTAATAGTACGAAAATAAGAGATAATGTTAAAAGTACATAAGGACTTTGCAGAGCAACTTGAAAAGGTAACCCAATTGCAGCAACAATCAAACCGAGTAAAGTATAAGTAAGAGCCATACCTTGCACATAAACTATACTCAATGTTAATGCCCGCAAGGTATTTGGTCTAGTTTGCCCCCCAATAACTATTGCAGACAATAAAGGGAGCATAGGTAGAACACAAGGAGTAAATGCTAATCCTAAACCCAAAACAAAAAACCAGAACATGGCATATTTACTATGAAATAAACTCTCAGCCAGCCGATCTTGTTCCGTTGATGTAGGAATATGACTTTTCCTTGGGCTCCCTTTGTCCTCATTTATATGTACATTTGATGGAGAGTTCAAATTAAGTATTTTGGTTTCTGGAGGATAACAAAACCCTTTAGTACAGCCTTGAAAAGTGACTTCTAGTGAAGACTGCTGAGTAAAATGGGATAAAGGAATAGTTAAAGTAACTTGATTACGATAAATCTCTACTTCGCCAAAAAAATCATCATGATATTTTTCAGCAATAGGAAATTCTACTTCTCCAAGATCTATATTGATGCCATTTAAGTCAAAAAATTGTTTATATAAATAATAATCTTCTGCAATTAACCAATTGAGCTCTATCTTATCTTGTTGCTGTATACTAGAGAAAATAAACGCTTGATCTACTGTTAAAAAACGAGATTTTTTATTAAAAAAACTCGCTTCTGCTATCAAAGTAATTGATAAAAGTAACAAAATTGAAAAAATCTTTTTCATAATAAATACATGATTAAAACAAACGTCATAAGCTGCATTCTAGCATAAGCAAGATTTAAGTCGAAAACTATCCGCTAATTACGATAAAAAATTCAGCAACTTATTTTTTTTATAAAAATAAGTTTTGATCATGATAAAAAATTATTGTAGGATAACATTCTATAGTGATGTTTCTCAAAATAATCTTATTTTCTTACGACAAAAGTAGTGAAAATACTCGATAAAATATCACGTAATTCGCAATTTTGTATGTAACTTAAACGAGCATTCGGCTCTATTTACTCCCTCAATACTCTCACTCTATTGAGGGATTTTTTTATGATCTAGGTCATAAAATGACTATCTAATTTAACAAAACTCATTTTTTCTATTGTTACAATTATGTTGCAACTATACAATGAGTACGTTAATTTTGTGCTTATCTTGCTAACAAAATTATTCACTTTTATAAAATTGTAATAGGAAATACAAATGGGAACGCCACAAATTTTAATTGTTGAAGACGAAGCAATCACAAGAAATACATTAAAAAGTATTTTTGAAGCTGAGGGTTATGAAGTATTTGAGGCGGCAGATGGTGCACAGATGCACCGTATTCTGTCTAATAAAGTCATTAATCTTGTTATCATGGATATTAACTTACCAGGTAAAAATGGTTTAATGCTAGCTCGTGAATTACGTGAAACTACAAATACTGCATTAATGTTCTTAACTGGACGCGATAACGAAGTTGATAAAATTCTCGGTTTAGAAATTGGTGCCGATGACTATATCACTAAACCATTTAATCCTAGAGAACTCACAATTCGTGCAAGGAATTTACTACAACGTACTATGCCAGATAGTAGTAAAGAAGTAACACAAACAATTGAACAATATCGTTTCAATGGTTGGACACTTGATCTCAATAGCCGCACATTAATTAACCCTGAAGGGGAAGAATATAAATTGCCTCGTAGTGAATTTCGTGCAATGTTACATTTTTGTGAAAACCCTGGCAAAATTCAAACACGTGAAGAATTACTGAAAAAAATGACTGGACGTGAATTAAAGCCACAAGATCGTACAGTTGATGTTACTATTCGCCGTATCCGAAAACATTTTGAAGATCATCCAAATACACCTGAAATTATTACTACTATTCATGGTGAAGGATATCGCTTTTGTGGTGATTTAGAGTAAATAGAAGCTAAAAGTAAAATAAAGCCTGTCAGACTTTAAATATCTAACAGGCTTTTTCTTCTATTACTTCATCACTATTATGTTAATTAATCAGATAAAATTCCCAAGCTTTCCCAAATTTGATCGACACGTTTTACCACTTCAGGATCTTTCTTAATAGGAACTCCCCACTCTCGTTGTGTTTCACCAGCCCATTTATTTGTTGCATCAATCCCCATTTTGGAACCCAACCCTGCCACTGGAGAGGCAAAATCAAGGTAATCAATCGGTGTATTTTCGACTAATGTCAAATCACGAGCAGGATCACAGCGCGTTGTAATTGCCCAAATCACATCTTTCCAATCACGTGCATTGACATCATCATCACAGACAATCACAAATTTAGTATACATGAATTGTCTTAAAAACGACCAAACCCCCATCATTACACGTTTCGCATGCCCTGCATATTGTTTCTTGATTGTTACGACTGCTAAACGATAAGAGCACCCTTCAGGCGGTAAGTAAAAATCAACGATTTCAGGAAATTGTTTTTGTAAAATAGGAATAAACACTTCGTTTAGTGCTTCTCCCAAAACTGCTGGCTCATCAGGTGGACGCCCTGTGTAAGTAGAATGATAAATTGGATTTTTACGCATCGTAATATGAGTAACAGTAAAGACGGGGAAATATTCTTGTTCATTATAATAGCCAGTATGATCACCATAGGGGCCTTCAAGAGCGGTTTCATTTGGATCAATATAACCTTCTAAAACAATTTCTGCGCTCGCAGGTACTTCCAAATCATTACTAATTGACTTTACAACTGATGTTTTTGTGCCACGCAATAATCCAGCAAAGGCATATTCTGATAAAGTATCAGGTACTGGCGTTACAGCTCCCAAAATTGTGGCAGGATCGGCACCTAATGCGACAGATACTGGGAAAGGTTCATTTGGACGTATTTCTTTCCATTCTTGGAAATCTAATGCGCCTCCTCGGTGAGAAAGCCAACGCATGATTAATTTGTTTTTAGCAATTAATTGTTGCCGATAAATACCTAAATTTTGCCGTTTTTTCAGTGGGCCTTTAGTAATCGTTAATCCCCATGTAACTAAAGGTGCTACATCATCTTTCCAACATTGCATAATCGGTAATCTATATAAATTGACATCATCACCTTTAAATACAACTTGTTGACAATCAGCTTTACCTAAGACTTTAGTCGGCATATTCAACACTTGTTTAAACTGGGGTAGATTGGACAAAAAATCCTTAAACCCTTTTGGTGGTTCAGGTTCTTTCAAAAAAGCGAGTAACTTACCAACATCACGTAATGCAGTAACATCCTCTTGTCCCATCCCCATTGCAACACGTTTTGGGGTACCAAATAAATTACATAAAACAGGGATATCAAACCCTTTTGGATTCTCAAATAACAATGCAGGTCCCCCCACACGTAAAGTGCGGTCAGAAATTTCCGTCATTTCTAAGTAGGGATCAACTTCTTGTTTGATACGTTTCAGTTCGCCACGTTGCTCAAGTAGATCCAAAAAATCACGTAAATCTTTATATTTCATGTTTATTACCTTTTTATTTCAAAATGTTGCAAAACATACCGCACCTTTAATAAGCTATATACAAAATAAAGTGTGCTAATACTTGAACACCCACACGTATTGCTGGTTTGTAACATCTATTTATTAATGCTAGTTATATTATATCAATCCATCTAATTTTGCTATCTACACAAAGTTTAGGTAGAATTTGCCAATTAATATTGAATAAGCGGATAACCATGACAAAGAAAAAAGCCAAAGTAGCGTCAAATACGATTGCACTGAATAAACGTGCAAGACATGACTACTTTATTGAAGACGAAATTGAAGCAGGACTTTCATTACAAGGCTGGGAAGTCAAGTCAATGCGTGCTGGTAAAGCGAATATCAGCGACAGCTATATTATTTTCAAAAATGGGGAAGCCTATTTATTTGGTGCAACTATTCAACCATTAAGCCTTGCCTCTACACATATTGTGTGTGACCCAGCTCGAACTCGCAAACTACTACTAAATCAAAAAGAATTAGCCTCCTTATTTGGTAAGGCAAATCGAGATGGCTATACTATCGTTGCACTTTCTCTTTATTGGAAAGGCGCTTGGGCAAAAATAAAAATTGGTTTAGCTAAAGGAAAAAAACAACATGATAAACGCGAAGACATCAAAGAACGAGAATGGAAAGTCACAAAAGATCGGATAATGAAGAATGCTCGCCTTGGTTAAATCATAACAATTAAAAAGTCTTGCCACTATATACAAGGCTTTTTTATATATTAGTAGATTATTATTCAACACCAACCATGACAGAAGTCGCTTTGATAACTGCATAAGCCTCTTTACCAACCTCGAGTTGTAATTCTTGTGCAGCAGCAAGAGAAATTGTCGATGTAATAATATTACCTGCACCAATATCAATACTCACGACAGCATTTACTGCTCCTTTTTCTAAGCTAACAACTTTACCTTTAAATTGGTTTCTCGCACTGATTTTCATTATACATTTCCTCTTTAATTAATAAGTGAATAAAAGTCAATAAAAAAGCCTATTGATGATAATTGGTAATAAAAACTAAACAATCATTCTCTTTAAACTTTTTTGAATAAAATTAAGGCCCTAAATCCAGTAATATCTCCTTGAATATTTTTCACATTTTCTAAACGAACCTGATAATGGTGTAATGCAGCAATACGATATACAATAGAGAGCCCCAGTCCACTCCCTTTTTCATTTTGTCCTGCTGGGCGATAAAAGCGCTGCCCTAATTTCGCTAAGTCAGTTTCTTTGACGCCTTCTCCATTATCCTCAACTAATAAGTTCTCTCGTTGTAAAATCACTTTAACTGTACTGCCATTTGGACAATATTTAATGGCATTATCGATCAAATTACGCAACATCAAAGATAATAATAGGGGCTGTCCTTGCGTAGGGTCAGGCTTAGACATAAGTTCAAATTGTAAGTCAATTTGACGTTTTTGTGCAGCAAAATACCGCTCTCCTATCAATGAGGTTATTAATGCCTGCCAATCTATATTTTCAACATTTTCTAACTCATTTAGACTATCTAAACGAGAAAGTGTGAGTAGCTGATCAATCAGCTGACTTGCACGATCAATACCTTTAGTCAGATTCTCTAGTGCCTCTTGCCGCAATGCTGCATCATCCCCAACCATCTGCGCTACTTCAGTTTGAATCCGTAAGGCAGCCAAAGGGCTTCTTAATTCATGTGCGGCATCAGAAGTAAATTGTCGTTCACGCAATAACATTGTCGCAGTACGCTCAAAAAATTGGTTCAAATTCTGTACTAAAGGTAAAATTTCTTTTGGTAAATGAGCTGTTGTAATTAATGTATTATCATCTGGACTACGTTGTTCGAGTTGTTCACTAACTCGCTTTACACTTTGTAGCTCACGAGTGACGACCCAAACAATAATTCCTAACAAGAGAGGCAAACTTGCAAACCAAATCCACATTTGGCTAAAAACCATCTTATTAATTAAGTCATTACGATAATCAAGCTCTTGACCTACCGCAATCACTAAACGTCCATTATTAACTGGTAACCAAAAGATGCGCCATTTATCATCATCCCCTAAAATATGGCTGATGGAAAAACCTTTTTTAGATGTAAAAATGAAATTATCACCATTATGACCATCACTCAATAAGATGTTTCCATCTTGTGTAAAGATCGCAAAACCAAGCGCATCATCATCAAATCCGCCTTTTTTAAATTTTGTATGTTGATATTTTGATGATTTATTATCAACTAAGATATTACGTAAATTTGATGAAGCTAGACGCTGTGCAAATAACACTTGCTGTGCATCAAAAACCTCATTCACTTCATGACGAACTTGAAACCAAGCCACTGCTGTAGAAATTAGCCAAATCGTCAATGCGGTTAATGACAACACAAGAGTTAAACGAAAGCGTAAGCTTTTATTTGAGACCACTCTTTTTTTCCAGTGATTAGCGAGCCTCATCATTTTTCCCCAATGTATATCCTACACCATGTACTGTACGAATGAATTGCTTACCTAATTTTTGACGTAAATTATAGATATGAACTTCCAATGCATTACTGCTTACTTCATCATCCCATGTATATAATTTTTCTTCAATGAATGTACGAGCAAGAACACGTTCTTTATTCAGCATAAACAGCTCAAGTAACTTATATTCTCTAGTTGTCAGTGAGATTTCTTTATCTTTTAAAAATACTTTACGTTGGTTAGGATCAAATTTCACTAAACTGTGTTCAATCACAGGGTTAGTTTGTCCATAACGACGACGAATTAAAGCTTGTAAACGCGCAACTACCTCAGCCAAAGCAAAAGGCTTGCACAAATAATCATCCGCCCCACGCTGTAAACCTGTAATACGCTCATCTAGAGTATCACGAGCAGTCAAAATTAATACAGGCACATCGTATTTTTCTCTACGCCAACTTTGCAAAATATCTAGTCCATCCATTTTAGGTAACGTCAAATCAAGTACAACCGCATCATAAGGAGCTGTTTTCACAGCCTCTACGCCCATTTTACCATCTTTAAACCAGTCAACTGTGAAACCTGATTTAGTTAAACCAATCTGAAGCCCATTACCAATCAAAGTATCATCTTCTATTAATAAAATTCGCATATTTTACACCGCACTTTTAGAGCATTATTTAATTGTACACAAAGTAGACACAAATATCTCAATCTAATACAAAGCATAACAAATAAAACTGAAGAAATACTTAATAAAATCATAAAGTACTCTTTGTAGTATGCCTAGCACTATAACAGAGTCTTCCCCCCCAATTAACCGTACTGAGTCAAACTTGTACACATTCTCGATATAAAAAATTAAAAAAATCTGTAAGAAAAAGATGAGCATCTCGACTAATACTCCAGAATAAGGAAATTCCATCAGAAAAATTAAAAAAGTTTGTAAGAAAAATCTTTTTCATTCGACTAATTTAACGCAAATGGATTTATGAGGACAAAATGGACAAACAGAGATGTTATTTTCAGGATATAAGCACAGGGATTGGCTTATTAGGTTTACGCTTATTTCTTGCTTGGGAGTTTTTTGAATCGGGTATGGAAAAGTTGAATGGAGAAAATTGGTTTATGGAAGTACAAGACAGTTTTCCATTCCCATTCAATTTACTCCCTGCAGATTTAAGTTGGTTGTTAGCCATGGGAGCAGAATTGTTATTGCCAGTTTTGCTTATTCTAGGGTTATCAACGCGTTTTAGCGCTTTAAGTTTAGCAATTTTAACTGTCGTTGCATGGTATACCGTACATGCAGATGCAGGTTATAACGTGTGTAATAATGGCTACAAAATGGCATTAATTTATTTAGTGGCATTACTACCATTACTTACACAAGGAGCAGGGATGCTCTCTTTAGATTCTCTCTTACAGAGAAAATTTTCAGCCATAAAATGGTTGAAGTTTATTTAATCATTTAGTTCAACATATCACATATTAATTAATAGGAGATTAAGCATGAAAAAATTAGCAACTTTAGCTGCATTAGCAAGCGCATTAACAATGGCCGTATCTGCACCAGTAAATGCTGAAACAAAAATGGCAGATAATGCTGAACAATGCGTAGAAGGCAAATGCATGAAAACTAAAGTAGGCGAAGGCAAATGTGGTGAAGGCAAATGTGGTGCTCATGACCATAAAAAAGCAAAAGCTGGCGAAGGGAAATGTGGTGCTCATGACCATAAAAAAGCAAAAGCTGGCGAAGGGAAATGTGGTGAAGGCAAATGTGGCGCTCATGATCACAAAAAAGCAAAAGCGGGCGAAGGGAAGTGTGGCGAAGGTAAATGCGGTTCTAAATAATACTATTTTGCTGGTGTAATGTTTTTACACCAGCTCTATATAAATATTCATGGAGTTAATACAATGTTAAAAGGTGCTGGATTAGGCTATCGTCGTGATTTAGCCGATGATTTTTTATCACTTCCAACAGAAAATGTCATCCAATTTATGGAAGTGGCTCCCGAGAACTGGATAAAAATGGGAGGCGCTGCACGATATAAATTTGATCAAGCCGCTGAACGTTTTCCGTTAGCTGTACATGGTCTATCACTTTCTCTAGGTGGTCAAGCTCCTTTAGATAAACAATTATTAAAAGGCATCAAAACATTAATGACTCAATATAATTCAGTCTTTTTTTCTGAACATCTGAGTTATTGCGAATGCGAAGGTCATCTTTATGATTTATTACCAATGCCATTCACAGATGAAGCCGTTAAACACGTTGCAAAACGTATTCAAGATGTACAAGATTTTTTAGGGTTACGTATTTCACTTGAAAATACATCTTATTACTTACATTCACCAACTAGTACAATGAATGAAGTTGAATTCTTAAATGCAATTGCTCAAGAGGCAGACTGTGGAATTCACTTGGATGTGAATAATATTTATGTCAATGGTGTCAATCATGGTTTACTTGACCCTTATGTTTTTCTAGATAAAGTTGATGTCCATCGTGTAAATTATATTCACATTGCAGGTCACGATGAAGAACATGCTGCTGCTAAACCAATCCAAAAAACAGAGGAATCATTTAATAAAGTAAAAGGTGAATATCGTCATTTACCTGAGCTATTAGTAGATACGCACGGTGAAGCAGTTAAAGGAAGTGTCTGGGATTTACTTGAATACACTTATCAGCGCTTACCTCAAATTCCACCAACATTATTAGAGCGTGATTTTAATTTTCCACCATTTGCTGAATTATATGCAGAAGTCGAACATATTGCTAAATTACAGCAAAAATATTCTAAACCAATGCAGGAAAATCGTTATGCAGCCTAAATCAACGCTTATCGAAACCCAAAATGCTTTGGCGCAAGCTGTTCGTTTAGGTAATGCAGCCCCCCTTAATAATTATGCACCAAATCGTTTAGCTATTTATGCACGTTTAGTACGTAACAATACATTTAGTTTTATTGACCGTTGTTTTGTCGAAGCCCCTCGCTATATTTCAAAAGAAACTTGGCAAGAAATAAAAGAAACCTTTATTAGGGAAGGTAAGGCACATTCTCCTTATTTTCAGGATATCGCAAGTGAATTTCTTACGTTTTGTCAAGAAAGGCAAGTATTTGATAAGAATATTCTTTCCTTAATGGATTTTGAAAACACGCAACTTATTGCTGAAGTTTCAACTGCTACTGTGCCAGAGACTTTTGTATGGGATACAAATACTGAAATGGGATTATCAAAAGTAGCCTTTCTGAAAAACTATGATGTAGATTTTTTATCTAGTGATTTTATCAGTTTTGAGAAAAAACCTAGCCAACTATTAGTATGGCGAGATAGTAATTTCATAGTAAATCAACAACTGCTATCAGAGCTTGATTTCTGGTTGCTTACTTACCTTTCAGAACAACCTACATCCTTAAAAAAGCTATTAAATGAATTAAATACAATTATTGATAATAGTGAGTCATTGAAACCTTTATTAGAACAAGCTTGGATTAAATGGGTAAATGCAGAAGTAATTTATCCAATGGAAGGGTAAATTCAGCTAAGGCTGATTTTAAAAGGATTTGAATTCAAGTGCGGTAAAAGTTTCTAAAATTTTTACCGCACTTTTTATTTTGAATATGGATTATTTATTCTTTACGTTATCTGGTTTTGTAGCAAAATCTTTCATCATTTTGCTTAAACTTTCACAGTTCTTACCAAAATTATCACATCGTGGACACATTAAACGATGTAGACGTACTCCGACGCTTTCTGCAAATGAGAGTGGTCTTTCATGAGATTCTGAAATTAATTTAGTGACTTTAAAACAATATTTCATTTATCTCTCCCCCATTTTTGTTGTCAAACAATGTTGTAATTGCAAACGAGCTCGATAGAGCAAAACATGTAAATTCGATACTGTGATTTGCTCTGATGAACAAATATCATCTGTTGTACATTCTAAATATTCGCGCATCATAAATACTTTAGCTTGTACAGCAGGTAAACGAGTTAAACAAATTTCAAATAATACCCAAAATTGTTCTGAATAAACTGTATTTTCATCATCCTGTAAGCGTGATGGGGAATATTCTTTTTTCCAACGACCACTTTCAAAAAAACTATTTTCGTCTTCATCATTGACCAAATCACTTTCTACAACAAAGCGGTTATTCACACGTAAATAATCAATAATTTTATTTTTTAAAATAGCAAAAATCCATGTTTTTAACGCAGATTGACGCTTAAAACTCTCGATATTTTTCAATGCACTCACGAATGTCTCTTGTACAAGATCTTCAGCTAAAATGGGATCTTTTATCTGCAACTCTGCAAACTTCAACATTTGTCCACGGATTTTTTCAAGCTCTTCCGATGAAATATTTTGCATATTTGTATCCACTCTTTATTCAATTTATGTCATTTTATCAAATTTTCCCTATGTCATAAACTCGTTTATTACTCAACTCATATTGATAAAAATCTATGCATTTAGACTAGATAAGTTTATATAATCAGCAAATTAGTAATATAGCTTACTAATAAAAATTAGAATAATTTAAATGCTAACTTTTAGTCTCCTCTAGTAACATCAGTAAAAAATATTCTCATCTACTAAACAATATTCTCTCTCATTGACTTCTTCATTTCTCTACACCCACATTTAATAAACGTTTAATTATTTTTAATTCCCTAGCAAAATGGTAATTACTATATGGTTACTCTCTTGGTTGCTAAAATCTATTTGGAGATAGAATGTGTAATAACAAAAAAGCCCGTAAACGTTGATTTTACAGGCTTTTTCTAAGATTTTTGTTTAGTTATGTTTAGCTACGAAACATCAAGTGGTGCTCTGGGCGAGACTTGAACTCGCACGTCCTATGGACACTACCCCCTCAAGATAGCGTGTCTACCAATTCCACCACCAGAGCAGATTTAAATTTCTAACTTATTGAGGGATATCACTATTCTTATTTTCAACTGCTGGTATCTCTAATTTTTGCTGCTGAATTTGTTCTGCAGTTGAAGATAAATCATCAAATTTACCTTGTGTTACATTATGACGATGTGAATTGATATTACCAATCATAATACTAATAACAAAGAATACAGTTGCTAAAATTGCTGTCATTTTAGAGAGAAAATTGCCTGAGCCAGCTGAACCAAAGATTGTACCAGAAGCGCCACCACCAAAAGATGCACCTGCATCTGCGCCTTTACCTTGTTGAAGTAAAATCAGAACAATCACAGCAAGTGAAATTAATCCATAACTAATTAATAGTGCTTGATACATTATACTCTTCTCTACATTCGCAAATTAGCATTGAAAATAACGTGCGGATATTAACGGACATCTATGAATTTTGCAAGTTTTTTCATAAAAATAGATATTATTTGATGGTATTTCACTCAACGACTTCTTTTTTCTCTTTTTTAACCGAATTTTTTTGCTTTTTAGGAATATTTTGATAAGTCTTTTGAGTAATTTGGCTTAATTGACGTAACGCATCAAAATTAACATGTTGTATTAATTCAGGCAAAGAACGGATTAATACTGACATAAATTGCTGATAGCTCATTTCTTTTTGGCTAATACTTGTTAACTGAGATTCCCAGTGTGCAGTCATATCAGGCTGTGTTGCAATTTCAGGTAAAGCCGCAATCAAAATCCGACCTGTTTCTGTGCTATGAATATTACGCCCTTTTTTATATAAAAAACCTCGCTTAAATAACAGCTCAATAATACCAGCTCGTGTTGCTTCTGTACCGAGTCCATCTGTTTCACGTAAAATTTTTTTCAATTCTTTATCTTGAACAAAACGCGCAATACCAGTCATAGCAGACAATAATGTTGCATCAGTAAAAGGTTTTGGTGGTTGTGTTTTTTTACATACAATTTCACCTTGTTTACAAAACAGAATCTGTCCTTTTTTAACTATTGGCAATAAAGGCTCTTGTTGCTCATCCTGATCTTCTTTTCCCCAAAGTTGTTTCCAGCCTGCAACTTGTAAATTTCGGGCTTGAGCAATAAATATTCCACCTGCAATATTAAGCGTAATTTTGCTTTTACGATATTCCGCATCTGGACAAAATTGCATTAAATATTGACGTGCAATTAAATGATAAATTTGCCACTCTTGCTGTGTTAAGGTTACCGATTTATTTTTTGCTGTTGGAATAATCGCATGATGAGCCTCCACTTTTTTATCATTCCAACAACGATTTTTTTGTTCAGGTTGAACAATATCTGGTAATAATTGATATCCATTAACATGCGTTGAAATAGCTTTTAATACGTTCAAGCGTTCAGCAAAATGTTCCTCAGGTAAATAGCGACAATCTGAACGAGGGTAAGTAATTAAACGATGTGTTTCATATAAGCGTTGGCAAATATCGAGTACTTCTTGAGCAGACAAGCCATAACGCTTAGCTGCATCAATTTGCAAAGCAGACAAAGAATAAGGGAGAGGCGCTGTTTCTTTTTCACACTTATCCACATATTCCACCACTTCAGCTGGCTGCTCAGTAATGCGTTTCACTACATTTTCTGCCAATCCTAATGACAACACTCGCCCATCTTCATCTTGATAATCTTCACAGGCTTTGCTTGGTTGCCATAAGGCTTTAAATATAGGAATATTTTCTTGTTCTTGCTTAGAAAGTGCAGTCACTTTTTCAGGTGTTTCAGGCTGAATGTGCGCTAACACTTCATAAAAATCTTTAGGTTGAAAATTTTCAATTTCCAGATCACGCCGCACAATCAACCCCAACACAGGTGTTTGTACACGCCCTACAGAAAGCACACCATTATAACCTGCTTGTCGACCACGGATCGTATAAGCCCTAGTCATATTAATACCATATAGCCAATCTGCTCGAGCACGAGCTAATGCGGAAGTCGCAAGAGGGATAAAATTGCGATTTGATTGCAATTTATTGATGGCTTTTCCTACCGCACTTGGATTCAAATCACTAATTAAGCAGCGTTGAATTTGATTCAATTTATCCGCACTTAATTGTGCATAACTAAAGACTTCATCTACTAGTAACTGTCCCTCGCGATCAGGGTCACCCGCATTAATTAATAGATCTGCCTGACGAATAAGTTTTTCTACGATTTTGAGTTGTTTATATACTGCTTTACGTGGAATAAGTCGCCATTTTTCAGGGATAATAGGCAAATGCTCTAAGCGCCATTGTTTAAAGCGAGGATCGTAGGCATCGGGTTCCGCTTGCTCTAATAAGTGTCCCACACACCAGGTGACATAATCTTCATTCCCGCATTTAATGAATCCTTCATTACGCTGATGCGGTGTGGGCAGCACATCAGCAATAGCTCTTGCAAGGCTTGGTTTTTCTGCGATGAAAAGTCTCATTATCTGCTCTTACCCAAGTTGACGACGCCCTAAAAAAGAATGGGTTAAAGTAGTTCCATCGACCATCTCTAATTCACCACCAACAGGAATACCATGTGCAATACGCGTGACTTTAATATTTTGTTGTACACACAGATCTGCGATGTAATTAGCAGTAGCATCTCCCTCAACAGTTGGATTAGTGGCTAAAATGACCTCATGAAAACTTTCCTCTTGCAAACGCTTTTGCAATATATGCAACCCGATTTCTTTAGGACCGATACCATCAAGAGGAGATAAATGCCCCATTAACACAAAATAACGCCCTGAAAATTGTCCTGTTTGCTCAATTGCTTGGATATCAGAGGGTTGCTCAACTACACAAAGTAACCCTGAATGTTGACGACGGGGGTTATTACAAATAGTACAAATGTCTTCCTCAGTAAAAGTACGACAATGAGAACAATGACCAATTTTAGACATTGCTTCTGTTAATGCTCGTGCTAAATCTATACCACCATTACGATTACGCTGTAAAAGATGATAGGCCATACGCTGAGCAGATTTTGGTCCAATACCAGGAAGACAGCGTAAACTTTCAATAAGATGCTCGAGTAATGGGCTTGTTTGCATTGTTTTTTCTCTTAATTAAGATTTAGAAGAGTTCATCTTAGAGGAAACTATTTTTCTTTGCTCATCAAATAAAATAAGTAAAACATCCTCTGTAATTAAGCAAATCGTTATTATATAAAGAGCTGTTTATAAAAAACTGACCTTGCTCATTTATGTTATATTTATAAACAATTGTCTTGAAAAACAGACCACTGTAAGAATAATGAAAAATTTAAATTATCAATAATAATATTGTTAAAATAGTGATAAAAAACAGACCGCACTTTCAAAAGTGCGGTCAAGCTTAACAGACATTCTTATAGTTGATTAAGACTCAATATATTTTGTTGTTTCTAATGATTACCTAATGAAAGTACTTTTAATATAAAAAACTTCTGTAAGGCAAAATCAGCAATTGACTCAAAATATGTTTTACTGTCTTTTCTACAAGAACAAAAAATAACAAATTAAAATGGCATTTTAAAGCCAGGAGGCAATTGCATTCCTGCTGTCACCGATGCCATTTTTTCTTTTTGTAACTCTTCCGCACGACGAACTGCATCGTTAAAGGCTGCTGCAATCAAATCCTCTAACATTTCTTTATCGTCTTCCATTAAAGAAGGATCAATTTCCACACGACGACAATTATGTGCACCATTAATCGTGATCTTAACTAGACCTGCACCAGATTCGCCAGTTACTTCCAGCTGAGCAATCTCTTCTTGCATTTTTTGCATACGATCTTGCATTTGTTGGGCTTGTTTCATTAAGTTACCTAAACCGCCTTTTCCAAACATAATTTTTTCCATTTGTTAATTAAAAAAGTGGTTGGCATTTTAACTAAAAATTACTACGTTGAAAATAAATAAACGTGATCTAGGCTGAAAATTCAACTTTTTCCTATTGAGAGTGACTTTTTTCCGTATTATTATGTTTTAACAATTTCGTAACGAAACCCTACCGCACTTTACCCTAATGCGGCTTCCCTTAACAGATAAAATAAACCCAACGAGGTAACCTATGTCTAACTTTCTACAATCCTATCAACAACATATTGATGAACGTGCGGCATTAGGCATTGTGCCGAAACCTTTAAATGCAGAACAAACAGCACAACTCATTGAATTATTAAAAAATCCCCCTAAAGATAAAGACGATTATTTACTGAATTTATTTGAAACTCGTATTCCTGCTGGCGTTGATGAGGCAGCTTATGTAAAAGCATCCTTCCTTGCTGCTATTGCTAAAAGAGAGAGCACTTCTCCATTGATTTGTCCTAAAAAAGCTGTCGAATTACTTGGCACAATGCAAGGTGGTTATAATATAGAACCTTTATTACACGCCTTAGATGATGAAGAACTTGCTCCTATTGCTGCGAAAGCATTGTCATTTACATTACTCATGTTCGATAATTTTCATGATGTTGCCGAAAAAGCTAAAAAAGGAAATCACTATGCCCAACAAGTTCTACAATCTTGGGCTGATGCAGAATGGTATTTATCCCGTCCCAAATTAAGCGATAAAATTACAGTAACCGTATTTAAAGTTACAGGGGAAACAAATACTGATGATCTCTCACCAGCACAAGACGCATGGTCTCGTCCAGATATCCCATTACATGCGCTTGCCATGCTAAAAAATCCACGTGATGGAATTGAACCAGATGATGCTGGTAATGTAGGTCCGATTAAACAACTTGAAAAATTAAAAGAAAAAGGGTTCCCATTAGCTTACGTTGGCGATGTAGTAGGAACAGGCTCTTCACGTAAATCAGCAACAAACTCTGTGCTCTGGTTTATGGGAGAAGATATTCCATATATTCCAAATAAACGAGCAGGGGGAGTTGTTCTTGGTGGAAAAATTGCACCTATATTTTTCAATACTATGGAGGATGCAGGTTCATTACCAATCGAAGTAGATGTCAGTTTGCTGAATATGGGCGATGTTATTGATATTTATCCATATGAGGGAAAAATCTGTCGACATAATACAGATGAGGTATTAGCGGAGTTTACTTTAAAAACTAATGTTTTATTGGATGAAGTTCGTGCAGGTGGTCGTATTCCATTAATTATTGGGCGAGGCTTAACACATAAAGCACGTTGTGAACTCGGCTTAGCAGAAACAGATGTTTTCGCTAAACCACAAAGTACATTAACGAGTGATAAAGGCTTTACACTCGCACAAAAAATGGTTGGTCGAGCTTGTGGTGTAGAAGGTATTCGTCCTGGACAATATTGTGAACCACGTATGACATCTGTTGGTTCACAAGATACGACAGGGCCAATGACACGTGATGAATTAAAAGATCTCGCATGTTTAGGTTTTTCTTCTGATCTTGTGATGCAATCCTTCTGTCATACTGCGGCTTATCCAAAACCAGTTGATGTCGTAACACACCATACGTTACCAGATTTTATCATGAACCGAGGGGGTGTCTCATTACGTCCTGGAGATGGTGTTATTCACTCATGGTTAAACCGTATGCTTTTACCTGATACAGTGGGTACAGGAGGCGATTCACATACTCGCTTCCCTATTGGTATTTCTTTTCCTGCTGGCTCTGGCTTAGTTGCTTTTGCCGCGGCAACTGGCGTGATGCCTTTAGATATGCCTGAATCCGTATTAGTTCGTTTTAAAGGCGAAATGCAACCAGGCATCACTTTACGCGACTTAGTCCATGCTATTCCTTACTATGCTATTAAACAAGGGCTGCTTACTGTTGAGAAAAAAGGGAAGAAAAATATTTTTTCTGGCAAAATTTTAGAAATTGAAGGATTAGAAAACCTAAAAGTTGAGCAAGCTTTTGAGCTTTCTGATGCATCTGCTGAACGTTCAGCAGCAGCTTGTACCATTAAACTTGCGAAAGAACCTATTATTGAATACTTACAATCTAATATTGTGTTATTGAAATATATGATTTCTGAAGGTTATGGTGATGCACGTACTTTAGAACGCCGTATCAACGCAATGGAACAGTGGCTGGCTAACCCAGAATTGCTAGAAGCAGATAAAGATGCAGAATACGCAGCAGTGATTGAAATCAATTTAGCAGATATTAAAGAACCAATTTTATGCGCACCTAATGATCCTGATGATGCTCGTTTATTATCTGAAGTACAAGGTGATAAAATTGATGAAGTCTTTATTGGTTCATGTATGACTAATATTGGTCACTTCCGTGCTGCAGGTAAATTATTATCAAAATTCAAAGAGATGATTCCTACTCGCTTATGGATAGCCCCTCCTACCAAAATGGATGCAGCATTACTCAGCGAAGAAGGATATTACAGTATTTACGGCAAAAGCGGGGCAAGAATTGAAGTACCAGGTTGTTCGTTATGTATGGGTAACCAGGCACGTGTTGCTAATAATGCGACTGTCGTATCTACTTCGACCCGTAACTTTCCAAACCGTTTAGGCCAAGGAGCAAATGTTTATCTCGCCTCAGCTGAACTAGCAGCAGTATCAGCTATCTTGGGTAAACTACCAACATTAGAGGAATATCTGTCTTTCGCTGCTGATTTGCAACAAGACAAAGACGATACTTATCGCTACATGAATTTTGATAAGATTAATAGTTATATGCAAAAAGCTAATAACGTTATCTTTCAAAGTACGGTATAATTTACACACTTTTGGTAAAAATAAATTAAACAAAAGGGGAACGATGTTCCCCTTTTATTCAATTTAAAATATCTTTCATTCATAGGTAAATATCTTGGAATTACGTCACTATATTACGTTTTTTGCTGCAGTACTTATCCTCCAATTATTTATTTTCATATTTAATCGTACATTAAACTGGCTTTTCGCATCAAAGTTAACAAGTAAAAAACGTAAGATCTTATTTATAAACAATTATTTAATTGCTAATTTTCTGATTTTACTCACGATATTTCGTATTTTCCCTTTATTCCGCCTAAGTGCTTTTCTTTTAGCATTTTTATTATTTGCATCATTCGTTAGTTTAGGCTGTTTACTCTGCCATTTTATTCTTAAACCTTATATCCCATTAGCCAAATTACATAAAATATTACGCATTACATATCCTATTGCACTTTCAGGCTTACTTGGAATAAGTATTTATAACGCCTATACTCCAACAGTAATTCATTATGAAATCACACTCGACAAACCTATTAAACCAATGCGAATTGGCATGGCAAGTGATTTACATTTAGGGATTTTATTTGGTCGTCGCCAATTAGATAAACTTGCTGAATTAATGACTCAGAATAAGGTCGATATCATCCTCATGCCAGGGGATATTATGGACGATAATACCGAGGCTTATGTAACTGAAAATATGCGACCTCACTTAGCAAAACTTACTGCACCATTAGGTGTTTATGCGACATTAGGTAATCATGATTTTTTTGGTCATCAACAAGCAATCAAGCAAGAATTAGAACTTGCAGGTATTGAAGTTTTATTCGATCAAACCAAAGTAATCAATAATACTTTTGTCTTAGTTGGACGTAATGATGATTTATTAAGAACTCGTCCAAGTGCGGAACAACTTTTAGAGAAAGTAGATACAAGACTTCCTATTATTTTGCTTGATCACCGTCCAACTGAAATAGAAAAACATGCAAAATTACCTATTGATATTCAAGTATCTGGACATGCTCACAAAGGTCAGATTTTTCCAGCTAACTTGATTACCAATCTACTCTACCCTTTAGATTACGGTTATGAGAAAATAGGCAACGGACATTTCTTCGTCACCTCTGGTTATGGTTTCTGGGGGATACCAATGCGTTTAGGTTCTCAATCTGAAATCGTTATCATTGATGTTAAGTAACAATTGAAAAAGGAATTCTTAAAATGAAGACATCTTCAAAATTAACCGCACTTGGCTTAACACTTCTATCTTTCTTCTCTCACAATGCTATTGCCGAAAAAAAATTGACAGTATACTGTAGTGTTCAACATGCTACTTGCGAGAAAATGGTACAAAGGTTTAGTGAAAACTATAATATAAACGCTCAATTTGTTCGTAACAGTACTGGGGCGACATTAGCTAAACTCATTGCCGAAAAAAATAATCCACAAGCAGACATTTGGTATGGCGGTACCATTGAACATCACTTTCAAGCGGGTGATTTAGGGTTATTAGCTCCTTATCGTTCTCCACGCCAAGCTGAAATTATGCCTCAATTTAAGACATTAATAGACAAACATGGCGAGCTAACTTCAATCGTTTATCTTTTAGTACTTGGTTTTGGCGTGAATACAGAAAAACTAAAACAACTAGGTATCACTGAACCACCAAAATGTTGGTCAGATCTCCTTGATCCTCGCTTACAAGGCTATGTTCAAATGCCAGATCCTCAAATTTCAGGTACAACTTATACTGCCATTGCGACATTAATGGAATTATGGGGGGAACAAAAAGCATTTGAGTATCTCAAAAAATTAAATGCCAACGTATCTGAATACGTAAAGAGTGCTTTAGTCACAACAAATCTTTCACGTGGCGAATCTGCTGTTGCTGTGGGATTTATCCATAGCTATGCTACTGAAAAAGAAAAAGGAGCGCCAGTTGAAAGCATTTTACCTTGTGAGGGTGATGGCTATTCCTTAGGTGGGATGAGTATTATCAAAAATGCACGTAATTTAGATAATGCTAAATTATTTGCCGATTGGGCATTAAGTAAAGAAGCTCAAGAACTTGTCTGGCGAGAAACTAAAGTTTATCAAATTCCAACGAATATTCATGCAGAGGCATCTCCTCAGTCAGTTAGTCCAAAACACTTGAAATTAATCAGCTATGACTTCGATCGCTTTGGTAAGAGCTCAGAAGGAAAACGTTTGACTGACAAATGGCTTAAAGAAGTAAAACTAGCCAAATAACAGGGTAAAAAGAAATAGGCAGCGAATATACGCTGCCTATTTTTATAACAATAACCAATACACTAAGCATTTTCAATACCAAAGGCAATCACATCTTTGATTGTTTGTGCTTGCAATGCGATCATCAATAATCTATCTACACCCAAAGCTACACCAGAACAATTTGGTACACCTGCTTGTAATGCAGCTAATAATCGTTTATCAATTGCGCGTTGCGGTAATCCTATTTTTTGTCGTTGTACGTTGTCTTGTTCAAATCGGCGAAGTTGTTCATTTACATCGGTTAGCTCATGAAACCCATTAGCTAACTCTAAGCCTTGATAATAGAATTCAAAGCGTTCTGCAACACGATGATCTTCAGAACTAATCTGTGCTAATGCAGCCTGTGTTGCAGGGAAATGATAAACAGCGATGGGATGTTCTTTACCGATATTAGGTTCAACTATCGTGCTAAACAAGAACTGTAACAATGTATCTCTATCCTCTTCCGCTGCACTCAATAAATTATATTCTTTAGCCTTAGCAATTAATTCTTCTCTATCCACAGAAAGAGGATCTAAACCAACATATTCTTGAAAAACGAATTGGTAACTTAAACTCTCTGTTGGAGGGCAATCTAAAATCTGCTGTAATAAGTCATCAACTTCATTGATTAAACGGTACATATCAAAATGGGGACGATACCATTCCAGCATTGTAAACTCGGGATTATGATGTTGTCCTGACTCTTCATTTCTAAATACATGGCAAAGCTGGAAAATAGGTCCGCTCCCTGCTGCCAATAAACGCTTCATATGATATTCAGGACTCGTCGAAAGCCATAATTTTTTTGATTGTTCTGCGAAGGGTGAATTAAATTCTGTATCAAAAGTAGATAAATGGACATCTGTTACACCAAACTCGCTTAATATGGGGGTTTCAACTTCAAGCAAGCCACGGTCCGTAAAGAAACGTCGAATTTCAGCAATGATTTTTGCACGTGCAAGTAAATTTTTAATTGAAGCAGTAGGCTGCCAATTTTCAGATTCAAACATAAACTTTATCCACAATATAAATTGAATAGCTTATTCTAACGAGCTAGCTTATTTATTTCAAATTAAGCTATCAGTAAAATAATATTCTCATTTTGCTTAATTTCTCTAGATTTTCCTAAATATGCAAATTAGACATTAAATGAACTAATTAATGCAAAAATTTTCTTATACATTTGTTAAACGCTGTTTATAGGGAAAATGCCCCATCCTACCCCTATATAATCTCCAATATGGACTACAAAATTAATTGTCATGATAATATAGTGATAGAATTTTTCAGTTGATTAAAATAAGTCTTTTCTTATTCGCAGTTGCCTACGAGTAGGACCGAAGGGCAAGAAATATCTCTTGTATAGGTTAGTTGCTATACCGAAAATATATTCGATTTGGTTTTAAATAATTCGAGCCTTGTGGACTACAAGGCTCAACATATAAACTAAATTAGCTATTTAATTTTCAGGAAACAACATAGCATAGATTTCAAATAACTACCTAATACTCGCCACAACCTCTCGAGTTAAACGGCCTATTTCATTCCAATTTTGAGCTTTAATTAATGTACTTTCTACAAACCATGAACCACCACAAGCAATAACATTCGGAATTGATAAATAGTCCTGCAAGTTATTTAAATTAATCCCACCAGTTGGCATTACCTGGAGCATACTATACGGACCTAATAATGCTTTAATCATCCCTACACCGCCAGAAGCTTGGGCTGGAAAGAATTTAACTGTATCAATACCCATTTCTAATACCGCTTCAATTGCCATAGGGTTATTCACACCAGGTATAATTGGTAAATCTAAGTCCTGGCAAAGCTGTACAATTTTCGGATTAAAACTTGGAGTTACAATACAATCAACACCCGCCTTTTTGGCCTGTACAACTTGTTCTGTAGTCAAAACTGTTCCCGCAGCAATCAATATATCAGGTTTCCTCTCCCTCAATAGTTGAATCGCTTGCACGGCAGCTGTAGAGCGAAAAGTAATTTCAACAACAGGTAAGCCATTATTTACTAATGTTTCAGCTAAAGGAATAATATCTTCAGCCTGTTCTAAAGCAATGACAGGAATGATACGTAACTGGCGTAATTTTTCTATTAATTGCACATGGTTATAACGCATCTTATCTCCTTACGATCAAGCATTTTGTTCAAAAGTACGAATTTTTGTAAAGGCATCCGTTAAGTCAGAAGCGAAATTAATTCTTTGAATCTCCGTGACTGTATTAGATTTTACAATCATACGTAATGGTTGGAATTGCATATTACACATATAAAGTTGTTGATGTGGTAACATATGTTGTACAAATCGAGTTAACGCATGAATTCCACCAGAATCCAACACTGTCACCGCATCACATTGCAACACTATATGGCGAATTTCATGATCAGTATGTACTGTTTTATCATGTAAATCAGCAAATAAATTATCTGCAGCAGCAAAAAAGAGCGGTCCACTGATACGATAAACTAATACATCATTTAAATCTTCTGGATGTGTTATTTCTATCGACTTCGTCATTTCAGCAATAGTACGAATAAATAATAAACTCGCTAATAACACACCTACAGTAATCGCAATAACCATATCAAAAATCACAGTGAGCACTAAGCAAGTCAATAAAACTGCAATTTCATTGCGCCCTGAACGACGAACTAATTGAATAATCTGCTGCACATTGGCCATATTCCATGCTACTACTAATAACAGAGCTGCCATAGAAGATAAAGGTAAATAAGACAATGCCTTAGCGAAAAAGAGTAATGCGAATAAGACCATCAATGCATGCACAATACTTGCAATTGGTGAGACCGCGCCTGCTTTGACATTAGCAACGGAACGTGCGATCGCAGCAGTCGCAGTAATACCACCTAAAAATGGCGCAGTAATATTGCCTAGACCTTGTGCTAATAATTCATCATTGGAGTGGTGCTTCGTATCTGTCATATTGTCTAAAATGACAGCACACAATAAGGATTCAATCGCACCTAATACAGCCATTGAAAACGCAGCAGGTAGCAATGCTTGTATCGTATCCAAATTCCACTCAATTAGCTTGCCTTGTGCATTGGGAATCGACCAAGGTAGAATGAATTCAGGTAGTGTATTTGGAATCCCAAATCCCATAGAACCATCAGGCAAAGTATATTGGAAGGCCGATCCAATCGTCGCTACATCATAATCGAAAGAAATAAAGATCAAAGATAAAAAAGTCGCTAAAATGACCGCAGGTAAATGCCCAGGAATGGGTAAACGAAGCTTATGCCACTGTGTTAACACAAATAAAGTGAGTACACCGACTGTAGCATCTGCCCAATTGATAGTAGGCAAAGCCATCACTAGTGTTTGTACTTTTTCAATATAATGTGCTGGCATTTCATCAATAGCTAGACCAAGAAAATCTTTAATCTGTAATGTCGCAATCACAATCCCAATGCCACAAGTAAAACCTAAGGTCACAGGCAATGGGATGTATTCAATTAAACGCCCTAGCCGAAACAACGCCATCAAGACTAAAATAATACCAGACAACAATGTCGCCATTAATAATCCAGAAAGACCAAATTGTTGAGTCACTGGATACAAAATAACAACAAATGCAGCTGTTGGTCCCGAAACATTAAAACGAGAACCGCCAGTTAATGCAATAAGCATACCTGCGACAATTGCAGTATATAATCCATGTTGTGGCGCTACCCCACTTGCAATTGCTAATGCCATAGATAATGGAATAGCAATTACTCCCACAGTTAATCCTGCGATAATATCCTTAATTAGAGATTGACGAGTATAACCAACACGAAAACTATCTTTTAATGCACTAAAAGGCTTAACTGCCAAAAAGACATTTTTGCTGAGAAACCATTTCTTCAACATATCACATAAGACCTGAAACTAAGAAAATAAGATTGCTTATTTTATCGCAAATCGTGGATAACTTTCATGCGTTAACGCAAAAAATACTTGACTAAATTACGTTAAATTTTTATAGTGCACAGCCTATTCAGAATGGTGAGATGTCCGAGTGGTTGAAGGAGCACGCCTGGAAAGCGTGTATGTGCGAAAGTGCATCGAGGGTTCGAATCCCTCTCTCACCGCCATTTCAAGTTTAAAAAACATCCAAAATAGACCGCACTTAAACTCATTTAACGTGATGCTAAATGCCCATACCGATACTGAACTCCAACGAAAAATAATAAGCTAATAATAGCTAAACTCGCACCAACAAAGCCAATGTTTGGTAAGCCTAGATATAGCATAACTTGATTACCAAGTAATGCACCACTACCGATACCTATATTATAAATACCAGAATAAATAGCCATAGCAACATCAGTCGCATCAGGTGCTAAATGTAGAACACGAATTTGCAAACCTAATCCGATCCCAGAAATACCAATCCCCCACAGGAATATCAGTAAAAACATAGTCCAGTTATAGTGGCTCGATAATAGCAAAAAGAGTAATGTCATACTCAGAATAACAATAGAAGTCAGAATAAAACGTATAGGTCCAGTATTATAATAACGATTAAACAACAAACTTGCTGTAATACCAGATAAACCAAAAACAAATAACATCATTGTTGTCATAGTATTACTCATATGACTAATTTCTAACATGAAGGGCTCAATATAACTGTATGCTGTAAAATGAGCAGTAATCACTAGCGCAGTTAATAGATATAGCCCCACAAGCAATGGTCGTTTAAATAAACTAGGGATACTACTTAATGAGCCTGCATTTTTACTTGGTAAATAAGGAAGTAAGAGATAAAACAAAACTAAAATGATTGTTGCTATTAAAGCAATAATACCAAATGTAGCACGCCAACCGAATAACTGCCCAATTATTCTCCCTAATGGTAATCCTAGGATCATCGCGAGTGAACAACCAATAGCAATTAATCCTATTGCTTGTGCTTTTTTATCTTTCGGTGCAACTCGAATCGCCAAAGAAGCAGTAATTGCCCAAAATACAGAATGTGCTATTGCTACGCCTGCTCTTGCTATAACTAATATCCAAAAATTCCATGCAATTACTGATAAAATATGACTAATAATAAATAAAATAAGTAACTTAATTAATAAACTTTTTCGCTCTAATTTTGCTGTTAATAACATAAAAGGCAAAGACATTAACGAAACAATCCAAGCATAAACAGTAATCATTAAACCTGTTTGAGAAACAGGAATAGCAAAACTTTGTGCAATATCAGATAGTAAAGCAACAGGAATAAACTCTGTGGTATTAAAAATAAATCCTGCAAAAGCTAAACTGAGCACCCGAGCGAATTGGCGACGACGTACCGCTTGAAATGGCAACATAAATTACTTAAATTTTTCTTTGAGTAGATCTTTTAACTGATGACGTAAATGCTGATTAACTTCCACTTTATATTGTGGTGAATAGCAGTGGTCAAAAAAACGAATTGGCAGTTTAAATTGCTGATATTGCGGATAAGTCAATCCTAAATTTAATACTATTTCACATTGCATATTGGTTAAATTAATATCTCCTTTTCCTTCTACAGCTAACTTATCACTAATAAATGTGAATTGCTTTAATAATAACTGTCTTGTATCCCAGCTAAAACGTGAACGTAAATTCTGAAAAGAGGTAGTTAACGCTTTCTCTTTTAAACGCTGTTCGTCATAGTTAATCGGTAAATATCTTGCGACTAAAGCAAGTAAATTAATCCCTTTAAATTGTCCTTCTGGAATATCCATTTCTATATGCCCAGACTGAACTTTATTATTTTGCAAAATGACTTCACCAGAAGCATCCATATAACCTGTAAATAGTTGAGGTAAACTAAGCACATTTTGCCATGATGCTAATGCAATATTTTTACCTGTAAAAACGGCCTGCTGGTTTTCTCCAAGGTTTTTAATACTAAAGCTGACTTGTAACTCCGGGTGATTATCTAAATAAGCGACTTGGGAAGAAAACAATGAGCTCTCTTTACTTTTCGAGAAAGTGGCATTAACAAAAGCAAAGTCCTCACCATTAATTTTGCAATAATCTAATACCACTTTAAACTCTGTTTCCGACAATTGCTGAATAACACCTTTTTGCACAGATATTTGTAACTGTTTTGTATTAAATAAAGTAGGGTGCTCAAAAGTCATTTTTAAATGAGTATTCGCGAAACGGATTTGTTTCTCATCAATAAAAAATTCACCAATAACTTCACCATTCACATTTTTTAAATCTGGCTCAACTTGTCCTGAATACCAAAACTGTGCTTGTTGAAAAGTAAATTGCTTTAGACTTTTTTGAGGATTCAATAAGGCAGTAACATCAAGTTCTAAATTTATTTTCTCTGCAAAAATAGACCGCTCTTTCTGCCCATACCATTTAACATTTGTTAATTCAAAGTAAGGTTGAGGGTAAAAATTAAGAGATAACTGATTGAAAGAGATATGACTATTATTTAAAGATTGAGCGAATATTGTTTTGACATGATTAATTTGCCAATACAAAGCGAGTAAAATCGCCAAGATTATTACAATACAACTCATGGCGATCTTCTTCCACATTTTATTTATCCTCGTTGATACGACTGGCTATTGCGCTTTGTTGGTTTTTATACTTTGCATTCTTACGGCTACTATAAGGGCGTGCTGCTGTACCACTTAAAATTTCGAAGCTTAACGCACCAATCACCATATTGGGACGTAACGCAAGTGGTAACTTACCCGAATTAAAAAATTCCAACACAATTTTACCTTCCCAACCTGGATCGATACGGTGTGCAGTGACATGAACCATCAATCCCAAACGTGCAAGTGAAGATCGACCATCTAACCAACCAATAATATTGGCAGGTAGTTTGACTGATTCTAATGTTGTAGCAAGTGCCAACTCACCTGGATGTAAGAAAAAAGCCTCATCATCAGCAATAATAATTTCCTCACTCATAACAGATTCAAGTTGTGCAGATACTTCTTCTTTTGGACCACTTAAATCGATATAAGGTGCTGAATGTTCTCGAAAAACACGAAAAGAATTACCTAAACGAACATCAATCGTTGCACCATTAATTTTTTCATTACTTGGGCGAGGATCTAGCGCAATAATACCATCATCTAAATAACGTTCGATATCAGTATCACATAATCTCATTATAGGCTCCTTTCAAACTAACGTTTTCCCAAAAGCTGTCGAATCTGGGCTTTTAGCATATTAATTGCAATCCTATTTTTCCCTCCACGAGGTATAACAATATCAGCATATTGCTTAGATGGTTCAATAAATTGTAAAAACATAGGACGCACAGTTTTACGGTATTGTTCTACAACAGATTCCAAACTTCTACCACGCTCTTTCATATCACGTTGTAAACGACGAATAAAACAAATATCTAGTGGTGTATCTACAAAAACAGAAACACTCACTTCATCCCGTACTTTTTCATCAGTTAGCAATAAAATGCCTTCTAATATAATCACTTTCTTAGGTTCAAAATGGATGATTTTATCAGTTCGAGTATGTTCAACGTAGCTATAAACAGGAATGTCAACGGGTTGGCCAGATTTGAGGGTTTTAAGGTGTTCAATTAATAAACTTCTATCCATCGAATTGGGGTGATCATAATTGGTTTTAATCCGTTCTTCCATATCTAAATGGCTTTGATCTTTATAATATGAATCCTCTGAAATAATACCAATTTCTTCGCAACCTAACTCATCACAAAGCTCTCGATGAACAGTTGAGGCAATTAAACTTTTTCCAGAAGCCGAGGCTCCAGCAATTGCAATAATAATACAAGATGATGTTGATGAGTTTAACATAATAAGTAACCTAAAAGAGCTGTTGAATTGATCAATAGATTATAAATAAAAAAAGAACATTTTAATAGCCACAACTCAGCCATACAATTAAGAAAGTTGAGATTTTATACATTCTCGTTAATTTGGAGTAAATGATCTCTATTTTGTGATAACTCTCACGGTATTCTCTCTTTATTTAAGATAGGATAAATCACCAATACTTTATAAAAGTCATTATAAAACACCATCCTATAAAAAGAGGTACTCAATATGAAATTCAAATCACTTGCTTTAGCTATTTCAACTGCACTTTTAACCGCGGGATTAATGACATCATCTGCATTAGCTAAAGGACGTTTAGTCGTTTACTGTAGTGCAACTAATGAAATGTGTGAAGCTGAAATTAAAGCTTTCGGCGATAAGCATGATGTTAAAACTTCATTTATTCGTAATGGTTCTGGTAGTACTTTTGCAAAAATTGAAGCTGAAAAAAATAATCCGCAAGCAGATGTTTGGTATGGTGGGACTTTTGACCCACAGTCTCAAGCAGGTGAATTAGGTTTGCTTCATGCTTACCGCTCACCGAATATTGACCAAATTGTACCGCGCTTCCAAGATCCAGCAAAAGTCAAAGGGAACTATACATCTGCCATTTACATGGGTATTTTAGGCTTTGGTGTCAACACTGAACGTTTAAAAAAATTAGGCATTAATGAAGTCCCTAAATGTTGGAAAGATTTAACAGATCCTCGTTTAAAAAACGAAATCCAAATTGCTGACCCACAAAGCTCTGGCACAGCCTATACAGCAATAGCTACGTTTGTTCAACTTTGGGGAGAAGATGCAGCATTTGATTACTTCAAACAATTACATCCAAATATTTCTCAATATACTAAGTCAGGGATTACGCCATCAAATAATACTGCACGTGGTGAAACCACTATCGGTATTGGTTTCTTACATGATTATGCACTACAAAAACAACAAGGTGCGCCTATTGAAATGATTGTACCTTGTGAAGGAACAGGCTATGAACTCGGTGGTGTCAGTATCTTAAAAGGTTCTCGTAACTTAGAAAATGCAAAACTCTTTGTAGATTGGGTGCTATCAAAAGAGGGACAAGAGCTGGCTTGGCAAAAAGGAAATAGTTTACAAATTTTAACAAATACAACTGCACAGCAATCACCAACTGCATTTGATCCAACAACACTAAATCTAATCAACTATGATTTTGAAAAATATGGTGCAGCTGATGAACGTAAACGTTTAATCGGTAAATGGGTTGAAAATATTAAACTATCTAAATAATTAAGTTCAGAGAGGGCAACTTATGAAAGTGAAAAAAATTGCCCTGTCAAGCATATTACTAGCGGGATTTACCGCTGGTAATATAGCGATGGCAGAAGGAAGACTTGTTGTTTATTGCAGTGCACAAAATATTGTTTGTGAAAAGGCTGTTCAGGGCTTTGCTGAAAAATATGATGTAAAAACCTCTTTCATTCGCAATAGTTCTGGTAGCACTCTAGCTAAAATAGAGGCTGAAAAAAATAATCCACAAGCAGATGTATGGTATGGTGGTCCTTTTGATACACACCTCCAAGCTGTAGAGTTAGGGTTATTGACTCCTTATAAATCACCCAAACTCGCTGAAGTGATGCCACAGTTTCAAACATTAGGAGATGGAAATAGTTCTATTGTCTATATGGGAGTTTTAGGTTTTGGAGTAAATACCGAACGATTAAAAAAACTCGGTATTAATGAAGTACCGAAATGTTGGAAAGACTTACTTGATCCTCGCTTAAAAAATGAAATTCAAATAGCAGATCCACAAAGCTCAGGTACTGCATATACTGCTATTGCAACTTTCGTACAACTTTGGGGAGAAGACGCTGCCTTTAATTATTTAAAAGAAATTGATCAATATATTTCCCAATATCCAAAAGCAGGTACTGCACCATCACGTAATACTGCTCGAGGTGAAACGACAGTAGGGATAGGTTTCTTGCAAAATTACTCTTTTGAAAAAGAAAATGGCGCACCAATAGAGATTATTGTTCCTTGCGAGGGAACAGGTTATGAACTTGGTGGAATTAGTGTTATTAAAAACGCACGCAATTTGAAAAATGCACAGCTTTTTGCTGATTGGGTAATGTCTAAAGAGGCACAAGAGTTGTCCTGGAAAGAAGCTCAATCACACCATGTACCTACAAATGTCAACGCTGAACCATCGCCTTATGCCCTAAAACCAAAGGATCTCAACTTAATTAATTATGACTTTGATAAATTTGGTTCAAACGAAATGCGTGCTCGCCTCATTAATAAATGGGTCGACAAAATCAAACTGAATAAATAGGAGAAAGCATGATAACTTTCAAAACGTCGGTGATATCAACCGCACTTGTATTAAGTGGTGCTTTAGTTTCATTCAATAGCCTAGCAGAGGGGCGTTTAACCGTTTATTGCAGTGCACAAAACACCATGTGTGAACAAGAAGTGGAAGCCTTTGGCAAGAAATACGATGTTAAAGTCAGCCATATTCGTGCGGGAACAGGGAGTATCTTAGCAAGAATTGATGCAGAAAAAGCGAATCCACAAGGTGATGTATGGTATGGAGGAACACTTGATCCACATTCACAAGCTGGAGAAATGGGATTACTTAGTGCATATAAATCACCTAACTTACAATATATACCAGATGAACTCAAAGACCCAGCTAAAATAAAGGGGAACTATACTTCAGCTATTTATTTAGGTGTACTTGGTTTTGGAGTGAATACCGAACGTCTAGCTAAACTTAATATTCCCGTGCCAAAATGTTGGAAGGACTTAACAGATCCTCGTTTGAAAAATGAAATTCAAGCAGCCGATCCACAAAGTTCGGGAACAGCTTATACTGCACTTGCGACATTTATTCAACTTTGGGGGGAGGAAAAAGCCTTTGATTATTTGAAAGCCCTACATAAAAATGTATCGCAATACACTAAATCGGGTAATACAGCCACACGCAATACAGCACGTGGTGAAGCATCAATTGGCATTGGCTTCTTACATGAACATTCTATTGAAAAAGAAAAAGGCGCACCAGTAGAATTAATTGTTCCATGTGAAGGAACAGGCTATGAAATTGGTGGAGTAAGCATCATTAAAGGTGCGCGAAACCCTGAAAATGCAAAATTATTCGTTGATTGGGCATTATCCAAAGAAGCTCAAGAACTATCTTGGCAAAAAGGGGAAACACACCAAATTCTCACTAATAATCAAGCTAAACAATCACCTTATTCTCTCGACTTCAAATCTATCAATTTGATTGATTATGATTTTGATAAATATGGTGCAGTAGAAGAACGTAAACGCTTAATAAAAAAATGGGTGGATGACGTTAAATTAGCAAAATAAAGCATGAACTCTTGTTTTGCTTTTTTAAAAAATATTAAAGTATTCTTAAAAAAGAAGATACTATAATATTAGTTAATCAAATTTTAAATAATTTAATCATTTTGTCATTCAATAGAAAAATCACTATTGAATGACTTATTACTGCTTAATTAGAGGTTTTTTATGGAGCAGAAAAAAATATTTTCTTTTAACTCTTCTATGCTTTGGGTACTTTTAGCATTACTTGGATTTGCTTTATTACCATCAAAAGCATTAGATTATGGTCTATGGGAATCTACATCAGATGAACTCTTAGAAGCTATGGGTTGGTATAATTTCAACCTAAGTTGGGCATGGTTTTTGCCTATGTTAGTATTTCCATTACTCTCTTTCTTTTTACCACATTCAGATACTCAACGAGCCAAAATAGAATTAGGATTTATTAGCGCAATTTTCCTCTTTGTTTTTGTTTCTGCGACAATAGGCAAATTTAGCCTCGGCTATTCCATCATTATTCTGATAGTTGCATTATTAGCATTAGCAACAAATGCTCTAGCGCGCTTAAAAATAATGCAAGGAGATAAATTTGTCATTGCTTCACTCATTGCTATTGTCATGACAATTTTCTTCTTTATCGTTTACCCGACTTTCGCTATCTTGCTTTCCATGTTTTTTGATAATGGGCAATTTGCACCGCAACAAGTGGTCGATATCGTACAACAACCTTATGTACTACGAGTCGTTGGAAATTCTTTAGCCGTTTCCTCAGTTGTTGGGGTGTTATCCACTATCTTTGGTTTAGCATTTGCTCTTTATACAACTCGTATTGCGAAACGTACCGCATTTATTGGTAAAATTTTCTCGATTTTACCAATTGTTACACCACCATTTGTTGTAGGCTTAGGTGTAACCTTAATGTTAGGTCGTTCTGGTTATGTCACTGCGTTTTTAGTGGAGTATTTAGGTTTTAATAGCAACTGGCTCTATGGATTTACAGGCATTGTCATTGCGCATACCCTCGCATTAACACCAATGTCATTTATGATCCTTGAGGGAGCCCTAAAATCTATTCATCCTTCAATTGAAGAAGCGGCTTACACATTACGTTCAAACCGTTACCAAGCATTTTTCCATATTATTTTTCCGTTATTAAAACCTGCATTGGCAAACTCTTTCTTAGTTGTCGTCATCCAATCTTTAGCAGATTTCAGTACACCACTTGTACTTGGCGGTAGCTTTGACGTAATTGCAACACAAATTTATTTCTATATTGCAGGCTCACAATTAGATTATGCATCAGCAAGTACATTAGGTACTATCTTATTGATGTTCTCACTCGCTATCTTCGTAATTCAATATCTTTGGATTGGCAAACGCTCTTATGTCACAGTATCAGGTAAGTCCTATCGTGGTGATGTACAAGAATTACCAAATGGCTTAAAAGCATTAATCGTGTTCTTCCTTAGCTTCTGGACATTATTTAACATTGTACTTTATGGCAGTATTTTCTATGGTAGCTTCACAGTAAACTGGGGGGTAGACTACACTCTAACCTTAAAAAATTATCAAATTTTATTTGGGCAAGGATTTAGTGATGGTGCTTGGCCTTCATTAATTCAAACTGTTATTTTTGCAGCAAGTGCAGCACCAGTCACTGCATTATTTGGTTTGTTAATTGCTTATATTACAGTACGGCGTGAGTTTAAAGGTAAAAAGACACTCGAGTTTTTAACTTTACTTTGCTTTGCAGTTCCAGGAACAGTTGCAGGAGTTTCTTATATTATTGCTTTTAACAGCGCACCAATTTACCTTACGGGTACAGCAATGATCATTATTCTTTCTATGGTCATGCGTAATATGCCTGTTGGTATGCGTGCTGCAATCGCGGGCCTAGGCCAATTAGATAAATCACTAGACGAGGCATCACTTTCACTAAAAGGCAGCTCTTTTAAAACTATCTGGTACATTGTCTTCCCATTACTGAAACCAGCATTATTATCTGCTTTAGTCACCAGTTTCGTCCGCTCTATGACAACAGTTAGTGCAATCATCTTCTTAGTGACAGCTGACACACGTGTTGCAACATCTTATATTTTAAATCGGGTAGAAGATGGTGAGTATGGTATTGCAATTGCGTATGGTTCAATTCTTATCGTTGTCATGATGGCAATTATCTTATTCTTTGACTGGATCGTAGGCGATACTCGCATTTCACGTTCTAAAGCAAAAAAAATGAATTAATTTTATAGGTAGTAAACTATGAGTAATAATGATTTCTTAGTATTAAAAAACATCACAAAAGCTTTTGGTAAAGCGGTCGTTATTGATGACTTAAACTTGAATATCAAACGTGGTACGATGGTCACATTATTAGGACCATCAGGTTGTGGTAAAACAACTGTATTACGTTTAGTCGCAGGTTTAGAAAGCCCAACCTCAGGACAGATTTTTATTGATGGTGAAGATGTCACTAAATCATCAATTCAAAATCGTGATATTTGTATTGTGTTCCAGTCTTATGCCTTGTTTCCACATATGTCCATTGGAGATAACGTTGGCTATGGTTTAAAAATGCAAGGTGTAAGCAAAGAAGAACGTACACAGCGTGTTAAAGAAGCACTTGAACTCGTTGATCTTGCTGGCTTTGAAGATCGCTATGTTGACCAAATCTCAGGAGGTCAGCAACAGCGTGTTGCTCTTGCTCGTGCACTTGTTCTGAAACCAAAAGTACTGCTTTTTGATGAACCGTTAAGTAACCTTGATGCAAATTTACGCCGTTCAATGCGCGAAAAAATTCGTGAGTTACAACAACGCTTAGGCATCACTTCACTTTATGTTACTCATGATCAAACTGAAGCATTTGCTGTTTCTGATGAAGTTATCGTGATGCATAAAGGGAAAATTATGCAAAAAGCACCTGCAAAAGAATTATATTTACGCCCAAATTCATTGTTCCTCGCTAACTTTATGGGTGAATCAAGTATCTTCAATGGGTCTGTTCAACAGGATCAAGTCACAGTAAATGGCTACCAATTCACGCTAGCAACAGCTTCACAATTTGGGCTGTCTGATGGTCCTTGTCTTGTTGGTGTGCGCCCAGAAGCAATCACACTAAAACAAACAGGTGAAGAAGCACAACGCTGCATAATCAAAAGCGCTGTTTATATGGGTAATCATTGGGAAATTGTTGCTACTTGGGGCGGGCAAGATTTATTGATCAATACAAACCCTGAGCAATTTAATCCTGAATTAACCGAAGCCTATGTTCATTTAGCAGAACATGGTGTCTTTTTACTGAAACAGGAGTAAATTGCTTTCTAGCAAAAAAGCAGATCAATGATCTGCTTTTTTATTTTCAATATTCAAAATAATTTAATATGTTACTGAATATACTTTAAATTTATTAGTTTTTGCTAATACTTGATGAGAACCAAAATGTTGATCTAATAAATCGGGATAAGGAAGAAATGCATTTGCTACAATACGTAACTCTCCACCTTGTTTCAAATGCCATTTTGCTTGCCCTATTAATTCAGTTACTACTCGATAAGCCGTATCAATGCCATCATGGAAAGGTGGATTTGAAATAATAAGATCAAATTTTCCTGTGATATGAGAAAATATATCACTTGCGACCACTTCGCCGTCTAGCTTATTCTCTACTAAAGTACGTTTAGCTGAAGCAAGCGCCGTTGCATGTATATCTGTCATCGTAATGTGTACTTTAGGATTGTGCTGTTTAATATAAGCACCAATCACTCCTGCACCACATCCCATATCTAATACATCACCACGAATTGTCTGCTCAAGAGTAGACAATAATAAATCTGTACCAACATCAAGCTCATTTGCACTAAAAACACCAGGTAGACTATAAATAGTTAGCCCATTTAACTTCATATGTTGATACGTTTTCCAATATTTTTCAAAAATAAAATTCACAGAATGTTTTAAACAAAAATGATATAACCCACAACGGCGAGCAGAATCAATTTTAGCAATCTCACCATAAGGCGCTAGTATTTTTTCTACTGAACGCACGCCACAACGATTTTCACCAATAATCAGTATTTCTTGTCCAACTGGTGCATTAGCGAGTAATTGCATCAACTGAAACTGTGCTTCTTGCTTATTTTTAGTCCAATAAAAAATGACTAAATCCGCTTGAGTATCTATTTCTAGGCAAAAATCCACAGTATGTTGTGTCTTAGCATAGTCGAAATACCAGCTCCATATTTTTACTGATTTCGCATTAATTTGTTGTGGGAAATCATCACTTATTCCACCAGCAAAAAGTACTGACTTATTATCAAAAAATGTAAGGTGGCGTTGTAGAACTTGGCTCTCAAGAGAAATCACGCTGTTAATCCTATCAGTTATTAGTTAAAATTGAACGCATTATAAAGGAAAAATGAATCGCAATGAAGAAATAGCATGACTAGACGAGATCTTCTATTACAAGAAATGGGAATAATCGAATGGCAATTACAGCATCCAGAACGATTAAGAGGAGTTGTCAATATTCATGTAGATGAAAATATTCGTTTAATTGTCATTACAGAAGCGGATTCTAAACAAGATAATATGCTTTTAGCAGATATACTACGCAGTTTAGAACTTAATGAGAGCCACTGCTTATTCATTAGTTTTGAGCAAGTACAACATCTAAAAACAACACATCATGCCACTTACTGGTTATTAAGTGATAATTCTGAAAAAATCGACCGCACTTTACCTTACTGTCAATCAGCTAGCGCTATTTGGCGGTCACCGACTTGGCACAAATTCAAACAAAGTAATCAAGCAAAACGTCAACTATGGCAACAAATTCAAGCGAGTACGTAATGCAAATTTCACCGATCGTTGAATCTGACTTTAATCACCTCTTTACTATTGAACAAGCTGCACATATTGTGCCTTGGTCAATAGGCATCTTAAAAAATAATCAAGGTGAGCGTTATCTTAATTTAAAGTTAATGAGTAATGAGCAAATTGTTGCATTTGTAATCTGCCAAACAATATTGGATGAGGCAACATTGTTTAATATTGCTGTTGATCCCAAATTTCAAGGACAAGGTTTCGGCAAACATCTACTAAATGAGTTAATCAAGGAACTAAAAGACAAGCACATTTCAACATTATGGCTTGAAGTAAGAGAATCTAATCTAGCAGCTAAAGCCTTATACGAAAAATTTGGTTTTAATGAAGTAGATATACGTAAAAATTATTACCCTACTGCCGATGGCAAACGTGAAAATGCAATTGTGATGGCTCTATATCTATAAATAATTAGAGAGAAAATAAAAATATTTACCACAATATTCGTAATTCATAAAGTATTATGGCAAGTATAGTCATAACTAAACTAGATGCTCAAGCATACACTGAAACCAATCTTGAGTACGTTGATTAATTTCTTTTAAGAAAGTATCACTAAATCGTTGTTGTGTTAGTACACGTTTCCAATAAACATCCCCCTGTACATACTCATCCCCTTCACCAATTTTACGCAACATAGTTAAAACTTTCTCAAAATCGACCGCGCTTTCATCATTAATAAGCTTTAAATAACTTTTAAGATTCACTGTTGGGACAAGTTGTAACTGTTGATAACCTTTGATATAACTCTCTATATAAATTTGTAATTGATTTAATGCCTGTGTACTGATACTCATTGAAGCATTTGCTATTAAAGGCTTAAATGATTTCTGCTCATCTTTACCATAACAAATAGGAGGAACAACTTCTTTATCCTCAGCCACGACACATTGTGCAAGATAATAAATCCATGCCTCAATTAAATGTTTATCTTTGATACTTCCTACATGCCAAGTCACACGATGATTATCATATATTCGATCTATATTACCGATTAAACGAACTTTTCTCTGGTTAATGGATAACACAATATCAAATGGTAATACTTGCTGCTCTTGTGATAAATAAATCGCAATCGTGTCTTTTAAAAGTCGAATATCTTCTTCGTGTTGATACTCATAAATTTGAGCAAACTCGCCTCGCGGTAAAATACCTTTAACTTTTAACTGAGTAAAGAAAGACTCAATTTCCTGATCAGGATAGTTCAAGAGTGCTTCATTAATACGATATTTAGTTAAACCATCTAAAGTAAAATTTTCACTCTCAGCAATAACATCCTCTTGTTGAGCGAAATGTACACCCAAACGGCGTTTGAAGAAAAATTCTACGGGATGTTGTACAAAAGCAATCAAATCAGATAAGTTAATCTCTAACTCCTCTTCTATTAGGCTATGAGAAATAGGCTGTATAAAATCTTCATCTACTCTATTTTTCTGTGGTATCGCAAGAGGTAGCCACTGTTTTGCAAAAGATGGATTTGGCGATTTAAAGTTTTTAGGGCTAAAAGCAGTCATCGGATGTTGGCTGATTAAAACTGATTTCCAATCCACCTCATTTTCTGAAAATAACTTATCAGCTAAATAATCAAGCAACTGGCTCACTAAAACAGAGGGCTGTTTTTCTTGATTATCAATAATTGATCGCCCAATAAAACTCACATAAAAATAATCCTGTGCCGATAGCAATGCTTCAAGAAATAAATAACAATCATCATCACGACGAAAACGATCTCCTTTACGACGATCATATTGCATTAAATCAAAGCTATTTGGTGTTTGCTGACGAGGGTATTCCCCATCATTCATCCCTAATAAGCAAACAACTTTGAAAGGGATAGAGCGCATAGGTAATAAAGTACAAAAATTCACTTTACCTGCTAAAAAACGCATAGTATTAGGATCATTTTCTAAAAGTGTACCCAATGCTTCTGCGATAACATCTATACTGATTGCTTCTTCAAAATCAGTTTTTTGAACCTCTTCAACAAGCTGGCCAATCTGCTGTTGAATATAAAGTAAAGTCGATATATTACTTTCATTTCTCTCAAAAAAATCAGATAGAAGATTATTCAAACTCTTATGCCATTGCTCAATAGGCTGTGCTATTTGAATACAATGTGTCCATTGTACTAAAACATCTACGAACTCAGCTAAACGACCAGTCAATTGACCTTGTAAACCATAACTACTATCAAAACCAAGGTTATCTTGCCAGAGACCATTCTCTTCACGCATGGCGTAACCTAAAATCATCCTTTCTAAACCAGCTTGCCATGCATTGTAATTTTTCTGTTGCTCACCATTATGTTTTTCTAAACCAAAACGAATGCCAGAATTTATAACCCAGTGTCGAATTTGCTCTAAATCAGATAATTCAATATTAAATTTAGCACGAATTGCTGGGACATCTAATAAAGCGAGTATTTCTTCAGCGCTAAACTGACTCTCCTTAATATTTAACAAATGAATAAAATTGGCGATTAACACATCACTTTCTGATAACTTATTATCTGAAATTGAAAATGGAATAGCTGCATTACTTTCATTATATTGCTGCCCAAATACTGCCTGAATGTAAGGGGTATATTTATCAATATCAGCCACCATAACAACAATGTCTTTAGGCGTTAATTCTGGATTTAGTTGGAATAAATGTAGTAAATAATCTTGTAATACCTCAACTTCACGCATCGCACTATGGCAAGAATGAAAAGTTAAAGTGCGGTCATTTTCTGTTAAATTTAATCGAGTATGTCTATCTAAATGGAGGATGCGTGCTTGAACTTGCGATAATAAAGTGGGAGATGAGAGCTCGGTATATGCTTCAATACTACGGACATTATCATTCTGTTCTAATTCAGTTAATAAATATAAAAAATCACGTCCTAGCTTTCCCCAACTTGAAAGTAACGGGTGTCCTTCTAGCAATTTTTCATTTTCATAACTCACTTCAAATGCAGATTCAAACTCTGGAGGCAATACAGGTTTAACCCGATTAAAAGAATAAGATACACGTTGTAATTGGGCTAAATTTTGCATAAAACGAGTATCAATTAAATCTCCCCAATACTCTCGACAACCATTAGTAAAGAATAAATGTACTGTACAATGTTGACTTATCGCATATAAAGTATCTAAATAACCTTTAGGCAAAGCAGAAATACCAAAAACAAAAATGCGGTCAGGTAAATTTACCAGCTGATTTTTCTGTAAAAATTGCAAAAATTGACTTTGTAAATTAGCACGATGAAGAGGAAAGTTACTTTCACTCTGCTTTTGAATATCCATAACTAAAGCTCGCCATAAAATAGCTTGCCAAGTAATATCTTTTTCAAGTTGTTTAAAAATTGCTTTATTTTTAGACGTAGAAAGCAGTCTAAATTGCTTGATAACCTCTAGTTCTTCCTCATTTTCCCAGTGTCTAATCCAATCAGGACGATAAACTAAATATTGGTCAAATAAATCAGCAATTTTGTGTGCGACTTGGTATAATTTTTGTTGCTCAGTTTGCGTTGAAGAAGATACATAATGACGTAATGGCTCAAACTCAGCTTGAGTTAAATAAGTTGGAATTAAACGCATTAAGCGCCATGTCATTGATGCTTTGTGAAATGCAGTTTGACTATCTACATCAGGCAAATTATCTACATATTGTCGCCAAATAAAGCTTGCAGGCATAGGAAAATTAATATTAGCAGCAATTCCTTTTTGCTCAGCAATTTTCCACTGTAACCACTGAGCCATACCTGGACTTTGCACTAAAATAGTTTCTGATTGAAAAGGATCCTCTAACTTTTCTTCCATTAAACTCAATAGAATATTTTTTTGTACATCAAGATCATTCGAATAGTAAATATTAAACACAGGAAGCCTTATTCGGATAAATGACTAATTTAGTTATTCTTCACCAGTTTAAATTGTATCGCAAGGTTTTTTACAAGGTTATTTGAGCAAAAGGAGAACTTACTGTTATTTTTCCTGATGTACATTTAATCTGGAACAGCACACTATTCTGTTTAGTTTGTTTTTCACAATCTAGCCCTAAAAACTGACGTTGCTTTTGATTTTCAGCAATTTGTATCACTTGTGTTTCATGGTAAATTCTATTCATACATTGACGTTGCATTGCCAACCATTGATTAATTGAAAGGAAAATCACACTAAAAATACTCAAAGTGACTAATAATGATAAAAGAGTCATCCCTTTATAATGCTTTAAAATCATGCCAACTTTTTTCTACTAAACGCCAATGACTCAATTGAGTTTGCCAATATTCTACTGTTGTTTTTCTATAACTCACTTGTATCGTCGGATCAAGTGTCAGCTTGCCAGCCGTAATTACCGTACCTGTAATTTTTCCCTTACCTTTTATATGTAAATCCCCTTCTGCAATAACAACTGCATTTTTATTTCCTGATAACTCCCATTCATTTTGTTTTGCAGTAAACCAATAAAATTGTGAGATATTTAAATGATTAGATGAAAAATGAGCGGAAAAAATAGGTATATTTTCACGCTGGATAAAATAATCAAATTTCTGCTCATTCAAAGCAGAGTGTGGTACAGCCTTGAATAAAGATAAACGAGAACACCAAACATATTGTGCATATTCATCTTCTAAAGATGGACTAACAAACTCTAATTTATGCGCATTTTTATTTAAATTTAATGGCAAATTTTTACATAAATTATACTTTTCCCGAGAACTATCTATTTGTAAATTAAGACTTTGTTTGATGTAATATTTATATTGTTGCGTTTGAATTAAATATAATCGTAATAAATCTTCATTAACAAATAAAAACATGATTAATATACCACTCAACAATAGCAGTATACTTAATGTCACGATACCTGATTGAGCTTTCATGATGAATGATTATTCAATAATGGAACAACAACAGAAGTTTCATAAAAAATTGTTGGTTTAGATCGCCTATAACCAGCTAAAAATACTTCTATCCCTCGCTTATCAGATAACCAACTAAACTGCAATTGATCAATAACATATTCTTGTTTATCTAATAAATCTACCCAGCCACCTTTAGTACAAGCATGCTTTTGTAATAAAGTCTGACACTCTTCTAGTTTACAACGAGAATTAACTGCATTTTTATAAGTAAGACGTGTTTCAACCATCCCTTTGTTTAACCGATAACCAAATAGTTCTCGCTCAAGATGAGCAGTATTATTACGACCGCCAACCACACAGCTGTTACCTTTAAATTTACCGCCTAAACATCCATTAGCATCTAGATCATAAAAAAACAAAACACAATCTTTTTTATTTGATCCATTTATTGAAAATAACTGTAAACTGCTCTGGTCTTGTTCAAATAATGAAAAATTTGTTTGTTGTATTTTAGTAGAAAAAGCACGAAATCCAGCTCTCCGAATATCTTTAGCGATTAACCTAGCTACATGTTGTAACTCTGATTGCAGCTGTAACTGTAAAAAAAGAGGCTGATTCTGACGTTGACTATGTACATAAAAAGAAATAAATATTAATAATAAAAATGAAGAAAGTGATAAAGATAAAAGTAAACTAAATAATGTGTAACCACGATATAACATTATATTAGTTCCCCTTATTTTCACAGGCACTTAGCGATTGATGCATTTTCAGCTTAATACTCCCTACATTGAATAACGAGAATACTCTTCTTTGATTCCCCATTTGCAAAACAAAACAAGTTGTTTCCAATGTATCTCTAATTCCACTTAAACGACTCATTTCCCTCGGATAATAAAATTTACTGACTAACATAATTCGATCAGCAAATTGAGGATAATAAAACAATGCCAAGGCATTTTGCGAACAGGACTTTGAATCTAAACAATCACAAATACGTTCAAATTTTCTTTGCACGCTTAGACACCAACGCTTGTGAGCTAAATCACGATTAGCCACTAATAACCAAACTTCTTGTGAGTTCGCCACACGTGACTGTGCCAGACGTAAAAATGCATATAATTTATTCAACTCTTGGTCAAAGCGGTGCTCATCATACAGATAGCGCCACTTAGGTAAAGTAATAACTAAAACACTACTTAATAAAAATAAAACGACTAACATTTCTAATAAAGTAAAGCCTTTCTTCATATTTCCTCTTTTTTAACTTACTTTAGTTTTTGTCGTAGTTATGATGAAAAAAACTAGTACGATATTGGAATGTGGATCGCAAAAATAAACTATACCGACGAAAAAACTAATAAAATATGTTGAAAACATGAAAGATATTAGAATAAATGAAGAATAACAAAATAGATGAAGAGAAATATTAAGTGGTGGGTCGTGAAGGATTCGAACCTTCGACCAACGGATTAAAAGTCCGCTGCTCTACCGACTGAGCTAACGACCCATTTGCATTTTACTGCTGGGGATTTATTACGAATAGTTTAAGTGGTGGGTCGTGAAGGATTCGAACCTTCGACCAACGGATTAAAAGTCCGCTGCTCTACCGACTGAGCTAACGACCCATTTGCATTTTACTGCTGAGGATTTATTACGAATAATTTAAGTGGTGGGTCGTGAAGGATTCGAACCTTCGACCAACGGATTAAAAGTCCGCTGCTCTACCGACTGAGCTAACGACCCAATTACATATTACTGCGTAACGGAGGCTTATAATACTGATTTTATTTCAATAATCAATAAAAATTTTCATTTTTTTATTCGTTTGTGTGAATAACCAACAAAAAAGAAGAACTCAGCTATATTTTATTGGCAATTCAATAATCAATAAAAAATATATGATAAAAAATAGGGGCTTAAACCAGCCCCTATTAGTAAACGAGAATATCAGGATTAGTATGCTAACACTGCACGACGATTTTTAGAATATGCTGCTTCATCATGACCTAACACAGCTGGCTTCTCTTCACCATAAGATACTGTTGAAACTTGGCCAGCTTGAACACCTTTAGATGATAAATAGCTATGTACTGCATCAGCACGACGTTGACCTAATGCAATATTATACTCTGGCGTACCACGCTCATCTGTGTTTCCTTCAACAACAACTTTAGTTGCTGGAGTTGCATTTAAAAATGCCGCATGAGCATCTAAGATCTGAACATATTCGCCTTCGATATTATATTTATCAAAACCGAAATAAACCGTATTATAACGTTGTTGTAAATCTTGTACTGAATAGCCACCGAACATTTGACCTGCGCTTTCATCTTTTTTAGATGAGCCACAAGCAGCTAACATAGCAACAGAACCAGCAACTAATAATACTTTAGTTAATTTTTTCATTGTTTTCTCCTCAGAGTTTTTTATTTAGTTAAATATGGTGACCAAGCAGGGAATTTAACTTGTCCATCATTTCCTGGTAACCGTGCTTTAAAACGACCATCAGCGGATACCAATTGTAGCACTTTTCCTAGCCCTTGGGTAGAACTGTAAATGATCATAATACCATTTGGCGAAATACTCGGACTTTCATCAAGGAAAGTAGAACTCAATATTTCTATTGAACCTGAAGATAAATCCTTCTTCACAATATTATCACCACTAATCATGATCATAGCGCTACCATCGGCAGTAATTTGCCCACTATAACTGCGACCACCAGAGCTCACTAATGATGTACCACCACCCGTAGCACTCATTTGATAAACTTGCGGTGAACCGCTTCTATCAGATGTGAACAAAATTGTTTGTCCATCAGGCGACCAAGAAGGTTCTGTATTATTACCTGTACCTCTAGTCAACTGAGAAACTTGTCCACTACCTAAATTCATTACATAAATATTTAATACACCATCTTGTGATGATGCAAACGCTAATCTTGAACCATCAGGTGAAAATGCAGGTGCACCATTGTGCCCTTTAAAAGATGCAACTACTTTACGCGCACCAGAACCTAAGTCCTGTACAACTAATTGTGACTTACGATTTTCAAAAGACACATAAGCTAACTTTTTACCATCATGTGACCATGCTGGCGACATCAAAGGCTGTGAGCTACGATTTACTACAAATTGGTTGAAGCCATCGTAATCAGAAACTCGTACTTCATAAGGTTGAGAACCACCATGTTTTTGTACAATATAAGCAATACGTGTTCTAAATGCCCCTTTAATACCCGTTAACTTTTCAAATACCTCATCACTTACTGTATGCGCACCATAACGTAGCCATTTAGTTGTAACTGTATATTGATTTTGACTTAATACAGAACCCGCCATACCTGTTGCACCAATTGTATCAACCAATTGATATGCAATATTAAAGCTGCCATTTGCGGGCGTTACTTGTCCAACCACAACGGCATCAATACCTAGTGAAGCCCAAGCTTCAGGATTCACTTCTGATACTGAAGTTGGCTGCTGCGGCATTCTATTAACTGTAATAGGATTAAATTTTCCGCTATTACGTAAATCAGCTGCAATAATATCAGCGATATCTGCGGGAGCAGAACCAGGCCCATTCCACTTAAACGGCACTACTGCAATTGGTCTAGCGCTATCTACCCCCTCATCAATCACAATACGGACTTCTGCTTGTGCGACACTACTTATTACACCTAAGGAAAGGAAAAATAAGACAAAACGCATCATTAATTTCATAAAATCACCTATATTAATCATAGATTAGACAAAATACCCGATTTACCTTAATTTAAAATCAACTGGTACTTTTTTATATTTATTATAAATCTCATCTGTTGGAGCAGGCGGCACTTTCTTAGTCCGCGCAACAGCACTTAGTGCAGCATTACAAATATCATCGGGTCCAGAAACGCGTCGATAATTGGCAATCGTACCATCACGTAAAAACTCAACTTCGACAACACACACTTTATTTGCAAAACTTGGTTCTTTTAAAAAACGACGTTGAATTTCTTTCTTGATAACACCAGCATACTGATCGCCTGTTTTCCCACCATCACCTGCGCCTCTTGCTGCGCCACTACCTTGTGAGCCTTGACGGTTTGTATTGCCACCAACCACTGCAGAGCCACCGCCAATATCACCGCCATTTAAAAAGTTATCTAGAGCAGCTTGTTCAGCTTTCCGTTGAGCATCTGCTTTCGCTTTAGCTTCTGCTTCAGCCTTAGCTTTCTCTGCCTTTGCTTTTGCTTCCGCCTCAGCCTTAGCTTTCTCTGCCTTTGCTTTTGACTCTTCTTCAGCTTGTTTTGCTAATGCTGCTAAACGTTTAGCTTCTGCCTCAGCTTTTAGTTTTGCAGCCTCGGCAGCTTCTTTGGCTTTAGCTTCTAATTCACGTTGTTTTTCTAATGCATCCTGCTTAGCTTTGTCCTCAGCTTTCTTTTTTTCAGCTAGCTCTTTTAATCTATCCGCTTCCTTTTGTTTTTCTAATTCTAGCTGTTTTTGTCTTTCAAGCTCTTTCTGACGCTCAATTTCTTGTTGCTGCTCAAGCAGAACATCTTGAGTCTTCTGCTGTTCCACTTGACCTTTCTTCTGTTGTTGAAGCCTTCCCCATTCTTGTGCAGCCGAGCCAGTATCAACCATTACAACATCAATGATCTCACCATCGCCTTCACCACCACCCATAATTTCTACTTTGTGATAGAGCGAACCTAACACTAACAAACCAAACAAGATAATATGCAAAATGATCGAGATCATTATTGCATTGATATCTGTATTTTGTCGCTTTATTTGCACAATATTACCTATATTAAATTGGATTGGTCATCAATCCGACAGACTTAATGCCTGCAAGATGAAGTAAATTCAACGCTTTTATTACCTCTTCATAAGGTACATCTTTCGCACCACCTACGAGAAATAACGTATTATTGTCTTTTTCAAACTCTTGTTTCGATAGTTGAGTTACCATTTCTTCAGTTAAGCTTTCTAGGCGTTCTGAGCCAATCGATAATGTGTATTGTCCCACACCAGACACTTCCAAAATCACAGGTACTTTATCTTCGTTAGTAACCTCTTGGCTTTGAACAGAATCAGGTAATTCGACTTGTACACTTTGACTAATAATTGGTGCTGTTGCCATAAAAATAAGCAAAAGAACCAATAACACATCTAAAAAAGGAACAATATTAATTTCTGATTTAACATCTCTGCGTTTGCGACGATAAGACATCAATACCCCTAAAACTTTTTGAAAATCAACCGCACTTAAATAATATAAAAGCACAGTCTAAAATTTCATAATTTAATCAATGTGTACCATTCTTGCCAAAAGCTTGACGATGCAGAATAGTAGTAAACTCATCAATAAAATTACCGTAATTCTGTTCTAGTTTACTCACACGTAAACTTAAACGGTTATAAGCCATAACAGCTGGAATTGCTGCAAACAAACCTATTGCCGTAGCAATGAGAGCCTCTGCAATACCTGGTGCGACCATCTGTAAAGTAGCTTGTTTCGCGCCACTTAATGCCATGAATGCATGCATGATGCCCCATACTGTACCGAACAAACCAATATATGGACTAATTGAGGCAACTGTAGCTAGAAATGGTACTCGAGTTTCTAGCTCTTCTACTTCACGGTTCATGGCTAAATTCATCGCACGTGAGCTACCTTGAATAATAGCTTCAGGTGCATTAGGATTCGCTTGCTTTAAACGTGAAAACTCTTTGAAACCAACATAAAAAATTTGCTCACTACCACTCAGTCCATCACGTCTATTCTCCAAGCCTTCAAACAAACGATTTAAGTCTTCACCAGACCAAAAACGATCTTCAAATGCAACTGAATCTTTTAGTGCTTTTGTTAAAACACGACTACGTTGGATAATAATCGCCCAAGACATGATAGAAAAAATAATTAAAATTACAATAACAAGTTGAACAACAATACTCGCTTTTAGAAATAATTCTAAGAAGTTCAAATCTGCAGTCATTACATACTCCAAAAAGGTTTCATAGCTAACGTACCAGAGCTGTTTTTACTACTATAGGGATAGCCACTGGTTTCATTTTTCCAAGATCAACACAGGCTACTTTTACAGTAGCCTCGCACAAAATGAGTTCATTTTTCTTTAACTTCTGAATAAAGGAGATTGATGCACCTTTTACTCCTGTAATTATTGTTTCTACTATTAATAAATCATCTAGTCTCGCAGGAAAACAATAATCAATATTCATTGTTTTGACAACAAAGGCAAGTTGTCGTTCATTTAATAAGGTTTGCTGTGAGAAATTCAAACTGCGTAAATATTCTGTTCTTGCTCGCTCAAAAAAATGTAAATAACGAGCATGATACACTACACCACCAGCATCGGTATCTTCATAATAAACACGAATAGGAAAATTAAATCCAGTTTCCAGCATAATTAGTATTCCTTTCGCTTATAAAAATCTTCTCACGAGATAAATCGGTGGCGTATTTTAGAGCTTGTATGAATAACAAGCAAGCCCCCATCAGCATCATAATGGAATATTTTATTTTGAAGATAAGTCCTTTCACATTAACCAACTTACATAAAACGCAAGAATCACTGCAATATAGCCTAATAGTGGAGCAAAAACTAGCCTCAAAATCATCGAATACATTTCAAATCCCATGCCATGAACCCACAGAATTACAGTCCCCCATATACTACATAAAACTAAAGCAGCAGGTGCATTACGCAAATTTGTTGAAAAATCCTGAATATTCAAGAAAAAACATAATGTAATTAAAATTGCCAATATAAATGAAAGGGTTCTAAACGAACCCTTATTAAAGATTTGATATAGTGAATTAATCATCGAGATTACTCATCAAATTTACCTGTTTTTTCAATACTGATAGTAATTAACGCAGCTAACATGACAGCGAACAAAACACCCAATATCCAAATGACATAAAACATGATATTTCTCCTTAGTATAATGAGTTTTTGTTTTGCTCGATAAATTCACTATCAAGTCTGCCAAACATTTTCCAGTATGCCCAAATTGTGTATGAAAGTAAAATAACAACAAACACAAGAGCAAAACCTAACATTAATGTTAATGTTAATTTACTTGACGTTGAATCCCACATTAACAAGCTTAATTCTGGATGACTGATAGATGGCATAACAAATGGGAACATAGAAATACCCGCAGTTAAAATAATACCAGCCATTGTTAATGATGAAAACAAGAATGCAAAACCTGAACGATTAGCTTTTGATGCTAGGATATTTAAGATTGCACCACCAACAGCAAGCAAAGGGAAAAACCATAAAAGTGGCATTTCTTTATAATTGTTGAACCAAGCACCTGACTCGATTGCAACAGTTTTACCAAACGGTGTTGACTGAGCATTGTGGTCAATTACAGAAGTCACAATAAAACCATCTTTGAAATACAACCAAATTCCTGCAAGTACAAAAGTAATCAATGTTGCGAATGCACCAACTTGTGTAATTACACGAGAACGCTCACGTAATTCACTCGTAGTTTTCATTTGTAACCATGCACCACCTTGAGTTGTTAGCATTGATAAGCTGACTAATCCGCAAAGTAAAGCAAATGGATTTAATAATGCGAAGAATGAACCCGTATATTTAACCTGTAATAATTCATTGAACTCAAATGGTACACCTTGTAATAAGTTACCAAATGCCACACCGAATACTAATGAAGGAACAAAACCACCGATAAATAAGCCCCAGTCCCATAGCGTGCGCCAAGTTGGATTATCAATTTTAGCACGATATTCTAAGCCAACAGGGCGGAAAAATAACGCCGCTAAAACCAAAATCATAGCGATATAGAAACCAGAGAATGAGGTAGCATAAACTATCGGCCATGCTGCAAACATTGCACCGCCCGCTGTTAATAACCAAACTTGGTTACCGTCCCAATGTGGTGCAATTGAATTGATCATAATACGTTTCTCAACTTCTTTCTTACCTGCAAAAGGCAATAAATTAAGAACGCCCATATCAAATCCATCAGTTACTGCAAAACCAATAAGCAATACACCGATCAAGATCCACCAAACAAAACGTAGAATTTCATAATCAATCATAATCAGGCTCCTGCTTATTTAGATGACTGCTCATAATAGTAGCGACCTGTTTTTAATGAACTTGGTCCTAATCGACCATATTTGAACATTAAATACGTTTCAACTACAAGGAATAATGTGTAAAGTGCACAGATTAAACCAATAGAGAACCATAGATCACCTGTAGTTAATGCAGAATTTGCGACACCTACTGGTAAGACTTCATAGATTGCCCATGGTTGACGACCATACTCAGCAAGGAACCATCCACTTTCAATTGCAATCCATGGTAATGGAATACCCCATAAAAGTGCCTTTAAGAACCAAGGTTTCGTTCCTACTGTTTTACGCACGTTTTGAACAAATGCACCAATAATAAGAAGTAATAATAATCCGCCAGCAGCCATCATCACACGGAAAGACCAAAATGTTGGACCAACATTTGGGATTGTATCTGCTGCTGCTTGTTTAATTTGCTCTTCAGTTGCATCTACCACTTTATCTGTATAACGTTTTAGTAATAAACCAAAACCAAGATCTTTAGAAACTGCATTAAATTGCACTTTTGTTTCTTCGCTAACTTGACCTGCTTTTTTCTGTGCTTGTAACTGCATTAATAAGTCATAAGCCTGAATACCATTACGAACGCGCTCTACATTTAAAGCTTCTAAATCAGCAAGACCTGCAAATTGCTTGTCTAAAGAACGAGTAACAATAATCCCCGCTGCATAAGGAATTTGGATAGCAAAATCATTACGTTTTTCTGCTTGATTTGGTACTACAATCATATTCCAGTCTGCTGGTGCTGGTTGAGTATGCCATTCCCCCTCCATAGCAGCTAATTTCACTGGTTGAGTTTGACCAATTTCATAACCAGACTCATCGCCCATAATAATTACAGAAATAATTGAAATTAAACCAAATGTTGCAGCAATAGAAAAAGAACGTTTTGCGAAACCTAAATCACGTCCTTTTAAAATATAATATGCACTAATACCTAAAACAAACATCGCACCACTTACATAGCCTGCAGATAAAGTATGTAAGAATTTACTTTGTGCAACTGGATTTAACCATAAATCCATAAAACTGGTCATTTCCATTCGCATTGTTTCAAAATTAAATTCTGAAGCAACAGGATATTGCATCCAACCATTAGCAACCAAGATCCACATTGCAGATAAGTTTGAACCAAAAGCAACACAATATGTTGCTAATAAGTGCTTAGCTTTTGATAATCTATCCCATCCAAAGAAGAATAAACCGACAAAGGTTGACTCTAAGAAGAATGCCAACAATGCTTCAATAGCAAGAGGCGCACCAAAAATATCGCCCACATAATGAGAATAATATGACCAGTTAGTACCAAACTGGAATTCCATTGTAATACCAGTTGTCACACCAAGAGCAAAGTTAATACCAAATAACTTACCCCAGAACTTAGTCATATCTTTGTAAATTTCTTTGCCTGTGGCTACATAGAGCGTTTCCATAATCACAAGGATAAAAGATAATCCGAGTGTTAATGGCACAAACAAAAAGTGATATAACGCAGTTAATGCAAACTGCAATCGAGAGAGTTCAACAACGTCCAACATCTCAGCTCCTTGTAAATGCTACAAGATCTCACAATATGATTACAGAGTAATCACCCCAATACTTAAAGAAAACCCCTAAGTAGATCCCTTGAATTACCTCCACAATCATTACTATAAAACCAAAACATGACATTATTTTTACAGCGACAGTGCATCATTATATAGGTAACCCAACTTCGGTATCTATTCTACTACTAAATATAAGGATAAAAAATATAAAAAATGTCACATTGATCACATTTTTATACTTAAATCAAAAACAACACAAAATAAGCAGAACTCTATTGATTGATACAAGTCAAATTATAAGTTTTATTAACATTTTATCAACGACTAGTGAGAGAAAAATCACAGTTTGGGTAAAAAAACAACAAAAGGCTAGACATCTATTATAGATTTTGTTACTTTGACGAACGGTTTAATTACCCTAGAACAAAAAATTCAAAGGAATTATAATGAAACAACAATTTTCCATCATTTTGACCGCACTTTTTGCGGTAACTGCATTAGTTTCATCCCCGTCCTATGCGACAACAAAAATAGAAGGAATTAAAACTAACTCTAATGCAGCAGTGCCACAGCAATGTGAAAAACTTTTTAAGGAAACTGAAAATCTTATTGCTGAAGCGGAAAAACAGCCTGGAACACATAAACAGGTAGGTAAAATTAAAAGTAAATTAAATCAAAGTAAACAGCAAATTCTTGAAATGGAACTTGCGACTCAAATTAAAAGTTGTGATTTTGCTTTAGCAAAATTAAATAATTTAAAACAACAAGAACACTAAATAAGAAAAATGCTTATTAATCAAAAATTAATAAGCATTTTTACTACATTGAATATCATCTATCCTACTATTTTTTCCACACCAAAATGTCGATATGTCCGAGATGTCGCGATGCGTCCTCTTGGCGTCCGTTGTAAAAAACCTTGTTGAATTAAATAAGGTTCTAGTACATCCTCAATAGTATCTCGCTCTTCACCAATAGCTGCTGCAAGGTTATCCAATCCTACAGGTCCACCATCAAACCGCTCAATAACAGCATTTAATAATTTCCTATCGAGATAATCAAATCCTGCATCATCTACATCCAGCATTAACAAAGCAGCTTTAGCTACATCTTCTGAAATCATACCTTGATTACGTACATCCGCAAAATCACGTACACGCCTTAATAAACGATTGGCAATACGTGGCGTACCACGAGAACGACGAGCGATTTCATAAGAAGCATTAGCCGCAATATCTAAATTTAAACAATGTGCACTACGTGAAACAATAGAAGTTAAATCCTCTACTGAATAAAACTCTAGTCGTTGAACGATACCAAAACGGTCACGTAATGGCGAAGTGAGTGAACCCGCTCTTGTTGTAGCACCAATTAATGTAAATGGGGGAAGATCAAGCTTAATTGAACGTGCTGCTGGTCCTTCACCAATCATAATATCTAATTGATAATCTTCCATCGCGGGATAAAGTACTTCTTCGATTGCTGGTGACAAGCGATGAATTTCGTCAATAAATAATACATCATGTGGTTCTAAATTCGTTAACATCGCTGCTAAATCACCCGCTTTTTCCAATACTGGTCCAGAGGTTGTTCTAATATTAACGCCCATCTCATTCGCTACAATATTCGCCAGGGTTGTTTTTCCTAACCCTGGAGGGCCAAAAATCAGCAAATGATCAAGAGCATCTTGGCGTAATTTTGCAGCTTGAATAAAAATATCCATCTGCTCACACACTTGTGGCTGTCCCACATAATCATTTAATAATTTAGGGCGGATAGCACGATCTATATATTCTTCATCTGATTTTGCGGTTGTGCTAATAATGCGATCTGCTTCAATCATAGTTATATCAAATTTTAATTCTTATAATGAGGCTTTTAATGCTTCGCGAATGAGTTGTTCACTCGATAGCTCTGGTTTATTAACTTTTTTTACCATTTTTTCTGCTTCAGAGGCTTTATACCCTAAAGCTATCAAGGCATAAACTGCTTCGTCACTTGGCTCTTCACCTTTTTCATACCTTTTTTCAGTCATTGGAAGATGCTTACTTTCCACAAAGAAATCGCTCTGTTGATTCCCTTTAAATTTCCCTTTTAATTCAACTAACAAGCGCTCAGCCGTTTTTTTACCTACACCTGGAATTTTAACTAGTTTAGATAACTCTTCACGCTCAATCGCATAAGCAAACTCAGTTACTGACATCGCAGACAAAATCGCTAATGCAAGTTTAGGTCCAACACCATTTGTTTTTATCAATTCCCGAAACAAAGTGCGGTCTGTTTTCTGCGAAAACCCAAATAATAAATGCGCATCCTCACGTACAACAAGATGTGTAAACAATGCGACTTGTTGCCCTATATCTGGTAGATCATAGAAGCTAGTCATAGGTAATAACAATTCATATCCAACGCCTTGTACATCTAGCAAAATTTCAGGTGGCTGTTTTTCAACAATATGCCCTGTCAAATGACCAATCATAATTTCCTCATTGCCTACTACATTAGCTGTATAGCATAAAATAAAACTGGATGAATATCCAGTTAAATTTTTAAACGAAACCGTCCCCTGCTATATCTAGCTCGCACTAGTGTACTCGTTTTTTCTTGAATTTGAGTCATTTGTATCGAGTTTGTTACGTGAAAAGAATGCTGTGTTGAATGTGCATGTGTAATGGCTATCGCTAATGCATCAGCTGCATCAGCTTGTGGCGTTTCTGAAAGCTTTAAAATACGAGTTACCATATCCTGAACTTGGATCTTATCTGCGGATCCCGTACCAACTACGGTTTGTTTAACTAAACGAGCAGCATATTCAAATACTGGTAAGTCTTGATTAACAGCTGCAACAATCGCAGCACCTCTCGCCTGTCCTAACTTTAAGGCTGAATTAGCATTCTTAGCCAAAAAGACCTCTTCTATTGCAAATATTTCGGGGTGAAACTGCATAATAATCTCATTTATCCCCACATAAATACGTTTTAAACGTGTTGGTAAATCTTGTACTGAAGTACGAATTACTCCACTTCCTAGATATTCTAGTCGTTTTCCTGTCTGACGAATGACACCATAGCCTGTCACACGTGAACCAGGATCAATCCCTAAAATAATTGACATTCAATTCCCCAAAAAAATAAATGGATTTACATTTTACTGTAAATCCATTCTATTTTGTCGATATTAATACTAATTATTTTGCAATATCACAATTTCTCGCTAAAATTTTGTTATTATCAGTAAACATGACAGGTACTGTAGTATTTACTGTCTTAGCTGTAAAACCCTCATCTAATGACCAAACTTTGTTACCTTCTACGAAGCGAGTGCCATCTTTATAGGCGCTATCAAGCTTCATTTCATCTCCTACAACTTTACGGTTAATGCTCACGGTCGCACTATCAGCTTTCCCATCAACAAATGCATAAGTGACAGAAACAACTTGATTTCTCTTGCCTTTTACATCACAAAAATATGCAGCTGTTTCAAAAGTAGGTTCAGAGACCTTCATTTCCATCGCTTTTTTCTCTGCCATTTTCATATCTGAGCCCATATTTTGAGAGCAAGCCGTTAATCCACCAACAACCATTAAGCCTACCAAAAGTTTAGTTAATTTCATAAATTCTCCTAAAATGAATAATTGAGTGCATAATTTATGCATACTTTCGACAAGATTAGATTAAATAAGTTCTAATTCAATACAAAATTTATAACATAGCCGCAACTTCATCGCTAATCTCGCCATTATGATATACATTTTGTACATCATCACAATCTTCTAACATATCGATAAGTTTTAACAATTTGGGGGCTGTTTCAGCATCTAGCTCAACTGTAGTTGATGGAATCATTGTCACTTCAGCATTAGTAACTTTCACACCAGCTGTTTCAATAGCATCACGCACACTAGTTAATTCTTCCCAAGCAGTATAAACTTCAAAACTACCATCTTCTTGGGCTTGAATATCGTCAGCCCCTGCCTCAATTGCGGCGTCCATAATGACATCTTCATCACCAGAGTCAATTAAAATCAATCCTTTTTTACTAAAGAGATAACCTACAGACCCCTCCGTACCTAAATTGCCACCACATTTTGTAAAACTTGGGCGGACTTGTGAAATAGTGCGATTGGCATTATCACTTAAGCACTCGACCATAACGGCTGTGCCACCTGGTCCATAACCTTCATATATTTTAGTTTCCATGTTAGTATCATCACCGCCACCAACACCACGTTCAATTGCACGATTAATTGTATCACGGGTCATATTACTGGATAATGCTTTATCGACAGCTGTACGTAAACGAGGATTAGCACCAACATCGCCACCACCTAATTTCGCAGCAGTAACTAACTCACGAATTAATTTTGTAAAAATTTTCCCGCGTTGCGCATCTTGTGCTGCTTTACGGTGTTTTATATTTGCCCACTTACTATGGCCTGCCATTTTTAATTTCCTTCTTAAAGTTATAACAAGTACAAGGATTTTTGGTCATATATTATTTGTACTTAGTTTAGATAAATATTTTTCAATTAATGCGCTATTATTCCATGATTTTGTTAATTTAACCGCCTCAGATATAGATAACCATTGAAAAGCAATATGCTCTGTTAATACTGGTGCTCGCTCATCAGGTAACGCCAACAAAAACCAATGTTCGATACTATGTGTAATATCAGGTGCGTATTTATATCGAAAATGTGGGAATATTTCAAATTTGATCCACTCATTACAATCAAAAAGAGAAAGTCCCTCAGCAACTATATCAACACCGATTTCTTCTTTTACTTCTCTAGTTGCAGCTTGTCTTGGTAACTCACCTAATTCTAACGAACCTGTTATAGATTGCCAAAATGAAGGATCATCTTTACGTTGTAACATTAATACACGATGTGTAAATTCACAATACACAGCCACTAAAACGCTATTTGGGTTTTTATACATTTTTAAATTTAATTAATGTAATAACTCTGGTTTAATAATACCTTTTAATTGAGAATAAGGTAATATCAAATCAATTTCACCTTCTGCATAGGAACCTAAGGTATAAACTGGATAGCGAAAAACTAATCCATTAATAGTAAACACAAAGTTATTAGTCGCTTGTAGCTGCTCATTCTCCATATTATCTGCTGTAATACCTAACCCATTTAAACGGGCCATATTTTTCTCGCGTAATAATTGAGTTAATGCACTGAGTTTGTCTGGTGAAACAAGTAAATCCTTAAGTTGGTAAATGACTTTGTCTGTTAAATCAATATTTAAAAATTGCGTATCATAGATACCATGAGCACCACCAGTATAATAGCTTGTTATTACTGAAAATGTCGCTACACGCCCTCGTTGTCCGATAAAGTGAATTTCACGAGTATAATCCCATCCTTGATTAATTTCTAATTCAGGTAGTACATCATTGAACCATTTTTGTACTAGTTGCTCAACACCTTGTTCTGATGATTTCGTTTCTGTTAATACACTTAAAGTGAGACTATCTAAGAATTGGTTCAACCAGTCTAAATTTGTCTTTTGTGAGATCAAGCTTAAACTTGCACAATGTTCTTCAATTAAATCAGCTTCAACCTTGGCATTAATGCATTGAAGACGTTGCGCTAAAATATGGAAATCAGATTGAATCGCAACGACTTGGTTAGTAGGGGAGCTTGTATTAAAAAATGGTAATTTATCAAAACAAGCACTTAATAAAACTGTGATAACCAATAAGATACTTTTACGCATAAAATATCCCTGAAATTATTTTACCCTTTAATAACCTAAAATGAAGAACCCTCAAAAAGCCAATAAAACATAGACATTTTATTTATCAAAACAACACGTTTTTAAAGTACGGTCAAAACAGACCACACTTTAAACAACTTACTCTACCTTAATGACTTGTATTGCTAATTCATTAAGTGCTTGTGGATTTGCAAAACTAGGAGCATCTGTCATTAAACAAGCGGCTGCTGTCGTTTTCGGAAAAGCGATTACATCACGAATATTTTCAGTACCTGTTAACAACATAGTCAAGCGGTCTAAGCCGAATGCTAAACCTGCATGTGGTGGAGTACCAAATTTTAATGCATCAAGCAAGAAGCCAAATTTCTCACGTTGCTCTTCTTCATTAATCCCTAAAATACGAAATACAGCTTGTTGCATATTAGGTTCAAAAATACGTACAGATCCACCACCTACTTCATAGCCATTAATCACCATATCATAAGCATTGGCTACCGCACTTATAGGATCAGCTTCTAGTTGGTCTGGTGTAAAATCTTTCGGGGATGTAAATGGATGATGCATTGCTGTTAATTCACCTTCATCATCACGTTCAAACATCGGGAAATCAATGACCCATAATGGTTGCCATGTATCTAGTTTGGTTAAGCCTAAATCACGTCCTAATTTCAAACGTAATGCCCCCATTGCATCGGTTGCGACTTTATAGCTATCTGCACCAAAGAATAAAATATCACCATTTTGTGCTTCAACGCGTGCTAGAATTGCATTTAGTACATCTTCAGATAAAAATTTCGCAATCGGACTTTGTATACCTTCAAAACCTGCTGATAAATCATTCACCTTCAGCCATGCTAATCCTTTTGCACCATAAATACTCACAAATTGAGTATATTCATCAATTTGTTTACGCGTAATCGATGCGCCATTTGGTACTTTTATCACAGCAATGCGACCATTTGGATCATTCGCTGGTCCATTAAATACTTTAAATTCAACTTTTTTCAATAAATCAGCGACATCCACCATCTCTAATGGATTTCGTAAATCGGGTTTATCTGAACCAAAACGACGCATAGCTTCCGCGAAAGTCATCACAGGGAATTTACCTAAATCAACACCGATTGTGTCTAACCATAAACCGTGCACCATTTTTTCCATGATTTCACGTACTTCTGGCGCAGTTAAAAAAGAAGTCTCAACATCAATTTGTGTAAATTCAGGTTGGCGATCTGCACGTAAATCTTCATCTCTAAAGCATTTTACAATTTGATAATAACGATCAAAACCTGACATCATTAATAATTGTTTAAATAGCTGTGGCGATTGAGGGAGAGCATAGAATTTACCTTTATATACACGGCTAGGTACTAAATAATCACGTGCACCTTCTGGCGTTGCTTTAGTCAGCATGGGAGTCTCAATATCTAAAAAACCATGCTCATCCATAAATCGGCGAACAAAACTAGTAATTTTTGCTCGAGTTTTTAAACGCTGTGCCATTTCTGGTCGGCGCAAATCCAAATAACGATATTTTAAACGCTGTTCTTCTGTATTATTTTGGTTAAAGTCTAAAGGTAATGGCTCTGAACTATTATAAACAGTAAGTGCTTTTGCTAGCACTTCGACTTCACCTGTAGCCATATTCTTATTAATCTGGTTATCTGGACGAGCAATCACTTCCCCTTTAATTTGAATACAAAATTCATTACGTAACGTTGCGGCCAAACTTAATGCGTCTTGATATTGAGGATCAAAACAAACTTGTACAATACCTTCACGATCACGCATATCGATAAAAATTAATCCACCTAAATCACGGCGACGATGAACCCAGCCACTTAGTGTCACTTCTTGACCAATATTGCTACGGTTCAAGCTACCGCAATAATGTGTACGCATCATTTCAAAAATCCTTTGTCTTATTAATTATGAAAAAAATTGCAACAATTATAGCGGAAAATGAGTGGAGAAAAAAAGATTATTTCTGTCCAAACTATTGTAAGAAGCTACTAAAGCAGTGCTGATTTAAATAAAAACATATCTGCTTTTAATGCATCTTATTCTCATTTTTGTTATATTAGCCAAACGTTATTGGAGTTTAATCTAGTTAAGGATAGCATCATGTTATTTATCAATCTTATTTTTATATTGACGTTAATTATTCGTTTTTATAGCCTTTCTATTTCAATTCGCAATGAGAAAGCACTTCTCGCCAAAGGTGCAATACAGTATGGTAAACGTAATTCATCCATCTTATCTATCGTGCATGTGTTGTTTTATCTTGCTGCAATTGGTGAAGCTAATTATCATGATATTATCTTTAATACAACATCCCAAGTCGGCCTAGTAATTCTTATCTTTGCTATAGCAATGTTGTTTTATGTCATTTATGAATTAAAAGAAATTTGGACTGTCAAAATTTATATTTTGCCTGAGCATAAAATCAATCGTTCTTTTTTATTTAAATATATACGCCATCCAAACTATTTCTTGAATATTATTCCTGAGCTCATTGGGTTATGCTTATTTTGCCAAGCCAAATATACTGCAATAATTGGCTTACCTATTTATCTCGTAATTTTAGCAATAAGAATTAAGCAAGAAGAAACTGCGATGACACATTTATTTAAGGCACAATAATTTATTTGTGATAACGAAAAACTTCTTCTAAAATGACCGCACTTTTAATTGGATTTTAAAAAATTATGGTTAAAGATACGCTTTTTTCTACCCCTATTGCAAAATTAGGTGATTTTACTTTTGATGAAAGTGTAGCAGAAGTTTTTCCTGATATGATTCAACGTTCAATTCCTGGCTACTCAAATATCATCACTGCAATTGGCATGTTAGCTTCTCGTTTTGTCACTGATAATAGTCATGTCTATGACTTAGGCTGTTCACGTGGAGCTGCGACACTCTCTGCACGACGTAACATCAGTAAATCTGGCGTTAAAATTATTGGTGTAGACAACTCATTACCGATGGTTGAGCGTTGTCGACAGCATATTAATGCCTACCAAAGTACTGTACCAGTAGAGATCCTATATGATGATATTCGCCATATTCAAATTGAAAATGCCTCGATGGTCATTTTAAATTTCACACTCCAGTTTTTACCTCCAGAGGATCGTAGCCTGCTATTGAAAAAGATTTATCAGGGTTTAAACCCGAATGGTGTATTAGTATTATCTGAAAAATTCCGTTTTGAAGATGAGAAAGTTGATAATTTATTGATTGATTTACATCACCAATTTAAACGAGCTAATGGATATAGTGAATTAGAAGTAAGCCAAAAACGTACTGCACTTGAAAATGTCATGCGTACTGACAGTATTTTGACACACAAATCGAGGTTAGCAGAGGTTGGCTTTAATCAAGTTGAGCTATGGTTCCAATGTTTCAACTTTGGCTCTATGATTGCAGTGAAATAATCATACTTATGATAAAAAAGGCGGTTTGAGTACCGCCTTTCTGCTTATAATGGGTTTAGATTTTTATCTAATAATTGGAATAACAAGGCTTTACCATTTTTAAAACGGTATTCTGCATATTCTGCCTGAGCATAATATTCACCCTTGCCTTCTGCAAAAAAATAATCTTGGCTTGGTAATCGAGGCTGCCAGTGTGCTACATTAATCGGCAAATAAATATCTGGCGTACAGCCATCAAAGCTTGTTGGGACAGTTTTTTGTAAACGGCATAACATGGTTATACCTAATTCATCACGTTTTAATAACGCATACACAAAAGATGCACCATCTGAAGGATCCTCATACCATATATTATAAATATCTTGTAATATTTCATAATTTAAACTCATGTAGTCCCCTTGCATTAAAGACCGAGGATCAAAAGGTGCAGTTTTTAAAATAATTGGTTCACCAGTGTTTAAAATATCTTCATATTTATAAATGCTATAATTTGTAGCCAAACCAATAAATAATGCAGTTATTGCAGTTAACATAACTCTTATTAACAATGGATTACGATGTGAAATATTCCCTTCTACCTTCACTTCAACAATATCTTGTTTTTTTATATTAACGATTAAAATTAACATAAAACATAACCAAATAACGCTCAATGTCATCAATAGAAAGGATTTATACAATAGCGGTATAGTCAGTAAATAGTAGTAAGCCGCTAAATTTATCACTACTCCCAAAATAGCCACCACAAATAAAATTCGACTTACACTTAAATAAGCTAAAAATAATAACGCAATACAAGCTAATGTTTCATTTGCACTAATAAAACTCACACACAACAATAAAATAGCGAAAAATAACACAGCCTGTAACTTTTTACTTAACACAAAACGTCTACTTATCAAAAGAAAAAAAATAATAGGCGTGATCGAAAGTACGAAAGTTAAACTCTTTAACAACCATACTTCCTGGCTAAAATGCGTAAAAAAATAAACTGTAATGATATTAAACCAATCAAATACACTCTTCATCTCGGGTAATTCTGCTACTGGCTCAAAAAATTCCCAATTTCTGAAAATATCTAAATTTGGCAGGCTCAAACCAATTAATAACAGAGCCCAAGCAATAGGTAACAGAATAATCCCACTTTGGGTTTCGCGATTGATAGCACAGTAATAATAAAGCCCCAACCCCAATATCATCAACCATTGCTGTGAAGATAACACAAATTGACTTGATAAATCCCCTTCATTGATATACCAACCAAGCTCAAAAAAATCTAAATAACAGAGAATTGCGATAATTGCTAACGCACCGATAAGAAAACGCAACCAATTTGTGGTACGTAATACATAGAAAAAGATAGAAATTACCAGCATTAAAGCAAGATAAACTTCAGATCCTGACTCAAACAAAAAGAAAATAAAATAGATGATTAAACCAATCGCCAATAACATATCAATAGCAATATGGAATAAATCATTCTCTTCTTTTTTACTAAAATGCATTATGCTTGCAATGATAAGTAAAATAAAACTCAGATAAACTAGCTGATCTTCATTCTCCAATAACTCAAAGGTAAAAATAGCTGTAGCTAAAAACAATCCTGTACAAAATAAAATAAGTAAAATAAATAAAGGATAAATATGCCAAGTTACTTTTTTAGTCATTGGATTATGTGCTTTAAACCATTTTGTTAAAATAACAACACTACCAATTGTTGAAGCGAACGCTAATATAGTTACTAAAAAAACACCTGAGAAAAAATCATTGCCTAATTCTAATAATAATTTGATATGGAAACTGATAATAACGTAGATAAATAAGATAATTAAATTGAGAAAATCAAAACGACGCTCTTTGTAATAATAAATTAAGCCTGCTGAGATTAACCAAGAAATGATGGCCGCATTGCTACGAAACATGAGTGCAAAAAAAGCTCCCACTAAAGCTAACATTAATAATTTTGGTAATATACGCCAATGTATATCTTTTAATTTTTCACCAAAATACTCATACAGCACTAATAAGATTAAGTTAAGACCTATTAACGAGATTTCTAAACTGTCACTGAGTATGTGATCGGCTAAAATTAATGCTGTATTGGATGTCGTAGCTAATAACAACGCACTTGCAATATTAGGAAATAAAATTAAAAACGGAATTTGGCACAATGACCAAACAGCAAATAGCTCCCAAGGATCTGCGCCTGTTTGGTATGTTTGTCCAATTAAGGCAAACATACCACCAAGAAAAACAACAGATAAAAATGAAAAAATCAATGAAAAAAGCCCTGAGTTATGTGCTTTTTTCACTTCTCGATAATAAAAGGATAAACCCAGACCTACAGTAATAAAAAATAAAGCTTGGATACTATAAAGCTTTTGAAATTTAGAAAAATAATCCCAGTTTGCCGCAATCCATGTAATTGCACCACTTGCAAAAAAACCTGCACTTAACAACGCAAATAAAAGCACTAAATACTTCTGCCAAGATAAATTAAACAATGTCGTCTGTTGCATCTGTTTTTCCTTACTCTTGAGAATGTAATGATTTTTCGCCTTGATTATGGCATAATCTTAAACAATTTTGACAATGACTTTACATACTTTTTAACTAGTTAACATAAACTTGGAGTAACTTATGCGCATTCTACACACGATGTTGCGTGTAACTGATTTAACACGCTCAATTAAATTTTATCAAGATGTCTTAGGTATGCGTTTGCTACGCACGAGTGAAAATGAAGAATATAAATATACTCTTGCATTTCTAGGGTATGATGATGAAGACAAAACTTCAGTATTAGAGTTGACCTATAATTGGGGGGTAACTGAATATGAACAGGGTACTGCTTACGGCCATATTGCAATTGGTGTAGATGATATTTACACAACCTGTAAAGCTGTTCGCCATGCAGGAGGAAAAATTACACGTGAGCCAGGACCAGTAAAAGGCGGAAAAACAGTAATTGCCTTTGTTGAAGATCCTGATGGATATAAAATTGAATTTATTGAAAATAAACATGCTCAAGCAGGCTTAGGTAATTCAATTTAAGTGCGGTCAATTTTTGAAAAGTTTTGATAGCGTGGCTTTGTCCACGCTATCTGCTTGAATATAGGATAGTAATGTGACAGAAATCAAAACTGAATCAACCACAAATTACAATTTATTAAAAAACCGTTTTCGAGGTTATTTTCCCGTCATCATTGATGTTGAAACAGCAGGCTTTAATGCCAAAACAGATGCATTATTAGAGCTTGCTGCAATCACAGTAAAAATGGATGAAAATGGTTTGTTAGTACCAGATCAACGCTGCCATTTCCATATTGAACCTTTTGAAAATGCAAATATTAATCCTGAATCATTACAGTTCAATGGCATTGATATTCATAATCCTTTACGTGGTGCAGTCAGTGAAACACATGCTATTACTGAATTATTTAAAATGGTTCGTAAAGGACAAAAAGAGGCTGAATGCCAGCGTGCTATTATTGTTGCGCACAACGCTGCTTTTGATCAAAGTTTTCTCATGGCAGCAGCTGAACGTACCAGTGTAAAACGGAACCCATTCCATCCTTTTGGGCTTTTTGATACAGCCACTCTAAGTGGTTTCATGTTTGGGCAAACTGTCTTAGTAAAAGCATGTCAAGCCGCTAAAATTGCCTTTGATTGTAAACAAGCACACTCTGCCTTGTATGATACAGAGCGTACCGCTGAACTCTTTTGCTACATGGTAAATCACTTAAAAAATTTAGGTGGCTTTCCACATCAAATTTAAAATTTTCTAAAAATAGACCGCTCTTTTTAGCAAAAGACCAATTAACTTTATCATTTTGCGAGATCGAGTCTAGACAAATTATTTTTTTTTAGTAAATTTAGAAATTCTTTCTAAAAAATAACCTAAGGATAAACACAATGTTATTAACAAATCCAGTCGTGATTTCTATTGTTGTTTTACTTGTTTTAAGCTTATTGCGAATTAACGTAGTTATTGCACTGGTTATTTCTGCATTGGTAGCTGGTTTAACTGGCGATCTTGGTGTCAGCGAAACAATTAAAACATTTACTAATGGGCTTGGTGGTGGTGCTGAAGTTGCAATGAACTATGCTATTTTAGGCGCCTTCGCTGTTGCTATTTCTAAATCAGGCATTACGGACTTATTAGCCTATAAAGTCATAAAGCGCTTAGGCAATACACCAACTAGCCGTTCTATGGCAGGCTTTAAATATTTTATTTTAGCGATACTTGCCCTATTCGCTATTTCATCACAAAATTTACTGCCTGTGCATATCGCCTTCATTCCTATTGTGATTCCACCGCTACTTGCGATCTTTAATAAATTAAAACTTGACCGCCGTGCAGTAGCATGTGTACTCACATTTGGTTTAACTGCAACTTATATGTTATTACCCGTTGGTTTCGGAAAAATTTTTATTGAGAGTGTATTAGTCAAAAACATCAACCAAGCTGGTGCAACTTTAGGTTTACAAACCTCTGTTGCTGAAGTATCACTAGGTATGGCAGTTCCTGTCGTTGGCATGATTTTAGGCTTACTTACAGCTGTTTTCATTAGCTACCGAAAACCAAGAGAGTACCCAATAGTGCATAGTCAAATTAGTACAGCAGACATTGAGTCCCATATTACCAATATAAAACCATTCCATATTGGTGCAAGTTTAGCTGCAATCATTGTGACATTTGGATTACAACTTTTTACTAGCTCAACAATCATTGGCGGTTTAGCGGGTTTAGTTATTTTTGCTGTCTGTGGCATTTTCAAACTGAAAGAAAGTAATGATATTTTTCAACAAGGCTTACGCTTAATGGCGATGATTGGCTTTGTTATGATTGCAGCATCTGGCTTTGCTAACGTAATTAATACAACAGGAGGCGTAACTAGCTTAGTGCAAACTTTTAGCCAAGGTTTAGGTACTGACAGTAAAGGATTAGCCGCATTCTTAATGTTATTAGTTGGTTTATTTATCACTATGGGCATTGGCTCCTCATTCTCAACCGTACCAATTATCGCTTCAATTTACGTGCCACTCTGTATATCGTTGGGTTTTTCACCGCTTGCTACTGTATCCATCATTGGTGTTGCTGCCGCATTAGGTGATGCTGGCTCACCTGCTTCTGATTCGACATTAGGACCAACTTCAGGCTTAAATGCGGATGGTAAGCATGACCATATCTGGGATTCTGTTGTGCCGACATTTATTCACTATAACATCCCACTAATTATCTTCGGCTGGTTAGCTGCAATGTATTTATAATAAAATAAATCCTCCCTTCTGGGAGGATTTTTTCCTGTAAAAAGCCATGACAAAAATAGAACTACTTCAATCCTTAACAAGTAAAGTAAATCAGCTATACGCACAATATGCTCAACATACCGAGCAAAAATTGAATACTAAATTTGATCCCCAATTATTTGGTGAAAATAGTCAATCTTTCTCATTTTACTATCAGGAAATACAAGAAACATTAAAACAACTTGCACATGTGCCAGAAAATGATCTCAATTTGGCGATCTTCTTCACTGAAAAACTATTATCACAATGTACAGCACTTTCTGATGCATTAAATCCAATTACAGTTAACACAATGTCAAAAAAAACGCAGCAAATGGCACAATCTATTCATCAACTGCCACCTCGCGAACGTTTAGAAAAATATTATGTTGCACTCCAAGCGCTAAATGAAAAAATTACTCAGCAACAAGATGAAAAACATAAAACACAAGATCCAAATGAAAGATCATATCTTGAGCAAAAAATCGCTTTTACTCAACAACGCCGTGATAAATGTCTAATGGCAATTGAAGTACTTGAGGAATATTTGATATTTAAAGAAAATCAAATCTAGTTGCTTTATATAATCACTTCTAAGAATAATGATATAAAGGGCTTGAATTATATTTTAAAGGCTGACTGACAGACTTACTTATTACTCTTCGATGAGCTTAATGAACCTAAAATATATATAGACTGCTTTTCCTCTTTGCTTGAATAGTAAAAAGCTCCAACTATATGTTAAAGTACAAGGTGTTGTTTGTTACATCCTCCAACACCATAGAAATAATTCCCCACTCATTACACCAACTTTGACAAAATTCTCATCAATTAACAAATAAATAAAAAACCGCAAGTCTTATCGACTTACGGCTTCTAGAATTTGATGGCGGAGGAAGTGAGATTCGAACTCACGGAGGGCGTAAACCCTCGCCGGTTTTCAAGACCGGTGCCTTCAACCACTCGACCATTCCTCCGTGATTTAAGCGAGGTGAATAATACGAATTTTGTTGTTCTAAGTCAAGCAATTAAATTAAGATTTTTATTCAATTGTTCTATTTTAGAACAACTCACAGATTCTACTTTACTATCCTCACTAAATCTACAAAACACTCACTAAGCTTTACTCTCAGCCCTAGTTGGTTCAGCATACACATGACTAATTGCACTATGATGTCCTGCTGCACCTTTACCATGGAAGTAATAGCGTGATTCACTCCATACTTCAATTTCTGACATAGCCACAATGTCATTCATTGCTTTAGCTAATGTCATCTCAGCTTTAGTATGCTCAACAGCTGAGACTGTACCTAAGCGTCCAGTAAAGATAAAAGTTCGTTCATTATCTGGCATAATGTTGATTCCAGTCTCTGATACTAACGATTGTTCACGTTTCTCTGTAATATCTAACTGCTCAGTTTGTTCTATATGAAGATCCACATGCTCAACTGTTGGCTCAACAACAGCATACTCAATTTTCTGAGTATCCATTTCGCTATTTGCTAGATTTATTTCAACTAAAGATTGCTCCGCCTCTAAACGCTGTAAAGATTCTTGCACTTTTTTCTCTACAGACTCATTAGCAGGCTGAGTCATAAATGCATTAAATGGCTTTGATGATTTTTCACTATTCTCAACAAGTCCCATTGCTGGAATTGTTGCAACGATATCATTTTTTGATTGATTTTGTTGTTCTAAGAGCTCATCTACTGATAAAAACTGATTATCTTTAGCCACAGAAATAGAGTTATGATCTATCCATACTTTACCGCTTGCTAACTCTGGTGAGGCAACCGCAGCAAATAATGGCATAGGCGACTTAGTCTCTTGATTATTGCGACGGCGACGTTGATTATTTGCTCGTAAGTGACGCGGTAAACGGCGACGGTTATCACGACGTTTTTCACTGTCAACCTCTTCTAATACTAGAACTTCAACTGATTCAATTTCAGTTGGTGTTTGTTCCTGAGATTCCATCTCCAAATTCACAACTTCAGATGGAATTTGTTCTGAAGATTCTGTAGAAATAGCCTCAGTTGAGACTTCATCCGTAATACGAACCTTCTTACGCAGATCACGGCGTGGACGACGTTGAGTAGATTGCTCCACTTTCTCCACGTCTGAATTATCTACTATAGATTCTACAGCTGGCTCATTTACAACCGTACTTTCTACAACACTCGCTTTACGTTGACGTTTATTACTACGCTCAGAACGAGGGCGAATAACTTCTTCAACAATCTCATCATTACGTTTTACGTTATTTTCACGCTCTGTACTTTCTGAACGAGAGCGACGATTATTACGACGTTCTTGATTGCGACGATTACGATTGTTTCTATTGCGATTGTTTTTGGATTTTTCTTCTTCCACAGGCTTATCTGCGAAAAGTGCTTTGATTTTACCAATAATACGTGCTAATAAAGAAGGCTTATTATCTACTTTCTTTTCGGGGACAGGAGCTGGGGCAGGAATTGCCATTGAAACAGCTGCACTTTCTAGCATATTCTCACTTGTAACAGCGGCTACTTCGATATTACGTGAAACTAGAGAATCTTCAGGGATAAACTGATCATCTTGCTCTTGATGTAGCTTAACTAAGTTATAACTCAGCTCATTTACTTCCTCACCATCACGAACACGGAAAACACTGAAGTGTGGCGTTTCCATTGCTTCATTAGGAACAACAATCACATCCACTTCATGACGCTTTTCAATGCTATAAATTGCCTTACGTTTTTCATTCAGCAAGTAAGAGGCAATCTCAACAGGCACAATAGTATGAACTTGTTTCGTATTCTCTTTTAGTGCTTCTTCTTCGATAAGACGTAAAATTGACAAAGAAAGCGATTCATTATCCCGAATTTTTCCTGTGCCTTGACAACGTGGGCACACATGATGTGAAGACTCACCTAACGATGGACTTAAACGTTGACGTGACATCTCAAGCAATCCAAAACGGGAAATACGGCTAATCTGAATACGAGCACGATCTTGACGAACCGCATCACGAATTCTATTTTCAACTTCACGCTGATGACGCACAGGTGTCATATCAATAAAATCGATTACAATTAAGCCACCTAAGTCGCGTAATCTCAATTGACGTGCAATTTCATCTGCTGCCTCAAGGTTAGTATTTAATGCGGTTTCTTCGATATCCCCCCCACGAGTTGAACGAGAAGAGTTGATATCAATTGCAGTTAATGCTTCCGTTACATCTATAACAATTGAACCACCAGAAGGCAAACGTACTTCACGTTGGAAAGCAGATTCAATTTGTGACTCAATTTGATAATGGCTAAATAACGGCACTTCTCCTTGATATAGTTTAACTCGATGAATAAAATCTGGGCGTACTAACTTAATATGTGCCTTAGCTTTCTCATATACTTTAGGACTATCAATTAGGATTTCCCCAATATCACGACGTAAATAATCACGAATTGCACGTACAATAACATCGCTTTCTTGGTGAATCAAAAAAGGGGCTGGACGGCTTTCTGATGCCTGCTTAATCGCTTCCCAATGGTGCAATAAAACCTTTAAATCCCATTGTAATTCTTCTGGAGACTTACCCACACCCGCAGTACGTACAATTAATCCCACACCATCTGGCACATCCAATGAGCTTAATGCTTCTTTTAACTCTAAACGCTCATCTCCTTCAATACGACGTGAAATGCCGCCTGCTCTTGGATTATTTGGCATAATCACTAAATAGCTGCCAGCTAAAGAGACAAAAGTCGTTAATGCAGCCCCTTTATTACCACGTTCCTCTTTATTAACTTGAACGATAACTTCTTGTCCTTCGCTCAAAATATCTCGAATATTTGGACGTCCTTGATAAACATAATCCTCAGGAAAATATTCACGTGCAATTTCCTTTAATGGTAAAAAGCCATGGCGCTCAGCACCATAATCCACAAATGCGGCCTCTAAACTTGGCTCTACACGTGTGATCCGACCTTTGTAAATGTTTGCTTTCTTTTGTTCATGTCCTGGGCTTTCAATATCCAAGTCAAATAAACGTTGCCCATCCACTAATGCAACGCGCAACTCCTCTTTTTGAGTTGCATTAATTAACATTCTTTTCATTCTTTGTTCTCTTAATTTTATTCTGTTGCTTAATTAAAAATAAACGTACTTTTCTTCGTAATCGACCTCGTGTCTGTCGCCAGATGTCAGTCTCTCGACTGTCAACGGCTGGGCGCATTGATTACGTTAATCAAATGAAGTAAAAGAACACATTTTTCGTAAAACGGAATAGACTATAAAAATACTTCCGCAAGTACTCGTACTATTTTTAACATTTAAAATCACTAAGTTACCAATGTCTTATGCCATATGCTGCATTATATTAACTTAACAATAACACTCCATTTTCAAGTCACACCAATGACGTAAAAATACGCACTATTATGTACTTATCACTCTTATTTATCAAGGTAATTTTAATCATTTAAAGGATAGGAAAATGTGATATGATCCACCCAATTTTCATCAAAAAGATTTCTTAAATGCATCAAAATAAAAGCTCAAAAACTATCAGTCAAAATGTAAAACTGCTTACTATTAGTGAAGATGAAGCAGGACAGCGTATCGATAATTATTTATTAACTAAATTGAAGGGTGTACCAAAAAGTTTAATCTATCGCATTTTACGTAAAGGTGAAGTACGAGTGAACAAAAGCCGTATAAAGCCCGAGTATAAATTACAAATAGATGATATTGTACGTATCCCTCCTGTCCGTCTATCAGAAAAAGAGAAAACACCAATTTCTAATAAATTAAATAAAGTTAATCAATTAGAAAAACATATTGTTTTTGAAGATGATACTTTATTAATTCTCAACAAACCGTCTGGTATGGCAGTACATGGGGGGAGTGGGTTAAACTTTGGTGTGATTGAGGCACTACGCGCACTACGCCCTGATGCTCGCTTTCTTGAGCTTGTACATCGTTTAGACCGAGATACTTCGGGTATTTTATTGGTAGCCAAAAAACGCTCCGCATTACGTCATTTGCATGAGCAATTACGTGAAAAAACTGTACAAAAAGATTATTTAGCATTAGTTCGTGGACAATGGCAGTCTCATTGTAAAATAGTCATTGCCCCTTTATTGAAAAATGAATTATCAAGTGGCGAGCGAATTGTTAAAGTCAATGCTCAAGGTAAACCTTCTGAAACACGCTTTTCGATCGAAGAACGCTATACTCAAGCAACATTAATAAAAGCTTCACCAATAACGGGACGAACTCATCAAATCCGAGTACATACTCAATATGCAGGCCATCCTATCGCATTCGATGAGAAGTATGGTGATAAAGTTTTTGATGAAGAAATGAGCAAATTAGGATTAAAACGCTTATTCCTACATGCATTTTCAATTCGTTTTGAACATCCCAAAACAGGGGAGATCTTGCGTATCAATGCACCACTTGATGAAGACATGAAGATAATTTTAAAATTACTACGTAGCCAAAATACATGAACAAATACAAAGAAAATAGCATTTCAATACTATGATGTTCTATTAATTGAAATTATTTATAAAAGAGAAACAATCTTGTCCAAATCTCCTAAAATTGTTGTATTAACAGGCGCTGGGATTTCAGCTGAGTCAGGTATCCGTACTTTTCGTGCTTCAGACGGTCTATGGGAAGAACATCGTATTGAAGATATTGCAACACCAGAAGGATTTATAAAAAATCCACAACTGGTCCAACACTTCTATAATGCTCGTCGTAAACAGCTATTAGATACTAATTTGAAACCTAATGCAGCACATTTTGCTCTTACTAAGCTAGAACAAAAAATAGGTCAAAACCTATTAGTTATAACGCAAAATGTGGATAACTTACACGAACGTGCTGGCTCAAAAAACATCATTCACATGCATGGTGAATTATTAAAAGTTCGCTGTACAAAATCGGGGAAAATTTATACTTGGCAAAAAGATATTACTCAGCGAGATAAATGCACATGTTGCACAATACCACAAACATTACGCCCTCATATTGTTTGGTTTGGAGAATATCCTTTAGAGATGGAGCGTATTTATACGGCACTTTCTGAATGTGATTATTTTATTGCAATCGGCACCTCTGGTCATGTCTACCCTGCTGCTGGCTTCGTTAATGAAGCAAGATATCATGGCGCACATACTGTCGAACTCAACTTAGAACCTAGTAAAGTGCGGTCAAGTTTCGATGAATTTCACTATGGTAAAGCAAGCCAAATTGTCCCACATTATGTGAGTCAATTCTTATAATTCAAATATAAAAAAATCCCAAGCACTATACTTGGGATTTATCTTTAATTCATTTACGTTAGATATTTTGATTAATAAAATTCGCTAACTGATTTTTCGGTAATGCACCAACTTGTGTTGCAACTGCTTTACCGTCTTTAAATAACACTAATGTCGGGATACTACGTACACCTAATTGTGCAGGTGTTTCTTGGTTTTCATCAATATTAATTTTTACTACTTTTACTTTCCCCGAAAAATCCGCAGCAATTTCATCTAAAATAGGTGAAATCATACGACAAGGACCACACCAAGGCGCCCAAAAATCTAATAATACAGGTACATCTGAATTAACTACATCAGCTACAAATGTTGCATCAGTTGAGTGTAATACTTCCATTATTTTTTCCTTTTTTGTTAATAATGCTTTCTATAATAAGAACGCTTTTCATAATTTCAAGTGCATTGATAATATCACAAGCATGATGCAAATCAATCCGTTTACGATGAAAACTCAGCTTAATTGTGCAAAGGCCTGCTGTAAATCAGCTTTAAGATCTTCAATATTTTCTAAACCCACTGAAAAACGTAATAGACGATTACAAATACCTCTTGCAATGCGTTCGTGCTCAGGGATATCCATATGTGTTTGAGTTGCGGGATAAGTAATAAAACTTTCCGTTCCCCCCAGACTTTCAGCAAAAGTAATCAATTTAATAGCTTTTAAAAATGGATTAACCCAATTTTCATCCTGTAAACGAAAAGATAGCATACCTCCTTTATTAGGATACAACACATCTGCGACTTGTGGCTGCTTTTTTAGAAATGTTGCTAAAGCTTTGGCATTACTTTGATGTCGCTCCATTCGTAATGCTAAAGTTTTTATTCCTCGAATCGTTAGCCAAGAATCAAATGGCGATAGCACAGCTCCCGCTCCATTTTGAATATAAAATAAACGCTCACAGAGATCTAAGTCTTTTGTTACAATAAGCCCAGCTAAAGTATCATTATGGCCAGCAAGATACTTAGTTGCACTATGGATCACAATATCTGCACCATGTTCGATCGGTCTAAACAAAACTGGTGTCAAAAATGTATTATCAACAATTAACAACAAATTATATTTTTTAGCAATTTTTGCAATTTCAGCCACATCACATTCTTCCATCAATGGATTGGAGGGTGTTTCTATAAAAATCGCCTTAGTTTTTTCTGTAATCGCTGCTTCAATTGCAGCGATATCCGCAGTATCAACATACACAGGTTTCACACCATGCGTTTTTTTATAAGCAAAGTCCAATAGGCGATAAGTCCCACCATAAACATCGTTTGAAACAATCCATTCATCAGGTGACGAGAACAGAGACATAATGAGTTGAATTGCAGCCATACCAGAAGCGCATGCAAATCCTCTTATCCCTCCCTCAAGCTGAGCAATCGTTTCTTCCAGTACAGTACGTGTTGGATTTTTAGTTCTCGTATAATCATACCCAGTACTTTCACCAATCCCATGATGTCCATAAGCTGTAGACAAAAAGATAGGTGTAGATACTGCCCCCGTCCGTTCATCAGTTCTGTTACCCGCTTGCGCAAGTAATGTTTCAATAAAATATTGTTGTGTCATAAACGCTCTACATTCTGTATTAATAAAAAACAATCCACCAATTTAGCCATCCAGATGGCTTAAATTGCATTATGGCATAAAGATAAAAAACAAAAAAGGAAATTCTGTAATCTACAAAATACATAAAATCTATTTAAAAACAAACAAAAAACTACTCATTTTTGAACAGAAACAAACAATCTGCATTTTTTTTCAGCAGTTAATCAACTTTTTTAAAAACAATCGTTGACAGATTTTTAGAAATCAGTAGAATGCACCGCACTAACAGCGAATGCGGGAATAGCTCAGTTGGTAGAGCACAACCTTGCCAAGGTTGGGGTCGCGAGTTCGAGCCTCGTTTCCCGCTCCAAACTAACGGCGTGTTAGCAAAGCGGTTATGCACTGGATTGCAAATCCATGTAGCTCGGTTCGACTCCGGGACACGCCTCCATAACCTTAAACGCAGTTAGTTATCGCAGCATATTTAAATTATGTGCCCGAGTGGTGAAATCGGTAGACACAAGGGATTTAAAATCCCTCGCTTTTCGAAGCGTGCCAGTTCAAGTCTGGCCTCGGGCACCATATAAAACCACAATAAATACAATAAAATAGCATCCAAATAGGCTTTTTATTTTCCTAAAATTTACTTTTCTTATTATTCAAGCTGTACTTAAGCACTACTAAATTACAATATAATGCCACTCTTGCAGTATTGTATTAATTTGCTTAATTTTTTAATGAGCTATTTCAGCATAGTATATGCATAACTAACACTTAAATATAGCAAAGATGAAAATTCCCCCCCAAATTGCTGCCCTATTGTTTTTAACTAATGTTAGTTAAGTTCCTTAGTTAAAAGAAGTAAAAATGCTAAGCATCATCTATTTTATCTTTTTTCAATAAATCATTATTTTCTACTCGAATAAAGTATAACCAACTGAAATCTAATCACTTTATTTTATTTTGAGCATTTTCTATTTTCATCATAAGATCTCTAAGTAAAGATTAACTAAACATATACCTTTACAAAAGAGGGAGGCAGATTCATACATATTATCTTAGATGTAAAACTTGCAGAAAAATCTGCCTCTGGCTACATTTTGACTTCCTATACAAAAGTCATATCAATAAGTTAACAAAAAAATTTCATCTTAAACACTCAAACAATACACAAAAATAAATTTAAGAACAGTAATTAATCTAATATTAATAGCTATTTGCTCTCATACGAATTGTTTCTAAATCATCATCAATTAGTAACTGCCCATTCAAAAATACTGTACGTAATTGATTTTCTTGTTCACCTAATGCCTGCTTAGATATTGTTTGCCACTGGTTTTGTTGTTTGACTAATGCAAGCAGACCTTTTTTCGAACGCTTTGCTCGACTAGTTATTGGATCTTTATAAACATCTTGCCATTCACCTGCAATATTGACCGCACTCGCCTTCATCGCCCAACTCATCGTATCTCGATTGATTTGTTGTAATAAGCCGCCTCCCATTCCAAAACTCACATTATCAATACTAAATCCATGAGCCATGATTGAGGCTAAAATAGACACAATTGAATGGCAGTTTATCCCATCGCCTTGAATAAGACGTATATAACTAGGTAATACTTTATAGCCTTTATTATTTACTACTGAGCCAAATTTGTTTTCTAGAATTGTTAATGTACGACATATGACTTCAGCTGGATCGCCACTATCTGGACGTATAACTAAAGTCCCACCCAATACTTGTACTTTGTTTTTCAGTTGCTCTCCCCAAATATTTTCTAGGGCATTCCACAGATCATAGCTATCTGAAACAACCGCATATATCTTATCTTTACCTGCAAATTGATTTAGCATATTTTCATAAGCAGCACTTTCTCTTTCTTTTCCCCATGATGTTATCGTACTATGTTCAGCAGCAGGAATAGAGAAAGCTGGCATTTGTGTTGCATTATACCAACGTCGAGCTGCAAGTAATGCCGAAACGCTATCTGTTCCCATAAAATTAACTAAATGTGCTAAACCGCCTAAAGCCACAGTTTCCAAACTAGAAGCTCCTCTTGCGCCAAAATCATGCAGCTTAAATAATAATCCATCTAAATTATCCGCAGATTGTTCAAGTGCATGTTTAATTTTCTGCTTACAAAAATAAGAAATACTGGCAACTGTAGAAGGGTACCAAATTGCACGTAATAATGCCGTTTCTAGATAGCCTGCAAGCCAAAAAAATTCAGGATCGGTGTTAACAATCTGACAAACTACATTACTTACTGGTAATACAGTACCTTCTGGAATAGCTTCTATTTTTAATGGTAAGAATCCCTGATACTTCTCAATTAAAAGTTGCCAACCATTACGATTAAATGGTAAACCATGCGTATTCAAAACAATTTCTGCTTCATCAATATCCTGTTGGCTAATTGGTGTTAATAAATATTCTTTTATAAACGCTTGTAAACCAAAAAACACAACATCAAAATTCCCGTTACGTGCCTCAACATAATAAGACACATATTTTGTATCAGGTGGGTACTGTAGCCAATGAGATGCCTTATAGCTGTCAACATTTAAGATAAGATTTAAAAAATTCGATGTATACATTCCATTTAACTCATTTAATTAAAAAAAAATACACTTTTGATATATATAAATTACCAAAATTTATTTTAAATGACACTAAATAAGTGCAAATAATATATAAAAAGTAAAAGATCTGTGTAATTTTATTAAATTGGAACAGCACTATTCACAATGATATGCCTAGAATTAAGTGAATATTATTGATCCACTTTTAAAAAAGGTAGTTTTTAGTTAACAAAAAAAAGAAAAAGCTACTCAAGTAATCCACCCTGAGCAGCTTTTAGCAATAAGTATGAGTAAAAAATTAAGCGTGGTAACGTCCTACGCCCAGCTCATCTTCTTTACGAGTACGATTAATCACTGCTTGTGGTGATTGCACAACACGTAATCCCATTTGTTCTTCCGTACGTACTACATCACCACGTAAGGAATTAGTGAACACATCTGTAATTTTAATATCAACAAACTTGCCAATCATATCTGGCGTACCCACAAAATTAACAATACGGTTTGTTTCTGTTCTTCCTGTGAGTTCCATGATATCTTTTTTCGATGGCCCCTCAACTAATACACGCTGTTCTGTACCCAACATTGCACGGCTAAATTGTGCTGCTTGATTGTTGATACGTTGCTGTAATAAATATAAACGTTGTTTTTTCTCTTCTTCACTGACATCATCTGGCATGTCTGCAGCTGGTGTGCCTGGACGAGCAGAATAAATAAAGCTAAAGCTCATATCAAAATTGACTTGCGCAATTAAATTCATCGTTTGCTCAAAATCCTCAGTTGTTTCACCAGGGAACCCAACAATAAAATCTGAACTAATTTGAATGTCAGGTCGAACCGCTCTTAATTTACGAATAATAGATTTATACTCAAGTGCGGTATGATTTCGTTTCATCATAGAAAGAACTCGATCTGAGCCACTCTGAACAGGCAAATGTAAGAAACTGACTAGTTCGGGCGTATCACGGTAAACATCAATAATATCATCCGTAAATTCAATTGGATGACTTGTAGTAAAACGTAGACGATCAATACCATCAATTGCAGCAACTAATCGTAATAACTCAGCAAAAGTACAAATACCATCATCATGTGTTGCGCCACGATAGGCATTTACATTTTGCCCTAATAAATTGACTTCGCGTACACCTTGCTCTGCTAATTGAGCAATTTCAAATAACACATCATCAACAGGACGACTGACTTCCTCACCTCGCGTATAAGGCACCACACAAAATGAGCAATATTTATTACAGCCTTCCATAATAGAAACAAAGGCGGTTGGCCCTTCCGCACGGGGCTCTGGCAAACGGTCAAACTTCTCAATTTCTGGAAAGCTCACATCAACAACTGAACTTTTTCCCCCTCGAATTTGATTAATCATTTCAGGTAGGCGATGCAAAGTTTGTGGTCCAAAAATAATATCAACATAAGGGGCTCGAGTACGAATATGTTCTCCCTCTTGTGAGGCAACACAACCACCCACACCAATGACTAATGCGGGATTTTGTTTTTTTAATTCTTTCCAACGACCTAATTGATGAAAGACCTTTTCTTGTGCTTTTTCTCGGATCGAGCAGGTATTTAATAATAATACATCTGCCTCTTCTGGAATTTCAGTTAATTCTAAACCATGGGTACTATTTAAAAGATCTGCCATTTTTGATGAATCATATTCATTCATCTGACAGCCCCAGGTTTTAATATGTAATTTTTGCGTCATATTGTTTTTAAAAATTCAGTTAACCTATAAAAAATTTGACTGGCTATTTTACAGACTTGTCAGTATGCTGGCTAGTTAAAAAAGAGATTTCTTTTGAATTTCCCTCATTGGCGGTAAAATAGTTTTCAAAAACTAAAAGGAAAAAAGCAATGGCAGTCATACAAAAAGACATTATTGTAGTAGGTGGTGGGATGGTTGGTGCGGCCTGTGCGTTAGGATTAGGGCAGCAAGGGCACAATATCCAACTCATCGAACAACAAGCCCTACCTCATTTTGATCCTCATTCCCCCTATGATCTGCGTATTTCTGCAATTAGTGTCGCTTCCGTCAATTTATTAAAACAGCTAACTGCGTGGCAACATATTGAAAAAATGAGAATTTGTCCTTATCGCGCTTTAGAGACGTGGGAAATTGAGGGCTTTTCAACTCACTTTCATAGTGACGAGTTAAAACTGCCTGAATTAGGCTTTATGGTCGAAAACAATCTCATCCAATTAGGATTATGGCAGACAATTCAATCTGTCGAAACAATACAAACAACTCTCGGATCACCAATAAAAAAAATAACAAAGTGCGACCAATATTGGCAAATTTTACTTGAGAATGGTGAAACTTATTCTGCACCCTGTATTGTTGCTGCTGATGGTGCAAACTCACAACTCCGTCAAATTGCTGGAATTGGTTTAACTGGTTGGCAATACCGTCAAAGTTGTCTGTTAATGATTGTCGATACAGTGTTAGAACAACAAGATATCACTTGGCAACAATTTTATCCTTCGGGGCCAAGAGCTTTTTTACCCTTGCTTGGTCAACAGGCATGTTTAGTATGGTACGACAAACCTGAGCGTATTCGAGCCTTAAAACAACTTCCTTTAGAAAAACTTACAGTGGAAGTTAGCCAAGCCTTTCCTGCTCGCTTAGGGAAAATAAAAGTAAAATGTGCAAATAGCTTCGAATTAACTCGTCGTCATGCACAGGAATATTTCAAGCAAGGGATCGTATTAGTTGGAGATGCGGCTCATACAATCAACCCATTAGCAGGACAAGGCGTGAATCTAGGCTTTAAAGATGTCAAAGCACTCTTAGAGGTCTTCAATCAAGCAATACAAAAAGGAGACGACTTAGCAAGTAATGAAGTATTGATGCGTTATCAACGTCAACGCCAATGGGATAATTTGCTGATGCAATCAGGTATGGATCTCTTTTATAAGGCTTTTAAAGAGGATATTTTACCCCTTAAAATTGCCCGCAATCTTGCGTTATTTACGACAAACAAAGTAACGCCCTTAAAAAAACAAGCCTTAAAATATGCATTAGGCTTATAAGATTAAATAAAAGAGCGGTCAAAAAATTGAAAAATTTACCGCTCTTTTATTTTTAATAACCTTCCTCATGCATGTTCGGAAAAAATTGTACCTTCTGAATCCGCTTTACTCTTGTTTCAATTCGCCCATCAGGATGTAATTCCACTTCTCTCCACCCAGGCTGCACGCAATCTAAAGTAAAAGTATGATGATCTGGTTTAAATTGAATGCAAGTAGAAGGGGTTGCCATGACTTTATACCCTTTCCATTCCCCTTCCATTTCTTGATGGATATGACCATATAAAATACCTTTTACATGGCTAAAAGGAGCCAATACATCCGCTAGATCATGAGCATTGCGTAAGTTATGTTGATCAAGCCAAGCTGAATTTGTTGGTAAAATATGATGATGTAAGACAATTAACGAATAGCGATCAGGATGATCTTTTAGCTTAGCTAATAGCCAGTCAATCTGATATTGACTTAACTCACCATGTGGTACACCAAACACTTGGCTATCCAGCATTAAAATTTGCCAATGTTTCCCTAGTAAAATATGTTTTTTTGCATTCAAATTGTCTTGATGTTGATTCAGTATTTCAAACATCTTCGGTTGAAAATCGTGATTACCGGGGATCCAAAATACCGTTTTTTCAAGTTTTTTTACCTGCTCGCAAAAATGTACATAACCTTCGTTACTACTATCTTGTACAAGATCACCTGTAGCGAGAACAAAATCATAGTGAAAACCACTCTCTTTGATTTCTTCTAATACTTGATTAAAACTTTGAAGAGTATTGACTCCTAATAACTCACTCTTTTCATCCTTAAACAAATGTGGGTCAGTAATTTGAACAAATTTGAATACTTCCGCCGATGTCTCATATGTATAAGTACTGAACAAAGCGAACTCCTACTGCTAAAATATAAAACTCGTTATAAATTACCGACTTATCAAGTAAATTGCACGTACCAAAATAAAAAAATGTTAGCTATGTCATATTTCTTTATGAAATTTTTTTTCAAAATTAAATCTAAGTCACATTTTTATTTGTAAATTAACATTTTATTTACACCATTGATGTTGTAATCTTTGATAATTGAGTTGTAACCACTGAAGTCCTAATACGGCAATGCTATTATCAATCTTACCCTCATTAACCCATTGATATGCTTTTTCTCGACTGACGACATGTACACGAATATCTTCGTTTTCCTCTGCTAATCCATGAATTCCCCTTGCTTGGCTACTATCTACTTTCCCAACAAATAAGTGAATTCGCTCAACCACACCACCAGGACTATCCCATACACTTAAACAATGTTGTAAATTGCTGATCTCTACTCCTGCTTCTTCTTTGCTTTCTCGTAATGCAACTTCTTCTGGTTGTTCCCCTTTTTCAACCATACCTGCTATTAGTTCTAATAACCAAGGAGATTGACTTGAATTAGGTTGATAAGCACCTATACGAACTTGTTCTACTAAAATGACACTATCTTGTTGAGGATCATAAGCAATCACCGCAGATGCGGCACCTTTAACCAATAACTCACGTGTTACAACTCCACTGTCACCGCCTGCAAATAATTTATGTTTAAACTGAACTCGTTTTAGCTCGAAAAAACCTTTATACAAAGTTTCTTCTTTTAAGATTTCAATATCTTGTTGTGTAAATTGTTGAATGTCCATTTTATGAATATCCCCTTAACTTTTTCTTAAACGTTCTGAACTGACTAAAAAAAGTGCAAGCACCATGAGTAAAATAGAGCCAGAAAAGAGTAGCGTATTTATAGCACTTGAGTGATCGACAATAATTAATCTGACCATCGCGGTTATCCCTATATATAGAAAATAACGCAAAGGAAAATGATAATTTGTCTTAAAATATTTCACAATTAAAGCTAAAAACTCAAAGTAGAGAAAATAAACAACAATTTTTTCAATTAGCAAATAAGACGCTTTATTTGTTTCAATTAATAAGACAAGAGCTAAACTATAAGTTTCTTGAGCTAGGAAAATGACCAAAATCATCGCTAAAATCACTAATGAAATGTTTAATACCCACTGCAATAGACTGGAAATAATTTTACTAAAATGGCTATGGTTTTGTTCTGAAGTGCGTTTTTCCATACTATTCTCATAAAAAGGAAAAGATTAAATCAAAAATCGTTGAAAAATATCATCTAGATGTTGTTGAAGAGCTACTTTTCCCGCAATCTCTTCATCTTGCCATGATTGTAATAACAATTCTGGTGAAAATTGTTGCATTGCGTATTGTGCAATAGGTAAATAGCTGATATGCCAAGGCTCATGGCCGATTTGTTTGTCAGTTAATAAATTTGTGAAAGGTAAAGCAAAATCAAACTGCGCTATGTTCAGTTGTAGCCATTCGCTCAATTCAAAAAAATACCCACCTTGTGCATATTCCCATGGTTCAAGTTGCAACTGATGATTTGTAGGTAATAAATTAGGATCAAAAACATCTACTTCGCTTCCCCAATGATGGCGACTCGCACCAGGTAACGCTGACCAACGCAAAATAGCTTGTGCTTTTTGCCAATCCGATAACCTACTTAAATCCAATGGATTTCCATGATCATCATGCACTTTACGCTGCCCACGAAACTTACTATTCCAAATTAATTGTTGACGTTGAAAATCACGAAAACTACTGGCAGGTTGCAAATTAAATCCCTGCTTCAAAGCACATTGTTGTAGCCCTTGAAATGCCTTAACACTATCCTTGTGTAAAAAATGTTGAGTAGAAATAGGGCAAGGAAGAGGCACTAAATGACTACGTGATTTACCAGTTAACTCTACAGCACTAAATTTAATATTCATTTTCAATCCAAAATATTGTGTAAAATTTGTTGATATATTTGACCACATTGTACTAAGTCATTTACATCAACACATTCATTCACTTTATGAATACTTTTATTTAATGGACCAAATTCGACAACTTCTGCTCCCATTAACGCAATAAAGCGTGCATCAGAAGTACCACCACCAGTATCTAGCTGTGGTGTATTTTGAGTCACTTTTTTTACTGCATCCACTGCTGCATCCACAAGTTTACCTGTTGCGGTTAAAAATGGCTTACCTGATAAATGCCATTCAATATGATAATTCAACTGGTGCTTATCCAACATTTCAGCGACTTTTGACTTGATCAGTTCATCCGTCATTTCCGTACAATAACGTAAATTAAATTGCACATATAGCTCACCAGGAATGACATTATTACTGCCAGTACCTGCTTGAATATTGGCAATTTGTAGCGAAGTGGGAGGAAAAAAGGTATTGCCTTGATCCCATTGATAGGTAGTTAATTCTGTCAAAAATGCTAATGATTTATGCACTGGATTTTTAGCTAAGTGAGGATAGGCTACATGCCCTTGAATACCTTGAATATACAAATTAGCGGTAATTGAGCCACGACGACCGTTTTTAATGATATCGCCCAATTTCTGACTACTAGAAGGCTCACCAACAATACAATAATCAATTAACTCATTACGAGCCATCAAGGTGTCCACTACACGCACAGTTCCATCTTTAGCAGCAGCTTCCTCATCGGAAGTAATCAATAAGGCAATCGTACCTTGATGGTTTGGATTCGCTTCGATAAATTTCTCTGCTGCAACGACCATTGCAGCAAGAGAACCTTTCATATCAGCAGCTCCACGACCGTATAATATATCATCTACAATCTGAGCTGAAAAAGCTGGATATTGCCATTGTTTTTCATCCCCTATAGGGACAACATCAGTGTGTCCCGCAAAAGCAATCACAGGCGATCCAGAACCGTGCTTTGCCCATAAATTCAATGTGTCATTAAAAGGCATCCATTCAATTTGAAATCCTAGTTTTGCTAAACGTTCAGCAATAATTTGCTGACAACCTTGATCATTAGGACTAATAGAAGGTCGACGAATTAATTCTCTTGCGAGAGAAATTATATTGTGTTTCATTTCAAACCACACTTTTTATATAACAAAGGATAAATATGACGAGCTACCCTCACTGCCACCTATTTAAAACAAGCTTCATACTCTTTTACATCAAAACCGATTAATGCTTTATTTTGCTGCAAAATAATCGGACGTTTTATCAACGTTGGCTGAGCCAAAAGCACATCAAGTGCGGTCTGTTTTGATAAAGTTTCTTTGATGTCAGCATCAAGATTGCGCCACGTTGTACTGCGTTTATTGACCAAATTCTCCCAACCAAATTGTTGTTCTGCTTGGATTAACCAATCTCGACTTAGACCATCTATACGATAATCATGTAATTGGTGAGAAATATTATTATCAGTAAGCCATTTCAAGGCTTTTTTCACAGTATCACAATTTTTAATACCATAAACGGTTATCATCATTTGTCCTTTTATATTGGGCTAATAAACAAAAAATCCTCGATTTTTTACCGAGGATTTAGTGTATCACTTTTTTAGCTTAGTGGTTTGTCAATTTTCCAAGCAATGCATTCATACGCTTAATAAACGCAACAGGGTTTTCTAAAGAACCGCGCTCAGCTAACATCGCCTGCTCTAATAATAACTCAACCCACTCTGCAAATTGTTGCTCATCTGCAATGTCTGCCACTTTTTGCACTAAACTATGTTCAGGGTTCAATTCAAAAGTATATTTTACCTCTGGCATCGCCTGACCAGCAGCAGCAAATAATTTCGCCATTTGAGTGGTCATTTGATCATTACCTGTTGACACTACTGCTGGCGTATCAGTTAAACGGTGTGTTAAACGCACTTCTTTCACACGCTCACCGAGCAAGTTTTTCACACGTTCAACAAATGAAGCAAATTGTTCATCTTGCTGCTTTTGCTCTTCTTTTTCTTCGTCCGCTAAATCACCAAGATCTAAATCTGCTTTGCTGATCGTGTGTAATGGTTTGCCGTCAAATTCAGTTAAATAACTCAACATCCACTCATCAATACGATCAGAAAGTAACAATACTTCAATACCTTTTTTGTTAAAGAGTTCTAAATGTGGGCTATTTTTAGCTGCAACATAAGTATCTGCCGTAATGTAGTAAATAGCCTTTTGCCCTTCTTTCATGCGTGCTACATAATCTTCTAATGATACTGTTTGTTCACTACTGTCATTTTGTGTTGAAGCAAAACGCAATAACTTCGCAATAGTGTCTTTATTTGCAAAATCTTCTGCAGGACCTTCTTTTAATACCAAACCAAATTCCTGCCAGAATGATTGATATTTCTGCACATCATCTTTTGCTAATCTTTCTAACATCTGTAATGCACGCTTAGTCAAAGCTTTACGTAAAGCAGCCGTGACTTTATTATCTTGCAAAATTTCACGCGATACATTCAATGGTAAATCATTACTATCAATTAAGCCACGCATAAAACGTAAATAATTTGGCATAAATTGCTCAGCATCATCCATAATAAAGACACGCTGAACATAAAGTTTCAACCCATGTTTATGATCACGGTTAAACAAATCCCAAGGGGCTTTAGCTGGAATATAGAGTAAGCTAGTATATTCTTGATTACCCTCTACTTTATTATGTGCCCATAACAGAGGGTCAGCAAAATCATGGCTCACATGCTTATAAAACTCTTTATATTCGTCTTCTGAAATTTCATTTTTTGAGCGAGTCCATAATGCTTGGGCTTTATTAATTTTTTCCCATTTAATGCCCGTTTCTTTCCCTTCATCATCATATTCTTTCGCAAGAATTTCTACAGGTAAGCCAATATGATCAGAATATTTACTGATGATTTCACGTAAACGCCATTCATTTAAAAATTCTTTTTCATCAGCACGTAAATGTAAAGTAATTTCAGTACCACGTGTTTTTTTCTCAATATCAGCTACTGAATATTCTCCTTCTCCTGCTGACTCCCAAAGTACGGCTTTATCTGCACTTTCACCTGCCGCGCGGCTTTTTACTGTTACTTTATCTGCGACAATAAAAGCAGAATAAAAACCTACGCCGAACTGACCAATTAATTGGCTATCTTTTGCTTGATCACTGCCTAATGAGCTTAAAAACTCTTTTGTACCTGATTTTGCAATGGTACCCAAGTGATCAATCACTTGCTCACGAGTCATACCAATACCATTATCACTGATCGTTAATGTGCCTTTGTTTTCATCAAAACTGATACGTACTTTTAAATCACCGTCTCCTTCATAAAGTTCTGGTGCAGACAATGCTTTAAAACGTAATTTATCAGCAGCATCCGAAGCATTGGATATCAACTCACGCAAGAAAATTTCTTTATTAGAATAGAGAGAATGAATCATAAGTTGCAAAAGCTGCTTAACTTCAGATTGAAAACCACGTGTTTCTTGATTATTCGACATAATATTTTCCTTTTCTGATGAATCATATATAAGTGCAGTCTGATATAAGTGCAGAAAAGGGAATTTCAAGAGTTTAGGAGAAAATTTATTACTACAAGGAAAAGCAAAGTGCGGTCAATATTTTTGATTTTTTGACCGCACTTTAAAAGATAATCAGAGAATTCTTTAGAAGTCGTAACGCAAGCCGACTTTAGCACCATACTGCTTAACTTTAGCACCATCAATATTCCCTAAACGGTTATATTCAATGCCTGCATTTAAAGAAAGTGCTTTAGCTAATGGATAATGGGCACCAGCTAAAAGTCCATAGCCAAATTTATTAGCTGTTGTACTACGATACTCTGAATAGCCTGGGGCAGAGAAATCTAAAGTTGATTTAAAGTGATTTTGAGAAAGTCTCACACCAACATAAGGTTTAAAAGGTGAAAGAAAATTAAAATCATATAAAGCAGACAAGCCGATTGATTGTACTTTTAATGAGTATTTCTCTGGTCCCGAAACGACATTAGGTTGCTGAGGGTTTTGACCAGGTAAAGTGACTTGCTCTATATCTGTGCGACTCATTTTTCCATAATGGGTATAATCTAATGCTAAACGAAAATCATTAAACTTATAACCTACCGCAAAACTTGGAGAAAACTTACTTTTACTGACATCTTCAGACTTAAGTTTTGAATACCCCAAATCACCTTGTACATAAAAATTAGCGCTTGCAGTTGCCGTAAATAACGCACCAAAGGCTAATACAAATAATGATTTTTTCATTCTAGTTTCCTCTTTCTAGTGTTAAGTGAAATAATAATTCACAAGTATTATATCACTTCATTTGATTAAATCTTCTCCATTAACTTAGATTTACAATCTTTACACAGATAAACAGTCTTTTTGTTTTGTATATTATAGTGTCTTCGCATGGTAAGTTGGTGTTCTCGACATGCACAATAGTAGGTAATTGTTTTCCCCTTCACCCGTGTGATATCAAATTGATGATAGACTTTAGGTGCTAAACTAAATACAGTCATCATGACCTCTCGCCATTCCTTACCGTGCGGTTGCACTCGTCCAAAAACTTGATACACAATTAAATGGGCTAATTCATGTGGTACTACTTGGCTAATAAACTCTTCACGATTTTCTAATAATAAAACAGGATTTAATCTGATTTCGTTACTCTGTAGATAAGCAACCCCTGCTTTTAAACCACGTACTTGATAAGTCACAATAGGAAGGGGGAAGGTACGTTTGAAATGTTTTTCAGCAAGTTGTAAACAATGAATTAATTTACGTTGCACTTGCATTTTTAGCTCACGAAATCCTGTGTCTTGCTGCATATAAAAAAGAAGGCGAACTCTGTCGCCTTTATGTTATGACTATAAAATTATTTTAAACCTGCTGCGGTGCGTAATTCTTCAGCACGATCAATTTTTTCCCAAGGGAATTGTTCACGTCCAAAATGCCCATAAGCGGCAGTTTCACGGTAAATAGGCTGAATTAAATCCAGCATTTTAATTAAACCATATGGGCGTAAATCGAAAAATTCACGGACTAATTTCACAAGTAATTCATTTGCCACTTTACCTGTTCCAAAAGTTTCTACCATGATAGATGTAGGCTCTGCAACACCGATAGCATAAGAAAGTTGGATTTCACAACGTTCTGCTAAACCTGCTGCAACAATATTTTTTGCCACATAACGAGCTGCATAAGCTGCAGAACGATCCACTTTAGATGGATCTTTACCAGAGAATGCCCCACCACCATGACGAGCAGCCCCACCATAAGTGTCCACAATAATCTTACGTCCTGTTAAACCACAGTCTCCCATTGGTCCACCAATAACAAAACGTCCCGTTGGATTAATAAAATATTGTGTAGCTTTTGATAACCATTCCGTTGGCAGCACAGGTTTGATGATTTCCTCCATCACCGCCTCATGTAGTTCTTTCTGCGAAATACTATCACAATGCTGAGTGGAAAGTACGACCGCATCGACACCAACAATTTTATTATTTTCATATTTTAACGTAACTTGGCTTTTTGCATCTGGACGTAACCAAGGTAATGTACCTGATTTACGTACTTGTGCTTGACGCTCCATTAGACGATGTGCATAAGTAATTGCCGCAGGCATTAATACATCCGTTTCATTTGTCGCATAACCAAACATGATGCCTTGGTCACCAGCACCTTGATCTAGTGGATTTTCACGGTCAACACCTTGATTAATATCAGAAGATTGTTTGCCAATCGCATTCAACACTGCACATGAATGACCATCAAAACCCATCTCTGAAGACGTATAACCAATATCACAAATGACTTGACGTGCAAGATTTTCAATATCAACCCAAGCTGATGTTGTGATTTCCCCACCAACTAGTGCCATACCTGTTTTGACATAAGTTTCACAAGCTACTCGTGCTTTCGGATCTTGCTTTAAGATCTCATCAAGTACTGCATCAGAAATTTGATCCGCAATTTTATCTGGATGTCCTTCTGATACTGATTCAGAAGTAAATAAATAACTTGACATGAATATTCCTTAACTAATTTTGAAATACTTTAAGAGGCATCGCCATCTAGACGGCTAATCATACGCTTTTAAATACAAAAGGCAAGTATTTATTGCAGAGCAAAATTATCCGTTTTATCGTTTTTGCAATAGAGTAGTGAGGACTAACCCATTAACAAATTTAGGAAAAACAAAATAGTCAAACAGCCCTATTAGTAACACTAAATAGGGCTGTAAATAAGATTTATTGTCGTATTTTTTAAACTTAGCTCAACTTAAACTTAAAAGAGCTCAGTCTCCACAAAAAAATACGCAATTTCTCTTTTAGCACTTTCTAAACTATCAGAGCCATGTACTGAATTATGGCGACCATTTAAGGCAAAATCTCGACGAATTGTCCCAACAGCTGCCTGTTGTGGATTTGTTGCCCCGATTAAAGTGCGGTAATCTTTAACTGCATTTTCTTTTTCTAACACTAAAGCGACTACTGGGGCTGACATCATATAATCAACTAGATCTGAAAAGAATTCTTTATTTTGATGCTCACTATAAAAGCCCTCTGCTTGTTCTTGTGTTAAACGTAACATTTTTGCCCCGACAATTCGAAAACCAGCCTGTTCAAAGCGCATTAGAATTGTCCCAATCAAATTACGTTGTACTGCATCAGGCTTAATAAGAGATAAAGTTCTTTCTACTGCCATTTTTTTATCCTTACATACTCGCTTTATTTAATAAGAAATGTGCTAATGTTTGCACACCAAGTCCTGTCGCGCCAACAGCCCATAAATCACTTGCTGTCTTACGATAAGTGGCTGAACAATCAATATGCAACCAATTTTGTTGATAATTTTTAACAAAATAAGATAAGAATGCTGTTGCTGTACTCGCGCCTGCCCCTACAGGTACAGTACCAATATTAGCAATATCTGCAAAAGCAGTACTGATTTGTGAACGGTGTAATTCTGCAAAAGGTAATCGCCAAAAAGGCTCTTGTTCCACTTCTGCTGAAACAAGTAAGTCCGCGACTAATTTATCATCCATAGATAAAATTGAATGATAGTCATTACCTACCGCAATTTTAGCAGCACCCGTTAAAGTCGCACAGTCAATGATCACCTGTGGTTGTTGTTGATCAGCCTCAATCAAACCATCAGCCAATACTAAACGCCCCTCTGCATCTGTATTTAAAATTTCAGCTGTTACGCCATTACGATAAGTAATAATATCCCCTAATTTAAAGGCATTACTGCTCACTAAATTTTCTGCACAACATAAATAGAGTTTCACGCGTTGCTTCAAGCCACGAGCGATAGCTAACCCTAGTGCACCAGTCACAAGTGCAGCGCCTCCCATATCTGTTCGCATTGTACTCATGCCATCACTTGGCTTAATACTATAGCCCCCACTATCAAATGTAATCCCTTTACCAACTAAGCAAGCCAAAACAGGAGCATCAGGATTACCTGTAGGATTAAAATCTAATTGTAACATCGCAGGAGGATTTGCTGAGCCTCGTCCTACTTGCCAAATTCCTTGATAGTTTTTTTCTTTTAGCTCTTCTCCAGAAAGAATGGTAAAACTTACCGCACTTTTATCAGCATATTCTTCGGCTTGTTGCTCAATAAATTCTGCTGCTTGTGTTGCTAGTACAATTGGAGTAATCGTCTCTGCTGGTAAATTGATAATTTCACGCACGAAATCACTGCATTCAATACGCGCCAATAATTCGGCTTGTGGCTCATCATCAAGATGAGGAAATTCCAATGCATAATCTTGTTTTGCTGTATAAAAACCTTGATAAAATGCCCAGCAAGACTCTAAATCCCAGTTTTCTCCAACTAACTCAACATCTTTAATGCCTTGTGCACGTAATTTACGCGCAGCTTTTTGTACTAAAGTGCGGTCAATATTGAGAGGAACATGAATAATAGCTTGATCATCATTAAAGCTAAGCAGTGCATTTTTTCCCCAAACTTCATTTGCTGCTTGAGTGGATAGACTAATTTGCATTGACATAAAACATCCTTTTATTACATGAATTGTGATAATAAAATAAAGTGTGCTTCACTATACCAGCTTTTACACACTTTAGTAGCCAATTATCAAGATATCTTCAGCATTTCTGTGAAAAATAGTTTACATACCATTCAACCGTACTACGTAGCCCCGTTGTAAATGTCGTTTCAGGTTGCCACCCCAATTCAGTCTGGATCTTATTTGTATTGATTGCATAACGAATATCATGTCCAGGACGATCCGTGACAAAAGTAATTAATTGTTCAAAATCATCAATACCTGCAAGTACGGCAGAAAAGGCTGATAACTTGCCGCTTTTTTTTAACTCAGCTAATATGCGACATATTTCTTCAACAACACAACGATTACTGGTTTCATCTTGTGATGCAATATTATAAGTTTGTCCTACTTTCCCCTTTGTTAATACTAGATAGAGCGCTTTTGCATGATCCTCAACAAATAGCCAATCTCGTTTCTGTTGCCCATCACCATAAAGTGTCAACGGTTTGGCTTGCAATGCTTGCTGAATCATAAATGGAATTAATTTTTCTGGGTATTGATAAGGCCCATAATTGTTTGAGCTTGTTGTCACTAATGTAGGCAAGCCATATGTACGTTGCCAGGCACGAACGAGGTGATCACTGGATGCCTTTGAGGCTGAGTAAGGGCTACTCGGACGATATGCGGCAAGCTCAGTAACTGCCGATGCAGTATAATCTAAATCGCCAAAAACCTCATCAGTTGAAACATGGTGGAAACGAAACGTTAATTTTTTCTCTTCTGGTAATGTTAACCAATATTGACGTGCGGCCTCTAATAATACATACGTACCAACAATATTGGTTTGAATAAATTCTGCCGCCCCTAAAATTGAGCGATCAACATGGCTTTCTGCGGCTAAATGCATCACCATATCTGGCTGATGTTGCTCAAAAACGCGTTTAATATTTGATGTATCGGTAATATCTACTTGTTCAAAATAATAACGTGGATTTTTGTTCACGCTTTGCAAAGCATCAGCATTACTTGCATAAGTTAATTTGTCGACATTAATCACGACGTCTGAGGTATTTTCAATAATATATCGGATTACAGTTGAGCCTATAAATCCTGCTCCACCTGTAATAAGAATTTTTTTCATCATGTTGTTATTGTCCTAAGATATTACACATATAGAAAAAAGACTAAGCACTCACTTATCTTACCTCGTTCCTGAACACAACAGTAATAAAAACTTTGCTGAACCACGTAAAAACTGTATAATCCGCAAGTATTTTTTAATAAAATCCGCTAAAGCGAAGTGCGGTCAAAATTTATAGTTATCCAGAGGAACCAATGGCAAAAGAAGATTGCATTGAAATGCAAGGGACAATTTTAGAAACCTTGCCAAACACGATGTTTCGTGTTGAATTAGAAAATGGTCATGTTGTGACTGCTCATATATCAGGCAAAATGCGTAAAAATTACATTCGTATTTTGACTGGTGATAAAGTCACTATTGAAATGACCCCTTATGATTTAAACAAAGGTCGTATCATTTTCCGTAGTCGTTAAACTATACTGACTAAAAAAGCACTGAATAATTCAGTGCTTTTTTATTACAAATAAACATTAATTTCGCTTAAATATAATCACCGTTTTATTTTCTCTTTGCTATTTTAGGACAGCGTCATTTGAATACGACGACGAATCCAAGAATGAAATATTCTCATAAACACAAGTAATAGAGATAAAAAATAAATCGGTGTATTACCTAAAACAGCGTAAGGGGTTCTGCCTTCTGTTGCACTCACATGATAAGTTAAAGTCGTTTCTACAAATTGTGGGGCTTGGGCAACGATTTTTCCCAGTTCATCTATAAAAACACTAATTCCAGTATTGGTAGCTCGGATAACTGGCTTACCAAATTCTAACGCTCGCATTCTCGCCATTTGTAAATGCTGCCAAGGACCGATAGAGTCGCCAAACCATGCATCATTTGAAACAGTTAAAATAAAATCGGTTTCTTTTCTCATATTCTTGCGTAATTGCTCACCAAGAATAATCTCATAGCAAATTGCTGTGGTTAAATGGCGGTTTTTGACAAATAAAGGAGCTTGAATCTCATCTCCGCTTTGAAAAGCTGACATTGGTAAATTAAATACATTACCAAGTGGACGTAATACTATTTCTAATGGTACATACTCGCCAAAAGGAACAAGATGATGTTTATTGTAGCGATTTTCTGTCTTGATTGAATATGGTTGAATTCGATTACCTAATGTCACGATAGAATTAAATAATTTATCTTGTTTTTCATCTTGATATACCGTTCCAACAATCACTTCTGTATTACTTTGATAAGCTAGTTCCTGTAATCCTGTAAAAAAAGGCTGCATGTGATTTTCTAATACAGGTAATGCGGACTCAGGTAAAATAATGACATCAGTTTTACCTAAGTGCTGTGCAATTAATTTTTGATAAATATCTAATGTTTTATAAAGATACTCAGGCTCCCATTTCAAATTTTGTTCAATATTTCCTTGTACTAAAGTAATTTTAAGTCCATTCTTCTCTACTTTTTTGACATAACTGATTTGTGAAGTATAAGCGCTTAAATAGCCCACTATGCTCAGCAAAAGAAGATTAATTACAGCCACATTTAATTTTCTTGGCTGACTAAATAACGCATTCCCTATGTTAAAGAGAATTGCACTCACCCACATAACAAAGAAAGTTACACCTGTGACACCAAATAAAGGGGCTAGATGTGCAAATGGACTATCAATCTGGCTATAACCAAATTGTAGCCATGGAAAACCCGTAAAGATCCATCCTCTTAGAAATTCGGTAAAGGTCCAAATCACAGGATAAATCGCGACACTCTTTACTTGAAAACATCGCACTAAATATGCAAAAAGAACGGGGTAAAGCGCAAGATAAGTTGACAATACAACAACAAGCAAATAACTAGCAATTAAGGGCGTACCGCCAAAATAGTGTATACTTACATGTAACCAATTTACCCCAAAAGTAAAGAAAGCCAAGCCCCATAAAAAGGCACCCCAAAGTGCGGTTCGTTTATCACTAGTTTTAACAACAAAAAGCAACCCCAATAAAGACACATAAGCCAATCCCCAATAATCAAAAGGAGAAAAGGCTAACACACCTACTGCGCCAAAAATGATTGCAACTAAATAAACAAAAATAGATTTTTTCATTTTATTCCAAATAATTAACACGAGTAAAAACTCGTGCTAATTGTTAATAGTATTAATAAGTTAATCTTCTTTCACTTCATCAGCGTTTGTAATTTCAGCTATTTGTTCATCTGTCAAGGTAACACGTAGCTGAATTAATCGACGACTATCTGCTGAGGTCACCTTAAAATTAATGCCTTCAAGGGTAATGTCCTCACCTCGCTTTGGTAAATAACCAAAAGCTTGCATGACAAGCCCACCGATAGTATCCACTTCCTCATCAGCAAAATGGGTATTAAATTGTTGGTTAAAATCTTCAATATCCGTTAACGCTCGTACAGCATAAGTATGACGAGAAAGCTGGCGGACATTGACAACTTCTTCCTCATCAAATTCATCTTCAATATCGCCAACAATTTGTTCAAGAATATCTTCGATAGTCACTAAACCAGATACTGCACCAAACTCATCGACAACAATTGCCATATGAAAACGTTCAGAACGAAAATCTTTCAACATACGATCGACTCTTTTACTTTCAGGCACTATCACTGCTGGACGTAACAACGGGAGTAAATGAAACTCTTCTGCATTAGAACGTAAAAATTTCAGTAAATCTTTAGCATGTAAAATGCCCGCGATATTATCACGTTCATCAGCAATCACAGGAAAACGTGAATGGGCTGACTCAATAATAGTGTCAAGACAAGAATCGAGATTTTGATCAGTTTGAATAAAAACAATTTGTGAACGAGGAATCATGATATCACGGACTCGTAACTCCGCAATTTCCATCACACCTTCAATCATCTCTCGTGTATCTTGATCGATCAGATCATTTTGTTCAGAATCACGAATGACTTCAACAAGCTCTTCTCGATTCTTTAGCTCCCCTTGAAAAAAACGTCCAAATAGAGACTGAAAAAAACTTTTCTTTTGTGAATGTTCAATTTGATTAGTATTCGATTGGTCTTCGTTCATCATAAAAATTTGAGTAAGCTGCCGTCAACATTGACGGCTGAAAATTAACATATTTCCCTCATAATAGCAAAAAAAAGCCCCTAGACAGTGGGGCAAAACAATTCGCATTGATTATTATAATTTTATAGAAACTGAAATTTAGTCCAGTGGTGATAGTTTTTGTTTGCTTGGGTGATGCCACCTAATCCCCACCACTCAGGATGGTTAGGTGTATCTGGCAATGCTTGTGTTTCTAGTGCTATGCCTGCATAGTCTGCATAAACGCCAGCAAAACGATTTGGAGTACCTACGAGGAAATTTCCTGTATACACTTGTAGTGCTGGCTGTGAAGTGGATACTCGCAAACTCAGCGACCCATCTTGTGCAGTAAGAATTGCACTCATTTCCTCTTTTTGTTCACCTAATAAAAAAGCATGATCATAGCCTTTTACTAACATCTGCTCATCTTGCAAAAAATCTTGTACTATCTGTTTGGTTTGCCGAAAATCAAAGCTTGTTTGTTGAACAGGCTTTAAAGAGGCATTGGGAATCCCCGATGAATCTACTGGCAAATAGTATTCTGCATTTAACTGCAAATGATGATGACGGATATCACTCCCATAATCCGCATCATTTAAATTAAAGTAAGCATGATTGGTTAAATTTAACGGTGTATCTTGATCTGCTTTAGCTTCAAATTCAATTTCAACACTATTATTTTCGGCTAATGTGTAAGTCACAATAGCATCCAGATTACCAGGAAACCCTTGATCACCATCAGCAGAATGTAACATAAAACTGACAAAATTCTGACCGCTCTTCACTAGTTGCCAGCGCTGTCTATCAAAGCCCTTTAAGCCACCATGTAATTGGTGGGGCTCTTGATTTAAGTTCAGTTGAAAAGATTTACCATTTAGCTTAAATTGCCCGTAAGCAATACGATTTGCATAACGCCCAACTATCGCACCTAAATAGGCTTGTTGTATAAGATAATCTTCTAGCCGACACCCTAACAGAACCTCACGTAATTGATTTTTTACAGGCACTTTGCAAGACATCCATGTCGCGCCCCAATCCATCATTTGAATGGACATACCATGACTATTTGTCAACGTAAAAACCTGAAACGGTAAGCCATCTGGCGCATTTCCTTGTGCAGTTTGAATCAGCATACACTGACTCCTTGCGATGCTGTACAGACATAAAAGTCTTCTTTTAACCCTGTTTGCTTTTCATAATTATCGGCAATAATTTTGCGTACTGCTTCTACTTTTTCAATTGGTGCCACCGCCACAATACAACCACCAAAACCACCACCCGTCATACGAGCACCACCAGTTTTACCAATCGCAACTTGTGCAAGCTCAACTAAATAATCAATTTGTGGCACAGTGATCTCAAAATCATCACGCATAGAGTCATGAGACTGCCTCATTAATTCACCTAATAATGCGAGGTTACCACTTTGTAATGCCTTTACAGCATCTAACACACGTTGGTTTTCTGTTACGACATGACGAGCTCGTTTAGCAACCTCAGGATCGAATGCTGTCAGCTCTGCTTCTTTTTGTTTAAATTGCTCAATAGAAATATCCCGTAATGCTTTTACGCCAAAAAACTGTGCAGCCGCCTCACATTGTTGACGACGTGTATTGTATTCACCTGCAACTAAATCATGCTTAACATGAGAATTGACAATCATGACTGCTACATTTTCAGGGATAGGCGTTGGTGTTGTGTCTAAACTACGACAATCAATCATCAATAAATGATCTTTTTGACCTAAGGCTGATATCAACTGATCCATATTGCCACATTGACAACCAACAAATTGATTTTCAGCTTGCTGCCCAATTAATGCAATTTCTGTATTAGTCAATGCTAAATTTGCCAACTGCTGACAGAACTTACCAACTGCAACTTCTAATGAAGCAGATGAACTCAATCCAGCAGACAACGGCACATTACCTGAAATAACCAAATTCGCACCGCATTTAAAGTCTGGATAGCGTTGTTGAATAAATTTCACTACACCACGTACATAACCTGTCCATTTTTTACCTAACTCAGGTTCAATTGGTTTAGCTAAATCAAACTCATCCCATTCTTCGAGATCAGCTGCAAATACCCTAAAAAGACTGTCTTCACGTGCTTGTCCACTAATAGCGGTTCCATAATTAATCGCACAAGGCATGACAAAACCATCATTATAATCTGTATGCTCTCCAATAATATTTACTCGTCCTGGCGCATAAACATTTAATGTTGGTTCAGTATTAAATTTTTGTTGGAATAACGTTTTAGCTAATTGTTGTGGAGTCATTTCATATTCCTTTTTCATTGCGCTTTTACAAAATGTTAATTCTATTCTAAAGGGATTCAACCCTAGCCAACTAAATGTTGTTATTTCTGCTTATAATGTACTTCGCTTAGGGTACGCAATCTCTCTGCCGCTTGTTCTGCAGTCAAATCTCGCTGTGACTCCCCTAACATTTCATAACCCACCATAAATTTACGTACAGTTGCAGAACGTAATAACGGCGGATAAAAATGAGCATGCACTTGCCAGTGATCATTATTTTGTCCATTAAATGGGGCTGCATGGAATCCCATTGAATAAGGGAAGGAGGTTTCAAACAGATTATCGTATTTTGTCGTTAATTTTTTCAGCGCTAAAGCTAAATCTTGTGATTGCGCTTCATTTAATTCAGTTAGACGTTTTACTTGTACTTTGGGCAACAACAAAGTCTCAAATGGCCATACTGCCCAATAAGGCACTACAGCTAACCAATGTGCAGTTTCAACGACAATACGCTCTTTCAACGCTAACTCACGCTGAGCATAATCAACTAACATGACAGAGCCATGTTTTTCAAAATATGCACGTTGCGTTTGATCTTCACGAGCAACTTCATTCGGTAGAAAGCTATTTGCCCAAATTTGACCGTGCGGATGTGGATTAGAACATCCCATGGCTGCACCTTTATTTTCAAAAATCTGCACCCATTGATATTTTTTACCTAATTCGGCTAGCTGTTCTTGCCAAACTTGAACAACATCTGCAATTTCTGAGACTGTTAATAATGGTAAGGTTTTGCTATGATCTGGGGAAAAGCAAATAACACGGCTTTCGCCTTGTGCTTTTGAAATTTGAAATAAAGGATCTGTCGTTTTTTCTGGATTAGGTGTATCTTCTAATAATGCAGAAAAGTCATTTTTGAACACGAAAGGCTTCTGATAATTCGGGTTTTGTTCACCTGTAATCCGTTTATTACTTGGACATAAATAACAACTTGGATCATGAGCTGGCTTTTCATCCTCAGCCACTTTCTCTTGCTGTCCCTGCCACGGACGTTTAGCACGGTGTGGTGATACAAGCACCCATTGGTCAGTTAATGGATTATAACGTCGATGTGGGTGTTCAGTTGGTTCAAATAGTTGATGACTCATCTTTTACATACCCCCGAATATTGAAAACGGTTACATTTTTATATTCACATAAGATAACAAATTACCAAAAATAAACTGTTAACTAGATCACAAAATGAATAAATCTTGGCTTATAGGCTATTATTTTTGTGACTTAACTGTCAAATTTAAGGGTAAGCGTTTTCAAAAATAACAAAAATTCTATATGATGAGAGTAAGTAGTTCTCAAAGGAAAGGTCATATTAATTATGGTTACTATTCATGATGTTGCACAGTATGCTGGTGTATCTGTCGCCACAGTATCTCGAGTACTAAACAACCACGCATCTGCCAGTGCCAAAGCACGTTTAGCCGTGCAAGAAGCTGTAGAAAAATTAGGTTATCAACCAAATGCAAATGCACAAGCCCTTGCAATGAAAAATACCGATACTATTGGTGTCGTTGTTACTGATGTTACAGATTCCTTCTTTGCTATCCTAGTTAAAGCAGTTGATAAAGTTGCTGAAGAATATAAAAAGACAATTTTAATTGGTATTGGCTACCACAACGCAGAGAAAGAAAAAGAAGCGATTGATACATTGTTACGTAAACGTTGCAGCTGCTTAGTTGTCCACTCTAAAGCTCTCAGTGATGATACTCTCAGCCAATATTTAGCAAAAGTGCCTGGCATGGTAATTATAAATCGAATTGTACAAGGCTATGAACATCGTTGTGTGAGTTTAGATAATGAAAAAGGCACCTTCGTTGCTACAGAAACATTAATTGGGTTAGGGCACCGTAAAATTGGCTACATTGGTTCAAATCACTACATTACTGACGAAATAGAAAGAAAACGAGGATACCTCAAAGCCTTAGAACACTACCATATTCCCGTAATTGAACATGCCATTACACATAGCTCACCTGACTTTGAAGGCGGAGAAGAAGCAATGATCAATCTCTTGAGCTATAATTCCGATCTCACTGCTGTTGTTGCTTACAATGATTCCATGGCGGCTGGTGCAATTTCAGTATTAAGTGAAAACAACATTAATGTACCAAAGCAATGCTCTATTATTGGTTTTGATGATATGCCTATCGCCCGCTACCTTATCCCAAAACTAACGACTATTCGCTATCCTATTGATTTAATGGCAACTTACGCAGCTAAATTAGCACTCAGTTTAGTTGATCAAGAGGTAAAAACACCAACACATATTCAATTTAATCCAACACTTGTTAAACGATTTTCTACGGAACAAAAGACTTAGACATCTTTACAGATAGTGAAAAATGAAAACGTAAACATTTTTATTAAACCATATAAAAAGTGCGGTGAAATCTTATTAAATTCCATCGCACTTTTTGTTTTTTAGGAAGAAAAAATAGGCAAAAAATGTGATCAATCTAACATTTTTACGTGTCATTTGTAATCGTTTTCACAATTGTGAGTAAGATCACAGTCTTTCATAACATTTTCCAGTATTATGCCCACCAGTTATCTAGGCAAAGTGGGTTAAAAGCAGAAAGATAACAAAATCCATTCGTTCTAAATAGGAGAGTTATTATGAAAAAAACCGTATTAAGCGCAGTAGCTTTAGCAGTAGGTCTAGGTGTTGTTGCCTCATCAGCACAAGCAGCAGATCGCATTGGTGTAACCATTTACAAATATGACGATAACTTCATGTCACTAATGCGTAAAGAAATCAATAAAGAAGCTGAACAGTTTAAAGATATTGAATTATTAATGAATGACTCGCAAAACGCACAAGCGGTACAAAATGACCAAGTTGACGGTTTAATTTCCAAAGGTGTCAAAGCATTAGCAATCAACTTAGTAGACCCAGCTGCAGCGCCGACAATTATCGGTAAAGCGAAACCAGATGACATTCCTGTTGTATTCTTTAATAAAGACCCTGGTGCAAAAGCGATCGGTAGTTATGAACACGCTTATTATGTAGGAACTGATCCGAAAGAGTCTGGCTTAATTCAGGGTTCATTGATTGCAAAACATTGGAAAGCAAACCCAGCTTATGATTTAAACAAAGATGGTAAAATTCAATATGTCTTACTCAAAGGTGAACCAGGTCACCCAGATGCGGAAGCGCGTACTAAATTTGTGATCGAAGAATTAAACAGTAAAGGAATTCAAACTGAGCAATTATTTATCGATACAGGGATGTGGGATGCAGCTTTAGCAAAAGATAAAATGGATGCTTGGTTATCAAGTTCAAAAGCTGCTCAAATTGAAGTTATCATTGCTAATAATGATGGTATGGCAATGGGTGCCTTAGAAGCAACAAAAGCACATGGTAAAAAACTACCAATCTTCGGTGTTGATGCATTACCTGAAGTATTACAGTTAATCAAAAAAGGTGAAATCGCGGGAACTGTATTAAACGATGGTGTTAACCAAGGTAAAGCAGTTGTTCAATTAACAAATAATCTTGCTAAAGGTAAACCTGCTACTGAAGGAACAAAATGGCAATTAAAAGAGCGTGTTGTACGTATTCCTTACGTTGGTGTTGACGCTGATAATTTAAGCGATTTCTTAAAATAATAACCTATAACTATAAGTTGTAACTCTCAGGGGAGCTAAACCCTCCCCTCTTTTTTTATGTGAGGTTGGATATGACCACTCAAATTCCAAATCAAGACAGTGAAATACTGCTCACAATGACTAATGTCTGTAAATCCTTTCCTGGTGTTAAAGCACTAGATAATGCTAATCTAACCGTTCGCTCTCATTCCGTACATGCATTAATGGGAGAAAATGGCGCGGGCAAATCTACATTACTCAAATGTTTATTCGGCATTTACAGCAAAGACGAAGGTGACATCCTTTTTTTAGATAAGCCTGTTAATTTTAAAACCTCCAAAGAAGCTTTAGAAAATGGGATCTCAATGGTACACCAAGAACTTAATTTGGTGAAACAGACTACCGTTATGGATAATCTTTGGCTTGGTCGCTACCCATTAAAAGCAGGTTTCGTCGATCATGGAAAAATGTACCGTGATACAAAAGCTATTTTTGAAGAATTAGATATTGATATCGATCCAAAAGAGAAAGTAGCAAAACTTTCTGTATCACAAATGCAAATGATCGAAATCGCTAAGGCATTTTCTTATGATGCGAAAATCGTGATTATGGATGAACCGACCTCTTCTCTTTCTGAAAAAGAAGTCGAACATCTCTTTAAAATCATTGCCAAACTCAAAGAGCGTGGCTGTGGCATCATTTATATTTCACACAAAATGGATGAGATTTTCAAAATTTGTGATGAAATTACAATTTTACGTGATGGTAAATGGATCAATACCGTTGAAGTAAAAAATACTACGATGGATCAAATCGTTTCAATGATGGTTGGGCGTGAATTAACCCAACGTTTCCCACCAAAGACGAACGAGCCAAAAGAAACTATCCTAACTGTAGAAAATCTAACTGCGCTGAATCAACCTTCTATTCAAGATGTGAGTTTTGAACTACGTAAAGGAGAAGTATTAGGTATCGCAGGGCTTGTTGGTGCTAAACGTACTGATATTGTCGAAACAATTTTCGGTGTACGTGAACGCAAATCAGGCACTATTAAACTACACGACAAAGAAGTCAAAAACCATAATGCGTTTGAAGCTATTAATAATGGTTTTGCCTTAGTGACAGAAGAGCGCCGCTCTACGGGGATTTATGCCAATCTTAACATCGAGTTTAATTCTTTAATTTCTAATATGAAATCATACATTAGTAAATTCGGTTTGCTCAGTAACGCTAAAATGAAAAGCGATACACAATGGGTGATTGACTCGATGAATGTAAAAACCCCTTCACATAAAACAAATATTGGTTCTTTATCTGGTGGTAACCAACAAAAAGTAATTATTGGTCGTTGGCTATTGACTCAACCTGAGATTTTAATGCTTGATGAACCTACTCGTGGTATTGATATTGGTGCAAAATATGAAATTTATCAACTTATCATGGAGTTGGCGAAAAAAGATAAAGGTATCATTATGATTTCTTCTGAAATGCCAGAGCTACTAGGGGTAACAGATCGAATTCTAGTGATGAGCAACGGTAAAGTAGCTGGTATCGTGAATACCGCAGAAACGTCACAAGAAGAAATTTTACAACTCGCTGCAAAATATTTATAAAGCACAGAATTAAGGAAATAAATTATGGCTGCGTTAAAACAAAACAAATCCCTTGATTTCTTTAAACAAAATGCAATTTACTTTGTATTGTTGATTCTCTTAGGGGTCATTATTATTCAAGATCCAACGTTCTTAAACTTAAGAAACTTTAGTAATATTCTCACTCAATCCTCTGTACGTTTAATCATTGCTCTTGGGGTGGCTGGTTTATTAGTAACACAGGGAACTGACTTATCTGCAGGTCGCCAAGTTGGTTTAGCTGCCGTAATCTCTGCTACCTTGTTACAAGCAATGGATAACTTTAACCGAGTTTTTCCTGACCTCCCAGAGCTACCTATTCCTGTTGTTATCTTAACTGTATGTGCAATCGGTGCCATTATTGGTCTAGTAAATGGTTTAGTCATCGCTTACTTAAATGTTACGCCATTTATTGCGACTATGGGGACAATGATCATCGTGTATGGAATTAACTCACTTTACTATGATGCAGTGGGCGGCTCACCTATCGCTGGTTTCAATGAAACATTCTCTGCCTTTGCTCAAGGGTTCTTTAAATTTGGTACCTTTAAGTTGTCTTACATCACTATTTATGCTGCTATTGCTACGTTCTTAGTGTGGGTTCTTTGGAATAAGACACGTTTTGGTAAAAATATCTTTGCTATCGGAGGCAACCCTGAAGCAGCTCGAGTATCTGGTGTTAACGTAGCCCGTAACTTAGTTGTCATCTACATGATCGCAGGAATGTTCTATGGCTTTGGTGGAATGTTAGAAGCAGGTCGTATTGGTTCCGCCACAAACAACTTAGGTTTTATGTATGAGTTAGATGCAATTGCAGCCTGTGTAGTGGGTGGTGTGTCATTTGCTGGTGGTGTAGGTACCGTCATTGGGGTCGTAACTGGGGTAATTATCTTCACCGTCATCAACTATGGCTTAACTTATATCGGTGTTAACCCATATTGGCAGTATATCATCAAAGGTAGCATTATCATTCTTGCTGTAGCTATCGACTCGCTCAAATATGCTAAGAAAAAATAAAAAGAGGTATAGCACTAGCAACCAAAAGGCGATTCTAACAATCGCCTTTCTTTTACACCCAATCAACTTAATTCCCTTTGTTTTAATGAGCTAGTATTAACTTAAAATCTCTTTCAATAAATTTTCTACAAAATCTAACCGCTCTTTATAACTATTAAATGTTTTGTTAAATCTAAACTTCGTTGGACCATCAAAACGATAAACTGTCGGTTCTGATTGAATAAGTTGTAGGAATTTCATTGGCTCTAATTCAGCTGTGGCTAAAAACTCGATAAAGCCACCTTGTGCATTCGCATCAATTTTCTGTATTTGAATCTGTTTCGCTAATTGACGCAATTCAGCGATCTGAAATAAATGACGAGCAGCCTCGGGTAGTGTGCCGAAACGATCAACAAGTTCGACTTTTAACTCATCTAATGCATTTTTATGTTCAGCACCTGCGATACGTTTATAGAAGGATAAACGCATATTGACATCACCTAAATACTCCTCTGGTAATAAAGCAGGTAGGCGTAAATCAATTTCTACTTGTTGTTGTGTTAATTCATCTAACGAAGGCTCTCGACCTGCTTTCAGGGCGTTAACAGCACTTTCCAATAAATCCATATAAAGTGAAAAACCAATAGATTCAATTTGCCCACTTTGTTCTGAACCTAACAATTCACCAGCACCACGAATTTCTAGATCGTGTGTAGCAAGAATAAAACCCGCACCTAAATTATCTAAACTTTCCAGTGCTTCAAGGCGTTTTTGTGCATCTTTTGTCATAGCCTTTGGTGAAGGCGTTAATAAATAAGCATATGCCTGATGATGAGAACGACCCACTCGACCACGTAATTGATGTAATTGTGCTAAACCAAAATTATCCGCTCGCTCAATAATAATAGTATTTGCCGTAGGAACATCAATGCCTGTTTCAATAATTGTTGAACAAACAAGGACATTAAAACGCTGATGATAAAAATCCGACATAACACGTTCTAATTCACGTTCCCGCATCTGCCCATGACCAATTGTAATTCGAGCTTCGGGTACAAGTGCGGTAAGTTTTTCAGCACAATTTTCAATACTTGCGACATCATTATGTAAATAATAGACCTGTCCACCACGTAAAATTTCACGCAGAATGGCTTCTCTAATAATGCTATCATCTGTTTGCTTAACAAACGTTTTTATCGTCAAACGGCGTGCTGGCGGGGTTGAAATAATCGACAAATCACGAATACCGTGCATTGCCATATTTAAGGTACGTGGGATTGGCGTAGCTGTTAAAGTAAGAATATCAATATTTGCTCGCAATTGCTTAATGCGTTCTTTTTGGCGTACACCAAAACGATGTTCTTCGTCAATAATCAATAAACCTAAATCACTAAACTGTACATCTGATTGAATTAATTTATGTGTACCAATTAGGATATCGATTTTTCCTTCTGATAAATTCTGTACTATCTGCTTTTGTTCTTTCGCTGTTTTAAAGCGAGAAAGGACCTCTACATTCACAGGTAAATTCGCAAAACGATCTTTAAAGTTTTCGTAATGCTGCTGGGCAAGTAACGTCGTTGGCACGAGGACTGCCACTTGCTTATGATTCATAACAGCTAAAAATGCTGCACGCATTGCAACTTCTGTTTTACCAAAGCCCACATCACCACATACAAGACGATCCATTGCTTTTGGTTGACACATATCAGCAATTACTGCATTAATTGCCATTTCTTGATCAACAGTTTCCTCAAAGGGGAACGTTGCCGCAAACTGCTGGAATTCTTCACGATCATATTTAAACGCGAAGCCTTTTTGTGCTTCACGTTGTGCATACACATCTAATAATTCGGCTGCTACATCACGAATTTTTTCTGCTGCTTTATGACGTGCTTTAACCCATGCATCACTCCCAAGCTTATGCAATGGCGCACTTTCATCTGAACCACCGACATAACGACTAATTAAATGTAAGGATGATACTGGGACATAAAGTTTAGACTCATTCGCATAATTGAGTAATAAATACTCTGCTGTAATCCCAGCATTTTCAAGCGTGACTAGACCTGCATAACGCCCTACACCATGTTCTAAATGTACGACTGGTTGTCCAATTTTCAGTTCCGCAAGATTACGGATTAATGTATCTGGATTAACAGATTTCCGCTTATCTCGACTACGCTGTTGCACTCTCTCACCTAATAACTCTGTTTCAGTAATAATAGCCAATGGTGAATCTTGCGTAATGATAAATCCCTGCTCTAACGCACTAATTAATAAGCTACTTTGCTGTGTCACTTGTGAAAGGGCTACTATTTTTTGTGGTTTGATTTTCAGCGGTGACAGCAAGTCTAATAAGGTTTCTCGCCGCCCTTCTGTTTCTACTGAAAAAACAATATTACCAGCAAACTGCTCAGTAAATTGACGTAATAACTTCAGTGGCTCTTTTTGCTGTGATTGAATCGTCAGCTCAGGTAATGCTTGCAAGGGTAAATTTTTTTGACGTATTGAATTACGTACTTTTTCATTTTTTAGGCTAATTCTCGGATAGTGTTTTAGTTGATGATTAATTTCATCAATACGCTGCCATAAGCGCTCGGGCGATAGTAATGGTCGCATCGGATCAACTTTGCGGCTTTCATAGCGTTGTTGTGCATCTTGATAAAAACGTTCACCTTGTGTTTGAATATCCCCTAAATCCAGCCATAGGCTTTCCTTCGGTAAATAATCAAACAAACTTGCCATTTGGTCAAAAAAAAGTGGTTGCCAATACTCAATCCCTGAAATTAAAGTACCCTTACTCACTTGTTGATAAATATGTTCTGGGTCGCGGCGAATTTCTGCAAAGGTTTCGCGAAATTTCGCTCGGAAAAACTCAATCCCTTTATTATCAGTAGGAAATTCATGTGCAGGTAATAAATTAATAGAGTGAATTTCAGCTAATGTGCGTTGTGTGTCTACATCAAATGTTCGAATTGAGTCAATTTCATCATCAAAAAAATCTAAACGATACGGCTGCATACTGCCCATAGGAAATAAGTCTAACAGTGCGCCCCGTACTGCATACTCCCCATGTTCTAAGACTTGCTCTACTGCACGATAGCCCGCACTTTCCAGTTGTAAGCGCATTTTCTCAATTTTTCGATGTTCACCTTTTTTAATCAAAAAAACATTATGCTGTAAAAATTCAGGCGGGCATAAACGCTGCATTAACGTGCTAATAGGTAAAATCAATATGCCTTGTTGGTGATGTTGTAAATTAAACAATGCACTTAGACGTGAAGAAATGATCTCTTGATGAGGTGAAAAAGCATCATAGGGTAACGTTTCCCAATCAGGAAAAAATGTGACTGTTTGTTGGCTAAATTGTGATAAAACTTTCTCTAAACGTACCGCACTTCGTGTATCAGCGGTCACAACAACAGTTAATCCATGATACTGACTAGCGATTTCACTGATAACTAATGCATCAGCGCCTGCTAATACATTGCCTACAATTTTATGGTCATTTGCTTCAGTGGGAATGGATAAATCAAAATAGGAGGTTGTCATAACTACAAATATATTGTTAGATAAAATAAAATGAAAAGATAGCAAATAGTGTAGCGTAGTTTAGACTTTTTTCCAATAAATATCTGTATAAAAACCCAGTAAAAAAGCCAAGTTAAACTTGGCTTTTTCTATTTAAAATGTTTTCTTTTTCGCTTCTTGCTCCGCCTTTTCTTCAGGGGTCCAATTCTCATCAAATTTAACGACAGGCACACAACAGCAACCTCTGCCACCCCCACGTTCTACGCCAATATCTTTACAAAATTTATTATATTCTTCCCAAGCTCTGCGCAATAAACTTTTTTGCTTCGTTTTCTCGCCCATTATGCATATCCCCCCTGTTTTAGTGAGCTCACTATATCATAAAACCGCTGTATATTTTTGCAACATTTTCTTGACCTCCAATCGACAACTTTTTAACCAATCTTTTTTACTGAGTGTTAAATTCGACATATTAGAGTGCTTACAATAAGCAGTTAACAATGGACAATCTTGCTCTCTAAACATCGTCATCAAACGGCGAATTGAGGCTAAAGAGGCAGGTAATGTCCCATGATAGTAGGCAAATTTATGCAAAATGCTGATATCCTGTGGCAATAATCGCCAATCTTGTTCAGATAATGAGAACTCATTTCGTAAAGGATGAAAAGAAAACGCTAAATTACGCTCGAATTGTGTTCTAGCCTGTTGGCAGAGCTGCTCGCCTTCTATTGTTAATGGTTTAACAGCAATCACTGAATAACAACCACTACTTGCTTCTTTGTTTTCGCCTAAACTCACTAAAAAGAAACCGCACTTTTGCCAAAATCTCGCTAATTCTTGAGTGTAACCAAAACTCACTGAAAGAAAATCTACTTGGCAGTCTTGCACTAATCTATCAATAAGTTTTTTCCCAATCCCTTGTTGCTGATACTGAGCTAGGACAGCGATACGCGAGATACGTGCAGATTTCAAGCGGCACGCATCAGGTAAATGTGCTTGAAAGCAAAGTGCTTGTGCGACTAAATTACCTTTTGGTCGACGAATACCGCGCTCAATTGCCCAAATCAACTCATTATCCATTATTCCCCCCTCCTCAATTAACCAAATTGCACCGATAAGTTGATTCGCACTTTCTGCTAAATAAAATTGCTGTTTTGGTGCATCAAATAAACGGCGTAGGTCAATAGGTGAAGTACGATAATGTGATAGAGTTAGTAGGGCATAAAAAGATGTTATTTTTTTCTGTGCAATGAGTTGATGCTGAGTATAACGGCAGTAAGTTAATGGATTAATTACTCGTGTTTGAATTTGTAATAGTTGCTCTTCTGCTTGTAATAACAATAACTCATCAATAAAACCTTCTAATTTATCTTCTTTCTGCCAACGTAATGGGGTATGTAATTGAATATGTATAAAAGGGCGCTCAAGCTTCGCTACGAATTTAAGCAAAAACCCTCGTCCTGTACCTTCATAGCTTTGAATAGTTGTCGTGCATAACACCTGTTTAAAGCTTGCAGTAATAGCACGCAGTAAAGCCAAAGGAATCATAGCGGCTTCATCAATTAATAGCCAATGCTGCTCAAACTTCTGTGGATTATGCTGTATTTCTATATAAAGTTGATCTGGCGCTATAAATGGAATATCAACTTGAGCAAATTCTTGTAACACTTTGACCGCACTTTTATTTGGCGCAGTTAAAATGATAGGCTGATTTTGTTGAACTAAATACTTTGCCCACAACCCAGCTAAAGCAGATTTACCTCGTCCACGTTTTGCCGTCACAATAAAAAGGGCTTTATTTTCTTGGGCCAGTTGAGATAAAACCTGTTGTTGCTCAACAGTAGGTTCATGATGGTTGAGATGATATGACTTTTCAGACTGAGACACTTGAATAGAGTCGAATACAAAATCAGGGATCGCTTGATTACAATAAATTGGAAAACCATATTCAAGCATCTTTTGTTGAAAAAATTGAATAAAATTTGGCGTTGCTATCGGAGTATTCTGACCACTCCAGCGTAAACTATCTTGATCGGGTTGATTAGCTAAATTTTGCCAATGAGGAAGTAGGATTAACAAGAGACCTTGTTGCTTTAAAGTCCCACTTACTATCGCTAATGCCTCTAAATTTATTCCTTGCCACCCATTATAAATAATTAATGAAAACTCACGTCCAAGCAAATTTTTTGCAGTCGAAAAAGAACAGTGAGGAATAGAAACAAAGTGCGGTAAAGGGTTTCCAATCCATACTGCACTTTGTTGCATCAAGTATTCAATCTGACATAAACATTGCTCTCTAAATACGCTTTCAGCACCTTGCCAGACAATCACTCGTCTAGTCATACTTGATGTATTCCATTAAAATGGCGATTTCATACGTTGTTCCATCTCCTCTTGTTGCTCACGAATTCGACGTTCTAGAGACTCTTGTTGTTCTTGAATACGGCGTTCAATAGATTTTTTCTGTTCTTGAATACGCCCTTGAATGGAGGTATCACGAGACTCTTCTAATTCTGTTGTTTTTTTAGCTCGTCCCCATAAATATTGATAGCGTTCTGTTAAAAGTCGACAATCACGCTCACGAATATTAGATATATCATGTTTTAATTGTTGATACTTAAATTGAAAATAACGAAAAGATTGTGGATCATCATAAATTGTTTTTGCTTTTTCTTTTCCAATTACTTTCACAAGTTGTTCATAACTTAGCTCTTTTAATACCTGTTTTTCTAATGCTTTTAAACGCTGTTCCTGTTGTTTCCCTAATTGTGACTCTAAACAACTATACATATTATTCTCAGCCAAAATAAATTGATACATTTGCTCAGTCGAAATTTTATATTGTGATGGCTCTTTTGATTTTGGTTTTCTAGGGTATTTATGCTGCTCAAAAGATGGATCAACCTTAGGCTCGTATTGTGGATAAGGATAATAAGTCACACATGCCATTAAACTTAACATTGATAAGGCTATCAATAATTTTTTAAACATTCTTTATTCCCACATTTTTATAAAGGATTTACATTACATTCAGATGAACTTAGGCTACAATTTCGTGGCATAGTTTAAAAGTGCGGTCTATTTTTACAAAATTTTACGCTTTTTCACTTAAATAAGGATCATCAAATCCAAGCGCGTACATAATTTCAGTTTCTAGACGTTCCATTTCCTCAGCCTCTTCCTCTTCAATATGATCATAACCAAGTAAATGTAAGCTACCATGCACGATCATATGTGCCCAATGTGCCATCAAGGATTTATCTTGTTCTCTCGCTTCTTTTTCCACCACTTGACGACAAATCACTAAATCCCCTAACAAGTTGAGTTCCACCTCATCTGGACATTCAAAAGGGAAAGAAAGTACATTTGTAGGCTTATCTTTACCTCGATAAGTCAAATTCAGCTCATGACTTTCTGCTTCATCTACAATACGTACAGTCATTTCCACACTAGATAATTTAGGTTTTATCGCTTGAGTTGCCCAAGCTTGAATTTGTACTTCAGTGGGTAAGTTTTCTGTATTTTCAGTGGCAATTTGTAAATCAATGATCACTTGCTTCATTTATTCATTCTCACTCAGGGAGTTGGCTAATTGCTCTTTCTTTGTACGTTCTTGGCGACGTTGTTCTGCCATGACAGTACGACGAATTTCATCTTGTGCCTCCCACGCATCATAAGCTTGTACGACTTTTGCGACGACGGGGTGGCGGACGATATCTTTACTTTCAAAATAGTTAAAACTCAGCTCAGGTACATTTTCTAGTACTTCAATAGCATGGCGTAGGCCAGATTTTTGACTACGTGGCAAGTCGATTTGAGTAATATCACCCGTAATAACAGCCTTTGAATTAAAACCAATACGTGTTAAGAACATTTTCATTTGCTCAACAGTCGTATTTTGACTCTCATCAAGAATAATAAAACTATCGTTTAATGTACGACCTCGCATATAAGCTAAAGGCGCAATTTCAATCACATTACGCTCCATCAACTTTTGTACACGTTCAAAGCCTAGCATCTCAAAAAGCGCATCATAAAGTGGTCGTAAATAAGGTTCAATTTTTTGACCCAAATCGCCAGGTAAGAAACCTAATTTTTCACCCGCTTCAACTGCAGGACGAGTCAGCAAAATACGGCGAACTTCTTGTTTTTCTAAAGCTTCAACTGCGGCAGCTACAGCTAAAAAAGTTTTCCCTGTTCCTGCTGGTCCAATACCAAAACTAATATCATGACGAAAAATATTATGTAAATATTGGACTTGATTTGGACCACGCGGTTTAATCAAACCACGCTTCGTTTTAATTGAAGAAGCATATACCTTACTTTCTTCACGTATTTCCTCATGTTCTTGGACTAAAATACGACTTTCTTGAATCGCAATATGGACATCTTCTAAATCCAACGCCTTCACTTGCCCGCGCACAGGTGATGTTTCCAAATATAAAACTTGGATTAATTTTGCCGCACTTTTTAGTAAGTTGGTATGATGAGACTTACTATTATCTTCATTAGATCGAATAGTAAAAGTAAAATTACGACGCAAAATTGTTAAATTCAATGATTTTTCAATCAGTTGTAAATTACCTTCATATGGACCACATAAAGCTTGTAAACGCACATTATCCTGCGGCTCAAGTGTAAATGTTTCGGTGAGTAAATCGGTCAAAGCTAAACCTCAAAAGAAAATTAAAAAAACAGTCTGTATTGTAAAGAGATCAAGTTGAATTTACTAGGCTGGATTGTCGCCAAATAAAGAGAAACTCATTCTAATTTGGACGTACAAAAATAAAGGCAAGCATATTTGCTCACCCTTATTATAAAACTAAAAAAGGACTTATTTCACGCGTGAAACATATTCACCAGAGCGAGTATCGACCTTGATAACTTCACCAATTTGAACGAATAAAGGCACTTTAACAACAGCACCAGTGCTTAATGTCGCAGGCTTACCACCTGTACCCGCAGTATCACCTTTTAAACCAGGATCAGTATCTACGATTTCTAACTCAACAAAGTTTGGTGGTGTAATGGAAATTGGGGAACCATTCCATAATGTAACGATACAATCTGCTTGGTCTAATAACCATTTTTCTGCATCACCTACTGCTTTTGCATCTGCTGAATATTGCTCAAATGTTTCTGGGTGCATAAAATACCAGAATGCATCATCTTTGTATGAATAAGTTAAGTTTAAATCCATTACATCAGCAGCTTCAACTGAAGTACCCGATTTGAAGTTCACATCCAATACTTTGCCAGAAATTAATTTACGGATACGTGTACGTGTAAATGCTTGACCTTTTCCAGGTTTAACAAATTCATTTTCAACGATCACACAAGGCTCGCCATCTTGCATAAATTTTAGACCTGGTTTGAAATCACTGGTAGTATATGTAGCCATATTATCCTCAAGTTATAAAGAGATTGTTTTTAAAAGTGCACATTTTAACTCAAAATATAGTAATTAGAGAAGAACAAAGTTGGACAGATCATCTCGCAAATGCTATTTCTGATCCAAAAATTTTATTAAAAGTACTTAATTTACCCATTACTGCTTTTGAAAAAGATATTGAAGCACGTCGCTTATTCCCCATGCGAGTGCCATTGCCCTTTGTCGCTAAGATGGAAAGCGGCAATCCTCAAGATCCTCTTTTCTTACAAGTCATGACTGCCAATGATGAGTTTCTACAAGCGGAAGGCTTTACACCAGATCCCCTTGAAGAACAAAACGCTGTTGTTCCTAGCGTTTTGCATAAATATCACAACCGTTTGCTATTGATGGTCAAAGGTGGTTGTGCTGTAAATTGTCGATATTGTTTCCGTCGTCATTTCCCTTACGCGGATAACAAAGGTAACAAAACAAATTGGCAAAAAGCCTTAGACTATATTTCTGCACACCCAGAAATTGAAGAAGTCATTTTTTCTGGTGGCGATCCTTTAATGGCAAAGGATCATGAATTAGTTTGGTTAATCAAAAATTTGGAAAACATACCGCACTTACAACGCTTACGTATCCATACTCGCCTACCTGTTGTGATTCCACAACGCGTGACAGATGAACTCTGTACAATATTAGCAACTAGTCGTTTACAAAGCGTTATGGTGACACATATCAATCATCCTAATGAAATCGATCAACAATTAATACAGGCGATGGATAAACTGAAAAAAGTTGGTGTTGTCTTATTAAATCAAGCTGTATTACTTAAAGGTATCAACGACAATGCACATATTTTAAAGCAATTAGGAGATAAATTATTTACTGCCAATATTTTGCCTTATTATTTACATTTGTTAGATAAAGTCGAAGGGGCAAGCCATTTTTATCTTGACGATAAACAAGCAGTAAAAATTTACAAAGAATTACAAAGCATCACTTCAGGTTATTTGGTACCGAAACTAGCTCGTGAAATTGCGAAAGAACCAAATAAAACCCTTTATACAGCATAGGAAAATCAGTAAATATCCTTTAGAATAAGCCAAATTTTGACCGCACTTGAAAGTGTATATAAGTTAAGCTATTTAGAATTGAGGTACTATCGTGGATTCAGAAAAACAAAAGCCAGAGGTTGAGCATAGTCCAACACAAAATGAGTTGGATTTAGAGTTTAACCAAGTTGAGCCAATTACACCTAAAAAAGTGATTAAACCAGAACCTTCCATTTTTGACAAAGCGAAAGGGTTATTTGCTAAAAAAGAGCAATTAGAATCTCAATTGAATACTCGTAAAGAACCAACATTCAGTGAGTCAGTTACAAGCGAAATAAGCGACGATAACCTAGAGAAAACAGCAGATGTGTCGCATGAGTCCCTTGATGCGACACCTATTTCTTCCTCTACCGCAACAAAAATAAATTGGAAAAAACCAGAAACTTGGCCAATGTTACAAGTATTACCACAGCAACATCGCCGTTTATTCGTCACATTGCTCGTGTTAATCTTATTACTGATTATTTTCTTTGCTTTAAAACCAAACTCAGAAACAGTGCAATCATTTGAGCAACAAAATACAAATTCTGTACCGATTCAATTCCAACCCCTAGACAAACAACAAGCACTTGAAAGCTCTATTTTGGATGATTTAAACAAACCACAACATCCAAACGAGCCAACAACAATGCCAGTTGAGCGCATTAAAAATGATAGCGTATCAGAAACAGTATCAACGTCATCAGACTCAGGGATAGTAGTACCTCCTACGACTTTGCCGCCAACAGACATGGCTCAACCTAAAACTGAGCAAATTGCTGCAGAAAAACCACAACCTGTAAAACAGCCAGCTGAGCCAGTAAAAGTTGTTGAAAAAACACAGATTATTGAAAAAGCAAAAACTCTAGAAAAGGCAAAAGTTGTGGAGCAAACTAAGCCTGTAGAAAAAACGAAACCACTTGAAAAAATAAAAACTGAAAAGAAAATGGCACCAGTTGTTGATGCTGAACCAGCTAAAGTGAGTAAAGGTAAGACGCTTACTATTCCACAAGGAGTAAGTCTAATGCAAGTCTTTCGTAACCATAATTTAAATATTGCTGATGTTAATGCAATGACTAAAGCTACTGGTGCAGGTAATGCCCTAAGTAGCTTTAAACCAGGAGATAAAGTACAAGTATCAGTAAATAGTCAAGGACGTGTTGCTGAACTTCGCTTAGAAAATGGCGCAAGATTTATTCGTCAAGCTGATGGTAGCTATATTTATAAAAAATAATTAACAATCCTTATATAGAAAAAGCCTGTGGCATCACAGGCTTTTTCTTTCTTTGTAAAAATTAACTTTATAACCGCTCTTTTTCACCACCAAAATCATCAAGTAAATTTGCGATCAATTTACTTAATACAGCTGTCATCAAAACAAAATCAGCATCAAAACGTTGTGTATAATCTTCTTTTAAAATATCATCATTTTTCTCACGAACCTGATCAGCAAATTTTAAACGCTTTAAAGAACAATCTTCATTTAACACAAAACTAATATTTTCCTCCCAAGAGAGTGATAATTTAGTCACTACTTTACCTGCAGTTAAGAGTGATTGGATTTCTTCTGAATCTAAATTTTGTTGTTTACAACGAATAATTCCTGTATCACTACTCCCCATTAACTCAGCTTCTTCTAAAGCGATTAACCATTGTGGCGTGTTATCGTTACGGATCCAATCCGTCATAACCAAACTCGGTTCATTTGCAAAAGTTAAAGGTATCACTGGCAAAGAACCGAGTGATTTACGTAAAAGTGCCAATGCGTCTTCTGCTCGTTTACTTGATGCTGCATCGATATAAATCAAATGATTTTCTGTATCGATCCATAAGGCCGTATGTTGATTTTTACTAAATGCACGTGGCAATAATCCAGCAATAACATCATCTTTCAGAGTTTGTTTTTCCACTTTCTTTAATTTGCGATTTTCTTTCTGTTCTAATTGAGTTATGCGTTGTTCCAGTTCAGCATTGACTACCTGAGCAGGTAATATTTTTTCTTCTTTGTGAGCCACTAACAATATTTGTTTTCCAACTGAAAAATACAATAGTTCACTATCTCGCAATGGGTTTGTCCAACCAAATTTACTCATATCAGATTGCTGACAAGGATGATATTCACATGACTGTAATTGTGTTTGTAGTAGCTCTACTGACCAGTCCAACTCTTTAGTTAAACGATAAATCATGGCGTTTTTAAACCAAAACATAGTTTGTTCCTTATTTTTTTCAGGTAGAATAGACAATTTGTAGGTCGTATTCTCGACCAAATTTTTTATATTGTAACGTAGTTCGAGACAAAATATGCAAACTAAATCTATTTGCTTTATTGGCGGCGGAAATATGGCACAAGCTATAATTTTTGGCTTACTCAAACAAGGCTATCCTGCAACAAACATTACAGTCTGCGATCCAAATATTGATAAATTAAATCGATTTGCACAAAAAGGTATTCAAGTAGTTGAAAGCAACGATATCAGTAATCAACGTGCAGTTAAAAAATCAGAGGTGATATTCCTTGCTGTGAAACCTCAAGTACTTGCAGAAGTTTGCCATAGTTTCAGTTCAGTTGATTTTACTGATAAATTAGTGATATCAATTGCAGCAGGTATCTCCCAAACAAGATTAAGTCAGCTTTTACCTTCTGCTCAGCACATTATTCGAGTAATGCCTAATACACCAGCACTCGTATCAGCAGGTATGTCTGGTCTATTTGCACCTGCTAACTTACCTACAGAACTAAAGCATTTTGCACAAGATTTATTAGCCGCTGTAGGTAAAACATGTTGGGTAGAACACGAAGAGGACATGCATACCGTTACAGCAGGTTCAGGAAGTAGCCCTGCCTATTTTTTCTTATTTATGGAGGCAATGCAAAAAGCCCTAGTATCAATGAATTTAGATGAAACCACAGCACGTTTACTCGTCCAACAATCTGCATTAGGTGCGGCAAAAATGGTCGTAGAAAACCCAGAACTTGCCATTTCAACCTTGCGTGAAAATGTCACTTCTAAAGGAGGTACAACTGCTGCGGCACTAGCTATATTCAATCAACAAGATTTACAACAAACTGTTCAACAAGCTATGCAGGCTTGTGTTGAACGCTCTCAACAAATGGAAAAATTGTTTTAATGAAAATTTCAGCATTTCACTGGCTTGCTTTAAGCTTTTTCGGTTATTTTTGTGCTTATGGTGTGTTTGTACCTTTCTTTCCTGTTTGGTTAAAGTCCCAATCCTATGGAGAAGAATTGATCGGTTTAGTTATCGCCAGTTCTTATGTTTTCCGTTTTATTGGTGGAATTTTTTTCTCAAGCGTTGTCAAAAAAGCGTCTCAACTTATTCACGCTCTACGCTATCTAGCTTGGGTAAGTTGCGTCATTGTATTCATAATGAGCTTTATTGCAGAAAGTTTTTGGCTATTATTTATTGCAATTGCATTATTTTCTATGTTCAACGCGGCGGGGATGCCACTCAATGATACGCTTGCTAGTGTGTGGCAACAACAAATCCACTTAGACTATGGCAAAGCTCGACTAATAGGCTCTCTTGCTTTTGTCGTTGGTGTTGTGATATTTGGTTATATTATTGGCATATTAGGAGAAAGCAGTATTGTGTGGATTTTAACCGCACTACTAATTGCTTATGCGACAATGCAGATGACAACACCAACACCTATGCCTGAAGATCAACAAAGTGCAGTAGAAAATCAAGTTAGTTTTAAATACTTACTACAAAACAGAACGACGCTACGTTTACTCATTGCAATCTCATTAATTCAAGGATCACACGCTGCCTACTATGCTTATAGCGTCTTATATTGGACGAGTTTGGGTATTTCTGTACAAACAACAAGCTTATTATGGGGATTGAGTGTGATCGCAGAAATGCTGCTATTTTTTTTCTCAACAAAACTCTTCCGCACGTGGAAAGTTAGCTCATTATTTTATTTATCAGCTATTGCCACAGTCATACGTTGGGGTGCACTCAGTGTTGCTGAAGAAATAACGTCATTAGCACTCACTCAAACTTTACATAGTCTCACTTATGCTGTCAGTCACTATGCCATCATTCGTTATTTCACTACACAACCTATTTCACACATTGCTAAGCTGCAAGGCTTATACAATGGTATCTCAGGTTGTGGTGCTGTCGCACTTCTTACAGCTCTGTCAGGTTTGTTATACCCGATTTCTCCAGCCACATCTTTTCTAGTTATGATGGGCTTTGCTGCTCTTGCTTTATTTGCCATTCCACGTAAAGTTGATGCATTTCTACTTAAAAGGTGCTAATAATGAAAGATAGTGCGTTAATTGAACTTTTTCTGAATGAAGTGTGGATAGAAAAAAACTTATCTGAAAATACAGTACAATCTTATCGCTTAGACCTGACTGCGTTATCGCAATGGTTAGAGAAACATCACTTAACGCTATTAAATTTAGATGCAATAGATTTGCAAACCTTTTTAGGCGAGCGTTTAACACAAGGTTACAAAGCCACTAGTACAGCTCGTCTATTAAGCGCAATACGTAAATTATTTCAATATTTGTACAGAGAAAAATATCGTATCGACGACCCAAGTTCAGTATTAAGCTCGCCAAAATTGCCGACTCGCTTACCTAAGTATTTAACTGAACAACAAGTCACTAATCTATTAAATTCGCCTGATGTAGAAATTCCATTAGAGTTACGAGACAAAGCAATGATGGAACTATTATATGCAACGGGATTACGTGTGACAGAGTTAGTTTCACTCACTATCGAGAATATCGATATTAATCAAGGTATCGTGCGTGTTATTGGTAAGGGAAATAAAGAACGTATCGTACCTATCGGAGAAGAGGCAACTTATTGGATCAAACAATTTATGCTTTATGGTCGTCCCTTTTTACTAAATGGACAAAGCTCAGATGTCATTTTTCCAAGCAAAAGAGCAGTACAAATGACTCGTCAAACATTTTGGCATCGGATTAAACATTATGCATTACTTGCAGAGATTGATCTGGATAGCTTATCGCCTCATGTACTTCGTCATGCATTTGCTACTCATTTAGTCAATCATGGTGCAGACTTGCGTGTAGTACAAATGCTACTAGGACATAGCGATCTCTCTACGACTCAAATTTATACGCATGTTGCTAAAGAACGTTTAAAACATTTACATCAACGCTATCACCCGAGAGGCTAAAAAAGAAAAATAGACATAAAAAAACTGCATCTTTCGATGCAGTTTCATATTTCAATTTGGTTTAAAAAGAGTCTTTTAAACGTTCATCAGCACGGCGAGCTTCACCTTTATGTTGTAATTTATTTAATTGACGCTCTAACTTTTCTTCAACTTCATTGACAGCTTTATACATATCATCTGACTCTGCTTTTGCAAACAAGTCACCTAATGGCGTACCAATGGATGCCTCAACCGAGAAGCCTTTGGGGATTTTATTTAAAATAAAATGGGGATTAATTAATTGAGTTTGCCATTTTCCTAATTTAGCGAGTCTATCTTCGACATGAGCACGGATTGCAGGGGTGATTTCCATTTGTTTGCTTGTGATATTTAGAGTCATAGCATTTACCTCTCTGTTGAAAAGGGGACTTTCTGTCCCTTGTGATTAATAATCCTTAGTTACAACATAGTCCCCTTATCATCAGTTTTCAAGTCTTTTTATTGAATTTTTCTGGAAAAGTTAAAAAGTATGATCTAGATAGAAAAATTATCATTTAATACTAGATTATTAACTGAAAGTTGCTATGATTGGGGGGATATCATATTGGTACCCCCTCTATATTTTCGTTTAAATTTCAAACAATTAAAAAATTAACTCACTGTATTTTCATCTGCTTTATTCATTTTTAAGCGCTCAAAATAATCTCTTGTTTCATCAACAATAACATGACGTAGCCCAATTAACGCAATTAAATTTGGAAATGCCATTAATCCATTCACAATATCTGCCAGAATCCAAATTAAATCGAGATGAATAAAAGCACCACAACCGACTAATACAATAAACATAAAGCGATAGAACTTAATACCACGAATACCAACGAGATAAACAAAACAACGTTCACCATAGTAACACCAACCTAAAATCGTAGTGAAGGCAAAAAACAATAAGCCAACAGTTACGACAGTCCCGCCTAGATTAGAGTTCAAACCTTCAGTAAATGCATGGTTTGTTAACGCTGCTCCCGCTATATCCGCCGATTGCCATGCTCCTGTAATCACTAGTACGATTCCAGTCATTGAGCACACGATAATGGTATCCAAAAAAGTCCCTGTCATCGAAATCAAACCTTGACGTACTGGTTCTTTAGTTTGTGCCGCCGCCGCGGCAATTGGTGCACTTCCCAAACCTGATTCATTAGAAAAAATTCCGCGTGCGACACCTGACTGAATCGCTTTCATCACGGTAAAACCTAAAGCACCGCCTAATGCTGCACTGGGTTCAAAGGCACTGTAAATGATTAATCCTATCGCTTGTGGCACTAATTGCCAATTAATTAATAAAATAATCAAAGATGTAGCTACATAAAGCACTGCCATAAAAGGAACAATATATGAAGAGACAACAGCAATACGTCTCACTCCACCGAGAATAATTAATGCAACAAGTGCAGTAATAATCGACGCTGTCAATGGAATAGGTACACTGAATGTATCTTGCATTGCATGTGTAATTGCATTGACCTGCGGAAAAGTTCCTATCCCAAAGAAGGCCACTAAAATACCAAAAAGTGCAAACAATTTTGCCAGCCATTTAATTCCCAAGCCACGTTCAATATAATACATCGGTCCACCAGCCATAAAACCTTGCTTATCACGTACTCGGTATTTTACTGCAAGTAAACACTCGGCATACTTTGTTGCCATACCTAATAATGCCACTAGCCACATCCAAAATACCGCGCCAGGTCCACCTGCTTGAACAGCAGTCGCCACACCAACAATATTCCCAGTACCAATGGTTGCGGCTAATGCAGTACATAGTGCAGCAAAAGAAGACACGTCACCTTTTTTACCCATACCTTTTTCTGTTTTGAATAAATAAGATAATGCTCGTGGCAAATGAATAAATTGGATAAAACCTAAACGAAAAGTTAAATACAGCCCTGTGCCTGAAAGTAAAATCAATAAAGGCGGTCCCCAAACAAAGCTGTTGATAGATGATAAAATTGATTCTAATGTCATTGAAATGTTCCTCGTAAAAAATAACCAATTACAAGGAGGCAAAAGCATTTTGCGGAAGAGTTAAAATAGAATGACACACAAAAAGTGTGTGTAAAACATCAAACCGAATAGTCTTGTTGCCCCTGTCCTTTTGCCTGAGCGTTTGAAAAAACGGAGAAAAGCTCACCGCTCTTTTTGCGCCTTCGGCGGCCGTTTTATGTTTGTAATTTAACGGCTCTCTCCAAGGGTTCGTCCAGTAACAGTCCCTGCTTATTATCAGCGCCTGAAAGATTTTACCTCGTCGGCGTAGGGTCAATTCCCTACTCTCCAGCTACCTTCATCCGAACTTACTTTTGTTGATTTTTTCAAAAAAAGTGAGCTGAATTTTAGCAGATAGAATATAAAAAACAAGAATCTTATGCTTTATTAAGAATATCGAAAGGCAGTTCAATAACTGCCTTAAAAAGAATTACCGATTATCACGTTGCCATTTCTTTACTATATAGCTACATGTTGGTATAAGATGGAGCTTATTTTGATGAACAAAATTAACAAGTGTTTGGTATAACTGTTCGGCGATACCTTGCCCACGTAATATTGGTGAAACATAAGTATGATTTGCGTTGATGGTTTTCTCATCTACAAAAAAATAAGTAAGTTGCGCAACTTTATTACCCATATCATCTAAGAGGAAAAACTCACCTTCATTATTAGTTTGTTGATGCTGAACTTGCATTAATGAACTCCCCAATCTTCATGTTCTTCACTCATCGCGAAATCTGCTGTCTCACAAGGGATCGCCTTTTCTTCTGCTGCCCATTCACCTAAATCAATCAATTGGCAACGTTTACTACAAAAAGGGCGATATAGATTTTTTTCTGACCACTCCACTGCTTTTTGACAAATGGGACAGGGCACACTAAAAATTTCTGACATGGTTTTCTCACTGCTTTTATTTTCTTTCCGCGTTAGCTAACGCTAAATATTGGTGGTGTAATTCTAACACTTTTTGCTTTAGCGTGACGAATGTTTGCGACAAGTCCCCATCATTATTAATCACATCATCAGCAAAACTTAGACGAGTTGAACGATCGACTTGTGCATTAATAATTTGTTGAATCAGTTCAATCTGGTTGCCATCACGTTGCGTAGCTCGTTGTAATTGAGTTTCGAGTTTGACATCAATAACTAACACACGTTGACATAGTCTCGTCAAATGATTTTCGATTAATAAAGGTACAACCCAAAGCACATAAGGATAAGTTTGTGCATGAAGCTGCCTCAACATTTCTTCCCTGATAGGGGGATGCAATAAGTTATTTAACCATATTTTCTCTTCTGGTTGCTGGAAAATAAGCTCTCGCAATTTCGCACGATCTAACTCACCATTATCAAGTAAAATTTGTTCACCAAAATGTGCCACAATCTGTGCCAATAATAGTGTCCCTTTTTTTACCACTTGTCTTGCTACATTATCTGCATCAATAACAGGCACACCTAGTTCAAGGAATAAATTCGCAACGGTAGTTTTACCACTTCCAATTCCACCAGTGAGGCCAACAATATAAGTCATCTATTTACCTTCGTCTGATTAAAACAAACTGATCATACTTTCGCTTTACCAATTAAGCAATATTATGAAGATATTTGCTATACAAAGAAAAGGCGCAAAGGGAAGCTGGTAATATACTTGTTGATAAAGTTTCGCCCAAAATACATATCCTATAGCAAAACAACAAGCCATCAAAACAAACAAAGGCAATTGAGACCAATCTAATACAGTACTCAGCCCTAACATTAACCAATAATCCCCTCTCCCTAAGGCTTCCTTTCTATAAATCCATCTCGCTAATAGATAAATCACATAAAATACGACAAAACCAATGAATGCACTTTGTAGACTTTGCTCAAGTGTAATAGGGCTTATATTCGTCCAAGCAGCTCCAATACCCAAAACAAACAATATCTGACATGATGGTAATGAAATAAGTTGGTAATACCAATCTATTAATGAAATACAAATTAATAAACTCATATAAAAGGCAAGAAACAATGCTTTATATGGCGTATCAAAGACATAATAACAAGTAATAAATAAAACAGAAAAACAGATAAAAAAAACAGAAAAATGACCGCACTTTATTACAGATGGCGCAGCTGACTGTTGCATAATTTCTGGCATTTTGGGTTCAAACATCGCACGATATGCTTGATACACGTCTTGACTAACCCAATATATAAAGTGTGATACATAATAATGAACAACCAATCCGACTACACTCCCCATCAAAATAAAAACCAACAAACTCATTGAATAACTGCTCCCATATTAAAGATGGGTAAATACATACCAAGCATAATCAACCCGATTAACCCACCAATGATTAACATCAGTAAAGGTTCTAGCGTCTGAGCCACTAAATCTATTTGATGTTCTAATTTAAGTTGGTAGTTATCAGCAAGATACTGCAAAATATCAATAAATTTCCCACTTTTCTCGCCAATTTGTAACATCTGCTGTGCTGAATCAGGGAATACATTAAAACTGACCGATTCAGAAAAAGTACTTCCAGATGAAATTTGTTTCAAAATTGACTTAACTTCACTTACTAACACAAAATCATATTGTAATGTTAACTTTGGCTGCCAACTCTTCTGCTGTGGCACAAAGCAATTTAGTGCTTGAGTTAAAGGAAGACCAGATGACAACATAAGATGTAAATTACGGCAAAAATAAACTAATCGATTAAGCTGAACGAGTCGACTTAAATATGGGATTAATCGAATTAATTTTATTTTTTGTCGATTCAGCCAGAGAGAATGCTTTAATTGTGAACGAATCAATAGGATAAATAAACTCAATATCAGTATTATTTGGAAAAAATACATTTGCAAGCCAGCTGATAAATATAGTAATAGAGAGGTAAAAACGGGTAAGGGTTGATTTTCATAAAGCTCAGCGAACTGTGGCACAATAAATAACAATAATAATGCTGTTAAAATCAAAGAAATACCCAAGACAATGATGGGATAAAATAAAATTTTTTGTATTCGATACTGTAAACTCAACACTTGCTTACGTTGTTCCGCAATTTGTTGACATATCTGTGGTAATTTTCCTGTCATTTCAGCAATATAAATCAATTGTTGTTCTTGCGCTGTTACATACTGCTCTACAGACTGTAACGCAACTGAAAATGAATAGCCATTATCCAAACTTGTCAATAAACTCATTAACCATTGAGTTAATTGGATATTAGTACAATTTTGTTGCACTATCTGTAAACTTGCTTTTAATGGTATTGTCGATTGAAGAAGAAAAGCAAGCTGTGCCCAGAAATCACATATTTCACTACTCTTCGGTTTAGTTGAAAATTGCCAATCTTGTTGTAATCTAAGTTGCTTAAAGCCACGAGATATCAATCGCTGCTTAGCCAATTTCTCCGTTTGAGCAATAATCATTCCTTTCTGTGTTTGCTGTAACCGATTAACACCACGCCAACGAAATAGTTTCAACTTACTCATTCAATCTCCCAAAACACGTTGAACTTCTTTTTCATCAGTAATACCCAAGCGAACTTTTTCTATAGCGCTTTCTTTTAAGCTATTAAAATCCAATACAAACTTTCCTGACTGATCTTTTTGTAGAAATTGATATACACCAATCCGCCCAGCATAACCTTGATAACAACCACAATCATTCTGCGTCTTTCTAATACATTTCACACAACATTTACGTACTAATCGTTGTGCAATAACAAGCAATAAAGAATGATCAATTTCATGTTGCTGAATACCAAGTTGTTGTAACCGAGAAAGAGCTGACTGAGCATCATTGGTATGTAATGTAGAAAGGACTAAATGGCCTGTTTGAGCGGCTCGTAATGCTATCGCCGCAGTGTCTTCATCACGAATTTCACCTAACATTATAATATCAGGATCTTGGCGTAAAAAAGCACGTAATAAGCGACTAAAATCAAGTCCTATTTGAGGATTAATTTGAGTTTGAATGATTCCTTCTAGCTCAATTTCAATTGGGTCCTCTGCACTTAAAATGTGTTTTTCTGTGCTATTTAACCAAGTTAGAGCAGTGTAAAGCGATATGCTTTTACCACTTCCTGTTGGCCCAGTAACTAAAATCAATCCTTGTGGCTGTTTTAACGCTTTTTGAAAAGACTGTTGTTGAAGCTCACTCATGCCTAAAGCAGAAAAAGTAAGAGTCACTGGCTTATTATATTGTAAGCGCAATACAACTTTTTCTCCCCAATGCGTTGCCAATGTCGAAAGACGGAAATCAAGAATGTCCGAAAATGCCGTCTTAAATTGAAAGCGCCCATCTTGAGGCAAGCGAGTCTCACTGATATCTAATTTAGCCAGTAATTTTAAACGAGTAATCAATCTACTTGCCAACGATAGCGCTAAAGGAGATTGTAACTGCAATACTCCATCTATACGAAAACGTAGCTGTAATAAATGTGCTTGCGGTTCAAAATGAATATCTGAGGCTTTTTGCTGTAATGCTCGCTCAAAAATCTGATTGAGTAAATGAATGATTGGCTCATCTAATGTGGTATCCATCTCTATTTGTTTTTCGGTGGAATAACAAATCTGTGGAGCTTCCTCTATATGTAAGTCTGTCGGTAATAGTTGTTGTAATGCATTTTTTAACTCTTGGGTTGTTAATAAAATTGGTTCTACCACTTTATTAGATAAAAAAGAAAAAGTTTCACAAGCAGATAAATTCGTCAGTGAATCGAGCCCCAGCCAAAGTGTTTTTTCATCTTCTTGTAACGGTAAGGCAAAATAGCGCAGTAATATATTTTGCTGTTGCTGATTTCTTTGCCACAAATGTTGAGGAATTTCAATCGACTCTCCATTTATCGTTACTATACGCAATGAGGAAGACATATTTATTTGCATTATGAGCAAAGCCCTGCTGGAAACAAGGCAACATGTTCACCACAATCCGACTGCCAAGTTATCCCCTGAGCAGCACTACCCTTGGGTGTCAATTTATAAGTAACACCAGCCAAACTATTTTGTCCGGTCAAGGTGATCACACCAGATTTTACATTTAATGACTTTAAATATTTTTTAGCTGTATTAACCTCTACAGTAATGCCATGGCTGCCTGCATTACAAGAATCTATACTATTAGTATTATAAATACATAGCTCAACTTCAGCACGATAAGGTGCTGCCGCCTGTAATAATTCAGCTATAGCAGCTTTTTTAGTATAATTTTGATAAGAAGGAATGGCGACAGTCGCTAAAATAGCTACAATAGCAACAACAATCATTAACTCAATTAAAGTAAATCCCTTTTGAATAGGAAGAGAAAAATATCGTTTCATCATAAACACCTTTTGTAAAAAGTGGGCTGCGATGACAGCCCTAAAAATAGATAGGTTGCTAAACGGACTAAGAACGAATTTAGCTAATGAAGTCTTTCACAAAAGAAAAAATAAACAAAATTAACCGCACTTTTTCTCGATCTTGATCGCAAAATGAGTATTTTATGACAAAAAAATTCCCAAGCTGCATACAACAAGGATGGATAAATGACGCAAGAAAAGTTCACTCGCCACACTTTGATCAGCGCCCTGATCCACAAGATATTTCACTGTTAATTATTCATTATATTAGTCTCCCCCCAGAACAATTCGGTGGGACGTATATTGACGATTTTTTCCTTGGTAGACTTGATCCTAGCCAGCACCCTTATTTTGCAGAAATTCATGAAATGCGCGTATCTGCTCATTGTTTGATAGATCGTCAAGGGAGAATTACACAGTATGTCGCATTCCACAATCGAGCTTGGCATGCAGGGCTTTCTGAATTTCAAGGTAGAGAGAAATGCAATGATTTTTCAATTGGTATCGAGCTTGAAGGGAGTAATTTGCAACCTTTTACTTTGCAACAATACAATGCTCTCGTTAGTCTTACGCAAGAAATAATGCACACTTATCCATTAATTACGCTAGATCGTATTGTAGGACATTCAGATGTCTCGCCAGGTAGAAAAATCGACCCAGGACAATATTTCGATTGGCAATACTATCGAGCAATGATAAATGAATGTTCGAAAAACAAACAAAATAACACATGCGAATAATACTATTTTGAGCACAAAGGAAATAAAGCATATCTATTTGATTTTTAATAGAATATTAAAATTTACAGTCCAATATAACTTAATCAATTTGAGTTATTAAACTTAATTCACGGATCCAGCCACAATTTTATCCACAGAAACAGTGAATAACTTACTCTCTAAAAAAATAGAAAAATAATCACGCTTTTTTACTTAAGAATATACATTTTTTAAGCTCAACTTAATCGTTAAAAAATGTGTAATCACTATGTCAAGTAGTAGTATGATTAAAAAGTAAAATATCATAATCAAAAACAACATAACTATCAGATATACATCATCTTTTTTCTGAAAACTTTTTTTCTATTCTGTGGTTATATAAAAGTTGTAAACAGAATTATCCACAAATAGTCCACGGCATATGCTTGTGAAGAGAATTGGCATAGTTCACAAAATTAAAATAAAGCCTTCGTTTTACTTAGATTACTAGTTGAGAAAATAATAATTATATGAAACAATCGATAAATTATTTTAGAAAAGCTTAATAAAAATTTTTAAGGTGAAACGCTAGTGATCGATTTCGATGGCTACCGTCCAAATGTGGGTATCGTTATCTGTAATAACAAAGGTCAGGTACTCTGGGCAAAAAGGTATGGACAAAATTCTTGGCAATTTCCTCAAGGCGGTATTAATGATAATGAAAGCGCCGAACAGGCTATGTATCGAGAATTATTTGAGGAAGTTGGTCTATCACCCAAAGATGTAAAAATCTTATATGTATCAAAACATTGGCTACGCTATAAATTACCTAAACGCTTGCTACGCCATGATAGTATACCAATGTGTATTGGGCAGAAACAACGCTGGTTTCTGTTACAACTCGTCTCTGATGAAAAGAATATTGATATGCAATCCAGCAAATCTCCTGAATTTGATGGATGGCGTTGGGTAAGCTTTTGGTATCCTGTTCGTCAAGTTGTTTCATTTAAAAAAGACGTTTATCGCAAGGCAATGAAAGAGTTTGCAACAGTATTATTCGATAATACGAAAGATATTTTTATTAATAAAGATAACGATATTAGTGCAAAGCGAATTCATCCAACTAAAAAATCCTCATCAATAAAAAATTCCAAACGACAACATTACAAACATAGGGGTTGATTATGATCACCTTTTTTATTATATGCCTCGCAGTTGGGGCATTCGCTGGCTTTTTAGCTGGTTTATTTGGTATTGGCGGCGGTTTAATTATTGTCCCTGTCTTAGTTTATTTAATGCCTAAATACATTGGTGTGCCAGAGTCTATGTTGATGGCTTGTGCTCTAGGTACTTCTTTTGCAACTATTATTATTACCAGCTTTTCCTCCGCGCAAAGACATCATAAATTAGGTAATGTTGTATGGGATGTTGTTAAAATTCTTGCACCTATCATTATGGTAACAACCTTTATCTCTGGTTTTTTTATCAGTTATTTGCCAAAAGACATTTCATCTAAGCTCTTTGCTTGTTTAGTTGTTTACTTGTCTATCAAAATGTTTCTCTCTGTTAAACCAAAACCTGTCACTAAAGTATTAACAAAAACATCAACTATTATTGCTGGTATCTTCATTGGTATGGCATCAAGTGCAGCTGGTATTGGTGGCGGCGGATTTATTGTGCCATTCTTAAATTCAAGAGGCATTGATATGAAAAAAGCAATTGGCTCTTCGGCAGTATGTGGCAGTCTATTAGCACTAGCAGGCATGTTGAGTTTTATTATTGCTGGTTGGGGAGCAGAAGGTTTACCTGATTATTTTGTAGGATATGTGTATTTACCCGCCCTATTAGGCATAACTCTTACTTCTATTTTTACATCAAAAATTGGGGCAACCTTAACCTCTATTTTACCTGTCCCAATACTAAAAAAAGCATTTGCAATCATGCTACTTATCCTTGCAATAAATATGATTTTTAAATAAGGCACTTTATGCAATCAAATTATTTTTCATTCCCACAGTTTGACCCCGTGATATTTGAACTTGGTCCAATTGGTTTACGTTGGTATGGTTTAATGTATCTTGTTGGTTTTATTTTTGCACGCTGGCTTGCTGTACGTAGAGCAAATCAAGCTAATAGTGGTTGGACAACAGAACAAGTTGATAGCTTATTGTTCAATGGTTTCATGGGCGTATTTTTAGGTGGAAGAATAGGTTATGTATTCTTCTATCAATTCGATTATTTTCTTCAAGATCCTGCCTATTTATTCCGAGTCTGGGAAGGTGGTATGTCATTCCATGGCGGATTACTTGGTGTCATTTTATCAATGCTTATCACAGCAAAAATACAAAAACGTGGTTTTTGGCAGACAGCGGATTTCGTCGCGCCATTAATTCCCTTCGGCTTAGGAATGGGGAGAATTGGTAACTTTATTAATGATGAACTGTGGGGACGGGTTACAGACGTTTCATGGGCAGTACTCTTCCCATCAGGAGGTTATCTCCCACGTCACCCTTCACAATTATATGAAGCCGTTTTAGAAGGTTTAGTTTTATTCTTTATTTTAAATTGGTTTATACAAAAACCACGCCCAATAGGTTCAGTTGCTGGTTTATTCTTATTTTTCTATGGGCTATTCCGCTTTATTGTTGAATTTTTCCGTGAACCTGACGCACAACTTGGATTATATTTTGGTCAACAAATTTCAATGGGACAAATTCTTTCTATGCCAATGATCATCATTGGTGCCATCATCGTTATGGTTGCTTATAAAAATGCGGCCAAAAAAGGAGAAACGTCATGAAACACTATTTAGAACTCTGTCAGCGTATCGTTGATGAAGGTGTTTGGATTGAGAATGCGCGTACAGGTAAACGTTGCCTCACTGTGATTGATGCAGCTCTCACTTATGATGTCGCTAATAATCAGTTTCCACTAATTACAACACGAAAAAGCTATTGGAAAGCAGCAATTGCAGAATTACTCGGTTATATCAGAGGATATGATAATGCGGCAGATTTTCGCAAACTTGGTACAAAAACATGGGATGCTAATGCTAATGAAAATGCTGATTGGTTAAAAAACCCACATCGTAAAGGTACTGATGATATGGGACGCGTTTATGGTGTACAAGGTCGTGCCTGGCGGAAACCAAATGGTGAAACTGTTGACCAATTACGTAAAATTGTAAACAATCTGAGTAAAGGAATTGACGATCGCGGTGAAATTATAACCTTTTTTAACCCAGGTGAATTTGATCTTGGTTGCTTGCGCCCTTGTATGCATACTCATACGTTTTCACTTTTAGGTGATAATCTCTATCTCACTAGTTATCAACGTTCTTGTGATGTTCCACTTGGTTTAAACTTCAACCAAATTCAAGTATTCACATTCTTAGCACTTATGGCACAAATTACAGGGAAAAAAGCAGGTCAAGCCTACCATAAAATTATTAATGCGCACATTTATGAAGATCAACTTGATCTGATGAAAAATGTACAATTAAAACGAGAGCCATTACCGCTACCCAAACTAGAGATTAATCCAGATATCAAAACATTAGAAGACTTAGAAACCTGGGTCACGATAGATGATTTTAAGGTTATTGGTTATCAATGTCATGATCCAATTAAATACCCATTCTCCGTTTAATCAATACGAGAGGAAAAAGTGCGGTCAGTTTTAGATGAAAAATGGATGAAATATGCTCTCACATTAGCCGACAAAGCCGAAGCCTTAGGTGAAATCCCAGTCGGAGCTGTATTAGTTGATGCTGAGGGGAATATTATTGGAGAAGGCTGGAATTTATCTATCATCAATTCTGACCCAACCGCTCATGCAGAAATCGTTGCACTGCGCCAAGCTGGGCAAAAGTTACAAAACTATCGTTTACTTAATACAACACTTTACGTCACACTAGAGCCTTGTACGATGTGTGCTGGAGCGATCTTACATAGTCGTATCAAGCGGCTAGTTTTTGGTGCCTCTGATTATAAAACTGGCGCAGTAGGTTCACGTTTCCATTTCTTTGATGATTATAAAATGAATCACTGCGTCGAAATTACTAGTGGTGTATTGCAAAAAGAATGCAGCCAAAAACTTAGTGCGTTTTTCCAAAAACGTAGAGAGCAGCAAAAAGCCGATAAGCACAAAACTTATGTTGAGAGGTAAAATAGTGATCTATGGGTGCTAAGAATTATTGATAATATCTTTATATGTTTTCACTTAATACTTAAAAAATAAATAGCATATTAATTTACTTTTTAGAATATAAAAAGGCTAACAATTAATTTATTAGCCTAACTTCTACATGATGTAATTTTTAATACTTCACAATATGTCCATATCCTTCAAGGATAGTTTTGATATGTTCCAAAGATTCTTTTGTTGGTGGTGAAACATCCTCTAGCTCATATTTTTCACCTAATGCCTCCCACTTGTGAGCACCTAAACGGTGATATGGGAGTAACTCTACTTTCTCAATATTCTTCATATCTTTAATGAAATTACCTAATAAATGAATATCATCATCTGCGTCGGTATAGCCAGGCACAACAACATAGCGAATCCAAACCGCTTGATTGCGCTTTGCTAAGTATTGGGCAAACTCCAAAGTACGTTTATTAGGCACTCCAATTAAATTTTGATGAACTTTATCATTGAGCTGTTTTAAATCAAGCAGAACTAAATCCGTGACATCCATTAACTCATCAATAATATGATCATAGTGGCGCACAAAACCATTCGTGTCTAAGCAAGTATGAATTCCAGCTTCTTTACAAGCTCTAAACCAATCACGAACAAATTCTGCCTGCAATATAGCTTCACCACCAGAAGCCGTCACCCCACCACCAGAAGCCTTCATAAAATGACGATATGTCACGACTTCTCGCATAAGCTCATCTACAGTAATTTCCTTACCACCATGTAAATCCCACGTATCTCGGTTGTGACAATACTTACAGCGCATCAAACAACCCTGCAAAAATAAAATAAAACGAATCCCTGGTCCATCAACCGTACCACAAGATTCGAATGAATGAATTCTTCCCACAGTAGACATAATAAATCCTTCAAAAAATTTTGATTATTATAATCGAAATTTGAGCAGATTGTTGTGAATTATTCGACTATATTATTTTACATGAAACTAGAAAACTCGGTGTTTAATAAAATAAACACCGAGTAAATAATCAAAATAAACAAAAAGGACAACCACTTTTTGTTAAAATTCTAGACCAATACCCACCTGAAATGTTGTTTTTGAGAGGTTATCTTTTCGCCCTAAATCACGGCTAAAACCAAGGTTAGCATACAAGCCACTATTTATAGGCTTAAATTGGAACCCCGCCATTATATTTAGCCATGCTTTATCTTGTTGTGCTAATTTTGTGGCAAAAGTACTACCATTTAAACTAGCTTTAACTATAGGCTGATCATTATCCCATTCTTTCACCCAACGCGTCGTCACATAAGGCTGCCAAGTAGTAGCATGATAGCGTAAATCAATTCCAACACCACTACGTAAACTCTTTTCGCTACGAGATTCAAATTGCATTTGTGTAATTCCCTGATTACGCTCACTAAATGCTGCAAGGTCAGTTTTCGTTTTATAGATATCAGCAATAAATGCAACCCCAACATTCTCCACTTTCCACTCATAACCTGCAAATAATCCCATACTTAAACTTTCAGCTTCGGTTTCACCTGATTGATAATGAGTAGAGTGACCAATATAAGCAGCTCTGTCCGTGGCTAACTTTGTATTATTGACTTGGATTGCACTACCTAACCACCAATTATCAGCATCATAACGAAGTGCGGTACTTAATATGCGATTTTTTGTGTCTACATGAACCAAACCATTTTGTAGATCTTGTTTTTGCTGACTCGCTACAACTGCTAATTGCCATTGAGGATTAAACTGTACTTTCGCACCAATATGTAAACTATGCCCTTGATTTTGTTTTTGATAAGCAACTAATGTATCAACGGTTTGTTCAGTTTGACGCATTAAACGATTTCGATTACTTTCTAGACGAATAAAATCCAATGCAAGCTCAGTTTGTTGCTGTACAATCTGAGTTAAAATCCCCATATCTTTTGGTGTTTGTAACACATTAAGAATATAGTCAGACATGGCTTTATGTGCTGTGGGACCTGGGTGGAAACTATCTGCAAATAAACGTTGGCTTGCTAAAGTTTGATCAGTTGGGCGACAAGCTGCTTTATTTGGATCGGCAGTACTGTCTTTACAAACAACGGTCGTTGTATTATTTAATCCATATTCTGCTGGACGTGCAATCATATCTTTTAATAAACCATCGGTATCAATACGTACAATATTACCCCCTACTTGATTTAATGCAGATGTAATACTCGCATTCAATAAAGCGGTAGCTTGCGCAGCTTGCTGAACGATTTCTTTGTATTCGTTGATTAAAGTTTCTGCAATACCTTTTGCATCATAGCCTGCTGCTGATAATGCCCATTGTGTAATTCCCCAACGACTATTGTAAAAATCAACTGCAGCTTTTTTTAATACTTCTATGCGATGTTTTTCAAACTCTTCTGTATTACTAGTTGGCTGAATCAGTAGCTGAGCTACTGCACCTCTAAAACTTGCTACAAAATCAGCTTTTTTGATTAAATTTAATGATTTAGACTGAATCTGTGCTCCTGCCGCTTCCCCTAATTTATCAAAAAATTCTGGTGTGTAAGTCACATTTGGAATCGTTGGTGCAATAATTTGAGTGACACCTGCTTGCAGTAATGCACCCCATTGTTGTGCCATAGTCTGTGCCATTTGGTTAATACTACCTAATACATAAGCCTGCTTTTCTTCAGGCGTTGTTTTGGTCACAGCATTGGCCAATACAGTCGCTAAATCATTTCCCCCCGCCCATAAAATATGTAATGCCTCTTTTTTAACAGGCGTGTTTAAATAAGTATTAACTTGATTTTGTAATGCTAAATTAGGCTGTTGGTTCGTTCTTTCATTATTTGTCCCTACAATGACTCCCCCACTGTAGGCATAGCTTGATCCACCTTGAGTAGAAGACGTTAATTTTCCACCTAATGCTTGTGCAAGATATTCATTATAGAGAAAGTGATATTTTCCATCTGCATTCAAATAAGAGGCTTTTTTATTCCAATTTGTTTGCCCCATGTCACTCAAACTATCACCAAATACTACAATATCTTGTGCCAAACTAGCAGTACTAAGTGAACACAATAGTGCACAGAAAAGTTTATTTATTTTCACAATTGATCCCTTCAAAGTTAATTTAATGCAAAAAAATCGAAGCCATCATAAAATCACAAGGGAAAGATACCTAGACAGACCAGTACTGGTATGAACAGACCAGAAGAGTAGTGGCCAGAGTTCAAAACATAAAAAAAGCCTCTGTATAAAATACAGAGGCTAATAAAGATTAAATATATTACTTACATTGCTTGAGTGAATGTACGTGTAATAACATCTTGTTGCTGCTCTTTTGTTAAAGAGTTGAAACGTACAGCATAACCAGAAACACGAATAGTTAATTGTGGATATTTTTCTGGATTTTCCATTGCATCTAACAACATTTCACGGTTCATTACGTTTACGTTTAAGTGTTGACCACCTTCAATAGTTGCTTCGTGGTGGAAATAACCATCCATTAAACCCGCAAGGTTACGTTTTTGTGCTTCATAATCTTTACCTAATGCATTTGGTACGATTGAGAAGGTGTATGAAATACCATCTTTCGCGTATGCAAATGGTAATTTGGCAACAGAAGTTAATGAAGCTACTGCACCTTTTTGATCACGACCATGCATTGGGTTCGCACCAGGTCCGAATGGTGCACCAGAACGACGACCATCTGGAGTGTTACCTGTTTTCTTACCGTATACCACGTTAGAAGTGATAGTAAGAACAGATTGAGTTGGAACAGCGTTACGATATGTACCCAATTTTTGGATTTTCTTCATAAAGCGTTCAACTAAGTCACATGCGATTTCGTCTACACGGTTATCGTTGTTACCGAATTGTGGATATTCACCTTCAATTTCAAAGTCGATTGCCACATTTTTCGCAACGCCAACCACTTCACCTGCTTTGTTTTTGATTTCAATATCACCACGCACTGGTTTCACTTTCGCATATTTAATTGCAGATAATGAGTCCGCTGCTACAGAAAGACCTGCGATACCACACGCCATTGTACGGAATACATCACGATCGTGAAGTGCCATTAATGCGGCTTCATATGCATATTTATCATGCATAAAGTGGATGATATTCAATGCTGTCACATATTGTTTTGCTAACCAATCCATAAAGCTGTCTAAGCGAGTCATGACATCTTCATAATCTAAGTATTCGCTTGTAATTGGCTCAGTCTTCGGTCCAACTTGGTCGCCCGATTTCTCATCCACACCACCATTGATTGCATATAATAACGTTTTCGCTAAGTTTGCGCGTGCACCAAAGAATTGCATCATTTTACCAACGATCATTGGTGATACGCAGCAAGCAATCGCGTAGTCATCATTTTGGAAATCAGGGCGCATTAGGTCATCATTTTCATACTGAACAGATGAAGTATCGATAGACACTTTCGCAGCATAGCGTTTGAAACCCTCTGGTAATTTTTCAGACCAAAGAATTGTTAAGTTTGGCTCTGGAGAAGGGCCCATTGTGTAAAGGGTATGTAAGATACGGAAGCTGTTTTTAGTGACTAATGTACGACCATCTAAGCCCATACCAGCTAACGTTTCAGTTGCCCACATTGGGTCGCCAGAGAATAATTGATCGTATTCTGGTGTACGTAAGAAACGTACCATACGTAATTTCATGACTAAATGGTCAATTAATTCTTGTGCTTCTTGTTCTGTAATTTTACCTGCTTTTAAATCACGCTCAATATAGATATCTAAGAATGTAGAAACACGACCAAATGACATTGCAGCACCATTTTGTGATTTAACCGCTGCAAGGTATGCAAAATAAGTCCATTGAACTGCTTCTTGTGCATTAGTTGCTGGACCAGAAATGTCATAACCATAAGACGCTGCCATTTCTTTCATTTTGCCTAAAGCACGATGTTGCTCTGCAATTTCTTCACGTAATTGAATCGTTGCTTGGATATCTTCGCCACGCTCTAATTTATCTTGTAATGAAGTAAATTGTTTAAATTTATCTTTCATTAAAAAGTCTGCACCATAAAGTGCCATACGACGGTAGTCACCAATAATACGACCACGTCCATAAGCGTCTGGAAGACCCGTAATTACGCCTGATTTACGACAACGTAAGATATCTGGTGTGTAAACATCGAATACACCTTGGTTATGTGTTTTACGATATTCTGTGAAGATTTGTTCAATTTCAGGTTTTAGCTCACGACGATAGACTTTACATGAACCTTTCACCATATTGATGCCACCAAATGGCATGATCGCACGCTTCAAAGGTGCGTCAGTCTGTAAACCAACGATTTTTTCTAAATCTTTGTTGATATAACCTGGCGCATGAGATGTAATCGTTGACGGGGTATCTGTGTCAATATCATAAGGTTCGTGGGTTTTATTTTCCACTTTGATTTTTTCCATGACATCTGCCCAAAGCGTACTTGTCGCTTCAGTTACATCAGCAAGGAATGATTCATCACCTTCATAAGGCGTATAGTTTTTCTGGATGAAATCACGTACGTTAACTTCAGTTTGCCAGTCACCACCAGTAAAGCCTTCCCAAGCTTTTTGTTGAGCTTCAGTTAATTGACTCATATTGAATTACCTTCTATTAATTTAGAATAAAAAATCTTTTGATACTCACACAAAGTCGATCAAAACAGCGATAAAACGACCGCACTTTGCAACCTAAAACAGACTAATGTGGACGATTAATGTACCACTGTGCTAAAGCAACACAGCCAGCACCACCCACGATGTTCCCCAAGGTCACAGGAACTAAATTTTTTACAACAAAATGATATATATCTAAATCAGCAAATTGTGCTGGATTCATAGCAATAGCTTGCCAAAATTCAGCAGAAGCAAAATTAGCCACCATCATTCCCATTGGAATCATAAACATATTTGCTACACTATGCTCAAAACCAGACGCAACAAACATAGAAATTGGCAAAATCATTATAAGCGCTTTGTCCAAAAGTGTCCGCCCTGCGTAAGTCATCCATACCGCAATACATACCATGATGTTACAGAAAATACCTAATGCAAATGCCTCTACCCAAGTATGATGAATTTTATGTTGTGCAGTCTTTAAAATAGTTAATCCCCATTGTCCATGAGCTGCCATAATTTGACCAGCAAACCATGTTAATAACACGATAAAAATTGCACCGACAAAATTTCCAAAATAGACAACAGCCCAATTACGTAACATTTGAAAAGTTGAGATTCGGCCACTCACACGCGCAACCGCAGTCATCGTAGAAGAAGTAAATAACTCAGAACCACAAACAACGACCATAATAACACCAAGCGAGAAAACAATACCTCCAACCAGCTTGGTTAATCCCCAAGGTGCATCACCATTACCTGTTTGAGTTGTTGCATAAAAAACGAAAGCAATTGCAATAAAAGCACCTGCTGGAATCGCAGAAAAGAATGAGTAGAGTTGTTTTTTAGTTGCTTTATAAACACCGACATCCTCGCCAATCTGTGCCATCTTCACTGGTGACACAATGCAGGTTGACGTTGAATCTTCAGTTTTCATCCGTAATCTCCCTAGACATGAATAGCATTTGATAGCTGTCGGTTTCAAAATATGAAAGCTCGAATAATTTAAAAAAATTTTATTTTTTATAAGATTTGTTAATTATAGGGAGTTTTACACCAAAATAAAAGCATTTTACAGTTTAAAAAACACTCAAAACAAGATTTCCTTATGCTAGATCAAATTATTATTAATTTATATTATATTTCAATAACTTAACATTTAATTAAAATATAAAAAACAAAAATTTAACAATCAATTTTTAATCATATTTAACTCAACTTTTAATCAATTTTATCAGTTACTCAACTTACAGTAAAAAATTGCTATTTTTGCCTTTTTCTGTTAAAAAAGCACTGTTTTAAATTCAATTGAAAAGGATGCTCAACATGACCGAAGAAACTATTTTTAGTAAAATTATTCGTAAAGAAATTCCTGCCAATATCGTTTATCAAGATGAGTTAGTGACTGCATTCCGTGATATTTCACCACAAGCGAACACTCATATTTTGATTATCCCTAATAAACTGATCCCTACTGTAAATGATGTAACCGAGCAAGATGAAATGAGTTTGGGGCGCCTATTTACTGTTGCAGCGAAGCTGGCTAAACAAGAAGGTATTGCGGAAGAAGGTTATCGTTTAATCGTAAACTGTAATAAACATGGTGGGCAAGAAGTATTCCATTTACATATGCACCTTGTCGGTGGTGAGCCATTAGGAAAAATGTTAACAAAATAATGAAAAAACTGACCGCACTTCTATTGACGAGTTTACTATTGATTGGTTGTGGCTCAAACAAATCCGCTAACTTATTAAGAACAACACGGCCTATTTTGAACATAGAGGCTAGTGTTGCTTCTGTTATTGAAGCAAAAATTACGCCTGATTCTGCATGGATCAAAAACAAAACTGAACAGCCATTGAATTTGGCTTACCACTTATTTTGGTATGATAAAAATGGGGTAACACAACAACAGTTTGCAATATCGTCCTTTTTATCCTTACTTGGTTATGAAAAACAGGATATACCATTAATAAGACCGACAGAACAAAGCGTAAATTACCGTTTGTATATCAGTGAGCAATAAAAAAGAGGCGATATGTCAACACTACTGATAGATCTACAAGGTCATGAACTCCTACAAGAAGAAGTTGAATTATTAAGCCACCCGCTTGTTGCGGGTTTAATTTTGTTTACACGAAATTTTCATGATCGTGAACAAATCCAAGCTTTAGTAAAATCAGTCCGTCAACGGGTTAAAAAAGATCTGTTAATTACAGTTGATCAAGAAGGGGGGCGAGTACAACGCTTCCGAGACGGTTTTACCCAATTACCTGCGATGCAAGCTTTTACTCAATTGATTGAAGAACCATTGCAACAGCTAGAAATAGCACAACAAGCTGGCTGGCAAATGGCAGCAGAAATTACTGCACTAGATATTGATTTAAGTTTTGCTCCTGTACTTGATTTAGGACACCAATGTAAAGCAATTGGTGATCGTAGTTTCCATACTCACCCTCAAATTACTAGTGATATGGCTAAAGCCTTTATTCAAGGTATGCAACAAGTTGGCATGGCAACGACAGGTAAACACTTTCCTGGGCATGGGCATGTCATCGCGGACTCTCACTTGGAAACCCCATACGATAAACGCTCAAAACCAGAGATTTTTGCACAAGATATCATGCCATTTCAACGACTTATCGAACAAAACTTGCTAAGTGCCGTTATGCCAGCCCATGTCATTTATAGCCAATGCGATAGCCAACCTGCTAGCGGTTCACATTATTGGCTAAAACAAATATTACGCAAACAACTGGGCTTTCAAGGCACTATTTTCTCTGATGATTTAGGGATGAAGGGGGCAGGATTTATGGGGGATTTTGTCGCACGCTGTGAACAGTCACTCAATGCTGGTTGTGATTTACTCTTACTTTGTAATGAACGCGATGGCGTGATCCAAGTATTAGATCATTTAAAATTAACAGAAAATCAATCACATTTTTTATTACGCCAGACTCGTTTACAACAGTTATTTAAACGTAAATCATTTAGCTGGTTAGATTTAGAACAGAATACCCGTTGGCTAGAAAATCGTAAGAAACTGACAGCGATTCAACAAGATTGGCTTAACTATAAAGCAAAATATGTAAATTAATATGTCATTAACACTCCCTTGCCAACATTATGAACAAAATCATTGCCGTTCGTGCCAATGGCTAGAACTCCCTTATTCTGCCCAGCTTGAACGTAAGACACAGCATTTAAAACAACAATTAACTCATTTAAATTGCTCACAAACAGCATGGATTACCCCTTATCAATCGCCTTTAAGTACGTTTCGTAATAAGGCTAAAATGGCAGTGAGTGGTACAGTCGAACGCCCAATTCTGAGCCTCCCTCAAAACAATGTGGATCTCACAGATTGTCCACTTTACCCAACACACTTCGTTGCTATTTTTCACATTTTAAAAGACTTTATTGCTCGTGCAGGCTTAGTGCCCTACAACATTACAAAACAAAAAGGTGAACTTAAGTATATTTTACTCACAGAAAGTCAGCTTGATGGTGGTTTAATGCTACGCTTCGTATTACGTTCAGAAACAAAACTAGAGTTAATTCAACGTGAATTTGCAGGTTTGTTAAAAAAATTACCACAACTAAAAGTAGTCAGCCTAAATATTCAGCCACAGCATGCCGCTATTTTAGAAGGTGAGAAAGAAATTTTTCTTACTGAACAACAAACATTGGAAGAGTCTTTTAATCAAATCCCCCTTTTCATCCGTCCACAAGGTTTTTTTCAAACTAACCCCTCTGTTGCCTCAGGTTTATATGCAACAGCACAAAATTGGATAAAAAACCTACCGATTGAAAAGCTTTGGGATCTTTTTTGTGGTGTAGGTGGTTTTGGCTTACATTGTGCAAAAGCATTAAAACAAGCTAATCCAACTAAAAAAATTGAATTAATCGGGATTGAAATTTCCCCCTCAGCGATTAAGGCTGCAATGCTCTCTGCTCGTCAATTAGGTTTAGAGCATGTACGCTTTCAACCCCTAGATGCAACAAAATTTGCTCTAGAACAGTATCAAACACCTGATTTAGTGATTGTTAATCCACCTCGACGTGGTATTGGTAACAAACTAGCTCAATTTCTTAATCAATTAGCGCCTCATTTTATTTTATATTCAAGTTGTAATGCAGAAACTATGGGGAAGGATTTAGGAGATTTAACCCACTATCAACTCGAAAAGATTCAACTCTTTGATATGTTTCCACATTCCCATCATTATGAAGTACTGTGTTTATTAAAAAAGAAATAAAAATAAAATAGAAATAAAAAACGGTGGAAAGTTTCCACCGTTTTTTTAAGAAAAAGCCTAATTAATCTAGACGTTTAGAAAGCGCTAGCCAGTCTGCTTTAAACTCACGGCGCATATTATTAATGGCATCAATAATATCATGGTGAACCAATTGCTCATTTTGGATACCTACGCAGTAGCCTCCTTTTCCTTGCATTAACAAATCAACTGCATAAACTCCCATACGAGAACCTAAAATACGGTCGAAAGCACAAGGCGTACCGCCACGTTGGATATGTCCTAAAATAGTTGCTCGAGTTTCGTGTTTTACCCGTTGTTCAATTTCACGAGCAAGCTCATTTACATCACAAATTAATTCTGTAATTGCGATAATCGCATGGCGTTTGCCTTTAATGATACTGCGTTCAATTTGCTGAATAAGTTCTTCACGATTGAAAGCAACTTCAGAAGCGACGATATATTCACATCCCCCAGCAATACCTGCTGAAATCGCTAAATCACTACAGTGACGTCCCATAATTTCAACAATAGAAATTCGTTGATGTGAACTTGATGTATCACGTAAACGGTCAATAGCTTCTACCGCTGTTTCAAGGGCAGTTTGGTAACCGATAGTATAGTCAGTGCCTGCTACATCATTATCAATAGTACCTGGAATACCCACACATGGGAAACCATGTTCTTCGGTTAATAATTTTGCTCCCATGTAAGAACCATCACCGCCAATCACAACTAAAGCGTCGATACCGTGTGAACGTAAAATTTCTGCACATTTTGCACGTACTTCTGGATTTTTAAATTCGGGAAAACGTGCTGAGCCTAAAAATGTCCCCCCTCGGTTAATGATATCAGACACACTATAACGGGTCATTTGTTTGATTTTATTGTGATATAAACCGTAATAACCCTCATAGATGCCATATACCTCTAAACCTGCCGCAAGTGCAGATCGTACAACTCCTCGAATGGCGGCATTCATACCTGGCGCATCACCGCCACTGGTTAATACTGCTATTTTCTTTATCATAATCTAAACCTTTTAAACTAAAAATGAATTCACAAATCGCCGCTAAGATTACACTATTCACTGCAACTGCTCTAGCAAAATTTATCAAAAAAACTATTACATTTGATCTAGCTTCGCATTTTCTAATTTTTCAGCCTGAACTACACTTGTTGGCTCATGATGAATCACAATATCCACTAACGAAAATGTTTCTCGCAAGCGCTGCTCAAGCTGTTCAGTAATATCATGGGCCTCTAAAAAAGAGAGGTGATCATCTAACTCCAAATCAAATTGAATAAAACGTACTGCACCAGATTGACGAGTACGTAAATCATGGAAACCTAAAATACGCTTATCCCATAAGATAATTTGTTCAATTTGTTGGATCTCATTTTCTGGTAAAGCACGATCTAATAACAATTGCACCGCATCAAATAACATTTTAAGTGCACTAACTAAAATATAGATTGCAATTAAAATTGCGCCAATCGCATCTGCAAGCAAAAAATCAAATACAGTTAAAATTAATGAAAGCAAAATTGCGACATTCATAAATAAGTCAGTTTGATAATGCAAACGATCAGCTTTAATGGCTGGACTTCCTGTTTTTTTTACAATTCGACTTTGGTAATAAACTAATGCAGAAGTGATAACAATAGAAAAGCAAATAACGCCAATCCCTAAATTCGTATTCGTTAAAGGCTGTGGTTCATTAAAACGATGAATCCCTTGCAATAATAGAAAAACAGCAGACCCAGAGATAAATGCACTTTGAATCAAAGATGCAAGCGATTCTGCTTTACCATGACCGAAAGAATGATTTTCATCCGCTGGCATCAAAGCAAAACGTAAAATCACCATATTTAAAAAAGAAGCAGCAAGATCTAAAGTCGAATCCACAACTGAAGCTAGCATACTAACGGAAGCCGTTTCCCACCAAGCAAAACCTTTTACAACAATCAGCATTAATGCAGTATAAACAGCACAATTAGCTGCTTTTTTTACTTGTGAAGAATAGATTTTCTCTTCCATTTATTCACAAGTCCATTGCCAATCACGATTTTTAACATGCTTCATTTCTTTTTCTACGACATATTTTTTCAAATAACGTACAACTTTTTTATTACTCATATTACGGATTTTTTTCGTTCTTGGTATTTTCAATGAATACTGATATTGTACAAATCCACAACCTTGTACCGTTTTCCCTTTAGCCACATCAACTTGCCAATCATTATTTTTCACTGTTGGTTCATAAATCACGAAAGCATATAAACTGTCATCTTGGGCTTGCAATTTAAAGTTTTTTACACCAGTATTTCGATAAACACGCTCACGCAAAGCAATACGCTCATCCAAAGTTGTTTTTGCTTGGTTACGATCTAATAATAACTCCACAGCACTTTTCCAATGAGATAAACTTTCTCCTTTTTCTAAATAAAAGAAACGTGCCATTGGTCCCAAATCTTGTTGTGCAACTAATTCATAAGTATGCTTATTATGTGTAATTTGTTGTGGTACAGAAAGCTGCGAAGATAAAGTGCAACCACTTAGTAAAATCGCTAAAAGTGCGGTTAAAATAAAGAAAACTTTTTGCATATTATTCCACCAAATCACGTTTAAATACTAACTCAGTTTCACTCGAACTTGCTGCATCAAACCAATAGCCACCTAAATCAAACTCTTTCAGTTGCTCAATTTCTGTTAAACGGTTCTGAATAATATAACGACACATAAGCCCTCTCGCTTTCTTTGCATAAAAACTGATGACTTTGTATTTACCATTTTTATTATCCAAAAACACTGGTTTAATCACTGTTGCCTTTAACGCTTTTTCTTTTACTGACTTATAATATTCATCAGAAGCCAAATTAATCAGAATATTATCCCCTTGTTCATCAAGAGCTTGTTGCAATGTGGTTGTGATAATCTCATCCCAAAAAGCATAGAGATCTTTACCTTTTTTATTAGCTAACTTGGTCCCCATTTCTAAACGATAAGGTTGCATTAAATCTAATGGTTTTAACAAACCATATAATCCCGATAACATACGTAAATGTTGTTGTGCGAATTCTACATCTTGATGGGATAAGCTTTCCACGTCTAATCCTGTGTACACATCCCCTTTAAACGCGTAAATTGCAGCCCGTGCATTTTGCGCATGATGTTCCCTTTGCCATTCTGCAAAACGTGCAAAATTCAATCCTGCTAGTTTATCGCTAATAGACATTAACGAGGCAATTTGATCTGGTGAAAGTTGGCGGCAAACTTCAATTAATTGTTCACTATAATCAGTTAACTGCGGTTGAGAAAAATTAAATTCTGGTACCACACTTTCAAAATCTAATGTTTTTGCTGGCGAAATAATAGCTAACATACTTGTATTTCCTATCTTAAATTGAATCTAATTGCCATTGAATTGGCGTCAGCCCTTTTTGTATAAGATACTGATTTGCTTTAGAAAAATGTTTACAACCAAAAAAACCACGATGAGCAGACAACGGAGAAGGATGTGGTGCTGTTAATACACAGTGTTTCTGACGATCAATAAACTGCCCCTTTCGCTGTGCATGGCTCCCCCAAAGTAGAAAAACTAAATGTTCACGTTGCTCATTCAATATGGCAATGACACGATCAGTAAAAGTTTCCCAGCCAAAATTAGCATGTGAGTGAGCTTTTCCCTGCTCAACAGTCAACACTGTATTCAACATCAATACCCCCTGTTCCGCCCAAGGAATTAAATAACCATGATTCGGAATTTTAAAACTTGCGATGTCCTGCGATAGCTCTTTATACATATTAACTAAGGAAGGTGGAGGGGCAATTCCTGGCTTGACAGAAAAAGCTAAGCCATGTGCTTGGTTTGGACCGTGGTAAGGATCTTGTCCTAAAATAACGACTTTAACTTGTTCAAACTCCGTTAATTGAAATGCGCTAAACACTTCTTGTGGTGGAGGATAAATGACCCGCCCAGATGTTCTGGCTTGATGAACAAGTGCAAGAATTTGCTTAAAATAAGGTTGCTCTTTTTCTATACCAATTACATCTTTCCAGGTTTTCATTTTTCTCTCCTCTCAATACTTTGCTGATTATAAATAACTTCAAGCAAAATTGACAGTTACAGCACTATCATTGTTAAATATTTGTTTGCTTTTTGTTAAATTAAAGTTTTTAAAAATCATAAACTTAAACTTAATTTTGATTTATATCAAAATTTAAAAATTACTCAATAAAAATACCTTGTTCCACGTCAAAACAATTTGAAATCATCAAAAATTTTGATAAAATTCTGACCAATTAAAACTGATTAACAAATCGCCAATTTTAGGAGGCATACAATGATTAAAGGTATTCAAATTACTCAAGCTGCTAATGACAATCTATTAAATTCATTTTGGTTATTAGATAGCGAAAAAGGTGAAGCACGTTGTTTATGTGCTAAAGGTGAATTCGCTGAAGATCAAATCGTTGCTGTAAGTGAATTAGGTCAAATTGAATATCGCGAGTTACCAGTTGATGTTGCACCGACAGTAAAAGTAGAAGGTGGTCAACACTTAAACGTAAACGTATTACGTCGTGAAACATTAGAAGATGCAGTAAACAACCCTGAAAAATATCCACAATTAACAATCCGTGTTTCAGGTTATGCTGTACGTTTCAACTCATTAACACCAGAACAACAACGTGATGTAATTACACGTACTTTCACTGAAAGCTTATAATTTACCCCTTTCTCTATAAAAATGCCCCAAACTAGCTGGGGCATTTTCTTATGATAAATAATACATCAATACCTCTATTTCAAGCCCCTTTTCAGCTATTGCTAGCGCACCACTGAATATTCAGGTAAAATTCACCAGTTTAACTTTATCGAATTTTTAATGAATAAAATTGATTCAAATATGAAAAATATACGTAACTTTTCAATTATTGCACACATTGACCATGGCAAATCAACATTATCTGATCGCTTAATCCAAACTTGTGGAGGGTTATCTGATCGCGAGATGGAAGCCCAAGTTCTAGACTCAATGGATCTAGAGCGTGAGCGAGGTATTACGATCAAAGCACAAAGTGTAACCTTGAACTACAAAGCAAAAGATGGTGAAACATACCAGCTAAACTTTATTGATACACCTGGACATGTTGACTTTTCTTATGAAGTTTCTCGTTCACTAGCTGCTTGTGAAGGTGCGCTACTGGTTGTAGATGCTGGACAAGGTGTAGAAGCTCAAACACTTGCTAACTGTTACACTGCAATAGAAATGAACTTAGAGGTTGTACCAATTTTAAATAAAATTGATTTGCCTGCAGCAGATCCTGAACGTGTTGCAGAAGAAATTGAGGATATTGTTGGTATTGACGCGATGGAAGCGGTACGTTGTTCTGCAAAAACAGGACTGGGCATTGAAAATGTCTTAGAAGAAATCGTTCATAAAATTCCCGCACCAGAAGGAGATTCAACTGCCCCCTTACAAGCATTAATTATTGACTCTTGGTTTGATAACTATTTAGGTGTAGTTTCTTTAGTACGTATAAAAAATGGTACCTTACGTAAGGGTGATAAAATTAAAGTCATGTCAACTGGGCAATCTTACAATGTCGATCGCCTCGGTATCTTCACACCAAAACAAGTAGACACAACCGTTTTAAACTGTGGTGAAGTAGGCTGGGTAGTTTGTGCAATTAAAGATATTTTAGGCGCGCCTGTAGGCGATACTTTAACTTTACACAATAATCCTGCTACATCCGTCTTGCCAGGCTTTAAAAAAGTCAAGCCACAAGTTTACGCAGGTTTATTCCCAATTAGCTCTGATGATTACGAGGCTTTTCGTGATGCATTAGGCAAACTAAGTTTAAATGATGCCTCTCTATTCTACGAGCCAGAAAACTCAACCGCACTTGGTTTTGGCTTCCGTTGTGGTTTCCTAGGTTTATTACATATGGAAATCATCCAAGAGCGTTTAGAACGCGAATATGATTTAGACTTAATTACAACAGCCCCAACTGTTGTATATGAAGTGGAGCTAACAAGTGGTGAAGTATTATATGTGGATAGTCCATCTAAACTACCGCCATTAAACAATATTGCAGAAATTCGTGAGCCGATCGCAGAATGTAATATGTTATTACCACAAAATTACTTGGGTAATGTGATTACATTATGTGTCGAAAAACGTGGCGTACAAACCAATATGGTTTACCACGGCAACCAAGTTGCGTTGACATATGAAATTCCAATGGGAGAAGTCGTCCTTGATTTCTTTGACCGTTTAAAATCTACTTCTCGTGGTTACGCTTCATTAGATTATGGTTTTAAACGATTCCAAGCGGCTGATATGGTACGTGTCGATATTATGATTAATGGTGAGCGTGTTGACGCACTTGCTCTTATCGTACATAAAGACAATGCACAATATCGCGGTCGTGAATTAGTAGAAAAAATGCGTGAATTAATCCCTCGCCAACAATTTGATATTGCGATTCAAGCTGCAATTGGTAACCACATTATTGCTCGTTCAACAGTAAAACAATTACGTAAGAACGTATTAGCAAAATGTTACGGTGGTGATGTCAGTCGTAAGAAAAAACTGTTACAAAAACAGAAAGAAGGTAAAAAGAGAATGAAATCGTTAGGTAATGTTGACGTACCACAAGAAGCATTTTTAGCTATTTTACATGTTGGAAAAGATAAATAAGGAACTATTATGTCTAACTTATTTCTCATCATTTTATTGGCTGTTGGATTTGGTCTCTGGAAAGTATTAGATTACTTTACATTACCAAATACATTTTCTATTTTACTGATTATTTTCACTCTCATCTCTGGGATTCTATGGTGTTACCACCGCTTTACAGTATTACCCAAACGAGCGAGACAAATTGCACGTGCTGAACAACGTTCAGGACAAGCATTAACCGAAGAAGAAAAAGCAAAAATCGAGCCTATTTCAGAAGGATCTGAATTTATTTCTTCGCTTTTTCCTGTACTTGCTTTTGTATTAATTTTACGTTCATTTTTATTTGAACCATTCCAAATTCCCTCTTCATCGATGGAACCAACTTTGCGTATTGGTGACTTTTTAGTGGTCAAAAAATATGCCTATGGCATTAAAGATCCTGTGTTTCAACATACATTGATCGAAACAGGTAAACCTGAACGAGGTGATATTATTGTATTTAAAGCACCACTCCAACCTAACATAGATTATATTAAACGAATAATTGGTACACCTGGTGATAAAGTTCAATATAATGAATACACTCGTCAATTAGCACTCACTTATGCTAAAGATGGGAAAGAATGTACATTTGATTGTATTACTAGAACATTTACTTATAGCCAACCTATTGAAAACCCTGAATTTAATTTCATTATCGGACGTAATCATAAAGGCGAATATTTATATGGTCCAAGTCCATTAGAAACAACAGAAACAGGAGATGTCGTACATCAAATTCACTGGTACCCAAACCCCGAAGAAATTGCAAATGAAGGATTCCGCTACAAAGCCTATCGTTCAAAAGAAAATGGTATCACTGAATGGGTTGTACCTGAGGGAGAATATTTTGTGATGGGCGATAATCGTAATAACAGTGAAGATAGTCGTTTTTGGGGATTCGTACCAGAAAAAAACATTGTTGGTAAAGCAAGTTATATTTGGTTAAGCTTAGATAAAAAACAAGATGAGTGGCCAACAGGTATTCGATTTGAACGCTTATTCACAGAAATTAAGTAATAAAGAATGAATCAAAATTTAGAACGTTTACAAAAAAAAATTGGTTATCAATTTAATCAAATTACTTGGTTAAAACAGGCATTAACCCATCGCAGTGCTGCAGTTAAACATAATGAACGTCTAGAGTTTTTGGGCGATGCTATTTTAAATTTTATCATTGCAGAAGCCTTATATCATCAATTCCCTAAATGTAATGAAGGTGAATTAAGCCGTATGCGTGCAACCCTAGTACGTGAACCGACACTTGCAAGTTTAGCACGCCAATTTGAGCTCGGTGATTATATGGCATTAGGACCTGGTGAATTGAAAAGTGGCGGATTTCGTCGCGAATCCATCTTAGCAGACTGTGTTGAGGCTATTATTGGTGCGATATCATTAGATAGTAGTCTCGAAATCACAAGTGAAATAGTCCAAAATTGGTACAAAGAACTGTTAAATCAAATTAAACCAGGCGATAATCAAAAAGATCCGAAAACACGTTTACAAGAGTATTTGCAAGGGAAACATTTACCACTACCGACTTATAATGTAATTGATATAAAAGGCGAAGCACATTGCCAAACATTTACTGTTGAGTGTACTATTCAAAATATTGACCGCACTTTCATTGGTGTCGGCTCCAGCCGCCGTAAAGCAGAACAAGCGGCAGCAGAAAACCTCTTACAAGAACTGGAAAACAAATGACAAAAACAATTTCAATCGATAATCAACAAACATATTGTGGCTTTATCGCAATTGTTGGGCGACCTAATGTTGGTAAATCTACTTTACTTAATAAAATCTTAGGGCAAAAAATTTCGATTACATCACGTAAAGCTCAAACTACACGTCATCGTATCGTTGGCATCCATACTGAAGGAGCCTATCAAGCTATTTATGTAGATACGCCTGGTTTACATATTGAAGAAAAGCGTGCAATTAATCGATTGATGAATCGTGCAGCGAGCAGCGCTATTGGTGATGTGGATTTAATTATCTTTGTTGTCGATGGCACTCATTGGACTGAAGATGATGAGATGGTACTAAATAAGCTCCGTGCAACCAAAACACCTGTTGTATTAGCTATTAACAAAATTGATAATATTAAAAATAAAGAAGATATGTTGCCTTTTATCACAGATCTTACTGCGAAATTCGATTTTGCACATGTAGTGCCTATTTCTGCTGAAAAGGGTAAAAATGTCGATGAGCTTGAAAAAATCGTCCGCAATTCATTACGTGAGGGTGAGCATCATTTTCCAGAGGAGTATGTGACAGATCGTTCACAACGCTTTATGGCATCTGAGATTATTCGAGAAAAACTCATGCGTTTTACTGGAGATGAACTACCTTATTCTGTCACTGTAGAAATTGAGCAATTCAAACTCAATGAACGTGGAACCTATGAAATCAATGGATTGATTTTGGTTGAACGTGATGGGCAAAAGAAAATGGTGATTGGTAATAAAGGACAAAAAATAAAACAGATTGGAATAGAAGCTCGTGCAGATATGGAACGCCTATTTGATAACAAAGTACATTTAGAACTTTGGGTGAAAGTCAAGTCAGGCTGGGCCGATGATGAACGCGCGTTACGCAGCTTAGGTTATATGGATGAATAGTTACTAACCTGTTACTCGACAATTTAATCATTTCATTAATCCCTGTATTTTCCACATCACAAATACAGGGATTTTATTATAAATAAATACCCACTATGATTCTTTTACGTATTTATAGTATCCAACTGCTTCATAGAAAAATACTGTGCAAGTTGTACAAATTGCTTCGCCGTTTTGTGTGATACTTATCATCCTCAGCTTTTATAAAATAAATCAACTTAACATTCACTAATAAAATAGGGGCTCATAATGAGCCCCTTTAATATGTGTTACTTATTTTTGAAAAATAGACTATTTATTATTTACTCCTTGTCTAATTACGTTCTGATAAATAGGTTCTTCCTGTGCCCTTTTTCCAACTTCCTCGTAAATAGTTTCTTGCGGAGAAACGACTGCTCGTTGAGTTTTACTTGAAGCAGGAAATTGTATATCTGCATACACAGGTTCAGTTGTTGGGACATGACTCACCTGCTCAGCCATTTTATCACTTCTAGTTCTTAGCTGTGATTCAGGAATAATTCCTTTGTTCAATTGCTGTTTAGGTTTTTGTGGCTTAGTTAAAGGTTTAGCATTTTTACTTTTTCCTTTAGTCGCCACCTCCTCATAGACAACGTCTTTTGGAGTCTCATGTTTAGCCGCTGGCTTATTCACAAATTGCAATTCTGCATAAGTAGGTTCTGTCGTTGGTACACGACTCACTTGCTCAGCCATTTTATCACTTCTCGTTTTGAGTTGTGATTCAGGAATAATCCCCTTGCTCAATGGTTTTTGAGGCTTTTGAGGTTTTGCTGTTGTTTTTGGTGATGTCCCTTTTACAGGTGCAGCAACTTTATCATAAATCACTTCATTCTCACTTTGTGACTGAACACGGTTTGTTTTATGAGAAAATTGTAAGTCAGCATAAGTTGGTTCAGTTGTTGGAACATGACTCACTTGCTCGACAATTTTATCACTGCGCGTTCTTAGTTGTGATTCAGGATAAAAACCCTCAACTTCAGCTGTTTTCCTATTTTTATTTACTTGTGCATAAATCGCATTTGGATCAACCACTTTTTCCGCTTTTGGTTTCGGCGGCTGCACAGGTTTTTTAGGCGCTGTTTGCTGTACTTTCTGAACAGTTTGTTCTTTACTTTCCGTTTTTGGTAATGCCGGTAAAGGTTTAGCTGTTTTCACTGCAACAGGAGAACTAACATGATGCTTCTTGATATAGTCCTGTAACTCAGGCGATTTGAATGGATTTTCAATCACTTGGTTACCAATCACAAATCGAGTAGAAGACATAGTAGGATCCTGTTCATACAATGCTCTTAGATTTCTCGCTTCTACGCTATCGTAGTGTTTATCTCTTGGATTGAACGCTTTCTTAATATTTTCCATATTGACTTTCATATCCTTCGAAATACCACGATCTTTTGTCACGATCTTATCTAATGGGAAATAAAACGCATCTTTTTCTGTGCTACCTCCTAAGTGTTCAATTCTCGGTCCATCTGATTTTGCTTTACGTTTAAATAAACTAGGCAATAATTGTTTTTTATAGACCGTATTTTGCTCACTTGAAGATACTGTATTTTCTGTTGTTGGAATCTCTAATGTTTTGAATGGATTCTCAATAACATGATCTTTAATAGTAAATTTCAAGTTAGGGTGATCTTTGTAATTTTCATACAAATATCTTAACTCTCTTGAAGTCACAGAGTCATAATGCGGATTATTCGGATCAAATACTTCTTTTAAACGATTCAAATCAATTTTCGTATTTGCTCTAAAAGTCATTGTATCTGTTGCAAGACCATCTAAAGCGAAGTAAAGCTGACCACCACGTTCTAGCGTTTCTTTAGCAATAAATTTGGTTTTCTCAGCAAAGAAATCCATTCTTGCATCATTTAACGCATTTTGTGTGTTCTTATATTCACGAATAGCACTATTTTCTGCTGTCGTATAATTTGAAGACTCTTGAAGCTCTTCCATATCGAACTTATCATTCTTTCTCAAAGCATCATACATACTCTGCTCTTGATCAGTCAGTGTCGCAATTCGCTTCAAGGCATCTACTGCGTTCTCATTTTTAATGAGTTCGCGAATAATACGTTGATTATCTTCAATATTGGCATCATTAATACGATTTTTTGAATCATCTCTACGTGCAAGTTTTGCTGTTGGCTCATTAAATGAAGCAATTTCTTGAATGTCTTGTTCAGTCACATTGCCTGATTTAACTTGTTTTGCAAATGAGCTTAATTGTGCAAATTCAAAACCTAAGTTTAATTTACCAATATAGCTGTCAGCTAAAATCGCATTTTTACCTTCAGCATCTGCAGCATTGGCTTTCGCAATTAATTCTTTTCGCCCTTGTTGCAATCCGTAGATCAATGCATTGTCCCCTAAGCTTGCCTGCGCTTCTCTTGGTGACTCAAGATTATTCAGTTTATTCGGTAGATGCTCAATAGTTTCAATTTCTTGAACTTTACCTTGATAGCCTCTCTCTACCAACTTACCTAGCTCTTTACTCAAACTATGACCCGAGCTGAATGCTTCTCTTTCCAATGGCTGTTGCTTATAAGCCCCGAAATTCGATACATCCGCATCAATATAATAGTTTTCATTGAGAGCCAGTAAATTAGCATCTTTTTTCAAGTTGTCAGGAAGATTTGCATCATATTTATTTTTAGTGATCTGCGCTTGATCATGATGCGTTAACTCATGAAGAATAGTATCAAGAATCTCTTGGTTATTGCGTTTCTTACTTCTTAAGAAACTTGCAATCGGTGTCGAGTTCATATGTACTTCATCATTAGCATAATGCCCCTGCCCCATAGAGAGTGGACCATTTTTAGTATTTAATTCTAATTTCGCTTTTGTCCCCTCAATACCTGTTACCTCTTTAAGAGACTCACGTTTCGCAGTTTCAACTATATCAAACAATTTACGAATACCTTCTTCGTTACCAGAAAGTTTCCCTTTCATCAAATCATGGAATTCTTTGTTTGAATCTAATTTTTCAACAATCTTCTCATTGATTTGTTTTCTTGTTTCTACATAGCCTTCGTCAAATTGGACATTTTTAAGAATTTTCCCCATACTCTTGACGTTTTTTCCTTCGAAACCTTTTATTACATTGTTACTCGGCAACACTGCTCCTACTTTATGCTCTTGTTGTCTTAAAGCACGTCTATCTTCCGTACTCATGCCATTGACAAGCTCATCTGTTGCTTTTAATAAATGCTCTTTTGGAAGGTTTTTCGCTTCTTTTGCAATAAGAGCTAATTTTTTCTCAGCTTCTTTTGCACTGTCCGCAGATTTTGCTTTTTGTCTGACTTTCTCAAATTGAGCATCAACATCAGAAACTGGTTTTGGAACATACTGAGTATTTGTTATCGCTGTCACTACATTATCTTTCGTTACATAGCTTTCACCACTTACTGCATCTTTTCTGATTTGAATTGCACTTTCAGTTGAACTTGCTTCAGAATTTGAAGATGTTCTTGCTTTGAAATTCACATCATTTGCTTCAGTTGTTGCTTTAACTTTGCCAACATTACTGTCTGAGGCTTTTGCTGGTAATTCATAGTTAACGACATTGAAGAAACGTTTTCCTTCATTCTTACCTGCATAACCACTCTTATCCCAGAATGCTTCTTTTAACCACTTATCAAATTTTTGATGAGTAGGGAAAGTCATTTCACCAAAGTTTGGATCAAAGAACACTACTTTTTGTCCTTGAATTGCAGCCGAAACAGTATGAGATCCTCCCTCAAGATTAATCGAGATTTTCTTCACGGCCGACGTTTCATTACCTGTATCTAAAATTGCTTTTGATAAGGCAGAGACATCTGTTTTAGACACTGTACCCGCAACTTCATCACGACGACTTAAGTTACCAAATTTTTTCTCTTTTGGTACAACACCTTGTTCTTGTAACCAACTATCCGTCAATTTAAATTGTTGCGTTGCACTACCGCTATTAATAAATTCTGTTTGTAATTTCTTAATAGAATCAATAGCCTCTTTCTTCAAGTGTCCTTTTTGACCACCTTCATATAAGCTTGTCCAGAAATTGTCATCTTGAGGATCAACTTTCTTCGCGATCCAATGCGCACAAGTAGATTCACACACACCATGTTGTGTTTCTAAGTGCTTCACAATTTCTTTATAGACTTCACCTTTAGATTGGGCATACTTAAAGGTTACCTCACCACCATATTCTTCTACTGACGAGCGAACAGCATCAATTTTGTGCTTCACTTTTAATGGTTGGAATTGGTCTTGAACTTGTTTTAATACACCACGTGATTGCTCAACTAACTCTTTTTGTTGAATACGATCACTAACAGGTTTTGCTTTAGCTGTCGCTTGAGGTGTACTCACTACATCGGTAGCCTCCACATCTACTGGTAAACTTCTGAATTGGCGTTCAGCTGTACCTTGTGTACTTGCATGATCATCCTCAGTTAAATCAGAAGAACGTTTTGGTAATGCTGGCGGTAGTTCATCTTCTACTTGTACTTTTCTTGTCGGCGCTTGTGCAGCTGCAGCCTCATCACCTCTTGCTTTTGCTTTGGCTAAAGCTTCTGGACTCTTATCTACAGTTGCATACAAACCATCATCAACTTTTAGTTTATTTGGTACAGCAGCCTCTTCTGTAGTACGTGTTTTCGCAGTCGATTGAGTGTTAGCGAAAGTATCAATATCTTCATAATCGCTTTCCACAGTTTGACGCGCTTTCGCTCTCGGTTGTAGTTGTGGTACACCATCTACAATTTCAGCGTAATCACTATTCGCCACTTGACGAGATTTTAACTGCGGAGCATCAGCAACTTCTGGTTGAACCACGACACGTGTTTTTGCCACACCATCAGCATCATTTTCAACAATGACTTTCACTTTTGGTTTTGGTGCAACAGGTGGTTTTTCCTTCGCTGGTGCTTTAGACACCGTAGTGCTTTCAACTGCTGACTTAAACTCGCTCGGACGCGGTGGTAATGCTGGTACAATATCGGAGTCTACTGTCGCTTTTTTCACAATGACATTTTTCGCCGCAGCCTCGTCACTTCTTGCTTTCGCTCTCGCACGCGCTTCTGGACTCTTATCAATAGTCGCATACAGATCTTCATCCGTTTTCACTTTAGCAGACCCAACTACTGATTCCTCATTAGCTGTACGCCCTTTTGCATTGACTTGTGGCGAAACAACTTGCCCCGTTTCTGTAATCTCCGCATAATCCCCTTCACCAACAACAACTTTTCTTCCTTGTTGTAGCTCAGGTACATCTGGTAAATCGCGTTGTGCCTTGCTTTGTGCATGTCCAGAAGCCTCTGGTAATGGTTTCTTACTTAACTCTGTTAAGAACTCTTTCACCACTTCTGCACTGGTCGCTGATTTCGCTGACTTCAAGGTTTGTGGAATAATTTGTGTTTCAAAGTCAGAATTAAACTTCGTAAATGGTGGATAACCGCCATCTAACAACAATTTATTCACAATCACACGCGCCATACGACCATTACCTTCTGCAAATGGATGGTATGCGATTAAACGTTGATACACTAAACCTGCTACTACACTCGGCTCTACACCTTGACGTTTCGCTTGATTAATAAAATCAACTGTCTCACTTAACTGGATTTTTGATGCTTCTGGGCTAGAGAAGACCGCATTTTCCTTCGTTAAGGTCTCTTTCTTATACAGCTGACGATCGCTACCTTCATCTGGACGTAATCCATGATTCAGTTTCTCAATCATCTCTACTGTTAAGTCTTTACCTTGACTGCTCTTCAAGAATTCTTCAATCGCTCCTTGTACTTCCTCTTTCAGTTTCGGATTGCGTTGAATCGTTTTTGAGGTCTCTGCTAAGGCTTCTGTGATACTTTGTGTTTTAATATTCACATCCTCTATCACTTCACCTTTTGGCAGTTTCTTCACTAAGCCTTGAATTTCTGCGAACTCTTCCACTGATGGTTTAAAGGTTACTGCATCATTGATGCGTTTTTCTACCTTACGAGCACCATCTGTTAAGATTTCATCAAATTCTGGCGAGTTACCCATTTGCTTAATTGTCGCTTCTGGGATCGTTTTCTTCGCCGCCTCTCTTGCTTCATCTAAGAATTTCGCATTTTTCAACACATTATTTTCAAAGTTGCCATTGCGTTGATCTTCTAACGCTAACAGATTTTTCAGATTAATATTATCGTCTAAATCATCATAGCGTGGTTTTGCTGCCACCTGCACATCTTGTTCTGTTGCTTTAGCCCCTTTAGATGCTTTTGCTTGAGATGAATCACTTCCTGTGAAGAATTGTTTTACACGTTGGAAGACAGAGGCTTTTTCAGTTTTCTCACCTGCATTATCTTCCGACTTCACCTTGGCTTTTTTGTTTCCACCCGCTGCATCCTTCAATTCAGGACGAATTGGTAACAATGGTGCAAACTCTTCTTCTGCTTCAGAAACAACCACTTTTGGATTTTTAGCTTCTGCTTCATCACCTCTAGCTTTCGCTTTCGCACGCGCCTCTGGACTCTTATCAATAGTCGCATACAGATCTTCATCCGTTTTCACTTTAGCAGACCCAACTACTGATTCCTCATTAGCTGTACGCCCTTTTGCATTGACTTGTGGCGAAACAACTTGTCCCGTTTCTGTAATCTCCGCATAATCCCCTTCACCAACAACAACTTTTCTTCCTTGTTGTAGCTCAGGTACATCTGGTAAATCGCGTTGTGCCTTGCTTTGTACATGTCCAGAAGCCTCTGGTAATGGTTTCTTACTTAACTCTGTTAAGAACTCTTTCACCACTTCTGCACTGGTCGCTGATTTCGCTGACTTCAAGGTTTGTGGAATAATTTGTGTTTCAAAGTCAGAATTAAACTTCGTAAATGGTGGATAACCGCCATCTAACAACAATTTATTCACAATCACACGCGCCATACGACCATTACCTTCCGCAAATGGATGGTATGCGATTAAACGTTGATACACTAAACCTGCTACGACACTCGGCTCTACACCTTGACGTTTCGCTTGATTAATAAAATCAACTGTCTCACTTAACTGGATTTTTGATGCTTCTGGGCTAGAGAACACCGCATTTTCCTTCGTTAAGGTCTCTTTCTTATACAGTTGACGATCACTACCTTCATCTGGACGTAATCCATGATTCAGTTTCTCAATCATCTCTACTGTTAAGTCTTTACCTTGACTGCTCTTCAAGAATTCTTCAATCGCTCCTTGTACTTCCTCTTTCAGTTTCGGATTGCGTTGAATCGTTTTTGAGGTCTCTGCTAAGGCTTCTGTGATACTTTGTGTTTTAATATTCACATCCTCTATCACTTCACCTTTTGGCAGTTTCTTCACTAAGCCTTGAATTTCTGCGAACTCTTCCACTGATGGTTTAAAGGTTACTGCATCATTGATGCGTTTTTCTACCTTACGAGCACCATCTGTTAAGATTTCATCAAATTCTGGCGAGTTACCCATTTGCTTAATTGTTGCTTCTGGGATCGTTTTCTTCGCCGCCTCTCTTGCTTCATCTAAGAATTTCGCATTTTTCAACACATTATTTTCAAAGTTGCCATTGCGTTGATCTTCTAACGCTAACAGATTTTTCAGATTAATATTATCGTCTAAATCATCATAGCGCGGTTTTGCTGCCACCTGCACATCTTGTTCTGCTACTTTAGCGGCTTTAAATGCTTTTGCTTTCGCCTGTTCTTTACTTGAACTACCAGAGAAGAAATCTTTTACTTTACTGAACCAAGATTTTTCTGCTTTTGCAGCGGCTGCTGGCGATTCTGTAGAGTTATCTTTGATGTCAACTTTCTTCGCACGATTACTGTTGTTATTCGTATTCGCTTCAGCTGACAGAGATTGAGGTTCTACAGATACTTTAGGCTGTTGTGAGCGAGGTGTATTTGCTACATTACCAATTTCTGCATAATCCCCTTCTACTGATGATAAACGAGATTTTGCGACTGCCTCATTCGGTAATTTAGGTAATTCACGATCTGCTTTCGATCTTGGTGTCGACACAGTATCAACCACTTCTGCATAGTCACCCTCAACTTTCACACGATTTCTCAATTGTGTTTGAGCTTCTGGTGTTTGTGGTAATGGGCGATCTGTTTTCGATCTTGGTGTCGGCACGACATCCTCTACCGTTGCATAATCACCATCAGTAACACGACTTCTCCATTTGCCTTGTTCTGATACTAACGCTTCTGGACCCGTTACTTTACCAGTGGTATTAACTGATGTTTGAGTTTCGGCTTCTGCAGTTAAATTCTCAGGGCGTTTTGGTAATGGAGGCGGTGTTTCATCTTCAATACGAGCTTTATGACGAACGGTATTTTGTGTTGCAAGTGCTTCATCTGCTTTCGCATTTGCTCTCGCGCGACCTTCCACACTCTTATCCAGTGTTGAATAGATTTCTTCCGTTGTAGCTTTAGCTTTACTCACAACTGAATCTGAAATCTCTTCTGAAACTGACCGCACTTTAGTATCTACTGATGTTACTTCTTCAGTAAGAGCACGTTTTGAACTTGGTTGTACCACTTTTGGTGCGACACTATCACTATCTGAAACTGGAATTGTTTCATAATCAGATTCAACTTTTGTTGATTTGATTCTTGGTTGAGCTGTAGCAACATCAGAAATTTGTGAATAAATACCATCATTGTCTACCTCTACTTTTGCTTTTCCAGTTGGAACATCTGGCAACGCATCTTTTGCACTACGTGTTTTTGGCACTGTAGTAATAGTGGTATATTCCGCCTCACTGTCTGTTCTCACTTTAGCATTAGGTAAGGTCGGTAATGGACGCGTTGATCTATTTGTTAAATTGCTAATGTCTTCGTAAATATGTTCAGCCGAGTCAGAATCCGTTTTTGCTTTAGGTTGCGCAAATTGAGGAAGTTCTGGCAATAGATCAGTTGCTTGTCTTCTTGTACCTGCAGTATTAATTTCTGAATACACACCCTCAGCATCTGTCGTAACACGTGATTTAGCTGTTGGAATTTCTGGCAATTTATCAGTTGCACTACGTCTTGTTCTTGGTTGAACTTCAGCATATTCAGGCGTATTTGTTGAACGACGAGCAATATCTGAATGTCCATCACCAACTGTGCTGTAAGTGCCTTCTGTCGTGTTATTTGGTTTAACACGACTGCCACTTGCATTTTCATCACCTAATTTACTATATGTACCTTCAGGACCTACTTTAGCATAAGTAGGATCGTCAGTATTAGCGACTTTATTACGTACTCTATCTGAGTTAATATCCCCTAAAGTACTATAAGGACCTTTACCCACTTCAGCATATTCATGAGCGTCATTAGCAAGCGACTTGTTACGAGTAATATCTGAACTGCTATCACCTAATTTACTATACGTACCTTCAGGCCCCACTTTAGCATAGGTAGGATCGTCAGTATTAGCCACTTTATTACGTACTCTATCTGAGTTAATATCTCCTAAAGTACTATAAGGACCTTTACCTACCTCAGCATATTCATGAGTATCATTATTCAGCTTATTACGAGGCGTATCATTCTCCGTTAATGGAATCTCTTCATAAACATGCGCTTTCGCTGTTGCACTTTCAGCTTCAATCGTCGCTTTAGTACGAGGCGTTACTGTACTATAAAGTGGGTTATCGACCATCTCAGTAGAATCAGTATTTCTTGCTCGAGGTGTAGCCCCTACACTTTCAATACTTTCATAAATTGGATTTTTCACTGAAACAGCGTCATTGTCTGTGCTATTTCTACGCGGTGTGCTAGAAAGTGAATCAGCACTTTCATAGATTGGGTTTTTCACTGTGACTGAATCAGATGTGTTATCCAATAGACGAGATTTTGGTGTGCTTAAATCAACATCCGTTTCTACTGAGCGCGCTCTGGTTTGTGGTGCATCAACATCATTTCTTACACGCGTATTTGCTGTTGATAAATCTGGTACGCCTGTTAAAGATGATGATTTGATCTTATTCTTCGCTCTTTGTCCAAGCTCTGCGAGATCACCTACTTCAAAAGCAAATTGTGTGCTGGCATAAGTATCATCACGAGTCACCTCTTTCGCATTTGCTAAGTTAGTGTTCACTGAACCTGATACTTGTGCTTTAGAGGTATCCACACCAGAAAGTGTTGATTTCTGTGTCGCATTATAATGTTTCTGATCTGCGCGTCCACCACGTACGTTAAATGCCGTTGTACCACGCTCACTAATACCAACAGACATACCAAATGATCCACCATCTTTATCATGATGATCATGCAGTTCTTTCGTTGTTACATTACCTTGAACTTTAAAGTCTCCGCTCTTATCATTGCTTGCAATATAACCAGCTTCAAGATTTAAGTTCTGAGTTTTACCTGTCAGCTTATTCGCTTTAATGCCTGCTTGTTGGTTAACCGTTCTCTTCGTCTCCGTTTCATTGGTGTAACCAGCACCAATATTCCCTGTTGGTGTTGCAATAGTGGCACTAGAAAGTGCTACCCCAGCAGATAAATTATAATCAAAGCCATGGGTTGATTTTTGCAAGGTATCTTGTTTAGAGATAATATTTGTTGTGCCTTCTATATTTAGATCAACATTATTTGCTTCAATGTTGGAGCTTTCTAAATTAAGATCTCGCCCCGCTTCAAGCTTAATATTTTGACCTTGTAGCAAGCTATTATTATGTGTCAGACTGTTTTCTGAGGTATAACTTTCATTACCCTCAATTGAAGAACTTGTACCCGCAGTACATGCACCACTCATCATACTACAGCCTGCATTCACGCCAGTTGCCACTTTTTGTCTTGAGACAGTTTCATTACTTTGACGAGTTTTCTCACCTGCAAGAATATTAATATCTTCTTTGGCTTTTAAGGTTAAGTTAGTATTTTTATCACTTTGTACATTTCTCAGTTCAACGTTACCACTATGTGCAGAAAGCGTCACATTACCACCAATCTTGGTGACAATATCACCTGTTTCTTTTGCATTTTTGGTTTCATGGTTTCGTTCAACTGCCACTTTCGCTGAGGTTCCCGCCAAATCACCCGTGACAATATTCAACGCATCACTTGCATATTGAAGTGCAGCCGTACCATCTTGTTTAATACCATTTTGTGCATCACGATATTCTTTCACTATATGGCTAACAAGATCTGCCACTGCTGAATGTGCTTCAGCCTCTGCGCCAATTTTAAATGTCGTTTTTGTAGACTCTAAAGTATATTCATCTTTTTGTTTAGTCGATTTAATTTCTTTAGCAGATAATTCAAAACCTTGCTCAGGTGCTGTTTTCGCTTGCTGTTCAAAATAGTCTTTTGATTTTTCTGACATTAATTCAGCAATTTCTTCCTCTGATAATGTTCTGAAAATTGGCCCCTCATTTGAGCTAGGCTTGTTAGCTTCTGCTGTGTTTGATGGAGCTGCTTTGTCATTATTTGACGCCGCAGTATCTTGTGGCGCAGCTTTATCTTGGGCTTTTTCAGGAATCTTAGTGTTAATGTCAACACCACCAATATCTGCATGCCCTAATACATGTAATTTACCGCTCTCGACTTGTAATTCACTGTTAGTGTGCGTCAATAATGTCGCGGATTCTTTCTCATGCGTGAGCGAAACACCTAATTCAACCCCTGCGCCTGTTTGAGAAGTTGGTACATTAGTAGCCGCTTTGCCGCCCTCTTTACTGTTATAATCATAACGAACAGAGGTGCCACCACCACTTGCATGTGCCGAACCATAGAGACCTGAAGTATAGTCTTCACGTTTGACATGCTTCACATTTTTACCAGCTTCGGTGTTATAGTTGCCTTTGACAATACCACTGATACGATTAGATTTAAGCTCACTGCCTACTTGATTCACATCATTTTCAACGGCTAAGTGTAATTGCCCGATATCAACCTTTGAGCCAACAGAAGTTGCTTGACTTTCCTGTTTTGAATGACTTTCTGGTGAAGCTAAAGCGACTGTCGGTACAGACATGCCACCTGATTCAAGAGTCATAGTATGGAGCCCAGCATGTTGGATTGTCTCCTCATAAGAATGTTTAGTATTGTAGGTATCTTTAAGATTAACATCACCAGTTTTCACAAAGCCAGATTTTGCTTTAATATCTGAAGCTTGTACATCAACGCTCGCGTCTTTATCCGTTTCTAAATGGAGATGACCTTCTGTCTTGATTTCTGAACGTTGCGCAGTGACACCCAGTTCATCGTTTGCAAAACTACGTGACAGATTCTCAATCCCTTTATGACCGACTAAGCGAGTTTCTTCTGTACTTAAAATACTACCTTTATTTTGGATTTTATTGCTCGCTTCAATCTTCACTTTATCACCAGCAATAGTGCCTGTATTCGTGACATTTTCTGCTTTAATATTGACTTCGCCTGCGCTAATGACACCAGTACCTAAACCTTGTAGTTTTTTGGTTTCAGCAATCGTTTCTGGAGCGAAATACACTTGTGGTACAAACACGTCTTTACCGTTCACATTAGTTTTCACATACCACACAATGTCTTCAGTCAGTTTCGATTGTTGCTCTTTAGTTAATCCCGTACCTAATTTGAGATCTAAGGCTTTTGCTTGTGATGTAGAGTTTTCCATGAGTTTTTTCACTAACTCCACATCTGTCAGGTTGTATTTTTGATTAAGGCGGTTATCGACTTTTTTCTCAATTGCACGCGTGATCAATTGGTGATCAAAATAGTTGTCACCTAACACATTGACTTTTTGCGTCCCCTTCGTATCTAAGCCAAGTTTATTGAAGAAATAATTTGCGCCTGCGTATTCATCTTGGTTGATGTATTTTAATTTGGTCCGATACAGTGGATCAGTTTCCACTTTTGGACGGTTATCATCAATCACTTTTAATGAAGCATTTTTCGCAGCATCGGCTTCATATTGTGCATTTTGCTCAAAGGTTTGTTTCGCTTCTACTTCGCGTTTTTCGTGCGCGGCTTTTTCTGCTGCTTTTTTCTGTTTTTCGGCTTTTTGTTTTTCTTCCGCTACGCGTACTTCCTCTTTGTGTTTTTCTTCTTTGACTTTAATTTCTTCAGCAAGCACTTTTTCTTTTGCGCGAATCTCTTCTGCTTGTTTTACTTCTTTAGCAATTTCAGCTTGTTTCGCGACTTTATCTTGCTGTTGGCGTATTTCCTCTTGCTTATCTTGTTCAACACGTTTTGCTTGTTGTTTTTCTTTCTCTAATTTTGATTTTTCTACTGATATTTTTAGTCTATCTTGATATTCCTGTTGTTTTTGTTTAAATAGTTTTTCTACTTGCTTTAAAACTTCACCTTCCCCTTTTCCAGTTTTATCTCCCCTTTCATAAAGACCGATTAAATTTTTGGAACGAATAAAATGATTTTCATTTTCTTTTATAAGGGGCTCTTGTCCAAGCTCTTTTAAAAGGTCATTAAGAAGATATCCATTTTCCAGATATTCGTCAGGATTAAGATAATCTATTGTTGGATCAGTACGTAAAGGTTCCGTCTCTGATTTTCCCTCTGACTCAGGGCCAGACTCAGACTCAGACTCAGACTCAGAACCAGACTCAGAACCAGACTCAGAACCAGACTCAGAACCAGACTCAGAACCAGACTCAGAACCAGACTCAGAACCAGAACCAGAACCAGATTCATGATCTTCATCTAAAGGCTTTAAAACCAATCCTTCTTTTTCTAATTGTACACTACTATCAATAAATAAATTTGGAATATCCAAGAGTTCAGCAATAGCAGATAGATCAATAGTCCCCTCATCTAAACTTTCTGTACTGCTAAATTCAGGACGGAATTCGACTTGTGGTAAAGTCAATTTATGAGTATCAATGGTAATACTGCCATCAAATTTGTCATATTGTGAGTGTTCGCCATTATGTAATTGCTCTGTAGCTGCATCAAACTTACCCGCTAAAATTTTAGCTTTTTCGGCTGGATAATAGTTAAAGTTTGTTGGGTTATCTTTAAACGCTTGCCAACGCGTTTTCATTTGATCATAAGGAAGGCTATGCCATTCTGCACCAAAGACTTGTGCCATCGCTTTTTGATAGATCGGCGAATGTTGAACGTGACTTAGGATCTTATAGGCATTGAAATTTTCCGCAGAATAATTAAAAGAGGTTAAAATCGACTGATTACTGAACAGCGCATCAAGAAAGCTTTCTAAACTGTTAAATTCACGCGAAGCATTCCCCGACAAAGCGGTCAAGAAAAAACGCGCCAGTGGCTGGTAATAAAAAGTGATTTTGGCTGGATTTCTGAAAACAGTTTCAAGGGCATTGCCTTCAAATGCTTTCATTTGGTTAGTAATTTTTTCAGCATCGGATTTAAACGTACCTTTAATATTAATTAGACCATGGTTAATGATTTCTGTCTTTTGATCTCCTGAAGCTAATTTGCGTGCTTTAAACTCAAAATCGCCATCGGAGCGAATCATCCCCATTTTTTCGACTTTAATATCCGCTTTATCTAATTCTTGCACATTCAAATTTAATTTATATACATTGTTGTGCCAACCATGTTGGGCAATTTGGCTCATTTCATACAGGCGACCACTTAGATTTACATTGAGTTTAAAGGCACCCCCAAAAAAACCTTGAATCAAACCATTTAACTCGTTTTCTTTGAAAGTCACTTTACCTGACAGACGCACATCATTAATCAGCTTATGCGCTTCCACCTTGATTTTTTTATTCGACCAGATATTGCCTAGATTATAGACTGTATACTTCGCATCTAAATTCATTCCCCCTAATGAATGTAACAAGCCACCGTCTTGGTTAACAACATTACCGCCTTGCCCATTAGATGACTCAGCTTTTAGGTGCAAAGATTGCGCAGATCCCAATATACCACCAATATTATAAATACTGCCGTTCTCCGCAGTAATTTTAAGATCCTGTGCTGTTGCTAGAGTACCATTGCGGTTAATAAAGCTCTCTTTGACATTAATATTGATGTTTGAACTTAACTGGATATCCTGTTGATTTAATTCAACATTTTCAGCATTAATTGTCAGTTCTTTACCTGCTTTAATAAACTTATCATCTTTCTCTGCTAAATAACTTGTTTGATCTTTAAATGTGAGTGTTGCCTCTTCTTTACTTTCGATAATCCCTTTATTGACAAAGCCTGGTTTTAAACTGGCGCTAGACTCTAGGAGTCTAGTTGCCACATAGTCTTGTTCAGAAATCGACATTTTTTTGCCTTTTGTACTAATATCTAATTTCTTTTCAGCAAAAATAGTCTGTTTATTCACTAAATCATTAGCATCAAGTTTTACATCACTACCATAAATCAACCCTTCGTTTTCAAGGGATTCCGTTTCAACATCGACCTTTGTTGCGACTAACTTGGCATTTTGTTCAATAGAAATTTTATTATTTGATTTTAATTTGGCTTGTTTAGTCGCTCTAACTTCAGCATTTGAGCGAATTTTGGTTTCTTTTGTTGCAATATCGATCTCATCTGCTTTTATTTGGCTACCAAGAATGGTGCGATTTGCGCCTTTTACTTCAATCTTTTTCTTAGCTTGGACTTTGCGATCTAGATCGCCCACTTTCTTTTGTTCGGTATTGCCAAACTCTAAATCACCATCATGGAGCTCAATATGGATATCATTTTCAGATAAAATAATACCATCATGCTTTACCCCTGCGCCTTTATCGGTCACAATAATATTGATTTTTTTACCATGCATCGCGCCCGTACTAGCACCTGTAATGGCAATTTCTTGGCTAGTGTCTGCACTCTTATTTTTAACTAGTTTATGAGTCTCTAAGTTATATTCACTTGAGCCAGCAATAAATGAAATTTCAGTGTCAGACTTTTCCTCTCCTTTAGTTGTAATGGATTGTTTCTGTTCAATAGTTTTAGCAATAATATCCAAATATTGTAAGCCATCAGTAGCAAATCCATTGACATCAATAGTGATTTTCCCTTGTGTTACATTTAAAAGCATATTCTCAGGATCAATAGTACTACTGGTAGTAGCAACAAAACGATCAGAATTAATGGTTCTGACACCATTTAAATTAATCCCATGTTGGTTAGCAATGACAATATCTGCCTTCTTACCTAATACCTCAAGAGCACCTACAATTTTACTCTCCTGATTACCTGTTACTTGATTTAAAATAACATTAGCTTCTTGTTTATCTTTACCTCTTAAATTTTGGTTATGTGGTATATATCCAACTAATTTAGAACGCATCTCTGCCTTGGTACCGTTATTATTGAATACTGCCCCATTAGGAATATTGAATTTTCCAAAACGGTTATCTGAGATCCCTTTACTATTAGGTGTGGCAATATCAATCACAATCACATTGTTTTCAGTTTTATGTAATTTTGTATTTTGCTTACCATCTTGTATTGTTGATAACTGAATATCTGGGCTATTGTTATCCTTGATCTCTATTAATTTAGCCTTTTCACTATTGTCTGTACTAGACTCCTGAGCAAAAGCTGGTGCAGACACTACGGTTAACAACAAAATCGAAAATTGTTTCCAGGTTAATCGCATCACTGAGGAAACAGGATTTAATGCGCTTTTTAATGAAAGTGATACAGGCGATAAAGCATAGTATTCACTGAGCGGCGGTTCTTCTGCTTCATCACTAGAGTCAGACACTGAATCAGACGAACCATTACCCATTGCGGACTTAATGCATTCAGCAACAGGCACAAGACAAGATTTTGATTTACTAAAAATAAGTTTATAACGATTTTTATTCATACTAAGTTAATCCTTCAACTTAAAACAGATTAAAATGAAACAGAGCCACTAAAATAATAAACGGGTTTTTTATGACGATTTTCAACATTACCTACGCCATTGAGTGGTTTTGCATAAGTCATAGACAGCGAAAGCAATTTCATCTGTGCTTTTACTCCTAAGGCGACGCCTGCTAATGTATCGACTTTATGTGTTTGTTTGAGATGGACTTTCCCAATATCTACACCAACAAAAGGTGAAATTTGGGAGAGATAGACTTTTTGTGGATAGAAAGGCACAGTTAAAGTCTGTGATAAGTATGCACCACTGTCGCCCGATGCCGCACCGCCTTTAAATCCTCTTACTGTATATTCATCACCGATAGAAAATTGGTTTTCTGAATATAAACTGTCAAAGCCGTATTGTGCGCCTATACGCAACTGATAATTCATTGCACGCTCAAACAGAGATATTGGACGGATCCAGTTGATACTTCCTGACAATAATTTTAATGTTTTTTCACCTTCTGTATCATAAGCTGAGCGATCAGCACGAAACCAACGTAATCCATTGGCATAAGACAGGTCGGTATAGAGTTTTCCGTAGCCTAAGTTGGTCACATAAGATAAGCCTACATTCAGCTTATTATTGTGATAATTACCAATGAGAATATCAGTGAAATAACTTATCCGTTTTTTAAACTCAACTTCACCATAGAGGGTGAGGATGGTTTCTTTGTCGCGTAATAATACACTAGACAGTTTTGCGGCGGCGGTTTGTGTTTTACCCGTTGAAGCAAAACTTCCTGTCGTACCTTCTAATGCTTTTTTATAACCTGATTCAGCTATTTTTAATTCTAAAGTTGAAAAAGAAAATGGCTGCGTATAGGTTAAAGAGTAGTTACGCTGATTGTTAAAACGGCTGTAATCATAAAGACGATGACCTGTTGAGAAATGCCAACTATCATTAGTACCTAATAAGTCACTCCATGACAAACTGGCAGTAACTTGGTTACGACCATTCTTATTATTCTCTGTCCCTGAGTTATTAAAACCAACCGTAAAATCAGGCATGATGCTACGTTGTCTTTCAATATTTAAATTTGAAATACCTTTTTCATCACTGGCAACCACATTCACTTTTGCGGTTTTGTTGGTGGTATTTAAAATTTCAATCATTTGGTCAATATCATGTACTTTAAGAATTTTACCTTGTAAGTTAGGTAATACTGATACCATTGCTTTATCTCTGAAGCTCATCGGTTTATCACCTTCAACAAGAACCTCATTGACTTTTCCCCAAAGTACAATAAATTCGAGATCACCGTTTTTGATTTTCGTGCTTTTTAAGCCAATTGCGCTTGTCACATAGCCAGAACGGTATAATACTTCCGTCAGATCTTTTACAAGCTGAAAAACCACTTTCGTGGAAAGTGGCTGTTCTTTATAGGCATTAATCACGTCATCAAAGTTAAGAGAAACTTTCTCGCCCGCGAGGTCTATCGCGATACTGGTAATTTTATATTTACTCGTGGCACTACCTTCTGGGATAGATAAGGCTTTCTCGTCTAACGTTTGCTTGTCTTCTAAAAACTGTTGCGCTTTTTTAAAGTTTTCATCGACATTTTCAAATTGCTGTTTATTTTTCAATCGCAGCAATTCTTGGGTTAATGGGTTTTGCTCGTTAGTATGAGCAATAGTTGAGTGTACTAAAAGAAATGCTGTAGAACAGCTTAAAAAGAAAGGATTTAATTTCCTATATTGATGTCTTCTCATAAAATCTCCATATTTTAACGAAGAGTGAAATTTTACTACAAAAAAATAAAATAATTTTACCATCCTGGTCTGACCAGGTTTAATATAAAATTGAACAAAAATAAAACAAAAAAATAGCTAAAATGATAAAATTAAAAAAATCAAATTTGATAATAAATCCTTATTATCAAATTATCATAAGATATTGAATTTAGATGAGATGATTATTTTCAATGGAAATGATTAATTAATCATTGCGATATATCAAATAAATCATAATTATTATAATGGGAAGAATAACAATAGTCAGCAAATATCATCTTTCATGTCGCAATAAACACATCTTCTTGATTAAAAAATAATCTTTTCTTGTATATTTATTGCAAATTGTTGGCTTTGTTCAAGATGAGCATTATGTCCTGCATTTTGAATTACAGTGAGATCTAAATTTGCGGCTCGTGCTAATTGCTGAAATTTCTGGTCTTTTTCGCCACAAAAATAATGAATTGGCAAGTGAGTGTGCTGTAACTGAGCACGGAAATCAGGCTGTTTCGCTAAACTGGTTGCTAATAACATTTGGGCGATATTCCTCCCACAATGCATTGATCTTTTTTGAATTAAATTGGTACGTTCTGTTGCTGTTAAATGAGCAAAGACAGGTTGTTGATACCAGTCATTAAGTACATTTTGTGGTAATTGTGTATTAAAGCGTTCACCCCAAGCTTGATCTTGCTGCCAACGAGCCTGCTTTTCTTGTTCTGTAGTTAGGCCTAAATGTGCACCTTCTAAAATCAGACCTTTTAGATCGCCTTTGGGCTTGGAATATTGTAAGGCGTAATACAACGCAATCCGTCCTCCTAATGAATAACCAATCAAATAATAAGGTTTGTTGCCAATGTTATTCCTTATTTGTGTCGCAATATAGTCACAGGTTTGTGAAAAATCCGCTACCTGTTCCTGTTTAGCAAGACCATGAAAAGGAAGATCAAAGGCTATACAAGAAAAGTGCGGTAAGTTTTCGATGACTTTTTGCCAATCATCTCGAGTCCCAAGTAAACCATGTAAAAAAACTAATACGGGCATATTTCTTCCTCATAAAAAAATGCTCGCTAAAGGCGAGCATTTAATTGAACTGTAGCCTATTCACCAATTACTGCATAGCTAATTTGTTCAATAAGACGTTTATAAATATTACTACCATCACTCGCACCGACTTTAATTTCAATTAAAGTGGTCTCTCGACGAGAATAGGCTATTTTTAATACAGAGCCAAGATCTGCCCAAGTATAAGGACGGGCATATTTAAGATCAAATGTTTGCGCAATATGTGAAAACTCTAAGTGATGTGGCATACGATAATATTTATCTTTAACATCTGCGTCGACCGGGAGCATATCAAAAATAGCACCACCATTATTATTAATAACAAAAATAATCGTTGGCTGAGTGACTTTTTTGAATAATGCGAGTGAGTTAAGGTCATATAGCGCGGATAAATCACCAATCATGGCGACAACGGGCTGATTCGCTGCAATACCAATGCCTGCAGCTGTTGCTAGTAATCCATCAATACCGCTGGCACCACGGTTCGTATAAATCGGATAGCCTTCAGGTAGCTTGGCAAGTGCATCCACTAAACGAACAAACAAGCTGTTGCCTAGAAATAAAATCCCATTATTAGGTAAAATACGGTCTAAATGATGCGCTAATGAAGCCTCATTTAAATTACCACCCACTTGTTTTTCAATAAAACTTGCACAGAATTTTGCTAAAGCTAAGGGTTCTAATAACCAAGGTTTTTGACGCAATGGCGGGTGAGCTCGTAGCCAATGATGGACTTTAACATTAAAACGAGTATGCGCATGTAAAACGGGATCGACAAGACGCTCACTTTGTTCGACGATCCAATATTCCGCGTTAAATTCTGCTAAAAATTGGTTAATACGTTTACTAATAAATCCCGAGCCAAATTGAATGACAATGTCAGCTTGCAATAATTTTTGTTTTACAGTTTGATTTGCTAGCCAAATATCCGCATAGGGTAAGCTTGCCTCTACACCCGCTTGCACATCTGTTAATGCAATCCATCCCATGGTGTTTGCCCAAGACATGAGACCCATTGTTTGTTCTGCTGGCAGACGCCCTACTACAATCACACCACGCATTGTACGCCAGTGATCCCAATTTGCATGCATTAAGACTTCTTTTTGTTCTGACTGTTGTATAATCCAAGGTTTTTTCTGGCTTAACCAACGATGAATATTTTCTAACCATGGGTGAGTATCTATTGCCTCACTACTTGCTTCATATAACGGCTCAGAAAAAGGTACATTGATATGTATCACGCCTGTTTGATTTTTTTGGTGATAACAAGCTTGATCTAAAGTTGAAATCAGCCAATGTGCTGAATAATCTTGGCTTGGTTTGGGTAAATTCACTGCTGCGACAGGATAATCAGCAAACATATTTTGTTGTAAGATGGCTTGATTAGCCCCGCATTCTAGTAGTTCGAGTGGGCGATCTGCCGTTAAAATAATAAGATTAACACCTGTTTGACGCGCTTCAATAATAGCAGGATATAAATTTGCTGTTGCAGTACCTGATGTGACAATCACCGCAACAGGTTTTTTACTTGCTTTAGCCAGCCCTAGAGCAAAAAAACCTAAACCACGTTCATCGAAGTGTGTATGACAGTTAATACGCTGACTTTCTTGTAAACGAACAGCCTCTAACGTTAGCGGAGTTGAACGAGAACCAGGTGCGATACAAAAATGTGATACGCCTTGGCGCACAAGGGTCTCTAAGATCACTTTTGCCCAACAACGATTAAATACGCTTATTGACATATTTGTTTCCTATTTATCATGATTCTGTTGCAATAATGAAACTAAGCCTGCTGCTTTACGCTCAATTTCTCTCCATTCTAACAGCGGTACTGAGCCTTCAACAATCCCTGCTCCTGCAAAAACACATAATTGGCTATAATTTTCCATTTGTTCGATAAAAGCAGACCGTATCGTCACACAAAAATCTGCTTGTGATGCATTCATAAAGCCAAGTGTGCCCGCATACCAAGTGCGGTCAAAATTTTCTAAATTTCGTAAAGCTTGTTTTGCTTCCAGTTGTGGCAACCCTGCTACTGCTGCTGTTGGATGCATCGCTAATAATATATCTTTATCGCCACAACCTGCTTTTAACTTCGCGGAAATTTTACGTCTTAAATGCTGTACTTTACGTAGCTTTTTTAATTCGACATCATCTACAACAATTTGTTGTACAAAGGGGTGTAAATTTTGGCAAATACCATCAACCACAAGTTTATTTTCATACTCATTCTTTTTATCGTGTAATAACCAGTCACTTTGTTGTTGGTTTTGTTCTAGGTCGTCGCCCATAAATGCCGTTCCTGCAAGCGCCTCTGTTTTTAAGTGTAATCCTTGACGGCGATACAATAACTCTGGCGTTGAACCAATAAAGGCGTGTTTTTCACTTTCAGCAAATAAAAAGTGGTAACAGCCTAAATTGTATTTTTCACTTTCCGCCAAGAAATCATTAGGATTGAGTTGAGTTGAAGCTTTAAAACAGCTTTCATTCGCTAGGACAATCTTACTCAGTTCACTTTGCTGAATTTTTTGTAGACCTAATTCCACCCAATGACACCATTCTGCTTGGTTTGCTTTTTGTGAAAGCAATTGGATTGGCTGTTGAATAGGTTTAAGTACACTCTGTTTTGTAAAAGTTTCTAAGCTGTCAAGTGCACGCTGTTTATCTTGCACAAAATCTTGTGTATCAATAAAGAGTGTAACTGTTAAGCTTGTTTGCGTTTGTTGCAATAAAATACGCGGTAATACAAATAAGGTTTCTCCATAAAATTGTAAACCACCGACCAATGATAAATCATGTGTTTGTACAAATTGTTCAGCTAAAGCCACATCTGAAAATGATCGCACTTTTCCGATTGATGCCCAAGTTGAAGAGCCATCGCGAATCTTAAGATAAAATTGAGGATAATTGTGTTGCGATTTTAGCCAAGACAATAAAGGAAACGATGTCATTGATTGTACTTGAAAAAGGGCAATCTCCTGATTTTCGGAGGGTTGATAAGCATTTATTAGTGTAATTAATTGTGCTTTAATTGTTTGCAAATTATCCATGTTGAAAAAGCATTGTTTTTAGCAAAAAAATAAGTTAAAAATAAACATTAATTCTACCGCACTTTAATAGAAAATTTTACAAAATCTTTTCTCCTTACATAAATAAGCGTAAAGTGTCGTTATTTTCAGTCAATTTCATTCTTACAGCGCAAACATAAGGTCAATCCCATGGTGCATTTTCCGAAATCAGATAAATTGGAACACGTTTGTTACGATATTCGTGGACCAGTGCATAAAGAAGCTCTTCGTCTTGAAGAAGAAGGTCATAAAATTTTAAAACTTAATATTGGTAACCCTGCGCCATTTGGTTTTGAAGCACCAGATGAAATCTTAGTGGATGTCATTCGAAACCTCCCAACTGCACAAGGCTATTGTGACTCTAAAGGTCTCTATTCCGCACGTAAAGCAATTGTGCAGTATTACCAATCAAAAGGGATTCATGGAGCAACAGTCAATGATGTTTACATTGGCAATGGAGTTTCAGAGCTCATCACTATGTCACTGCAAGCATTATTAAATGATGGTGACGAAGTCTTAATTCCGATGCCTGATTATCCACTTTGGACTGCTGCAGCAACGCTCTCTGGTGGAAAAGCAGTACATTATCTTTGTGATGAACAGGCGAATTGGTTCCCAGATATTGCGGATATTAAAAGTAAAATTACCAACCGAACTAAAGCTATTGTCATTATTAACCCTAATAATCCAACAGGTGCAGTCTATAGTGAAGCATTGTTATTGGAGATCATTGAAATCGCTCGTCAAAATAATCTGATCATTTTTGCTGACGAAATCTACGATAAGATTTTATATGATGATGCAGTACACCACCATGTTGCTGCTCTTGCACCAGATTTATTGACGGTGACATTTAATGGTCTTTCAAAAGCCTATCGTGTCGCAGGATTTCGTCAAGGTTGGATGATTTTAAACGGTCCCAAAAAAGCGGCAGCAGGTTATATCGAAGGTTTGGATATGCTAGCTTCTATGCGTTTATGTGCGAATGTGCCAATGCAACATGCAATTCAAACAGCATTAGGCGGTTATCAAAGTATTAATGAGTTTATTTTGCCTGGTGGACGTTTGCTAGAACAGCGCAATAAAGCATACGAATTAGTAAATCAAATTCCAGGTATAAGCTGTGTGAAACCACAGGGTGCCCTTTATATGTTCCCGAAAATAGATATTAAGAAATTTAATATTTATGATGATGAAAAAATGGTTTTTGATTTGTTAAGCCAAGAAAAAGTCCTACTTGTACATGGACGCGGTTTTAACTGGCACTCACCTGACCATTTCCGAATTGTGACATTACCTTATGTTCACCAAATTGAAGAGGCATTAAGTAAACTGGCTCGTTTTTTAGAAACTTACCGCCAATAAAAAGAATGTAATAAAAATAATTTCTTATCACATTATTCTCATTTATTCCTCAAAAATGGACTCGCTTTCATAAAACGAGTCCATTTAACATTTAAACAGTCCTACAAGCCTATTCTATATTTATCGTTCCCTGATAAACTTTTTACTTTACTGAAATTCGTATGTTCAATTAAGTAACTTTTATCAAAAAGCCAAATAAAAATAATTCTCATTGACTTAAATCAAATTATTGGTTAAATTGACCGCACTTTTAACTGTCAACACTCATCTGAGGAATGTGATTATGAAAAAAATCTCCACATTAGCACTGGCTTTATCTGCAGTTATTTCAACTTCTGCGATGGCAGCAAATGAAGTTAACGTTTATTCTTATCGTCAACCGTATTTGATCGAGCCAATGTTAAAAGACTTTGAAAAAGATACTGGCGTAAAAGTCAATGTCATTTTTGCTGATAAAGGTTTAGTCGATCGTGTAAAACGCGAAGGTGAGTTAAGTCCAGCAGATGTTTTATTAACAGTTGATATTAGCCGTGTAATGGAAATTGTGAAAGCAGGTTTAGCACAACCTATTCATAGTGAAACATTAGAAAAAAATATTCCAGCTAATTTCCGTGATTCAAAAGATGAGTGGTTCGCCTTAACAACTCGTGCTCGTGCAATCTATACATCAAAAGATCGTGTAGGTAAATTACCAGCAGATTTCACTTATTATGATTTAGCGAAACCTGAATATAAAGGTAAAGTTTGTGTACGTTCAGGTAAAAATGCCTACAACGTTTCTTTAGTTGCGTCAATGATTGCACATGATGGTGAAGCAAAAGCAAAAGCATTTTTAGAAGGATTGAAAGCGAATCTTGCACAGAAACCACAAGGTGGTGACCGTGATCAAGTAAAAGCAATTAAAGAAGGTGTTTGTGATTATTCATTAGGAAATAGCTATTACTTCGGTAAAATGTTAGATGATGAAAAACAACGTAGTTGGGCAGAAGCAGTATATATCAACTTCCCTAATCAAAAATCACAAGGAACACACGTAAATATAAGTGGTGTTGCTATTGCAAAACATGCACCAAATAAAGAAAATGCAGTGAAATTAGTCGAGTATTTAAGTGGTGATAAAGCACAACATTTATACGCGGAATTAAACCACGAATATCCAGTGAAAGCAGGTGTTGAACGTTCTAAATTAGTTTCATCTTGGGGCGAGTTTAAAGCAGATAACATTGCATTAGAAAAAATCGCTGAAAATTACGATAAAGCGTTAAAACTAATTGACGAAGTAAAATTTGATCTTTAATTTAACGTTTCTACTACACAATTAAATTTAAGGGCGGCTTTTAGTCGCCCTTTAGGTTATTATTTATATTTGCGATTTTAAGATGTATTTACTCAAAAAAACAGCCTTAAATTTAACTGCACTTTTTATCGTGCTATTTTTCCTTTTACCTTTATTGTCTATTTTTTATCAATCTTGGCAAGCTGATTGGGAAAATATCCAACATCTTTGGCAAACTGTACTCACTGATTATAGTTTAAATTCTCTTCTGCTTGTCTTAGGTACTGTTTTTTTAAGTCTTATTTTTGCTATTCCTGCTGCTTGGATTATTTCAACTTATCAATTTACGGGGCAAAAGATATTACAGTGGGTGTTGTGTTTACCTCTAGCTATGCCTGCTTACTTAGTTGGTTATTTATATACAGACTTATTAGATTATGCAGGTCCTGTTCAATCTGTATTGCGCCAGTTTTTTGGTTGGGATAACCCTAAAGACTATTGGTTTCCAAGTATCCGCTCCCTAACTGGCGCCTGTTTTGTGCTCGCACTTGTTCTATATCCCTATGTTTTTTTGCTCGTTCGTGTTGCCTTATTAGAGCAATCAGAAAACTTAATCCATAGCGCAAAAACCTTAGGTGCAAATGCATTTTATTTATTTAGAAAAGTGACCTTTCCTTTAATTCGCCCAGCTATTGCTGCTGGTGCCTCATTAGTTGCTATGGAAACTCTAGGTGATTTTGGTACTGTTTATTATTTTGCTGTCCCCACGCTCACGACTGCGGTCTACGATACTTGGCTAGGTTATGGTGATTTAGGTTCAGCCAGCCAAATTTCACTTTTAATGCTATTTATGATTTTTAGCTTACTTTGGTTAGAACGTTATAGTCGCCGTAAACAAAAAACTTATCAGCGTGGTTATGAGAAAAAACGCAGTTTAAAACCGCTATCTGGTATGAAATTATTTCTTGCTCAAACTTACTGTTGGGGATTGGTGAGCATTGCTTTTGTCATCCCTTTTATAAAACTAATTTATTGGGCTGTCTCTTATTTTGATATTACTCAAGCAGACAACTTTTTGAAATATGCTTATCACAGTTTATCAAGCTCAATGATTGCAGCCGTTGTTTGTGTACTTTTAGCTTTATTTCTACATTTTTTTAATCGACTGGCATTACAACAATCACCGCGACAACAACAAACCGCTTATTACGGTCTTCAATTGTCATCATTAGGCTACGCTGTGCCTGGCACGGTACTAGCTATTGGGATTCTCATTCCTTATACGAGTGCAGACCATCTGCTCAATACGCTATTTAAATCACTAGGTATTTCACCTGTTGGATTAATTTTCTCGGGCTCAATGTTTGCATTACTCTCAGCCTATACAATACGCTTTTCTGCTATGGCAATTGGTGGAATTGAAACATCTTTTCAAAAAATTTCACCGTCGTTAGATATGGCAAGTCGAACATTAGGGCACAATGGTTTTAGGATGCTACGCCTTGTCCATATGCCACTACTTTCCAAAGGCATTTTGACAGCGTTAATGATGGTTTTCATTGAAACAATGAAAGAATTGAATGCCTCATTACTATTACGCCCCTTCAATTTTGACACGTTAGCAACACATGTCTTTACTTTTACTTCAGATGAACAACTTGAACAAGCAGCTCTACCAGCTATCGCATTAGTTTTAGTTGGATTACTGCCTGTGATTTGGTTAACTCGTTCACTCGTTCTTAATTCAGAAAAAGATCGCTAATTATGACTATATTACAAATCTCCCAACTTACTTGTGGTTACAATGCTGAAAATGTACTAAAGGACTTAGATCTCACAATGGCAAAAAACGAGATTTTGTGTTTACTTGGGGCAAGTGGTTGTGGCAAAACGACATTATTAAAATCTATTGCTGGTTTACAAGAAATTGAGAAAGGAGAAATCCTATTTAACCAACAAAACTTGGCGAAGCTACCTGTTGAAAAACGGCAAATTGGAGTTATTTTCCAAGACTATGCGCTGTTTCCTCACTTAACAGTTAAAGAAAATATCGCTTTTGGGTTACAACATAAAAGCCGTACTGAAAAGCAAAATATGATTGAAAAAATGACCGCTCTTGTGCGTTTAACAGGTCTCTTAGAACGTTATCCTTATGAACTATCAGGCGGTCAACAGCAACGTGTGGCAATCGCGCGAGCATTAGCGTGCGAACCTCGTTTACTATTATTAGATGAGCCTTTTTCTAATATTGATAGTCAAGTACGCTACCAAATGATTGATGAAATCAAAGAGATTTTAAAAAGCCAACAAATACCTGCTATTTTTGTTACTCATAGTAAGGAAGAAGCATTCGCTTTTGCAGATAAACTTGCCATTATGGATAAGGGAAAAATTGTTCAAATCGGTCATGTTGATGCACTATATCAAATGCCAATTAATAAATTTGTTGCTGAGTTTTTAGGGAATGTGAATTATTTAGACTGTCAAATAACATCAGAGAATAGTTTTGAGTCTCCCATTGGTCATTACCAATTTGAACAAGTGCTCAAGTTTTCCAATGGAAAACTAATTGACTGTATAAAACAAGTAGATTGGTTAGTACGACCACAAAGCTTTCAAATTCATCGTGATGATAGTGGTTCAGGCTTTATCATTAAAAAACGTTTTCTCGGTCCTTATTGTCAATATGATGTAAAAATAAATGATAAGATATTTACTGTACAGAGTCCCAAAAATTTCCCTGTAGGCGAAAGAGTGCGTTTAAATTATAAATGTACTTTGCCGATTTTATTCGAGAAATAAAAGAGACAGACATATAAACAAAAACAGCGTATTACACGCTGTTTTTGTTTAATCACTAAAATTCTCAGGTAAAAACTCTTGCATTTGTGCCCAAATCACACCACTGTCTTTACCATATTGACGGATACACTCTTTCACCTCTGAAGTTTGCTGAGTTTCACAAAGATGACGTAATTGGGTATAAAAAACTTTAGCTAGATCGCGTGCCGCAGGATTTGAAAAATAAAACAAGCCTACTCGCGAATACAACCCTTTTAAGCTATTTAATATCAATCCATACACAGGGTTATCTGAGGCAAAAGCTAATTTACGAAATAAATCATAGTCAAAATTAGTATAGGCTTCCGCACTGTTTTCTAATGTATCTAATGCATTAAATATACTGAGTGATTTCTCAGGTTCTAATTTAAACGCTTTTTGGATATAAATCGCTGAGATATTAGTTCTTGCAGAAAGTACATTAGAAATAAAACTTGGCAGTTTAGTACTATCCAAACGAATTAATACTTCTAAAATATTTAAACCTGAGGTTTCCCAAATATCATTGACCTTTGTTGGTTTACCATGTTGGATATTCAACCACCCATCACGCGCAAGACGTTGTAAAACTTCGCGCAAAGTCGTACGAGTCACGCCTATTTTTTCAGCTAGCTCTCGCTCTGCTGGTAAATCAGAACCTGGTGGAAAATGGTTATTCCAAATACTTCTGACAATATATTCTTCCGCTAAACCAGCCGGGCTTTGAGCTTTTAAAAGAGGTTGATCATTATTCATACATTTCTTCTAGTTGATTAAATTTAAAATGTGATACAGCTAACAAATAGTTATTTTAAGTATTATCGTGCAATGAAGTATATATTACAATTATCTTAATTATATGCAAAATTTTTCAAAATATTAAATATTAAACTAAGGTGGTAGTACAAATGAGTTATACTCAAGCATTCCTAAAAAATTTTTTAGGAGCAAGTCCTGATTGGTATAAAATCGCAATTGTTGCGTTTCTTATCATTAATCCAATAGTCTTTTTCCTTATTAGTCCTTTTGTAGCGGGCTGGTTACTGGTTGCAGAATTTATCTTTACATTGGCAATGGCGCTAAAATGCTATCCCCTCCAACCAGGTGGCTTACTTGCACTGGAGGCTGTTGCAATCGGTATGACACATCCCGAACATGTAAAAGCAGAAATTTTGGCAAACTTTGAAGTCCTTCTGCTATTAATTTTCATGGTTGCGGGCATTTATTTCATGAAACAACTTCTCTTGTTTGTTTTTACTAAACTTCTTTTAAGTATCCGCTCTAAACTGACACTCTCTCTTGCATTTTGTCTGAGTGCAGCCTTCCTATCTGCATTTTTAGATGCGTTAACAGTTGTTGCCGTCATTATTAGTGTCGGCATGGGGTTCTATGGTGTCTATCACAAAGTTGCATCAGGTAATAATTTCAATGACTCAACAGATATTACTAAAGATGACAAGATAGGTACAAATAAAGAAACATTAGAACAATTTCGTTCATTTTTACGTAGTTTAATGATGCACTCCTGTATCGGAACTGCATTAGGTGGTGTCATGACGATGGTAGGTGAACCACAAAACTTAATTATTGCAGAGCAAGCTAAGTGGGGATTTGCAGAATTCTTTTTACGCATGTTACCTGTCACACTGCCTGTTCTTTTCTGTGGTTTAATCACCTGTTGGTTAGTCGAAAAGTTCCGTCTTTTTGGCTATGGTGCTAAATTACCACGTAAAGTATGGGGTATCCTAGCGAAGTTCGATCGCAATAATCAACAAAAAATGTCACAACAAGATCGCTTAAGACTCTTATGTCAAGCACTAATTGGTATCTGGTTAGTGATTGGTTTAGCTTTTCATTTAGCAGCAGTCGGTATTATTGGTTTAACAGTTATTATCCTTGCTACTTCATTCTGTGGTATAACAAGCGAACATGCTATTGGAAAAGCATTCCAAGAATCATTACCCTTTACAGCATTACTCGCAGTATTCTTTTCTGTCGTAGCAGTTATCATTGACCAGCAATTATTTGCGCCGATTATCCAATTTGTTCTCTCTGCAAGTGAAAATGCACAATTAGCGCTGTTCTACACATTCAATGGTTTATTATCTGCAATTTCAGATAATGTTTTTGTTGCCACTGTCTATATTAATGAAACAAAGGCAGCTCTTGAAGCAGGACTCATCTCTCAGGCTCAATATGAATTATTAGCTGTTGCGATTAATACAGGAACAAATCTACCTTCAGTCGCTACACCAAATGGTCAAGCAGCCTTTTTATTTTTATTAACATCGTCACTCGCACCATTAATTCGTTTGTCTTATGGCAGAATGGTCTATATGGCACTACCTTATACTATTGTATTATCTGTCATTGGGCTGTTAGCAGTTGAATTTCTTTTACCAAGTACAACAGCCGCGCTCATTCAATTTGGTCTTATCGCACCAATGCCATAATGTGCAGGAGGAAGAATGCTAAGTTTTTTTAAAACACTATCAACAAAACGAAGTGGCTGGTTTCTACTATTATTTTCAGCATTAGCACTAGAAGGGATCGCGCTTTACTTCCAACATGGTATGGGATTACAACCTTGTGTAATGTGTATTTATGAGCGAGTCGCAATACTTGGCATTGCTTTTGCGGGTTTATTTGGTTTGCTTTATCCTAACTCAATGATTTTACGCTTAATTGCATTAATTTTAGGGTTAGGTAGTGCTATAAAAGGGCTAATGATAAGTTTAACACATTTAGATTTCCAACTTTATCCAGCGCCTTGGAAACAATGTTCAGCATTTGCTGAATTTCCTGAAACATTGCCATTAGATAAATGGTTTCCTTATCTCTTCCAACCTTATGGTTCTTGTAGTGAAATATCGTGGCAGTTTTTAGGCTTTTCGATGGTACAGTGGTTAGTTGTGATTTTCAGCGTCTATACATTACTACTCGCTCTTTTATTTATTAGTCAGATTAAGCGCCTTAAACCCAAACAACGTATGTTATTTCATTAAAAATAACAATCCGCCCGTAAAACGGGCGGTTTTTAGGCCACCCTATAAGGGCCTAGTACTTCACATGCCCCTCAAGGGGCATGTGAGGTCTGACAACCGTTCAATAACTCTGTTGCCTCCCCCTTAAAAGGGTCCATATATTCTTTCTTCGATAAATTATCCTGAATCATATCTTCCTTTTCCTGATTTCGGATATATTCCTCTACAATTTTTGTATTTAAACCTACTGTACTTACATAATAGCCTTTCGCCCAAAAATTTCGATTCCCATACTTATATTTTAAATTTGCATGTCTTTCAAATATCATTAGCGATGACTTACCTTTTAAATACCCCATAAAACTTGAAACGGCCAGTTTTGGAGGTATCCTTAACAGCATATGGATATGATCTTTCATTGCATATGCCTCTATTATCTCTACATTCTTGTAGTGACATAATTGTCTTAGTATCCCTCCTATATCAACTCGCAATTTTCCATAAATTGCTTTTCTCCTATACTTAGGGATAAAGACTATGTGGTACTTACAGTTCCATCTTGTGTGTGATAGACTTGAATCGTCATTGGATTTACTTGCCATGACTTATCCTCCTATATGTTGAATTTTGGTTGTCAGCCTTGTTCATTATAGGAGGATGTTTTGTTCTGCTCACCGCTTAAGCTTTTCTGTTCCATACGCAAAGCGTATGGTTTTTATAGCTAGACTTTGTCTAGCTATAAATAAAAATAGTGTAGCGAAAAGCTACACTATTTTTATTAACATTGAATTTCTTGAACGACAAATTGTAATGAATGTCTTGCCAGTAATCGCGCTTTGCGTTGTTTTAAACGCTTTAAACGTAACGCTCGTCCTTGTGATAAACGATACAATTTTTTTGTTGGCTTTAAAAAGCTTTTACGTCTAGCCATAGTATCCCTCTTATTGTGTTACAACTGTTTTAGTTATTGTGTCTACTTCCGTATTAAGTTCATCTGAATTCATCTTTTCTAGCTCAATCTCATCGATATTCGCTTGCTGAATACGGTAATAATGCACAATGCTATTCATATAACGTCGAATATTTTCAACATAATGATAGGCTTCATATCCTCTTGCATAACCATATTTTAAGTTCGTGTAGTAACGTTTTTCAGCTAATAGAGGCAAGTTCTTTTTCACATCCAGCCAGTTATCAGGATCACCACCTAAACTTTTAGTTAAACGACGAGCATCAAGTAAATGCCCCAATCCCATGTTATAGGCAGCTAATGCGAACCAAATACGCTCATCTTCTGCAATAGTATCTGGCATTTGTGTAATCAGCCAATGTAAATATTCTGAACCAGCTTTGATACTTTGTTCAGGATCTGTCCTATCTTTTATACGCATACGATCGGCTGTTGCTTTGGTCAACATCATCATTCCACGTACGCCTGTCGGAGAGGTCGCATCTGGATTCCAGTGAGATTCTTGATAAGCAATTGCTGCTAATAAACGCCAATCTAAATTTCCTTTATACTTTTCAAATAATGGCGCAAATTTAGGTAGTACAGTTTCAATTGCTCTTAAATAACTGCGTGTATCAACGTAATCAAATTGTGCTAGATGATTAAAGTATTTTTCTTCGATACGTGCAATTAAACCCGTTTCAATGGCACTGTTCATGAAGTCTAGTAAGGATGCTTGTAACTCACTGTAAGAGTTACTCGGTAAATACCAATGGACTGTCGATTCATCTGTCACATCAAAAGCGACTGCAACATTAGGTTTAATTTGTTGAACCGCTGACACATCAATGGAATTGGCAATCACGTAATCTATTTTACCGTTTGCCATCTGAATTAATAATTCTTCTGGGGTGAGCTTTTCATTCACCTTCCAACTGAGCGAAGAAAACTTCTCTTTTGCTTCTTCTAATAATGTGATGAGTTCTGAGCCAGAGGCAATACTGACTGTACTTTTTAACTCACCTAAGCTACGTGGACGTTCAGTACCTTTACGATAGACTAATTGCCAAGAGGCTGAATTATAAGTAGGTCCGACTTGAAATTTCTCTAATTTCTTTGCTTGATATAATAAATTTGCCGCTGCAATATCAATTTTATTATTTTCTAAAGCTTGAAATAGTTCATCTGCATTCGTCATGACTGAAATTTCAAGATCAACATTAAGATAGTCCGCAAAGGCTTTGCTCAATTCATATTCCAATCCTGCTGGCTGTCCTGAATGATCAATAAAATAAGAAATCGGATTATTAATCGTTCCCACAACTAATTTACCGCGATGTTGTATCGCGGTATAACGATTCTCTTCCGAGCGCATTATTTGTTGCCAAGGAAATACCATATCTACTGCCCACAATAGCAATGCTACTATAGCAATAATACGTATAAATAAACCCTTCAAATGACCTCTTTCTAATGTGATGACGTTAAATTTAGGCATTTTAACTATTAAATTGCAATTAGACAAACTAAAAAAGTGCGGTTATTTTTGATCGAATTTTCGATATGGTGTCGTACCAGTTCAAGATTCTGCCACTATAGTCCTTCGATCTATAACTCAAGCTTTATGTTAGAAAGCGACTCGGCTCAGGCAATAAATGGCATGTTATTTTGATAAAACGCAATGTGCTTGTGTACTTTCCTTGTATATTGAGAAGTGCATCCATATAATGTGCGCACATACATTCCTGCTATCATTTTAATAGGAGACTTAAGATGGATCTTGCGATTTATCTTCAATTTTTTATTGGATTAATTGCACTGGTTAATCCATTAGGCGTTGTACCAATTTTTTATTCAATGACAGCATCGCTATCAAAAGAACAACAAAATAAAACGGGGTTAATCACTTGTATTTCTATTGTGATTATCTTATTGGTCAGTTTCTTCTTCGGTAACTTTATTCTCAATGCCTTTCATATTTCCATTGATTCTTTCCGTATCGCAGGCGGAATTGTCGTAATTTTAATCGCATTAACGATGATTAACGGGAAAATTGGTGAGCATAAAATCAATAAAGAAGAAAAAAATGAAAACTTTGATGACTATAATAACATTGCAGTTGTCCCTCTTGCGATGCCCATTATGGCGGGTCCAGGGTCTATTAGTGCCACCATCGTCTTTGGCTCAACACAACATAGTATTGTCGATTATTTTTATTCTTCCATTACTATTATGTTATTTGGCTTAGGTTGTTATATTTTATTTCGCTACTCTGAACCTGTAATCAAAAAACTGGGGAAAACAGGTTCTAATGTCATTACACGTATTATGGGCTTGCTATTGATGTCACTTGGTATTGAAATTATCATCGGGGGATTAAGAAACTTAGGGATTGTATAAACTCGCTATAAGTCTTTAATCTTAGGGAAATACGTTACCCGATTTAACTTGCCTTAAATAAGGTAACGTGTTTTCAAGATATAGGGCAATACAACATTCTGATTTTACAACCCTCTGTTTCATATTCAAATGACTCATGATATAGATATCAATCTCCCTCCAAAGAGTATAGTTGCTAAAAAGTACCTCTCTCATCTCCGCATTTTAACTATCATTAAACCTTTTCACCATTTTATCTATTTCAATTTTTATGATACAAAAATAAACTTTCACCAATATAAAAGAAACAATTTAAAATAATTCTAAAAGAAACGCATTTTATTTAAATTAAATTTAATTTCATTTTATTTTTTTAAAATATAGAAAAAAAAGATTTGCATAAGCATTTCATTCTGTTCAATACTCTGTCCTGTGCCAAACAAGGCGAACAACTATAATAAATTGCAAACATCTTTAAATATCATATTCAGAAGGAAATCATTATGTCTCAAGTTGCATCATTAGAAGCATTTTTAGAAAAAGTTGCACAGCGCGATGGCGCACAACCCGAATTTTTACAAGCAGTCAAAGAGGTCTTAACATCCATCTGGCCTTTTCTTGAAAAAAATCCTAAATATCGTTCACAAGCTCTATTAGAGCGTCTAGTTGAACCTGAACGCGCAATTCAATTTCGTGTAGCATGGACAGATGATCAAGGTCAAGTACAAGTAAACCGCGCATTTCGCGTGCAATACAATAGCGCAATTGGTCCGTTTAAAGGCGGCATGCGTTTCCACCCATCGGTTAATTTATCTATTCTAAAATTTTTAGGCTTTGAACAAGTATTTAAAAATGCTTTAACAACATTACCGATGGGAGGTGGTAAAGGTGGCTCAGACTTTGATCCTAAAGGGAAAAGTGATGCTGAAGTGATGCGTTTCTGTCAAGCACTTATGATCGAATTATATCGTCATTTAGGTCCAGATACGGATGTACCGGCGGGAGATATTGGTGTGGGTGGTCGTGAAGTCGGCTATTTAGCAGGTATGATGAAAAAATTATCTAATCAAACAGGCAGTGTATTCACGGGTAAAGGTTTGACCTTTGGTGGAAGCTTAATTCGCCCAGAAGCAACAGGTTATGGCTTAGTTTATTTTGCACAAGCTATGCTTGCAGAAAAAGGACAAAGCTTTTCTGGCAAAATTGTTGCAGTTTCAGGCTCAGGTAATGTTGCACAATATGCTATTGAAAAAGCGTTAGAATTTGGTGCGAAAGTCGTCACTTGTTCAGACTCTGCGGGCTATGTATATGATGAATCTGGGTTCACAACAGAAAAGCTGGCAGCACTAATGGAAATCAAAAATGTAAAACGTGGTCGTGTAAAAGAATATGCAGAACAATTCGGTTTAAAATATGTAGAAGGCAAACGACCTTGGGAAATTAAAGTAGATATTGCTCTACCTTGTGCAACACAAAATGAAATTGAACTTGAAGATGCAAAAGTATTAGTTTCTAACGGTGTACAGCTTGTAGCGGAAGGCGCTAATATGCCGACTACAATTGAAGCAACTGATGCTTTCTTAGATGCGGGAGTCTTATTCGGTCCAGGTAAGGCAGCTAACGCAGGCGGTGTAGCAACCTCTGGTTTAGAAATGTCACAGAATGCACAACGTTTAAGTTGGACACGTGAAGAAGTTGATGCCAAATTACAGCGAATCATGCTTGATATTCATGCTAACTGTAAAAAATATGGTTTAGATAACCAAGGTAATATTAACTATGTCGTGGGTGCAAATGTCGCGGGTTTCGTCAAAGTAGCGGATGCGATGTTAGCACAAGGTGTATTCTAACTCTTGATAGAAACAACTATGAAAATGACCGCACTTTTTCTTATACAATACGAAAGTGCGGTCAATTTTTTATCTAATTTTTAAAGCGAAATCTCTAATTGATCATAAGCATGACGTACTTTATCTAAGGCATTTTCCACAGAATTATCTCGAGCCAAAATCACCCCCATACGACGATGCCCCTTCACTTCACCTTTACCAAATAAACGAATATTTGTATTCGGTTTAGCCAGAACTTCCGCTAAATTACCAAATTGAACTTGATTTGACTGCCCTTCTACTACAATTGCTTTAGAGGCTGACGGGCTAATTAAATGAATCTCTGGAATTGGCAAACCTAAAATAGCGCGTGCATGTAATGCAAATTCTGATAATTCTTGTGAAATTAGCGTCACCATCCCAGTATCATGAGGGCGTGGAGAAACTTCATTAAAAATCACCTCATCACCACAAACAAACATTTCTACACCAAAAATACCACGACCACCTAGTGCCGTCGTAATTTTTTCTGCGATCTCTTGCGCCTTAGCTAGAGCGACATGTGACATTGCTTGAGGTTGCCAAGACTCACGATAATCACCATCAATTTGTATATGACCAATTGGTGCTAAAAAAGAAGTGCCATGAATATGGCGTACAGTTAATAATGTAATTTCATAATCAAATTTCACAAATCCTTCGACAATAACGCGACCACCACCAGCACGCCCACCTTGTTGTGCATAATCCCACGCTTTTTGCATATCATCTGCGGATTTTAAAATGCTTTGTCCATGACCAGAAGAAGACATTATTGGTTTAACGACACAAGGCAACCCAATTTTTTCCACCGCAACTTTGAAATCTGCAAAATTATCTACGAATTGAAAATGTGAGGTTGGCAATCCTAGCTCTTCAGCAGCTAAACGACGAATTCCTTCCCGATTCATTGTTAGTTGAGTGGCTTTCGCTGTTGGAATCACATTAAAGCCTGCCTGTTCAAGTTCTACTAATGTTGCTGTCGCGATTGCTTCTACTTCTGGCACAATATAATCTGGCTTTTCTTGTTCTACTAAAGCTTTTAATGCCTCACCATCTAACATGGAAATAGTATAGGCTCGATGTGCAACTTGTTGAGCAGGTGCATTTTCATAACGATCAACCGCAATAACCTCAACACCTAAACGCTGCAATTCAATCACCACTTCTTTTCCTAATTCACCAGACCCAAGCATCATCACTTTCGTTGCTTTTGGCGTTAAAGGCGTACCAATTATTGTCATATTCATTTCCTTCTGGCTATGTTGTCTGAATATAAGATTATGAGTTTAATAATTTTTCATCAAGCAACAAGTCTTCATTCTTATTCACGCGAATACCTGTTGAAATGACATTCAGCGCAATTTGATGTGCATCTGAAAGCGAATGCTCTGTATAGCTACCACATTGATATTCATTTAACTCTGGAATTTGGCTTTGTTCTTTTACGCTAAGAACATCTTGCATTGAGGCCAACCAAGCTGCTGCAACCTGATGCTCATTCGGTGTGCCAATTAATGACATATAAAAGCCTGTACGGCAGCCCATTGGTGAAATATCAATAATTTCAACATGATCACTATTTAAGTGGTCGCGCATAAAACCAGCAAACAAATGCTCTAAAGTATGAATTCCTTTAGGGGATAAAATATCTTTATTTGGTGCACAAAAACGCAAATCAAAGACACTAATGTCATCCCCTTTTGGGGTGCGCATCGTTTTAGCAATACGTACAGCAGGAGCATTCATTCGAGTATGGTCGACTTTAAAACTATCAAGTAATGGCATAATGACTTCCTTTAAATTATCAACTAATCTTAATTCCGATTAAATTTTTTGAACTTTACTATAAAGTACCTGTCTTAAAATACAGCAACTTGCAGTTGTTTTTAATAAAATTGGTTCCTTAGGTTATTTCACCACCCTTTAGGGTGGTGTTTTTTATGTTAAAAACATATTTATTTTACTTAAATTGCAAACAAATTCATCGTTAATAACAACAAAAAAAGATAACGTACTAACTTACCAAATGTAATGAGAATCAATGCACCAAACATATTGATGCGTAACCAGCCCGCTACAGCACAAAACATATCTCCGACAACAGGTAACCAACTAAAAAATAAGCTCCAAATACCATAGCGTTGAATTCGATTAACGACCCATTCAAAACGTGGATGTTGCTGCTGTTTTTCTGACAGTTGAGGTAATAATCGCCCAAGCCAATAGGTGCTAAAACTTCCTAGACTATTACCTAATACAGCAATCATAAATAAACTTATTATCTGCTCGTTTAACAAGCTATTCTGATTTAAAGCCAAAGGTGTTAATAATCCAATAAAAACAACTTCTGAATTACCAGGTAAAACTGTAGCACTTAAAAATGCACTGACAAACATCAAATATAAGCTATGCTGTTGCCAGAACTCCCAAGACCATAAATCAATCATTTAAATTAGGTTTAAAACGTTGTAAATAATCATCACGATCTTTTGCACTAATTGTTCTTAATACTCTACATGGGTTACCTACTGCGACACAATTAGCTGGAATATCTTGCGTAACAATAGAACCAGCACCTATTACAGAATTATCACCAATTGTTACGCCACCTAAAATCACAACATTACCACCAATCCATACATTATTCCCAATCACGATAGGTAATGCTTGTTCCCATTCTGCTTTACGTAACTCAGGATCAATTGGATGACCAACAGTATATAAGCTCACATTTGGTGCAAATAGCACATCATCACCAATTCTCACTCCACCAGTATCTAAAATCGTACAATTGTAATTAGCAAAAAAATTTTTACCTATTTCAATAAATTGACCATAATCGCAATAGAAAGGGGAATTAATATGTGGGGTATTCGTTGCTTTACCAAGAATTGTTAGAATTAAACGCTCTTTGTTCTTTTTATCAGACGGGAGAGTTAAAATATTATATTCATATAATAGCTCTTTATTACGCAGTCGTAATTCGGCTAATTCATTATCATACGGCTGGTGTGCTAAGCCTGTGAGCATTCTTTCTTTATCTGTTAGCATATATTATCCTGTAATTAATGTGTTCGTTCTCACATCAAACACATGCATACCTGCAGCTAACCCTGCTTGTATACCTAAATCCCCATCTTCAAAAACTAAACAATCTTGTGGCTTAGTTTTAATTACCTCAGCGCAACGTAAAAAAGTATCAGGCTCAGGCTTATGTTTTTCCACATCCTCCGAAGTAACAATCGCATCAAAACAATAAGCAATATCCAATTTATCTAGTAGCAAATGCGTCATTTCACGATGCGATCCTGTCCCTAACGCCAGTGGCTTTTGCCTATAAAAATGCCTTGCTACATCGGCGGCAGGTAAAAGTGTCGCTTGGTTTAAAATAAGTGCTTTACCAAACTGACGTTTTAAACGCATCACATCTTGTAATAACGTTGAAGGCATATTGGCTTCTTGCATGATTGCTTGTGCAATCGCCTGTAGTGGTGCGCCTGCCATGTTATACATAATTTCAGGTTTTAAGGTATAACCATAATGCTCACCAACCATCAACCAAGCTTTTGCATGACACGGCATAGTATCGATTAAAGTACCATCCATATCAAAAATTAATCCAGCATATTGGTTAAAACGTTGTTTATCTAACATCACTTACCTGCTCTCAGCGTAATTTAAATTATGTGTATTGTGCTATAAATTTGTGATCTATGCACTGTTTAATTCTATAGAATTGAGCTAGACTGAATAATAAGTCGTAGTGAGGAAAATATGAATATTCAATCTCATTTGGAAATGTTACAAGTTCGTAAATTAATTGATGAGCAAATTATTGAAATTGTATTCAATGCACGACATCATTTAGCACAGCATTGGTATGTTGATGTAAATAGAGCACAAGCTACGACTCTGCTTATTCATTTAGCTAATTCACTTGGTAGAATTAAGCGTCAACATTGTGCGTCACCTTTACATAAGGATTTTCAAGCCAAGATTCAAAGTGCGGTCTGTTTCCCGACAGTATTAGCAATACATGAAGAAATTTTACAACTGATTCCCTTCCCTATCCCTGCTAATGAGCAGAGCTATTTCTTAGCCAATTATTATTCGCTTTTACTTGATCAACCACAAATTTTAGAGAAGCTAGAACAAATAGCAATTCAATAAGATGACAAGTTAACCCATCAATTCTTTACTAGAAATAAACTATTCTTCTATAGAAAGTCACGCTAGATAGCAGATAAATTAATAATTTGAATCTAAAAGGGAAATTAAGATATAAAATGGCGCACCCGAGAGGATTCGAACCTCTGACCGCTCGGTTCGTAGCCGAGTACTCTATCCAGCTGAGCTACGGGTGCGTATAATGGGAATTTTATTTACTTGCTTAAACCATTCTAAACAATAGAGTCAATTTAAAATGGCGCACCCGAGAGGATTCGAACCTCTGACCGCTCGGTTCGTAGCCGAGTACTCTATCCAGCTGAGCTACGGGTGCAGCACTTGTTTACTTGCTATTGAGCTAAACAACTTTGAGCTAAATAACTTGTAAACTTGAGTAAATGGCGGTGAGAGAGGGATTCGAACCCTAGATGGAGTTTTTGACCCCATACTCCCTTAGCAGGGGAGCGCCTTCAGCCTCTCGGCCATCTCACCACAATCGGTTTGTGGGCGGTATGATACTTTTTTCTGAAAATAAGTCAAATCATTTTTTATAAAAAAACATTCAGTTGACTGATTTCTCTACAAATGAGAGTAAATAAAAGAGAAAAAAATTATTTTCCCCGTAAAATAGCACGTAAATTGGCTAACTGATTCGCCGTATTTTCTTGCTGCTGTGCCTTTGTCATCGGTGGTTTATCACGCTCCCACTGTATATCATCTACAGGTAATTCAGCTAAAAAACGGCTTGGTTCAGGTTTCAAAATTTCACCAAACTGACGGCGCTCTTTACATAAAGAAAAGACTAAATTTTGTTGTGCACGCGTAATGCCAACATAAGCTAAGCGGCGTTCTTCTTCAACATTATCTTCATCAATACTGGTTTGATGTGGCAAAATCCCTTCTTCCATACCAATCAAAAAAACATGTGGAAATTCTAGCCCTTTAGAAGCATGCAATGTCATCAATTGAACCTGATCACTTTCATCATCTTCCTCACCTCTCTCCATCATGTCGCGTAAAGTTAATCTAGTGACAATTTGATTTAAGTTCATTGGTTCATCAACTTCATCTCCTTTAAGCATATCACCAACCCAATCAAACAAAGTGGCAACATTTTTACTTTGCATTTCTGCTGCTTTTGGACTTAGTGCATATTCATATAAATATTCTTCATAATGTAATTGCGCTAGCATAGTCCGAATCGCCCGTTCAGGTTCAGAGCGTCCTATTTCATCACTCAATTGTACGACCCATTGAGCAAAATTTTGCAATGCATTGTAAGCCTTAGGTGTAACTCGTTGAATCAGTTCAAAGTCAAAAATTGCTTCAAACAAACTTATCTGTTTCTCTTGTGCTAATGTACCTAATCTTTCCAGTGTCACTGTACCAATTTCACGCTTTGGCGTATTCACAATGCGTAAAAATGCTGCGTCATCATCTTGGTTAACCAATAAACGTAAATATGCCATCATATCTTTGATTTCAGCGCGAGAGAAAAATGATGTCCCTCCTGAAATTTTATAAGGAATACGGTTTTGCATGAGCACTTTTTCTAATAAACGAGACTGATGGTTACCTCGGTATAGAATAGCGTAATCTTTATATTTTGCTTTATTCATGAAACGATGAGCGATTAATTCACTTACTACACGTTCTGCCTCGTCCTCTTCATTTTTTGCTTCAATAACTTGTAATTTCTCTCCTGATTGTAGAGTTGAGAAAAGTTGTTTATCAAAAACATGTTCATTATTAGCAATAAGAATATTGGCACAATGTAAAATACGCTGTGTTGAACGATAATTTTGTTCTAATTTAATGACTTCTAATTGAGGAAAATCCGTTTTTAAACGCATCATATTTTGGGGACGTGCACCACGCCACGAATAAATAGACTGATCATCATCTCCCACTACAGTAAAACATGCTCGCTCACCCACTAAGAGTTTAATTAACTCATATTGGCTAGTATTCGTATCTTGATATTCATCTACTAATAAATATCGAATTTTTTGCTGCCACTTTAAACGTACATCTTCATTCTGTTTAAACAATAAAGTCGGCAACATGATTAAATCATCGAAATCTAACGCATTATACGCTCGAATTTGTTTACTATAGCGCTCATAACATATTGCAAAAGTATCACCTTTAGCATCACGTGCTAACGCTTTTGCTTGTTGAGGAGAAATCAGATCATTTTTCCAATTTGAAATAGTTGAGACTAGCTCACGTAATAACTCTTTTTCTTCTGCAAGCAAATCCACTGTCAGCTCTTTTAATAACGCCAATTGGTCATGTTCATCAAACAGAGTCATATTCGCTTTCAAGCCCAACTGTTTGTATTCTCGTTTAATGATATCAAAACCTAATGTATGAAAAGTAGACACAGTAAGCCCACGACTTGCTTGCTTACCGATAGAATGTGCCACCCGTTCTTTCATCTCACGCGCGGCTTTATTCGTGAAAGTCACTGCTGCAATCTGACGTGGCTGATAACCACAATTTGCTACTAAATATGCGATTTTATTAATAATCACTCTTGTCTTACCCGAGCCAGCCCCTGCTAATACTAAACAAGGACCTGTTACATATTTAACTGCTTTTTGTTGTTGCTCATTTAATTTCATTGCGAATTATTTTTTATTGTATTTGTTGTGACCAAACATAAGGTAATAAGACGGAATCGAGTAAAAAAGAAAGTGGTAAGTCTAAAATAGGTAATCCCCACTGTTTCGCCATTTCCACATCATATCTAATCCCCGCATAAGCAGAATAAGGCTCTGTTGGATCAATTAACTTGACTATTGTTCCACAGCCATTTAAACAACAAAGTGCGGTCAAAATGAGAAATATTTTTTGCATCATTATCCCCATGATAAAAGATAGGCTAATGATATAAGTAATACATTTAAAATGCGATAAGAAAATCGTCAGAAAGAAAAATGCGGTAAACAAAAATGTCACCGCATTTTGTCAAATGAAAAGAAAAGCCTTATTTACCATCCCAAGCATGGATTGCTTTCGCACGTACATCTAACTTGCTTTGTGAGTCACCTTTAAAGTAGTTTTTATCTAAACCACCTTCCCAGTCACCATATTGTGTGTTTGGTAACATAATAAAGGTTTTTCCAAATTTTTTACTATTTTTAGCCACAAATTCGCGACGCTCTGCATTGCTTTTCTTGTAAGTGTCATCACCAAAATCGTTTAAGTTATCACCTACAAATAGTACGATATCATACCCCATGTCTTCAACTTGTTTGAAACGGATTGATTTATTTGATTTGTCTTTTTTCAATAATAATGTTTTATCATTCACACCAGTAAAACCAAGACGTTTCATATCATCAACCGTTCCCGCCTTCTCAACATCATCACGACGGTTAGACACGAAGAACATCGTACCACCATTTGCATTGACATAATTAGAGAATTCTACTGCTCCTGGAATTGCAGCCGATTGTCTTGCATCTACCCATTTAGTCCAAGTTTTTGGTGAAAAACCTTGACCTGTTTTTACTTGCCAACCAGCATACGCACTGTTGTCGATCATTGTTTCATCTAAATCAACAACAACTGCTTTTTTCTTACCTTTTTTCACTTTAGCATGATCGAAAGCGATTTTTGCTGAATTGAATGCTTGATGCGCCAAAGCATCATACTCGCCAGATTGTTGTGTCCACACTAAACCCATTGTCACTTGCTGTTGTAGTTTAGCCTGATTTTCTTGTTCCATAGCTTGTTGGTTTGAACATGCTGCTAATAATACAAGAGAACTGACTGCAATCACTGATAACTTAAATTTTTTCATTTTCTTCTCCTTGAATTGGCCATTAAAATTATGCGGATATTAATTTAACAAATTAATAAATAAAGGGATAGTTACTGCCAATCTGAATGTGATTAAGATCACAAACTTTTTTCTTTTTGTGAATATTTTTACATTTCTTGACAATAAAATGATACATACTGAAAAAAACATTCCTTTTTTTGACCGCACTTTTCCTTCATTTTTACGCTATAATGGCAGCCAAATTTTCATTTTAAAAACGGTTCAATTATGGCAAAAATTGCAGAAAACCCTTTAGTTCTTGTTGATGGCTCCTCTTATTTATATCGCGCATTTCATGCATTCCCACCACTCACGAATTCTTTAAATGAGCCAACTGGTGCGATGTATGGCGTATTGAATATGCTAAAAAGTTTGATTGCACAAGTACAGCCAAGTCATCTTGCTGTGGTATTTGACGCTAAGGGTAAAACGTTCCGTGACGAAATGTTTGAGCAATACAAATCACACCGCCCTCCAATGCCCGATGAATTACGCCAACAAATCTTGCCTCTCCACAATATCATTCGAGCCTTAGGTATTCCTCTTCTCGTTGTTGAAGGAGTAGAAGCCGATGATGTTATCGGTACTCTAGCAGTGCAAGCTTCAAAAGCGGGTAAAAAAGTCTTAATCAGTACGGGTGATAAAGATATGGCACAGCTCGTTGATGAAAATATTATGCTCATTAATACAATGAATAACAGCTTACTTGATCGCGAAGGTGTGATTGAAAAATATGGTTTGCCTCCTGAGTTGATTATTGATTACCTTGCGCTAATGGGAGATAGCTCAGACAATATTCCTGGTGTACCTGGTGTGGGCGAAAAAACTGCTTTAGGTTTACTACAAGGCATTGGTAGCATGGCGGAAATTTATGCCAACTTAGATAAAGTGGCTAACTTGCCAATTCGAGGTGCGAAAAAACTGGGGGATAAACTGCTTGATGCAAAAGAAATGGCTGATTTATCCTATTTACTTGCGACGATAAAAACAGATGTTAGCCTAAATATTACACCTGAAGAACTCACGCTGAGTGCTGCAAATAACGACCAGCTTATCGAATATTTTGGACGTTATGAATTTAAACGTTGGCTTAACGAAGTGATGAACGGTGAAAGCACGGTTACGAACGGTCACGAACAAGCAATCAAAATCAATCACTATCAAATCACACCACTAGCAACTGAAACAGAAAGTGTCGTCAAAATTAGCATAGATCGCAGTCAATATGACTGTATCCTCAGTTTATCGGTTTTAGAGAAATGGATAGGTAAGTTAGAAACGGCAAAATTAATTGCTATAGACACGGAAACAGACAGTTTAGACTATATGTCAGCTCATCTGGTCGGGATTTCTTTTGCCCTAGAAAATGGTGAAGCTGCTTATCTTCCACTCAAACATAACTATATCGGTGCGCCACAACAAGTCAATTTTGATCATGCACTCGCATTACTCAAACCTATTTTAGAAAATCCAGCTATTGAAAAAGTAGGACAAAATATCAAATTTGATCTTAGTATTTTTGCTCGTCATGGCATTCATGTACAAGGAATAGCTTACGATACTATGCTACTTTCTTACGTGTTAGATAGCACGGGTCGCCATAATATGGATGATCTCGCTAAACGGTATTTAGGTCATCAAACCATTAGCTTTGAAGAAATTGCAGGTAAAGGTAAATCTCAACTAACATTCAATCAAATCCCCTTAGAACAAGCGGCTGAATATGCTGCTGAAGATGCAGATATTACGATGAAATTACAGCAAGTATTATGGCCAAAATTATCACAACAACCGACGTTAGTTGAACTCTATGAAAACATTGAGCGCCCATTAATTGCGGTCCTTTCTCGAATTGAACGCCATGGTGTATTAATTGATTGTGATGCACTCTTTACGCAATCAAATGAAATCGGTGCAAGATTGACCGCACTTGAACAACAAGCTTATGAATTAGCGGGTCAACACTTTAATTTAGCTTCCACAAAGCAATTACAAGAGATCTTATTTGATAAATTAGGTTTACCTGTTTTAAAGAAAACACCAAAAGGTGCTCCTTCTACCAATGAAGAAGTATTAGAAGAATTAGCCTATGAACATGCATTACCTAAAGTATTAGTGGAACATCGTGGCTTAAGTAAACTCAAGTCAACTTATACGGATAAATTACCACAAATGGTTAATGTACAAACAGGACGTGTGCATACCTCTTATCATCAAGCTATCACAACAACAGGCCGTTTATCTTCAAGCGATCCAAATCTGCAAAATATCCCGATTCGAAATGAAGAGGGACGTCGTATCCGCCAAGCGTTTGTTGCTCGTGAAGGCTATAGTATAGTTGCAGCAGACTATTCACAAATTGAATTACGTATTATGGCGCATTTATCAAAAGATCAGGGGCTGATTAATGCGTTCAATGAAGGAAAAGACATTCACCGCTCTACTGCTGCCGAAATTTTTGGCATACCACTGGAACAAGTCACCAATGAGCAACGTCGTAGTGCTAAAGCGATTAATTTCGGTTTAATTTATGGTATGAGCTCTTTTGGTCTATCACGTCAGTTAGGTATACCACGCGGAGAAGCACAAAAGTATATGGATTTATACTTCCAACGTTATCCAAATGTCCAAACATTCATGAATGATATTCGCGAAACAGCGAAAGCACAGGGATATGTCTCGACTTTATTTGATCGTCGTTTATATTTATCTGATATTAGCTCAACAAATGCGATTCGTCGTAAAGCCGCTGAACGTATAGCAATTAATGCCCCAATGCAAGGTAGTGCAGCTGATATTATAAAACGGGCAATGATTGCATTAGATCAGCAAATTGCAGACCATTCTGATATCCAAATGATTATGCAAGTACATGATGAATTAGTGTTTGAAGTGCGCTCAGAAAAAGTTTCTGAATTTACCCAACTCATTAAACAAACGATGGAACAAGCAGCACAACTCGTCGTCCCACTCATTGTCGATGTAGGTGTAGGTGAAAATTGGGATGAAGCACATTAATCTTTAAAAGAATGTAAAAGGCGGAAGTAATATTCCGCCTTTTATATACCAAATACCAACTGCTATGCTGTTGGTTTCTTAATTAATTTTTTACGCATTTTAATATTAATCATCTCTACTACAACAGAGAAGCCCATTGCGAAATAAATGTAACCTTTCGGAATATGGAAATCTAAGCTTTCACCAATTAACGCTACGCCAATTAAAATCAAGAAGGATAAGGCTAACACTTTTAACGTTGGATGAGTTTCGACAAAATCCCCTATTGGTTTTGCTGCAAACATCATCACACCAACTGCAATCACAATAGCCACCACCATAACTTCAATTTGATCCACCATGCCCACTGCCGTAATCACAGAGTCTAGAGAAAACACAATATCTAAAATAGCAATTTGCGTTAAAATCCCAATAAAACTAGCCTTTTTCGGTGTATTTTCTTCATTCTCTTCTTCAGGACTCATTGCATGGTGAATTTCATGGGTACTTTTTGCAACCAAAAATAATCCACCAAATAATAAAATTAAATCTCGACCTGAAATCTCTTCACTAAATACTGTAAATAAAGGGGTAGTCAATGACATCACCCAAGATAACGAGAGCAAGAGTAAAATCCGCATCCCCATCGCGAGCCCTAAACCAATTAAACGCCCAGATTGGCGCTGTCCCTCTGGTAAACGCCCAACTAAGATACTAATAAAAATAATGTTATCAATACCTAAAACTATTTCTAATGCAGCCAAAGTAAACAGCGCAATCCAAGCTTCTGGGCTAGCTAACCATTCAAACATAATCACTTTTCCTTCAAATTAAAAAATTTGTACAAATCATATAGTTTTGTTTAAAAAATGCCAAGAAATTAATCATGACCCTGTAAAAATTGCTGCAGAATTTCAGTCGTAAACTCTTTACGTAAATAAAAACCTAAAGGCAAAGTTTCAATAATCTTACCATCTTCGCCTATCCCTTTAGTGAGCGCTTTACTATTTGCGCCTTTAGGGCGTAATTGTAATACTTCGCCTAATTTCGCTGTAATTTGTTCCACCTTACCCAAACTAATATATTCCATTAATTCTTCCCAATCACGCTGCAAACGGTATTCCTGTTCCATTGAGGGCTGCCATAAAATCGCCTGTCCAATATGGCGTTCTGCTAAAGGAATATGACGTTCGCCCTCTATCGGTATCCACAAGACTTTACTTAGCTTATATCTCACATGTGAGTTCTGCCAACTCACTCCCGTATTATGAATTAATGGTGCAAGGCTGACAAAAGTGGTTTCTAAAGGTACCCCCTGTGAATTAATCGGGATTGTTTTTAGTTCTATGCCAAGATGAGCAAAATCACGTTCTGCTTTACTACCTGCTGTTGCACCCAAAGCAGCTTCAATGAGCATCCCTACCCATCCTTTATCTCGCTTTAAATCTACAGGAATAGGTAGATGTAAAGTATAGGCTAATTCAGCAAAGGTTAAGCCAGCAATGGACTGTGCTCGTTTAAGTAATGCTTGTTCAGTACGAGGAATCATAAAGTGCGGTCAATTTTGATAATATTTCTTCAATAACTTAGGTTTTACAAATTCAATACCTTTATCTATATAAGCAATATGCTCTAATTGCAATAAATGGCGTTTTGTCGGTAAGCCGCCACCAAACCCGGTTAAACTACGATTTTTGCCTAAAATACGGTGACAAGGGATGATAATACTAATCGGATTACGTCCTACCGCCCCCCCTACTGCCCGCATAGCTTTAGGGTGATTAATTAACTGCGCTAGCTCACCATAAGTGGATGTCTGTCCATAGGGGATTTGCAGTAACGCCTGCCAAACTTGCTGTTGGAAGTCGGTACCTTTTGGCGCAATAGGAATATCAACGAAATTTTCTGGTTTACCAGCAAAATAACGAGCTAATGCCTGTTTAACTTGAATAAAGAGCGGTCTATTTTCATCAAAAATCCATGTTGGATTCGGCGCGATCTGCTCTAATTCAAAATCCAAATTGGTTAATTTATTATCTTGAGACAGCATTAATAAACGCCCTACAGGTGCCTCAAAATAACAATAATAAATAGACTGCATCCTATATCTCCTAAACAGAAAAAGCGTACCGAAGTACGCTTTATTATGCTAAATTTCTGCCTAAATTAGAAACGGTAGTTCACATTTAAACCGTAAAGATTTGCAGTCGCCTTACTGGTGAATGGAACACCCTCCTCTTTAAAAGTATTTTTCTTCCCTTTTAAGTGAGCAAAGCCTGCATCAATAGAAACATTAGGTGTAAAGCGATAAGTCGCCCCTAAACTATACCAAGTACGATCTGTATCTGGAATTGAGATGCTATGATGATCCTGTGCTGCACTTTCATCATAAGCAATACCAGCACGGACAGTTAAGGCATCAGTCACATCATAACTTGCACCTAAAGCAATACGCGAAGAATCTCTAAACTCTTCAGTTTTACTAAATAACGTTGTACCGTCAGCACCTTTTGCACGTAGTTCTTTAAATTTACTCCATTGAGTATATTTATAACTATAGTGCATCGCAAAACGATCGGTCATTTTATGATAACCAGAGACTTCCCAATAAGCTGGTAATGGTAGACTTAATGATCCTGGGATAGTTTGCCCACCAGTTGCGGTAATACCACTCGCTTTTAATGCAGCAATTAACATCGGGTTATTTGTTGGAAATTGATTTGAATAGTCTCCTTTAAAGTCAATGTCCACTTGTGAATGATAAGCCACACCAATACGGTTATGTTCATTAAATTCGTACACTAAGCCCGCATTCCAACCAAAGCCCCATTTATCACCCTCTAATTTAGAAATGATGGTATTTTCTGGCAATGCAGCAAGTGCTTGAGCGATTTGAGTCATTTGAGGATTAGTCATTAATTGTTTAGCTTTCGCTTTAAGCGCCACGCCAGCATAACGCTCCAGTTTTGCTTTCGCATGCACTGCATTTAAGCCTAAACCAAAGCTTAAGTTATCTGTAATACGGTAAGAACCACTTAAATTGAAGTTGATCGCAGTGAGATCTGTTTTTCCACCTAAAAAACCACCTGCATACTTATCATTAAATTCCGTTGCCAAACCATAGTTCACATTAACACCGCCCCCTACTGCAAATTTGTCATTAATTGGATAAACCCCATAAACAGTAGGTACTAATGCATTCGGTGCAATATTTTTATATGAGAAACCAGGTGCAGGTGATTCTAAATCAATATTCGGGTCTACATAAATTGCCCCAATAGAAATTTCAGGCCTTTTTAATAAGCTCATCAACGCAGGGTTTGTTGCGACAACTGCTGCATTATCAGCAATTGCTGCTTCACCAGCATATGCACGACCTAAACCTGAAGTTGAAACCTCTGCTAATTGGAACGCTGCTGCTGAAGCACTGCCTGCCGCGACAGCTAAAATTGAAGAAAGAAGAGTTTGAGTAAATTTGCTCGTTTTTGCCATTTTTAGCCCTTTGTTGTTTAAATTATATGTAATAAGCGTTTGGATTCTAAAGAAGTATGCATACTGGTGCAAATTTATTTCTCAATTTAAATAAGAGTTCAGACCAGTATAACCGCACACCCTAGAAGCCATAACCTCAATAAAGGGCGGTTAAATTTTGCGAAGAATTAGAACAGTGGTAAAATAACCATAAATTTTTACTAAGTAATCAAAGGATAAAATATGAGCAAATTAAAATGTAGCGCTGAAGAAGCAAAAGCTTGTTGTTGTGTTGATGTAGGTACAATTATTGATGGTTCTGACTGCACAGTAGATTTTGAGCAACTTTATGACACAGAGGAGTTAGCACAAGAAGCCCTCGCTTATTTAACCCAAAAAGCAAAAGCAGCAGAAAGCGATCCTTGCCAAATTCAAAGTGAGATCGTGAAAACTGAAAATGGTGCACTATTAAAAGCACAGTTTGAATTCAGTTGCCAAGCAGAAGCGATGATTTTCCAACTTTCAACAAGATAATCTTTGATAAGATTAAAAGCCTAAAAAAAGACTGCATATTACTATGCAGTCTTTTCTTTTTCATTAAAACAACAATATGGCTAATAATTGCGGTGATATAATCCTGAGGAACATCACCATCGGATAAACCGTCGCGTATGATAACGCCGACGCGCCACTATCCTCTTTAATCGCATTCGCAAAAGCTAATGCTGGAGGATCTGTCATTGATCCTGCTAATAGTCCACACAGGGTTAAATAATTCATTTTGGCATATAAACGTGCAATCAGCCCTGTTACCATCAATGGAATGAATGTAATAATAATACCATATGCCATCCACTCTAAACCGCTACCATTGAGTAGTGTATCCATAAAGTTTCCACCTGATTTTAGCCCTACAACAGCTAAAAACAGTACAATCCCAATTTCACGTAATGCTAAGTTCGCACTTGGTGGCATAAACCAGTACAATTTTCCAATACTTCCAATACGTGCGAGGATCAAAGCAACAACTAATGGCCCACCAGCTAATCCAAGCTTTAACGCGACGGGAAAGCCAGGAATTTGGAAAGGAATCGAGCCTAATAATACACCTAGACCAATCCCGATAAAGACAGGTAACATTTGGACTTGTTGTAACTTTTGTTGCGCATTACCAATCACGGACACAGCTTGGTTTAATACTTCACTACGTCCAACAACATGTAGCACATCACCAAATTGTAATGTTGTATTTGCTGTTGGGACTAACTCTACCCCTGCACGATTTAAACGTGCAATAACAACACCATATTTTTGATGAATACCCAAAGAGCGAATCCGTTTACCTAATACTTTTTCATTCGTAACAACAATACGATCTGAACGCAGATCACCTGCAAAACTTGATAATGGCACATCAACCTCTTCCCCCAAAACTAATTTAATTTTACGTAATAAAGGAAGCTCACCAACTAGATGTAAAAGATCGCCTTGCTTAATAATAGTATTGGCCTGTGGTACGCTAATATTTTCATCTCGTTTTAAGCGTGTACAAACCACATCTTTCTTCTCATCAAACCCAGGAATATCAATTAAACGCAATCCATCTAAATTTGGATTAGTCACTTTAATATTCATCGATCCTAAACTATCTTTATCCTGCCCACTTTCTTTTAAAAAGTTTTTCGCTTCATCATCCACTTTAATGCGAAAAAATAAACGAATGAGCCACATAGAAAGCAATATACCGCAAATCCCGAATGGATATGCCATAGCATAAGCCATCCCCATTGTTGAAGTCGTTTGGCTAGAAGTGAGTTCAGCTAAAATTTGCTGACCCGCACCAAGAGAAGGAGTATTGGTCACTGCGCCTGAATAAATGCCAAGAATAATCTCTAATGGAATATCTGCAATGAGATAAATGGCAACAACAGATAAAGAGCCTAATAAGACAATCAAGGCTGCAAAGCCATTGAGTTTCAAGCCTGATTCACGTAATGATGCAAAAAAACCTGGTCCTACCTGAATACCGATTGTATAAACAAATAAAATTAAGCCAAATTCTTGAATAAAGTGTAAGGTATGTTGATCTAATTCCAGCGAAGTATATTGTTTTATGAAATGGGCAACGATAATCCCGCCAAAAAGTACACCACCAATACCTAACCCCACGCCTCTAATCTTCCAATGTCCTATCCACAACCCAATGACAGCGACAAGTGCAAGGAGGCTTATAGTGATCGCAATATCACTCATAATTTACCTCTACATCAATTTTTAATTTAACAAAAATAACTATAAATAATTATATCAATCTCTATTTTTAAAAACTTAACGAAATAATAAAAACTTAATCTTAATCACATTTTTCTTGCTTAATACCTAAAAATTTTTAAGAATACGACACTATTTTTTTACAAAACATTTGATATTTGGATTTATCATGAATTGGTCGCAAGAACTCTCAGACTCTTTTTTCTGGTTGCTAAAAAGTCTCTCCCTTACTGCTATCATTTTTCCTATCGCCGTCTATATTGTGTCAAAAACAACCAGATGGGGACATCAACTTTGGTTATTAGCTGAAGATTATTTCAATCCAAGAAAGAATATTCGACCACTTGTCTATTTTATTGTGATCGTCTTTTTTGACTTACTTTCAGTACGTATCGATATTTTAGTCTCGAACTGGTATAACGCCCTGTATAAGTCATTACAAGATATGAATGAAACGGTTTTTTGGCAACAAATGGTCGTGTTTGCAGTGGTCGCCACATCAAGTATTGGTAATGCATTATTAAGCTATTATTTAAGTAAGCGTTTTTTAATCCATTGGCGTCTTTGGTTTAACAATAAAATGTTAAATAAATGGACTGAAAATCAAGCGTATTACAAAACACAATATCTTGAAAATCATTTAGATAACCCAGATCAACGTATCCAGCAAGATATCAATTCTTTTGTGACAAATACTTTAGATTTCGCTACGGGTTTAATTTCTTCTATTGTGTCTATTGTGGCATTTACTATTATTTTATGGAATCTCTCTGGCACAATGAATATTGGTAGTATTGAAGTACCACATGCGATGGTATTCCTCGTATTTATTTATGTATTATTTACGAGTATTTTTGCCTTCAAAATTGGACGTCCATTGATCCAACTTAATTTTGCAAATGAGCGTCTAAATGCAAACTACCGCTATTCTCTCATTCGTTTAAAAGAATACGCAGAAAGTATTGCTTTTTATCGCGGTGAGAAAATGGAAAAACGTCTTTTGCTTTCTCAGTTTGATCAAGTTATTGATAATGTCTGGAAAGTTGTACACCGTACGTTAAAACTATCTGGCTTTAACTTAATCGTCACACAAATTTCCGTCGTATTCCCACTTGTTATTCAAGTGACACGTTATTTTAGTAATCAAATTACACTAGGTGACTTAATGCAGACGTCAAGTGCTTTTGGTCGTGTGCAATCCGCGTTATCTTTCTTCCGTAACTCATACGATGATTTCGCCGCTTATCGTGCAGTACTCGATCGTTTAACAGGTTTCCATACTGCTATCCAACAGGTTAATCAACCTTCAGATTTAATTATTCAAGATAGTGAAAATACTTTACGCTTCGAAAATTTAACTGTTCATACACCAACGGGTAAGACATTAATACAAAATCTTAATCTTAACTTACCTATTGGTACATCACTATTAATTCAAGGCGAATCAGGTGTCGGTAAGACAACTTTACTCAGAACAATCGCAGGGTTATGGTCTTATGCGAGTGGCATCATTCATTGTCCACAGCAAAATACATTATTCTTATCGCAAAAACCTTATTTGCCACAAGGTCGCTTAATTGATGCATTGTACTATCCAGATATCGCTCCTGATAATATGGATCTACAAAGTGCGGTCGATATTTTACAAAAAGTCCAATTAGGCCATTTAGCAGATAAATTGACATTAGAAAATGAATGGACCCGCGTCCTTTCTCTTGGTGAACAACAACGTTTATCATTTGCTCGAATCCTTTTATGCAAACCAACGGTTGTCTTTTTAGACGAGGCAACTGCAAGTATGGATGAAGGATTAGAGGATGCGATGTATCGCCTACTTAAAGCAGAATTACCTCACACCACGATTATTAGTGTAGGGCATCGTTCAACATTAATTGAACACCATCAACAACATCTGCAAATTAACTAATCCCACAAAGGCTTTGCTTCAATGCAAAGCCTTTAAAATTTGTTCAAACCTCACCGCACTTTAATACCAAGTATTAAAAAAAGAACGGAAAAGACGATAATTTAGGCTAAAAAGCTAAATGAAAAAAGACTAAACTAATCAAGCCATCCGCTTTCTAGTAAAACAGATCAAAACATATTTTGCTTTGTTATTACTTCACAATAAGGCATCTTATTTCTCTATATCAATAATTCAAACCTCAAGAAATCTCACAGACTCTGAGTATCACACTAACATCAAAATAAAAAAGCAATCGATTACAAAGTGACTAAGCTCAAATAATTTGAGTTTAGTCATTTTAATTTTTTCCTTTTTCAGCTAGTCTAGAGATGTTTTATATCACATAATTTTTTAATAAAAATTAAGGAGAATTTATGACAATCTTCACTGTCGCTCAAAATTGGCTAGCACAAGATCCTGATGCTGAAACTCGCGCAGAATTAGAACAACTGCTCGACGCAGCCAAAGCTGGCGATGAAAAAGCAAATACAGAATTAGCTGCTCGTTTTAACGGTCGTTTACAATTTGGTACTGCTGGTCTACGTGGTCGTCTACAAGCAGGTTCTATGGGGATGAACAGAGTCCTTGTTGCACAAGCCGCTGGCGGTTTAGCTAACTATTTAAAAGACTATGACCAAACTCCATCTATTGTGATTGGTTATGATGGTCGTAAAAACTCCGATGTTTTTGCTCGCGATACTGCGGAAATTATGGCTGGAGCGGGTATTAAAGCTTATTTATTACCACGTAAATTGCCAACACCAGTACTCGCTTATGCAATCAAATATTTTGATACTACAGCAGGAGTCATGGTCACAGCAAGCCACAACCCACCTGAAGATAATGGATATAAAGTATACTTAGGCAAAGCGAATGGTGGTGGACAAATTGTTTCACCGGCAGATCAAGATATCGCTAAATTGATTGATAAAGTAGCAGCAGGCTCAATCAATGATTTACCACGCAGCCAAGATTTCGTTGTATTAAATGATGAAGTAGTCGATGCTTACATTGCTAAAACAGCGACACTTGCTAAAGAGCCACCAGCAGATATTAACTATGTTTATACGGCAATGCATGGTGTTGGCTATGAAGTATTGAGCAAAACTTTAGAAAAAGCGGGTTTACCACAACCACATTTAGTACACGAACAGATTCAACCAGATGGTAACTTCCCAACAGTTAATTTCCCTAACCCTGAAGAAAAAGGGGCATTAGATTTAGCGATTAAAGTCGCAAAAGAAAAAAATGCAGAATTTATCATTGCTAATGACCCTGATGCTGATCGTCTTGCTGTTGCAGTACCTGATGCAGAAGGTAACTGGAAACCACTACATGGTAACGTAGTAGGTTGTTTCTTAGGTTGGTATTTAGCAAAACAATATCATGCTCAAGGTCAAAAAGGGGTTTTAGCCTGCTCACTCGTATCTTCTCCAGCACTAGCAGAAATCGCCAAAAAATATGGCTTCCAATCTGAAGAAACGTTAACTGGCTTCAAATATATTGGTAAAGTCGATGGCTTATTATTCGGTTTTGAAGAAGCGCTTGGATACTTAGTTGACCCAGATAAAGTACGTGATAAAGATGGTATTTCTGCTGCAATTGCCTTCTTAGATTTAGTACGTTACTTGAAAAAACAAGGCAAAACGCTAGCAGATTATGCTGATGAATTCACACAAGAATTTGGCGCTTACGTGAGTGGACAAATTTCAATTCGTGTTGATGATTTATCTGAAATTGGTAAATTAATGACCGCTCTTCGTAACAACCCACCAAGTGAAATCGGTGGTTTCAAAGTGGCACAATTCTTAGACCATACTAAAACTGATCGCCAAAGCGATATTTTGGTCTTTGTGCTTGAAAATGGTAGCCGTTTAATCGCGCGTCCATCAGGTACAGAACCAAAAATCAAATTCTATTTAGATGCGAAAGGCAAAGATCCACAAGATGCTGAACACGTTCTAGCACAGTTTGATGAAAGTGTACGTCAAATCTTGCGTAAGGATGAATTTGGTAAACAAGATTGCTAATCATTGATAAATAAACATAAAAAAATGGCACAAAATTTTGTGCCATTTTTATTGAATACATAGATTTCCTACTCAATATTTTTCCTCAACAACTTTCTTCTCAGGCTCTGCCTCATCAATTTTTTCTTGGGCTAACTCATGATCTTCAACATCTACTTCTGGTTCAGGTTGGGCAGCTTCAACACAAGGGTGATATTGGAAACACCCATAGACAGGAAAATGATCAGAACCGATATGAGATAACACACGAATATCACGCATCATGAAATCATTACTATGGTAAATATGATCCAATGGCCAACGTAAAAAAGGGTAGGTTGCATGGAAAGTGCTATATAATCCGCGCCCAACTCGAGGATCCAGTAAGCCACTAGTTTTCTGAAATAAACGTGATGTTGATGACCAAGCTACATCATTTAAATCACCAAAGACCAATACAGATTGATTATTTTGACTAATTTCTTGCCCAACTAATAAAAGTTCTGCATCACGTTGTGTTGAGGTGGCACTTTCTGTCGGTGTTGGAGGCATAGGATGTAAACAATACAAATGAATCCATTCCCCAGAAGGCAAACAAGTTTCAGTATAAATCGATGGAATATCTTCCTGTACCCAGTGACGTACTTCTGTATTACGCAATGGTAAGCGACTATATAAATGCATACCATATAAATTATCTAGCGGAATTTTAACTGTATAAGTATAGGTTTCTTCTAATGAGGATAACTTTTCCTCCCACCACAAGTCTGTTTCTAATGTCAGCACGACATCAGGCTGCCAAGTTTCGATCAGTTGCAATAACTTACCTACTTGTCTATTCGGTGTCAGCACATTGACTGTCAACAAAGAAATACTACGCTCGTCTTTTTCTCCATGATATTGCAAGACTTGTGGGCGTGACAAAGGTGTATAGGAAACAATCTCCCAAATTTGATACGCCATACAACTCAGATTCAAACACTGCAAAGTCACCAACAGCCACATCGGATCAGGCTGCACAATCCAACTTACTACCAAACAAAGTAAATTGAGCCCTGCAATCTGTAAACGAGGAAAATCAAAAATCCGCACCGTCCAATGATTAAACGGTAAAAAAGGGAGTAATGTAGCAATAATCGGGATGCTTAAAAAAATAAAAAATAACCAATCCATTGTGCAAAGCAATGTCAACAATTTGTTAAAAGTTGGACAATAGTAGCATTATTGATAAAAGAGGAAAATATCAGAGAAAGAAAAGTGCGGTCATTTTTCACCAACTTTTTAACACATACAAAGCAAAAGAGATTTTTATCGCTCTAGTTAAAAAGGCACAATATCCAAATCTAACACTCTTGCTAGCTGTAAAATCCGCTTTTTATCTCGCTGTTTACAAACGAATAAGCAATATGAGTCTTGTTCTGTTTCAATATTTAACAACGTATAGTCACTCTTTTGCTCTAAACGCTCGACAATTTCATAAGGTTCAAGCGCTTTTTTCGGTAATTTGAATTTTTTACCAATCACGTCTGATAAGTATTCGCTTAACTCTTCATTATCAATACGCCAATCCGTATCAAACGCTGTTAACATTGGTAGCAATAAGAAGCGATAGCTTAAAAATGCCAATTCAGGTTTATCACCTTCCGCTGCATAGCCTTGTTCGACTAAATCCAGTAGGCATTTTTCAGGCGCCTCTTGAATTTGTTGATAACGTTTTATAAATTCCTCTTTATCATGAATATTTAATAAAGTAGTGAAGTCATGTAATGCTTCTGTAAGGTCAATTGGTTCTGCTGCATCAATATCTAATTTTTCGCACATAAAATCGACAGCTTCTTCAAGTAATTGCAGATAAGCATGATAAGTGTCCTGACTTGGTTCTAGCAACTGGCTATTACGCATTTCTTTGAACAAATTGCCCGTTGTCGGTGAGGTATAAAGCAACTCCATATCATCCTTACCTTCATGATCTTGGCAAGGTATGCAAATAAAAGTGACATATTCTGTATTATAATATTTCTTCAATGCTGGATTTAACGGAGAAAAGAAATTAAATTTAATCGCAAAAAATCGCCAATTGCCTCCCTCAATCATCTCCGCAGGACTAGGCGGTGTGATCTTCGCCTTGTTCATCAGTTCTTCAAGGGGCGTATAAAAATCCTCATAGCCTGCTTGAGTTAAAAAATGACTAGCCAAATTTTTCGTCGCTTCTGGAATATCTTCAGGGTAATAATAATATTGTGCCTTTAACGCCATACCAAATGGTGATTTAGCGAAATAAAAACGATATTGGCAATGTTGTAAAACATAGTCTTCAATCTTTTTTAGCTTTTCGATGAGTGTCATTTTGCTCTCCATTAAAAAGTGCGGTCAAATTTATCAAAATTCCTACCGCACTTTACTGACTTAAAAATATACATCAACATAATCAGTCACAGGATCACAAGGGTTCTCCATTTGTTGTAAACGCCAATACTTGCGTTTTCCCGTTGCTCGGAATTCATACGTCCCCTGTCGTATACATGCTTTACCGTTATTAATATGATCAACACGTGTGACAATTTCCCCTGTAAAAAGAAACGCTTTTTCATCAATCACCTTAATTTTGCCAAATAAAGAGACAAAATTCCCATTTAACTCTTGTATCCCTTCAATACTTAACCCATCGGCATCTCTTAAGATATCCACTGAGCCAAACGTTTCCCAACTCACCCACTGTAAAGAAAGTTTGTGTTCCCCAATCAATTGATTTTCAATTTTAGTTATTTGCTCTGGCGTGAATAACTGAGATTGAGCATTAACACTTAACCAGCAAACACTCCCCAAAAGAACAACATATAGGGACTTGAAGTATTGACGTTTTTTCATAAATACAATCCTAATAAAAGCAAAAATAGCTTGTTTATTATACGATAGTATTGATTAAAAAGGGTTATATCTGAAGCACTTTATTGATAGTGGTTGGTTATGTTGTGGTTTGTGATATCTAGGTGAATAATTTATATGGCTATAAAATCCCGAAATTAAAAATGGCACTTGAACTAAAAAGTTTATTAATGAAAAAAATTGTCACCCCTTGTAGTGGATACTCAAACAAGGCTGACAATATTTGGGATCCAATCTAAGGTTTCGAACAGTTGTGCTAAAAGACGAGCACCATCGAGATAAAAGCTCATATGAAAATCTCCTATTTTTTAGGATTTATTTTATAACCATCAATATCTCTAAATTTCCTCTTTATAAGCGTTACCTGCCCATTTGTAGATTGAGGCCAAACATCTCTTAATCCTTCAGAAACTCCAATGATATTCACTCCAGAAGATAATTTAGTCGCATCATATACACAACTACCAAAAGCTTTAGCGTACTTTTTTTCTACTCCTGCAGCATAGATGATCGTTTGGCTCTTTGCTAATCCGACTCCTAAGTAAATTTCTTTAGGTAATGAATACCTTTCGTATAATATTTCATTTAACATTGGACCAACATCATTGATAATGACTTTGGCAGCATTATATGACTTATATATATTCTCTGTGTTAAATTTAAAGAAACCTAAAACCCCATCACCTAAATACTCAGTTACAGAACCTCCATGTATGTTTATTACTTTCTCTATTGCGGGTAAAAGAGCTGATGTTTCAAGAAAAATTCTTTTGAGAGGATTTATACCTCCGGTTTGAGTTTTAGCATGTTTCGTTGAATATCTCATATCTGCAACAATTGCTATAAACTCATCATTTTCACTTTTAATGGGGTTGACAGTTCTATGATTTGGTATTTGAGATGATACACTTTCTTCAGAATATCTTGCTTCATTAATACTATCTATAACATTAGCAGATAGAGCGACTTCTTTTTCTAATTTTCGACCGCTTTCATTCCAAAATTTTTCAGCTATATCTAAAGCTTTTGTAATAATTTCTTCTATATCCGCTCTTTGTTGTTTTGTTAGATTAGACATACAATACTCCCCAATAAATCATTTCTGATATAGCTAAGATGACACACCATAATAAAATTAATACATTTGCTATTTTCACATATCTAATTTTATTAGATAGAATTTCTTTTACTTTTTTATAATCGTTTTCTAGAAATATTCTATAATTTTCTTCATTAGTTTCTACATTAATAAATTTAAATTTATTTTTAGGGTATAAACCGTATAATAAAACGAAAATAGAACAAATCCATAAAACAATCAATAAAATTAATAACAGTCTTCCTAAGCAGGTGAGAGTTAAACATGGCAACATTTTTTCAAAATGTTCTAATTGACTAATTGGCAGACAACAAAAAACCAAAAGAAAGCTAATTTTGTTATCCTGACTTTGAATTATTGGTTGCATATTTACAATTTGTTTCTCTAATACATCTATAATATTAAAATTTGAACTCATAAATAACTCGTAAACTAACTCTATTTTAATAAATATAAAATTGATAAAAAGCCCAACCAAAGGTGTGGCTTTTATTCATTATTTCAACGCAACACGTACATTTCGGAACAATCTCATCCATGCCCCATCTTCACTCCAATCTTCTGGGTGCCATGAGTTAGAAACCGTGCGGAATACTCGCTCTGGGTGTGGCATCATGATGGCGACGCGTCCGTCTTGGTTAGACAATGCGGTGATACCTTCCACTGAACCGTTTGGGTTGGCTGGGTAGATTTCTGTTGGGTTGAGGTTGTTGTCGATGTATTGTGCTACGATTAAGTTTTGATCTTTTAACATCTGTAACTGTTTATCGTGTTTGAACTCGACACGTCCTTCACCGTGTGAAACCGCGATTGGCATATGTGAACCAGCCATGCCTTGGAACCAAAGTGATTTGGTTTCATTAATACGCACTAATGCCGCACGAGCTTCGAAACGTTCAGATTTATTACGCACGAAACGTGGCCAAGCGTCTGTACCCGGGATAATTTCAGCAAGGTTGGAAACCATTTGGCAACCGTTACACACCCCTAAGGTGAGGGTGTTTGGATTAGCAAAGAATTCGCTAAATTGATCACGCAACATTGGGTTAAATAAGATCGATTTTGCCCAACCGCCACCTGCACCAAGTACATCACCATAAGAGAAGCCACCACATGCCACTAACGCATTGAACTCTTTTAAGTTGTAGCGAGCGTTATGTAAATCGCTCATGTGTACATCAATCGCCTCAAAGCCTGCACGATCAAAGGCAGCAGCCATTTCGTAATGGCTGTTAACCCCTTGTTCACGCAAGATTGCAATGCGTGGTTTCTTGCCTGTGGCAATATAAGGTGCGGCGATATCTTCGTGAATGTCGTAGGTTAAATGGGCAGAGAAGCCTTTGTTTTCCGGATCTTTTTTTGCCGCAAACTCTTGGTCGGCACATTCTGGATTGTCACGTAGACGTTGCATTTGATGGGTTAATTCTGCCCAAATACCACGTAATTCAGAACGTTTTTGGCTGAATAATAATTTAGTGCCGCGAGAAATTTCGATGCGATCTTCTGTCGTCACTTCCCCTAATTCTTTAGTTAAGTGAATTAAGCCATGCTGTGATAACACCTCACGCACATAGCTTAAATCGCTCTCGCGCACTTGAATCACCGCGCCTAATTCTTCGTTAAATAACACCGCAAGATCGTTATCGCCTAATGCGCTGATATGGATCGATAAACCACAGTTACCCGCAAACGCCATTTCCGCGAGGGTCGTGATTAAACCACCATCTGAACGATCGTGGTACGCCAATAATTTTTGCTCTGCTACCAAGGCTTGCATGGCATTGAAGAAGTTTTTCAAGTTTTCAACGTTCACTACATCAGCAGGTTTATCACCAAGTTGTTTATGCACTTGGGCAAGTGCGGTTGCCCCTAGGCGATTTTTGCCTTCCCCTAAGTCAATTAATAATAAGCGGCTGTGTCCTTTATCGGTGCGTAATTGTGGTGTCACGGTTTTACGCACATCTTCTACACGTGCGAATGCACTGATGACAAGTGATAATGGTGCAGTAACCGTTTTTTGTTCGCCGTTTTCGTTCCAAGTGGTTTTCATTGACATCGAGTCTTTGCCCACTGGAATAGTTAAGCCAAGTTGTGGACATAACTTTTCACCGACTGCTTTTACTGCTTGGTATAAGCCAGCATCTTCACCTTCGTGACCTGCAGCAGACATCCAGTTCGCCGACAATTTAATGCGCTTGATGTCACCAATGTTAGTTGCTGCAATGTTGGTAATGGATTCTGCTACCGCTAAACGTGCTGAAGCAGCGAAGTCCAATAATGCTACGGGCGCACGTTCACCCATTGACATGGCTTCACCGTGATAACTATCTAAACTTGCTGTCGTTACTGCACAGTCTGCCACAGGGATTTGCCATGGACCCACCATTTGATCACGCGCCACCATACCAGTTACAGAGCGGTCACCAATAGTAATTAAGAAAGTTTTTTCTGCCACCACAGGTAGGCGTAACACACGATGGAACGCTTCTTTTAAGTCAATTTGTGATTGATCTATAGCCGTACCTTCTACGGTTTTTGATTTCACATCACGGGTCATTTTCGGCGTTTTACCCAATAACACGTTCATTGGTAAATCGATTGGGGCATTACCGAAATGCTCATCGTGTAAGGTTAAATGTTCCTGTTCCGTCGCTTCACCAATCACCGCAAATGGCGCACGTTCACGCTCACAAAGTGCGGTAAATAATGCCAATTTTTCAGGAGAAACAGCTAACACATAGCGTTCTTGTGATTCGTTACACCAAATTTCTAACGGGCTCATGCCACGCTCATCGCTTAAAATCTTGCGTAATTCAAATTTACCACCACGCCCACCATCGTGTACTAATTCTGGCATCGCATTTGATAAACCACCTGCGCCGACATCATGAATAAATAAAATAGGGTTGTCCTCACCTAACTGCCAGCAACGATCAATCACTTCTTGGCAGCGACGCTCCATTTCTGGGTTATCACGTTGTACAGAAGCAAAATCCAAATCTTCTTTTGATTTACCAGAAGCCATAGAGGAAGCTGCCCCACCGCCTAAACCGATATTCATCGCAGGACCACCTAAGACAATTAATTTTGCCCCTACAGGGATTTCGCCTTTTTGAACATGTTCTGCACGAATATTACCAATACCGCCTGCTAACATAATGGGTTTGTGATAGCCACGTACTTCTTCACCCGCAAAACTATTCACTTTTTCTTCATAAGTACGGAAATAACCTAATAATGCTGGGCGCCCAAATTCGTTGTTAAATGCCGCGCCACCTAAAGGTCCTTCGATCATAATATCGAGCGCAGAGGCAATACGATTTGGTTTAGAAACGGGATTTTCCCAAGGTTGCTCAAAACCGGGGATCACTAGGTTAGACACAGAAAAACCTACTAAACCGGCTTTTGGTTTTGCACCACGACCTGTTGCCCCCTCATCACGGATCTCACCACCAGAACCTGTGGCAGCTCCTGGGAACGGTGAAATCGCAGTTGGGTGGTTATGGGTTTCCACTTTCATTAAGATATGTGCATCTTCATTGTGGTAGCGATACTGCCCATCTTGATCAGGGAAGAAACGTCCGACTTTTGAGCCCTCCATCACCGCAGCATTATCTTTATAAGCAGAGAGAACGTGATCTGGCGTTTTCTCAAACGTATTTTTAATCATTTTAAACAAGGATTTTTCTTGTTTTTCGCCATCGATGATCCAATCTGCATTAAAAATTTTATGGCGGCAATGTTCAGAGTTTGCCTGTGCAAACATATAGAGTTCGATATCATTTGGGTTACGCCCAAGTGCAGTGAAATTTTCCACTAAATAATCAATTTCATCTTCTGCTAAAGCCAAACCTAATTCTACATTCGCATTTTCTAACGCTTGACGACCGCCAGTAAGAATATCGACTGTCGTAAATGGCTTCGGTTCTTGTTGGTCAAATAACACTTTCGCATCTTCTGCATTGCGAATAATACCTTCTAACATTCTATCGTGAATATGCGAAACCAATTTTTGTTGTTCTTCACTCGATAAAGTGCGGTCAAGTTCAAAATAAAATGCAAGACCACGCTCTAAACGATTCACTTTATTTAACCCACAATTATGCGCAATGTCTGTTGCTTTTGATGACCAAGAAGAAATTGTCCCAATACGAGGGATCACGATGAAACATTCTCCTACAGGTTCATGTTCAGCGAGCGTTGGTCCATAATGCAATAACTGCTCTAACTTCGCCGTTTCTTCTTCTGTTAAGCCTTCAGTTAAATGAGCAAAATGTAAATATTTTGCATAACAAGATTTCACAGGCAAAGTAGATTTTTGGAAAGTCATTGCCAATTGATTTAAGCGAAATTCAGAAAGTGCAGGAGAACCACGAAAAATTTGTAACATAGGATTAGCCCTGTTGAGTAAAATAAATTGAAAAAGTTGTAGGCTATTATAAAGGAAATTTCACCGAAACGAAAACGTTTGCGTAGATATTTATATGTAGAGAGATAAGCATTCAAGTGCGGTCAAATTTGACAACATTTCAGTATAAATAGAATTGTCATAAAGCAAAAATATATATAGAAAAAGGCGAACCCAAGTCCGCCTTATCTAACTAACAAATTAGTCAAAAATACACTGGTTAATTAACCCATACCGTATTTTTTTAGTTTCTTACGTAAAGTTCCACGGTTAATGCCTAACATTGTTGCCGCACGAGTTTGGTTACCACGTGTATATTGCATAACCATATCCAGCATAGGGTGTTCAACTTCCGCTAATACCAATTCATAAAGCTCATTTACATCTTGGCCATCTAATTGCGACAAATAATTTCGCAATGCTTGTTTCACTGAATCGCGTAATGGTTTATTTGTTACCTGAGATTGTGAATTTAACACTGATACTGTCAATGCATCAGCTGGATTACGTTGTTGTTCTAACATTTTTTTCTTTATCCATCAGAATCAAATTAAAAAAATCTTCTAAAGCAATCAATTGTTCTTTGGGATCAGTAATTGCATTAAAAGCCTGTCTAAAAACGGGATTAGCTTGAATTCCCTGTAAGTACCAAGCAACGTGTTTACGTGCAATACGACATCCTTTGTCTGCACCATAAAAATGATGGAGGTCTTGGATATGCTGTAAAATCACATTACATTTCTCGTTTAAACTTGGCTCTAAAACAATCGAGTCTTTTTCAATTAAGCCTTCCATCACTTGGAAAAGCCACGGATTGCCTAATGAACCACGTCCGATCATTATTGCATCTGCGTTGGTATAGTTGAGAACATACTTTGCTTTTTCAACAGAAGTAATGTCGCCATTAGCTATGACAGGAATGGAAATTTGTTGTTTAACCGCTTTGATATTGTCATATTCAGCTTCCCCCTCGAACATACAAGTCCTTGTTCGTCCGTGGATAGTTAAAGCTTGAACACCACACTGCTCTGCAATTCTAGCGATTTCGACACAATTCCGGTTATCTCGATCCCAACCAGTCCTTATTTTTAAGGTTACTGGTACATGAACAGCATTAACAACAGCATCAAGAATACGTTTAACCAAATCAGGATATTGTAAAAGTGCAGAGCCAGCCATTTTACGATTCACTTTTTTGGCAGGACAGCCCATATTGATATCAATAATTTCTGCCCCATACTCGACATTAACTTGAGCAGCTTTCGCCATTTCATCAGGATCACAACCTGCTATTTGCACAGCATTAATCCCTGCCTCTTGGTGATGAGCCAAACGCAGTTTCGATTTTTCTGTATGCCAAACTTGTGGATTCGTTGACATCATTTCGGAGAAAGTTAAACCTGCACCATAATGAGCACAGATTCGCCGAAAAGGTTGATCAGTAATACCCGCCATTGGAGCTAAAAGAATGCGATTTTTAAGTTGATAAGAACCTATTCGCATTTACTACCTCTCAAATATCATAAATCCGGATATTGTTAGTTTGACACCCACCCTAACCGACAAGGGTCGCTATAATACGCACTTTTGCTTCATTTGCAAAGCATATTTTTTATACAAAAAGCATTTTTTTGATATTTTTTGATTTTTATTAAAAATGCAACCGTTTCCTTGATTAAAATTTAAATAAAACTTGACAATTTATTGTTCAGATTAAATTTTATACTCAATTATAATACTATTATCAATTTAGTTGTCCTGTAATCCGACACCATTCGTCACGTTCTTGTACAGGTTCTAACGTAAATTTTTGTGCATAAGTGTCACAAACAGAAGGTGCCTGTGTAGATAAAATGCCAGACAAGCCTAAAACCCCATTTGGTTTAACTAGTTGATTAATCACAGGATAAAGTGTTTTTAATGGACCCGCGAGGATATTTGCTACAACTACATCCGCTTTTAAATCTGCAGGTTTATCATCAGCTAAAAATAACTGTAGGCGCTCTGCTACACCGTTTTGTTCTGCGTTATTACGGCTAGCAAGAATGGCTTGTGGGTCAATATCAATGCCAATTGCATGCTTAGCCCCTAATTTCAGGGCTGCAATAGCGAGAATTCCCGAACCGCAACCAAAATCAATAACGGTTTTATTGGTTAAATCTAAACCATCTAACCATTCTAAACACAATGCAGTGGTCGGATGTGTTCCCGTTCCAAAAGCAAGCCCTGGATCAAGCATCACATTGACGGCATTTTCATCAGGTACCTCACGCCAACTTGGACAAATCCATAAGCGTTTGCCAAATTGCATTGGATGAAAATTATCCATCCACTCTCGTTCCCAATCTTTATCTTCGATTTGTTCAATCTTGTAAGCTGAGTTTTCATTAAGGTAATGTTCTGCCTTCAACAATTCTACAATCTGTTGCATATCAGTTTCAGCATCAAATAAAGCAACGACATCCGTATTGCCCCATAAACGTGTTTCGCCTGGTAATGGCTCAAAAATAGGTGTATCTTGACTATCCATGAAAGTGACAGATACTGCACCAATTTCGTCTAAATAATCACTCATGGGTTCTGCTTGTGTATTTGTGCTATTAATTCGAATTTGGACCCAAGCCATAATTTTTTTCCTTTATTCAATTTTATGATGTTCTTTTTATTAGTTACTTGAATGTAGCAATCTCCAAGTTCCTTTGCTGTTATCATCTTGAACATATTAAGTAATAACAGCATAGTTAATAAAAAAGTTGTCTACAAAACAGAAAAGTAACTTAATTCAAAATACCATTTATTGGTTTCATTTAATGAAAAGATCAGAACTAAAATAATATACAAAGCTAACTATTTCAGTTTAGCGACTTTCTTCTGTGAGAGTAAAAGAAAGCCACTTATTTCGACTCAATATTTTAAGGCTTCATTACCCTCTTTTCACCCATCTTATTTCCGACTAAAAATGCGACTAGTCCAAAAACTAATGAAGGCACAATCGCATGAAAATTAAAGAGTTTAATTGAGAATGAGGTGAGTAAAATATAAGTCGTTAAACCAATCACCATTGAACTTATTGCACCATAAGCATTGGCCTTATCCCAATATAACCCAAGGATAATAACCCATAAAAATGCGGCTTCTAATCCACCAAAAGCAAATAAATTGAGCCAAATAATCATATCTGGTGGATTTAGTGCAGCAAGAATTAAAAGTGCCGTCAATGTGAGCGTAATTAAGGAAGATAACCAACCAATTTTACGCTGATTCTGAGCCATTTCAGGTTTAGCTGATAAATAGAGATCTTTTACAAAGATCGATGAAGATTGAATTAATTGGGCATCAATAGTCGACATGATAGCTGACATTGGTGCTGCTAAAAAGATACCAGCCACAATAGGAGGCAGTACCTGTAGCATTAAACTTGGAATAACCTGATCTGGAATAGTTAAATCAGGTAAAATGACACGACCCAATGCACCCGATAAATGCATCCCTAGCATAATAATACTCAGTACGGCGGTACCAATTAACATACCACTATGTAAAGCCTTACTATCTTTAAAAGCCATACAGCGTACTGCGGTATGCGGTAAGCCAACTACTCCAAAACACACCAGAATCCAAAAAGAGGCCATAAATTGAAAATCAAGCATTTCATTCGGGCCATAAGGGCTGACTAAATCAGGGTTGATTTCTGTTAATTTTTGTACCGCACTTTCAATGCCACCAGCAGCATAGATAACACCACCAAGTAGAATCAATGTTCCAAAAATCATCACTGTGCCTTGAATTGTATCTGTTAAGACAACAGCACGAAAACCACCAATAAAAGTATAAATCCCAACTGTCAAAGCAAAAATGAATAATGCCGTACGATAATCAATACCAATAGTACTTTCTAACAAACGTGCACCACCAATAAACTGCACTGTCATCGCTGCGAAAAAGGCAATAAGTAAGGCAATACTTGCGACCCAAACTAAATATTTATTTTTATAACGATGAAGCAATAAGTCGTTAATCGTTAATGCTTTACTTTCACGTGAAAGCAGTGCAAATTTTTTACCCAAAGCACCTAACGCAAGCCACACTGCTGGTACCTGGATCATTGCAAGCAATACCCAACCTAAACCAAACTTATATGCAGCACCAGGACCACCAATAAATGAACTTGCACTGGCATAGGTTGCTGCAGTTGTCATAGCAAGTACAAATCCTGTCATAGAACGACTACCAACATAATACTCTGTTAAAAAGTCGCCTCTTTGACGTTTCACATAAGCATAAACGGCTGCACCAAAAACGAAAGTTAAATAAATGATTAATGGGAGTACAATACCTAAATTCATTATTGTTGCTCCTCTTGTTTTGGATCTAAATTGATATCTTGATAGATAATTTTAATTACCCAGTAAGCAACCACAATAAATAAGATAGGCAGATAAATACAAGCTAATTCAAACCATAGAGGAAAACCAATAGGACCTAGAGTTTCTTTTGGTAAATAAGCACATAAGCACCAGCCAATAACATATAAGATTGTTAAGCCTAATGCCCAACGAGCTTCCTTTGTAGCTTGTTTATAACGAGAATCTTTGCTCATAACATCATCCATATATATAAAAAAAGTGGAAAAAATCCACTTTTTTGTTTTACACTTACGTGATCGAATTAATCACGCATACCTAATTTCTTCTCAAGGTAGTGAATATTTGTACCACCTTGCTGGAAATTTTCATCAGCTAAAATTAATTCATGTAATGGAATATTGGTTTTAATGCCACTAATAATAGTTTCACCTAATGCATTTTGCATACGACGAATAGCCACTTCACGTGTATCTCCATACGTGATTAATTTAGCAATCATTGAATCATAATGTGGAGGAACAGTATAACCTGCATAAACATGCGAATCCCAACGAACGCCTAATCCACCTGGTGAATGTAAATGTTCTACTTTGCCAGGTGAAGGTAAGAAGGATTTTGGATCTTCTGCATTGATACGGCATTCCATAGCATGTCCACGTACTTTGACATCTTCTTGCTTAATTGACAATGGTAAACCCGCAGCAATGCGTAACTGTTCTTTGACTAGGTCTACGCCTGTAATCATTTCTGTTACAGGGTGCTCAACTTGAATACGCGTGTTCATTTCAATGAAATAGAATTCGCCATTTTCATATAAGAACTCAAATGTACCTGCGCCACGATAACCAATTTCAATACACGCTTTGGCACAGCGAGTTCCAATATCACGACGTACTTCTTCTGAAATACCAGGTGCAGGCGCTTCTTCTACTACTTTTTGATGGCGACGTTGCATTGAGCAATCACGTTCGGCTAAATAAATCGCATTACCATGGGTATCTGCAAGGACTTGAATTTCAATATGGCGTGGATTTTCTAAATATTTTTCCATATATACCATGTCATTATTAAACGCAGCTTTCGCTTCTGCTTTTGTCATGGCAATTGATTCTTCTAGCGCTGATTCATCACGAACTACACGCATACCGCGACCACCGCCACCACCAGAAGCTTTGATAATTACAGGGTATCCAATACGCTTTGCAATTTCTTTATTTTTTGCCATATCAGAACCGACTGGACCACCAGAACCTGGTACACAAGGAACACCCGATTTTTTCATTGCCTCAATAGCTGATACTTTATCGCCCATTAAACGAATGACATCTGCTGTAGGTCCAATAAAGACAAAACCTGAACGCTCTACTTGTTCAGCAAAGTCTGCATTTTCAGATAAAAAACCATATCCAGGATGAATAGCATCCGCACCAGTAACTTCAGCAGCCGCAATAATGGCAGGAATATTAAGATAACTTTTAGTTGAGGGCGCAGGACCAATACAAACCGTTTCATCTGCAAGTAAAACATGTTTTAATTCACGATCTGCTGTGGAATGCACTGCAACAGTTTTAATACCTAACTCTTTGCAAGCACGCAAAATACGCAGTGCAATTTCACCACGATTGGCAATAATAACTTTCTCTAACATAAGAAAATTCCACTTGTGAGTAAAATGGCAAAAAGATCACCATTTAAAATAAGCTAATTAGAAAATAAGCGAATGAACATTCGCTTATTGGATTTATTATTCGATGATAATGAGTTTTTGATCGAATTCAACAGCTTCGCCATCATTGGTTAAAATAGCTTTCACTACACCAGCCTTGTCAGCTTCAATACGGTTCATCATTTTCATAGCTTCGACAATACAAAGTGCATCACCCACTTTCACTGTTTGACCAACTTCAACAAATGGCTTCGCTTCAGGGCTTGGGCTACGATAAAAAGTACCTACCATTGGTGAGCGAATCGCATGACCTGTCACAGTCTCACTTGTTGCAGAAGCAACTGGGGCTGGCTCAGTTGGTGTAACAGCTGCTGGTGCTGGAGCACTCACTGGTGCTTGTACAGGTACAGTATATTGCACAGCCGCTGGAGAAACAGAACCGCGATTAATACGAACTGACTCCTCTCCTTCAGAGATTTCCAATTCCATAATGCCCGACTCTTCTACTAATTCGATCAGTTTTTTAATTTTACGAATGTCCATAATCTATGTCCTAAATTATTATTTTTTGACCGCACTTTATATGACTAAAGTGTAATATTTAAGTGCAAGTTGGTTAATTCTACATCTCGTGCGAGAGATTACATGAAAAAGAGTAACTTGGCGATAAAATTCTGCAAATTTACGCTATTTTCTTAAATCTAACGCGTTTTTAATAAGAAATCTCGTGCAAACTGTAATGCAAATTCATATCCTTGAGCACCACAGCCACAAATGACACTTTCTGCGATATCACTAAAATAAGAATGATGTCGGAAAGGTTCACGCTTATGAATATTAGAAAGATGCACTTCAACAAAAGGAATCGCAACCGCTAATAATGCATCACGCAGTGCAACACTAGTATGCGTAAACGCTGCAGGATTGATAATAATAAAATCAATTTGTTCAAAACTTTGATGAATTTTGTCAATCAACTTTTCTTCGCTATTAGACTGGAAACAGATTAGTTGCAATTGATATTGCTTTGCTAACTCGTATAGATTCTGTTCAATAGTAGACAAAGATAAACTACCATAATGTTTAGGTTCTCTCGTCCCTAGCATATTCAAGTTTGGACCATTTAATAGCAAAATTCGTGGTGTTTGCGACATAATGTCTTCCTAATTTTAAACTTAAAAAATTATAACTATTTTTTTTAAAATAGCAGTAAGTAGGTGGTCTTATCAGTCAATTAATATAGGTTCTACAAACTCGGAATCCAACCCAACTAACGGTAAACTTGAACCTTGCCATGGGCGTACTAATTGATAGTCCATCAAATCTAAAGTATCTAAACCTGGGATTGTATTAGGCGTATATTGCTGTGCGATACGCGCTAATTGAGTTAAGCCTAAACTACTTTCCAGCGAAGAGCTAATCACTGCTTTTAGACCACATTGATGTGCTTGTTCAATTAACTGGATACAATATTGTAACGAACCAATTAAGGTAGGTTTAATCACAATCGCGGCTAAATGTGGTTGTTTTTCCACTCGAAAATCTGGCTCACGTACTGTTTCATCCCAAGCAATAGCAATTCCTGTATCTTGTGCAAATTGCAAACTCTCTATAGGGGTTTTGCAAGGTTCTTCTAAAAATTGAATACGAGCCCGATGTTCTGGCTTCACATATTTAGCAAACATTTGTGCTTTTGCAGGTGTCCAACTGCGGTTAGCATCAAGTCGCAAATACAAGTCAGGAATCGCCTCAAGCAACATATCCGCAATCAATCCATCACGATTTGCTTCATACATGCCTACTTTTATTTTAGCGACTTTTTCCCCTTGCATTTGATTAAGTGGTTCATAAAGCTCATCTGGATCACCATAACAAAGTGGAGCAACTTGGTAATTTCCGTCCTTATTTAGTTGTCCTTTCATTTCTGCAAAAGCACAACTTAGTCCAAAAGCTACTGAAGGATATACATTTTCTAAGGGTAATTTCCCGACTGTCTTCGTCCATGTTTTTAACCATGTGATAGTTTGTTCAAGCGCTTGCTCTAGGGTTTCTTGACTAAATTCAGGCAGTGGCGCTATTTCTCCCCATCCTTGTTCATCATCACAACAAACTTGCACTAATATCCCTTCACGCTTTTTTAAAAAGCGATTACGCAAAATCAGCTGGCTATCAACAGGAATTGAATACTTATATAAATGAAATGTTCTAACCATTATTATTGTTCACAAATTCTCGTCACTTCATTATAGTGACCACCATAATCGAGACATCTATCTTTGGCATCATTGCTTAACACGAACATCCCACCTGCAAACAACGCAATGACTGCAAATATCATAATTAAGCTATAAAAGAATACTTTTTTCCAAGAAAACATAGACTTCATTCCTTATGTATTGAAAAGTGCGGTTAAAATTTAGCAAATTTTAACCACATCAGATTATTATGGGTTGCGTTTAAACTTACTAAAATCAGGCGCACGTTTCTCATTAAACGCATTACGCCCCTCTTGTCCTTCTTCTGTCATATAAAACAACATTGTTGCGTTCCCTGCCAACTCTTGTAAACCAGATTGACCATCACAGTCTGCATTCAAGGCAGCTTTTAAGCAACGTAATGCGATCGGGCTGTTGCGTAACATTTCACGACACCAACGTACTGTTTCTTTTTCTAAATCAGCGTAAGGTACAACCGTATTTACTAATCCCATTTCTAATGCTTCTTTGGCATCATATTGACGGCATAAAAACCAAATTTCACGTGCTTTTTTCTGACCCACAATGCGCGCCATATAACTTGCTCCCCAGCCGCCATCAAATGACCCCACTTTCGGACCTGTTTGACCGAAAATAGCATTTTCAGCGGCAATCGTTAAGTCACAAATCATATGTAACACATGACCACCACCGATTGCATAACCTGCAACCATCGCAACCACTGGTTTTGGACAAGTACGAATATCACGTTGGAAATCCAATACATTTAAGTGATGTACACCACTGTCATCTTTATAACCGCCATAATCACCACGTACTTTTTGATCTCCACCTGAACAGAAAGCCTTTTCCCCCTGCCCAGTTAAAACAATCACACCAATCTTTTCATCAAAACGCGCATCAGAAAAAGCTTGAATCATTTCTTTCACTGTTTGAGGACGAAAAGCATTACGCACTTCAGGGCGATTAATCGTAATCTTTGCAATCCCATCGGTGGATTTATGGTAAAGAATATCTGTATAACCTTGGCTACAATCTAGCCATTCAATTGGTGAATAAAGTACATCATCTTTTGGATTTTGCATCGTAATTTCCTTTAAGTTGATTCCATATTTAAAAAATTGCGGTCATTATAGCGGAACTTTTAGTCGTTCGTCATAAATTCTTTGACCATATAATATTTACTATATTAACGAGTTATTGCATTTGCTTACTTAAATAAATTTTGGTGTTTTTCCGTTAAAAGTTGAATATCGTCCTGTAACGTCAATGCATGAGATGCACGTTCAAAAGCTTGTTTTGCCATTATAAAGGCTGCGGCTGATACGTCTTTATCTGGGGCATTTCGCCAAATACTAGCTAATACTTTTTGCATAACTAAATTGACTTCTAAAATAGCCGCACCATCTCGTGAAATAGGTGAAAATGCATCACGAATCCATTCATTGCAATCTAATGAAATGATAGATAGCCGATCATACTCTAAACCATCTGCTTGTTGTTCATCTTCTTTTTCGACCAGCAGTCCCATCATTATGGCCATAATATTAATAGCCGTACCAGGATCATTAACCGCAGGAGAGAGTGCACGTTGTGCCGCTTCACTTAATACAATGAATCCCCAACTTGGATCCTGTTCAAAAGTACGTCCTTTAGCAAAAATAAAACATTGCCGTAAGTCTTCTAATTCAACATCATTTTGCGTCTCGACCTCGCACAATAAGGTGTCTGGTGAAATCAACTCACCTGGGCGTACATGAATATGAATATAACCGTCTATTGCTTCTGCTTTCCGTTGTAAACTCTGCATATCAATATGAGTTAAATATCCACTCGATAATGCCTCAACCTGTTTTGTTTGCTTACTCAATACATGAGTAGATGATGCCCCCATCATTGGAGAAAGACGATATTGTCGTAATGCTTTTTGAGTGACTTGCTCAATTTTTTCCAATGTATTGCCTAATCGCCCTAATTGAGACAAGGTATAAACCCAACGAATCAGTGTAATAATCAAATACAATAACACTGCAATCGTACTAATAAATAAAATAAATCGTCCATTTTGAGCATAAAACGCCATACCTAACGCCGTTTTGGCAATGATGGCGTAAATAAAAGCACAAATAAAACTTGTAATTGCAGTACGTGTTGTACTATCTCCCATCACTAAATCTGTCGCACGCGGTGTCGCACCACTAGACGCTGAAGCAAAAGCAGAAACCATGATAGATAAAGAGAAAGTTGTCACTGCTAACATACTTGATGCAATCACATTCAGTAAACTTTCTACCGTCTCTTGCTCAATATTAGGTAATGTCCCGACTTCAATAGTTCTTGCACCTAAACGTAAAGAAAATACAAAAATAGCAGTGACTAATGCCCAAGTCGCTGCTGTAACCCATAATTTATTACTTGGTTTCTTCAATGCAAGTAGCCATTTATAGTTCATTCCTTATTCCTTTTTATATAAATTAAAACCCTGTTCAGTGTACATTAAAACAACAAAATCAACATACCTTCACGAATAAAAACAGCAAAAAATCATCTGTAATCTGATTGCTATTTAAGACTTTCTTTTCAAAGTGAATACAACCCTCGACTAATCAAGAGAATACTCTTTATCCATCATCTACTTTCCCCTATAATAGGATGTATTTTTCGTTCTATTTTTAACCTTATTTTATTTAATAAAGAAAACATTATGACAACATTTGATGTAAAAACCTTCCAAGGTATGATTCTTGCCCTACAAGATTATTGGGCAAAACAAGGGGCAACAATCGTTCAACCATTTGATATGGAAGTGGGTGCGGGTACTTCACATCCAATGACCGCACTTCGTGCCTTAGGTCCAGAGCCAATGGCGTTTGCTTATGTGCAACCATCACGTCGCCCAACTGATGGTCGTTACGGCGAAAACCCAAACCGTTTACAACACTACTATCAGTTCCAAGTAGTTATCAAGCCATCACCAGATAACATTCAAGAATTGTATTTAGACAGCTTAAAAATGCTCGGCTTCGACCCAACACAAAACGACATCCGTTTCGTGGAAGATAACTGGGAAAACCCAACTTTAGGTGCTTGGGGCTTAGGCTGGGAGGTATGGTTAAATGGTATGGAGGTCACTCAATTTACCTACTTCCAACAAGTGGGTGGTTTAGAATGTAAACCTGTCACAGGGGAAATCACTTACGGTTTAGAGCGTTTAGCCATGTATATTCAAGGCGTAGACAGTGTGTACGATCTCGTTTGGTCTGATGGTCCATTAGGTAAAACCACTTATGGCGACGTGTTCCACCAAAACGAAGTGGAACAATCTACCTACAACTTTGAATACGCAAATACTGATTTCTTATTCTACTGTTTCGATCAATACGAAAAAGAAGCAAGCGAATTATTAGCATTAGAAAAACCGTTACCATTACCCGCTTACGAACGTATCTTAAAAGCAGCACACAGCTTTAACTTATTAGATGCGCGCAAGGCAATTTCTGTAACAGAACGCCAACGCTATATCTTACGTATCCGCGCATTAACTAAAAGCGTTGCTGAGGCTTACTACGCAAGCCGCGAAGCACTAGGTTTCCCGGGCTGTAAATAAAGTGCGGTCAGTTTTTAGGAGTTTTCGAGATGAGCAAAGCGGTTTTATTCTTCGCTAACCTCTGCCCAGACACAACAGCATTTGTGGCAGAATTAAATCGCTTAAATGTGGAATATGAAGCGGTAGAAATTATGTCTTCAATGGCGAATTTCAAACACTTTCTAAGATTGCGTGATAATCATTCTGCATTTGAACAAGCAAAAGCAAATGGTTATATCGGTATTCCCGCTTTATTACTAGCAGACGAGCAAGTCATTTTAGATATCAACCAGTTACAGCACGTTTTCGGCTAAAAATTAGGAGCAAAAATGAAACTCTGGCATTCAAACACTAGCCCTTATGTACGCAAAGTGATGGCGGTGATTAAACATCATAAGCTTGAAGATCTAATTGAATTACAAACCATTCAATCATCTTTTGATCCAAACTCGCCCCATAACCAAGATAATCCACTTGGACGAGTCCCTGCGTTACAACTGGATAACGGCGAGTGGCTGTATAACAGCCATGTGATTTGTGAATACCTCGATCATCTCGGTGCACAAAATCAGCCAGAGCGTCATTTACTGCCTCGAGATAGCAAACGTTGGAAAGTATTACAACTGCACGCGTTAACAGACGGCATTATGGAAAACACCTTACCAATTATTTCTGAACGTTTGCTCCGTCCCGAAAATGAATGGTGGACTGCTCGTCATCAACAATTAACTGAACGCAATATTCGCAGCTTCAAAGAATTAGAACGTTACCTTGCTCAATTTGGTGATGAATTAAATCTCGGCACAATTTCTGCAGTCTGTTTAATTGATTGGTATGCCTTACGTGGCGAAAAACTCGGCGTGAATCTTCACGAAATCACACCGCACTTAGTTGAGTGGGCAGTGAGGATGAACGAAAAATATTCTGAATTAAAGACAACTCAGCCACATTGACAAAGAGGAACGTAATATGAAACTACGTCATTTTTTATTCTCTACAATATGCTTGGTTCCAATGAGTTCAATGGCAAGTGATGCTTGTAATCATTTTACAACATCTTATGACCGCACTTATTGCTCTGCGAAGTTATTTTTAGAATCAGATAAAGAGTTAAACGAAGTCTATAAAGGATTAAAAAAACAGCTGAAACCAAATACAGCGAAATCTCTAGTACAAACGCAACGTAATTGGTTGAAATATCGTGATTCAGCTTGTGAGCAAGATGGCACAATTAATGTAGATTGCAATTACGAAGTGAATAAAGAACGTACTGAATATTTACGCGACCGCTTACGTGAATGTAAAACGGGAAATTGCCGAGATAGCGATATCATCCGCCACGCTTGGGAAAATTAGCCTCCCCCTATGATAACGCCTGTCTTTGACGGGTGATAATGAAAAAGGCACTCGTTAAGAAACGAGCGCCATCAAGGGTAATAGCAAAAGTAGGTTTGGATTGTGAAATAAAAGCTGTTTTGCAAATTTTTTATTCCTAAATTTGGAAAGTGTATGAAAAAATTATCATCTATTTTATTTATTGGTATCCTTCTCTCCGCATGTTCAATGAGTGATATGGAAAGACGTGCTTTATATGCAGAACGCTATTTGCAATCGGATGAGTATGTTGCTCAATTTGCCAAAAAGATTGAAGGACTATCAGTTGAACAACTTGCTATCAATGGGGCAAAGAAAGATAAAGCGAAAATGAATGGTAAAACACGTATGCCATTAGGAAGATACTTATATATTGAGGATGTCAAAGCTATAAAAAATCAAGTTATTTATGAGTATTCAATTGAACAAGTATGGTGGAATAGTTTAAACAACACTGAACAAAGTACTACTCTGAATAATATGCAAAAAGATTTAATTTATCGCACTTGTTCTTTGAAAACCGTAGCATTAGCCCAAGCAAAAGGTTTAGAAGAAAGTCACCGATATTATTATGATTATGCGAATAAATTATTGGCGTTTGAATTAAAAACCAATAAAAAAGTTTGTACAGAAAATGGGTTTTAAAAGATAAAAGTTAATTAGAGAAACAAAATGACAACACAAAACTTCCTCGCCGAGATCGGCACTGAAGAGCTGCCACCGAAGGCGCTCAAGAAATTAGCGACTGCATTTGCAGAGAACGTGGAATTAGAGTTAAACCAAGCGGGTTTAACCTTTAACAAAGTAGAATGGTTTGCAGCGCCACGTCGTTTAGCTGTGAAAGTGTTAGGTTTAGCAACTAGCCAACCAAGCAAGCAAATTGAAAAACGTGGTCCTGCGGTATCTGCGGCATTTGATGCTGAAGGTAAACCGACTAAAGCAGCTGAAGGTTGGGCACGTGGTTGTGGGATCAGTGTTGAGCAAGCAGAACGCATTGCGACTGATAAAGGCGAATGGTTAGTTCATCGTGCAACTATCGAAGGTCAACCAACCAAAAATCTACTTAAAGATATCGTTGCAAATGCATTAGCAAAATTACCTATTCCAAAACCAATGCGTTGGGCGGACAAAACTGTACAATTTATTCGCCCTGTTCACACTGTAACGATGTTACTTGGTGATGAATTAATCGAAGGCGAAATTTTAGGTGTCGCAAGTGGTACAACAATTCGTGGTCACCGCTTCCTTGGTGAGCGTGAATTCCAAATTTCACACGCAGATCAATACCCTGCGCTATTAAAAGAAAAAGGCTCAGTAGTGGCTGATTTCAATGAGCGTAAAGCGTTGATTTTGGCAAAAGCACAAGAAAAAGCGACCGCACTTGGTGGTGTGGCTGATATTGAAGAAGACTTACTTGATGAAGTGACTTCACTTGTGGAATATCCAAATGTATTGGCAGCGAAATTTGAAGAGCGTTTCCTTGCCGTGCCTGCGGAAGCGTTAGTTTACACTATGAAAGGAGACCAAAAATATTTCCCAATTTATGACAAAGATGGAAAATTATTACCGCACTTTATTTTTGTCTCGAACATCAACCCTGAAGATCCAAGTAAAATCATCGAAGGGAATGAAAAAGTGGTTCGCCCACGTTTAACCGATGCGGAGTTCTTCTTCAAAACTGACTTAAAACAACGTTTAGAAGATCAATTACCACGCTTAGAAACCGTATTATTCCAACAACAACTTGGTACATTACGTGATAAAACCGCTCGCATTGAACAACTTGCAGGTGAAATTGCGAAACAAATCGGTGCAGATGAAACTAAAGCAAAACGTGCAGGCTTATTATCAAAATGTGACTTAATGACTAATATGGTGTTTGAGTTTACTGATACGCAAGGCGTAATGGGTATGCATTATGCACGTCATGATGGTGAAGATGAAGAAGTGGCTGTAGCATTGAACGAGCAATATATGCCACGTTTTGCGGGCGATAAATTGCCAAAATCCTTAGTGGCAAGTGCAGTAGCATTAGCAGATAAATTTGACACATTGACAGGTATTTTCGGGATCGGTCAACAACCAAAAGGTAGCGCAGACCCATTTGCTTTACGTCGTGCGGCATTAGGTGTGTTACGTATTATTGTTGAGAAAAATCTACCACTCGATCTTGAAGAAATTGTGAAAAAATCAGCCGCACTTTTCGGCGACAGACTCACAAATGCAAACGTTGTAGAAGAAGTTGTCGACTTTATGCTTGGTCGTTTCCGTGCATGGTATCAAGATGAAGGTATTGCAGTGGATGTAATTCAATCAGTTTTAGCACGTCGTCCAACCAAACCATCAGATTTTGATGCCCGTGTACGTGCGGTATCACACTTCCGAACGTTAGAAGCAGCAGAAGCTTTAGCAGCAGCAAATAAACGTGTAAGCAATATTTTAGTGAAAGTGGAAGGAGAATTACCAGCAAATATTGATGTGGCATTATGCGTTGAAGCAGCAGAGAAAGTGTTAGCAGAACAAGTTATTGCACTACAAGCGGAACTTACCCCATTATTTGCTAACGGCGAATACCAAGCTGCATTAGACCGCTTAGCTGCATTACGTGAGCCAGTGGATATCTTCTTCGATAACGTAATGGTGAACGCTGAAGATCAAAAATTACGTCAAAACCGTTTAGCTATCCTAAACAATTTACGTAATTTATTCTTACAAGTAGCAGATATTTCGCTATTACAATAACGACTATAACTGATGAAAAATGGCACATGATGTGCCATTTTTTATATAAATAAAATTAAATAAAAAACCGCACTTTTAACTTCATCTCAAGTGCGGTGTCTTTTTATAACATTTTATAAGTCACTATTTATTCAATTTTGCTTTATAAGTCGGGTTCATCAAGTTTTCAACTGATAAAATATCATCAAGTTGTTCTTCTGTGAGTAACCCTTTTTCTAATACGACCTCTTTCACTCCACGACCTGTTTTAGCACAGATTTTACCGACTAAATCGCCATTGTGGTGACCAATAAATGGATTTAAGTAGGTCACGATACCAATTGAATTAAACACATAGTTTTCACATACTTCTTTATTTACGGTGATACCATCAATACATTTATCACGTAAATTTACACAAGCATTCGTTAAAATCTCAATTGACTCAAACATTGCTTGCCCAATCACAGGCTCCATGACGTTAAGCTGTAATTGACCTGCTTCTGCTGCAAAAGTGACAGTGGTGTCATTACCAATCACTTTAAAGCATACTTGGTTCACGACTTCTGGTACTACTGGGTTCACTTTTGCTGGCATAATAGAAGAACCCGCTTGTAATTCTGGTAAATTAATTTCATTCAAGCCCGCTCTTGGTCCTGAAGATAATAAACGTAAGTCATTACATACTTTAGATAATTTCACTGCAGTACGTTTTAACGCACCATGTACCATTACATAAGCACCACAGTCTGATGTCGCTTCAATTAAGTTTTCGGCTAAAGAACAAGGCAATCCAGTTACTTCAGAAAGGTATTTTACTGCTAATGGCGCATAACCTTCTGGTGTATTCAAGCCTGTTCCAATTGCTGTCGCCCCTAAGTTAACTTCAAGCAATAATTCTGCTGTACGAGTTAAATTACGTACTTCTTCATCTAATAAGACAGAGAACGCTTTAAACTCCTGACCTACTGTCATAGGTACAGCATCTTGTAATTGCGTACGCCCCATTTTTAAGATGTTAGAAAATTCTTTTGCTTTATTTTCAAAACCTTGTTGTAAATAAAGCACTTTAGCAATTAATTTCATAATGCTGTTATAGACAGCAATACGGAATCCTGTTGGATAAGCATCGTTTGTTGATTGGCTTGCATTGACATGATCCATTGGATCAAGATATTGGTATTCTCCTTTTTTATGCCCTAAAATTTCTAATGCAAGATTTGCTACAACTTCGTTAGTATTCATATTTACAGATGTGCCCGCACCACCTTGATAGACATCTGATGGGAACTGATCTAAACATTTACCTGTTGTTAAAATTTCATCACAAGCGGCAACAATAGCTTTTGCAATTTTATCTGGAATCGCACCAAGTTCTCCATTGGCTAATGCAGTCGCTTTTTTGACCATAACCATACCACGAACAAATTCTGGCACATCTGAAATGACTGTATTGGATATATTAAAATTTTCTACCGCTCTTAAAGTATGAATCCCCCAATACGCATCCGCAGGGACATCACGTTCTCCGAGTAAATCTACTTCTTTTCTTGTTGCTACCATTTTTATTAATCCTCCATTTCGAGCATTGAACAAGTTGTCGCATATTATAGAAAAATGAATGTACTAAAAATTTGATCCCAATCACATTTTAAATATGTGACTCCACGACATATTTTTATCTTTCAGATTACTTTTTCTAATCTAAAAAAGCACTTCTGAAAAATTTAAACATATCGATAGAATTAAAATAGCAGAAATAGAAACAAAATAGTTTGATCTTGTTAACACTTTATTAACCTTTTTGTTTGAATATTATACATAGCATGATAGATTTCTGCTGGGCAAAATTATTAGTATAGCCCTTGTATCATGGATAAAATAGAAGGACTAAATATGAATACAACACAACAACAAAAAAAAAGGCAGTAAGTTTCTTCATACTGTTGAGTGGCTAGGTAATATGCTTCCGCACCCAGTCACACTTTTTATGATTTTCATTGTTTTACTGTTAATTTCTTCCGCATTAGGTGAATATCTCGGACTATCAGTACCTGATCCACGCCCTGAAGGGACAAAAGGTCGTGCCGCTGATGGTATGATTTATGTCGTCAGTCTACTTGATGCTGATGGCTTAAGCAAAATACTGACTAACCTAGTAAAAAACTTTACTAACTTTGCGCCATTAGGCACTGTATTAGTGGCATTACTCGGGGTGGGAATTGCTGAAAAAGCAGGCTTACTTTCTGCCGTTATGCGTTTATTAGTCACAAAATCACCTCGTAAATTAACCACGTTTACGATTGTATTTGCAGGTATTCTGTCTAATACCGCCTCAGAATTAGGCTATGTTGTATTAATTCCGTTAGCCGCAATCATCTTCCACTCACTTGGCCGTCACCCTCTTGCTGGTCTTGCCGCTGCATTTGCTGGGGTTTCTGGAGGATATTCTGCAAACTTATTATTAGGTACAATTGATCCATTACTAGCAGGAATCACGCAACAAGCCGCACAAATTATTGATCCAACGTATACTGTAGGTCCTGAAGCAAACTGGTTCTTTATGGCTGCCAGTACTTTTGTGATTGCATTCATTGGCTATTTTATTACTGAGAAAATTGTTGAACCACAGCTCGGTCCTTATCATGGTCATTTATCCCAAGATGAGATCGATTTACAGCATTCTAATGAAGTTACCCCATTAGAACGTAAAGGCTTAAAATATGCAGGTTTTGCATTCTTAGTTCTATGTGCCTTACTCGCTTGGAGTGTGGTACCTGAAAACGGTATTTTGCGTGATCCTAAAACAGGCTTAGTCACAGGTTCACCATTCTTAAAATCAATTGTCGCCTTTATCTTCATCCTTTTTGCAATACCAGGGACTGTATATGGTGTTGTTACTAAAAGTATTCGTAGTGAGAAAGATGTTGTAAATGCCATGGCAGAAGCAATGAGTACTTTAGGTTTATACCTTGTCATTATCTTCTTTGCATCTCAATTCGTTGCATTCTTTAACTGGACTAATATTGGTCAATATATTGCAGTAAAAGGGGCTAATTTCTTAAACGAAGTTGGGCTGCATGGTGGTGTTCTCTTTATGGGCTTTATCATCATCTGCGCATTCATTAACTTAATGATTGGTTCAGCTTCTGCACAATGGGCTGTCACTGCGCCAATCTTTGTACCAATGTTAATGCTAACAGGTTATTCGCCTGAAATTATCCAAGCCGCTTATCGTATTGGTGATTCAGTAACCAATATCATTACTCCAATGATGAGCTACTTTGGTTTAATTATGGCAACGGTGATTAAATATAAAAAAGACGCGGGCGTAGGTACATTAGTTTCAATGATGTTGCCTTATTCAGTTGCATTCTTAGTAGCATGGTCAGCTATGTTCTTTATTTGGGTCTTTGTACTTGGCTTACCAGTAGGCCCAAATTCGCCGATGTTCTATCCTGCACAATAAAGAATAAGTGTTATATCGAAAAGCTCACATAACTATGTGAGCTTTATTATTTGTTACTTTGTAACAAAGTACAGTTGAAATTTTAAAAATTTGCTACCATCTATAAAAGAATTAGACACTATACTGCCTCAATATAAGGAAACAATATATGCCACTTATTTTATTTCTCCTACTTGCCTTTCTATTTATTTACATAGAGCTTTCATTACTTGTTTGGATAGGTTCTACGATTGGCATTTTAGGATTAATTATCTTACTTATTTTATCTTCTGTTTTTGGATTATTAATGATTAGAGCGCGTGGCTGGTATACCTTACTTAATGTACAAAAACAACTTTCTCGAGGTGAAATTCCTACTCGTTCATTATTAAAATCAGGTATTTGGATTGTGGCAGGTATCTTATTTTTTATTCCTGGCTTTCTTACTGATCTACTTGGACTCGCATTATTAATGCCTATGACTAGCTTATGGATAGAAAGCCTTATTGCAAAAAAAATTCAATTTTTCCATACTCGTTTTTTCCGTAAAACACAGCAAGGTTTTCAGCAGGACAGTGAAATATTCGAAGCTGAATATGAAAAACAAGTTGATGAAGATAAAAGAATAAAATAATTTTATTTTTCCCCTTGAAAGCAACAAAATCTCCCACATATTAGGGAAACATTTTGAACAAAATAACTTTTTAATTTAAGGAGTAATTAAATGAATATTCGTCCATTACATGATCGCGTGATTATCAAACGTGAAGAAATTGAGACTAAATCTGCTGGTGGTATTGTTTTAACAGGATCTGCAGCAACTAAATCAACGCGAGCAAAAGTATTGGCTGTTGGTAAAGGCCGTATTTTAGAAAATGGTACAGTACAACCTTTAGATGTCAAAGTTGGTGATACTGTGATTTTCAATGATGGTTATGGCGTAAAATCAGAAAAAATTGATGGTGAAGAGGTATTAATTATTTCTGAAAACGATATTTTAGCGATTGTTGAATAAATCGAATTAACAATGATATCAATATAAATCAGTATATAACATCAATTAGATCTTATAATGAATCTCAGAGGAATATAAAAAATGGCAGCAAAAGACGTAAAATTTGGTAATGATGCACGTGTAAAAATGTTAGCAGGTGTGAATATCCTTGCAGATGCAGTAAAAGTGACATTAGGCCCTAAAGGTCGTAACGTTGTTTTAGATAAATCGTTCGGTGCCCCAACAATTACTAAAGATGGTGTGTCAGTCGCACGTGAGATCGAATTAGAAGATAAATTCGAAAATATGGGTGCACAAATGGTAAAAGAAGTTGCTTCTAAAGCCAATGATGCAGCAGGTGATGGTACTACAACAGCGACTGTATTAGCACAAGCTATTGTAAACGAGGGTTTAAAAGCGGTTGCGGCAGGTATGAATCCAATGGATTTAAAACGTGGTATTGATAAAGCTGTTGCTGCCGTAGTGACTGAATTAAAAGCCTTATCTAAACCTTGTGAAACTTCAAAAGAAATTGAACAAGTTGGTACGATTTCTGCAAACTCTGACAGTATCGTTGGACAAATCATTGCACAAGCAATGGATAAAGTAGGTAAAGAGGGCGTTATCACTGTTGAAGACGGTACTGGTTTAGAAGATGAATTAGCTGTTGTTGAAGGTATGCAATTCGATCGTGGTTACTTATCTCCATACTTCATTAACAAACCAGAAACTGCAACAGTTGAATTAGACAATCCATTTATCTTATTAGTAGATAAAAAAGTGTCTAACATCCGTGAATTATTACCAGTATTAGAAGGCGTGGCGAAAGCAGGCAAACCATTATTGATCATTGCAGAAGATGTTGAAGGCGAAGCACTTGCAACTTTAGTGGTGAACACAATGCGTGGTATCGTGAAAGTTGCAGCAGTGAAAGCTCCTGGTTTTGGTGACCGTCGTAAAGCAATGTTACAAGATATTGCTATCTTAACTGCTGGTACTGTGATTTCTGAAGAAATCGGTATGGAATTAGAAAAAGCAACGTTAGAAGATCTTGGTCAAGCAAAACGTGTGGTAATCAACAAAGACAATACTACTATTATTGATGGTATCGGTGATGAAACACAAATCCAAGGTCGTGTAGCACAAATTCGTCAACAAATCGAAGAATCTACTTCTGACTACGATAAAGAAAAATTACAAGAGCGTGTAGCTAAATTAGCTGGTGGTGTCGCTGTGATTAAAGTAGGTGCAGCAACTGAAGTAGAAATGAAAGAGAAAAAAGCACGTGTAGAAGATGCATTACATGCAACTCGTGCAGCCGTTGAAGAAGGCATCGTTGCTGGTGGTGGAGTTGCTTTAATCCGAGCTGCAAACAAAGTGGCTGGTTTAACAGGTGATAACGAAGAACAAAATGTTGGTATTAAGTTAGCATTACGTGCAATGGAAGCGCCATTACGTCAAATCGTAACCAACGCAGGTGAAGAAGCATCAGTAGTCGCAAGTGCGGTGAAAAATGGTGAAGGTAACTTCGGTTATAACGCAGGTACTGAACAATATGGCGATATGATCGAGATGGGTATATTAGATCCAACTAAAGTAACTCGTAGTGCATTACAATTCGCCGCTTCTGTAGCGGGTTTAATGATCACTACAGAATGTATGGTGACAGACTTACCAAAAGATGATAAAGCTGATTTAGGTGCTGCTGGAATGGGCGGCATGGGTGGAATGGGCGGCATGATGTAACTGTCTCCTTCCATGTGCTTTCAAAAAGGATTGAGTAAAAACTCAATCCTTTTTATTTTCAATAAATTACATTATTGCTTTTTATCTTTTAAAAATCGATATATTATAAATTATATAATGATGTGATATAGTAAGCTTATTTTTAACTAGGGAGAGCATAATGAAAAAACTTATCACATTAATTCTATCCATCACAGCTACTCTATCAGTGAAAGCCGTTGATTTACATCTTTATGCTGGTGCAGGTCTCAAAGATCCCGTCGAAAAAATTGTAAAACAATTCGAGCAACAAACGGGGCATAAAGTTACTATTGAGTATGGTGGTTCTGGTCAATTATTGGCACGTTATAATACTGTTAAAACAGGTGATCTTTATTTACCAGGTTCAAGTGATTATGTTGGAAAATTAGAGAAAACAGGAGACGTTAAAGCATCTGCTCCACTCGTGTTACACATTCCCGTTATGACAATTCGTAAAGATAAAAGCGCAGGTATTGATTCTTTTAAAGCACTAGCACAAAGTCAATTACGTTTAGGCATTGGAGACAGTAAAGCAATGGCTCTAGGTAAAGGTGCGGAAAAAATCATTGAACTATCCGGCTACCAAAAAGAATTAAATGACAAAGTCGTTGTAAAAGCAGCGACAGTCAAACAGTTGATGCTTTACTTATTAAATGGTGATGTTGATGCAGCTGTTGTTGGGCGCTCTGGTGCTTGGAAAGTACGTGATAAAGTAGATATATTGCCAAATCCAGCTGGCGTACCTGAAGAAAAAGTCACAATAGCGCTACTTTCTTCTAGTCAATATCCAGCTGAAGCAAAACAGCTTCTCAACTTCTTCAACTCTGAACAAGGTGTGAAATATTTTACTGATGAAGGCTTCTTACCTATTAAGTAAGAGCACAAGTTTAAAGTTAGCTTTAGTGCCTCTCACTCTCTTATTATTCGTAGTCGCAGGCACTATAGTCTCTTTAATTGGTCAACTTGATACTCATTTTTTCGGGATCATCTTAACAAATCCCGAGTTATATTTTGCATTGATGATGTCACTAGGCACATCACTGATATCACTTATATTCGCTCTAATGATAGCAATTCCTTCTGCTTGGATCATGAGTCAAGTACAGCTACCTTTTCAAAAATTTATTGATACAATACTCGATTTACCAATGGTCTTACCGCCACTAGTAACAGGACTCAGCTTACTCCTCTTATTTAATTCACAAGGTATTGTAAGTCAGCTTATACCTATCATCAGCCAATGGATTTTTAGTCCAATTGGGATTGTGATCGCACAAACTTATATCGCAAGCTCTATTATGTTACGTCATGCACGTGGTACATTTTCCGCATTAGATTCAGGTTATCGTCTTGCAGCATATAATCTTGGCTTATCCCCATTAAGAACTTTAATCAACATTGAACTGCCTATGTGTTGGAGACCCATACTTTGTGGTGCGATCCTCGCTTGGTCACGAGCTATTGGTGAATTTGGTGCAACTTTGATGCTAGCTGGCGCTACTCGCTTTAAAACCGAAACATTACCAATGGCTGTTTACCTTAATATTGCCAGTGGAGATTTTGAAATTGCAGTTGGCGCCTCGTTATGGCTATTGTTTATTTCAGCTTGTTTACTATTTTTACTACGTACAATTAATCGAAATATTTAGTATGCTAAGAATTACACAACTATATGCAGGTATTCTTCAAGATATTCATTTGTACTTAAATAAAGGTGAATGCATCGCTATCATTGGACAATCTGGCAGTGGTAAAACAACATTACTCAATACAATTGCGGGTTATATTGATTATCAGGGTGAAATCGAATTAGCTCAAAAAAATCTCAAGCAAATTCCACCTTGGCTTCGTAACTGTCACTATCTCAATCAAAGATTATATTTATTTCCACATAAAACGATCGCGGGTAACTTAACTTTAGCAAAACCAACCGCACTTCGTTCTGACCAATTACAGCTACTTGCTAAATTAAACATTGATCACTTGATTGATCGCTATCCACACCAGCTTTCTGGTGGTGAACAACAACGTGCGGCATTAGCTCGAGCATTAATCAATCCACCCGATGTATTACTACTTGATGAACCATTTTCATCACTTGACTGGGAAACCAGACAACATATTTGGATAATACTTAAAAAATTGATTCAGACAGAGAAAATTACAACGCTATTAGTCACACATGAACCCAAAGAAGCCGATTACTTTGCCGACCAACAGATTCAATTATATCAAGGTAAATTGGTTTAACTCAAAAGGACTCTACTATGATTTATTTTTCAGACAAAGAACTTGATGACTTCTTACTCGAAGATATTTATCGTGGCGATCTCACTACACATGCTCTAGGCATTGAGCATGTAGCTGCAAGAATGTTATTTAAACGTAAAACAGCTGGTATTGTTGCAGGCATTCACATTGCAGAGAAATTATTGAAAAAGCTAGGTATCAAACCGTATATTTATGTGAATGAAGGTGATATAGTCGAAGCTGGGGACTTACTGATTAGCGCAGAAGCACGTGCAGACCAAGTGCATCAAGCATGGAAAGTCGTACAACTCATCTTAGAATGGTCTTGTGGGGTCGCACAATATACATCAGAGATGATCGCAACAGCCAAAGCAATTAACCCAAACGCTGTTGTAGCTTGCACACGTAAAAGTATTCCTAATACAAGAAAGCTTGCAACTAATGCCATACTTGCTGCGGGTGGTCATATCCATAGGCAGGGGATTAGCGAAACATTACTTGTCTTCACAAACCATCGTCACTTGCTGGATAATCCCGAAGATTGGCAACATATTGTCGCGACACTCAAACGCGAAGCACCAGAGAATAAAGTCACACTAGAAGCTGATAATTTAGCACAATTTGAAGCTATGCTCATTGCTGAACCTGATATTATTCAATTAGATAAATTTTCACCAGAAGAAGTAAAGCAAGCTTTAGCTCTCTTAGCATCATCACAAAAAAAGATAACGCTCTCAGTCGCAGGCGGTGCCAATAAACATAATATTGCTGACTATGCGAAATTAGGGATCTCCTTATTTATTACATCAGCACCTTATTACGCGCCACCAGAAGATATTAAAGTGATCATTGAAAAGCAGTAATCTAATACTCATTCCATCAATCCTTACAAAAAATTTGAGCGCAGTGTAATACTGCGCTCAAACTAGTTTTCATCTATATTTTATTTATTTCGATCGCGACGCTCTTTACGAGGACGTTCACTAAAAGTGCGGTGACTTTTTTCTTTAAATTTACGGTCCTCACGGGCGAAACGAGACTCATCACTACGATCCTTACGCTTACCACTACGGCGCTCGCCACCAAAATCATCACGCTTACTGCTATTACCCGCATTCACAAATGACATTTGCATTTGTTTATTCATCACACGTGTTTTTTCAAATACTTTTAATAACTCTTTTGGCATACCCTGCGGTAATTCAATCGTCGAATAATCATCATAAAGTTTAATATGTCCAATATAACGACTATTAATGTCACCTTCATTTGCAATAGCACCTACAATATGGCGAACTTCAACACCATCAAGACGTCCAACTTCAATACGGTATAAATCCATTGGCTGTGGATTACCATAACCACGGCGTTCTGCTGAACGTGGGTTTTCACGCCCACTTCGGTCACGACGCTCTCCTCGTTCACCACGAGAAGTTTTACGATCAATAATCGGATCAGGTGGAAGAATCAATTTTTGTTTACCTTGTAATAGCATTAACATTGCAGCTGCAATGTCCTCTTGATCTTGATCTGCAGTAAACATATCTTCTAGCAAACTACGATAAAGCTCTAAATCGTGATGCTCAAGCTGTACAGTAATTTTCGCTTTGAATTTTTCACGGCGGCAAGCTTGTAATACTTCGTGATTCGGTACTTCCACTTCGGTAATCGGCTTTTTCGTTAAATGCTCAATATTACGCAATAAACGACGTTCTCTCGGCTCAACAAATAATAATGCCCGACCAGTACGACCAGCACGTCCTGTACGACCAATACGGTGGACATAAGACTCTGCATCTAATGGGATATCATAGTTGATAACAAGACTAATACGTTCCACATCTAAACCACGAGCTGCGACATCAGTTGCAACAAGAATATCTAAGCTACCATTTCTCAAACGATCTAATGTTTGCTCGCGTAATTGCTGTGTCATATCCCCATTCAGTGCCGCTGCACGGAATCCATGTTTCTCTAATAATTCAGTGACATCAAGAGTACCTGTTTTTGTGCGTGTAAAAATAATAGCCGCATCAAAATTTTCTACTTCTAAGAAACGTAATAATGCATCATTTTTACGGAACCCATGTACATACCAACAACTTTGTGTAATATCAGGGTTAGTGGTTTGTGTCGATTTAATTTTGATTTCTTTAGGATCATGCATAAAACGTTTAGTAATACGGCGAATTGGTTCAGGCATTGTCGCTGAGAACAACGCTGTTTGATGCTCTTCAGGCAATTCTGCCATGACAGTTTCCACATCATCAATAAATCCCATACGTAACATTTCATCCGCTTCATCTAATACCATAAAGCGTAAATTAGATAAGTCCAATGTCCCGCGACGAATATGATCTAAAATACGACCAGGTGTTCCAACTACTACTTGAGCACCTTGACGTAACGCTCGTAATTGAATGTCATAACGTTGACCACCATAAAGCGTGACTATATTGACATTTTTTGCATATTTACAAAATTGTTCACAGGCATCAGCTACTTGAATTGCTAATTCGCGTGTTGGTGCCATAACCAACATTTGTGGATACTTTTTATCTAAATTTAATTGTGCCAATAAAGGCAAAGAGAAAGCAGCCGTTTTCCCGCTACCTGTTTGAGCCATACCTAAGACATCGTTACCTTCTAAAAGATATGGAATACAGGTTTGTTGGATAGGAGATGGGGTTTCAAAACCTAGATCAGATACAGCGTTAATAAGAAATTCAGGCAAGCCTAAATCTTTGAAAGTCATTTTCGTTTCAGTCATTAAAATACTCGAATATAAAAAGAATGTTCACTAGACAGTGAACGAATATAATAAAATGTTGTTCGCTTTCACGTTTTACAACAGCCCATGGCATAAAAATGCCATTATTGGTTTGAATTTTGCTTCAATTTCAAAAGTTCAAACATCGCAAAACGATACTCAACGAAGTTATATACTTGGTTTGCAAGAGCCAATCTAAATAGCATTTCTGCTTCATTAAATTGACCTGAATTGAGTTTTAGTTTTGCTAAATAAAAGTAAGTTTCAGTTAAAATTTCAGCATACTTTGCATTATTAGTTTCTGCAAATTGTCGTGCCTGAGTAAATAGTTCTTTAACTGATAAATTTCCCAAATAATATTGGACTAAATACGTTCCCCAATATTCATCAGAAAGTAAATTTGCGCGTTGAGCAAGATTTTGTTTTGCTTCCTGAGGATTGAGTTGTAATTCATTTAAATAGAGCCATAAAGTGCGGTAAGGATCTGACTTATCTGATTGATAAAATTGAAGAAAATCCCGCTGTGCTAATTCATAACGTGCAACGTAATAAAAATTTAGCCCTCTATTGAGAAACGCATATTCATAATTAGGATCGAGTTCAAACAAGAGACTGAACACATCAAGAGATGTACTATATTCCTGCTCTAACAGCAAATATAATCCTAAATAATTAAACGCTGCGACTAATTTTGGATACAACGTTAGTGCTTGATCAAAATCATAACGAGCTAATCCCCACAACCCTAAACTATCGTATAATACGCCCCGTTCAAAATGCAGAATAGCTCGTTCTTCTTTCTTCAAACCTTTAACAAGTAACAATTGACTAATCTTGGCAACCATAATTTCATGCTCAAGATGGTTGTTGGGATTCTGTTCCGCTAGTAACAATTTATCTTCTACAATAAACACTTGCTCATGGTTAGCGCAAGCGCTGAAAAATAACACCCAACAAGGTAAAAAAAGTATGAAATTTAACAACTTATTAAGTTGCATCATCTCGATTAGCCTTAATGCATAAATTGCACTTGTTCAAATAAAATTACAGCTCCCAGAATAAGAGCTGTAATACTACGATTTAATTATGCTTGCTCTTCTGCTGCAATTTCTTCTACAGCAGCATCTGCTTGCGTTTGCTTAGGTACAACATCTTTCATAGTTAAACGAATACGACCTTGACGATCGATTTCAACTACTTTAACTGTGACTTCTTGACCTAGTGTTAAATAATCACTGACTTTTTCAACACGTTCTTCTGCAATTTGAGAAATGTGAACAAGTCCTTCTTTATTACCAACGATAGAAACAAAGGCCCCAAAGTCAGCCAAACGAGTCACTTTTCCTTTATAAACTAGACCCGCTTCCACCTCTGCTGTAATGTCTTCAATTCGAGCCATTACATCTTTCACTGCATTACTATCAACCGCAGCAATTTTTACTGTACCATCATCATCAATATCAATTGAAGTACCTGTTTCTTCGGTTAATGCACGAATAGTTGCACCACCTTTACCAATCACATCTTTGATTTTCTTAGGATCAATCTTCATTGTGTAAATACGCGGAGCAAAATCAGAAATATCTGCACGAGGTGCTGCAATCGCTTGTTCCATCACACCTAAAATATGTAATCTTGCACTTTTCGCTTGGTTCAAGGCAATCTGCATAATTTCAGCCGTAATACCTTCAATTTTAATATCCATTTGAAGCGCAGTCACACCTTGACGTGTTCCCGCAACTTTAAAGTCCATATCACCTAAGTGGTCTTCATCACCTAAGATATCTGAAAGTACAACGAATTTTTCGTCTTCTTTTACTAGACCCATTGCGATACCTGCAACAGCAGCTTTAATCGGTACACCTGCATCCATTAATGCTAATGATGCACCACAAACAGATGCCATTGAAGAGGATCCATTTGATTCTGTAATTTCCGAAACAACACGAACAACATACGGGAATTCAGCAATTGTTGGCATGACTGCAGCAACACCGCGTTTTGCTAAACGTCCATGACCAATTTCACGGCGTTTTGGTGAACCGATCATACCTGTTTCACCCACAGAATATGGAGGGAAGTTGTAGTGGAATAAGAAATGATCTGAACGCTCACCTGTCAACTCATCAATAATCTGAGCGTCACGTTCTGTACCTAAAGTTGCTACAGCTAATGCTTGCGTTTCACCACGCGTGAAAATTGCAGAACCATGGGTACGTGGTAATACACCTGTACAAATATCTAATGCACGAACAGTATCTACTGTACGACCATCGATACGTGGCTCACCATTTAAAATACGGCTACGTACGATTTGACTTTCAAGTGCGGTGAAAATATCAATAATCTTACCTTCACTGATTTCTTCACCTTCTGATTCTGCTGCAATTTGTGAAAGTACATCAGATTTAATAGCATCAATTTGCTCATAGCGAGATTGTTTTTCAGTAATACGGTATGCTTCACCTAAACGTGTTTCAGCAATTGATTTTACTTTCTCAATTAATGTTGTATTTGGCTCAGGCGCAACCCAATCCCAACGAGGTTTACCTGCTTCTGCAGCAAATTCTTTGATTGCTTCGATCACAACTTGTTGTTGCTGGTGTCCAAAGACAACAGCGGCCAACATTTGCTCTTCAGTTAAAATATCAGCTTCAGATTCAACCATTAACACAGCCTTATCTGTACCTGCTACGACTAAGTCCAAACGGCTTTGTTTTTGTTCATTCATGGTTGGATTGAGTACAAATTGATTATCAATAAAACCAACACGAGCTGCACCGATTGGACCATTAAATGGCACACCCGATAATGAAAGTGCTGCTGACGCACCGATCATTGCGACTAAGTCTGGGCAAATTTGTGGGTTAACAGAAACGACTGTCGCAACAATTTGAATTTCGTTATAGAACCCCTCTGGGAAAAGTGGACGAATTGGACGGTCAATTAAACGTGCAATTAAAGTTTCGCCTTCTGATGGGCGACCTTCACGTTTAAAAAAGCCACCAGGAATACGCCCAGCAGCGTAAGTACGCTCTTGATAATTAACTGTTAATGGAAAGAAATCTTGACCTTCTTTGACATCTTTTTTAGCAACTACTGTTACAAAAACGGTGGTGTCGTCCATACTAGCCATGACTGCTGCGGTTGCTTGACGAGCAATTGCACCAGTTTCTAAAGTGACAGTATGCTGACCATATTTAAATTGTTTTACAATTGGATTCACAATGTTTTTCCTTTTTAAATGAATCAAGCTAATAAACAACAAAATTTAATAGCTTAAGAATAAAAACGTTGTTTTATTTTCCAAATTGCGACTAGCAAAAATAATCTTTTTAATCAGTCATTTTTCATTAAAAAACAAAAAATTACTTTTGATAGCCGCACGCTAATACAGAAAATAAAACTTGGTTATTATACAGGCTTTTCTAGGTGAATGGTAATTTATTTTCAGAAATAACAACGAATAAGCTTTACATCATAAATTAAGGCTTAAGGAAGATGGTGGAGTTAATCGGGATCGAACCGACGACCTCTTGAATGCCATTCAAGCGCTCTCCCAACTGAGCTATAACCCCACATTAGAAATGTCGTGGCGGTAATAATAAATTCCGCCACGTTACCTGTCAATATCAAATTACTGATATTTAATCACAAGTTTAAATATTAATCAGCTTGATTTTTTATGAAATCAATTGCTTTTTGGATACGAGCAAGTGTACGCTCTTTGCCAATCCCAACTAACGTTACATCCATTGAAGGTGATTGACCTGAACCTGTTACTGCTACGCGTAACGGCATCCCTACTTTCCCCATACCTAAACCTAACTCCGCCGCAGTTTGTTCGATTGCTTCATGCGTACTTTGTAAATCCCAATGAGAAAGAGCGGTCAATTTTTCTTTGATTTTTTCTAATGGTTCAATCGCAGTCGCTTTAAAATGTTTTTTCACTGCAGTCTCATCAAAATTGGTAAACTCTTCAAAGAAATAGCGGCTAGAGGCTGCCATTTCTTTTAATGTTTTACAACGCTCTGCTAACATTTTCACAATATCTTCTAATGCAGGACCATTTGAAGTATCAATCCCTTGATCTTGATAATGCCATGCGAGGTGTTTTGCTACATATTCAGCAGGTAATTCACGGATATAATGATGATTTAACCAAAGTAATTTTTCTGTATTAAATGCACTTGCTGACTTACTAACACTTTCAAGTTCAAATAACTGAATCATTTCCTCTACAGAGAAAATTTCTTGATCTCCATGTCCCCAGCCCAAACGAACCAAGTAGTTCAATAAGGCTTCAGGTAAATAACCATCATCACGGTATTGCATCACACTTACTGCACCATGACGCTTCGATAATTTTTGTCCATCATCTCCTAAAATCATTGAAACATGTGCATAAGTTGGAATTGGTGCACCTAATGCTTTTAAAATATTAATTTGGCGTGGTGTATTATTGATATGATCTTCTCCACGCACAACATGAGTAATCCCCATATCCCAGTCATCAACAACCACACAGAAGTTATACGTTGGAGAACCGTCAGTACGACGAATAATTAAATCATCTAATTCATTGTTGCTAATTTCAATACGACCACGTACTGCATCTTCAAATATTACTGACCCTTCAGTAGGATTTTTAAAACGTACTACATGAGGTTGGTCTGGCGTATTGCCCTGATTATGTAAACAATGGCGATCATAACGTGGTTTTTGTTTATTTTTTTCTTGCGTATGACGTAAATCTTCTAAACGCTCTTTTGAACAATAACAACGGTATGCTAATCCTTGTTCAATCATTTGATCAATGACTTGATTATAACGATCAAAGCGTTTAGTTTGAAAATAGGGTCCATGTTCCCAAGCTAAATTTAGCCATTCCATTCCCTCTAAAATTGCTGCGGTGGCTTCTGGTGTGGACCTTTCTAAATCAGTATCTTCAATACGCAAAACAAATTCACCATTGTTATGTTTCGCATATAGCCACGAATAAAGTGCGGTTCTCGCGCCACCAACATGTAAATACCCTGTTGGGCTTGGTGCAAAACGTGTACGCACTTTTACATTAGGATCTAAATTAAATAATGCCTCTAATTTCATTGTATAACCTTTTATCTCATTTATTTTTTCACAAAAAATTTGGATTATATTGTACTATGAGTTCAAACAATTCCGAATAAAAATTATGGTCTTATGTTTACTTTTAAAACAATTAAGCATTTTTTTGCAAAAATTTGTTGACTGAATAGAACTAACAATTATAATGCCACCTCACAACATTTGGGCGATTAGCTCAGTTGGGAGAGCACCTCCCTTACAAGGAGGGGGTCACTGGTTCGAGACCGGTATCGCCCACCACTTTTCAACTTACCTTTGATAGTGAGTCCAATGTTGTCATATAACGAGGGCGATTAGCTCAGTTGGGAGAGCACCTCCCTTACAAGGAGGGGGTCACTGGTTCGAGACCGGTATCGCCCACCACTTTTAAGTGTTCTACATCGTTATATCAAAAAAGTTAAGTCTCAAGTGGGCGATTAGCTCAGTTGGGAGAGCACCTCCCTTACAAGGAGGGGGTCACTGGTTCGAGACCGGTATCGCCCACCACTTAAGACTTAATAGTGTATATCTTTCTATATAATTGCCCCTCAAAAAAATCTTTTATATCTAATAGGCATTTTGTTCTTTTCTCTATAAAATGATAAAGTACATATAATTACTTTATTCAATATGGCTGTTTCTAATGTATAAACCCGTTAAATATAAACATCTTATTTTAGTTGCAAATGGTTTAACTCGCTTACTCGGCAATATCGTTAAAACATTAAGTTATCCATTTCATTTCATCTTTCCACAAAAGCGCTTTACGATTCCTAAATTCGATCCTGCGCGCCGTCAATCGCCTAAAAAAACCAAAATTAATCGTGTTATTTGGCAAACAAATTACAGCAATAAAGTCACTTTACCTATTTACTGTAATTATCTTTTCAATCGGCTACTTTCTTGGAGCTATGAATATCGCTATGTGAGCACAGAAGAACGTGAAGACTATATTAAAGCTAATGCAGATGAGCGAACATTCAATGCTTATAGCAAATTAACTGATGGTGCGGCCCAAGCTGATTTCTGGAGAATTTTCACTCTTTATAATGAAGGTGGTGTTTATATGGATATTGATGGTCATCTTGTATGGTGTTTAGACAGTATTATTGATGAAGAAGATGACGAAGTTGTCATTGCACGTCGTGGCCAATATACAAATTTCTTTTTAGCCAGTAAAAAAGGCAATGCCTTCTTAAAAGACACACTGGATATCATTATTGATAATATTGAGCAAGCCCGTGTAGATGGCGGAGTGTTTAGCTTAACAGGACCAAAAACGTTAATCAAAGCGTTAGAAAATAAAGAAGTGAATTCCCGTTTAGATAAACTCACGTGTTCACAGGGTACCTTTACTAATGAATATTTTCAATATATTGACAAGAAACGAGGTAAATGGATTCATGCTAAAAATGAAGATCTGTTAAAATAAAGTATTATTTAAAGTGCGGTTAGCTTAGCAAAATCTCTGCAGAACTGACCGCACTTTGCATTAAACACAAAAATGCCAAATAATTTTACTCAGTAACTCGCGAGTTGGGTGAATAAATTCAGTCGATAAAAACTCATCAGGCTGATGTGCTTGTTCAATAGAACCAGGTCCCAAAACAAGTGTTGGACAAAGCTGCTGAATAAAAGGCGCTTCTGTACAATAATTTACTACATCACACTTTTCTCCAAGTAATTTCTCTACAACTTGCACGACCTGCGCTGAATGTTCACATTCATAACCTGGTATTGGCTCATGTAAATTGTGTAAGGAAATACGATCTCCCCATTTTTCAAACATTGGGGCTAATTTTTCTTGTAACATCTCATTTAAATCTTGCAGGCATAAATTGGGTAAAGGGCGAATATCAAAATGTAATTCGCAGCAAGCACAGATCCTATTCACTGCATCGCCCCCCGAAACTGCGCCAAAATTCATCGTTGGATAAGGAATTTCGAAAGCTGCATGACGATATTTTTCTCGTAATTCATCACGCATTTGCATTAAATAACCTGTCGCCTCATACATTAATTCAATGGCATTAATACCTTTATTAGGATCACTGGAATGACCGCTTTTCCCTATAATACGTAATACCTCACCGATGTGTCCTTTATGCGCCCGAACTGGTTTTAATGAAGTAGGTTCGCCAATAATCGCACAGTCAGGGCGAATATGGGTATGTTGAATAAATGTTCTTGCACCTAACATCGTGGTTTCTTCATCCGCCGTCGCCAAAATACGAAGTGGTTTTGTTAATTTACTCAAGTCAATTTGACTTATCGCATCAACAACAAATGCAAAAAAACCCTTCATATCTGCGGAGCCCAAACCATAAAATTTGCCAGCCTGCTCTGTCAATTTAAATGGATCAAATGTCCAACGTCCGTCATCGAAAGGGACAGTATCAGTATGACCGGCGAGTAATAATCCACCTTTCCCCTCACCATAAGTGGCTAATAAATTAAATTTATCTCGACTCCCTTCTACAGCAATGATCTCTGTCTTAAATCCTAAAGTATCTAACCAACTTGCTAATAATGCGATTAAAGTGTGATTTGATTGATCAAAAGTAGGATCGACACTACTGATTGAAGGGGATGCAATCAACTGCTCATACATCTGTAAGAAAGAAGGAATTTTTTTCATGAAATTCACCTATACAAAGAAATAAAGATTGCCTTTTAAATATTTATGCAGAATAATGACATAATTAATCAAAATGATACCATTAATCCTCGCTTTCTGGAATAATACTTATGCAAAAAGCAATTATCATTGGTGCTAGTGGCTATACTGGCGCTGAGCTCGCACGTATTTTAACGTTGCATCCTCGATTTGAATTAGATGGATTATATGTTTCTAATCAAAGTCAAGATGCACATAAAGCTATTTCTGATATTTATCCTCAACTTAAACATATTGTAGATTTGCCTTTGCAACCTTTATCTGAGGATTTAATCTCACTTGCTCAACAAGTCGATTTAGTCTTTTTAGCAACCGCGCATGAGGTCAGCCATACACTTGCGCCCATTTTCTTAGAAAATAGCTGTAATGTATTCGACCTATCAGGCGCTTTTCGCATTAATGATGCTCAATTTTATCCTGAATTTTATGGGTTTGAACATCAGTATCCAGATCTCTTACAACAAGCAGCCTATGGATTAGCTGAATGGAATCATGAGCAAATAAAGAAAACTCATTTAGTTGCTGTCGCAGGCTGTTATCCCACGGTCTCACAGTTAAGCTTAAAACCATTAATTGAACAACAATTACTTGATTTAAGCCAATTGCCTATTATCAATGCCGTGAGTGGCGTCAGTGGTGCTGGGCGTAAAGCGTCACTTACTAATAGCTATTGTGAAGTCAGTTTAAATGCTTATGGCGTATTTAATCATCGCCACCAACCCGAAATTGCAACACATTTAGGCACAGAAGTCATTTTTACTCCACACTTAGGTAATTTTAAAAGAGGCATCTTAGCAACTATAACAGCTAAACTAAATTCAGGTATCACAAATGAACAAATTATGATGGCTTATCAGCAAGCTTACGCCAACAAACCCTTAGTACGTGTCTATCAACAAGGTTTACCAAGTATTAAAGCCGTTGAGTTTACGCCTTATTGTGATATCGGTTTTGCGACTAAAGACGGCTATATTATTATCATTGGTGCAGAAGATAATTTACTTAAGGGGGCTGCAGCACAAGCAGTACAATGCGCAAATATTCGCTACAATTTTCCCGAAACATTAGGATTAATTTAGATGAAACCTTTGGTCATTAAACTAGGTGGAGTATTACTTGATACTCCTATCGCTATGCAAAATTTATTTACTGCTCTTGCGAATTATCAACAGCATTTTGATCGCCCTTTAGTCATTGTACATGGCGGTGGTTGTCTTGTTGATGAATTGATGCAACGTTTGAATTTGCCAGTAAAAAAGAAAAATGGATTACGTATCACCCCAAGCGATCAAATTGATATTATCACAGGTGCATTAGCAGGAGTCGCCAATAAAACTTTAGTTGCACAAGCAGCAAAATTTCAACTCAATCCTGTTGGTTTGTGCCTTGCTGATGGTAATTTAACGAGTGCAATTCAACTCTCTCCTGAACTTGGGCATGTGGCTACAGTCACTCCTAAAAATCCAACTTTACTAAATAATTTGCTTGGCGAAGCGTTCTTGCCTATTATTAGCTCAATTGCAGTGGATTCAGATGGTTTACTCATGAATGTAAATGCCGATCAAGCAGCAACAGCCATCGCAGCCTTAATTCATGCTGACTTAGTCATGTTGTCTGATGTTGATGGGGTTTTAGATGCACAAAAACAACGTATACCAGAATTAAACTCTGCACAAATTAACCAATTGATTAAAGACAATGTCATCACGGACGGTATGATTGTCAAAGTGAAAGCTGCGCTTGAAGCTGCCACAATACTGAACAATGGTGTAGACATTGCAAACTGGAAATATCCAGAAAAACTGACCGCACTTTTTAGCGGAGAAATTATTGGTACAAGAATTAAACCATAAAGAACAAAGAGGAAAATATGGCACTTTGGGGTGGACGTTTCACACAAGCAGCAGATAAACGTTTTAAAGATTTTAACGATTCATTACGATTTGATTATCGTTTAGCAGAACAAGATATTGAAGGCTCTATTGGTTGGTCAAAAGCATTAGTGACTGTTGGTGTATTAAACCAAGTAGAACAACAACAATTAGAAATAGCGTTAAATGAATTATTAATTGAAGTACGCTCAAATCCACAAGCAATCTTACAAGATGATGCTGAAGATATTCATAGCTGGGTAGAAAGTAAACTTATTGATAAAGTCGGTAATTTAGGTAAAAAATTACATACTGGACGTAGCCGTAACGATCAAGTGGCACTCGATATCAAAATGTGGTGTAAACAACGTGTACTCGAACTTCAATCTTCTCTCCGCGACTTACAACACAAACTTGTCATTACTGCAGAAAATAATCAACATGCTGTTATGCCTGGTTATACTCATTTACAACGTGCTCAACCGATTACATTTGCCCACTGGTGCATGGCTTATGTTGAAATGTTAGAACGTGACTACTCTCGTTTAACAGATGCTTATAAACGTATGGATTATTGCCCATTAGGAAGTGGTGCTTTGGCTGGCACAGCTTATGGCGTAGATCGTGAGCAGCTCGCACAAAATCTTGGCTTTGCATTTGCAACACGTAACAGTTTAGATAGTGTATCTGACCGTGATCATATTGTTGAGTTACTTTCTACAGCCTCACTCAGCATGGCACATTTATCACGTTTTGCCGAAGACATGATTATTTTCAATAGTGGCGAAGCTAATTTTGTTGAGTTATCCGATCGTGTGACTTCAGGTTCATCTTTAATGCCACAAAAGAAAAATCCTGATGCTTGTGAACTCATTCGTGGAAAAACTGGACGTGTCATGGGTGCATTGACTGGTATGTTGATGACATTAAAAGGACTCCCACTCGCTTATAATAAAGATATGCAAGAGGATAAAGAGGGTATTTTTGATGCATTAGATACTTGGCAAGACTGCATTGATATGGCAGCGCTTGTGTTAGATGGCATTCATGTCAATGTAGAACGAACAACAGAAGCTGCACTGAAAGGCTATTCTAATGCGACTGAATTAGCTGACTACTTAGTTGCTAAAGGTGTACCATTTCGAGATTCTCACCATATTGTGGGTGAAACTGTTGTTTATGCTATTCAACAACATAAAGCACTTGAAGCATTAACTGTCGCTGAATTTAAACAATTCAGTGATGTGATCGAAGAAGATGTCTATGCAATCCTTTCATTACAATCCTGTTTAGATAAACGTTGTGCTAAAGGTGGTGTATCACCATTACGTGTTGCAGAAGCTATCAATGAAGCTAAAGCTCGATTAACTCAATAAATATGAAATGACAAAAACGCAATCGATGAATGATTGCGTTTTTCTTATAAGTTGAATACTGAATATTCTAAGTAAAGGGTTTAAGTTAAACTTTCACACCCAACTGTCCAATTTTGATGCCAAGAAATCCCATGCTGACTGGATCTAAATAATCACCTAAGAACTTAAAAAGCTCACCTAAATCCGTAAAAGTGCGGTTAATTTTAATCTGATCTTCAACTTTACGAGTAAACTCATAACGGATCTCATTGCCATGCATATGTGCTTCTAACGTAATGTAAATTGTTTCAAAGAAATGGCTATGAGTGCCTTCCTCACCAGGATCACTAATTCTGACATTCCAATTGTTGCTAAATAACACATGAGTTTGCATAGTCATAAATTTACCTCGCTGAGTTTAAATGAGTTGCATGTTAATAATTAAAATCTTAGTTGATAAAAAAACCCGATAATAAAATTTCTCACAAAAAAATTTTATTATCGGGCTTTTCAAAATATCTCCCAACATGCTTCGCCTTACGCTGGTAGCTACCTTTTCCTTTTTTCTTTCTCTCTACACGTTGGCGAAATAACGGATCATGCAATAACGCTTGCAATGCATTATCGCGAATGACACCACGATGATGCTGGTAAAAAGTTACGCTTTGTGGCGTTTGCTCTTTCTTTTTCATAGCTTTTCCTTATTTAGGTTGTAATCATAATGTTACCAACTTGTAATAAACAAGTGGCAACATTATAAAGATAAATCACAGAATCTCAAACACACTTTCAGGTGGTCTACCTATTTTCGCTTTTTCCCCATTCACGACAATCGGACGTTCAAGTAATGCTGGGTTAGCTGCCATTGCTTCAAGTAATTGTTGTTCTGAAACCTCTGGCTGATCTAAACCTAGCGAATAATATAAGTCATCTTTAATACGCATCATCTCACGTACACTTTTGATACCCAATTTTTGAGCCAATTGTTGTAATTCTAATACGCTTAGAGGCTTCTCTAAATACAGAATGACGTTGGGTTGAATTTGCTTTTCTTCTAATAATGCCAAAGTTTCCCTGCTCTTTGAGCAACGTGAATTGTGGTAAATTGTGACTGTCATAGAATTTCCTCGCTTAATTATATGCTCCGCTTAGATTTTACCTTATAATCGTTGAAAATGTCGAATTGAGGAAATATCATGTTTGAAATGTTAAAAAATTGGTATAACAGCCGTTTTAGTGATCCACAAGCAATGGGATTATTTGCCATTTTATTATTTGGCTTTATATCAATCTATTTTTTTAGCAATTTAATCGCTCCTCTTCTCATTGCAATTGTATTAGCCTACTTACTAGAATGGCCAATTCGTATCCTTTCAGAAAAATTAAAACTACCTCGCCTCCTCGCGACTGCACTTGTTTTCGGCGGTTTTCTAGGATTAATTTTAGTTATTGTCTTAGTACTTATTCCAACTTTATGGACACAGACCGTTAATCTCGTTACAGATCTTCCTCATATGTTTAATAAGCTTAATGAATGGTTACTTTCACTACCCGAACACTATCCTGAGCTTGTTGATTACCAAACAATTGATTCATTATTAAAAACAGTTAGAGAGAAAATCTTAGCCTTCGGTGAGTCTGCATTAAAATTCTCTCTCACCTCTTTATTAAGCTTAGTTACATTGGGCATCTATGCTTTTTTAGTTCCATTAATGGTCTTTTTCTTATTAAAAGATAAAGAAGAGCTCATTACTGGCGTTAGTCGTTTCTTACCACGTAATCGTACTTTAGCTTCAAATGTTTGGAAAGAAATGCAATTACAAATAGCTAATTATATTCGAGGAAAATTAGTTGAAATCATTATTGTCACTGCAGTGACTTACTTAATTTTTCTATTATTTGGTTTGAATTATGCGTTGTTATTAGCCGTTGCTGTTGGCTTATCAGTACTCGTACCTTATATCGGTGCAGTCTTAGTCACAATTCCTATTGCATTAGTTGCTGTTGCACAGTTTGGCGTTACACCAACATTTTGGTATTTATTAACGGCTTATGTTATTAGTCAGATTCTAGATGGCAACCTTTTAGTCCCCTTTTTATTTTCAGAGGCGGTTAATTTACACCCTCTTTTCATCATTATTGCCGTACTTATTTTTGGTGGCTTATGGGGTTTTTGGGGAGTATTCTTCGCAATTCCTTTAGCAACATTAGTCAAAGCCGTCGTCAACGCTTGGCCATCAAATGAATCACAGACAAACATTTAATAAAATGTTCATCGCTACATCAAAATAATCATCTATCCTAAAAACACTAAAAGGGCAGATCAATCATCTGCCCTTTTCAAATTTTAAGTTTGAGCATTCTTATGCTATCAAGTACGGTATATTTTGTACTTTTATTCTGAATGGACTGTACTTTCTGTTAGAGGTTTAATACTCTCATCAAACTCTGGTAAAGGTTTATGTTCTGTAGCGATATAACTATAAATCACTGGTAGAACAAATAAAGTAAACAATGTACCAATTGTGAGTCCTGATGCAATGACAATACCAATACTAAAACGAGATACACCACCAGCACCAGAAGCAAATAATAAAGGAATCACGCCTGCAACCATAGCCGCTGTTGTCATTAAGATCGGGCGTAAACGCACTTTTGCAGCTTCAGTAATCGCCTCAATACGATTCTTTCCGTGATTGAGCTGCTCTTCTTTTGCTACTTCACACATCAAAATACCATGCTTAGTAATGAGCCCTACTAAAGTAATTAGCCCTACTTGAGAATAAATATTTAATGTCGTGCCTGGGAATGACATCACAATACCAAATATTCTCAATATACCTGGCAGAGTACTACCTAAAACGTTCAACGTCAGTAATGCACCACTTACTGCTAATGGCACAGAAATCATGATCACTATAGGATCACGAATAGACTCAAACTGAATAGCTAACACTAAGAAAATAATGATTACGGCTAAAACAAACGTGACAGCTAATGCATTTCCCTCTTGTACGAGCTGACGTGCTTCACCTGTAAAGTCATAGTTATAACCCTGTGGTAAACTTTCTTTTGCTGCTGTTTTTAACCATTCAATAGCATCACCTGTACTTTTTGTTGGTAAAGGTACCGCACTAATAACAGCTGAATTCAACTGACTAAAACGCGGTAATGATGTTGGCTGTGGCTCTAAAGTCATTGTTAAAAAACTACTTAATGGTACAGATTTTCCATTACTCGCTGTAACATAGTAATTATTCAAACTTTCTGGTGATAAACGCTGATCTCGTTTAACTTGCATGATAATACGATAAGCTCGACCATCAATATCTACACGTTCAATCGTAGCGGCAGATAAGAAACTACCCAAAGTGGCACTAATTTGCTGCATAGTCACACCATAAGTGCCCGCTTTCTCTTTATCTACAGTAATTCGCATTTGTGCAGTATCAAATTTCAAATCAAGTGCAGTATAAACAAAGTTACCCGATTTTTTCATTTTCTCTAAAAATTCACCCGCGACATTCGCTAAGTCTTGGTAACCACTCGCTGTACTAATAACAAAGCCAATTGGAGGACCCTGCTCACCAGTATTAATCTCCGGGAAATTAAACCCTGTTAATGCTACTTCGGGAATATGAGCTGCTTTTTTATTTAACTCATTAAGCACTTCAGCTTGTGTACGATCTCGATCATTCCAATCTTTTAATGTCACGACACTGAAAGATTGATTACTTCCCATAGCGCCAGAAATCACCATAGAGAAATCAACTTCTGGGGTTTCTTTTAAGATCTGTTCAAACTCATGCATTGCCTCTTGGACATAATCTACGTTTACATTAGAAGGGGCACGTCCAACCACCATAAATGCCCCTTTATCTTCTGCAGGAGTCAACTCATGCGCAAGAGAATTGAATAAGAATGGTAGAGTTGCAAAAATTACTGCTGCAAATGCTAAAATACATTTACGGCTCGCCATTACAAGATTTAAAGCATAGTTATAACCATTATTCATCTTGGTTAACATATGCTCAATACATTGCTCTAATTTACTTGGATCAGTGTGTGGCTTTAATAATTTACTACTCATCATCGGTGAAAGTGTTAATGCAACAATCCCAGAAATAAAGACCGCCCCCGCAAGAGTTAAAGCAAACTCTTTAAACAATGAACCTGTAATCCCCTCCATTAAAGCCATCGGAGAATATACTGCCATTAATGCTATAGTCATTGAAATGACTGGTACAGCGATTTCTCTGGTACCAATAATTGCGGCACGAAATGGCGTTTCACCTAACTTAATATGGCGATCGACGTTCTCCAACACTACGATTGCATCATCTACAACTAAACCAATCGCCAGAATCAACGCAAGTAACGTCATCAAATTAATTGAGAAGCCAAATGCTTGTAATAGCATAATGACACCAATTAACGAGATCGGGATAGTGATAACAGGAATTAAGATCGCACGTAATGAGCCAATAAAGAGTGTAATCACAACTAATACAATAATAGTTGCCTCTAAAATAGTTTTAACAACCTCATCAATAGAGCTATTAATTGCGATTGTTGTATCATACAAAATCTCAGCAGTCATACTGTCTGGCAAGTTTTGTTTAATTTGCTCGTACAATGGACGTACATTTTCTGCGACAACAAGTGGGTTAGCTGATGAAGTTGGATTAATTGCAAGTACAACTGACTCAAACCCATTTGCAACAGCACGAGAACTATCGCTTGATTTATTTAATTCAACGTCAGCAATATCACGTAAACGAACCAATTTATCGCCTTTTGAAGCAATAATAAGATTACCTAGCTCCTCCACAGACTTTGTTGTAGTCTCAACTTTATTTTTATAAGTCACATAAAAGCCGTTGTCATTACCTGCAGCAGTTTGCACATTATTTGATGATAATGCGTTTCTTACTGCCATTGCAGATAAATTTTGTGCCGCCATTTTAGCGGGATCTAGCCAAATACGTAATGCATAATCAGAAGCACCAAAAATTTGAACTTCAGCAACCCCTTCTACAGTAAAGAATTGTGGTTTAATTACACGTTCAATATAATCTGTGACTTGACTTGCATCTAGCTTTGTAGAACTAAACTGAATATACATCATCCCAGTTCCACCAGTAGATGAAGTAATCACAGGGTCATCAATCCCCCTTGGTAATTGAGAACGTACAGAATTCACTTTTGCCAAAACATCTGCTAATGCAGCATTAGGATCCGTATTCAGTTTCATTTTTATCGTAATTAATGAGCTATTAGGGCTACTTTTGGACGATAAATAATCAATATTATCCGCTTGAGCAACCGCTTCTTCTAACTTTGATGTAACAAATGCTTGAATTAAGCTTGCATCCGCCCCAGGATACACTGTTGAGACATTAATTACTGTCGTTGTCATTTTAGGATATTCACGTACCGCCAATTTTGCTATTGCTTGCAAACCCAAAATAATGATTAACAAACTAATTGAAACTGCTAATACAGGACGTCGAATAAAGATATCGGTAAATCGCATTTTCGTTTCCTACTTTTAACTCAAATAAGTGAAGCGCATTTTTCTAAAAATTCAACATCTTGTGCAGAAAAACGAGCTAAACAAGGTGAGTCTACATCTAACTCAGCAATCATTTCACCATTTTTGAAAATCGGTACAACAACTTCAGACTGCGATGCACTATCACATGCTATATGTCCTTCAAATTGATGAACATCGTCAACAACGGTTGTTTTTCCCATTTTCCATGTATAACCGCAGACACCGTTGCCAAAGCTAATGTCTGAACAAGCTACTTTTCCTTGAAATGGACCTACTTTTAAAACACCATCTTTTACAATATAAAAGCCAACCCAATTTAAATCAGGCATATTTTCATAAATAAATGCAGATGTATTTGCCATTCTTGAAATCAAATAAGTTTCAGAAGATAAAATTTGTTCTAATTGTTTTAATAACAAAGCGTAATTCATGAAGTTTTTCCTATTTTTAACTGCACGTTATAGGTTATTTTTCTGTGCAGGCTGCATTGTGCCGACACCTGTTTTATCAGCAACGAGTACTAAACTGCCATTACTTAAGTTTTGTTGCCCTCCAGTCACAATTTTATCGCCAACTTTAACTTCATCCCCTTTCAATTGGGCATAAACACCCTGGCGATCTTTAGTAAAAACTGTAATTTGTTTCGCTCGATAAGCTTTATCTAAATTATTGCTATCAAAATCCTTACGATTAGCTAATGTTTCCCGTTCTTCTTGAGAAAGCGGAACTAATACATATGCAATTTCACCATACATGTTATAGCTCACCGCGACTTGTGGCACGACTACTTGATCATATTCCGTAGGTAATGCGACGCGTAAACGTGTAAACATGCCAGATAATAATTTTCTCCCATCTTCAGGCTCAAATGTCGCTTGTACATCAATAAGTCCAGTTGATGAACTAATTGCAGGCTCAACAGCCGTAATTTTAGCAGCGAATGTTTCACCAGTTCTCGCATCTGCTGTTGCAGTCACTTTTTGCCCAATATATAAATGTTCTAATTGTGTTTGTGATAAAGCAAAATCAATTTTCATACTACTTGTATCTTCAACACGAACAATTTCCATACCTGGGTTCACATATTGGCCAACATTAACTTTTACAATACCTGCTTTACCATCGAAAGGAGCAATAATTTGACGACGTTCAATACCCGCTTTTAAAGCTGCAATATTTGCTTCTAATGCTTCATAAGCTGATTTTGCGTTATCAAGTTCTTGTTGTGAAACACTTTTTGTTTTATACAAGTTTAAATAACGCTGATAAGTTGCTTTAATTGAGGATAATTGTGCTTGAGATGCTTTCAAGCTAGCTTGTTCAACAGAACTATCCAAAATAACTAAAATATCACCTTTTTTAACTGATTGACCAGATTGTACAAGTACTTTACTCACTGTTCCCGCGATCTGAGCACTTAACATCGCGCCTTGGTTTGGACGAACTAAGCCAGTTGTTTCAATAACAGGTGTCCATTGCTGTGGCTGGATTTCTATTGCTGTAACGGGATAGGCTTTTTCCCCCATTCCAGCTATCGCTTTTTCGATCATTTTATTTTTAATCACATTAAAAGCGATAACAACAATGAATAAAAGAACGATAAGTCCCAACGTTATTTTCATAATAACGGAATGAGAACGTTTAGGTTGGTTTGCTTGAGATCCACTCATACAAAAACTCCGTAAATATCAAAATATAAATTATTTCTGCATTGCACACCATGTGCGCCGAATAACAGATTCAAGAATTTCTGTTGAAAGCGATTCTTTAAAATACACTTTCTTCCATGCAATTTGAATTGCACTATCTAATCCTAAAGTAAATAAAATATTTGTAGGTAAATGACATAGCTCTCCTGCGAGCTGAGCTCGCTCACAGAATAGAGTCCAATGACTACGATCCCACTCTTTGATTACTCGATCAAATCCTGGTAAGGATTGATATTGGTGCATATTTAATAATATATTTGGATTTTCCTCTAAAAAATGCCAAACATTCCACCACATTTGTCGATACTGCTCAAAAAAATTCTGACTCGCATCATAATTTTTTTCGAGCGCACGCTGAAAACGTGTAAACACTTGCCGAGCAAATTGTTCTAGCAACTCATCTTTACACTTAAAATAAATGTAAATTGTACCAGGCGAAATCTTTGCTGCCTTTGCAATTTTATGCATTGACAAATTATGCAGACCATCTTTTGCCATGAGCTGATCTATCGCCATAAAAATATGCTCGGTCATATCTAAATCAGATTGACGCATAATAAATATCAAATAAATTAAATTGGAAATTAGGATGGGTCACAATCAGACAACTAGCTGAATGAACGTTCGTTCATTTTAAGGATTTTTTATCTTTACGCAAGCTGAAAAACAAAAAAACGTGGGTAAATTACCCACGTTTTTTTTACTCATATCACATACCAATAACAACACATTGAGTAATTGTTTTGACTTTTTCCTGAGCTTTTACTGCTGATGCTCGATCGCCAATAGGCCCTACAATCACTCTATTCCATTGTTCACTTGAATTAACACGAACATTTAAGCCTTGCATAGTTAAACGAGCTTGTAAATTTTCGGCTTGTGTTTTATTTTTAAATGCGCCACATTGTAAACCATATTTTTTCTCAACAGACGTGACATTTACTACTTCTGTTTTCTCAACTTTCTTTGCAGGCTCAGTTTTAGTCACCTCTTTAATCGGTTCTGATTTTTTTGCCTCGATTACTGTTGCTGGTTTATTTACTGTTTTACCTACTTCTCCTTTCGATTCAACTACTTTAGGAACTGAAAGTGCGGTTTGTTTTGGTTCAACTTCTCCCGTTTGTTTCATAACTTCTTGTTGTTTCAAACGAGCCTGTTCAGCTGCTTTTTGTTCCTGTTCCATTGCTAATAAGATTTTCTTTTGCTCTTCAGTCAAACGCATATTTTTGTCTAACGATTTTGGATCATCATTCACTGGAACAGTACGCGTTTCTAATGCTTGGATATAACTCCATACTTCCTCTGGTCGATTCGGTAACACACTTTTAGGTTGTGTATTATCTACTTTTGGTACAACAACACCTTTTTCTGGTGCATTTTCCTTCATTACAAGCAAAGCAACTACAAAGCCACCAATTAATACGCTTATGAGCAACAATAATGTGATTTTATTTGTCCCTTTTTGACTTTTCTTTCTACTGCCACGACGGGCATAATCTCGTCTTGCCACGCTAAAAAACCTATTCCTAAATATAATGTGTAAAAAACCCCTCAATTTTACTGAAAAAACACGTTTAACTCAAACCAAAGGCAAATTGTGTTAGGTTAAATCAAGAGGATCAACATCTAATACACAATGTACTTGTCCAAACTTAATTGGTTTCGCATGCTGAAATGACGATAATGCACGTTGTAACACTAACTTTGATGGATGCTGTAATAATAACTGCCAACGATATTGCCCTGCTTTTTTACTAAAGGGAGCCACTATCGGTCCTAAAATAGCTAAATCTGATTTTTCTATTTCATTCCACTGCTCAAAATAATAGGCGATTTGTTGTAAAACTTTTTCAGCCGCTTGCTCATGACGACTTTGTGCTTTAAATAAAGCTTGTGCAGCAAAAGGAGGCAATCCCATATTCTTACGCAATATTAATGACTGTTGAGCAAACTGGTCATAACCTTGTTTCAATAACGCCTGTAACAAAGGATGATCTGGATAATGTGTTTGCAGCACTACTTCTCCTTGCTTTTCCATACGCCCTGCACGCCCTGCAACTTGTACATAAAGTTGAGCTAAACGCTCTTCTGCACGAAAATCTACAGAAAATAATGCACTATCAACATTCACTAAAGCAACCAAAGTCACATTGGGAAAATGATGACCTTTTGCTAACATTTGCGTACCAATTAAAATTTGACTTCGGCCTTGATGAATATCTTCTAAATAGGCATCTAGTTTCCCTTTTCGCGCAGTACTATCCCTATCAATGCGTGTCACTTGATACTGTGGAAAATGACTATTCAAAGCCAACTCTAACTGTTCAGTACCTAACCCAGTCGTCATTAAATGTGTCGATCCACAATCTCCACACTGCATTGGAATCGCTTTTTGAGATGAGCAATGATGACAACGTAATACACGTTGACGTTGATGATAAGTATAAGGCTTCTCACAATGTTTGCACTGCGCAATCCAGCCACATTCATGGCATAACAACACAGGCGCAAAACCACGACGATTTAAAAACAATAAGACTTGATTACCTTTTTGTAAATGCTGAGCCATCTTCATCAACAGACTTTCAGATAAACCATGATGTAATCGTTGTTGCCTTAAATCAATGACAAAATGACGAAGTGCGGTCGAATTCGCAGCTTTTTTTGGTAAAACTAAATGCCGGTATTTACCATTAGCAACATTATTTAAACTTTCTAAACTCGGTGTTGCCGACCCCATTAACACGGGAATATTTAATTGTTTCGCTAAAACCACAGATAAATCTCGAGCATGATATCGAAAACTCTCTTGTTGCTTGAAAGAAACATCATGCTCCTCATCAATCACAATTAAACCAAGCTCAGAAAATTGTGTAAATAAAGCAGAGCGTGTACCAATGACAATAGCACTTTGACCTGTTTTGGCTCTTTGCCATACTTTTAAGCGCTGCGAATCATTTAAATTGGAATGCAACACATCAATCAGTACATTAAAACGTGCTTCAAAACGCTGCACAGTTTGAGGTGTTAGTCCTATTTCAGGGACAAGAACTAATACTTGCTTACCCTTTTTTAATATTTCCTCGATAAATTGAAGATAGATTTCTGTTTTACCTGATCCTGTTACACCATCTAAAAGCCATGCAGCAAAACCTTCATTAAATATCAATTGGCTAAATGCAAGAGCTTGCTGAGGATTTAGATGTAAACGGTTTTCTGCTTTTACTATTGGCAATCCGTCTAAACGCTCCTGCCAAGACCGTACTAAAGGTGGCATTTCCACTTCTTCAATATAACCTTTTTCTTTCAGGCGAGAAAAAATAGTACGATTGAACGCATGATGATTTTTTTCTAAAGGTGAAATCGATAATGCATTCAATGCTTCTAATTGCTTAGCTGAGCGTTTAAATGCTTTATTTTCTGCATCCTGAGACAAAATTTTCTCACCAAGCGCAGTCAATTTCCAAAAAATTTGTTTCTTTCCAATCGCACTTTCTCCTCGACGTAGTTTCACTGGTAACGCTTGAAACAACACATCACCTATTGGATGCTGATAATATAAGGCTGACCAATGTAACAATTGCCACATTTCATTATGAAAAAGACTCTCGTTATCAAGGGCATCAAGTACTAATTTTAGTTGAGACCTTTCCATATCAGTTTGTTCTGGAAAGTCTATAACGAGACCAATACGCTTTTGATGCCCAAAAGGTACAACAACTCGCCCTCCAATCACAGCATGTATATGAGGAGGTAAAAGATAATCAAAAAACTGTACTAATGGTACAGCAAGTGCGATACGGATGAGATGCATAGTATGATTAATTATGACTGTTTGAGGTCCGAACTGTATTTGGAGGGAATATAGCACCAGCTATGCTGTTTGTCTATTTAAGCTAAATTACCTTGAATACTTAACATTTTTTTTGTAGAATTTGCGCTCTGATAAAGAGTGTCTTATTTAAAGACGTAATTTTAACTACACGCGGTGTCGGACAATGTACTTGATAGCGGCGTGGCTTCAAATTGAGGTTTTCTAATGAAACAAGGTATTCACCCTAATTATGTAGAAATTACTGCAACTTGCTCTTGCGGTAATGTTATTAAAACTCGTTCAACAGTGGGTAAAGATTTAAATCTAGACGTATGCGGCAATTGCCACCCATTCTATACAGGAAAACAACGTGTTGTTGATACTGGTGGTCGTGTAGAACGCTTCAACAAACGTTTCAATATCCCAAGTACGAAATAATTAATGATTTAACTGCTTTGATTAAGTAGTTTCCAAATATTAATAAAGAAATAGCCAGAAGCGTTGCTTCTGGCTATTTCTTTATTAATATAAACATATAGTTAACAGAAATTATGAATTAAATCTTTCAACTACAATTATTAGTATAATAGAAATGAACCATCTCTCTATTAATTTTTATTACTCTGACACTTTGGACAATAGAAGCTATTCCGTTGTCCAATCACGATGCTTTCAATTTTTGTCGCACATTTTGGGCAAGGTTTATCTTTATTTCCATAAACTAATAACTCCTGAGCGAAATAACCAGGACGACCATCAGGTTGAAGAAAATCTTTCAACGTCGTTCCGCCTTGTTGAATGGCTGTAGAAAGTACTTTTTTTATCATATCAACAAGTTGATTACATTGTACTTTTGTTAAAGTACCCGCATGTTTCTTAGGATGTAACCCACATAAAAATAATGTTTCATTCGCATAAATATTGCCTACACCAACAACAATCGCATTGTCCATCAGGAAAGCCTTAAGTGCGGTTTGTTTTTTACGACTTTTTTGCCACAAATAATCAGCATTAAACATTTCAGAAAGAGGCTCTGGTCCGAGCTTTTGAAATAGATGAAAATCATCTAACGAATTTGTCCACAACCATGCACCGAAACGACGAGGATCGTTATAACGCAGAATTTTGCTATTATTCATTACAATATCAAGATGATCATGTTTATCAATGACATCTGACTGTTCAACGACTCGTAAAGATCCCGACATACCCAAATGTCCAATAATGTAACCACATTCGGTATGAAGAATAAGATATTTCGCACGACGACTAATATTCACTACTTTTTGTTGAACAATAGACATCAATTCATGACTTACCATCCAACGTAGTTTAGGTTGGCGCACAATGACTTTTTCTATAATATATCCCTCAATATAAGGGGCAATACCATTTTTGGTCGTTTCAACTTCAGGCAATTCTGGCATGATCAATCCTTAAATTTTTGTTATAAAAAAACCCGAACATTGTCGGGTCTTTTATATTCTACTAAAATTATTTGATTTTAGCTTCTTTATAAATAACGTGTTTACGCACTACAGGATCGTATTTTTTAATTTCCATTTTTTCTGGCATATTACGTTTATTTTTAGTAGTGGTATAAAAATGACCAGTTTCAGCAGTTGAAACTAATTTGATTTTTTCACGAGGTCCTTTAGCTGCCATTTTTTAGCTCCTTAGATTTTCTCGCCACGAGCACGGATATCAGCTAAAACTGCATCAATGCCTTTTTTATCAATAATACGCATACCTTTCGCAGTTAAGCGTAAAGTTACGAAACGTTTTTCACTCTCAACCCAAAAACGGTGAGTATGTAAATTTGGAAGAAAACGACGACGAGTCGCATTCATAGCGTGCGAACGGTTGTTACCAACAGTTGGACGCTTGCCTGTTACTTGACAGACTCTAGACATATTAATCTCCAATAAATCAAATATAAGCTCGAGCTTAGGGTTCGGATTACTTCAAAATTGTATTAAATCTTAATAGGTTCAATTTTGATAGCTACCTCGTCAGGTCGCTGTAACCGACCCGCATACTATATTAAAGGTGGTGAATTATACTCACTTTATGTTTTATTCTCAAGCCTAAAGACGAGATTTACTCTAAATAAATGTGAAAATTTTAGATGAAGAATCAAATCATAATAAGAAAAGCTATATCAACCCATTTTCTGCAAAAGAATAGTAATTACCTTTACCTATCACAAAATGATCTAAAACACGAATTTCAACTAATTCCGCCGCACTTTGTATTCTTTGAGTAATTCTTTTATCTGACATGCTAGGCTCTGCATTTCCAGATGGATGATTATGTGCCAAGATTAATGCGGCAGCATTACAATACAACGCACTTTTAATAATTTCTCGTGGATAAACTGAAGCTGTATTAATTGTACCTAAGAACATCTCTTCTTGTTTAATTAGACGATGTTGGTTATCTAAAAATAGTACTAAAAAAATTTCTCTTTCCTTGCTTTCTAAAACTGTTTGTAAATAAAATCTCACATTTTCTGAACTCCCAAATGCATGTGTTAGCTCTAACTCTTCTAATAAATAACGTTTGGTCATTTCAGTACAAGCCTGTAACTGAATAAATTGAGTAATTCCAATTCCTTTTACTGCACAAAAATTTTTTTGTGTCGCTGAAATAAGGCCTCGTAATGAGCCAAAATACTGTAACACTTGCTCTGATAAACGCATTACAGGACACCCCTTTATCCCTGTTCGTAAAAAAATAGCTAAAAGCTCTTCATCACTAAGTGTACTTGCTCCGAATTGCAATAATTTTTCACGTGGCATTAACTTTGTTTGATCGCTCATCATACTTATTCGCTCTTCTTAAATTAATAGAACAAATGAAAAAACTAACAAGCCGCTTTTTAACAAAACACTCATACAACCACGTTTTGTAATAAGGATCGCAAAAATACAATTCTTTCTTCAAACAAATTACAGTAAAATAAAGCTTCAATTAGTTTGAACAATAATTCAGCATAAGGATTCATAATGCAACAACTCCAAGCAAAACGCATTGTCGTCGGAATTACTGGCGGTATTGCGGCTTACAAATCCATAGAGTTAATTCGTTTATTACGTAAAAACAATGCTGAAGTGCGGGTTGTTGTCACACCCGCTGCAACTGAATTCGTTACGCCACTTACATTACAAGCGATTTCAGGTAATGCAGTATCACAATCTTTATTAGACCCACAAGCCGAGCTTGCTATGGGGCATATTGAATTAGCCAAATGGGCTCAGGCTGTTGTGATTGCACCTGCAAGCGCTGATTTTCTTGCTCGTTTAACAGTAGGTATGGCAAATGACTTACTTTCTACTCTTTGTTTGGCGACAAAAGCTCCCATTTTAATCGCACCAGCAATGAATCAACAAATGTTTGCTCAAACTATAACACAGCAAAATCTAGCTGCTCTTTCTGCTCGAGGCATGGCTTTTATTGGTCCTAATAATGGGGAACAAGCTTGTGGTGATATCGGCGTTGGGCGTATGTCTGAACCACAAGAAATTTATGAAGCACTCAGTAAGCTTTTTGACCAACAACAAGATCTTACTTACTTATCTGTTGCGATTACAGCAGGACCAACACGAGAAGCAATCGATCCTGTCCGTTATATAAGCAATCATAGCTCTGGAAAAATGGGTTTTGCTATTGCACAAGCCTTCGTAGAACGAGGAGCAAAAGTCACTTTAATTACAGGTCCAGTGAATCTGATTACACCACCGAATGTTAAGCGAATTAATGTGATATCTGCCGAAGAAATGCACCAACAAGCACTGCAATGTGCAATAGAACATCAAATTTTTATTGGTTGTGCTGCTGTAGCAGATTATCGTGTCGCTGAAGTTGCTCAACAAAAAATTAAAAAATCAGGTGATGAAATTAGTTTAAAACTCATCAAAAACCCAGATATTATTGCTGATGTAGGACATTTGACAGCAAATCGTCCGTTTACTGTTGGTTTTGCTGCGGAAACGGAACACATAGAAAAATATGCTCAAGATAAATTGCAACGTAAAAAACTCGATATGATCTGCGCCAATGATGTATCGGGAGGCCAAGTATTTGGTCAAGAGCAAAATCGTTTGCACTTATTTTGGTCACAAGGCAATAAAAGGTTGCCTTTAACTAATAAAAACGACCTAGCTAAACAACTAGTTAATGAAATCATTACTCGTTTTAAATCAACACCATGATACATTTCACCATGAGTGTTCAACATCTGATACGCTGCTGAACAAGTTAAATGGTTAAAATTTCATGATCAGTGCGTAATAATGAGCCAATATAATGAAATTAGTCAGTCGCTCTGTGAAACGTTCATTTCAACATAAAATAGAAAGTATCATGTTTTTTAAAAATAGGAAAAAGAATGAAAAAAATTGATGTTAAAATTCTCGATCAACGTATCGGTACTGAGTTCCCTTTACCAACATATGCAACAACAGGCTCAGCAGGTCTTGACTTAAGGGCATTAATTAATGAATCCATCACAGTCGCAGCAGGACAAACTGTATTAATTCCAACTGGATTATCGATTTATATTGCAGATCCTAACCTTGCAGCAGTGATTCTCCCTCGCTCAGGATTAGGGCATAAACATGGCATTGTACTTGGTAATTTAGTTGGTTTAATTGATTCTGATTACCAAGGTCCATTGATGGTTTCGTTATGGAATCGCAGTAATGATCCTTTTAAAATTGAAGTAGGTGATCGCATTGCACAATTAGTTTTCGTGCCCGTTGTTCAAGCTGAATTTAATCTTGTTAACGAATTTACACAAACTGATCGTGGTGAAGGTGGTTTTGGTCATTCAGGTAAAAAATAACTCATGGAAAAACTAGCCAAACGTAGTCTAAAAGAGAGACGCCAGCAAGTTCTTACTGTTCTTACTCATATGCTACATTCAGAACGTGGAATGGAGCGTATGACAACAGCACGAATAGCAGAAGAAGTTGGTGTTTCAGAGGCAGCACTATATCGCTACTATCCAAGCAAAACGAAGATGTTTGAAGCACTGATTGATAACTTAGAAAATCATTTATTCACTCGTATTACTCAATCTGTCAAAAATGAAACGAATACTGCAACACGTATTCACAATATTCTACAAATGATTTTGGATTTTGCACGTAAAAATCCAGGATTAACGCGAGTTTTAACTGGGCACGCATTGATGTTTGAAGAACCCCAGTTACAAGCCCGCGTTGCACAATTTTTTGATCGTCTAGAACTTCAATTTGTGAATATTTTGCAAATGCGAAAATTACGAGAGGGAAAAGGTTTCTATTACGACGAACGAGTCATTGCTTCACATCTAGTGAGCTTTTGTGAAGGGCATTTTATGCGTTATGTTCGCTCTAATTTCCGTCATTCACCAACTCAGAGTTTTGAACAACAATGGCGATTAATTGAAACGTTATTTGCATAAAATGTAAATTTAGGTAAGAATATGATTATTCCTTGGCAAGAATTAGATGAAGAAACACTCAATAATATTGTTGAGAGCTTTATTTTACGAGAAGGCACGGACTACGGTTCACAAGAACTTTCTTTACAACAAAAAAAACAAAATTTAATTTATCAAATTCAACAAGGTAATGTCGTGATAGTCTGGTCTGAACTGCACGAGTCAATTGATATAAAAGACAAAATGGACTTGCTCAAATAATTCTACTTTGTCGCAAACAAAATTAGTTTATGGAGGTCTTCCGTGCAAGAACAAATGCAAGCTAACCAATCTATAGATCCGACATTAGAATGGTTTCTCTCTCACTGTCATATTCATAAATACCCTTCTAAAAGTACATTAATTCATGCAGGTGAGAAAGCTGAAACCCTTTATTATTTAATTAAAGGCTCAGTGGCAGTATTAGTTAAAGACGAAGATGGAAAAGAAATGATTTTGACTTACTTAAGCCAAGGTGATTTTTTTGGTGAAGCAGGTCTATTTGAAGAAGGACAACTACGTTCTGCATGGATTAAAGCCAAAAGCCCATGTGAAATTGCAGAAATTTCTTATAAAAAATTTCGTCAATTAATTCAGGTCAACCCTGATATATTAATGCATTTATCTGCACAGCTTGCTCGCCGTTTACAAAATACATCAAGACAAGTCAGTAATCTTGCATTTCTAGATGTAACGGGGCGTATTGCTCAAACATTATTAAATCTTGCAAAAATGCCTGAGGCAATGACACACCCTGATGGTATGCAAATAAAAATAACTCGCCAAGAAATTGGACAAATGGTTGGTTGCTCTCGTGAAACAGTAGGTCGAATCTTAAAAATGTTAGAAGATCAACATTTGATCTCCGCACACGGAAAAACAATTGTTGTCTACGGTACTCGCTAAGTTTTGAGGATAAAAGTGCGGTCAATTTTGACCGTATTTTTTTATCTATGCTATAGACTCTAATAATAATTCTTATTTCTATTTAAAGATGATAATCTATCTAAAAAGTAATGAATTAAGGAGTGAATAATGAGAAAAGAAGAAGTTGGACATAATTTTCTTGCACGTTTAGGAAAAACACGTCTACGTCCTGGTGGTCGTAAAGCTACAGACTGGCTAATTGCAAACGCTGACTTTAATGCCAATAAGAAAATATTAGACGTTGCTTGTAATATGGCAACTACCGCTATTAGTTTAGCTAAACAATATGGCTGTCATATTGAAGGGGTTGATCTAGATGAAGATGCACTAGCAAAAGCACACGAAAATATTACTAATGAAGGCTTACAAGACTTAATCCATGTACAGCGCGCTAATGCAATGAAATTACCTTTCGAAGACAATAGTTTCGATATTGTAATTAATGAAGCTATGTTAACAATGTTACCTATTGAGGCAAAACAAAAAGCAATTAAAGAATATTTACGTGTACTAAAACCGAAGGGTTTCTTATTAACTCATGATGTCATGTTAGTTGGTGATAATCATCAACAAATCTTAGAAGATATGCGTAATGCCATTAATGTCAGCGTGGCCCCATTAACAAAAGAAGATTGGAAATCACTATTTAATCAATGTGGATTTCGTAATGTAGATACTTATTCAGGAGAAATGACACTTTTATCTCCAACAGGACTGATTTATGATGAAGGTGTAATAGGTACATTCAGAATTATTAAAAATGCACTGAAATCGGAAAATCGTGAACAATTTAAACGTATGTTTAAAACATTTAATGATCCAAAAAATAAATTACACTTTATCGCAGTATGTAGCCAAAAATAAAAATTTAAATAGGTAAAATGCAACCATCTTTTACACTAAAGGTGTAATGCTGTTTTGGTTGCATCTGCTTTAACTGAGACTCCGTAATTGCTGTCACAAAAACTTGAGAACCACTTTTCTTCAAACGCTCAGCTAATAAAGCACGCTTATATTCATCTAACTCAGAAGCAAAGTCATCAATCAAAAAAATACAATGGCGTTGCTTCTGATTCATTAAATGTTCGCCTTGTGCTAAACGTAACGCACACATAAGTAATTTTAATTGACCTCGAGAAAGAATATCTTCTACAGGTAACCCATTCGCTTTAAAACGAAAATCCGCTTTTTGAGGACCTGATACTGTATAACCGATAGCGCGATCACGTTCAAAACTTTGTACAAGTAATTCAGCATAATCTCGTTCTTTTTCCCATCCTTGATGAAAGCTCACACTGATTTCCAGTTCAGGTAAAAATAACTGACACGTTTTCTCAATTTCTGGACGTAACGCTTCTGCATATTCTGCTCGCCATTTACTCACCTGAGCAGCTAATTTGACTAACTCAGTATCCCAAATCGCTAATTGAGAATAGCTTGTTACCTGCTGTAATGCTGCATTACGTTGTTTTAATAGGCGACTTAAATTTACCCAAGCAAGATGGAAATAATTATGATGATGAAATAATCCCCAATCTAGAAAAGCGCGTCGGTAACTCGGACCACCATTTAACAACGTCAACCCCTCAGGTGTAATAAGTTGCATAGGTAATAAATGAGCAAGATCAGAAATCTTATTTCCATCCTCTCCATTAATCTTGACGACACTATTACCCTGTCGTTGTTTTTGTAAACCAACTGACCACTGATGTTGCTGCTCTTGGATTTTTGCATGCAAAGTAAAATGTGGTTGTTCATAAGAAATGATACGATTACTAACCGCACTTTTAAAGGAACGACCATGCCCAAGGTAGAAAATGGCTTCTAATAAACTTGTTTTCCCACTACCGTTATTCCCAACTAAAAAGTTAAAGCCGTGATCTAATTCAAGATCCACGGCTGTTAAATTTCTAAAGTTTTCAATTAGTAAGCGAGAAATAGCCATAAAGACATGAAACGTAATTATAGACGCATAGGCATAATGACATATTCAGCACTTGCATCTTCACAGTCTTCAATTAAGCAACTTGAAGACGCATCTGTTAGACGCATACGTACTTGATTACATTTCAACGCATTAAGTACATCTAAAATATAACTAACATTAAAACCGACTTCCATTTCTTCACCACGATAAGAAACGTCAATGACTTCTTCTGCTACTTCTTGTTCTGGGTTAGTGGCAGTAATTTTAAGTTGATTTTCACTTAATTGTAAACGCACACTACGAAAGCGTTCATTCGATAAAATTGCTGCACGTACAAAGGCCTGTTTTAGCACATTCCAATCCGCCTCTAAAATACGTGTCGCATTACGCGGTAAAACTCGACGATAGTCAGGGAAACGACCATCAATCAACTTTGAAGTAAAAATAATATTTCCTAGCTCAATACGTAAATTGTTCGTGCCAATTTGTAAACGAGCAGGCAAATCCGTATTTTCAAGTAAACGCGCTAATTCCAATACACCTTTACGCGGTACAATGACAGAATGATTTTGCAAATCTTGCTCTAAAGCAATAGTACAAACAGCTAAGCGATGCCCATCAGTAGCAACAGTACGTAATAAGTTCCCTTCTGTTTCAAACTTCATACCATTTAAAAAATAACGTGCATCCTGATTTGCCATAGAAAACTGAGTCGCATCAATTAAACGACGTAATGTGCTTTGTTCAATCGTAAAATCCACTTCAGACTGCCAGTCAGTTAAATTCGGATACTCTTCTGCTGGCAATGTTGAAAGATTAAATTTACTCCGCTCAGATTTTATAATTGCACGATCTTCCTCAAAACTAACCGAAATTTCTGCCCCTTCTGGTAAACTACGACATATATCTAAAAACTTCTTGGCTGGAATAGTAAAGCTACCTTGCTGAGATGAGCTTAATAACTCAGTTTGCGTTGAAAGCTCAACTTCTAAATCAGTACCAGTAATCACTAAATGATCAGTATGAATCTGCAACAATACATTATTTAATACGGGAATATTTGGACGACTACTCAATACGCCACAAACTTGTTGCAATGGTTTTAATAGGTTTTCTCTTGAAACAATAAACTGCATATTTTCCCCTTTTTACACAGATAGTGTGCGGATTAAATTTGACCAATCTTCTTGTAAAGAATGTTCTTGTTCCCTTAATTCGGCAATTTTTCGGCAAGCATGCAATACTGTTGTATGATCTTTATCACCAAAACTCTTACCAATTTCTGGCAAGCTGCGATTTGTTAACTCTTTCGATAATGCCATGGCTAATTGTCTTGGTCTGGCAATAGAACGAGAACGACTTTTCCCTTTTAAGTCAGATACTTTAATTCGATAATATTCTGCCACTACTTTTTGAATATTTTCAACTGTCACAAGTTTATCTTGTAATGCCAACATATCTTTTAAGGTTTCTCGAACAAAATCAATCGTAATTGGTGCCCCCATAAATTCTGCATTAGCACTGACGCGATTTAATGCACCTTCTAAATCACGTACGTTAGTACGTAATTTTTGTCCGATGAAAAATGCAACTTCTTCTGGTAAATAAATATTTTTTTCTTCTGCTTTTTTCAGCAAAATAGCAACGCGAGTTTCTAATTCTGGTGGTTCAATTGCTGTTGTTAACCCCCAACCAAAACGAGATTTTAAACGTTCCTCTAACTTTTCAATTTCTTTTGGATAACGATCTGAAGTTAAAATAATTTGGCGACCTGTATCAAATAAGCTATTGAAAATATGAAAAAACTCTTCTTGTGTTTTTTCTTTCTCTGCAAAAAATTGAATATCATCAACTAATAATGCATCTAAAGAGCGATAGAATTTTTTAAATTCATCCATCTTGTTATCACGTACTGCATTAACCATTTGTTGCATAAAATTATTAGCGTGAATATAAAGTACACGGGCATTAGGATTGCGTAACAAAATACCATTACCAATTGCGTGCAATAAATGTGTTTTACCCAAACCCGTTCCACCATACAAAAATAGTGGATTCGAGCTTTGCTCACCTGGCATTTCTGCTACTTTTTGTGCAACAGCACGTGCTAATTGATTTGACTTACCTTCAACAAAATTTTCAAATAAATGCTTAGGATTTAAATAAGAACGAATTACCATCTGTGGTTTTTCATTTTTATTGACTTCAATTTTTTTATTTTCGATTTGAGGGAGGCGTACTTCTGGTTTGACACCAACCTTAACTTGAATGACTAACTCAGCCTGCCCACTTAACTCTTGTGCAACTTTGGTTAATTGTGCTAAATAACTTTCATCCACTTTTTGCTTAATGAACACATTTGAGGCATACAAAACGATCATATTTGGTACATTAAAATCTGCCTGTAATGGACGTAGCCATGTACTAAAATCTGTTAGTGAAATTTGGTCTTGTAGCTGCAATAGGCATTCTTGCCAAAGGGAAGACAGGTCTGGTTTCAT